>JAJFFH010000010.1 GCA_021776735.1 Planctomycetota bacterium | reverse complement strand
CCGGCTTCGAAACGAGCGGATCACGAGCTCTGCTTCGTCGGTGTCTGGTCCGATTCGCTGCCGGGACCGGCTGGGCGGGATTCTGAGGCACTACGAAAGGGCCGCCTAGCAACGAACGGCTGAGTTTTCGGACAGGACGGGGCTGGGTGAACCGGCAACAACAGGACGTGGTCGCCTACCTCGTCGAGGAGAACCGCGTCTGAAGGAGCGGCTCACGGGCAAGCGGCGCCGGCTTCGAAACGAGCGGATCACGAACCGCTTCGTCGTTGTCCGGTTCGATTCGTGACTTGGGCGGGACTCTGAAGCACTACGAGAGGGCCGCGTAGCAACGAACGGCTGAGTTTTCGGACAGGACGGGGTGGACGATAATAAGAGAGGAGCGATCGGATCCTATGGAACCGGTAGCTGTCCCTACCGAAAACTCAACCGCGCCTTGATTCTGAGTGTAGCTGTCAATTCTATCGCGCCGACGTGGTCGATGGATGCCCGTGAACGTCGTCTGAAGCGCGAAGACGCGACCGCGGGACACACGAGTGCTGCGGTCGTGCGGTAGAAGACGTGGCAAAGGCTCAGCCACTCACGCGGCGCGTCTGTACCGATGGTGCAGACCGTCGAGGTACGGCACGGCCATGACTGCGCCCGGTCCCACCTCGACGTGCCGCGGCTCCGGCGCATTCCCGCCGAGCGACCGGTCGTCCAGAATACGCGGTCGTGCCTTTCAGCGTCGGGCGCTTCGCGTGTGCCAAAGCACGCTGAGCTGCTGCCGGAGGACGACGTTCTCTAGGGTGAGGCTCGCGCGTTTCGCCGCGAGGGCACACGCCAGGGCGAGCAGGTGTCGGACGAAGCTCATCGCAGGGCGATGACGGCGCGAGCCGATTGACGCAAGCGGCGAGGCGGCGTAGAATCGAAATTCGCGTGTTAAGCGGAGAATTGGGGCGTGGAGCTAGTTTTCGGTAGGGACAGCCCTGGCCCGGTTCGACGCCGGCGGCCGCCCAACATGCCGCGGCGCGCGTCCTGGATGGTCCGCGCGGTCCGCACCTCACGACCATACAACTGAAGACGATTCGCAAGATCGCGGGGCGCCAATGAGAAACATCATCCTGTTCGTTCTGCTGTTCGTTTCGGTCGCCGGTGGCGGCGACGCGGAGGTGGACAAGTGGGTCAAGAAGCTCGGCGACGCGACGAAGCCCGCGGACTACACGGCGTTGCGCGAGCTCATCGCGCTGGGCCCTCGGTCGATCCCCGCCTGCCGCGAGATCCTCAAGGACAGGCGCGAATCCAACCTGCGTCGCATGCAGGCGGCGAAGGTGCTCGGTGGGGTGAACGCCACCGCGGCCCTCGATGACCTGCTCGACCACATCGCGAGCCGCCACCATTGGTGGATCGCGGCGTGCTCTGCCGAAGCAGTGGGCCGGATCGGCGAGGAGTCCGCCCTGCCCGAACTCAAGCGGAGACTGAACAAGGTGTCACACAAGAGCGTGCGCCAGGCCGTCCGGGACGCGATCGCGCGGCTCGAAGGCGCCAAGCCTTCGACACTCGGCGCGCCGAGCACGTTCGAATGGATCGACTGGGCGGAGACGATTGAGGAGGCCCGGGCGCGCGCGAAGAAGCAGAATCGCATCGTCCTCGCCATCGTCACGCCATGGGACTGGACCCACCTCGAAGCGGGCTACGAAGGCGTGGAGAAGGTCCACGCGGCCAGGAAGAAGCCGGCCATGGACCTCGACTACCTGCGGCGCATTGAACCGGGTGCGATCAAGGAACGCGCGATCCTCACCACGCTGTTCGGCCACCCGGATCTCGCTGCGCTGATCAAGAGCCGGTTCGTCGCTGTTCGGCTGCGTCTCAGTACCGGCCACTTCTGGTTTCGAAGCAAGGGCATGTGGACCGACCCGTTGCCGCGACTGGGAACTACCGCGCGTCGTGCGCGTGCACCGGCGCTTGTTTTTGCTTCGCCGGAAGGCAAGCTGCTGCACCAGGTCTCCCGGCTCGGTGTCTTTAGCCCGCACCTCACCTATCGAACCTGCCTGGCCGTTCTCCAGCGTCATGCGCGGTTCGCCGCCGCCGTGGAGCCTGGCCCGCGTGGCGTCGAGCCGTGGATCGCCGCGGGCGAGTTCGCGATGGCGCGCCGGCGTCTGAACAAAATGCCGAAAAGGGAGGCTGCTCTGGCCGAGGCGCGCATGCTGATGCTCGAGGGGAAGCTGGAGGCCGCGGAACGGTCTCTACGCGCAGCACCGGCGTCCTCGGCGCTGCGTGCCGCGCTTCAGGGCGAGATCCACTTGCTCGCCGGGCGCGATGCGCAGGCCCGGAAGGTGTTGGCGTCGGCGAAGGAATCGAAGGAAGACGTGCGCTACCGCATTGAGTCGTGCTTGGCGATCGCCGAACAGCGTCTCGGCAACGAGGCCCGGGCGCGCGAGCTCTGGCGCGACATCGGGAAGCGCGCCGGGAGCGGTCCGTGGGCCGCACGCGCCAGGCTCTATCTCGACCCGAGGGGACCGTTCCCGCGCGAATGGGAATCGTATCGTCACTTCGACGTCGATCCTCTGATTCCAACAACGGAGCACGGCGGCCAGTCCGCGCCGCTTGAAGCGGCGGTGGACTATCTGCTGTCCCAGCAACAGCCCCACGGCCCCTGGGGCGAAGCCCACAACCGTCACGGTCTGGTGGCCAAGGGTGGGCGTCCGCTCGGCGTCGTCGTGCCGCGCACCGCGATGTGCATCTGCGCTTTGCGCGCCGTACGGTCCGGTTTCCGCGGCGAACGCCTCCGCCGTATCGAGGCGGCGATCAAGGCCGGCACCGCGTTCGTCACGGCGTGGACGGAGAACCCGGAGAGGAAGGTGTGGCACCTCACCTACGCGCTGCACCTGGAACTTGAGCTGTTGAAGGGCAAAGACGCTCGCGCATCGCGAAAGCGGATCGAGATACTCATCGGCGCGTTGCGTGAAATCGAACATGATGGAGGCTGGACGTACACGCGCAGCCAGCGCAGGCACACGTTCAACACCGCGCCGATTCTGATCCTCCTGCGTGAGGCGAAGCGCCTCGGCGTCAAGGTCGACGAGGCGATGGTGCGGCGCGCCGCGGCCTTCCTCGAACGCAACCGCATCGGAAAGCGAAGCGTATTCCACTACGGGACCACGATGGAACACATGACGCCACTCGATGGCCCGAAAGGCGACTCGTCGAGCTGCATGCGCGGGCCTCTATGCGAGCTGGCCCTACACGAGGGTGGGGAGAAGAACACCCGGCGCATCGCGAAGGCGCTCGGCATCTTCTTCGATCACGTGGAGGGCGTGCGCAGCACTGCCAAGGTCTTCGAGTCGTGGGTCGAGTACACAACGCTGCAGGATTCCTATCGCTACTACTTCGGGACCTGGTACGCCGCCCGCGCGATGCGGTATCTTTCGCCGGCGGCTCGCGGCGACATGGCCGCCCGGCTCACCGCGCTTATCGTGCGCGACCAGGAGATCGACGGCAGCTTCGTCGACTCCCAGATGGTCGGCAAGACGAGCTCAACCGCGTTCGCGATCCTCACACTCGTGGAGCTGCGATATCCTTAGTATGTCCTTCCCGTCTGCCCGCTCTGTGTCGCGGATTCCAACGTGGCCCTCGATACTGCTACCAGCGGTTGCACGGCGACGAGCAACGCGGATAGAGTCAGCCAGCAGCCTCCGGATAGCCCTTGACGTGCGCAAACCACAGGATGAACGCCGATAAGAACAGCGAGGCGGCGCCGACGAGCACCCACAACATGTGCCGACTGTTGGCCCTCGGCCGCAAGTTGCGCAATCGAGCATCTGAGGTTCGGATCCTGTCGATCATTCTCTTGTGGGCTCGATACCACAACAGCGCAACGGCGATCGGCACAATGGGTCCAAGGCAGAGTATGCACCACCCGACAGGACGTGGCTGCTGGTTCGCGCTCGCCCACTTGGCCATCGTCAGGACGAAGGTCACGATAGGCGCGACCTGTGCAAAATCATCGATCGCATCGTTGCGGTCGTGTTCGATCGGATACTCCTTCCAGTCCTTGAGTAGCCGCCGCATCAGAACCCAGAATGCGCGGTCGCTGCCTTTGCGCATCGGTCGCTTCGCATTGCGCCGCGGGACGTTGAGCTGTTGGCGGAGCACGACGTTCTCAATGGCGAGGCGCGTGCGGTCCGCAGCAAGGGCGCGGACCAGCGCGAGCAGGTAACGAACGAAGCTCATCGCCGGACGAAGCGTGCCCGAACCGATTGACGCAAGCGGCGAGGCGGCGTAGAGTTCGAAACTGGCGTGCTAAGCGGAGAAGCCGGGCGTGGATCTAGTTTCCGGTTGGGACAGCGAGTGGCTGCAACGCGACGAGGCCCAGCGCTCGATCGGCATGGCGATGCAGACGCTGATGCTGGCGGCGAAGGCGAGGGCCAACGGCTCGTGCCCGATGATCGGCTACGAGATCGACGAGGTCGCGAAGCTCATCGGACTGCCGGAGGACCACATCATGGGTCCGATGGTTGCGATCGGCAAGGGCACGAAGGAAGC
>JAJFFH010000009.1 GCA_021776735.1 Planctomycetota bacterium | reverse complement strand
CCCGACCCCGACGCCGACCCCGACCCCGACCCCGAACCCGACGAACTGACCGAGACGCTCGCGCGCGTCCCCGACTGCGCGCGCGACATCCTGAGGGTGGCGAACGCGACCATGGAGCGTGCGATTCGCAACGTGACCGTGCAACGGGGTATCGACCCGCGCGGCGCGACGCTGCTCGCGTTCGGTGGTGCAGGACCGCTCCACGCCTGCGCTTTGGCGGACCTCTTGTCCATGTTTGACGTCTTGGTACCGCCCGCTCCCGGTACGTTTTCCGCGCGCGGCATGGTGCTCGCGGAGCGTCGGCGCGATTTCGTGCGCACCGTTCTCTTGCCCGCGGGCGAGGTCGTGCGTCGGCTCGACGAATTGTTGGCACCGTTGCGTGCGGGTGTTTCGCCGGGAGAACCGATCCGCGCCATCGAAACGGTGACCGCGGATACCCGCTACCGCGGACAGTCGCACGAGCTGAGCGTAGCGGTGGGGCCGGATCTCGTGGCGCGGTTTCATGCAGCACACGCGGCGGCGTACGGTTACGCGGATCCCGAACGGGCGGTCGACGTCGTGAACCTGCGCTTGACCGTGACCGAGCCGCGCGAGCAGGAAGCGCCGGGACCGCAGGTCGGTATCGAGGAACCGGTCGCGTGCGCGGACTCGATCTCGCGCGACACGTTGCCGGTGGCCGTGCGCGGGCCGGTCGTCATTCGCGAGGAGACGGCGACGACGGTCGTGCCGGCGGGCTGGATCGCGCAGGTGCTCTTTGACGGCACGCTCTGGCTCCGGAGGGCGGAGTGAGCTTTTCTGCGGCGGATCTTTCGGTTTTTGACGCGTTGTTCTGCTCGATCGCGGAGGAGATGGGGGCTGCTCTCGAACGCGCGGCCTCGTCGATCAACATCAAGGAGCGCCGCGACCTTTCGTGCGCGGTGTTCGACGCGGCGGGGAATCTGATCGCGCAGGCGGCGCACGTCCCGGTGCATCTGGGTGCGATGCCGATGTCGGTGCACGCGGCTCTTGCGCACCGGCCGCCCGGGCCCGGCGACGTCGTGTTGCTCAACGACCCATGGTGCGGCGGTACGCACCTGCCCGACTTGACTGCGATCGCGCGCGAGGGGCCGTTCCTGGTCGCGAACCGGGCGCATCACGCGGATGTGGGGGGCGCGGCACCGGGCTCGCTCGGGCTGGCCCGCGACATTCACGGCGAGGGCGTGCGCATTCCACCGGTACGGATCGTAAAGGGCGGCGAATTCGACGAGGACCTGCTGGCGCTGTTCCTGGCGAACGTGCGCGCGCCCCGTGAGCGGCGCGAGGATCTGATCGCGCAAGTCCAGACCCTGAAGCGTGGCCTGACTCGATTGCGCGAGGCGACCGAACGGCATGGTGAAGCACGCCTCGTTGCGGCGGGAGGAGCGCTGCGCGAAGCGACAGCGCGCGCGGCGCGTGCGACGTTGAACGCGCTGAAGCCCGGGCGGCACGAGTTCGAGGACGCTCTGGACGGCGGCCTGCAGATCCGGGTCGCGTTGGAAGTGCCGTCATCGCCCGAGGGTCGGCTCGTCGTCGATTTCGCGGGCAGCGCGCCGCAGACCGATCTTCCGCTGAATGCGAACCTGGCGGTCACCAATAGTGCGGTGTTGTACGCCTTGGCGCTGCTGCTGCCGCCGGGTACGCCGCTGAACGCGGGCGTGCAGGACGTGCTCGACGTGCGCGCGCACGAGGGCACGATCGTAAACGCCGACTATCCCGCGCCCGTCGCCGGCGGCAACGTGGAAACGAGCCAGCGCATCGTCGACGCCGTCTTGGGCGCGCTCAATCTGGCCGCGCCCGGACGCATTCCGGCGGCGTCGCAGGGCACGATGAACAACCTGACGATCGGCACCGCCGGCCGCACGTATTACGAAACGATCGCGGGCGGCGCGGGCGCGGGCCCGAACGGACCGGGCGCGTCGGCGGTGCAGACGCACATGACGAACACGCGCAACACACCGATCGAGGCGCTCGAGAACGTGTTGCCGGTCCGCGTGAACACGCTGCGCATCGCGCGCGGCACCGGAGGAGTCGGACAGTTCGCAGGCGGCGACGGCATCGAAAAGGAGATCGAGTTCCGCGAGCCCGCCATCGTTCACCTGTTGTCCGATCGCCGCGAACGCGCCCCCTACGGCCTCGCCGGAGGGGCCCCGGGAACCAGGGGCACAGCCGAGCACAGACCGGCGAACGCCAACGAACCTCGCAAGCTGCCTGGCCGTTTTCGCCTGGAAGTGCAACCCGGAGACACTCTCCGCATTCGCACCCCCGGAGGCGGAGGCTACGGCGTCCCAACCGACAGCAGACCGAAGAACCCGCAAGAAAAGCAAACGGACGGCGATCTTCGTTGAATAGGCGCGCGACCGCCCGTGCCGTTGCCCCTACGGCGAAGCGTAGCCGCCCCCGACCCCCTTCTCCCGCCCGTCTCCGCTCCTTTCACCGCTTCGCGGTTCCCCCGCGAAACGGGTAGGCCGCCCGCCCCCAAGGCCTCAACGGCGTCAGCCGTTGAGCCAAAAAGACCCTGGTCCCGTACGACCCCCAGGTTCACCGGTTAGCGGTTCCTCCGCCAACCGGAACGGCCGCCCGCCCCCAAGTCACCGTCTTGCGGTTCCTCCGCAAAACGACCCCGACCCCGAACCCGACCCCGACCCCGACCCCGAACCCGACCCCGACCCCGAACCCGAACCCGAACCCGACTGGACCGCCGCACAGCGCCCGCGCGCGGGCTCCTGCCGGCGGGTTTGTTGGGGGGGCGGTATCCTTGTGCGCATGAAATGGTTGCTTTTTACGGGTGCATTCGTTGTGGCTCTGGTTTGGCTGGGGGCCATGGCCATCGACGAACCCGACGTTGTCTGGGAAGGTCGGGCCGCCGTGTGTCCGCATTGTCGGGCTTCGGTGCGAACACTCGCTCGGTTTTGCACCGACTGCGATCGGTCGTTTGACTGGGCTTCCGGGGAGGAGACCTGCCGCTGGTGTCTCGCCGCGGACGACGTGGACTACCTCAAGGATCTGTTCACCGAGACCGGAGCCGACTCCGATCCCCTGCCGGGCAAGCTGTCCGGTTTTCCGGTGGTCTATTTCAGATCCATCGACGAGGGCGTGTGCACGACCTGCGCCGGGGTCGGCAAGACCATGGAAGCCGGTGCCGAGGTCGTCTGTCCCGTTTGTCGCGGCTACCGCAAGTGCGTGGCCTGCGGCGGGGATCGCATCGTCGAAATCGGTACCGAAACGGCCCACGCGCGCCTCGTGCAACGCCGCCGGATCCGCGAGGAGGCTGAGCGCCGCTCGGAGATCACGGGATTGCCGCTCAAGCGCTCCCTGCTCGTGACCCAGGACGTTGAGGCGTTGCGTGGGTTTTCGGAACTCGAAGAGATCAAGGACGAGCACGGTCGCAGCCTGTTGGCGCGGGCGATTGTTCGGAGCCGCGCGGCGTTTCGCGCGCTGCAAGACGAACGCCGCAACAAGACCGAGCCGATCAAGTCGGACTAGCGATCGCGAGCGATTGACCGGGGACGGCGACATCGCCGTCCGTTTGCTACCGTTCCGATTCCGACCTCACCAGGAGTGGCAAGGGGGAGGCCTTTGCACGGGCCGGGGGCGGTACCCCGAACAGACCGCAGATCGTCGGGGCGATCTGTTCGAGGCCGGGTGGTTGGTCGAGCGCGCCGAGCCGGAGGTTGGAGAGAAAGACGCCTGCGGTCTGGGCCGCGTCGTTGCTGCAGTGGTCGCCGGACCATGGGTACGCGTTGACTTCGAAGACCTGGCCGGGGACGCCGAGCAGTGCGGTCTGCCAGCTCACGCGATAGCCGGTCGCGAACGCGCACTGGAGATCGGGGGCGTCGCGCATGTGTGATCCCTGCCAGATGTCCTGGCCCAGATGAATGGCAGTGAACACCGCGGCGCCGTCCGGTCCGCGCACCTTGACGAGTTTTTGCCGGAGTTCGCGCAGCAACGCGGCCCGCTGGCCCGGTTCCACCGTACCGTCGCGTTCGCGACCCTTGAGGTTCACGTAGATCTGGCCGAGTCCGAGGGCGTAGGCGCGCGTGCGGCTCCAGTCGATGTGCGCGGTGCCCGAGCGGTTCTTGAAGAACTCTTGGAGGTTGCGCCGCTTGGCTCCCGCGTCACCGTCGTGGAGTACGAGATAGCCGTGCTTGAGCAGCCAGGTGTTGAGGTTCATGCCGTAGCGCCACGTGTGAAAGCCGTGATCGGAGACGATCAGCAGGATGTCGTCTCGTCCCAGGCGCTTGCGCACGGCGGCGACCGTGTCGTTCATCCAGCGATAGGTCTCGAAAATCGGATCCTCGACTCCCGTTGCCCGTACGAAACGTCCTATCGCTGCCGGATCGTGCGCCGGATGCTCTTTGTCGCGGTACCGAAAGTACATGTGGCTCGCCCGGTCCGGCGCCGTGAACACCATGACGGAGAGCGCGGCGTTGGCGTGGTCGAGACGGTCGAAAAAGAGCCGCTCATTCTCGCGGTAGGTGTCGCGGATGTCGGTGAACAGAGCGACGTCGTCCAGGACGCCGTCGTTGGCGGCGAACGTATCCTGCGGCCAGCCTGCCGTTCTCATCGGTCCCAGGCGATCGGCCAGGCGTCCGGCGAATCCGCGTGGGGCCGAGAGCGGCACCGGCGGCGCGTGCGGCGCGATCTGGATCGGGGATGCGTAGACCGCCGGGTTGGGGCCGGTGCGTAAGAGGCGGAACCGTACGAGGCCCCGCACGCGCACAAGCGGGCCTGCGGTGAACTCGATATTGATCCAACGACTGTAGCGGCCGAGCGCGAGTGCAATCGGCGGCTCGTCGTTGCGCCCGACGACGACCAGGGCCGTGTCTGCCGCGAACGTGAACTGCACCGGGACTTCCAGCCGCCGCTCGCGCCGCGTGTCTCGCGGATCGGGTGGCCCCTCGAGCTTCGACGCGGCGCGGCCGCGCTTCGGGTAGAGCACGAGATGGCGGCCGCCGAACTCGGTCCAGCCCTCCCACGCATCCCGTCCCGCGGCAAAGAGCGTGTAGGAGCCCTGGGTTGCACGCGCATCCGGAACGCCCAGGCCGCACAACAGCTCGCCGCCGCGAGGCTCTCGCGGGGGAAACGTGAGCGGCATGCGCAGTATGGACACGCGGTAGCCGGCATCCGCGACCGGCTCCCAGAATCCCGCGCCATCGACGAGATTGCGCGCGCCAGGTGGACGCAGGGGCAACCCCCACCGGGTGACGAGCGGCGGCCGCGGCTCGACCATGCCGTTTCGCGGACGGTAGCTGTCGGGCCGATCGAGGTCGCGGCGCACGAAGTCGAAGACGCTGTGGGCCCCGGGGTTGCGGCCGGTCGCGAAGGTGGCCCATGCAACCGGGGACTCCGGCGGGTTCGTCGTGCGGCAGTCGGTGAACGAGCCCAAGCGCGCCAGCTCCGCGAGCGCGGGGAGTCGCGGCAAGAATTCACGCAGCAACGTGGGATCGACGCCGTCAAAACCCAACACCACGACTCGGCGCGTGTGCTCGCGATAGGCGTAGCGCCGGCCGCTCATGGCGCGGGCGGTGTCGAGCCATGCGAGCGTCGTCGGCAGCAACAAGAGGCCAAGGACGAACGCCGTCCAGGCCGGCCGGGCAGGCGGACCGGATCGGGGATCGGGCGAGGCTCCGGGGCCGGACGGCGGTGTCACGTGTCTATTGTGGATCGCCGGTCGTCACCGGTCGATCATCCGCGCCTTCGGAATGGGCGGCGTACTTCGATCACAACCGCTGCCGCGCTCTCACGCAGCCGCTCGGTCCACGCTTCTCCAGACCGTGCCGGCTCGCGCCAAACGTGGCCCGCGGGATTGGCCCGTAGGAGAACAAAGGCTCCCAACCCGGCCTCCCGAGTCTCCTCCGTCGCCTCGATCTCCTCGATCCGTGCGAACGCGCCCTGGTCACCGTTGCGGAGCACGAGCAGGTCACCCGCCGCGGGGTCGAGGCCGGGATCGACCATCACCTCGTCGCCCAGTCGCACATCGTCCGCCGCGATGGCCAGATCGGTCCACGACTCATCGATCGTGACTCGATACGGCTGCCCATGCTTGTCCGCGAGTGGCGGCACGGAAAACGTCGGAAGCAGAGTGGGGGGGGCCGGGGGCCCGGTGGTGTCGCTGTCGGTTTCCGGAGCAGCACTTGTCTGCGCTCCGCCTTGCTGGGTGGCCAAGAGTTCGGGGAGTGCGTTGAGCAAGCGGTTGCGCTCTTTTTCGGGGAGCGCCTCGATGATCCCTGCGACCTCCTCGGCTCGATCCTGGTGATGACGACCCACCGCCGTGAGCGCCTCGCGGAGCCGCCGCCGGCGGGGCGCGCTCAGCCCCATCGAGCCCAGGGCGTCGGACAGATAGTCCGGCGGACCTGCGAAAAGGAACGGAGAAAGGAGGGACCGCAGCAAGCGTTGGCGTGTCCGTCGCTCGCGTTTCAGGGATGAGTCGAGCCGGGTCAGGCGTCGGCGAACGGCGTCGGGGGCCCGCTCGGTTTGCGCGATCTCGACGAGTTCGGTCGCCGTCAGGCCAAGCACCTTTGCGAGGCCGCGGCAGACATCCTCCGACGGCGGCGGCTTTTTTCGGTTCTCCAAAAAGCTCAGATATGACGCCGTGAGCCCCGCCGCGGTTGCGACTTCCGCCTGCGTCAACCCGATCCGCTTTCGAGCGGCGATCAGGATAGACGCGAAGTCGGGGGCTGAGGGGGTTGAATCGGCCATTTGTGTAGATGTTTCCAAGACACATTCTATGGCGCAGGAACGACGCGGCCACAGAAAAATGACCGAATGGTCAAAAAGATGATTGACCGTTCAGTCAAGTCGGGTATCGTTGTTCCTAGTGAGCAGGCGGCCGGGATTGCCCGCAACCGCCAAGGATCGATACTTTTTTTTCCACAACCAGGAGGACAGGTCGACAGGCAGGATCGGTTCGCGCAAACCAAGGGGACGCCGGGTTTTCCAGCGCTTGCCTCGCTCACAACCTGAAAAGCGGCCGGGTTTGGTGAAAGCCAACCGGCCGCTTGTTTTTTGTCCGGCGGCTGACGCTGGGCGATGCCTGTCGCTTGGTGCGGCGAGGGACAGAGACGGAACTGGCCCTCCGCTTCGAACACCGCTCCTAGCTCTTGCCCTGGCGGAATTCTCGTTCTGCGGACTGGGATCGGCGGAATGTGGCGGAATCTGCGAGCCATCGGGATTTGTCACTGCAGGAGCCGCCGGTCGTAAACCGAGTTTCTTCCTTTGGTTACGGAGGTCGCTGGCGTGAATTGGCGCGAATGGCGCGATTAGGCACGCTAGTTGTGATACCGCGGATCGGAGGAGTTCGGCATCATGGCACGACATCTTGTTTTTACGACTTTGACTTGGGCTTGCGCAGTGATGGGCCTTGGCCGAGCGGTCGTGGCCGACGGACACGCCAAGAAGGACAAGCCGAAATTCGAGGTTATTGACCCGGACGGCATCTACTTCGGAAAAGGGAGCCACCCCAAGGCCCCGGCCGTGATTGTCGCCGACAGCGTGTGGGCCGAGATCCCCGAGTACAAGAAAATCGTCAAGGACGAACTAGGCGAAGACGACCCGAAGTACCACATCCTCATGAAGAAGGCCTCCGCGCGCTTTTCCAAGGCGCTCAAGAAGGCCGCGAAGCGGGGAGGGCACGACGTGATCGGCGAATCGGGCTCAATCGAGGCCAAGGGCGAGAAGAAGGCCAAGATTCCGGACATCACCGATGACCTCATCGACTTGGTGAGTCGGGACTAGTTTCGATGAACAGGGCGGTGGTGATGCGAAACGGATTTGGTTTCCCGTCCACTGCGCTTCTTGTGACCCTCGTCGCCCTCGTCTGGGGCGGATTCGCGCCCTCTGCCGCCGGCGACCCGGCGCCCAACAAGCCGTCCGCCAAGAAGCCGGAAGTTGTCGATCGGGACTATTACTTCTTGAGCGACGATCTGATCCGGAACAAGGATGGCACGCTGACGTGGTTTTACGTCACAAATCACGTCGGCGCGACCACCCTGAAACAGTCGCTCGACCAGCTCAAGATCAAGGGGCTGATCATCGTCTTGCGCAAGCGGGACGCGTGGGAGTTCACGCACGATCAGCGGACGAGCCGTAGCAACATCACGCGCGGGCCGACGCGAAAGCAGGTCACGGACGAGAACGTCGCCATCCTCCGCTTCCCCGCGCCCTACAAGGACATCATCGAGGAGTTTCTCGACCGCTTCGATGTCCCCGAGCCGCAGGTCAACATCAAGGCGAAGGTCGTGGAGGTCACGCTGGACTCCAACCTCGAGTACGGCGTCTCGTGGTTTTTTGATCGCGGCGGTGGTGACCCCAACACTGGCGCGATCGGTGGCGACAACGGCAACGCGTTCTTCAGGGCGTTCCGGTCGCAGTTCCGCCCCACGTCGTTCACGTCGTCGGCACTCAGCCCGAGCAACACGGGCCTGTCCCTGTTGTTCGATCAACTTTCGACGAGCGAGGGATCGCTTGTCGCGACGATCGAGGCGCTTCAGGAGCGCGGCAGCGCCAACATCCTGTCGGAGCCCAGCATCGTCGCGAGCCAGGGTCAACTCGCCACGCTGGTGACCGGTCAGGAAACGCCGATCATCGACGTGCAGATCAATGGTTCGAGCGAACGACTCACGACGAAGTTCAAGGAGACCGGAATCCGGCTCGACTTCCGCCCGCTGCACATTGGACGCGAGTACGTGAAGCTTCGCGTGCGCGTCGAAGTGTCCTCGATCACCGGTTTCCAGGTCGTCGAGAGCGCCACGACATCGGTATCAAACCCGGTGATCTCCCAACGCTACGCGGAAACGGTGGTATCGATCCGCGACGGCATGACATTCGTCGTCGGCGGCTTGTATTCCGTGTCGGAGGTCGAGGATCGTTCGGGCATTCCGCTGCTGGCGGACATTCCCGTACTGCGATTCCTCTTCAGCAAGAAGAGAAAGACCAAGGTGAAGTCCGAGTTGGACTTCTTCATCACCCCGTACATCCTGCGCCATCGCCTGGCGCGGACCATCTTCCGCCCGCCGGGCGAAAGAGCGCGCCTCCGCAAGATCAAGGACGGCAACAAGGGTAGGCGGGGCAGGAGATCGAAGGAGCGCTGACGAGCCGCAACCCGGACACGAAACTTCAAGGGACGGAGCACCCAGGGACGGTTGACTCAGGCGCCGCAGGGCGTTCGGGTAGGGGTGCCCGGAGTCGGGGCTCGCTGACGAAAGTCGGCGGGCCCCTTTTGATTGGGAGCGTACGGACGGCGATGCCCCTGCGAAAATCCGCTTTGCGGATTTTCGATAGCCCGGGGCCGGGGCGGCTTCGCCGCAAAGCGGCCCCACATGAGCCATGAGCCATGAGCCATGAGTATGAGTATGAGCGGGCAGGCGTGCTGACGGACGCGTGCAGACATCGCCGTCCGTTCGTGACGGTCATCAACGCCCTCCGCGGCGCATGCATCGCCACCCGCACCCGCTCGCCGTGATGCTCATGTTCATGCTCATGGGGCCGGCGGCGGCAACGCCGCTCCAGCCGGTCCGGCTTAGCGAAAGACCGCGAAGCGGGATTTCGCCCTGCGCGTACGAAAAAGGGACCGGCACCCGAATAGGGGCCGGTCCCGATGGATCGGTGTGGGTGGGGGTGTCTAGCGGCGTCCGCCGCGGTCGCCTCCGCGACCTCCGCCGCGTCCACGGTCGCCGCCTCGGCCGCGGTCGCCGCCCCGGCCGCCGCCATCGCGTCCACGGCCTCCGCCGCCTCCGCCTCGGCGCTGTTCGATCGGGCCCGGATCATCGCCGCGCTCGAGGATGATCTGCCGCTTGCGGCTGAGCCGGACTCGGCCCGAATCATCCACGTCGATGCAGACGGCCTTGATGATCTGGCCGACTTCCACGACATCGTCGGCCCGGTCGACGTACTCGTCCGAGAGCTCGGACACGTGGATCATGCCGTCCTGGTTGGGGAGGATTTGGACGAAGACTCCGAAGTCCCTGATCTGGATGACCGGACCTTCGTAGACCTCTCCGACCTTGGCCTCGGCCATCAGGTCGTTGATGCGCTGGATGCAGTCGTTCGCGCCGGAGCCGCTGACTCCGTAGACCTTGACCGTGCCGTCCTCCTGGACCTCGATTGTTGTGCCGGTGTCCTCCTGGAGTGCACGGATCGTCTTGCCACCGGGACCGATGAGTGTACCGATCTTTTCCGGCGGAATTCTGGTGCTGACCAGGCGCGGCGCCAGCTCGGAGTAGCTATCCCGCGGCTTGTCCATGGTCTTGGCCATCTCGCCGAGGATGTGCAGCCGGCCGGTACGCGCCTGCTCAAGGGCACCCTCGAGAACCTCGCGGCTCACGCCCTTGGCCTTGATGTCCATCTGCAGCGCAGTGATGCCGGTCGCCGTGCCGGTGACCTTGAAGTCCATGTCACCGGCGTGGTCCTCGTCCCCGAGAATATCCGAGAGAATGACGACGTTGTCGCCCTCCTTGACAAGACCCATCGCGATGCCCGCGACGGGATCCTGAACCGGGATGCCGGCGTCCATCATGGCCAGCGTTCCACCGCAGACACTCGCCATCGAGGACGAGCCGTTGCTCATCAGGATCTCGGAGACGAGCCGCAGCGTGTACGGGAAGTCATCCGAGTTCGGCAACGACGGCAAGATGGCGCGCTCGGCGAGTGCGCCGTGGCCGAGTTCGCGGCGGCTGGTGCCGCGCATCGGCCGAACTTCGCCGACGCAGAACGGGGGGAAGTTGTAGTGGAGGTAGAAGCGCTTCTTGTACTCCTCCTTGATTCCATCGACGACCTGCTCGTCGAGACCCGTGCCGAGCGTTGCCGCCACGATGGCCTGGGTCTCGCCGCGCGTGAACAGCGCGGAACCGTGCGCGCGCGGTAGCACGCCCACTTCGCAGGAGATGTCGCGGATGTCCGCGGGAGCGCGTCCATCGACGCGCTTGCCCTGCAGGATCAGCTCGCGGAGTACGTGGTCGCCGACCTTGCGAAACGCCTTCTTGACCGCCTTGACGGGCGCTTTGCCCTCGTCGCCGGTCTCCTCGACGTCGCCGTACTTCTCGATCAGGTCCGCGCGAATGGCGTTGAGAGCCTCTCCGCGCTTGGGCTTGGAGTCCTGGACGATGTCTTTCCTGACCCGATCGCCCGCGTCCTCCAGAAGGGTGTTAACCAGCGGCTCGAGTTCGTCCGCCGGAGACTCGTACGTTTCACGACCGGGCGTGCGACCGAGTTCCTTGAGGATCTCGTTCTGCATCTGGCAGATCGTGCCGATCGCCTCGTGGCCCGCGCCGATGGCGTCGAGCACCCGGCTCTCCGTAACGCCCTGCGCGCCCGCTTCCACCATCGTGACCGACTCGGCGGTGCCGGCGACCACGAGGTCGAGCGTGGACTCCTTCATGTCCTGCTCGTTGGGGAAAACGACGAGTTCGTCGTTGATGTTCGCGACGCGGACCCACGCGAGCGGGCCGAGCAGCGGCATTCCCGCCAGCATGATCGCCGTGGAGGCGCCAATGCCGGCCAGTACATCGGGGTCGTTCACGCCGTCGTAGCTGAGGGTCCAGCAGATGACCTGAACGTCGGCGATGTAGCCGTCAGCGAACATCGGCCGAATCGGCCGGTCGATGAGACGGCAGCCCAAGACCTCCTTGGTCGTGGGGCGCGCCTCGCGCTTGAAGAATCCGCCGGGAATCTTGCCGGCAGCATAGGTCTTTTCCCGGTACTCAATCGTGAGCGGGAAAAAGTCGATCCCGGGGCGCGGTTCCGCGACTCCGACGGTCGTAAGTACGACGGTCTCCCCGAGGGTGACCACGGCAGCGCCGTGGGCGAGACGGGCAAGCTTGCCGGTCTCGATGGAGAGCGACTTACCGCCGATCTCCGTGGTCTTCTTGACAAACAACGTTTCTTTCCTCTCTCTTCACTACTTGCCGCTATGAATGCCGTTACGAAACGGCAGGGCGGACGCGTCTCGCGCGTCCCGACCCCGTCCGGCCTAGCGCCGGATTCCGAGGCGCTGGATCAGGGACTGATAGGTCGCCCAATCCTTCTTCTTCAGGTACCCGAGCAGCCGCCGACGGCGTCCAACCTTTTTTAGGAGGCCGCGACGGGACGCGTGGTCCTTGCGATGCGTCTTGAAATGGTCGGTGAGGTGGCGGATTTCCTCGGTGAGGATCGCCACCTGGACTTCCGGCGAACCGGTATCGGACTCGTGGGTCCGGTAGTCCTCGATGACCTGCTTCTTGCGGTCGTTCGTGATACTCATGTCGCGTTTTCCTTTGCTTTCCACCCGCCCAGATTTCGGGCCCGCGACGTGCCCGCTCCGGTCGGGGGAGCTAGTTACCAAAAGGCTGATTCTAGGGGAGCCGCCCAAGGAAACCGTCCGGCCCCGCGCCTCCCGATGCCTATCTCAGGAGCTTTTTCAGCTCTGCAATCTGCTTTTCGAGCTTCTGGAGCCGGTTTTCGAGCGTCTGCTCGCGCTGCCGAAGCCGTGCCGCCCAGCGGGCCAAAACGGCCCGTGTGATCGCCGCCTCGCGCCGAGCGCGGCCCATGTCTTGCGCTCTGAGCGCCGCGTCGAAGCGAACAAGGGCCTGCTTCGGAGTCAGGTTGGGGGTGCGGGGGGCTCGCTTCGCTTTCGGCGTGGCCGCGGGCTTGGCTTTAGCGCCGTCCGCTTTTTTGGCGGGCTTGGCTGTTTTCACGGGTTTCACGGGACCGTGGCGCAGCGTGCGGGCGCGCTCGCGCAGATCCGCGACCTGGCCGAGCAGTTGAAACGCGGCGGCGCGCCGTCCCTGGTCGAGGAGTTTCTCGGCACGGACCTCGATCGCCCGCGCGCGCTTCAGAATCCCGGCGGCCTCGTCGGCGCGTCCCGACGCGCTCAATCCCAGCAGGACAAGAAGGGACAGCAGGGTTTGAGTCTTCATGCGATTTGCTCCCGTTGTTCGTGGCTCAAGAAGTCGCTCAGTATTACGCAGGCCGCCGTCGAGTCGCGTCGCGCCTTTTGCGCGCGACCGTGGATGTTTTGGGCCCGCAGGATGGACGCGGCGGCCTCGGTGGTCAGCCGTTCGTCGGTTCCGAACACCGGGAGGCCCGTGGCGTCCGCGAGCTTTTGGGCAAACGCGCGGGCCTCTTTTTCCATGTCGGATTCGGTGCCGTCCATGTGGTGGGGCAGGCCGATCACGAAGGCTTCGGCCTGGGCCTCTTCGGACAACAGCGTAAGGACGGCGATGTCTTCGGGCACGGCCGTGCGATGCACCGTCGGTCGCGGATGGACGGACCCGATCACGGTCGAAACCGCCACGCCGATCCGCTTGCGACCGTAGTCCAGCGCCAAAAAAACCACGACCACAGGATACCGCGCCGAGCCCGGTACAAGAGGGTGGTTTTGAGGAGGAAAGAGAAGAGGTCGCGCTTGCCGCTGTGGGGGTGGGCGGTCGAGATCGTGTGACCGCGGCGGGGGGATCCATAGAAAAACCACGAAGTGCACGAAGTACACGAAGGCTGACCTGAACGATGACTCGGAACCCGACCGGGGACGACTAGGGGGCCCTGCCGTCTGGCGTATGGGCTCGGCGTCGGGGTCGGGGACTACGTCGCGGGTCGTTCGAGCGATCGACTCCCGCGTAGGCAGCAAGCGCTACCTGAACGCGAACGTCGTTTGTGAACGAGAACGATCACGCGCGGTCGGCGGACATCGCCGTCCGTTTGCTTTCGCCCTGCGTCTTTCGGGCCAACCTCTCAGATGAGGTCTTCGTGACCCTCGTCTTTCAGCAGGCCGACGATTTTTTTGACGTCTTCGGCGCGGTCCTTGCGGCAGATCAGGGTTGCGTCGGGGGTTTGCACGATGATCAGGTCCTCGACGCCGATCGTGGCCACGAGGCGGTCGCCGGCGAACACGATGCAGTTCTCGGTGTCGATGCCAACGTGGTGTCCGCGGCGGACGTTGCCCTTTTCGTCGCGCTCTTGAAGGCGGTCGATGGCGAGCCACGAGCCGACGTCGTCCCACGAGAAATCGGCGGGGATCACCTCGACGTTGTCGGCGCGCTCCATGACCCCGATGTCGATGGGGACGTTTTCAAATCGCGCGTAGTCCTCGGCGGTCAGCTTCCCGGCGGCCTTGATGCGTTCGATCACCTCGGCGTGGCCGGGCAGGTGCTGCCGGAACGCATCGAGCAGGACCGACGCGCGCCAGACGAACGTGCCCGCGTTCCAGAAGTACCCGCCCTGGTCGAGAAACGACTGCGCGGTCGCGCGGTCGGGCTTCTCCTTGAAGCTCAGGACGGTATGGACCGGAGCGCCCTCGACCTCGGCCACCTGGTCGCCGGCTTCGATGTATCCGTAGCCGGTCGCGGGACCGGTCGGCTCGATCCCGACGGTCAGGAGCACGTCGGTGTCGGCGGCGCGCCGGGCGGCCGCTTGAAACCGCGCGGTGCACGTCTCGATCGGCCGGATCGCGTGGTCGGCCGGCAGCACGACCATGACGCCGTCCGTGTCCGCCTCGTGCACGCGCAATGCCGCGACTCCGATCGCCGCTGCCGTGTTGCGCATCTCCGGCTCCGCGATCACGTTTTCGGCCGGAAGCTGCGGACACTCGCGCCGCGTGGCGTCGGCCTGAATCTCGTTGGTCACGATGAACGTCCGCTCGGGCGGCGCGAGAGTCTCGCACCGCACAAGGGTCTCGGACAGCATCGTGAGATCGCTGGTGATGGGAAGAAGCTGCTTGGGCTTGGCACGACGCCCGGCCGGCCAAAACCGGGTCCCGGCACCGCCCGCGAGGATCACAACAAACGTGGACACGTCATGATTATCGGGTGAAAGGAAGCCCTTGGCCAGATGCTCGGCGGTAGCGAGCGAACGAAGACACAAACGGAGTGACATCGGGCCGAACGCGAACGGACGGCGATATCCGCGGCTCACTTTCCCGACCGACGTTCATGTAGACGTAGCGCTGGGTCGTACCGCGCGCGCGGAAGGCCGATCAACCGCGGCGAGACCGACGGAAGAGAGAAACACGAGGGGCCACGGGGGGCCTCGGAGAAGGAAAGAGAGATGAGATGAAGGGTCACCACGAAGCCTCACGAAGGGCACGAAGGTGAGGAGGAGGAAGGCGTCGCGTTCCGTCGCACACGGGCCAGCAAGCGTGACGTGAACGTCGGTCGAGAACGAGAACGGGTTCGGGCTTGCGGGAGCGGCACCCGTGCCGAAGCGGCCGGGCCGCCCGACTAACAATAATCGCCGTCCGTTTGCTGCCTCGTGGTTGGTTTTACCGGGGCAGGATTCTTGGACGAATCCGGCGGACGGTTCCGGCGTGCGCGGACTGCGTGAGACGGCGCCGCGAGCGCTTCAGGAAGGGCAACGCGCGTAGGCGAAGATCCGGGCTCTTGAGAGTGCCCTCGACGCGAATCTCGTAGACCGCGCGGTGCCAGAGGTTGCGCAGGACGCTCAGGAGCGGGATGTCGAGCATGCGGGTGACGTCGATGAGCCGCGTGACCTGGGGTTCGACGACCAGGTCGAGGTCGCCGTAGATCGAGACCGTACCTTTGCCCTTGACGTCGTTGATCTTGGTCGAGAGGTGATAGCGATCGACGTGGATTGTTTCGCCCTCGATGCGGAAGTCCGCTTCGGCGCGGCGAAAGCGGGGGCCGCGAAGCGGCGTGGCGGGCGTGAGCACGGCGAGGATGCTGCGGATGCCGGGGATCTTGAAGAGCTGCGCGTCGCGTATGAGCAGGCGTCCTTGGCCCTTCAGGTCACCGGGACTGCCGGTGCGCGACTCGATCTCCAGTTCCGCGTCGATCAGGCCGGTCATGCGGTTGTCGCGCGGAAGGTCTTTTTCAAACATAGCGGCGAGCTGCACCGCCGTCGCGCTGAGGCGCAGCCGAAAGCCGTCCGGGTCGCGCTGGTGCACGTCGATGTCGCCGCGCAGCCGGCCCTCGTACAGAGCTCCGTCGATGTTGTTCAGGCGGACGAATTCGGGGTCGATGGTCAGGTTCAACTTGAGCTTGTCGAAGAAGCGCTCGTACGCCGTCACCTTGGCGTCGAACACCGCCCCGTTACAGGTGAACGGTCCGAAAGTTCCATCCGCGATGCGCAGCTCACCGCTCATATCGTGCACCGGGACGGGGAGCCTGAGATTGAGGTCTGAAAACTTCACGATGCCGTGATACCGGAGCTGTCCGTCCGACTTTGCGGGCAGGCGCACCGTCAGCGGCGTCAGGACGAGGGTTCCGGTCGGCTCGAGTGCGGTCGGGGCATTGTCCTGCAACTCGTGCCGGCGGAGGTCGACCCTTCCGCGCAAGACCGCGTTGCGTGCTCCGCGATGCAGCTCGATCTCGAAATCCGTGAGGTCGACGCGCAGATTGTCCCCGAATACGCGCGCGGCCTGCTCCCCGAACAGTCGAGTGAGGTGGCGCCGACTGTCGAGGTCGCGGGCGTCCAGCTCGATCCATCCGCGGCGCCGCGCTCCCCGCGGCAGGTCCGCTTCATGAACGTAGACTTCGGCGCTCCCGTCGGCCAAAACAAGGTTCTTGGCCAGCACCGCCTCGGGCGTGACCTCGATGGGGCCGCCGCGGACGCTGATCTCCAGACCCTTCATGCGACTGACGAGGTCAAGGCGGGCAAGGCGCGCGTTCGTGCGGATTGGGGACTCCGCGCCCCGACGCTCGATGCGCAGCTCTACGTCGAGTGCGGAGCGAGTCTCAAGCTTGAGCGCACCGATCGCCCGCGCTGCGTCCGGGACCACCTCGCGCAGCAGGTCGCGGATCGGTTGCTGCAGATAGAGCTGGTCGATCCGGCCCGCAAGCAGGAACGAACCGTCTTCACGGACGGTGCCGGAGACGCGGAAGGGTGCCGCGTTGGCCTCTCCGCGGAGGTCGCTGATGGTCACGATTCCGCCGCGGTACTCGATGCCGCCCAACAGCCTCGTGATCGGCAGGCTGCGGTCGTGGAACCCGCGCAGGTCGCAGCCTCCGTCGAACTTCAGATCGACGCGCGGCTCCCGGTCTGTGCGCAGTTCGACGTTCACACCGACCTGACCGACGGGATCGAGGCGGTCCCAGAGCTGCGTGATCGCGGCGGACACCCCGGGGGCCTCGGCGAGCGCGCGCCGGAGCGCGGGACCGGCCTTGAGGTCGGGCGACTGGAGGTCGATCTTGAACTGCGCCCGCTCGCCGGCCTGATCGATCGTGCCGATGCCGCGGATCCTGCCGCCGTCCGCGGACACGCCGGTGAGATCGAGTTCCAGTTCGCGGCGTTCGAGTCCGTCGGCGCCCGCCGCGACAGGGGTGCTGACGATACGCCCGTAGATCCCGCGGATCGGGAGCGGAAAGCGCTCGTACGCCATCGAGCAGTTCTCGAGCGTGATGTCGTAGGCGGCGCGCGGCTCCGGGTCTGTGAGGGCGTCCTGCTCGACCGTGATGCGCACGGTTTTGGCCCATCCCTGCAGTTGGAATCCGGCGTACGGCATGCCGCGCGGGGCCGCGGAAAACGCCCGGGCGAGCTTGGAATCGATGGGCAGGTCGTCGATCTCGATGGCGAGGCGGAAGTCCTCGCTGGGCCTGTCGGCGAGCTGTTCGTACGCGAGGATGTCGCCGTGCACGCGGACCTGGACATGGTCGGGCCCGCCGGCGACCGGGCGCGCGATGCGGTTCGATCCGCGGAGGTCGGGAAAATGCACGCGCTCCGCGGGCCCGCGCGGTGTGGGAATACCGTTCTCGATGATGATTTGGCCGCGGCAGTGCTCAAGCGGATACAGAAACCCGTACCGCTGGCCGGTGAGTTCGTCGAGATGTCCGGCGTAGATCGCGTCGACGTCTCTCAAGCGGACATCGAGCCAGTGTTTCGTCGGGAATGCGGGCCGCTGCGACATGCGGAACACGAAGTCCATCCGGCCCCGGGGGCGGAACTGATTGACGACGGGCTCGATGACGGCGGGGTCGAGCAGGTTGCGCATGTCGTCGGTCGAGAGCGTCATGTCGCGCCCGCGGATTTCGAAGTCGATGTGCGGTTCGACACGCGTGAAATCGGCTTCGAAGTCCACCGCCCAATGGCCGATCTCGCCGCGGGGCGAAACGTACTCGCCGCGAAAGCCCCGGACCCACAGTTCGCCGTCGCGGTAGTGAACTTCGCCCTGTCCG
This sequence comes from Planctomycetota bacterium, assembly GCA_021776735.1. Taxonomy (GTDB): domain Bacteria; phylum Planctomycetota; class PLA2; order PLA2; family PLA2; genus JAJFFH01. The sequence goes on along the minus strand of JAJFFH010000009.1, from coordinate 13,233 downwards.
GCGCGAAGACCGAAGGGAAGATCCTGCGCCTCGCCCGTGTGGATGTTGCCGAAGGCCCCGTGCAGGTCGTGAACAGCGATGTCGGCCTCGACCCTGAGGGCTTTGAACGGCGCGAGTACGAAAGCGGCATCGAGGCGCACGTCGGCCACGCCGCCGGCCTCGATGGGGGGCAGCAGGCGCCGAACTCCCGGATCGAGGCGGTTGAAGTCTTCGCGGGTCCACGCAAGCGACGCGGCCCGCGCCTGGATGCTCAGATCGTTGGTGCGCGGGTCGAACCGGAGCCCGAGATCCAGTCGCTTCGTGCGCGGGCCGGAAAGGCGAGCGTTCGCGGTGTAGAGCGGACCGTCGGGTCGGCCGTCAAACCGTTCGATGCTCAAGCCGACGGTTTCGCCGCTCTTGAGGTACGGCACCTGGACGAACTCGATGCGGCTGCCGCCCGCACCCGGCATCACCCGGATGAGCGGGGGACGCGCAACGGTCCTGCGCGATCGCTGTTCGCCGGGCGGCTTGAACACCCCCGGCAAGCCGGAGCCGCCGCCGTCCGCCGGACGCAACCGCAGCGTGAGCCCGCGCAGATCCACCTGCGTGATGTTGACCTCGCCCGCGAGCAGATCCTGGTGGCTGACCGTGAGGCCCAGCCGTTCGACTCGAAGCGCCAGTGTGCCGTCCGGATAGGAAATCTCCAGACCGATGACCTCGATGCCCTGGTCGATGTCAAGCAGGATGTCGTCGAACTTGTAGTCCGTGGCGAGCGTCGCTTCCAGCGCATCGCGAAACTGCTGCTCGATGGCGTCCGGCCGGAGGTGCCGCAACAAGAACAGCGACGCCCCGAGCGCGATGCCGAGCAGCAACAGGGCGAGGGCCCGTCCCAGGGTGACGCGACGACGGCGTGCCATGAATCAGTCAGAGTCAGGTAGGCGGGGCGGCAAGGATCCCGCCCTGCGGGTCTACATTCGCCTAAGTGCCTACCTGGGATTATCGGACGTTTGTACCGAGATTGGACGCCGAATGACCCCAAATCCGGGCTCCGGGCCATGGGCGCCGCCCCGATAGACACGCTCGACGCGCCGCCCGAGGCGAGTAAAAACCTCGTAGGGGATCGTTCCGGCCCGCTCGGCCAGCTCCCGAGCGTCAATATGCTCGCTCCCTGCGGACCCGATCAGGACCACCTCGTCGCCGACGGAAGCGCCCGCGATGCCGGCCACGTCGATCGAAAGATAGTCCATGGAAACCCGCCCCACGACGGGGGCCCGCTGGCCCCGCACGAGCACTTCGCCGCGTCCGCCAAGCCGCCACGGATAGCCGTCGTTGTAGCCCACCGGCAGCGTCGCGATGCGCGTTCGTCGCGACGTGACGTGGGTTCGCTCGTAGCCGATCGAGCTGCCCGCCGGGTGATCCTTCAGGAAGATGATGCGCGTCTTGAGCGCCAGGGCCGGCGTGAGGCCTTCCTGCGACCGAGGTTCCGGCGCCAGGCCGTAGAGCGCCAGGCCCGGCCGAACCGCGTCCAGATCGGGGGCGACCTGACGGAGCAGCGGACCGGAGGCCGCGGCGTGGAGCATACGGACGGCGATGCCTTTGGCGGCGAGGCGTTGGGCGACCTCGGCGAACACGGTGCGCTGGCGCGCGGTGAACTCGTCGCCGTCGGGTCCGGCGCACGCGAAGTGGGTGCAGAGCCCCTCGAGCTCGAGGAACTCCGAATCGTGGACCAGTTGTGCGATGGCTTCGGCGCGCGCCGGCGTACAGCCGAGGCGGCCCATGCCGGTGTCGATCTTTAGGTGCACACGCGCGACGCGCCCGGCTCGTCGCGCCTCGCGGCGCAGGACGCGCACGCGCTCGTCCGTGTGCACGGTGACGGCGATGTCGAACCCGACGACGTCGGCCAGCTCGCCCGGAACGACGGCGCCCAGAATCAGGATGGGGGCCCCGATCCCGGCGCGGCGCAGCTCGATCGCCTCGTGCGAGTCGCCGACGCCCAGTGCATCGACACCCTGGGCCGCCAGATGCCAGCCGACGGGAACGGCGCCGTGGCCGTACGCGTTGGCCTTGACGATCGCGATCACGCCGCGGTCGGGGGCCAGTTCCCGCACACGGCGCAGGTTGCTCGAGATCGCGTCGAGATCGATCTCCGCCCAAACTCTCCGGCTTTGCATCCGCGCACCCCTTCTACGGCTCCGCTCCGACAATGTTGGACCCCCGACAAGGCTAGGCGGCTGTTTTTCGGCGTGCGGAAACGCGGCGGCGTCTTCGGCAGGCGTGCGAACCTAGCGTAGCCGCTCTTCGGGATCCGACAAGCGCAGATAGAGCGGCTTGAGCTGCTCCGGTCGCTTGCCCTCGCCACGGGCGAACCGTGCCTCGCCAAGCTTCGCGATCACGTCCGGACGCACCGGGGCGTCCGCCGCGCCCGAAAACGCGGCCAGCGACTCGTACTTTGCGCGCGCGTCGCCCAAGACGACGGCGTCCGCGGGCAGATCCGCAAGTGCGGCCTCGGTGGTGCAGCAGCGGTACTCTCCGACGAGCCGGAGTTCGCCGTCCGTGCGCTCGAACCAGGCGCAAAACACGTTGCCGCGGCGTGCGTCCAGCGCGACCAACACGTGGGGCGCGTCGCTCGCGGCGTTTGCCGCAATGCCGTGGAGCGATCCGACATCCACGACCGGGAGATCGGCGGCGTAGGCCAGGGTCGCCGCCGTGGCCACCGCGACGCGGATGCCCGTGAACGAGCCGGGACCGACGCCGCAGGCGACCCCGTCGAGGTCCGTCGGCGCGAGCCTTGCCTCCTCGAGCAGTTGTTCGGCCAGCGGAACAAGATCCCGTCCGCGGCGTACGCCCGCCGGGATCAAGAGCATCGCCGTCCGTCCCTGGCGGTGCAATGCCACTCCACCCCCCGGTCCCGAAACTTCGATCGAGAGGATTGTCACGGCTTCTTGGTGTAGCTCAGCAGGAACCGGCCTTCATCCATGACCAACAGGTTTCGGCCCAGGAGGTCGAAGTCGGGCGGATTCATCCACAGGTAGGCGGGAACGCGTAGCGAGTCGCCCTCGTCGTAGAATTCCGCGGCACTCAGATCGACGAGGAGCTTGAGCTTCTCGAGCTGCTCCAACAGCACCGTGCCCGGGCGATTGATTCGGACCGGTCCCTTGCCCTGCTCCAAGTGCGACGAGGTTAGCGTTGAGGCGCTGCCTCCGACGCCCTGAAACGTGTAGTCGGCCAGCTTGCGGCCTTTCGGCAGCTCGCCGATCAACACGATATCCATCGTTTGCGTGACGGGCCGCAGCCTCTCGCGCACGTTGAACTGGAGTCTTAGATTGCGTGCGAACGTCTCGGCCGGCTCGCCGTCGATCTTCATGTGCTGGGTCAGGCCGGTCTGGAGTCCGCTGCCGGCCCAGTCGATGCCGTCGGCCTTGACGGTTTCCGTCGGTTCAGGGGCCTGGAAGGCCTTGAAAACCTCGGGAAAGGAGGGCAACTCAACGAGCAACTCGCTCGAGTCGTCCCGAAACGCGCTCTGGGGGCCGACGAGCATGACCTCGGTCGTCTCTCGCTCAAGCCGCGGCGCGACCAGTTCGCCTCCATCGTCGGGAACGTAGTTCGAATCCTTCGGGATGGTCAGCTTGTTCCGGTCGCGTTTGAGCCGGAGAACCATCTTGCGACGTACGAGGGTGTCAAACTCGATGGCCGCCGGCGGCAATTCGCCCTCGATGTCAACTTCGTCGGGCAGGATGGCGGCCGCGCGCAACAGCTTGATGGAGAGCGGGATTCGAAAATCGTCCCTCACGAGCTGGAGCACACGGGCCGTGACGACGATGGTGCGGCGCTTGAGCTGGTTCAGCTCGCGCGCGAGCGGAACGACCTGTTCGCGGCGACCCTTGAGGCCCAGATCCGTCAGCTTGATCTGGTCATCCAGCAACAGGTACTGACTCGCATTCGTGTCGTCGAACACGAAATGGAGGGTCAGCTCTCCGACCTGGCTTGTTTCCTGGCCCTGCTGATCGACAAAGACATAGAGGACGATGGCCAGCAAGAGCGCCATGATCTTCGTGCCGATGTTTTGGACCACGAGATCCCGAAAAAACCGGCCCCACCTCATGCCACGCGCTCCGCGTTCATTCCACGCTCTCCTCGCCGGCGATGAGCCGGTTCAGCATGTCCTCGGCCTTCACGGTGTCTTCCTGCGGATGGAGCGTGCCGTTCCACACGAACGAGACAATGCCCGTTTCCTCCGACGTGACGACGACGACCGCGTCGGACTCCTCGGTGATGCCGATCGCGGCGCGGTGGCGCGTGCCGTAGCGCTTCGGGATGTCCGGATTCTGGGTCAGCGGCAGGACAGCGCCCGCGCCTTCGAGCCGGTCGCCGCGGAGGATGACCGCGCCGTCGTGCAGGAGCGTCGGGGTCGTGAAGATCGTGTCAAGCAACTCCGCCTTGACCGAAGCGTCGAGGCGAACCGCGCGATCCACGTACGGCTGCAGGCTGACTTCGCGTTCGATGACGATCATCGAGCCGACCCGGTTCTTCGAGAAGCGCCGGGCCGCCTTCATGATCTCGTCGGCGATCGAGGCGCCCCGTTCGTCGCGCTTCGACAGGGTGCGCCGCATGAATCGTGCGAACGGCGAGTGTCCGAGCCGGGTCAATCCATGGCGCAGTTCGGGTTGGAACACGATCACGATCGAGAAGAAGGCGAAGATGACGAAGTACTGGACGATCGTCTTCAGCGTGTTGAGCCCAAAGATCGTGAACAACTGCATCGCCAGGATGATGATGATCACCATGGCCAAGCCGACAGTCTGCAGGAACGCGCCCGCGATCGTCCCGTGCAGGTACCGCAGCACGCCGTACACGATCACCCACAGGATCGCGATCTGCACGAGGTCGCGGAAGGTGAGGAATTCGGTCAGGTCAGGCACGGGAGCGTTGCGTAGCGTACCAACCGAGTCCAACGCGCCGCGGCGCCGAAAGTCAGTGTCCGCTCGCGGTTCACGCTCGCGGCCAGGCGGCGGCAATGCGGACTGCGTCCAGGGCGGCGGGCACGTCGTGTACGCGGACGACCGCGGCGCCGGCGGCGGCGCCGAGAGCGACCGCGGCGGTCGTGGCGTCGTGGCGTTGCCCGACCGCTCGGCCGGTGAGCGTGCCGAGTAGGCTCTTGCGGGAAATGCCGAGCAGCACCGGGTAGCCGTGGCGGGCCAGTCGTGGGAGGGCGTGCAGCAGGGCAAGGTTGTGCTTCGCGGTCTTGCCGAAGCCGATGCCCGGATCGATCAGGAGACGGTCACGGGCTACACCGGCGGAGCGAGCTGCGGCGGCGCGCGCGAGGAGGTAGGACTCGACCTCGCCGACGACGTCGTCATACACCGGTTCCTCCTGCATCGTGGCCGGTGTGCCGCGCATGTGCATCAGCACAAGTCCCGCGCCGCGTTCGGCCACGAGCGGGAACAGGGCAGGGTCGCTACCCGCCGTCACGTCGTTGACCAGGATGGCGCCCGCGTCCAGGGCGGCCTGCGCCACGCGGGCGCGCCGGGTGTCGATGCTCACCGGCAGATCGCGGACCGCTGTCAGAGCGGGTCCGACCCGCGCCAACTCCTCTTCCTCGCTCACCGGCGCCGCACCCGGCCGGGTCGACTCACCGCCGATATCGACGATCGCCGCGCCTGCCGCGATCATCGCCCGGGCGAGCGTCCCGGCTGTATCGCCGTCCGTGTGCTGTGGACTCGTGGAGTGCCCAGGTGCATCGGAGAACGAATCCGGGGTCACGTTGACGACCCCCATGACGACGGCGTGTTCGCATGCCGCGATCGAGGTCCAAAACTCCGCGGCCCGGTTTCCGGCCATGGTGCTTGCTAGGCCGTTGCCGGATCGGGATCGAGGCCCGGAAGCGGGTCCGGCCCCGGATCCTCGACCGGATCGGGTTCCGGCGGGGGCGCTTGCTCCGCGGTCTTCTTGCGGAAGTCGCCGACATCGCCACCCTCGAGTACGACCGTGACCTCGTCGGCGGTCAGGGTCTCGTACTCGACGAGCGCCTCCGCCACCGCCTTGACCTTGTCCTGGTTTTCGCGCAGCAGTTTTTCCGCGCGTGTGTGGCACTCGCGGGTGATCTGCTCGACGGCCTTGTCGATGCGGTCGACCGTCTGCTCGCTGTGGTTTTGGTGGCGCGTGATCTCGCGGCCGAGAAAAACGGTGTCTTCGTTGCCGCCGCCGAAGGCGATCGGACCGAGCTCGCTCATGCCGAACTTCGTGACCATCTGCCGGGTGAGTTCGGTGGCCTGCTTGATGTCGTTCGCCGCGCCGCTCGAGAGATCGCCGGTGTAGAACTCCTCGGCGATCCGACCCGCGTACAGCATCGTGATCTGGTCGAGCATGTACTTGCGGTACCAGGTGAAGCGGTCGCGCTCCGGAAGCTGGAGCGTCGCGCCGAGCGAGCTGCCGCGCGGAATGATCGTGACCTTGTGCAGATTCTCCGCATCCGGAAGGAGCACCATCGCGATCGCGTGGCCCGCCTCGTGGTACGCCGTCGCCGTGAGCTCCTGCTTGGTCATCGCGTTGGAGCGCGAACGGCGGCTGCGGCCCCAGCGGACCTTGTCGCGGGCCTCCTCCAGGTCGGGGTGCGTGACCCACTGGCGGTTGCCCATCGCCGCGCCGATCGCGGCCTCGTTGATCACGGCTTCCAACTCCGCGCCGGAGAATCCGGGCGTGCCGCGCGCGATGATGCCGAGATCGACGGACGGCGCCATCTTCACCTTCTCCGCGTGGACCTTCAGGATCGCCTTGCGGCCATCGACGTCGGGCAGGTCGATCACGACTTGGCGGTCGAACCGCCCGGGACGCAGCAGCGCGGAGTCAAGCACGTCCGGCCGGTTTGTGGCCGCGACAACGATGATGCCCTTGTCGGTCTCGAACCCGTCCATTTCGACGAGGATCTGGTTCAGCGTCTGTTCGCGCTCGTCGTGACCGCCGCCGAGGCCTGAGCCGCGGCGCCGTCCAACGGCGTCAATCTCGTCGAGGAAGATCAGGCACGGCGATTTCTCTTTGGCCTGCGTGAACAGGTCGCGCACGCGCGAGGCGCCGACGCCGACGAACATCTCGACGAAGTCGGAGCCGCTGATGGCAAAGAACGGGACGCCCGCTTCGCCGGCGATCGCCTTGGCCAGCAGCGTCTTGCCGCAGCCCGGAGGGCCGTACAGGATCACGCCGCGCGGAATGCGGCCGCCGAGTTTCTGGAACTTGCCGGGGTTGCGGAGGAACTCGATGATCTCCCGCACTTCCTCTTTTGCCTCGTGGATGCCCGCGACGTCGTCGAACGTCACGTTGGTCATCTCCGGCGTGTACAGCTTGGCGCGACTGCGACCGAAGCTGAGCACGCCGCCCGAGCCGCCGGCCTGGCGCATCGGGCGGAAGACGAAGAACCAGAAGAACGCCGCGATCAGCAGCCACGGCATGATCGTGAACAGGAACGTCGGAATGAGCTGGCTCGACTCCGACTCCTTGATGCGGTCGCGGCGGGCCACCCAGCCCTTCATGTCCTGGTAGATGTCGGGGTTGTTGACGGCGCCGGGCAGGATGCCCTCGACGCGGTAGCGGTTCTTGCCCTCAAGGACCTTTCGCTCGCCGTCGTCGAGTTTGCCAAGGATCTCGTTGAGCTGGTCTTCGTCGAGCTTGCCCTTGATCTCGACCCGCTCGGGTCCGTGGATGATTTCGATGTCTTGCAGCGCGCCTTCCTCCCCGAGGAAGCGCCACTGCGAGAACGTGATCCCGGCGGTCTTGCTCGCGTCCGGCGTGAACTGGGACAACGCGACGACCGCCAGGACCAGCAGCAGCAGAATCAGGGGCAGGTTGCGGCCGCGCGGGCGGCGGCCTCCGTTTCGCGTTTCGCTCATGCGCGTTCCTTTCGCTTCCCGGATCGGTCCGGCAAGCGGTGTTGCTGGCTCTCCAGCCAGTACACGATTCTTTCGGCGAGATCCCTCAAGGCCTCTTCCCTGGCTTGCTCCACGGTTGCGATTCGTCCCGCCCGCGGCGAGAACGGCGCCACTTCCGAAAAAGTCCGCCTACCCAGATACTCCTCGGCTCCGCGGGCGCGCAAGGTAACCTCGACAGCGATCTCCAGCGAAGACTCGCGGACCTCGTCGGCGCGGTCCTCGGACAAAACCCGCTCCTCGGCCCGCACGATCGAGCCGGTAACGAGCCAGGTCGATTCGTCCGGCCGGGCCGGAGGCCGCCCCGCGCGCGCGCGAAGCTCGTCGGCCAAGAGGCGCGTCAGGCGGATTTCCAGCCCCCGACGAAAGGTCTCGTTGTCGAAGGGCGTTACGGCGATGTCGGGCAGAGCGGCGGCAGCGTCGGTCCTCCCGGGCTCGCCGTCCCGCGCCGGCGGCGGCGCGTAGCCACCCCGGTAGCCGCAGCCCGCCAGCACGAGAGCGACCAGGGCCAGCGGCCCCCGCCCCCACCGAAACCAACAGCGCCTTCGGTGCCGATTGCCCCTGATGCTCACGACGGGCTCCCCAACTCCTTGAGGCGGGCGGCGGACGCGTTGGCGAAGCGGCTGTTGGGATAGTCGGCCATGACCTGTCGGTAGTAGTACGCCGCCGATTTGGGGTCGTTGCGCCGCTCGTAGAACCGGCCGATCTCATAGCCGCGCTCGGCGATCCGCTTCTCGATCCGCGCGATGTACTTGGTGGTTTCCGCGGCCCGTTTTGCCTCGTTTTCGAGCTGTCCGAAGAGCTTCGCCGTGCCGACGAAGTCCTTGAATGCCCGGCGCGAGCGGTAGAGCAGGCGGAGGTCGTAAAGCGGACCGTCGTTGGAGGCAAAGAGCGCCTTGGCCAGCTCGAAGCGCGCCCACAGTGCGTATTGCGACCGCGGATACTGCTCGAGCAGGCGCTCCAGGGTCTCGATCGCGTCGTCGTGATCCTCGGCGTCGATGTGCCACTCCGCGATGCTCACGAGCGCCTTTTGCGCCAGCGAGTGGTTGCGGAAGTTGCGCTGCATGTGCCGCAGGATGCGCAGCCCGTAGCCCCGGTCGGTTCCAAAAAACCAAAAGGCGGGCATCCGTCCCTCGAGATGATCAATCCCGAGTTGGTACTCGCCCACGGCGACCGGCAGGAGATAGGGGCTTTGCGGATACGTCTCGACGAACTTCTTGAAGTCCTCGAACGCGATCTGACCCTTGCCGAGCTTGTGCCGCGTGTTCGCGAGCAGATACAGCCCTTCTTCCGCCTCTTTCGACTCCGGATGGTAGTGGACCACCCCGCGCAGATGCGCCTGGGCGCTCTTGTACCGCTTCTTCGCGCGGAGCGCCTTACCTTGGGCGAGGAGCCAATCCGGCTCGCCGCGCACGATCGAGCGGCAGCCACCCAAGGCCAGCCAGAACGGCAGGGTCCACAGGAAAACCCGGGCGAAACGCGTGATGGACGTGGTCGGCATAGTGAGCCCCATGATGGTAAGCAAAGGGTGGGCCATCGAAAGACCGCCCTCGCGGAAGGATGAGCTTGAGGGAGCGTACGGACGGCGATGTCTTGGCCCGCCCATCATGCCCGGAAGCGGCGAGACTATAGCCCGGCAATCATGCCCGGAGATCATGTCCGCGGTCATGCTCTGAGGTGGCGGTCGGCAGGGCCCGCGGCGCGAAAACGGCGTTCGAGCACGTATTCGAGCCACGCCATCAGGGTACTACGCAGCCGCGAGAGGCCAGCGCGAGGAGGTTCCGCGAGAATCTCGCCCGCGGATCGGGCCCACAGATCAGTGAGGAGGGCGAGGGAGCGCCCCGACAACGGACGGACGCCGGCTGCTCCGTGGCCGCACTCGAGGTGGACAACCCCGCCGAGGCTGGGGCTCAGAAGCAGCCGCCCGCGGCCCTTGAAGTCGCCGCCGCAGGCCAGGCAGGCATCGGTCTCGGGCACATGCCCCGACAGGGAAACGGCGCGCGCCAAGAACAGGGTGAGCGCCAACTCGACCCGATCGACCGGTGCACGGTCGATCGCCTTCAGCGTGAAGACCGCGAGCCGGAACAGCTCCCGGTGGGGCTCTTCCTCGCGCATCAGGTCGGCAGCCACCTCAAGCACCAGACAGGCCGCATGAAAACGGACGGGTTCCCGGCGGATGCACGCGAACGCCTCGCGCACGCTGCCGGAGTGCAGGTGAAACAACCCCTGGCTCCCGCGCCGCCCGATGCGCACGCGATAGAGCACCCCGGTGTCAAGCGGCCCGCGCAGGCCGTTCTTGATTCGCTTGGCCCCTTTGGCCACGGCTCGAATCGCCCCGAAGTCGGCGGTCAGCAACGCCGTAATCGCCGACGACTCCGCATACGCATGGATGCGATACGCCAATGCCTCGGTCGCCTTGCTCCGGGTCGCTCTGCTCCGCACCCGCGCATGGTACCTGCGCCGAACGCCGCGTTTCGCGTGGAACGGTCACTGGGCGGCGACAACCTTGACGACGACATCATGCAGCCGGTGGTCGCTCAAGACGATGACGCGAGCGGTGGGGGGGTCGACCGCCACCGGGAGGAAATGGTCCAGCGACGATCCCGCGCACGCGCCCAAGAGCCTCAATGAATCGCCGTCCGTACGCTGTGTGTCCGATTCCGCCTACCCGTTCGCTGCCAGGCCACCGGTACGACGGTCCGTTGCGTAGGCAATCAGAGTGTCCGTTCGCTCGGCTAACAAAAAGCACCGCAGGCGGTTCTTGCCGGTGCCGTTCACGCCGAGGGGCGGAGCGTGGTTACCTTGACGCGGTTGATGCGGCGTTCGTCCGCTTCGAGGACCGTGAAACGGGTGCCCTCGACGTCGAGGAATTCGCCGGCGGTCGGCAGGTGGCCCAACCGGCTGAAGAGCAGGCCGCCGACGGTTTCGTACTCTTCGCTCTCCGGGACCTTGAGGCCGAGCGCGTCGTTGAGGTCGTCGATGGCGGTGCGGCCCTTGACGGTCGCGGCGTTCTCGTTGATGCGGACGACATCGGTGGGGGCGCCTTCGTGCTCGTCCGTGATCTCGCCCACGATCTCTTCGAGGATGTCTTCAATGGACACGACTCCGGCGGTGCCGCCGTACTCGTCGAGCACGATGGCGAGATGGATGCGCCGGGTCTTCATTTCGGACAACAGGTTCCCGATGTTCTTGCTGGCCGGAACGAGGAACGGCTCGCGCATCAGGCGCTCGACCGACGGCCGCTCTTTCTTGCCCCAGTGGGCGAGAAGATCCTTCATGTAGAGCACCCCGACGATTTCGTCCGGGGTGTCGCCGTACACGGGCAGCCGGGCGAGGCCGCGGTCCTGCGACTTTTCGATCGCGTCTTCGAGTGACGCGGAGATCGAGAGAGCCACGAGGTCGGTTCGCGGCGTCATGATTTCTTCGGCGGTGCCCTCGCGCAGGTCGATGATGCCCTTGATCATCTCCTTCTCCTCCGCAGCCATCGTGCCTTCCCGCGTGCCCTCCTCGACGACCGAAAGCAGTTCGTCGGTGATCTCCTCTTCGGGGTCGGTGGGTTCCTCGCCGCCGGCGAACCAGCTTGCGATTGCGCGCAGCCAACGGGCGGGCGGGCGCAGGGGCCAAAGACCGCGGTCGTACGCAACGAGTGTGCTCAGCAGGATGCGGTTACCGGCACGGCGGCCGAGCACCTGGGGCAGAGCGACGTTCAGGATGAGGAAGGCCGCGGCGAGGCCGAGTGTGCCCAGTATCAGCGTGAGACCGTATGCGTCCGTCTTGGCCACGCACACCGCAGACCCCGCGATGCCGACGATCTGCGTGAGGCTGCGGGCGAACTTCGTTTCGAAGAGCAGTTCGTCTTCGCGCCGTAGGATCTCGGTGAGTTGCGCGTCGCGTCCGATGCTCTTCGCCGCGTCCATGAGGCGCGCGCGGCTATGGTGCTCCAGCGAAGCCTCGAAGAGCGCGAACAGGAACGCCGCGAATAGACACGTCGCAGCCGCCGCCAGCAAGACCGTGGCGGGCGTCAGAGCCAAAAACAGCATGGCCACGACCGCCAGCGCGGTCAGGCCTAACTCTGGGTGGTATCCCGGTTCAGGTCCGGGTTCCGAATCGGATTCCGTCAAGATCGACCCCAAGCTATACCCTCAACATCATCGGATGCAAGCCCCGCCACCTTGACTTTTTATAAGTCATTGTCCGACAATGGTTTGTGACCGCAGATTGGTGGCGTGTGCGACCGCGACCGCCAGCGCATCGCTCGCATCGAGACTGAGGTCGGTCTCGCCGAGCAGCACGCCGACCATCCGCGCGACCTGCGACTTCAGCGCGCGACCGTTTCCCGTGAGCGCCCGCTTCACGGTCGCCGGCGCGTAGTCGCGCACCGTGAGTCCGGCTTCCCCGAGTCCGGCCAGGATGACGCCCCGCCCATGTCCGATCGCCAGCGCCGCCCGCGGATTCGATTTCACGAACACGTCCTCGACCGCAGCCGAGACCGGCTCGTACGCCGCGATCAGCCCCCGAAGTTCGCGTGCGACGAGCGCGAGCCGCTCGGACAGCGCCGCCTTCGGATCAGCCCGAATCACTCCCGCGGCCACGAATGCGAGGCGGGTTCCCTCGGATTCGATAACTCCCCAGCCGACATCGCGGGTCCCGGGATCGATCCCCATGATTCGCACGATCCCATCGTAGGCGCACGCAACTACAAAAACCCGCCGAGCGGGTTCTTGATAGGGATTGGAGGCGGGAGCGAGTTTTCGGAGGCTTTGATACGGACGGCGATGTTTTTTTGAGAATCGCCTATCGCGGTTCGTGAAGTCCGCTCGCAAGCGGCAGCGCAACGGACGGCGAGTCGGGTTCGGGTTCGGGGTCGGGGTCGGGGTCGGGGTCGGGTCGCAGTCGCAGTCGCTCGGACGGCCGCCTCCGCGTCTGTGGCAAGCGCTACGTGAACGAGAACGTCGCTCATGAACGGGTTCGGGATCGGGATCGGGTTCGGGATCGGGTCGCGACTATGTCGCGGGTCGTTCGAGTGATCGACTCCCGCGTATGCAGCAAGCGCTACGCGAACGGTTCGGGCTCGGATTCGGGTTCGGGTCGCAGTCGCACCCGGGGTCGTTCGGACGGCCGCCTCCGCATTTGTGGCAAGCGCTACGTGAACGAGAACGTCGTTCGTGAACGGGTTCGGGATCGGGGTTCGGGATCGGGGATCGGGTCGCGACTATGTCGCGGGTCGTTCGAGTGATCGACTCCCGCGTATGCAGCATGCGCTACCCGAACGAGAACGTCGTTCGTGAACCTGAACGGTTCACCGGCGGCTGCCGCGCCACGGCGGACGGGCCGGATC
>JAJFFH010000071.1 GCA_021776735.1 Planctomycetota bacterium | reverse complement strand
TCCCGCGTCCGTCGTGGCATTGTTGTTCATACCAAAGCCGTCGGCTGGGCGCGGGAACCTCTTTGCACAAAACGGCTTACGTCAGATACTCAAACCCCGCCTACGGCCTCCAAAACGCCAACTTTCCGGGATCGCGCCCGGAACGCGGTTCCCTTTTGCGCGGTCCGAGTCGTACTGCACGACGTCGCCCGAGCTTGGACCGCCTACGACGCTTGGGATCCGCACACGCCGGGACTCTTTGAGTTGCGAGATGGAGTTCTCGGGTTGCGATACGAGACGGCGTTTCCGTACGTTGATCGCAAGAACGCCGCGACCCTCGAAATCATGCGCGCCGGGACATCCCCGCGCGCCTGTGACGCGCTTCCCCTTGGGCCGATTCGGCTTGGTCCCATCCCGTTCGAAGGCGAGTACGAAGTCTGGTTGCCCGAGGAGCGGGTCGTAGAGGGACGGGTTGTCGCCGAGTCCGGGGAGCCCGTGGGAAACGAACGCCTGTGGGCGTGGAATCCTGCATGGACCCCGGACGGCCCGCCGGCCCGCGGCGCTACGCTGACGCAATACGGCTCGACGACGACGGCGTCCGACGGTTCGTTTCGCATCGGGCGCCTCGGGAGCGATCCGGTCGATCTCGTCGTGGAGCAGCCGGAAGGCTATCTGCCAACCGGTCCGGTGCCAGCGCGGGCGGAAACTCGTGCGCGCATTGTTCTGCGTCGGGGTGCGCGCGCCGTCGTGCGCGTCCACGATGCGTTTGGCGACCCGGTCGAAGGCGCGATCGTGCTCGTGTCGCGCCTGCACAACGCCAAGCGACAGCGCGGATCGTGGCCGTTTCGTGATTGGTTCGGGACCACGAACGCGTCTGGAACCGCGCGCATTTCGGGACTGGAATCGGCCGAAAAGTATCGGCTGCGCGTATGGGAGCGAAGGTGGTACTGGGGCGGACGCGCCGCGGTGACAATCGACTCGTGGCGGCCCGCAGGCACCGTTGTCCGAGTCGGTCCGGCTCACGGTGTCGTCGGGAAGGTCGTTGACTCGCGCGGCGAGCCGCGGCCCGACGCGAACGTCTACGCGAAGTTCGAGGACGGCACAGAGGAACCGGTGGGGGTCGATCGCGCGGGCCGTTTCCTGCTCTACCGCGATGTCGCGGGTCTCGTGGAATTCACGGCAGCCATCGACGTCGCGATTCGTGGCGTGCGCGGCGTGGCGGCACCGGTCGTCGCGCGCACCGGCGACCGCGCCGTGCGCCTGGTCATCGACCGCCCGCCCACGATCGAGCTTCGGCTGCGCGGGTGGCCGCTGGGCGAGTACTTCGCCGGCGCGACGCTGTCGTCGGATGACGATCCCAGCCTCTCCCTCAAACGGACAATCGACATCTACGGTTACTTGACCATCGAGGGACTCCCGAAGGGTCAAACGTGGTCGATGTACATTGGCCCGCTCAAGGACGGCCGCTTCGCGCTGCTGAGGGGCATCGCGACGAAGCCCACCGTCCAGGAATTCAAGGTACAGCTCGGCGGAGAGATTCGGGGCGTAGTCGTGGTACCACCGAGATATGCGCGTGCGCAGGTGTCCGTGCACGACCGCGTCGTGAAGATCGCGACGGTCGCAACACGCCGCGGCCGGTTCGTTCTCCGCGGCGTGCCGCCCGGTCGCTGGACCATCACCGCCTCGGCAAGCAACGGCGACCACACGGCGCGCGCGACCACAAGTGCGCAAGCCGGCGACTCGATCCGGATCGAGCTGCGCTAGCGCGCGCGCCAGGACTCAGCGCAGGTCTGAGGTAGCGGCCACACGCATCGCCGTCGTGCAGCTTTCTTCCGTTGCCTCTCTACTTGCCGGGCCGGCCCGGCACGGCCACGAGCTCTACGTCCTTGCGCTGGCGCAGCTCGCGCAGGAACCAGTAGCGGTGCGCGGCGCCGTAGACGATCAGCACGCGCTTGCCGCGGTGCGCATCGAGCGCCTTCGCGATGTTTTGCCAATGCGCGCGGTTAATGGCTGTCTCGCCGCCGGTGCCGAGACCGTCATCAAAACACGCCGACCAACAGGTGCGCAGGAGTTGGTACATATCCGCCTGATGCTGCGAGTTCACGAACGCCGCGTTTCCAATGCCGCCCTCGCGTTTGCGGATCTCCTTGAACGCCTCGTTCACCGCGTCGTAGATGCGGCGGCGCTCGCGCATCTGTTCGCTCTTGCCGACGCCCTTCCAGAACTCGCGGCGGGCTGTGCTCGCTTCGGGCCGCCAACCGCTCACGGGGACGACGGTGTAGCCGAGCTGCTTGCGCAACGGAATCACGCCGCGGTACAACTCCGGGAACGCCTTGATCCACGTCAGGTCCTCGAGGTGTTTTCGGCGTGTCGCGAAGCCACGTTCGTCGATGCGCTTGACGACCTTGTCGAACAGGTACGGCGGGATTTCGACGAGCACCACTTCGGGCTTGAAGTCGCGCACGATCCCTAGGACCGCATCGACCGAGTAGCTCTTCGAGCGAAGATGGCCGCCGTGGATGGCGCCCAGGACCGCTACTGTCGTCGTGCCGTCGCGAGCCTTCGCGGGCAAGAACAGGAGGAGGAGCGCGAGAAGGAGGAAAGGAACACGCCGGCGCATCGAGCCATGCTATCGCAGCGCTGTCGCCATCCCGGTGTCGCTAGCCGCCGCCGCGGATCAGGCGGCGCGCGCGGTTGAGATAGAAGTCGGGCGGGCCCAGTTCTTCCGCTGCGGCCAGGGCGCGCCGAGCTTCGCCCTTGCGGCCAAGAGCGTGGCAGGCGCGGGCGCGCGCGAGTTGACCGCGCCTGCGGACCGAGCGGAAGAGATCGGGTGCGTGGCGGGACGGATCGTGGTCGGGTGAGACGCGACTGGTGTATCGGTCTATTCGGACGGCGAGCAGCCGCAGCGCATGGCGCGGCCGGCCGAGATCGACGAGAACCGAGGCGGCGGAGTAACGGGCAGCGGGCTGCTCGAACTCTCTATTGACCAGCGCATCCGCCTGATCGGGGTTGCGACGGATGCGCGCCTCCAGAGCCACCAGTCGTGCGCGGCTCCGGATCGGGGCGAGGAGGGCCAGTGACTCCGCCACGTCGCCGCCGCGCGCAAGACACAGCGCGAGTGCGACGCGCGCGCGGGGCGTGTCCTGGCGGTCGTACGCGCGGTCGAGATAGGCACGCGCCTCGCGCAAGCGGCCGCATTCCATCAGGACAAGACCGGCGTCGCAGAGCAGGTCCCGTCGTGGATGGAGTTCAATCGCCGCTGCCAACGCCGCCGCGATCCGGTCCGGCTTCTCTCCGCCCAGGTGAAACAGCGCGTAGGCCAGATGAACGTGTGCGTCACGTTGATCGGGATCGAGGCGAAGTGCGCACTCCGCGGCTTCGGCTGCTCCCCCGAAGTCATGTTCGGACGCCAGCGACCAGGCGTGGTTCGCAACAATCACGGCGAGCATCTGACGCTTCGACAGATTCCCCAGGAACACATGTTTCCCCAGCCCGCGGCGCGACACCGGAAGCTGCTCCTCGTCTGATCTGTTCCGGCCGCCGTCGGTGGTTTCGATGTTCCGACGCGTGCGTCCATCGTCGTAGCGAACGAAGCAGTGCTCCGGCACGGTCACGCCGTGCAACGGCAGCTCCAATCGATCCCCCATCGCGAGAAACAGCGTCGAGTATCCAACGCAGTTGCCGTAGTCCCGCTCGAAGACAACGGGCAGGAACGACACACGTGGGGAGTCGCGGCGCACATGCTCGTCTTGGTCGGCGCCTCCGGGCGCAACGCGAAAACCGGACGACAACCGTGACGGATCGCGGCGGCTCACGTTGGCTTCGTGACGACGCCGCAAGAGCCACTCGTTCAGGATCTCGATGCGCTCGTTCGGGTCCGTAACGCCTTCGAGCTTTCCCCGCAAGAAAACAGCGAGACGATCGAGGCGATCGAGCGTCAGACGCGCCGTCCGCGGATGGTAGTCCGTCAGCAACAACGCGGCCGCTGCCAGGTCGAAGTCCTCCCCTTTCCCGAGAATGTCGTCGAGTGAACGCGGCACCTTGCGAACCGGCGGCGCATTCGACAACTTTGCGAGGTAACTCTGCAACGCCCGGCGATGCGGCTCAAGCTGTTCGCGCTTGTGGCGATCGACGTCCTCGCCCCGCAGCTCGACCGGAACGGACGCCAGATCGAAGGGCATCGTCCTTCCTGCGACTCGCTGCGCCGCCTCGGCAAAGTGCGATCCGAGGACGAGATCGGAACAGAACAGGTCGAGCCCGTCGAGGACGAGGCGCGCGCCCGCTGGATCCCCCATCCGCGCCAGCGTGGCCGCCGCGATCAGGTCGAGGCCGCCGAACGGCAGGGCCATCAGTTCGCGCAGCCGGGCGGGCGGCGGAACGCGCAGCCGGTGAAGCCGCAAGAGGATCGACCGTTTCAGCGCGTTGTCCTCGTGTCGATCGAGAACACGATCCAGGAGCGGAGCCAACGCGGCGGCATGGCGCGACTGACAAAGCGCGATGGCCAGCGCGCGCCGGAACGGGAGTCGAAACGACTGGTCGGGAAGCGCGTGAATCAACGCACGCCACGTGTCGTGATCGGCTAGCTCACCGAGGAGCGACGCGGGCCGAAACCGATCCAGATCAGACAGGGCCATGCCACCGAACTGCGGCGACTCGAACGGGTCGAACTCCTCAGCTACATCGCCGTCCGTTTGCTTCCCGTACTTTTCCACCAGCAACGAGAGAATCGCGCGCGCGCCCGCCTCACCGTACGGACGCGCGGCCGACTCGAGCGGTCGCCTGTCGTGCTGCGGCGCGGTATCGACAATCAGGCTCGACGCGGTCGGCCAGCAAGCGCGCAACCGCGTGACGAGTTGCCGGTCCGGCACCTGCACTCCGGGGAGGCGGGGGTCGAGCACCGACGTGTGTGTGGTGTGGAACGCCGTTTCCATGACGACCAGTGCCAGTGGAACCACGAACGCGAAAACCCACCAACGGGGCGGCGGCGGCATACCGGAGGCCGCGGCGGCGTTCTGGGGGCGGGCGGCCTTGCTCCCGCGGGGCATGGGCACACAGCGGAACGTAGCAAAAGGGGGGCGCGGGAGCACTGGCGCGGGCTTTCACCGCACTCCAAGTTTTTTTTCCCGGCGACTACCAGGGTCCGATTCCTGTCGGACATGCCGTTAGGCTTTCGTTAGCCATGAAGATCGAGACCGATCGCCGTTCCCGTGATGTCGAGCCTGCGCCGGATGCCGAGCGCGCGGCGCGGCGTGCGTATCGGGCGATCGTTCGGTCTGAGACCAAGGCGGCGATCGCGCTCGCGACCGTTGAGCAGCGGCGATCGTACGTTTTGTCCGGTTTTCGGTCGGTCCACGCTTGGGCGCGGAAGGTCGGTTACGGACCGCAGCAGATTCATCGGCTGCTTGAGCTGGGCCGGACGCTGATTGCTGAGCCGGACCTTGAAGAGAAGGTCGCCGAGGGCAAAGTGCCGGCGGAGACGGCGGCACAGATCGGGCGGGTTTTGCGCGAGGGCAAACTCGACCTCGATCCGAAGCAAAAGGACGACTGGA
>JAJFFH010000008.1 GCA_021776735.1 Planctomycetota bacterium | reverse complement strand
GGCCCCCCTGCCCCTTACCACCCCGCGCCCCCCCCGCCCGGCCCCCCCCCCCCCCCCCCCCCCCGGGGGCGCGGGGGCCGGGGGTCAGCGCGCGTCGAGAATCCGGTCGAGTCGGTTGACGATCTCGGGCTCGTCGAGCAGTTCGGCGAAACGTCGCACGTCGTCGCGCACGCGCTCCACGTCGATTCGCTGCGCGTCCAGTAGCCCCTCGATGTCCGCGAGGTCCCGGGGGCGACCGGCGATCGCCTTCATGACGATCAGGTCGTCCGCACTCGCCACCGGCACGGACACTCCGGCCACTTCGATGCGCTCGGCGCGGGCGACGAGTTCCTCCTCGAACGTGACGGCGCCGAGCATGGCGTCGATTTCCACGGCGCTGGGCTCGTGGCGCAAGAGCAGCATGCGCGATTCCCGAGCGAACTCGAGTGCGTTGTCGATACGCGGACGTATCCGAAACGGAACGGCCGAGTCGATGAGCTCCTGCCACTCGTCCCCGGGCGCGATGAGGATGCAATCCACGTCGCGCGTCGCCCGCGGTCGTCCAAGCAGCGCGACGGCGACTCCGCCAATGATCACCCCGGAGCCGCGATCGTCGAGCCACCCCGCGGTGTCGCGCAACGCCCCGACCAACGGTGCGAGCGGATCACTCATGGGCTTTTCGCAGGCGCTGCCAGCGGCGGCGGACTTCTTCGTCGCCCTCGGCGAGCTGTTCGCACCAGCCCATCGTCTCGACCGAAGCCATCAGCGAACAGAGCTGCCGAAACTTCACGTCTATCGGCGTACGCCGCAACTCCTCTCGCTCGCGTTCCGCAGCGAGTTCATACCGACGTTTGAAGGCCCGCGCCTGCTCGGGTGTCATGCATCCCCATTGTACGTTCTTGTTTCTCCGACCCCGACTCCGAGAACGACCCCGCCGATCCCGAACCCGAGACCGAGGTGATTGAGCGGACGAAGCCCGCTACAACAGCAAACGGACGGCGATGTCCGCGCGACCGCCGTCACGATTGCTCGACCGCGGCGTGGCCTACCCGAGAAAAAACCATGAAGTACACGAAGGGCACGAAGAATGAGGAGGAAGTTTCAGTAGGAAGGACTGTGCGCCTGCTGTCGGGGACGCGCGCGGCAGGATCGAACGGGCGCGGCGCGAACCGCCCGAAGAAAAAACACGGAGGGCCACCGAGGGCCACGGAGAATGAACCGGAGAGCAGCAAACGGACGGCGATGTTCGCGTAACCGCCGTCCCGATTGGTCGACCGCGGTGTCGTCTACTTGGAAAAAACCACGAAGTACACGAAGCTCACGAAGAATGAGAGGAGAAGAGAAGAGGAGTCAGGTTCGTGGGGCGTGGCAGGCGCGGCGTCGTCGCGCGGTCGGGTTCGGGGTCGGAAAAACTGGCAGGCGCTACGTCTACGTGAACGTCGGTCGTGAACGGCTCGACGGTTCGGCGCCGTTCAGCGCGGTGCCCAGGGGAGCCTTGTGCCGGCGACCGATTCCGTCGCGGCGGGCGCGTACGGCGTGGGGGGCTCCGCGTCGTCCCAGACATCGGGATCGGGAAGCGAATAGGGCCACGTCTTCGGTAGCAACATCGACAGCACGTCTTCCTGCTCCGCGGTGAGCGGTGCGTCGAGTTCCGTGACGCTGCGGTAGCCCGCGAGCAGTTGCACGAACTTCCAGTCGGGCAATTCGATGCAGTCTTCGGCGCGCCGTTCGAGGCGATCGAGGACCACGCGACCGCTTTCTACGCGGAGCATCCACGCCCCGCTGCCGGTGGCGAACGGGATCTCGGCGACGGTTTCGTGCGCGTAGCTACGCGCGAGTTGGCGTTCGAAGAACGGCCCCAGCGCATTGACGAGCTCGGACGGATCGACAACGTGGATCATCTCTTCGTCGTGAAACGGGTTGCCCGAGATGCCGTGCAGTTCGGATCGGCCGCCGAGTTCCAGGCACAGGCGTGCAATCGGGTGGCCCGGGCCGAGCGGGAAGTGAAACTCCTCGAGGCCGAGCTTTGCGGCTTCCTCGGCGCAGTGGCGAAGCACGGTGCGCGCGGCGGCGCGATCGGCGACGCCGACCTCGGGCAAGAACAGCGGCGGCTTCCAGCGCGATTCGGGCTTGGCTTGCAGGCTCAGGTAGCCGCGGATCGAGCGGTCGGGCGCTTCGACGCAGAAGTGGTGGAACGCCGGCACGCCCATCGCGACGACCTGCGGTTTGTCGTCGCGGTTGGTCGAGCGCAACTGCTGCACAGCCCGAACGTCGTCGGCCTTGAAGCGACGGACGCGGCCTGTAGCTGTGAGTTTGATCGCGGCGGCGGTCGGCGCGTAGGCGCGCGGGTGGAAAAAACAGGGCACGAAGCCGTGGGCGGGATACAGCGCAAGCTCACCGTGCACGAACACGATCGGATAACGCTTGATCCAGACGTAGCCCAGGGCCTCTTCGAGCAAGAGCACGAACAGTTCGCGATCCCCGGTCTCGCGAAAGCATCGCCGTCCGTCCTCGCCTCCCGTTTCGAGGATGCGCGCGCAGCGGATCTCGATACCGCGCAGGCGCAACGGCGTGGGGTCGAGAAGCAGCGCGCCAATCAGCTCGCCGTCGATTTCGCACAGCCGCACCGCGCCGCGCTCCTCGGGATGCCCCTCGGCGATCTCGCGCACCCGCGGCGTGCCGAGGAAATCGACGGCGCGCTCCAGGTCCTCCGCGGAACGGGCCGGGCGGATGCGCGCGCTGCTCAGCCGGTCGGGATCCACGTACACGGAATCCAGATCCTTTGGGTTCCGGTGTTAGCCGGCGTCGTCGGGTTTGCCACCGTCGTCGGGTTTGTCTCCGTCGCCGGGCGGTTTCGGCGTTGTGTCCGGGGCGTCCGATTCGGGCTTGGGTTGGGGGGGGGCGGGGGCGTCGGGCTTTTTGGGTTCGACGGGGTCGGGATCGGGTTCGGGGGAAGACGCTGAGGAGGCATCGCCGTCCGTTCCTGTCTCGGCTTCGCTTCCAACCCACTTTGCTTCCGGCGGGAGTTCACCTGCTTCCCACTCCTCCTCGCTGTGGGGGTAGATCTCGCGCTCTTCGGTGCCGTCGACGTCGTGGCGCAGTTGCAGGTACAGCGACATCGATCCGCCAAGGAAGACGTACATCGCGTAACCCTTGAAACCGAGGAGGAAGATCCAGAGCCACAGCCACATCCACAAAAAGCCGATCCAGTCGGTCCACGACGCGCTCTTGATGTTGCGGATGTCGCGGATACCGGCGGCCTCGCGGCGGATACGATCGGAGTTCTGGGCGGGGCGCTGAAGGATATCGGCGTCGGGCGGCGGCTTGCTGACCACCTTGTCGAGGTCGTTGCTGACGATGCCGGCTTTCAGGGTCGTCTTGACCGTGGTCTCGAACTTGCCGGCCATCAGAACGACGACGCCCATCAGCACGAAGGCGAGGAAGTAGCCGAACAGGAACCGGAAGGGGCGCGCGAAGATGTAGGAGTACGCGCGCGAGACGCCGTCGAGGGCGCCGTTGAGTTCCACGGTGAGGCCGCACCACATCAGGGGCAGGCCGACGAGTCCGCCGGCGATGGCGATGATGAGCAGCAGCGAGCACAGCAAGACAAGCGGGAACAGAATCAACGCCAGGATCGACGAGCCGATGAACGGCAGACTCATCACGAAGCCGGCGGCGATGTTGAGGCCGGCGAGCACCGCGCAAAACCCGGCGACCAGGACCGGGGCTGCGAGGTAGCTGGTCCAGTGCTTGCCGCCGAACGAGAGAGCTTCCCTGATCGAGCAGGGTTCGTCGCGCGTCAGGCGCAGCGCGCAGGTTCTCAAGAGTCCGGCGCCGAACCAGGCCCAGACGGCGAAGAACGCGAACGCGGCCAAAGACGCCTTGCCCCAGGTGAGCGCCGCCGCGGGAGCCGTGCCCAGGGCGTTCATGAGGGCGCCTGCCGCAGCCCGACCGACCACCGGGATCTGGGCTAGCTGGGCGAGCAGGAGATCGAGGGTCGAGCCGAAGGCCGACTCGACGTCCCACGCGCGCGACAGGGCCCAGTCCACGCCCATCGTCGCGAGGTATCCCAAGGCGCCCAGCACCACGCAGGGGAGGTGGAAGGGAATGCGCGGAGCCCGAAAGCCCCGGTCGGGTTCGTCGAATGCATCGCTCATCGGCCCGGTTCTTCCTACCTAATGGCGGGAGGGTCGGGATCCGCGTCGGGCCCGTGATTCGATCAAGAAACACCCGGTCCCCGCGGCCGCCCCGCTATGATGGCTCGGCCCACCTTGGGTTGTTCCAGATTGTTGAGCCGCGTGCCACGTTTGTCAATTCGAAAGCCGGACCCGCAACCCCAATCCGGCCCCGTGAGCGGCTTGCGCCCGGCCCCCATCCGCCGCGCGGTCCATTTTGTTTTTGGTGCCTGCGCTCTTCTGGTGCCGTGGCTCGGTCGCACCGGGAGTGCCGTCCTGGCGACCGCCGCCCTGCTCTACAACGCGATCTTGGCGCCGCAATTCGACCTCGATCGCGCCTACCGACGCCCCGGGGAGGGCCGGTGGGGCGGCCTGACCACCTATCCACTGGCGGTCCTGCTGCTCGTCGTGTTTCTGCCCGCTCACGCGGCGATGGGTGCCTGGATCGTCTTGGCAGTCCTCGATCCGATCGCTGCCGCCGTCGGCGAACGGTGGCGGCGCCCGCCTGTTCCCGGTAACCCACGCAAGTCGTTGAGCGGCTCGCTGGCCGGGTTCTTGGCAGCCGCGGTCTGTGCGGGTCTCGCCTTGCGCGCGTTCGGTGTTCAGGAAGCGTTCGGTCCGGCGGTGGCGGCAGCGCTGGCCGGAGCCGTGGCGGAGGCGGCGCCGCTCCCGGGCGAGGACAATCTGTACGTGGCGGGCGCGGCCGGTGCCGTGTTCTGGTGGCTGCTGTGACCCCGGCTGACGGCTGGGCCCCGCTGGCCGTCGTGCCCGCGATCGCGATTGTGGCCGCGCTGACTCGGGCCATGACTCCCGCGGGTGCCGCCGCCGGAGCCGCCATCGCGCTCCCGCTCGCGTTCGGGCTCGGCTGGGCCGGCGTCGCCATGCTCGCCACACTGCTCATCGTCGGCACGCTCGTCTCGGACCGGACGGCGCGCCGCCGCTCGCCGTGGCAGGCCGCGGGCAACGGCGCGGTGGCCGCCGTCGCCGCGATCTCGGGCGCGCCCTGGGCCATGATGGCCGCGGCCGGGGCGCTTGCGACTGCCCTTGCGGACACGGCGGCGAGCGAACTGGGACATCGTTTCGGCGGCGTTCCGCGCGCCCTCCTGTTCGGGCGCCGCATGGAGCCCGGCGCCGACGGCGGCATGAGTCTCGTCGGCACCCTCGCGGCCGCGATCGCGGCGTGTCTGGTTCCCGTAGCAGCCTGGGCGACAGCAGGAACGGACGGCGATGCTTTCTGGATGATCGCGGTCGCCGGTTTTTCGGGTCACGTCGTCGACAGCGTGATCGGCCTGTTCGTGCAGCCGAAACTGGGCTCCCGCGGCAACGACTGGACCAACCTGCTCGCCACCGCGTCCGGCGCGGCCATGGCGGTGACAATGAGCCTACTTTAGCTCGGCGGTCTTTTTGGCGAGGTGGCTGCGGGGCACCGTGCCGACCAGGACGAACTTCTTGCGCCCCGTGCGGCCGAGACCGATGACGACCGGCCGGCGCGTCACCCGCAGGGCGCGCATGAGCGATCCCTCGTCCGGGTAGACGCGCACGGCGAGCAGCGTCTTGGCGTACTCGTGCGCGATCGCCCGCGCGTTCTCGCGCCCCTGGATCACGACCGTGACCGGCACGCCCTCGGCCGCACCCGTGCGCCGCAGCAGGCGAACATGCTTCGCCGCGCTGTCGTCCATGCGGTCGAGGAAGTAAACCAGACCCGATCGCGGCGCGTCGCGCAACACGACGGGCTTGCCCGCGGCGCCCGGGCGCTGCTCCTCGATCGCCGCCTGCACATACAGCAACGCGGACCGAACGTCAGCCTTGATGTTGGTCTTGAGCGCCGCGCGCACGCGGTCGTACGATTCGTCGCCGTGCCACACCAGCCAGCGCTCGGCTTCGTCGCGCACGTCAGAGGCGCCATACAGCAGATCCTTGAGAGCGCGGTCGAGCTTCGTACTCGGCCGCGCGCCTTTGGCCCGCTTGGAAGGATCCCTCGTACCGGAGCGTACGGACGGCGATGTTTTGGACGTGCCGGTTCCGTTGAGGGCGCCACGCCGCCGGGCGATGTGCAGGCTCTTGCCGCGCGAGTCGGTGTGGCTGTCCCCGTTGGCGCGCAGGGAGGCGAGCGTGAGGCCGACGACGCAGCCGACGGCGATGCACGCGGCGAGAAAGAGCGTTTTCGGATGCCGGGACACGAGTTCGGTTCCGTGTGCCCACAGCGTAAACGCGATCTCGCGCGCCGCCACCTTGGGGTTGCGCGACGCAACCTCTTCGTCGGCGTCCTCGTCCGGCAGCGGGATTTCCGGCGCGGCGTCGAAGAGCGAAAAGGCGTCGTCGGAGAGCAGTCGCGCCATTTCCTCGGCCTGCTCGAGCTCGACGTCGCGCAAGAGCGGTTCGGCTTCGGCGCGCAGCTCGTCGAGGATCGATTCGAACTCGCCGAACGCTCCCAGCGAGTCCGTCGCGCCGTCTACGCCGGAGACATCGCCGTCCGTTTGCTGTGTCCGGGTGTTTCGAAACGTGATGCACTGCGCGACGAGTACCGTGTCCAGGAACGCCGGCAGGCCGAGGGCGCCGCCGTACACCAGTCGGAATCCGACGGTGTTGCCCGGCTTGTGCGCGCGCATGCTGAAGCTGGTGTCGATCTTGGCGTGTGCAGGAAAGTCGTACCAGGAGCCGCCCTTGACCTTGATCGACTGCTCCTCGTCCGCTTCCGTGCACGTCATTTCCCAGACGTTGCCGCACATGTCGACCGCGCCGCTCGGTGCCGTGCCTTCGGGGTACGCGCCGACTTGGGTCGTGCCCTTCAGATCGCTGCGCATCGTGTTGCAGCACGCCGCGTCGAAGCCGTCGCCCCAAACGTACGCGCGCGGTTCGGCGAGGCCGGTGGCGCGGCACCAGTCGAGTTCGGTGGGGAGGCTGCCACCCGCCCAGAGCGCGAAGGCGGCCGCGTCGAAAAAGTCGATGCCGACGACCGGGTGGTCGACCAGGCTCTTGGGGCACGCGCCGTTCGGCCAGTACTGCGGCGGCCGGTGGCCGGTCTCCTCCACAAAGCGCAGATAGCGTCCGTTCGTGACGGGAGTCCGGTCGATTTCGACACCGCCGGCGTGGACGGTGTCGCGCTGCGTGGTCTCGACCGGCGCGAGTCTGGCATTGGTGGTGGCATTGCGGACGGGCATACCCATTTACCCATCGACATTGCACGACGAAAAAAGGCGCGGTCCGTGGTGGACCGCGCCCTGGTGTCTCGATTCGAAACGTCTAGCCGCCGCCGCCGCCGGGGGCCGGAGCGAACAGGCTGACCGTGCGCGTGCCGAGGCCGATGCCGGCGAAGATCGCCGAGATGGGCTGCAGGAATCGCTGCACGCTGTCGGCGACCTTGGCGTAGCCATTGCGCGGCACGTAGATCACGTCGCCGGGACGAACGTAGAAGTTCGTCTCGAAGCGGTTCTTGGCGAAGAAGTCCTTCAGGTTGACGTGATAGACCTTCGTCTTGCCGTCGATTTCGCGGAAGAGCAGGGTCTGGTTCGGCGCCGAGCGGATCGCGTCCGCGTCGATGGCCAGGCCGAGCACGTCGGCGACGCGCATCTGGCCGGTGTAGGCGTAGCGGCCGGGACGGCGCACCTCGCCGAGGATCGTGACGTTCTTGGAGTCGAAGCGGTTCGCGGCCACGTAGACGCGCGGTTCGCGGAGGCCCAGGGTCTCCTTGAAGGCCGTTTCGAGCTCGGCGGCGAGCTGTTCGGTCGTCTTGCCCGCCGCGAGAATATCGCCGTGCTTCGGGAAGCTGACCTTCCCATCGGGGCGTATCGTCGCGGTGATGATGTTGTCCGCGTCGTCCTCGAGGTTCAGCACCTTGATGGTGATGTTGTCGCCGGCGTCCATCCGGTATTCCGGCACGACACGAAGGGACTTCGCCTTCGCGAATTCGGCCTGAAGAAAGGCGGGACTCTGGCACCCGGCAAGGGCGACCAGTGCGACCAGCCAAGCACTGATACGGTCCATCGGAATCTCCTTACAATCTGTTTCCGGGCGCACGAGAGCACACCCTTCAACGAGCGTCATCGGCGCTTGGCCCGCAGCGCTGTAGCAAAAAGAGACGGTGTCCCGTTCCGGGCACCCGCCGTTAGGTGAGCGTTGCCCCGTAGGATCCGGAGAAAGGAGTCTCTGTGCCGCGGCTCTCCGCGGACCACCTCGGAGAAGACTCGTGATCCGAAGCTTCTACGCGACCGCAGGCCAACACGCAGCTCGTCCTATCCAGCAGCGTCCGTGCGGTCTGTCCCGACAGCCCCCGATCCCCACCACGTCCAAAACCGGTGCGACAAACCGCTTTCACGGCGCTCCTCGGATTCGAGATAGACTGCACGAGCCCGCGAGGCTCTCGTCTTATGCGCAACCGCATGAGTAGTAGTTGGACAGCCCAGACACGCCGCAGAGAACTCAAGCCATGACGGAGCCCGAACGCAGTGAACCATAGCGTGATCGTCAGCTTCCTCTGGGGCGTCGCGGACCTCATCCGCGACACCTTCAAGCGCGGCAAGTACCAGGATGTCATTCTGCCGCTGACCGTCCTGCGCCGTCTCGACTGCGTGCTGGCCGGTACCAAGGAAAAGGTCCTCGGGAAGCAGGCCGAGCTGAGAGGCAAGAAGCTCGAAAACCTCGATCCGCAACTGCGCAAGATCGCCAGCTTCGCCTTTTACAACACATCCCGCTACGACTTCGAGAAGCTCCTCGCCGACGCACCGCACCTCGCCGCCAACCTGCGCAACTACATCGCGGGCTTCAGTCCGAACATGCGCGAGGTGCTTGAGAAGTTCGACTTCGACAACACCATCAGCAAGCTCGACGAGGCGGGGCTGCTCTTCCAGGTGCTGGAGCGCTTCAAGAACATCGACCTGCATCCGAACAAGATCGACAACCCCACCATGGGTACGATCTTCGAGGAGCTGATCCGGAAGTTCAACGAGGCGCTCAACGAGAATCCCGGGGAGCACTTCACGCCCCGGGACGTCGTCCATCTCATGGTGGACCTCATGCTCGCGGGCGACGAGCGGGGGATCCGCGCCAAGAAGGCCATCCGGACCGCGGCAGGCCGATTCGCTCCAGGACTGCCGCGCATCAGCGATGGTCAACTCCTCTTCCTGCTTCACATGCTGGCGCGCGCGAAGGATCCCAAGGAAGGCGGTTCGCGTATCGCGATCATCATGAACGGTTCGCCGCTGTTCACGGGTGACGCGAAGAGCGGCGAGAGCGAGATCCGCCGGTTCATTCTGGAGAGCGACCTGCTGGAGGCGCTGATCGCGCTGCCCGAGCAGCTCTTCTACAACACCGGAATCGCCACGTATGTGTGGGTCGTGACGAATCGCAAGGCGCGGGCGCGCAAGGGCAAGGTGCAACTCATCGACGCCACCTCGTTCTGGGTGCCGATGCGCAAGAACCTGGGCGACAAGCGCCGTGAGATCCCGCTTGAGCGGTCGCAGGACATCTTGAAGATCCTTGCCGACTTCCGCGATGGCGATACCCGCGCCGTCGCGAAGGACGGCAAGACCGAGGACATCGTCGTCAGTCGCATCTTCCCCACCACGCACTTCGGCTTCCGCAAGATCACCGTCGAGCGCCCGCTCCGGCTTAACCTTCAGGCTACGCCTGAGCGCATCGCCCGACTCGAACAAGAGAAGAGCTTCCAGGCGCTGGCGCGGTCGAAGAAGAAGGGCGCCGCTGGCGCCAAACAGCACGTTGAGGGACGGGCTTTGCAGGAGGAGATCCGGAAGCTCCTGCGCGCGCTCCCGAACACCATCCTCAAGGATCGCGCCGAGTTCGAGCGGGCACTCGATACCGCGACGAAGAGGGCCGGCGTGAAGCTTCCCGCCTCCGCCCGAGAAGCCGTTTTGTCCGCCCTTTCGGAGCGCGACGAGGCGGCGGCCATCTGCTACGACAAAGACGGCAACCCCGCGCCTGATCCGGAGCCCCGCGACACCGAGAGCGTGCCGCTCGCGGAGACGGTCGAGGCCTTCTTCGATCGCGAGGTGAAGCCCCACGTCCCCGATGCGTGGATCGACACCAGCAAGCGCGACCCGAAAGACGGCCAGATCGGCTTCGTGGGCTACGAGATCAACTTCAACCGCTACTTCTACCGGTACACCCCGCCCCGCCCGCTGGAGGAGATCGAGGCCGACATTCGTGGCATCGAGAAGGACATCGTGCGGATGCTCGCGGAGGTGACGGGGGGGGCGGAGCGCCAATAACTCAGATAACCGGCATCATGCTCAGACGTGCCGGTGTTTTGTGCTTGCGCGGATCTGCCGACATGCTCCGGTCGGGAGGTCGAAACGTCGGGACTTGTGCATAACCTCCGACATTTCGTAATATGATTCTCTATGCGAAAGACGACCAGAGAGCGAGCGCTGCGCCTGATCGAGGAGAAGGGGCTCGTACGCCCCAAGGACCTCGAGACCCATGGCATCTCGCGGGCATTGCTCTCACGGCTGGTGAGGGATGGGTTGGTGATCCGGCAGGCGCGCGGGATCTATGTCGCGGCCCGCCACGAGCTGACGGCCGAGCACACCCTTGCACAAGTCGCCAAGCGCGTACCCGAGGCGGTGTTTTGCCTGCTCACGGCGCTGCGCTTCCACGGGCTGACGACTCAGTCCCCGGCGGAGGTGTGGATCGCGCTGTCGGAGAAGGCGCGCCGGCCACGGCTCGACTATCCGCGACTGCGGATCGCGCGCTTCTCGCCGGCCTCACTGGCCGCCGGGGTCGAGCGGCACAGCGTCGAGGGCGTCACGCTCCGGATCACCTCCCCCGCCAAGACGGTCGCCGGCTGCTTCAAGTACCGCAACAAGGTCGGCATCGACGTTGCCGTCGAGGCGCTGCGGGAGTTCAGCCGAAAGCACCGCGGGCGCGCCGACGAACTGGCCCGCTTCGCGCGGATCTGCCGAGTCTCGCGTGTCATGCAGCCGTATCTGGATGCCATCGCATGAGCGGCAAGAAGAACCTCGCCGCTTCCGTCGCCGCGCGCCTGCTCAATCGTGCGAAGGAGACCGGGGACGACTACCAGACACTGCTCACGAGCTACTGTCTCGAGCGCTTTCTCTATCGGCTCGCCGTCTCCGATCGCCGCGACCGCTTCGTGCTGAAGGGCGCGATGCTTCTGCGGCTCTGGTCGGATCGGCCCTATCGCGCTACACGAGACCTCGATCTGCTGCGTCGCGGGGACGGCGGGTTCGAGGCCATCCGCGAGGACCTCCGCGCCATCGTCGGACTCCCGTTCCGCCGGATGCTGTCGTCTTCGACAAGACGAGCATTGCCATCGAGGCCATCCGGGCGCAGGACGAGTACGCTGGCACGCGGGCTACGATGATCGCACGCGTCGCAAAGGCCCGACTGACGCTGCAGATCGACATGGGTCTGGGCGACGCGGTCTGGCCGGCTCCGGAGGCCTGCGCGTACCCGACGCTGCTCGACTTCCCCACGCCCGAGCTGCTCGCCTACCCGCGCGAGGCGGTGATCGCGGAGAAGTTCGAGGCGATGGTGGTGCTCGGCGGCCGGAACAGCCGGATCAAGGACTTCTTCGACCTGCACCATCTCGCGAGTTGCTTCCGGTTCGACCGCGCCACGCTGACGGAGGCAGTGCGGCGGACGTTCGAACGGCGCCACACGCCGATCCCGGAGACAGCGCCCATCGCGCTGACGCGTGAGTACTGGGAGAACCCGTCCCGTCCGGCACAGATGCGCGCCTTCGCGCGCCGCGCGAGGATCGCGGTGCCCGAAGAGTTCGGGACCGATTGTGCGCGGGTGCTCGACGCATTCCTGTCGCCGGTCCTAACGGATGTAAGGCGGGGCGTGCAGTCCGAAGGGAGCTGGCCGCCCGGAGGTCCGTGGCGATGAGTGCGCAACGTTACAGGGCGTACACTGAGTACAAGGACTCCGGCGTCGAGTGGCTGGGGGAGATTCCGGCGCATTGGGAGGTGAAGCGGCTGAAGACGCTTGCGTCTGTGGAGCTCAGCAACGTCGACAAGAAGTCCGTCGAAGGCCAAGAGGCCGTTCGACTCTGTAACTACACCGACGTGTATTACAACGAGCGCATCACCGGAGTGCTGGAGTTCATGTCGGCAACCGCAACCCGTGAGCAGGTGCGCCGCTTCTCGCTTCGTGCTGGCGATGTGCTCATCACGAAGGACTCCGAATCCTGGACGGATATTGCTGTTCCTGCGGTTGTCGCGGAGGATCTTCCCGGCGTGCTGTGCGGCTATCACCTCGCGCACATTCGTCCCGGCGCCGACTACGAAGGTGCGTTTCTATGTCGAGCATTCGCAGCCGTCGGCCCACGCGATCAATTCCACGTTGCGGCGAATGGCATTACCCGGTTCGGCCTCGGCAGAGACGCGATCCGCACGGTCCTTTTCTCGTCGCCCCCCGAACCCGAGCAACGCGCCATCGCCGCCTTCCTTGACCGGGAGACGGCGCGGATCGATGCCCTCGCCGCCAAGGTGCTCGAGGCCATCGAGCGCCTCAAGGAACTCCGCACGGCGCTCATCTCCGCTGCGGTGACGGGCAAGATCGACGTGCGGGACGAGGTCGCATGAGTCCCGAGATCTCCGAGCGTTCCTTCGAGGAGGCGATCGAGTGCGGGCTGCTCCAGCACGGTCCGGATGCCTGCGCGGGCGACGCGACGGCCGTCCGCGAGACATCGCCGTCCTACGGCGTTACGCCGCCGGGTGGCTACCGCAAGCGCACACGGGAGGACTACGACCGCGCGCTCTGCCTGCTGCCGCGCGACGTGGTGGACTTCGTCCTCGCCACGCAGCCGAAGGCGTGGAAGAAGCTCGAGCAGCACCACGGCGCGGCAGTCAGGGAACAGTTCCTCCGGCGTCTCGCTGCCGAGGTCGAGCGGCGCGGGGCGCTCGACGTGCTGCGCAACGGCCTCAAGGATTCTGGCTGCAAGTTCCAACTGGCCTACTTCCGCCCGGCGAGCGGCCTCAATGAGGAGCCGCGGCGGCTGCACGCGGCAAACCTCTTCGCGGTGGTGCGCCAGGTGCACTACAGCACCAAGAACAAAAAGAGCCTCGACCTGGTGCTCTTCCTGAACGGCTTGCCCGTCTTCACGGCCGAACTCAAGAACCCGCTCAGCGGACAGGACGTCGAGGACGCCATCCGCCAGTACAAGACCGACCGCGACCCGCGCGAGCCGCTCCTCGCCTACGGCCGGCACCTGCATCGATCCCAAGGTGCAGATCGTGCAGGGCAGGACCGTCTGCGTGGTGAGCTGCCAGCGCAGCCCGGAGCCCGTGTTTCTCAAATGGAAGGGGACGGAGTCCGCAACGGACGGCGACTTTTTCGTGCGGAGCGGGCCGGGCACGGTGAAGCTGCCGCCGGAGAGCACGAAGGAATACATCCGAACACGCTTTGGAGGCCTCGGATCTTGGGACGGGATCGGACGCACCTGACGACGCTTCGCGCCGCAGGTGATGCCAAGCCGCAGGGCGGACACGGTGAGATGATCGACGGGCACGAGCCATGGAGTCGTCGAAGTGGCGGCTTGGCTATCCCGCACCATTCAGCGCGCTACGAGCGCCACGAGAAGTAGCGCGCTACGCGTCGGCGGCGAAGCCGTAGCGGCCCTTTTCCTTCAGGGGCGGCAGGAGCTTGCGCGGGATCAGGAAGCTTCGCGACTCAAGGATCACCGTGAAGATGCGATAGCGTTCGGTGGCGGTCTTGTCCAGGTACGCGACGCCGCTGCTGCCACCGGTGCCGACGCGCAGACCGATCATGCGCTCGACCATGCGGGCGTGGCGGAAGCGCCAGAGCCTCCAAAGCTCCTCGAACTCGAGCAGGGAGTCCAGCAGGCGGTTCGGGCGCTCGAGCAGCGGCTCGTCGCGGTACGCGGCGATGAACAGGCAGGCGGCGTGCATGTCCGCGTCGTCGCCTTCAAGGAACTCGTGGCCGTTGCGGCGGTAGTTTTCGAGCATCCCTACCGCGTTCGCGCGCTCCTTGTCCGAGAGCTGCGGGTTGTCCTTGTGCGTCTTCGTTTGCGCATCGACGTAGCCGTCGAACGCCATCAGGTACGTCGCGACAAAGCCCGGCTCGCACGGCGTGCGCTCGAGCCAGGTGTTGAGCGCCTGGCGCAGGCTCGGCCGGCTGCGCAGCGCGTCGAAACGCGCGATGGTCTCAGGTCGAAAACGGCGCTCGAACGTATCGCCCTGGTAGTTGACGCGCTGTTCGT
This sequence comes from Planctomycetota bacterium, assembly GCA_021776735.1. Classification (GTDB taxonomy): domain Bacteria; phylum Planctomycetota; class PLA2; order PLA2; family PLA2; genus JAJFFH01. Next base: position 96,650 of record JAJFFH010000008.1, on the reverse strand, counting down.
CCCGGAGCCCGGCCATGATCTCCAGCTCGCGGAACTGGGCGGACTGAAAGCCCGATGCGTTGCCGAGGGAATCGCGAAAGGCCAGGAAGTCCACGGGGTTCATGGTCTCGATGACCGGGAGGTGCGCGAGCATCACCTTTTGGATCTCGTGTACGCGCCGGAGCGCCGAGCAGATACGCGGGATCGCCGGCTCCGGCACGGGATCGTCGGCCAGCAGGTCGCACGCCCTCGTCAGCTCGTGAATGACCTGCTTGAACCACAGCTCATACGCCTGATGCACGACGACAAACAGCATCTCGTCGTGGTGCGCTCGCGGGCGCGGTTTGCCGTCCGGGCCCATCGGCTCCTGCGCATCCAGAATGTTGTCGAGGCGCAGGTAGGTTTCGTACGTGACCGGTTTGCTCATAGCCCCATCCTTTCGCGGACGGTTGCCACCGTCTCCTGAAACCGCGTGCGCACCCTGGTGGCGCCCGCCGCCAGCGCATCCGAGACATCGCCGTCCGTCAGCTTTTGGTTGCGGGCTCTTACCGGGGCGAGCAGGTCGCTCAAATGGCCGTGCAGGATCTTTTTGCAATCGATACAGCCGATCCCGGCCGTGCGACATCCGTCCTCGATCTTTTCGACATCGTCTTTGGGCGAGACGAAGCGGTGGATCGTGGCGATGGGGCAGAGGTCGGGATTGCCCGGATCCGTGCGCCGTTGCCGGGCGGGGTCGGTGTAGGCGACGCGGAGTTTTTCCCAGATGGCTTCGGGTTCTTCCGCGATGCCGAATCCGTTGCCGTCGCTCTTCGACATCTTGCCCTTGCCGTCGAGGCCGGGGACGCGGATCGAGCTCTTGCGGTAGGGCGCCGGCATGCGCAGGGTCTCACCGAAGCGGTGGTTGAAACGCTTGGCGATGTTGCGGGCCATTTCCAGGTGCGTAATCTGGTCGTCGCCGACGGGCACGAGGTCCGCTTGCGGCCCCAGGATGTCGGCCGCCATGAGCACGGGGTACATGAGCAGTCCGGCGTTGACGTTCTCCGGCTGCTTGTCCGACATCTCCTTGTACGTCTTGGAGCGCAGGAGTTCGCCGGTCGCCGTTACGTTGCACAGGAGCCAGAACAGTTCGTTCGTCTCCTTGACGTCGGACTGCAGGAACAGGGCGGACTGTTGCGGATCGATGCCTGCGGCAAGGTAGTCGCGGGCGACCTGTCGTGTCGCCGGGCGCAGTTTTTCGGGATCCGTGAGCGACGTGAGCGCGTGCAGGTCGGCGATGCCGAAGTAGCACTCCGCGTTCGGGTCTTCGCTCAGTGCCACGAAGTCGCGCACCGCCCCCAGGTAGTTGCCGAGATGCAGTACGCCCGTGGCCCGGCACAGCGACAAGACCGTCTTGGGCTTTTTCGCCATCACTCCGGCAGGCTAACACGCCCGCGTTTCAACCGGTACAACCGCCCGCGCCACGTCACGGTGCGTCCGAAAAGCCCCGCTACGTACGCGACGGGTTCGGCGATCCACAGCAGCGGAAGCAGATGGAGCGAGCCAAGCAGCGATCGGTCGCGGCAGTACCGTAAATCGACCAGCACGGCGATCTGGGTGCGCAGCGCGAGCGCCATGACGAGCAACCATAGGGCTGCGGTCGTGAAGGGGGTCAGGAACGCAGTGAGCAGGAGCAGCACCGGTGCGCAGGCGGGCAGGGCGCCGACGAGATACCAGCCCGGCACGGTGGAACGGATCGTGCGGAGCCAGCGTGTGGCCCAGCGCCAGGACTCGCGTCCGTCCTCGCCGGGAAAGTATAGACGTGCAGGGCGCCGGGCGAGGGCGAGCTTGTACCCGGCGTGCTTGAGTTTTTCGCCCAGCGAATAGTCGTCCGCGATCCGGTCCCCTACCGCGCGCCATCCTCCGATGTGTTCGAGCGCTTCGCGTTTCACGCCGATCGTCGCGCCGGTCATGGCGTCGCCGTTGGTCATGACGACGGTTACGAGCCCGTCCGTGTTGACGGCCAGCGCCGCGAGCCGCGCGCCAAACGTCCGCATGCCGAAAAACACCGGCGCGAACGACACCGCGTCGGCGCTTTCGAGTCCGTGCGCGATGTCACGCAGAAAGTGCGGATCGGGCCGAACGTCCGAATCGGCCGCCACAAGCACGTCGAAGCCCGCGGCCTGCTCGCCGTGCACCAGCACCGCCGCCTTCGGGTTGGCCATGTCCGGCGCGCGCCCCTCGACAAACCGGCACGAGACATCCTGCACATGGGCGACCGCCTCGTGGGCGTTGTAGAGAGCTGGATCGTAGGGCCGCTCGTGCAGGAACAGGACTTCGAATTCCGGGTAGTCCTGTTGCAGTGTGCCCAACAGGTTGTCGGTGAGGCCGGGGTCCGCGCCGTACAGCGGCTTGAGCAACGACATCGGTGGCGTCGGCCCGGTGGGGTTCGATGGCAAGCGTCCGCGCCGAAGGTAGCGAAACAGAAGCGGCAGCGCGATGAGGTAACGCAACAGTGCGACACTGCCGGCGAGGAGCGCGATGATGGCGAACGCCGTCATGAAAACAACAGTTCCTGCGCTGCCGGAGCAAGGAGGAGGCTGGAATCGGATGCGCCAGAGGGGAGGGCGCCGGGAGGGGAGGCCGGAAACAGCAGTCCGGGGACGTCGTCGGGAACGACGCGCGTGACGCCGAGGTGCGCGACATCGAGGTCGGTCACGATGAGCGTGCGGATGCGGCGCGCCTTTTCCCACCACACCCTGGCCGTGCGCGCGTAGGGATGAAACGGACCGGCCATCGGATCCGCGGCCCGCAGTCGCGCTTCGAACTCCGGATGGCCGTATCCTTCGTCGCATCGGGCGAGGAGCACGAGCGTGCCGCCGTCGCGCACGAGTTGCGCGGCCGCGTGATACGCCTTGTGCGCTTGCAACAGCGTCGCGTCGAACGGCGCGCCGCCCGCGTCGGCGATCACGCAGTCCACGGGCGCGGGCCGCGGCTGCGCGCACGCCGCCCGGTAGCGGTGCACGGCTTCGTCGTGCGCGACTCGCAGCGGTCCCGCCACGGCATCGAACGGCCCCCGGGCCCCCACAAGCAGCTGAAGTCCGTACGCCGGACACGGCAAGCGCGCGGCGCAGGCGCGGATTGCATTTGCAAAGGATTCTCCAGGCTCGCTTGCATGCACACCGAGGATCGTCTCCTTGCCTGCGACACCGGGGACGATGCCCTTCGGCCCACCGCTGAACCCGGCGAGGTAGTGCGGCATCACCGCGCTGACGACAATCACCGTGCCCGCCCGAGCCACGGAGGGATGCAAACGGACGGCGATATCCTGGGCCGTTCCGAGATCCACGAGGTCTTTCGCCTCGGCATCGTGAACGGTGACCGGCCAGGGGGTGTTCAGGGGACGCGAAGGGTGCAGGCCGCCGCCGACGACCACCAGCGTGTCGGAAGGGAGGATGCTCTGCAGTGCTTCCAGCGCCGCGGCCCGGTGGGCCGGCCGTGTTTCGTCGGGCACGATCACCGCGACCGGTGCGGGCAGTCGCTCGGGCCATTCCGCCTCGGCGACAGCCTTGCGGTAGAGTGCTAGTGCGTCCATGCACGGCGGCGTACGCGCGGCCAGCGATATCCCTTGGGGGACATCGAGGGTCACGATACTCTGGCCGTAGGCGAATTGGCCGTAGGCGGGTTCGCCCGCTATCGGAACCGGCATATGAGCGAAGGGTATCGCGTTCTTCCCACCGACTCGACCACGGATTGGCATGCTCTCCGGTTGGAGATGGTGCGGACCCAGATTCGGGCCCGCGGCATTCGGGATTCCCTGGTGTTATCCGCGTTGCGGACCGTCCCGCGCCACGAGTTCGTGCCGATCGATCGGCGGCATGAGGCGTATGAGGACCATCCGGTCCCGCTCGGGCGGGGCAGCACCGCCAGCCAGCCCTACATCGTCGCGCTGATGACGGAGATGGCGGGTTTTTCGGGTGGCGAGCGGGTGCTCGAGATCGGTACCGGGTCCGGATACCAGGCCGCGGTGCTCGCCGAGATTGCGGCGCATGTCCACACGGTTGAGATCGACGAGGTCTTGGCGGAGCGCTCGACCGCGACCCTGAATCGGCTCGGCTACAGCAATATCGACGTGCATGCCGGTGACGGCGGCCTCGGCTGGCCCGATGGCGGGCCCTATGACGCGATCCTGGTGACGGCGGCACCCGCGCACGGTGTGCCCGAGACGCTGCTCGCGCAACTCCGTGACGGCGGACGGCTGATCGCGCCCGTCGGGCCCGCGCAGGACCAGCGCCTTGTGACGATCTCGCGCGACGGCACCCGCTTTCGACGCGAGATGGGAACGGCCGTGCGCTTCGTGCCCATGACCGGAGCGTCCGTGGCTTGATCGCCCTCCTGCGCGTCCTGAGCCTGCTTGCCAACTTCGCCGTCCCGTTCCTGCTAGCTTTCTGGCTGGGCGCCGGTGGTGCATGGGCGACCGCGTGCGGTGTGTTGTTTTTGGCCGTGAGCACTTGGCTTTGCCGGCGCGGTCCGGCGACCCCGGTTGCGAGCGAGGAGTGCGTGGCGGCGGCACGCGCGGCGGCGCAACGGATGAACGCACCCGCGCCGCGGTTTGTGCGCACCCTCCCGGGATGGACCGCGGGCGTTGTTCCCGTGTGGGGCGGCTACGGCCTGTATGTGGGTGACGAGATCGAATCGCAACACTTCGAGCGCGTGTTTGCGCACGAAATCGCACACCACGTCGGCGGGGACCTCGTGTGGGAAGGGCCGACCGACGGCCCCGGGCGCCTGATGCTCGGATGGGGGCGGACCGTGCCCCCGCTCGTGGTCATTGCTGTCCCTTTTTTGCTCTTCGGCGCGCCCCTTGCCCGGGTTACGGAATTGAGAGCTGACCGTCTCGCAACGGACGCCTACCCCGATTACCCGGCTCTTTTGGGCGAAGTCGGCGACAAAATGGGCGGATCGTCCTCGGTGCTTTACCCGACAATCGACGAGCGCATCCGATCGGCACGCCGTCTGCGGTAAACCCGGCGCGTCAAAGGACGATAATTCGATGAGCCAGCACGCCGAGAAAGAATCCGGCCCGCGTCAGCAGGCCCAGAGACAACACTCAGACAAACAGCACCTCTTGCACCAGCACCCCGGGAGCCACACCATGACCTTTCGCAGCTACTATTGCGACAGTCCCCAATGTCGCCGCACCACCCGCCGCTTTTGCGTCCGGATGAACCAGCGCACCTATTACTACTGCGTGGAATGCGGCCGCCGCCTCGAACTCCGCCCGGAGTACGACAAGCACGCCCGCCGCGCGAGCTGATAACAGATCGCTCAGCCCGGGTCGCCGAACGCTTGACCTTCGTCGCCAGCCGTCGCATGCTCATCGGGCATGGAACGAGCCGTTCGGTTCTTGACGTGGGGCCTTGCGCTGCTGTTTTTGGCCGGAGCGTCTGCGAAGTTGTTGCGCCTCGATTTCGAGGTCGCGATATTTGCGCGCTATGAACTCCCGCTCTGGCTGATGACGGTCGTCGGTTTCGCCGAGCTTTTCGGTGCCCTGCTGCTCCTTTGGCCGAGGACGACTCCGCTCGGCGCCATCATCGGCTTCGCCGTCATGTTTGTGGCGATCCCAACCCATCTCGTCGCGGGCGAATATCACCTCGCGCCGTTCTCGCTCGCCGTAATGCTCGGCCTCGCGACGGTCGGCTGGCATCGCCGCGCCGCGCTTGCCGCCATCATCTCGGACGATCACCGCGAAGAAGGTGCGTAGCGCGACTTGCCCGTGTCTGCGGCCCACAACCGGGAGACGGAGTCTCGTGCGGCGCTCATGATCCACCTTCCATCGGGCGAGAACCCGATCGCGGTAATCTCGCTGGCGTGGCCTCTCCGCTGCCATGACTTGGTCCACGTCCGCGTGTCCCACGCGATCACACAGCCTTCCCAATCCCCGGACGCGATCCGGCGACCGTCCGGACTCACCGCGAGCGCGTGCACCTCTTCAATGTGTCCGACGAGCCTGGCGACAACGTTGTCTCGACGAGGATGGGTCGCTCGCCCCGGAACCGGGCGTTGCCGTACGTCCCGACTGCGGCGACGCGGGGCACCGGCGTTCCCACCCGTGCTTTGCACCCGACGCAGAATACGACCACGAGAACCAGCCCTCCGGCTCGCATGGCATGCAGTGTATCGCGTTCGGTTTCCGTGTTTGTTGAGCCACTTCGGCGTCGCGGCGGCGATAACGAAGTGACATGACGGACGGACTACCGGCGCCCGACGTTCTCGCAAGCCACACCGGCTTTCTGAAAAACCTCGCGCGGAGCCTGCTCGGGGACGAACAGGCGGCCGAGGACGTCGTGCAGGACGCGTTCGTCGTCGCCATAGAGAAACCGCCGCGGCCGGGCAACCTGCGGGCGTGGCTGGCGTCGGTCGTGCGGCACCTGTCATTGTCGCGCCGCCGCACGGCCAAGCGCCGCAACGCCCGCGAGCGTGCCGGTGCGCAAAACGACGGCCTACCCCCGGTGGACGAGGTCGTGTCGCGCATGGAGTTGCAACGCCGGGTCGTATCCGCTGTCCTGGCCCTCGACGAGCCGTACCGGTCCGTCATCGCGCACCGGTTCCTGTACGAAAAGTCCCTCGCGGAGATCGCCCGGGAAAGCAAGACACCGACGGCCACCGTGCGCACGCGCTTGCGCCGCGGTCTTGACAAGCTGCGTGCGCGTCTGGACGCCGATGCCGACGGCCACCGCGCGGCTTGGTCGGTCGGTTTGCTTGCATTGCTCGCACAGGACGCGGCACCGCCTGTGGCGATCGGTGCGGTCGTGACGGCGACGGTCATTTCCGCCGCCGCGGTGTTGCTGGGCCTGCTGGCGTGGTGGCAGCGTCCGTCCGCGACGTTTCCGACGAGGCCCGCCGTGCCGCCCGGAAAGACATCGCCGTCGGTTCCTGCCGTCCCGGATCCGATCTCCGAGCCGCCGGTGCTACCCGTTGCGCCGCCGCCCGAGAAAACGCCGACCAAGCCACACGTTGCACCGACAAGAAAACAGGAACGGACGGCGATGCCTCTGGCCGACGTGCGAAGGAAAAGGCAGCCGGGTGCCGTGGTGCAGGCGAAGGCGCCGCCGCCCGGGGTGGACGGGTTTGTGCGCGTTGGTGCGGGTCGGTTGGAGCCCGGTGCGACGCGTGACGACATGGATCGCCGGGCCACGAACGATCGACTGCGCCGGGCGCTTGCGTATGAAGTGGCGGACGGCATGGAGCCGGTTGCAATCCCGGAGTTCCTGCTGGGGCGCTACGAGGTGACGAACGCGCAATGGAAGCACTACCTCGACGCCGAACACCGGATCACGGTCGTGGCCGACGGGCAGCAGACGCTGGACGGATATGTCCGGGAGCACGGCGTCCGAAAGGACCTGGATGCGTATGGCGCCCTGTACGGGCTCAAGCTGTTCGAGCCGGTGCCGGCCGGCCGGCGGCTTGTGCTGTATCGCCTGCGGCTGCCGCGGCACTGGTATGGACTGTCGAAGATCAGCAAGCTGCAGGTCGGGCGCGAGTGGGTCGATCTCCGGGCGCCTGCCGCGACGGCGTTTCGGGTGCCGCAGGGCGCGAAAGCCCATGCCAGGGACTTCGGCGCGTATCCCGTGCGCAGCGTGTCGCCCGCCGCGATGCTTGCTTTCGCCGAATGGGCGGGCTGTCAGCTCCCGTCGGAATACGAGTTTGAGCGTGCGGGCCGGGGACGTCGCGGAAGATCGTTGCAGCATCCGGGAAAACAGTGGGATCGGTCGCGGGAGTTGGGCCGGTTTGCGTTTGCCGACAACCCGCGCTGTGGTGCCGGGCCGCTGCGGGTCGATGACGAGTCCGTCGGCGCCGGACCGCCCGGCGTGCGGCACCTGCTGGGCAACGTGTGGGAGCTCACGCGCACGTTCTACGACCTGCACCCGGGCAAGAGAGTGCAGGCGCTACCCTCGCCCCCGCTCGCAAACTACGCCCTCGTAGCGAAGGGCGCGTCGTTCGGCGATCGCTGGCAGTTCGTGCAGCTCTCGACGCGCACGCCGACCGTCGGCGACGCGGACCTCGACCTGCGCTATCGCAATCGCGCGGACTCGCTGGGCCTGCGCCTCGTGCGCCACGATCGTCCGGGATACGACCTGTTGTCGCACTCCCTGCGCCGCGTTTGCTACGACGCCGGCACGGGGCAGTGGAGAGACCTCCCGCACCGCTACGCGATGAAGCGGATGGCGGGCGTGGATCGCGTGGAACACATCCGCGCCGCGGCGCCCTACGTGTTCGTGCGTGGCCGGGCGCGCGGTATCGCGTTCGTGCCACGGTGGAGTATGGAGCGCAGCAAGATCCGTTCCGGCGAGATCACGATCGTGGGGATCTTGCGGAGTGACGTGCCGCTTGTCGTCGGAGTTCCGGGCGAAGCCAAGGACGGCGATGATTTTTGGCGGGCCACGCGCAAGACAAGACGACATACGGGATTCTGGCGCACGGGTCGGATCGAGCCCGGCGAGTGGCGGGTTGCGCATTGGCATGGACACCTGGCACTGCTCGACGCCGCGGCGCGACCGGTCGGACTCTTGCTCCTTGACCGGCGCAACGCCGCCCTGGCCGAGTTGAGAAAGGGCTGGAGCGGCAAGGACCGGGCCCGGCAACGGGCGGCTCGCGTGCGCCTCAGAGGTGATGTGCTCGAGTTGGGTTTCGTCGTGGACCAGGATCCGGGGCGCAAGGGGACGTCGCCGCCGCCCGGAGTGGATCAGTCGCAACTCTGGGCGTTGTGCGAGGTCTCGCCGTGGGGCTGGCCGGGCCGGCGCGAGGGCCGCCGCCCGATGCGGCTCGGGACGACGTTTCGGCTCGCCGCACCGCTCAAGTGAAACCGGCGCGCCCGGCACGGCGTATTGTGGGATACCCATGCCTGTCTCGGTTTCCCGGACCTGCACGCTCTGGTCGCTTGCGACCTTGTTGACGATCGGCTGCACCGCTCACGACGGCGCCCCGACCGTTGCGGCCAAGCCTGCGGAGGCGCCCTTGCGAACCGCCACGTTCGCCCTTGGGTGATTCTGGGGACCGGACTCCCGGTTTGGGAGTCTCCCGGGCGTCGTTCGCACGCGCGTCGGTTACACCGGCGGCGAGAAGGACCACCCGACGTATCACGACCTCGGACGCCACACCGAGGCGATTCAGATCGACTACGACCCCGAGACGATCTCGTACGAGGATCTGCTCGACGTGTACTGGCAGAGCCATCGTCCCGTCCGCCCGTCGTGGTCGATCCAGTACGCCTCGTTCGTGTTTGCCCATGACCCCGCCCAGCGGCGCATCGCCGAAGCGTCGATCAAGGAGATCGAGAAGCGGTGGGGGCAAAAGGTGTCCACCAGGATTCGTACGGCGGCCACGTTTTGGCGCGCGGAGGACTATCACCAAAAGTATCGTCTGCGCGGCGACAAGCCGCTCATGGCGGAACTCCGGACGCTGTTCCCCGACGAGCAGGCGTTTACGGACGCAACGGTCACGGCGCGGCTGAACGCCCTGCTCAGTGTCATCCGTGGAGTCCGGCGCGACGTGAAACTCGCGGCGCTCGACGCCGAGGCAAGCGAGTACCGGATTCCCGACGGCGCCTGGTCGCGCTTGCGCGCACTGGTGCAATAGTTGGCCCGAGGCCACGGCCCCGGGCCCCCTGATCTACCGTTGGTCTTGAACCGGACCTACTGCGCCGAACCTACCGGGCCCGGGTCCAGTCGCAGCCGTCGCGTGTGGGCTCGCCGCGTTTGAGCGGGCGAGACGCGAGGTTGCGTTTTTGCTCGCAGAGGAGGTCGGCGCGCGGGCCCTTGGTGCCCGTGTACGGGTGGACCTTCGTCTCGTAGATCTGGCCGCGGTAGTCGAGCAGGAACGCGCGGTTGCCCGTCGTGCCGCGTTCGGCCGGCCACGCGACGGCGTAGAAGATCGACTCGGCGAGGTCGCCGTCGACGCGATTGATGCTCTTGAGCTTGAAGTGCCCGCCGATCGGCGTGCCGTCCTCGGCCGGAAGATAGATGCGGAAGTGGTAGCCGTGGCGCCGATGCGCGCGCTTGGCCTTTTCGAACTCGAAGCTCAAGCGCCGGCGGTGGCGGTTCGTTTCGCCGGGCCGGTTCTGGCCCAGCAGTTCCTGTAGGAATCCGTACTCGCCGACGCTGTCGTTGTCGGAGTCGCGCGAGGCCGAGCCGCGAAAGCTCGTCTGTGCGGTATGGATCGCGCGGAGTGCTGCAAGGGCCGCCGTCTCGTTGGCGCGGACGCGCGCGTGTTGCAGGTTCGGAATCGCGACCGCCGCGACCACGGCGAGGCCCGCGACGCCGCCGGCGCTGCCGATGCCGCCCGTGGGCGAACGCGTCTCGCTGAACACGCCGTCCTTGTCCGCGACCGTGTAGGAGACCGAGTGACCGAGTCCGCCCAGCGCGGTCGACAGCGCGTTCCAGTCGAAGCCGGCCTTGACGTTCGTGTTGACGCCCGTGATGAGGCTGGCCAAAAAGCCCTGCAGCAGGAAGCCGGGACCGCCGCGCATGTCCTCGTAGCTCAGGATCGTCGCGTTGCGCGGAGCGTCGCGCACGAGTTCCTTGTAGCGTTCGACCGTCGTCGGCGCGCGGTGCTTCAGCATGCGTCGCAGTGTTTCCTCCGACGGGGCGACGACGAGATAGCCGTTCTGGATCGCAAGCGCCAGGGCGAAGTTCATCGGCACCTGGCCGCCCTCGAGGCGGTAGGCGATCGCCGGCGTGCCTTCCGCGACGTACTCGCGACGACGCATGCCGGCCCCGCGCTCGGGCAGGCGCGCCAGCAGCGCGGCGGCGCGCTTGGGATCCTGAATCTCGAACACGAGCGCGGCCCCGAGGAGGTGGTTCCAGATCGCCTCGATCGGATTGTTGGCGGCGCCCTCGTAGGGCAGGTTGATGAGTGCGGCACGCGGCCCGAACACCTCCAGGATGTCTCGCTCAACATCGAAGCCCTGCTGGCGAATGTGGGCGAGGCCGTCCTCGAGCTGGCGCCGCTCGGTGGTCGGCAACACGTCGCGCAGCGTGGCAAGCACGAACTCGCCGTCGAGCGAGAACAGCGAGAACGCGGTCGCCTCGCCCGGGATGCGGCCGAGGAACTGGCGATCGACGGCCTGCGAGCCGACGAATCGCGTGAAGGCGTCCTTGCCGCCGGGCGACTCGACCAGCGTGCGAATGACGATGTCCTCGCCGTCAAGACCGATCGAGGCGGCCAGGCCGCGGATCGAGTCCAGCTTGAGCTTGGCGATGAGCTCGCGCGCCTCCTCGGGCAGGTGCGACTTGTAGCGCGCGTACGCGCTGCCCATGTCGACGTGAACGCGCATCGCGTCGTTCGCCGTCGCGCAACGCTTCATGCATGCCGCGTAGCTCTTGTCGTTGACCAGCGACGAGCTGCCCGGCGTGGCCAGCCGGCGGATCGCCGCCGTGACGGTGTCGCGGCCGACCCCGAAGAGCACGGCGTCGCGATAGAGCGCGACCTCGACGACGAGCGGCGGCTTGGTCGTCACGATGCGCGAAAACGACGTGCGCTCCACGGTGCCCTTCTCGACCCGCGTGCCGTTCGCGTTCGCCGCGAACATGCCGAGCATTTCGATGAGCTGTTCCGCCTCGGCCTCAGCCCCGGTGACCGAGATGGCGGCCACGACGCGAACCTCAAGAGCATCGCCGTCCGTACGCACATCCTCAAGGGCTATCGCGAACTCCCCCTGCAGCGCCTTCAATAGTTTCTGCGCCTGCGGGGGTGCGCCGTCGATCTTGAGCAGCGACGCCTCGAACTTGATCGCGTTGGGTCCCAGCAGTCGCTTGAGTTCCGGCGACGTGAACAGCTTGTACAGGCCCGTCTTCTTGAAGCGCCGGATCGCGGCGCCGATGTTGGGCAGGTGCAGGCTGGCGAGCGCGCGCGGCGGCAGCGCGCGGACGAGTCGCGTATTGGTGCGCGATCCGCCGGTGCTGGTCGGCGCGGCCGACGCTTCGATCTGGTTCACCGCGGAGAGCGGCACCGGAGGCGGCGGAACCTGAAGCAGGTCGCAGCCGGCGACGACGAAAAGCAGGCAGACGAGGAGCGTGAAGTTGCGGAACATGCCGCCGTCCTATCGTCAGGAGGGGGGCTGCCTCTGAAGAAAGGGGGGGGAGGCGGGGGGGAGGGGGAGTCTGCCGGGCGGGGAGGGGGCGACGCGGGGCGGTGGAGGAGGGCGCAGGCGGGGGGCGGCCCTGGCAAGTCCGGGCAGCGGATGGTCAAGTTGAACCCGTCTCATGCCGATACGAGAAGCGGAAATGGGAACGCCGGGGCTCCGGCGAGACAGCGAGTTATGCCAGTGTCGGAAGGGAACTCCATAACGGTCATGATGCCGAAGATCGTGCGCAAGACGCTCGGTCTGGCGGACGGATCGTTCTCACGCATCGCGATCTCGCATCATGCGCTCACATTCCAGGGCGAGGGCGTGACGCGACCGGTCGCGTGCGGCGTGTCGATGATCGGCACCTACACGAATGACATGCTCAACAACCTGTTTCTCTACATGAGGAACAACCGCCAAAACGGCATCTTGAGCTTCACGACGGGCCCGTTGACCAAATCGGTGTTCTTCAAGCGCGGCCACATCGTCTTCGGCGGCTCGACCGACGCCACCGAACGCATCGGCAACGTGCTTTTGAACCTCGGCTACATGACCGAGGCCCAGCTCGAGGAGATCGAGAAAAACGACGATCCCCGTCGTTTCGGTGTCCGTTGCAAGGAAGCGGGCTACATCGAGTACGACCAGCTTTGGGATGCGCTCTATGTGCAACTCATCGGCATCTGTTGCTCACTCGTCTCTTTCCCGGTGGGCACGTACTTCTTCTTGCCCAACGCGGTCCCGGGCGACAGCTTCAGCCATTTCAAACTGGAGCCGACGCAAGTCCTGTTCGAAGGCGTAATCCGCCAGGACGAACGCGACCACGCCCGCGGCTTCGACGCCAAAAAGCAGGACCAGCGCTCGCCGCTGGAAGTCCTGGACGCCATCGAAGCCGGCGACGGCTAGACGCGCAGGCCTCGCGCTTGGGATACCGGTCGTTTGGACCGGCGTTCTCAGCCAAACCGGATCACCGCGGTGGTCAACTGTCCAGTACGGTGCCTGTCCAGTACGGTGCCAGGGAATCCTGCTGTGCAAAGGGCCGAGAGTCGTAGGTTTTCGATCGAGCGTGTCTGGATACAACGGAAACCCATGCGGCTCAGGGCTTTCTCGCCTCTCTCCTGCTGCTTGGGCGCGTGACTTCCGGAGTGATCCGGAGACTCTGCCGCGAGTTCCGAACTCCCTGCGTCGTCAGGACCTAAACCGAATCGCGCCCCGTTGGCCATGGCACGATTGGGCGGTCTTGTTTCGGAGACGCGGAGCGGCCGACGTCACTGTGCCGTGTGCCCGCTCGGCACGGACGACACACCGCCATTGTGGAGCTCCGATGAACATCGCCGTCCGTTTGCTGGGGCCGCGGTCAGTTCCATGTGTGGTCTGGGCCGAGGGGTGACCCATGTTCTTGGCGTGTGCGCTATTCGGTTTCGACGGCGGCGCGGCGTGCTTCGGTGAAATAGACCGTACCCAGGGTGAGGACAGCGCCGAGGGAGGCGAGGGCCGTGTCTTTTTGGGTGTCCCAGATGTCGCCTTGCGCGCCCAGGAACGAAATGCCTGCATCCGGATCGGCGCCGAGCAGGTACCACCACTCGATCAACTCGTAGAAGGTGCTTGCGGCCATCACGATAGCGAGGGTGATCCAGCCGCTTGGGCCGGGGGCGCGCAGTTTCGCGCCTCGGACCAGGATTTCGCGCAGCGGTACGGCGATCAACACTCCGAACAGGAAGTGGACGAGGCGGTCGTAGTGGTTGCGCTTGTAGTCCAGGGCGTGGCGCGCCCATTCACCGAGCGGTACGTCGGAGTACGAGTAATGCGAGCCGACGATGTGGCAGGCCAAAAACAGCGCCGTCAGGGTGTAGGCGAGGTTGGACAGGCCGATCCGGCGGTGGATGTAGATCAGGAGTGGAATGGCCACCGCGATCAGGACGCTCTCGGACAGCCAGATGTCGCGATACAGAGGGCGAATGCCCCAAGCGATCCACCAGATCACGACGAACGCGAGGCAGGCGGCCGGGTAACGCGTTTTTTGCTTCACCGCTTCACTGTTTCTTCGCCGTACAACCTGTCCTTGCGTCCAGCGTCTTGCCGTTCTACGCGCCGTCCGGCGTCGTCTCGGCCCCCGCGCCCCCCCGTGCCCACTGTTCGATTTGTTTTGTGAGGCGTTTGGCGTCCGGCGGTTTCAGGCCGGTGGTTTCGATCGGTTCGCCGATCGTGAGCTTGGCGCGGCTCGGGCGGGGGAGCAGACGGCCGCGCGGCAGCGACTCGAAGAGGCCTTCGATGCGCACCGGCAGCAGCGGCACCCCGTTCTCGATGGCGGCCGAGATCGGGCCGCGGCGATACGCTTGGACGGTGCCGTCCGGCGTGCGCGTGCCTTCGGGGAACAGGACCAGCGAGCGGCCCGCCTCAAACATGGGGCCCAGGTTGCGGAGCACGCGCGCGGCAGCCTTCGGTTTTTTGGGGTCCAGCGCGACGTGGCCGCCGAGGTACATGGACCAGCCGAGGATCGGGACCTTGAAGAAAAACGGACGCGAGACATAGCGCAGATCGACATGGACGCACGCGTTGATGATCGCGATGTCGAGCATCGACGTATGGTTGGGCACAATGACGTAGGCGCGGCCCTTCGGAGCTTGCGTGCCCGCCGTTTCGAAGCGCACCCCCGCCCCGAACAGGAGCATGTGTCCCCACCAGCGGCCGGTCGGAGCCGTAGCGCGCTGCTGGAGGCCGACGAGAGCCGTGACGAGCAGGCTGAGGCACACCCCGATCGTCGCGACGATCGCGCAGGGCCAAAAACGGATCGCGCGGAGCAGAGTCAGCGCCGTTGCTCCGGTGCGCCCGCGCGCCATGCGTCCGCGCGCGACGCAGTCCCGGCACGGCGGAGCGCGGCCCCCGCCCCCCCGTTGACCCACACGTCCGGGATGTTAACTACGCTGCCCCGAGAACTTGTCCTCGTCGCGGCCGAAGAGAAAGTTCAGGCTCGTCAGGCTGCCGTAGCATCGCGTGACGTACTGTTGCAAGTCGATCTTGGCTATGTCGGTCAGCGTCTTGTTGGCGTTGATCTTTTGCTCGAGGACCCGCAGGCGGTCGCGGATCATGACGACCTTGTGGAACAGTGCGTCGATGGGGAGGCGGTGGTCCTGCGCGCCGCTCGCCGACCGGACGACGATCTCGCCGCCCTCCCAGCGACCCGCGAGCTCGGCCGTGCCGCCGAGTCCGTATTCTTCCAGGACATCGCGCAGCGCGACCTTGATCGGATCCTCGTGCGGCGCGTCCGCTTCCATGATGCCGGGCTCGCGCGACTCGATCTCGACGAGCCCGCCGCCGCCGGGAAACGTGACGAGGTAGCGCGTGCCGCGGTGATCCGTGACGCGCCCGACGCCGTACTGGGGGTGCTTGATCCAGGTTCCGATGCGCTGCATGGGCGCAGTTTAACCCGGGCCGGCTCGCGTCAATCAAACACCGTCACAACGACGCGCCGGTCGCGCGGGCGGTTGTCGAAATCCACGACCACAATCTGCTGCCAGGTCCCCAGCAACGGCCGCCCGTCCTCCACCGGCACGGTCAGCGACGGACCGAGCAGCGCCGCCCGCACATGCGAAAACCCGTTGCCGTCGCCCCAGCGCTCGTTGTGCTCGTAGCGTCCGTCGCGCGGCGCCACCCGCTCCATGGCGTCTTTCAGGTCTTGCACGCAGCCGGGCTCGAACTCGATGGTGGTGAGGCCGGCGGTCGCTCCAGGGGTGAACAAGCCAAGGACGGCGGTGCTTTTTCCCGACGCGGCGAGCACCCGGCGCACCTCGCCCGTGATGTCGACGACGTCGTTCTCGCCCTTCGTCTTGATGGTGAACTCCTCGCGATACATGATCCCCGGAATACAATCATCAACAGACACATGCGGATCGCATTGGCGCAGATCAACACCACGGTCGGGGACTTTCCGGGCAACCTCGAACGCATCCGGGAGGCCGCGCGCGGAGTCGAGGCGTCCGTCGTGGTCTTCCCGGAGCTGACCGTCTGCGGCTACATGCCGCGCGACCTCCTCGAAGAACCGTCGTTTCTCGACGCCTGCGAACGCTCGCTCTGGGCCTTGGCCGGCGACGCCTCGCTGCCGCCGCTGCTCGTCGGCTCCCCGGTCCGCGCGCCTTCACCCGGCAAACCGCTCCACAACGCCGCCGTGCTCATTCGCGACGGCAATGTCGTTCCGGTCGCCAAGCGCCTCTTGCCCACCTACGACGTCTTCGATGAGCACCGCTACTTCCAGCCGGGCCCGGTCGGCGCCCCCGTCATGATCGACGGCGTGTCGGTCGGCATCACCGTCTGTGAAGACATCTGGGACGGCGCGCTCTATCGCTCCGATCCCGTTGCCGATCTTTGCAAACAGGGCGCCGAGATCATCGTCAACATCTCCGCGTCGCCGTACGCCCGCGGCAAGCCCGCGCGCCGCCGCGAACTCGTGCGCGCCCACGCGGCCGAGAACGGCGTGAACATGGTTCTGTGCAATCTCGTCGGGGCGAACGATCAGTTGGTATTTGATGGAGGATCCTTCGCGACCAAAGCAAACGGACGGCGATGTACTCAGCTCAAGTCGTTTGTCGAAGACATCGCCGTCCTTGACTTTACTCAAGAGCTTGACCCGCCCGAGTTGGAAACGGGAGACGAGGACGAGGTCCGGGACGCCCTGGTGCTCGGCATCCGGGACTACTTTTCAAAAACCGGATTCGAGCGCGCGGTGATCGGCCTGTCGGGCGGCGTCGATTCGTCGCTTGTGGCCTGCCTTGCGGTGGACGCGCTCGGTGCCGCCCACGTCACCGGAATCGCGATGCCCGGGCCGTTCAGCGCGGACATGAGTGAAGAGGACGCGGCGGCGCTGGCGGATGGGCTCGGGGTTGCGTTTCATTCGTTTGCGATCACGGAGTCCTACGAACGATTAGCTGGCGGGCTCCCGGCGCTCTGGGGCGACCGGACGTTTGGGCTCGCCGAGGAAAACCTGCAAGCGCGGCTTCGCGGGCTCGTGCTGATGGCGTTTGCAAACAAGACCGGGTCGCTCGTCCTGGTGCCGTCCAACAAGAGTGAATTCGCGATGGGATATTGCACGCTGTACGGCGACATGGTGGGGGCGCTGGCGCCGATCAGCGATCTGTACAAGGGGCAGGTGTACGAGCTGGCGCGACGCTATCCGGCGATTCCGGAGCGCGTGCTCACGCGGCCGCCGTCCGCGGAGTTGCGGCCGGACCAGACGGACCAGGATTCGCTGCCGCCGTACGAGGTGCTCGACGAGATCCTGCGCTTGCATCTGGAAGAGCGCCTGCGGCCGCGCGAGATCTGTGCGCGCGGGTTCGACGAGGCGGTGGTCGGCCGGATCGTGCGGGCCGTCTCGCTCCAGGAATACAAGCGTCAGCAGGCCGCACCGGTGCTCAAGGTGACCGGCAAGGCGTTCGGCCTCGGCGGGCGCCGGTTCCCGATCGTCGAGCGGTTCCTGGGCGGAGCGCCGTACGTCTGATGGCGCTCGCCAAGCGTCCGTTGCGCGTCGACGTCGTGATCTTCGCGATCCGCGACAAGACCCTGCAGGTGTTGCTGTGGAAGCGCGCGGAAGCGCCGTTTCGCGGGGCGTGGTCGCTGCCGGGCGGTTTCGTGGGCAAGGACGAGCCGATCGAGGACGCCGCGCGCCGCGTGCTCGAGGAAGAAACCGGGTTCACCGAAGAGGTCTACCTCGAACAGCTCTACACGTTCGCGCACCCGAAAATGGATCCGCGCGGCGAGTTGGTGTCGGTCTCGTACTACGCCGTCGCGACGACCTCGCGCGAATCACCGGACGGCACGTTTCACGCCGCCCGCCGCGCGCCATCGCTCGCGTTCCACCACGACGACGTGTTGCGCCGTGGCATCCACCGCCTCCGCACGAAGGCCGAGTATTCGACCGTGCCGCTGCGTTTTTTGGACGAGCCGTTCACCCTGAGCGATGTACAGGCGGTGTACGAAGTCCTCCTCGACCGCAACCTCGACAAACGCAACTTCCGCCGCAAGATGCTGGCCCTGGACGTATTGGAAGAAACCCAGGAAAAACGCCGCACGGGCGCGCACCGCCCCGCACAGTTGTATCGCCTGTCCTCGCGCAGAACCTATCTCCTCAAGGAGCGGGGGATTCTGTTTCCGTTCTGAGCGCAGCGGGAGCGTACGGACGGCGATGTTGGTTGCCATCCGGCATCCGGACCAACACACGACCCGACCCCGATTCCGAACCCGTCCCCGATACCAATCCCGGCCCCCGTTCTCGTTCACGAACGAGGTTCACGTAGCGCTTGCTGCCCCTACCGTGACCGCCGGCAGCTCGGCGACCGCCGCGCGAACGGATGGAAGAGAAAAACACGGAGGGCCACGGAGAACCACGGAGGATGAGATGAAGGGCAACACGAAGGACGCGAAGAACACGAAGGTAGGAAGAGAGGGCAGGAGTCAACGCACAAGGATCAGTGCTCGCGTGCGACCCCGACACCGTTCCTGACCCCGAGTCCGAACCCCCCGTTCTCGTTCCCGTTCACGAACGACGTTTACGTAGCGCTTGCTGAACACGCGGAAACTGAACGTTCGAGCGATCACGACACAACCGCGACCCGAACCCGCGTGCTCGCGCGACTACGATCGATCGATCTTGGTCGCGCGACCGTAAACCGCGTTCTTCCCGACCCAACCGTTGATTCCTCCACGGTTGTTTCCGATCTGGAAGCGGCTGCCATCGATCGCCTTGACCAGGTGGAGGTAGTCGTTTCCCTTGACGCGCACAAGGACGACGTCGCCGACGACAAGACCAGCCGTCTCGGCCGGCTCCAGGGTGACGAGATCACCGTCTCTAACCTTGGGCCTCATTGAGTGCCCGCGCGGACGCACGGTGACTTGCTTCCCGTTCCGAAGCAGCTCCTTTGCGCGATCGGCCCAACTCATCGACGATCAATCATCCTGCGAACTTCTTGGTCCGGATCTGGCGAAGAACATCGGCCTCGGCAGCCTGAGCGTGGAACAGATCCCATCGCAGTTGGAGGTTCATCCAGAATCCGGGGGTGTTCCCAAAAAACTTGGCCAACCGAAGAGCCGTGCTGGGCGTGATCCCGCGCCGACGGTTGACAAGCTCGTTGATGCGCTGGTAAGGGACCCGAATCCCCACGGCCAAGGCACGCTGAGAGAGCCCCATCGGCTCCAGAAACTCAATCAACAGCATCTCACCCGGGTGCGTCGGCTGCCGTTTGCTGGGGACTCGAACCATGGCGTACTCCTTAGTGGTAATCGACGATCTGCACATCCTGCGGGCCCGCATCCGCCCAACGAAAGCAGATTCGGTACTTCTGATTGACGCAGATGCTGTGCTGACCTCGACGATCTCCGGAAAGGGACTCGAGCCGATTGCCCGGGGGAATCCGCAGGTCCTCCAGCCGCTCGGTCGAATCGAGCTGATCGAGTTTCCTTGCGGCGGCCGTCCACGCCGACCTGGGACAAGACTTCCGTGCTGCTTTCGTGTCCCGACCGTTGAAGACATCTTCCGTCCCGGCGTCCACGAACGACTGGATCACGCTCCCATGATAGCACGGATATCATGCTATACAACCGCGCGGGAGATTGTCCGCGTGGGCCACCCGGGCGCGGGCAAACGTCAGGTACAAGCGAGGGCCCGCAACTGGTGCGGGCCCTCTGAACGAAAGAGCGAGTTGCTCTCCGCGTTCTCGGGTTCGGTTTGGTCGATCAGGCGAGCGAGCGCAGCAGGCGCGCGAGCACGTTTGCGAGGCGTTCGTTGGATTCCGTGGTCCAGGCCTCTTCGCGTTCGCGCTTGGCGTAGATCAGGCGGGCTTCGGCGACCAGCGCGGCGCGCTTTTCCTGGCGATCCTGTTCCGCCTGCTTCTTGCGTTCTTCGCGCTGGCGCCGGTTCTGCCGGGAATTGTTGCGGTTTCCGCTGCGGGGGCTGGAGCCTCCGCCGCGGCCGCCTCCGCGTCCTCCGCCGCCGCGCGCGAACGCGTCGTTGTCGAGGCCGAAGAGGCAAAGGGTGAGGACGAGTGCGATCCGCTTCATCGGTTGTCTCCCTTGTCGCTGTCGGTTTTCTTGTCGCTACGGGTCTCTCTGTCTCGACGGGTTTCTCTGTCGTTGCGGGGGGCCTTGTCGTGGCCGGGTTGGTTGTCGTGCCGGGGCCGTCGGCGATCGACGTGGCGGCGCCGCATGCGCGCGCCTTCCGCGCCCTCGCGACGCTGGTGCTTCATGCCACGCGCTGCGCGCCGAATCTCCTCGCGCACGATCCGGCGGATCTCCTCGCGCAACATGCTGCGGACGTACTCGGGGATTCCGGGGCCGTCCTTGCCGGCGTTTCCGTGTTGCCTGCGTTGGTGGCCCTGACGGCCACGTTGACCGCGCTGTCCCTGAGCCTGCCGGCGACCACGGTGCATCCGGAACGAGCCCCGCTGGCGGTGTCGGCGCTGCATCCAGGGCGGGCCCTGTTGACCGTTGCCACGCTGCATCCGGGGCGGTCCCTGCTGTCCGTTGCGGCGCTGCATCCGGGGCGATCCCCGCTGTCCGTTGCCGCGTCGCATCCAGGGCGGTCCCTGCTGTCCGTTGCCGTGTCGCATCCGGGGCGGTCCCTGTTGTCCGTTGCCGCGCCGCTTCTGAGGCGGGCCGCGGCGTTCGAGTCGGGTCTCCTCTTCTTCTTCAATGTCTTCTTCGGGCGATTCCTCGGCGTCGTCTTCCGCGATCTCTTTCAGTACGAGCGCTCGCACGAATTCGGCGACGCCGGCTTCGTCGCGCGGGTCCGCGCGCATCGTGGCGCCGCGATCCTTCGACGTATCGCCGTCCGTTCCTGCCTCGTCGTCCTTGCCGTGGTCCGTGTCTTTGGCCTTCTTCTTGGGGCCCTTTCGCGCGCCGCGCGCGGGCCGCGCACCGGCCTTGTCCAACTCGCTCTTGTCGAGCTTCTTGTCCTTGTTGGCATCGAGTCCGGCGAACAGCGCATCGAGCTCGGCGGCCTGCACGCTGCCGTCGCGGTTCTTGTCGAGCATGCGGCCGAATCGTCGCGCGGGGTTGCGACCCTGCTGCGCGCCTCCGGGACCCTTGCCGCCGCGTCCTTCCGGACCACCGGGCGCGCCCGGGCCACCGGGACCATCGCCGCCGGGACCTTCACGACCGGGAGGCGGGCCGCGCCGGGGCCCGTCGGGCTTGGGCATCGCGGCGAAGAGCTTGGCGACATCGATGGTGCCGTCGGCGTTTGAAACCGACGCAACGAACGCCCGCCACTCTTCGGCGGTGACCTCGCCGTTCTTGTCCTTGTCGGCGAGGCGCACGATTGCGCCGGCGGGTCCGCGGCGAGTACCTCGGCCCCCGCGCCCCCCTCGACCAAACCCTTGCGGCATCTCCTCTTTGGAGATGGCCTTGTCGCCGTCCTTGTCGAGCCCGGCGTACGCTTCGTCCAACTCGGCGACCTTGAGTTTGCCGTCGCCATCCTTGTCGAACAGCCGCACCAACCGGTCGCTGTTGTCCCCGCGACCCTCTTGGCCGCCCGGGCCACCCCGGCCGCCGCGCCCGCCGCGACGCCGCATGGGCAGCGCGTCGGCCAGGGACTTGGGATCGATCGCGCCGTCCTCGCCGGCTTGCAGCGAGGCGACGAATTGCTTCCATTCGGCCGCGGTCACGTCGCCGCTCTTGTCGGCGTCCGCCGCGCGGGCGAGGATCATGCCGGCGATGCGTCCGCGGTCGAAGCCGCGGCGTCCGCCGGGCGCTCCGGGGCCGCGCGGGCCGCCCGAGCCGGGAGGGTTACTGTCTTGGGCTTGAGCCGCCCAAACGAGCAGCGTGAGAAGGAGGGTTGTTCTCATAACACCCCTTAGAACACGCCCGCTCTTAAGCGATTCTGAACCGTCGGAGATTTTTATCCGCCGGCCGCCATCTTGCTCAGGAACCGGTTGTCGGCCGAATTGCGAATCTGCATTGTCGCGCGTTCGAGGTCTTCTTTTTGAAGCCACGCGCCGACCAGGCCCGCCAGGTCATCGGCACGCGCCGCATCCAGCATCGCCCGCTCTTGCGCCTCCAATCGCTCCCGGGTCCGCTTCAGCGCGCGTTTTCGAAGCGTCTCCCTCTTGAGATACTCGGCCTGCATGAGCTTGTGGCGTGCGATCCGCGCCCGCTCCTGTCGGACCAGGTTCTCTCTTCTTTTTGCCGGGTCGACTCTCGGCTCAGTTGGTTTAGGGGGCCCGGGGGCATCGGACTCCGGCGGCTTCGCGGGCTCGTCTCCGTCCCCTCGGACCCCTGGACTGACCAGTCTGTTGATCGCCCGGCGCAGTTGGCGAAGCTCCTCGCGGACCTCGGCGGTTGCATGCGGATCACTTCGGGACGGGTGGACGTTGTCGCCCAGGCGGGTTCCGATCATGGCGCCCAAAAAGCCGCAACCCACGCCCGATAGCAGACAAAGACCGATCACCTGAGATAGCCGCATGGTGTTCTCATCCTAGGAACTTCTTAAGATTTGAGGGGCACGCTATGGCAGTGGATCGCATTCTTCTTGTCGAGGACGACGTCGAGCTTGGGCGGCAGATCGTTCAGCACCTGACGGGCGCGGGTTTTGATCCGACGTGGATCAAAGACGGCGACGAGGCCATGCTCGTCGATCCGGCGCCGTACCGGCTCTTCATCCTGGACCTGATGTTGCCCGGCGCGTACGGCCTCGACGTGCTGAAACGCTTGCGCCAGCACAGCGACGTGCCCGTGCTCGTGCTCTCCGCGCGCAACGACACGATCGACAAAGTGCGCGCGCTCAAGCTCGGCGCCGACGACTACGTGACGAAGCCGTTTTGGCCGGACGAGCTCTTGGCGCGCGTGCAGGCGCGCCTGCGGCGTCCCGTCCTGCAGCGCGAAGGCGCGGTCGAGTATGGCCCGCTCGTTCTCGATCCCGCGGCGCGGCGCGTCACCGTCGAAGGAGACGACGTGCCGCTCACGCGGGTCGAATTCGATCTGCTGTCCGCCCTCGCGCGCCGTCCCGGCGAGGCGATCACGCGCACCTGGCTCGTCGAACACGTTCTCGACCCGGACCGCGAGGGCAACGAGCGCACCCTCGACGTGCACGTGTCGCGCCTGCGCAAGAAGCTCGGCGCGTGCGGCAAGAGCGTGGCGACGGTCTGGGGCATCGGCTACCGGCTGGAGCCCCCGGCGTGAGTCTGCGGCTGCGTCTTTCCCTCGCACTCGGGCTGACCGCGATTCCGGTCGTCGCCGGCGTGGTTTGGGTGCGTCGAGATCTCGACGAGCGCGCCTACATCGAGTTCGTGCGCGGCATCGTCCTCGAGCGCATGTATCAAAACGGCCGCGAGGCGTGCGAGGCGTACCCCGAGAACTTTCCGTTTCCGCGCCGCCGCTGGGGCCGACGTGGTCCGGGTCGCCCGGGCGGGACCCGGCGTCCGCGCGGGGATGATCGCGGTGCGCCCGACGGTGAAGGGGAACGGCCCGAGCGGAATCGTTTGAATGAGGGGGGCGGGGGCACAGAGCCCATCGACGAAAGACCGCCGCGACCGTCAGACCGCGCGGACCCGCGCGAGCCCGGCGCGCCGCTTGAGAACGGTGCGCCGCGCCGCCCGCGCGAGCCCGGCGAGCATCGTGGTCATGGTCGCGGCGGGCCGGGCAACTGGCGCGAGCGCGCGTTTCGCGAAGGTCGCGGTCCGCCGCGTGTGCTCTTCATGGCGTACGGACCCGATTATCTGTCGCGCAACCCGCGCGCTCCGGAGTTTCCCAAGGCCGCGCGCAAGAAACTCGAGGCGGGTGCCGACACGGTGATCGACGGAGTGTGGGTCGGGCTGCGCATGTCTTGGCGGGAAGGCCCGTGCTGCGTCGTGCTCGCGCGCCGTACCGGGGACACGCCGATCACCCGTTCGGGCGATCTGATCTGGACCGGAGCGGCGATCTGTGGCGCCCTGCTGCTCGCCGTGCTTCTCGCGGCGGGACCGATCGTGCAGCGCATCCGGCGTCTTGAGCGCGATGTGCGCGGAGCAGCCGCGCAAGGCTACGGCGTGGCGGTGCCCGTGACCGGCGGAGACGAGATCACACGGCTCGCGCGCGCCTTCAACGACGCCGGCGCGGAGGTCAAGGCGCACATCGACGCGGTCGAGCGGCGCGAGGCGACGCTCCGGCGTTTCCTGGCCAACACAACGCACGACGTCATGACACCGCTCACGGTCTTGCAGGGACATCTGTCAGCGCTGCCGGATGACGATCGCGTGGCCGCGGCGCGCCACGAGGCCGACTACATGTCGTCGCTGCTGCACAACCTCTCCGCGGCGGCGAAGCTCGAAGCCGGTGGCGCCCAGGTCCGGCGCGACCCCGTCGATCTGGGCGAACTCGTGGGGCGTGTGGCCGCTCGCCACAAGCCGGTGGCCGACAAGCGTGGCGTTGCGCTGGAGTACGCGCTGCCCGGCGATCCGGTCGTGGTCACCGGCGACGTTACGCTCCTCGAACAGGCGGTCGGCAATGTCGTGCACAACGCGGTGCGCTACAACCGCGAAGGCGGCCGCGTCGCCATCCTGCTCGGCACGCGCAGCGACGATCGTGACGAGCGAGGCGCCGCTGCCGCCGGTGCGCACTCCGGAGACTTCTGGCTGCGCGTAATCGACGACGGACCCGGTGTGCCCGAAGATGAGTTGCCGCGACTGGGCGAGCGACGCTTCCGCGGAGAAAAGGCCCGCACGCGCCAGCCCGCCGGACAGGGCTTCGGCCTGTCGATCGCGCGAGAGGTCGCCGCCCGCCACGGCTTCGAGCTGTCGTTTTCCCGTGCCGCCGAGGGCGGCCTTGAGGTCGAGTTCACAGGCCCGGCGAACGCAACAGACC
The DNA here is from genome assembly GCA_021776735.1 of Planctomycetota bacterium. Taxonomy (GTDB): domain Bacteria; phylum Planctomycetota; class PLA2; order PLA2; family PLA2; genus JAJFFH01. The sequence goes on along the minus strand of JAJFFH010000008.1, from coordinate 71,752 downwards.
CTGAATCGAGGAAGTAGGACAGTCGCAGATGTCACCGGATCCGATCATTCGCCCCGAGCGCGACGAGGACCACGTAGCCATCGGCAACGTGATCAGCGCGGCGTTTGCCGGGAAGCCGTACGCCGACGGCGATGAAGCCGAATTGGTCGAGAAGCTTCGGCGCGCCAACGCCCTGTCGGTCTCGCTGGTTGCCGAACTGCAGGGCGCCGTGGTCGGTCAGGTGGCGTTTTCGCCCGCACAAGAGTCGGGGGGCGCGCCGGGATGGTATGGACTCGGCCCCGTGGCCGTTCTTCCCGACCACCAGGGCGTCGGCATCGGCTCAAGGCTGATTCGCGCCGGACTCAAGCGCATCACCGAGTTGGGCGCCCACGGCTGCATCCTGGTGGGCGACCCGGGCTACTACACGCGCTTCGGATTCGTGCAATCGCCGTCGCATGCACCCGCCGCCGAGCCCGCGGAGTTCTTCATGGTGAAGCCGCTTGGACACGAACAGCCGCGGGGTCAATTCACTTTCCACGGCGCGTTCTACGGGACTGTCTAGCCGCGTCAGAGACCGAGAAACGCCCGGATGTGGCGCGACACCTCCGGCGTGCGGAGGTAGCCGTACGACTTGTGGTGGTTCTCGTCGTGCTTGTTGCCCTTGCCCGGGGTCCAGTACGTGTTCGAGACGAGATCGTCCGTCACGCGCACGTCGCTTGCGTTTGCGGTGTAGTCGTCGCGCAGCCGGATGTCGAGCGCCACCGGATCCTTTTTGTCCGCGTAATTGACCCACTGGTCCTTGACGCAAGTCGGCGTGCGCACCCGCGGGTCGTAGCCGCGCTCCCGCACGATCTGCGCCTTCACGTAAGGCAGTCCCAGCGGCGAGCCGATGGTTACGAAGTCGGCAACGTGGACGTTTCCGTGTTTTTGCCCGAGGTCGCGCAGGACGTTGTAGGCGATGATCGAACCCATCGAGTGGGCGATCACCATGATCTTTTTGCCCGCGTGCGGCACCAGCTCCTTCTCAAGGGTCTCGTCGAGCACCGTGCGCGCCAGTCGCGGCGGGTCGCCGATCTTGCGCTCCTCGTCGTAGTAGAACGCGAGGTCCTTCAGGAGCTTTCCAAGCAACCAGCTTCCGACGGACTCCATGCCGAACTTGCGATGCGCATAGTCGACGATTGACCCGCCCCAGTCCTGCACCTTCGCCCGTACGGAGTCCAAAAACCCCTCGCGATACTCCGTCAATTCGCCCGGCCCGGCCTCGCGGTAGGGCTCGCCGTTGTACAGCTTGTCGAAGTTGTACGCCTCGTCCTGGTGCAGCGGATAGCGGTAGAGCTGGTCCGCCCAGTACACCATCTCAAAGTCGAATGAGGGGCTATCGATGCTTTCGTTGCGATCGAGGCCCTCGGCGATGGAGTCCCGCCACCACCTGGCGAGCACGTCCTTGTCCGGTTTGTTGGCCAGACCGTGGATTCCGACGATCAGGTTTGTCACGGTTTCACCTCCTGATCGAACTATAGCATGCAACAAACTCCGCAGGAGAGTGGACGCTGCCCTTTTTGGGGGTGTGGGGGGGCGGGGGCAGAAGGAACGGCCCGTAGGTATCGCCGTCCGTCTGCTCTTTGGCCGGGATCTTCCCTAGGAATCCCGGTTGCCGAAGTCCGGCATCGGCGGCAGGGGCTCCAGCTCCGGATTCGGAGTGATGCAAACGCACTCGACCCCCGCCTCCTCGAAGAGCTTCTTGGAGAGCGCGTCGTTGTAGTCCTCTTCGTAGATTACGCGGCGGATGCCCGCCTGGATGATGGCTTTGCAACAGTACGAGCAGGGAAACGTGACGCAGTAGATGCGCGCGTCGCGCGTCGAGACGCCTTCGTAGGCGGCTTGCGAGATGGCGTTCATCTCGGCGTGCGAGCAGCGCAGGCGCTCCTGGTAGGTGCCGGAAACGCGGCCCGGTTCCTGGCAGTAGCAGCCCGCCTCGCACGAGTGCCGCGTGCGTTTCGGCGCGCCGTTGTAGCCGGTCGAGATCACGTGTCCCGCGTTCGAGGCGATCACGCAGCCGACCTTGCGGGACAGACAGGTCGAGAACTCGGCAAACATCTTGGAGATGCGCAGGAGATGCACGTCGCGACGATACTCTTTTTCGGTCCGGTCCATGCCCGCATGTTACGCGCTGAAGCGGACGGGCGAGCATTTGTCGGGCGAGCGGCAGCGGACCCGCGTGAGGCAGGTCGAGGATCACCCGAATGACGGACTCCCGCGCATCCGGCAGGCGGCACGCGAACGAGAACGTCGTTCGTGAACGCGAACGGTTGCGGGACGCCGCGCCCCGGCCGCGGGACCGGATCAACCCGACTCCGCCAACCGCCGCTCGCGGCGAATGAGCCCGGTGAGCATTGCCGCAACCCTGCGTGCGGTCTCCATGAGTAACTCGACCTTGTCGGCGGGCGCCAGCCCGCAGACGCACAAGAGATCCAGAGCACACGCACACTCGCCGCACTCGCCGCGAGCAAGGACAAAGCGAGATGCCTTGTCCTTGTGGTGCCCGCCGTTCGCGCCCTCCCCGATGTTGAGCACCGTCGATGCGACACAGCGCCGAAGCTGCTTGAGGAGATCGCCGTGGCCTGCAGGCGCTTCAGTCACGATCTCCTGGTGTAAGAGAATTGTTCATGTGGAATGCCCCCCGTCTGGAGGGCCCACGAGTATTCGCGCGCCATGCAGGGGCGGGTCGGACCGCGCCGCCGTCGTCCACATCAGCCCAAGCGCTACGTGAACGTGAACGTCGTTCGTGAACGGGTTCGGGGTCGGGGTCGGGTCGCGATCATGTCGCGGGTGGTTCGAATGGTCGACTTCCGCGTACTTGGCAAGCGCTACGTGAACGTCGTTCGTGAACGCGAACGGATCGGGATTGCGTCTCTGTCATGCCCGTTGCCCCGTCGCGGCCAGTCCTGCGTGCTTCGTGGATAATGGGCGGCGTGAGGGCGACAACGCACGATACCCTGGGGCGGCCGCTACGCGATCTGCGCATATCGGTTACCGATCGGTGCAACTTTCGGTGTGGGTATTGCATGCCGGCGGAAGTCTTTGGGGAGGCGTACGAGTTTCTGCCCAAGCCCGACCTGTTGTCGTTCGAGGAGATTGAGCGCGTGGCGCGCGCCGCCGCGGGGCTCGGGGTTCGCAAGCTGCGCCTGACCGGCGGCGAGCCGCTCTTGCGCGCGGATTTGCCCAAGCTCGTGGGCCTGCTGGCGGCGATCGACGGGATCGAGGATTTGTCGCTTACGACGAACGGCTCCCTGCTCGCGGGTTGGGCCGGCGCGCTGCGCGACGCGGGACTCGATCGTGTGACTGTCAGCCTCGACAGTCTTGATGAAGAGGTGCTCAAGAAGATGAGCGGACGCAAGCACGGCGTCGCGCCCGTGTTTGCCGGCATCGAAGCGGCGGAGCGTGTGGGCCTCGCGCCGATCAAGATCAACTGCGTCGCGCAGCGGGGCGTCAATGACCACACGTTCGTCGATCTCGCCCGCTACTTTCGCGGCACCGGGCACATCGTGCGCTTCATCGAGTTCATGGATGTTGGCACGCTGAACGGATGGGACAAGAGCCAGGTCATCGAGGCGCAGCAAATCCACGATCTGATCGCTGCCGCGTTCCCGCTCGAGCCGGTGGAACCGAACTATCCCGGCGAGACCGCCCGCCGCTATCGCTACCGCGACGGCGCAGGCGAAATCGGCATCATCGCGTCGGTCACGCAGCCGTTTTGCGGCGGCTGCACACGCGCGCGCCTCACACCGGAGGGCCGACTCTTTACGTGCCTGTTCGGCAGCGAGGGCGCCGATTTGCGCACGCGCCTGCGCGACGGTGCAGCCGATGGCGAGCTGCGCGAGTTCCTGGCTGGCGTCTGGGGCGCGCGCACGGATCGCTACAGCGACGACCGCACCGAACACACCGAGCGCCGCGAACGCATCGAGATGTTTCGCATCGGAGGGTGACGGCCATGGACGCGTGCGTGCGGGCCGTTCTGTTCTTGGTCCTTCTGGCCGGCCTCGGTCGGGCGGAGGGGGAAGTCGGGGCCCAAGAAAAAAAAGCAAAGAGGGGGGGCGGGGGCGTCGTCTTGATCCTCAACAAGAGCGGCAACACGCTGTCGATCCTGGACCGGACGAGCGGGCTGCCGCTGAAGACGCTGCCGACGGACGCCGGCCCGCACGAGATCGCGGTGTCGCCGGACGGCAAGACGGCGGTCGCGTGCAACTACGGCGTGCGCGGGCAGGCCGGGCGAACCCTCACGGTCTACGACATCGTCAAGTTCCAAAAGACCAGCACGATCGAGCTCGGCGACTACCGGCGGCCGCACGGCATTGCGTTTTTGCCCGATGGCGCACGCGTGGTCGTGACCGCCGAGGCGAGCCGGGCGCTGCTCGTGGTAGACGTCAAATCGGGCAAGGTGGAAAAGGCCGTCGATACCGGCGCTCGGCTCAGCCACATGGTCGCGCTCGGGCCGAAAGGCAAGCGCGCCTACGTGGCCAACATCATGTCGCATTCGATGACGGCGATCGATCTGGAAAAGGGCGAGGTAATCAAGCAGGTGCCGACCGGCCGCGGCGCCGAAGGCATCGCCGTCCGTCCCTGTGGGGCCGAGATTTGGGTCACCAACAGGGCGGCCGACACCATCAGTGTTGTGGACGCCACGAAGCTCAAGGTTGTCGCGCAGATTCCCTGTCCCCGCTTTCCGATTCGCATTGCGATGGCCGCGGATGGCAAGCACGCGCTCGTGTCGTGCGCGCTCTCCGCCGATGTCGCGGTGCTCGACGTGGCCGCGCGCAAAGTGATCAAGCGCGTCACGATGCGCGTCGAGGAGCTGGAGAAGGGCGATCGGGGCACGATGTTTGGCCGGCGGCGCGGGCCCATGCCGATCGGGATCGTGCTGGCACCGGATGGACGGCACGCTTTCGTCGCTAACGGCGGCTACGATCGGCTCGCCGTGATCGACCTGAAGACGTTCAAGGTGATCGCCCGGTATGAGACCGGGCGTGAGCCGGACGGCTTGGCGTTTTCCTCGCGGTCGTTGTCCTTGAAGTGAATCCTGATCTGCGCGGCGTCCTCTTCGACCTCGATGGCGTGGTGTACCACGGCGAGGAGCCTGTTGCTGGCGCGGCTGCGGCCGTGCGGGCGCTTCAGAAACGCAGGGTGCCGCATCTATTCGTCACGAACACGACCTCGCGACCGCGCGCAGCGCTCGTCGGCAAGCTCCAGATGTTTGGGATCGAGACCTCCGCCGAGCATGTTCTGACGCCCGCGGTCGCTGCGGCGGCGTGGCTTCGCGCGCAACCGCCCGGGCCCGCGGCGCTGTTTCTGCGCACGGCGGCGCGCATCGAATTCCAGGGGATCGAACGCGCACGGGAAAACGCACGGTACGTCGTCGTCGGGGATCTCGGTAGCGAGTGGACCTATGAGGTACTCAACAAGGCGTTTCGCTATCTGCACGCCGACCCCGAGGCGGTGCTGGTCGCGCTCGGCATGACTCGGTACTGGATGGCGCCCGAGGGCGTTTCGCTCGACGTCGCGCCGTTCGTGGTCGCGCTTGAGCACGCCACGGGCCGCAAGGCCGTCGTCCTCGGCAAGCCGGCAGGCGGATTTTTCCACGCGGCGGTCGATCGGCTCGGCCTCGAGCCCGCGCAGGTGCTCATGATCGGCGACGACATCAACTCCGACGTGGGCGGTGCGCAACGCGCGGGCCTCAAGGGCGCCCTCGTGAAGACGGGCAAGTTCCAGCCGGGCGACCTGAACGGTACGGTTACGCCCGACCTCGTGCTGAATTCGCTCGCGAACCTCTCGTGGCCTGCCTGACGTAGGCTCTGTTTGAAGAGTCGGCGTAAGGCCCGAGGGCGAGCGAGGACAAGTCAGGCAAGGAGCGCTGACGAAGTCGTGCCAACCGAGAGGCACATCGAGGAAGCGCGACGCAGCCCGGTTTCGCCGCGCGAAACCGGGTCGTGAGCCGCAGGCGAGCGACCAGGCGCAGCCGCAGCCGGCCGAAGCCAGGCGACTCTTCAAACAGAGCCTAGACGTCAGGTACGGACGGCGATGTCGGTGCCCTCGCTCAGGGCGCGAATGTGTTGCGGGCGCACCCGGCAGCAGCCGCCGATCCAGTCCGCGGGCCACGCTGCGGCCATCTTGGCGAAGTCCCCGGCGTTTCTTTCGCCGGTCCAGAGGCGGGAGCCCGCGTCCCAGTTCTCGCCCGAGTTCGGATAGGCAACACGTTTCTTGTCGGTCTTGAGACGAGCGAGGAGCGCTGCCACGAGGCGCGGCGGCACGCAGTTCACGCCCAAGGCCACGATCTGCGGATACTCAGCCAGCGCGGCGGCGCACTCGGCCAGCGGCGTGCCGTCGCTCACGTGTTCATCGTCGCGGCACGAAAAACTGAACCATGCCGGCGTTTGATCGAGCAGTCGCGCCAGGGCGCGTGCTTCGCGCAGCGACGGCAGCGTTTCGCACGCGAGAAGATCGGCGCCCGCGCCGTCCAGCACGCGCAAGCGCTCCTCGTGCCAGTCCCGCAGTTCGGCCACGGTAAGGCCGTCGTCGCCGCAGTACTCCGAGCCGTCGGCCCGCACCGCACCGTAGGGACCGACGCTGGCGGCAACCTTTCTTGCTCCGGACGCGCGCGCCAGCTCCACGGACCGGAGCAGGAGCGCGCTTGCGCCCGCGCCGAGGTTGTCCGTGTGCGCCTGGTAGCTCGCCGTCGTGACGCACTCCGCGCCCGCGTTCACGAACGAGCGGTGCACCGCCAACACCTCGTCCGGCCGCTCGCGCAAAAGGCGCGCGGACCAGAGCGCGTCGGAGAGGTCATGCCCGCGCGCCTCGAGTTCAGTCGCCAATCCGCCGTCGAGGATCACGCACGTTATCCTAATCGTTGACGATGGCGAATCCGGACGAGATCGAGTTGGGGGGGCGCGGGGGGGAAGAGTTTTTCTCAACCCTTCGGCGGCGCTCGCTCATGCGATGGCGACGCCATTTCGTGCCGCTGCACCTCGTGGGGCTCGTGGTCTGTGCACCTGTGCTCGCTGCTCCCTGGCTTGTCCGTGTCGATCCGCGCGCGGGGGCGTCGCTTCTCGCGGGCTACATCCACTTTCCGGCTGGCGTCTGGGTGACGTTCGCCGAGATGTTTGGGGATCGGCCAAGCGGACCGTCCGGCGTGATACTTCTGATCTTGATCGCCAGTCCGGCGGCATGGTCTGTGGCAACCGCCGTACTGGCCGCCGGATTGCACGCCGCAGAGACTCGGCGTCAGTTCTTCCGGTTCAGCCTGCCGCCGTCATCGACGGTGCGCGTCGCCCTGCTGGGGCTGCTCGCGATCTGGTTTTACTCCATGGCCGGTGCCCTGTTCTTCGGTGTTGCCGGACTGTTTTCCGGACTCTTCCTGGACACTCTCGGCGAGGCCGGCGTCGGGGTCGCCGCCGTGGGCTGGTATGTGTTCGTCGTTTGGGTGGGGACGCGTTCCTGGCTGATTCTGCCACTGATCGCCGTGGACGGTATGACCCTCAAGGGGGCTCTCGAGTCCCGCGCCCGGCCGTCGCGGGGAACCAGCATCGCCGTCCTTGGCTGCCTCGCGCTCGTGCTCGTACTCCAGGCGCTGGTGACCGCCGCCGCGTACGGATTCGAGCCGCTGCGATGGCCGACGTTGTCGTTGGCCGCGGTCCTCGGAACCACGCTGTCGGCGTGCGTGTTGACCGAGGCGCGGGCGATGGTCTGGGACGGACAGCACCCGGTGGTGCGAGAGATCGGCGAGGTTTTCGAGTAGGTCGGGGCGTTTCGGGATCGGATTTGGGTTCGGGTTCGGGTTCGGGTCGCGGTCATGTCGCGGGTGGTTCGAATGGTCGACTCCCGCGTGTTTGGCAGGCGCTACGTGAACGTCGTTCGAGAACGAGAACGGGTTCGGGATCGGATTCGGGATGGGTTCGGGCTCGGGGTTCGGGGTCGGGTCGCGACTACCTCGCGGATTGTTCGAATGGCCGACATCCGCGTATTTGGCAGGCGCTACGTGAACGTCGTTCGAGAACGAGAACGGTTGGGGGGCACGGCGCGACGGCGACCGGGTCGGATCAGCCCGACTCCGCCAACCGCCGTTCGCGGCGGATGAGCCCGGTGAGCATCGCCGCAACTCTGCGAGCGGTGTTCTTGAGCGACGCGACCCTGGCGGCGGACGCCAGCCCGCAGACGTGCAGAAGATCCAACGCACACGCACACTCGCCGCATTCGCCGCGAGCAATGATGAAGCGAGATGCCTTGTCCTTGTGGTGCCCGCGGTTCGCACACTCTCCGATGTTGAGCACCGTCGACGCAGCACAGCGCCGAAGTTGTCTGAGGAGATCGCCGTGTCCGGCGGGCGCCAGATTCACAACCTCTTCAACATCGGAAAACAGCCGCAGCGCGACACGATAGACATCGAGCCTTTCGTGAGCGAACGGTGAAAGAGAATGGTTCACTTGGAGTTCCTCCAGGGTTGCGACGGGGGGCGCCAATCGCCCCACGCAAGTGGAAGGGGGCGCTAGGCCCCCTCCCCCCAGGTCGCCCACCCGAATTAGAGCGCCCGCGCAGGGTGCGTTGATCGTCCCGCCGTCGTTCGAGTCAGCAAGCGCTACGTGAACGCGAACGTCATTCGGGTTCGGGGTCGGGGGTCGGGGTCGGGGTCGGGTCGCGTCTACGTCGCGGGTTGTTCGAATGATCGACTCCCGCGTATCCAGCAAGCACTACGTGAACGTGAACGTCGTTCGTGAACGCGAACGGGTTCGGTCGCTTGGCCGTCGGACTCGCGGGCGGATCGGTTGCCGGGGGCTACTGTCGGGAGAGCGCCCATCGCCCCTATCCACTTGCGTGGGGCGATAGGCGCTCCCCGTTGAAAGGAGTCTTCCATGACCGACAACCGAAACTTCTCCGCGGCCTCCCGGGCATCGTCCCTGGCACCTCACCAACGGCTTGATGTCTATCGGGTCGCGATCTTGCTGTTTGCTGGCGTCGAAGAATCGGCTGCTTCGTTCCCGCGTGGTTACGGAGCGATCAAGGACCAGTTGCGGCGTTGCGCTACGGCCACGGTTCTCAATATCGCCGAGGGTGCGGGGCGCTGGAAGCCGGCGGACAAGGCTTACCGCTACACCATCGCGCAGGCGGAGTGCCTCGAGGGTGCCGCGGCTCTCGAGCTGGCCACGATCGTCAAGGTCATCTCGCAGGACACGTCCGACGAGCTGCTCTCATACACGAACCGGGTCGGCGCGATGTTGACGCGGCTCATCCAGAGTCAGCGTTCGCGAACGCCGGGTTGATCCCGGTGCGCGATCAGCATGCGCTACGTGAACGTCGTTCGTGAATGGGAACGGCTGCTCGGGTTCGGGTTCGGGTTCGGGTTCGGGTTCGGGTTCGGGTTCGGGTTCGGGTTCGGGTTCGGGTTCGGGTTCGGGTTCGGGTTCGGGTTCGGGTCGCGACTGCGTCGCGGGTTGTTCGAATGATCGACTTCCGCGTGTTCGGCAAGCGCTACGTGAACGTCCTTCCTGAACGTGAACGCTTCGTCAGCTGTCGTAGTGCTTCTCGGTGGAATCGGGTTCGGGTTCGGGTTCGGGGTCGGGGTCGGGTATGAAACTGGCACACGGAGGTTGGATCCCGCGGGTCATTTCATGTCTCTCTCCTGCCTTCGTGCTCTTCGCGCCCTTCGTGGTTCCCTTTCCTCTCATCCTCCGTGGCCCTCGTGTTTCCATTTCTGGGTCACCGACCGCGCCGTGATCGCACGCACATCGCCGTCCGTTTGCTCTTTTCCTGCTCATTCTGCTCTCGCTGGGTGGCGCGTTACTTCGCGTCGCGGGCGATGCGTTCGAGCTGCTTCACGTGGGCAAGGAAGGCTTTCTTGCCCTTCGCCGTCAGCCTGGCGGTTGTGCGTGGCTTGCGTTTCACGAAGTCCTTTTTGACCTTCACGTAGCCTTCGTCTTCGAGCTTTCTGAGATGCACGCCGAGGTTGCCCTGCGTGAGGCCGAGCAGGCCCTTCAGGTCGGGGAAGGTCGCGTCCCGACGGGTCATCAGTACGGTCACGATGCCGAGTCGCGCGCGCGACAAGAGGACCGGGTCGAAGTCGTGTTCCAAGAGCTGCTCTCGCAAGGCGCTACTCGCGCAGGCGCGCGACGCGGCGCTCGGCCATTACGCCGGGAATGATCATGCCGAGTCCCATGAACGGGCCAAGGATAAAACCACGGTACGGGGGCACGAACCACGCAGCAAGCGTGCCGACGGCGATGGCGAGACCCGCGACGAGGTACTCGATCCGGTAGACGACGCCGACCATGTAGGCCATGTTCGCGTACGCAAACCCCCAAACGAGCTGGACGGCTTGATGCGGGATGAGGCCACTGGCGGGGCCGATCGCACTGAACAGCACGCCCATGCCGACGTTGAGCCACACGATCTGCTCGACCTGGCGGCCCACGAACGTGTTTTCGCCGGACAGCCGTGGGCACCGCGCCAACCGGATCTCGAACACGCAACTCAGGACGCTGCCCAGAACGAGCCCACCGACACCGATCGACAACATCCAGCGCGGACGATGCATGAGTTCGAACCAGTTAAGCAGCGGATAGCACACCAAAACGAGCGTGCCCCACATCACGAAGTGGAACGCGTGCGGATCGATCCGCGCCTCGGTGCGGGCAAGAACGTCCCGGATGTAGCCGAGGTCGCCGGACGCCGCCGCGCCGCTGCTGCTGCCGGAACCGCCGGGACCGTCGGGACCGTCGGGGCTGGAATGACGCTCGTCAGTCATCGTTGTCGGCCTTTCCGATCAGTTTGAGCGCTTGCCCGAGCGGCTCGCTCTTCGGGTGCCGCTGGCGACCGCGATCCCAGACCGCGCGCGCCTTTCTTGCGTTGCCCGCGTCCTTGTACAAGGTGCCGAGCCGCATGTACGCAAGGGCGTGATCATCGGCGTGGGCCTGCTGTTCCTGCAGCTCGATCAGTGCCTCGAAGCGCTTGATGGCGCGCGGCCGCAGGCCGACAAACTCGGGCGCCATACTGTCGCCGAACGCCAGGCTGTACCGCGCCTCCCAGTGGTCGGGCTTGAGCTCGATCGCCTTTTGGAACGACTTCTCGGCCTCGCGCCAGACCGTGCCCTGTTCCGGCCCCGGCGCGGTCGCAAACGCGGTCTTGGCGGTGAGCGCCGTGCCGAGCGCTGCGTGCAGATGCGGGTTGTCCGGATCCTTTGCTAGCGCCTTCTTGAGTCGCGCGATTGTCGAGGCGATCTCGCCATGCTTGCGCGCCAAGTGGCCGAACAGCCGCTCCGAGCGCCGATGGGTGTAAGGCCGGCTCGCGAGTTCGGTAACAAGGTCCGCCACCGGTCCGGGCGCCGAGCGATTCGCCAGGTCCGCCCTGCCACCGGGTGCATCGCCGTCCGTCTGCTGCCCTCCGACATCGGCGCCACCGGCCCCATCAGACACTCGTCCGACGGACGACCGCTTCTCGAGTTCGTCGAGCCGCCCGTCGAGCCGTCGCGCAAGGGTATCGATCCGCTCGCGGGCGACACCGTCCGCGCGGGGCGCGAGCGTACGTTCGCCCGGCTGCGCATCGGCGCGCGCGGCTTGGGGGGCCGAGCGCAACGCCTGCGCAAGCATCCCCCCACCGAAGCCGGCACCTCCGGCCACCAGGACAACCACGAGAATTCTGCCTCCGGTCATGGATCTGCTCTCCTTCGTCTTCAACTTCAAACTAGTCTGAATTTTAGACTCTAGGGCGCGGGTCGTCAAGTCCCTCCCTGGGAATCGCTACTCGCGCGCCTGCGCGACGGCTTCCGCTTCGATTTCGATCAGCATTGCCGGGTCGATCAGCCGTTGAATCTCGACCATCGTCGTCGCGGGCGGATGGTCCCGAAACGCCTCGGCATGGGCGCGCCCGAACTCGTCCCAACGGTCGATGTCGGTGACAAACATTCGCGTCCGCACGACATGCGAAAGATCGGCGCCCAAGTCGGCGAGGGCCTGCTCGATGATCTCGAGGCAGCGGCGCGCCTGCGCGTAGGCGTCGCCCGGCGCGAAGACTGATCCGTCTTCGGCCACGGGCGCGGTCCCGGTCACGACGATGCGGTCTCCGGTGCGCAGCGCGCGGCAGTAGCCGACGCGTTTTTCCCAGGGGACGCCGGAGAAGGTGCGTAGGGGTTTGGTTGTCACGATTCCCGTACGTTACACGCTGCGAAAATCGCCTTCGTCGGTTTTCGTTAGGTTCCAGCATCCGAGCGGCGCTCGAACATGTCTGGACGCTACGGCTGCAAGGCCATGTACCGGGGCCATGCCCTCGCGCCCCCTACACCCACGAAAAAAGCGGGCGGCCCCGTGAGGGGGCGCCCGCTTGGACTCTTCTTCTGGCGACCGGCTACTCGTCGGAAGCGGCGGCCTTCTTGGCCTTGAGCTTTTCGTCAAGCTCGTTCGCGCGAGTCTCGAGCGCGGTCTTTTTCAGAGCGCGCTTGAGCTTGCCCAGGGTCTTCGACGCGGTCTTGAGCTCGTCGCGAGCGATCAGGCCCTCGACGGTGTCGAGCATCTTCGTCGCGTGGTCGAGAATGTCCTTGCGGATTCCGGCGACCTTCGCCTTCAGCGCGTCGCCCTCCTTCGCCGTCTTCTTCTCGAGCTTCGACAGAGTGCGCATCGCCTTGTTGATGTCGCTGATGTCGAGGTACTGGCGAATCTCGCGACCGGCCTTCTCGACCTTGCGCAGCGTCTTGCGGCTCAGGCTCGCGCCGTACTGCTTGTTGAGCTTCTTCTTGGCCCCGAGCACCGCTTCCATGAGCGATTTCGAACTCTGGCCGCCGGGCAGGGAGGTTATCTCCTCGCCGGTGTGCGGATTGACGATGGCGGTGTACGGAATCTTGCCCGTCTTGTTGTAGCTGCCGGCCTTGGATCCCCTGACCGCGTTCATCTGCGCGACGGTCATGCCGGGGAACTCGACGAGGTAGGTCTCGCCGCTCTTCGTCGTGTACGTATCGGCTCGCTTGTCCTTCTTGCTGATCCCTTCGCCGAGCCTGCCGAGCGCGATCACCTCGACGGTGTTGGCATCGGCGAACTTGATGTACTTCTTGTTTTGGAGCACGCCACGGTGCATCCCCCAACAGGGGGGTCAGAAAAAGCCGTGGCTGTGAACGACAATGGGGACGTTGAGCAGCTTGGCCTCCTCGACGGCGGCCGCCCACGACGGCGCGTAGCCGACACTGGGCTTGATATCGTGTTTCCCGGCGGACCCGACGCTCGAAACGAGCGCCACGGCCGCAAGGGTAGCAATCAGACGACGCATGACCTTTTTGACTCCTGATGTTCGGACTTAGGTTCCCTTGGTTGTACGCCGCCGTGCGCCGGCTTTCTAGATTGAGCAGCGACGCGACAGGACGGAGTTTGAAAAAAGCCTACGGACGGCGATTTCCACCGCCCGGCCGCCCAACGGCCGGTTTTGCTACGCTTTGTTCGGAGGCCGGAACCATGCGCGAATTCACCGTCTTGTGTCTGCTCGTCCTCGTCGCCGCGGCTGAAGAAACGCCGCCGGCCGACGCGCCCGAAAAAGAGAACGCCGCAAAGTCCAGCCCCAAACGCGCCTGGCAAGACATGCAGGCGCAGCTCGACACGGCGCGAAAGAGCCGCGACTTCAACGAGTACCGCCGTATTCAAAGAGACACGCCGAAATCGTTCGTGGCGACGTGGACTGCTGCCGGTCAGGAAGCCGGCGGTGAGGAGCGCTACTTCCTCGGCAAGTTCCAGTCGATGGCCGGCAAGAGCGGCGACGCCATGGCTTCGTTCGCGGCGTGTCTCAAGGACAAGACCCTGCCCAAAAACCTCCGCGCGGGGACGTGGATCGCGTACGCACAGGCAACGCGAGGCGCGCTGACCGCCGGCGACATCAAGCTCAAGCAGGGCGCGGAAGCCTTGCATTGGGCCGAGAGCGAACTGGCGCAGCTCGACGCGCGTCAGCAGGCGACCCTGCACACCGTGCTCGGAAGTTGTCACGACCTACTCGGCAACACCGGCGCGGCGGTCGAGCACTCCATGGCCGCGGCCCGCGGATCACCGGCGGGCGCCTACAACGCGGCACGCGGCATCATCGGCATGCTCTTGAAGGAGACAGTCGATCTCGACCGGCTCGAAGCGACGCGCGACAAGGCGAACAAGCTCATCACGGAACTCTCCGGCATCTACGAGCAGCATGTCGAGAGCCTCGACAAGACGCTCGGGGGATTGCAGGGCACACCGGAAGACAAATGGGGTCCGAACCACGAACAACAACTCCGCCGCGCCGAGCAGCAGGTCCGCCGCGGGCGATCGACGCTCCAGCGAATGGGCGGCCTCATAAGGCCCCTTGAACTCGTCGGCACTCCGGCAACGGCATGGACGCTGGAGCATCTGTTCCAGGGCGAGCCGAACTTGGCTGCGTACAAGGGCCGGGTCGTGATCGTGGACTTCTGGGCGACGTGGTGCCCGTGGTGCATCCGCTCTTTCCCCGCGTTGCGCGACATCGTCAAGGACTACAAGGACAAGCCGCTCGCGATCGTCGGCGTGACCGCGACGGCGGGCTATGTGTGGGAACACCGCTACGACCTCGACGACGACTTCAAGGACAAGTCCACCGGGCGAACACCGCCGACGTTGCGGCTCGAGCGCAACGCCACGGACGAGCAGGCCGCGGAGTACCGCACCAAGGAAAGAGACATCATCGCCACGTTCCTGAAAAACCACACGGTGACCTGGGACATCGTGATGATCGACAAGAGCGAACCGAAGGCGAAGTACGCGCTGGCCTGCTGGCCGCATGCGGTGGTCATCGACAAGAAGGGCCGCATCCGGTTCCTGAAGTCGGGCGCGCTGCTCAAGGACCGCCCGGCGGCGGTGGCGAAGTTCCGCAAGGTCCTCGACAAGCTGCTGGCGGAATAGGCTCCAAGAACATCGCCGTCCGTTCCTGACGCCCTCTTTGTCCGTCACTGCCTGAGTGAGGCTTCGACTTCCTCCTGCACGCTCTGCCAGATCTCTTGCTTGAGTTCCAGGTAGCGCGGCGTGAGCTGGAGCTGCACGGTGCGCGGGCGCGGCAGGTCGTTGTGCAGCGTGCGCTTGATGCGGCCGGGGCGGGCGGACATGACCACGATGCGGTCGGCGAGGAGCAGCGCCTCGTCGATCGAGTGCGTAATGAACACGACGGTCTTTTCCTGCTCGCGCGCGATGCGGCTCAGTTCTTCCTGGAGGACTTGGCGGGTCATCGCGTCGAGCGCGGCGAAGGGTTCGTCGCAGAGCAGGACTTCGGGGTCGTTGGCCAGCGTGCGCGCCAGGGCCACGCGCTGCTTCATGCCGCCCGAGAGCTGCGACGGGTAGTGGTCGTGAAAGCCCCCGATGCCGATGGTGCGGATAAGCGCGTCGACGCGCTCCGGGTTGGACTGTCCGCGCGCGGCGGGACCGAAGTCGATGTTTTGGGCGACCGTGAGCCACGGGAACAGCGCGTAGTTTTGAAAGACCATCCCGCAACGGGGCTCGACGCCGTCGATGTCCTCGCCGTGGAGCATTACGCGGCCGGCCGTCGGGCGTTCGAACCCGGCAAACAGATTGAGCAGGGTCGTCTTGCCGCAGCCCGATGCGCCGACGACCACGACGAACTCGCCGCGGACGACCTCGAAGTCGACGCCGTCGAGCGCCGTGACGCTGCCGAACGTCTTGGTGACGGAGCGCGCGGCCAGGACCGGCTCGCCCGGGGACGTGTCGGGACCATCGGGACGGCTCGGGTTGCTCATTTGTCCCCCGCGTGCATCCACGGAACAAGGCGGCGCTCGAGCCGGGCGAACAGCGTGTCCATGATCAACACGACGCAGCTGATGCACGCCATGCCCACAAGCACCGCTGCCGTGTGCGAGGTCTCCTTGGATTGCCAGATCAGGCTGCCGAGACCGATCTGGGTGCCGACGATCTCCGCCGAGATGACGCACGTCCAGCCGATCGCCATGACGACCTTGAGGCCGCTGAGGATCGAGGGGAGCGCGGCGGGCAAGAGCACCCTCCAGAGCAGGTGTCGTTTGCCGACACCGAGGTTTTGGGCGGCGCGGATGAGCGTGGGATCGACGCGCACCGTGGCTTCGACGGTGTAGATCAGCGCGGCGGAAAAACTTCCCATGAAAATGATCGCGAGTTTCTGCAGTTCGCCCGCGCCGAGCCAGATGATCGCGAGCGGCACCCAGGAAATCGAGGGCAGCGGGCGCAGGAAACTCACGATGGGATTCAGCGTGGCATGCAGGCGCGGGAACAACCCCATCGCCACGCCGAGCGGTACCGCGATCGCCGCGGAGATCAGGAACCCGAGGATAATCCGCAGCGACGACCAGAGGACGTGCTGAAACAACGACGGGTTCGGGCCGGAGTGAAACAACAGCTCCCACGCGTCGCGCGCGGTGTTGCCCGGGGTGTCGAGCGCGGGCGGGTTCACGAGCGCGCGGCGCACGCTCTCGGTTCGGGTCTCGTATCGAATCCGCTCGACCTCGATAAAGTCGCCGGTGACCGGATCGTGCACTTTCTCGGTTGCGCCCGTCTTCACGGGGAGGCGCCGCTCACGGGTCTCATCGAAAACCGGCAGCGTCAGCAGCCACCAGACAACGAGCACCGAGACGATGCCGATCGTGCCGAAGAGGATCCGTTTTCCCTGCGTGATCCGCGGCGGGAACCCGGTCATTCAAAAAACCAGTCGACTTTGGTCCACTCGCGAAACGGCGGGATCTGATCGATGCGGCCCATCTCGCGGAGCAGCTCGGAAACCGCGTTTGCCTGGCCGAACATGCGCGCGTCGCTCATCATCGCTTTTTGCGCCCCCCAGCCGTTCCATTTGAAGTTCTTGAGCACCGCCCGAACCTCTGCCTCCGGCTTGCGCACCTCGTCCATGACGATCTTGACCAGTTCCTCGGGGTGGTCCCGACACCACTGCACGGCCTCGAAATACGCCCGAAAGAATCGCTTGGCCCGCTCGGTGTCGGCATCGACCCACGCCTTGGAGGCACACAAGACATCCGGCCCGGTCATCATCTTGAACCGCTTGTAGATCGACGTGTCCATGTCCGTGCCAAGAATGCGCGCGCCCGGCAGGTTGCGCAGGTCGGAATAAAACGGCTCCCACATCCCGCCCGCGACGGCATCGCCCTTGCGCACCAGATCCACGACCGCCGAATCCTGCGCGTTCAACACCTCGACATCCTTGCGCAGGTCGAGTCCCGCGTCCTTCAGCAGCAGCGCAATCGTGAGATGCACCGAGGTGTTCTCGTAGAGCGCGATCTCTTTGCCCCGCAGTCCCTCGATCGAGTCGATGCCGATCGCGACGAGTCCCTCGTTGCCCGGTGCGATGTTGTGGCACCCGATCCAGAAAAAGTCGCGGTTGCCGCGCGACATCGCCGCCAGCATCGCCACCTCACCGAGGCTCGCGAACTGCGCGTTGCCGGCTGCCAAAGCGTTGATCCGGTCCGCGCTTCCGCCGAACGCTTCCTTGCGCACGTGAAAGCCGTGCTTCTTGAAGATGCCCTTGCGCAGCCCCACCCAGACCGGCGCGTGGCCGTACCACTTCGATCCGGCATAGACGATCACCGTTTCGTCGTCACCCCGTCGGGCCACGAACACGATGGCCAACACGATGATGACCGCGATCAACAGACCACCTAGACGCATGACTGCTCCTCTTGTTGCTTTCCTACGGCGGCAAATGGGCGGTTGCGGGCGGCGACCAGGGCACGAGCCGTGCCGCGATCACACACAGGGTCTCGTAGTACACCCCGTCACGCAGTTCAAAGCCGTTCTCAACCGACGAAATCTCCTGCATGAAGGTCTCGTCCGCGAGATAGTAGTCTCGAAACGGCCCTTGCGTCGACTCCAGAACCTCCGGTTCGTAGCCGTTCTCCGCAAGGCGGATCCTGGTCTTGGCGAGGTCCGCCATCGACGACTGGACAAACACCAACAGGCCCCCCTCGCGCAAGCGCTTGTGCGCGTCGAGGATCAGCGAGTCGATGAAATAGCGCCGGTTGCGTTTGCCGCTCTGCGCAAACGGCGGATTGGCCACGATCACGTCGAACCGCCCGTCGGTTTGCAACCAGTCGGCAACCCGGTACTCGACGTGCCCGGTCCTCGAACAGTTCCGCTCGACGTTGCGGCGGGTCGTGTCCAGACGGCTTTTCGTGATCTCGGTGGCGACGACGCGTTTCGCTCCCTGCCGCACGAGAAGAATCGTGTGATTCCCGACGCCGGCCCCGAGCTCCAAAACCTCCCGGTCCGCGACAAGGTTGCGCCCCGCAAGAGAGTGTGCGAGAAGCCGGCCATGCGGCGTCGGCGTCCAGTCGTCGTCGCCGGAGCCGAGCTGCATCTTGAGCAGTTCTTGCGAAGCGGCCTCTCGCGGTTCCATCCCGCGGCACCGTAACACGGAACCCTCGTGCCACCGCAAAGGGGTCGGCCTGGGCCGAAACGCTGCAAGAAAGCAGACGGACGGCGATGTCTCGACTACGTCCCCACCGAGGGCCACTCGGGACGATCCTTCACGCGCACCACGAACTTCAGGCCCGACCAGGTCTCGTCGATCGCGCAGATCTTTACATCCACCACCCCCGCGGAGAGCCCCGCCGCGCGGATGTCGGCTTCGCCCACGTCGGTCTTCACGCCGCTGCTTTTCTTGGGCCAGCAAAGCCAGAGCGCGCCGTCCGCGGGCAGCACGCCGAGGCAGCGCGGCAACAATTCGGCGAGCGTTTTCCTGTCGCCGCAAAACGCGAGGATCACGTCGTAGCTCGCGCCCGCGCTCCGACGTGACAGCAACCGAACGTCCGGCGGAAGCCCGCCCGCCGAAGACCTGTCGAGACGAAACCCGGCAGCACGCTGCAGAAGAACGCGATGGCCCTCCTTGATGCCGAGTTTTTTGGGCAGCGGGGTTCCCGAGTAGCCGGCCATGGCCTTAGCTTTCGAGTTCCGCGGCCAAAAAGCCGTGGTACGCCTTCATGGTTTTGTCGTGACCGAACGCGTAGCGCGACAAGAAGCGAAAAACGACGTTCGTGACCTCGCCATCCTCGGTGATCGACAGGCGGACCTGACCATCGCCCAAGTTCTCGATCGTGTACGTCCATGTACCGCCGAACGGAAGCTTGTCGGTGTCGATGCGCCCAACCAACCGCAGCGGAGCCTCGAACTCCACGTTGCGCAAGGGCAATGGGCCGAAGCTCGAGTGCTCCGTCCACGCCACCGGCGCTCCGTCGGCATCACGCTCGTGCACGTCGACGGATTTCAGATCCTTGCGCCAGCGCGGGAAGTCCTCCACCCCGGTGATGAGCGCCCACACCTTGTCCGGCGTCGCGCGATAGGCGCGCGCCACGGTGCAAGAGTGCCCCTTGGGCAGGAGTGCGCCCCAAACCACGATGACGAGAATGACTCCCGCAAGAACGCCGAGTCCGATCCAAAGCCACTGCATGGTTCCTCCCTACGTCTTGATCCGGTCCTGTCTGTGGTCCTCTTTTTGGTCCTTCTTGCGCCGGCGATAGCTGTCGTCCGCCGCACTCGCGAGCAACCGGAGTCCCGCAAGCGCCTGCCGCCGCTCCACGGGTTTGAGTTCGCGCAAGAGCGACGCGACAAGCTCCGGCTCGAGCACCTGCATCGCCGCCTTCATGCGCTCCCCCGCTGCCGTTAATCGCAATTCGGCACGCCGTCGATCGCCGCGCGCCGCCTTTTTCTTGACGTACCCGTCGCGCACCAGCCGCGCGACGGTCACCGACATCGTCGCCAGCGTGACCCCGAAATGATCCGCCAACTCCGTCACGCTCATCGGCCGTACGCCGTCGAGATGGTCGAGGATGCTCGCCTGCCGCTCCGAGAGCACTGCCTTCGACACCGGATCCCGCCGATGCCGCGCATGACAGGCGAAGTAAATCCTGGGATAGGCATCCAGCACCTGCGCGACCATTCGCTTCACGTGATGAAGCATGCCATTTTATTTTAGTTAGTCAAACCAAAGGTATGGGACGACAGGAGCCGGTACGAGAGGAGCGGGGAGGGAGGGGGCCACGCACCTGTCCGATCGGGAGGCGAACCTGGCCGCTCGCCCCGGGCCTAACGGGTGGCCAGGGCGACCAGGCGTGTGGCGGTGTGATCGAACGGGGCCCCGGCCAGGTCGCCGTAGAATTCCACGGTCTCGAATCCGACCGTGAGGAGGAGCGCGCGCAATTCGGTCGCGGAATACAGCCGGGTCGTGAGGGTTCCCACGATGCGCTCGCCGTCCGGCCGAATCACGAGCCATCGCGTTTCGCAGCGCTCCCAGGCATCGATCAGTCTCGATTCCTGCACGAAGAGGCTCCCATCCGCCAAGCGCCTGGAAAGGCAAGGGCGAAACACACGCGCCAGCGGCTCCTTGCCCTTGATCTCAAGGACGAATCGGCCGCCGGGGCGCAGGGATGCGCACACATTGCGCGCCACGAGCGCGTCTTCCGCGGGATCGTCGAAGTAGCCGAACGACGTGAACAGGTTGATCGCGAGCGCGAACGCCCCCTCGCGCCGGAAACGCCGCATGTCGTCCGGCACCCAGGTCGCGGACACGCCCTCCTCCGCCGCGGCGACTCGCGCACGATCAAGATACGGCTCGCACCGATCCACGCCGGTGACTTCGTAGCCGCGGCGCGCGAACTCCAGGGTGTGACGCCCCACGCCACAGCACAGATCAAGAACCGGTCCGGGGGCATCCACCCCGCTCGCCCGGACGATCCAATCGACCTGCGCGGGTGCCTCCTCGAAACGCGCGGCGTCAAACATCATCGACTCGAAGTCCTGCCAGAACGACGCGTGTTCGAACCACGGGGGCATGTCTTGTGCTACCACTGGCCGCAAGCCGGGTTCGGTGGTGCGTCCGGTCCGTAGTGGGAGGGCGGAGACGCCTCGGAGGCGCCCTTTGTCCGAACAGCGCCCGCGACTACTTCCAATTGAAGCGCTTGGCGAGCTCCGGGCACAGCTCGTGAACGCGGCGCTCGTCCCAGCGCTCGCCGTCCGGCTCGGTCTTGCGCGCCACGGAGTCGTCCCAGGGCAACTCCTCGCCGTCCGTCTTCGCCTCGTGGGCCTCTGCCGCGGCATAAAGGAGGGATTCACACGATCCGCGTTCGTGGCTCCCGGGCATGAGGTTGGTGACGGCCTGCGCGTGCTCGTCCGTGCCCGCACCGCGGGCAGGAACTGTGGCATCGAGCAACTGCCACCAGCGAGCGTCCGTATTCATCGGTGTCTCCGTTTCCGACCGTGCACAGCCGACAAGGACCGCCGCCACCGCGATCATCCGGACGTGCATCGCTGCAGTGTAGCGAGTTACGACCGGACCCGGCACGGGCGCACTCGCTTGTTTTCTTCCGCTGGGCTGTTCGGTCTTGGGGCACGCTTCGCAACTACGGGAATGGACCGGGCCGATCCGGATGGTCGGGCGGCGCCAAGAGCTCCACCCGCGGCGCCCCCGAGGCGGGCGGGCAACACCGGGGGCCGCGCGCAATGGTGCGCTTGGGCCCCTTTTCTTGTTCGGCCCCGGGAATCGGACCGCGCGCCCGGTACGATGGCGACGTGGCGCGTACCGAGGAGGAACTCTACGACGCCTACCTGGACCGGTGCCTCGCCGGCGACGTGGAATCGCCCGACCGTTTTCTGACGGGATACCCGGAACTCGGAGGCGAGGCGCGCGCGCGGATCGAGACGCTGTACCGGCTCTACCGCAGCGCAGCGCAAGCGCAGGATTGCGGAAACGAAACGAGAGCCCACGACGGGATCCCGGAAAGCGTCGGCGAGTTTCGCATTCTCTCGCTGCTCGGCGAAGGTGGCATGGGGCGCGTGTACCTCGCCGAGCAGGAGTCCTTGGGGCGTCGCGTCGCGCTGAAGATGATCCGCCCGGACCTGCTTGGATCCTCCACCACCGTTGAACGGTTCCGGCGGGAAGCACGCGCGGCCGCCCGCCTGACGCATCCGCACATCGCACAGGTCCACGAGGTCGGCGACGACTACATCGCGATGGAGCTTGTCGAGGGACAAAACCTCGACAAGCTATCGGCGCGACCGAAGTGGCGGCAGGCGGCCGGCTGGGCGCGCGCGCTCGCAGACGCGCTGCAACACGCGCACGACCACGGCATCGTTCATCGCGATGTCAAGCCCTCCAACATTCGGCTGGCGGCCGATGGCCGGCCGTTGCTGCTCGACTTCGGCATCGCACGCGACGCCGAGGCGACGGCGGGTCTCACGCAGACCTACGCGGGCTCGCCGCTCTACTCCGCGCCCGAACAGATCATGGGCCACGACATCGACGCGCGCGTGGACGTGTACGGACTCGGCGTCGTGCTCTACGAACTGCTCACCGGACGCACGCCGTTCGCGGGCGGCAGCATCGAACAGGTCGTGCGGCGCATCCTCATCGAGGAACCGGTCGCACCGCGCAAGCTCGACCCGTCGCTGCCGCGCGACCTCGACACCGTCGTGCAAAAGGCGATCGCGAAGGAGCCGCGCGCGCGCTACGCGTCGGCCCGCGCTTTTGCCGACGATCTCACGGCCGTCCTCGACGACGCTCCGATCCGCGCGCGGCCCCCGGGCCCCCTCAAGAAAACGCTGCGCTGGATTCGCCGTCATCCGGCGGCCGCGATGGCGCTGACCGCACTTCTGCTCGGCGCCGCCATCTTTGGCGTGCAGCGCTGGCGGGCGGCGCGCGAACGCGCAGGCCGGGCCCAAGACATGGTCGCCCGCGCGGACGCGCTCGGCGAGGAGCTGCGGCAGGACTGGTCCGACTCGCGCAAGTTCGAAGGCGAGGTTGCCGTGCTCGAGTCCTACATCGCCAGCAAACACCTGGACCACGACGAGGAGCGCCGGCTGCTCGACGGACGCGCCGAGGTACGGCGACTGCAGCTTGCGCGATCCGCCAAGTTCCATCGCGCGCTCGAAATGCTGCACCGCGCCCGGCAGCTCGACACCGACGTGAAAAACGTGCGGGCCGTGCGGGCGCGGCTGTACAAGCGCCGCTCCCAGGTCGAAAACAACCCCGTCACCAGGCGGTTCTGGAAGGACCGGGCGCGTCGCGAGGATCCACAGCTCGACCTCGGGTACGGCGAGTACGGGCAGGAGTTCTCAACCGATCCGCCCGGCGCCGAGGTTTTCTTGTGGCGCTTTTTGGAGGAGGCCGACGTGGTCCCCGGCGGAAGCCGGCGGCGGGTGCCGGTGCCGTGGCAGGGCGATCCCGTATTGTCCCCCGCCACGTGGGCGCTGCGTGTCGTCGATCGGCCGTGGTGGATCGTGAAACTCGCCGGACATCCGATCCGGGACGCGGTCCTCGTGCTGCGGGGCAACTCGAAGGTGGCCACCGGCGACCGGCTCCTCCAAATCGACGACGTCCCGGTGCGCGCGGCGTGGGATGCGCACCACACCGAGGGCAGCGTGTTCCGTTTCCAGCACGCCGGCGACGTGCGTGGCGAAAGCTTGGCGGTCCTCGGCATCGAGGTCGGCGCGCCCGAGGCGCTCGCAGCCCGCGGCGGAGTCGAGGCGCAGGTGTGGCGCAACGGCGGTCTGGTCACGATCACGTTGCCGAAGGGACTTGCGCTGCGCCCGACGGCGACCCCGCTGCTGCCGACGAAGACGGCATACGTGGGCAAGACACCGTTACGAATCGCCCTGCCGAGCAGCTCGCTGTACGTCGCGCTGTTTCGCCACGCGGATTGCCGGAATGTCCGCGTGATGCTGGGCTCCAACCCCCTCGAGCTGCCGGTGCGGCTGCCCCCCGCGGAAGCGGCGCCGGCGGGATTCGTCCACGTCGCGGAGCGGGGCGAACCGTTTTGGATCATGGAGCGGGAGGTCACGTGCGCGGAGTACCTGGCGTTTATCAACGAAGCGCCGGGGGCACGCGGAAAGTACTGCCCCCACGCCCCCCACAACGAAGCTCAAGGCGGATTCTGGCCCAAGACATCCGACGGTCGGTATCGACTGCCCGATACATGGCGCCCGCGCTGGCCCGTACTCGGGATCAGCTTCGACGACGCCGAGGCGTTTGTCGCGTGGCGCAACCGCGCGACGCCGGCGGGCATGGTGTACGCCCTGCCGACCTACGCCGAGTGGCTGCGCGCGGGCCAGGGGCTGGGCAGCTGGGCCTTTGCTTTCGGCAACGTGTTCTGGCCGCGGTGGACCAACTCGAACTTCTCGCGGGCAAAGCCGGGGCCCGAGCCAGTCATGTCGTACCCGACGGACTGCAACCCGCGCGGCATCTACGACATGACCGGCAGCGTGCAGGAGTGGCTCGCCACGCCCTACCCGTCGAATCCCGACTTTCGCCGCCTCGGCGGCGGCTCGTGGGCCTCGGCCAAGCCGTCCGAGTTTCGGTTGGAGAACGGGCTCGGGGCGCACCGCACGCGCAAGGCAACGCAATTCGGGTTTCGTCTCGTCCTGCGGAGGCGGCCGTGACGCTGGCCGAACTGCTCCAGCGTCATCGCGAGGCGCTACTGGCCTTCGTCACCCGCCGCGGCGGCCGCGTGCTGCGCTTCGAGGCGCCGGAGGATCTGGTGCAGGGCATCCACCTGCGCGCGCTCAAGCAGGAGCATTTCGAGTTCCGCGGCAAAAAACCGTTCCTGGAATGGATGCACCAGCTGGCGCGCTCGCACTTGGCGGACCGTCACGCGTACTGGATGGCCGTGCGGCGGCGGCCGGGCGCACTGCTGCGCCTGACCGAGGCGGCGTCATCGACCAGCGACGCGCACGCGGCTGCGGAGCCGGTGCGCGACTCGACCGGACCCGCGACCTTCGCCGAACGGCGCGAGGCGCTGGCCATCGCCTACGACGCCGTGACCGCACTGCTGCCGCGCGACCAGCAACTCGTACGCTGGTCCTGCGAGGACGTGGAACTCGACGAGATGGCGGCGCGACTCGGCGTGACGTACGAGGCGGCCCGGCGCGCCCGGCTGCGCGCGCTGGACCGTTTCCGCAAGGCCCACCGGCTCGCGCGACGGGCACGCGGCTTGGCGCGGACGTAGGACGCCCTACCTATCGGCGAAGATCTGCTCAATATTCGTGACGCCCACGACTACGTTCTCCGTGAACTCGTACGTGCCGAACCCGCCAAACAGGTCCAGACCCTCGGCATGGCGGACGCTCGCGAGCGCAAGGGGGTCATCGACCAGGAGACCGATCGCCAGGGCCAGGCCCCCGTTGCGATCAAACGTCGGCCAGCGGTTCAAACTCGGCAAAGGACTCAAGCCGGGAAAGAACGGGCGGACGCGCGAGACCTCGATCGTCGCGGGATTCAGGGACACGGGAGTAGGTACGAACTGCGTCGTGGAGGTCGCCACGAAATCGACGACGACCGATTGCCCAAACGCGGGCCGTCGCTCCTCAATCCGGTAGATGCTGCCGGGAACCAGGCTTTCCAACCCGACGCCGTCCCCGCCGACGTTCAGCACGCGCGGTCTTCCGTCGGCGTTGTTGACGTTGAGCTCCTCGTCGAACGATGCGAACGTGCCGTGGTAGGTGATCCTCCCGCTCCCATCGAACTGGTTTACGACCACCTGAAGCGGAACGTCCTCGATCTCCGCGAGTTGCACGTCCCAGTTTTGTTGCGGCTGGCCCAACTCCGCGCTGATCGCGGCCCGCGGATGGACCGGCGTCGGACGGATGAACTGGCCCGCGGTCAAGAAGTCGATGGGCCCCTGGAAGTTGATCCGCAACGGGCGGTTGAAGAGTCGCTCCTCCAGTTCACCGACATCGGTGACGCCGGCGTCGGCGGGGGTATGGGCAATCCCGGTCGTCCGTCGAGACCCGACCGGATTCTGCGGGGTCACACCCTCGACCACGAACGTCAGGGCGTACACGTCGTTGTCGCCGGAGGACGCGCCGATCTCGAACGCGCCGGAGGTGTGAGAAATCTGCCGGGTGATCCCGCTGTTCGCCCTTACGTGGCTCTGGATGAACGTCTCCCCCTCTGCGGTCCGATTGTAGGTACCGCTTACCGTGAGCTCGACCCGGCCCCCGTAAAACGGACGCGCGTTGGCCGCGAGCATGCACGCAACGCTCTCCTCGCCGGTGATCGTCGAGGCGAAAGACCTCATCACCATCTGCCCGATTCCATCGCGCACGATGTTGAGCCGGAACGAGAGGTTGTCGAACGTCTCCTGGCGCGGGACGGTCAGCCCTCCGAACTGGTTCGTGTAGCCCAACCGAACCTGACCGCTCGGATCGGTGTACCGCACATGAGCGCCGCTGGCAGCATGCGCCATCGGCAAGCTGTAGTCCGCCGTCACGAGGACACGAAAGGTTGTCTCGGTTCCCTCCGCATTGGGCGTGTGCGCCTGAACGGCAAAAAAGCGCGTGGAATAGACATCCGCTTCAAAATCGAACATCGTCCCGAACACGTTCAGGTCGCCCTGTCCGCTCGGCACTACTCCACCGAAGTACGCCGCCTCGTTCGAGCGAAATCCGAAGACCGCTCCGCCGACATCAATGGTCCCGTCCGTGAACGGCGCGTCCTCGCCGTCGAAGATCGTCCGAATGCCGATCGCGCAGCCACCGTTCAGCCCCTCCGCCACATGCGTCCCGAGATCGCCGGTTCCCGGAATGTCGATCTCCTCGGGTTCGGAGAGGAAGAGACTGAAAACGGTCGCGGTATTCGGCTCATTCGCGGCGGAGATCGTGACCCGCCCGTTGGCGTCCGTTACTCCCCGTTCCCCTGTCTTGAGACGGACTTCCGCATTCGGCAACGGCCTGTCGTCCGCGTCCTCGACGATGATCGTGATGTCACCTGGGGTCGTGAACCGACCGAAACCGTATGTGCCGGTTTGCGTGACGAGTTTGTCGAAGACCCACTTGTCGCCCACCTTCGTGCCGGCGCCCCGGCCCAGCCATTCCCTCAACCCCTGATTGAATACGAATGCCTGCGGCGTGACGCCCTCCGCAAACAGGGCGGCATCGACCCGCGCCGACACACCCGCGACGGCATTGGCGGCAACGAAGTTGAGCGCGGCCCCTGCCTCATCGGCCACGTCCAGCACGACGGCCATGGCAACGCTCGGCGGCGGCGCGATGGCGTGGTGCGGCACCTGCTCCGTGACCGACAACTCCACCGACGCCCCCGCGCCCCCCTCTACTTTTCCTCCGGTCGGAACCTCGACCGAAACCGCCCCGTCGGTCAACGTCCCGCCTGTCGTGACCACGTCGTCCCCGTCGCGCTCGACGGTCCGCGTGTCTCCGGGAGCCCGCAGCACCAGGCCCGGCATGGTCAGGACACCCACGAGCGACATCACAATCCGTCGTTCGACGCGCGCCACCGCGTCCACGAACTCCTTCTTGATGGTCACCACGACCGTGCCGGTGGGGCCGGCGACAATCGCGGCTAAACCGTCGGCGTCCGTGGTTGCGGAGGCGGTCGAGCCAAGGAGATCCTTCACCAGCACCTCCGCGCCCTCGACCGGCTTCCCCGCGACATCAAGCGCCTGCACGAAGAGCAGCCGTGTCGCCGCCGCCGCGTTGCGCCGCTTCGGTGCGGGCACCGCCCGGCATTCGGAGGTGGCGAAGATGTGCGGCTGCTTGAACTCCACGCCCTCGGGGTTCATCAGCGCCAGCGCCGCGCCGACAAGCTCGATCGCGACGCCGATGCGACCGTCGTTCGCGGCCTCGCAGCGATAGACGACATCCACTGTGACCGGATCGTCGAACGGCAGCACCTGCGCGATCGGGATCGAACCTTCGAACGAGTAGCCCCCGGCAGGTTCGAAGGTCGGCCGCAGCGTGGCCGAATCGACGAGTTCGGAGTCGGTGATATGGAAAAGCAGAGAGCCCTCGATCGCCTCGCCGACAAGCGCAGACGTACCGTCGAACTCGAACGAGAACGTGATCCCGTCCGCGACCAGCCCCACCACCGTTGAGAGCTGCGCCAGCGTGCCACCGACCACCGCACTGCCATCCCCTGCCACGTCGATCACGGGCTCGTCGAGCTGTTGGCGAACGCCACCCGACACGGTCAAGAACGGCAGCCCGCGCCGGCCCTGCGCATCCGCGTCGGGCAGCAGCCACAACACCGTCACCGGCGTCGCAAACTGCGTCCCGTCCGGGCCCAATTCATACGCCGCGCCCGCGGTCGTCCCGGGCACATCGTTCGCGGACACGGTCACGACGTCGATCGTGATCGTGGTCTCGGTCGGCAGCGCGCCGGCCGGAACCTGCAACGTCAGCCGGCCGTCGGCCGACGTGATCGTGCCGCCGGCGGCGCCGATGTGCGCCGAGGACGCAACGGGAGCAACGGGGTTGCTGGTGGAGCATCCGGCAAGGAGAAGGGCCGCGAACAAGGTGTACCGCATGGATCCTCAAACGGCTTTTGCAGGGGGAGCGGACACGGTTTTTTGGAGAGACCGTTGGCGGTAGCAAACCGACGGCGATGTACGGCCGCCGGACCCCCAGCTGTTTCTGAGCCCCGCCCTCCGCCCCCCCGTCCTTTTTTCCTGTTCGGTTCCCCTTGGTACCGCAACTATTCTGACGACAGGATCCCTCCATGAAGCACGCTATCTCACTCTGCCTGATGCTCGCTCTTTGCGCCTGCGACCAAGAGCCGGACGACGACTCGTCGTTCGACCAGGGCTGCGGCTGCTCGACTGATACGAATCCCGGCTGCGGATGTGGCGACGACGACGAGGAACCGCCCCCGACCCGGACGCCCGCGCGAAAGCCGGACATCCCGGCGTTCAAGCTGATGCAGTACACCCCGGCGCAGGTCGATCCGACGCTGGCGAACCTCAAGAGTGCCGACAAGAAACAGCGCGCGATGGCGATCATGTCGTTGCCGTCGGCGCCGGGGCACTTTCAGAAACATCCGGCGCTGCTCGCGAAGGTGCGCGATGCGCTGGTCACTGTGGCGCGCAACGACGAGGCGGATTCGAATCGCGCGTTCGCGATCAGCAAGATCGCCGAAATGGGCGACGGCGCCGGACCGGCGATGCCCGCGTTGATCAAGCTGCTGGAGCATCCCGTCGATGCGCAGCACGTCGCCCAGGCCCTCGGGCGCCTCGGTAAGACCGGCCACGTCGCGATCCCGCGCCTGATCGAGCTGCTTCAAGACGGACCGGCAAAGAATCGCCCGCACATGGCCGAGGGGCTGGGAAAGATCGGACCGGCCGCGGCCGACGCGGTGCCCGCGCTCATCGAAGCGGTCAAGTCGGGCAAGCCGGACTTCACGCGCGCCAAGGCGGCGCACGCGCTGGGCAAGATCGGAGCGGCGGCCAGGAGCGCCTTGCCGGTCCTCGACGAAAACGCGAAGTCGGGCCGCGGCGCGCTGCGCTTCGCGAGCAAGATGGCCGCGCAAGCGATCCGGAAGGGGTAGCGTCCTGCGTCGAGAGGCTTCGCGGATCCTTCGGAGAGCCGGGGTTATCGCGGCGTGCCGTCGATGGTAGCCTGCGGGCGACCTGAAACGGCTGACCCGTGGCGCACGATATCTTCATTTGCCACTCTACGAAGGACAAGCCTGTGGCCGACGCGGCCTGCGCACGGCTGGAGGCGGCGGGCGTCCGTTGCTGGATCGCGCCGCGCGACATTCGTGCGGGCGCGACATGGGCCGGCGAGATCAACCGTGCGATTCGGAGCGCAAGGGTGTTTGTGCTCATCTACTCGGAACACTCCAATCAATCGAGTCAGGTGCTTCGCGAGCTGGAGCGTGCCGTGGCAAACAACGCGGCGATTCTCCCATTCCGAATCCAGGACAGGCCCCCGAGCGACGCGGTCGAGTACTACATCGGAGCTTCCCACTGGCTCGATGCCTTGACCGAACCGCTGGACGAACACCTGGACCACCTGTCGCGCGCCGTTGCGGAACTGCTGAACTACCAGCGTGCCACCGAACCCGACTCGTCCGCAATCGCCTCGCCGGGACCGACGACGGATCCCGAACCCGAACCCGACCCCGAACCCGAACCCGACCCCGAACCCGAACCCGAACCCGAACCCGACCCCGAACCCGAACCCGACCCCGACCCCGAACCCGAACCCGAACCCGAACCCGAACCCGAACCCGAACCCGAACCCGAACCCGAACCCGAACCCGAACCCGGGCCTGTACCCAACATCGACGAACAGCCCAACCCGGTTCCCACACGAAAGAGGAAGGGCAAGACCCGCACGAAACACCGACGGAGGTCTGATCGGGCGCGAACGCGCCGGCGCGGGCATGCACGGAAATCAATCAGCTCGCCGCGGTCAACGCGTAGCCGCGACAAGACACCGGGATCGACCAAGGCCCGCTGGATCATGATTGGGTTGATCCCGCTCGGAGTCTTCCTGATCTGGCTGGTCTCTCGCGACAACAATCCGAAGCGATCAAAGTACGAAGGGGGTCGACCCAAGCTGACCCTTGCAGGGCCGCGGGAGGCGACGATCGGTCACGAGTTCTCGCTCCGCTACTCGTTCGAATCGAACAGCGTTCCGGACACGGCGCTGCGAGTGCAATGCGACCCGCGCCCGAGCGCCGCGGTCGTGAAGGGCCCGAGAAACGGCGCGGTCCTGATCCGGGGCACGCGTACCGGCCTGCTCCACGTCCACCTGACGGCTCAAACGCACACGGGCACTGTCCAGAGCAACACGGTCGCGGTCCAGATAGCGCCCGACAGCCGGGTCGTGCCGAAATCCGACAAGAGCGGTGCCTTCGAGGGCCCGGGCGCTGCCTCCTCGATCGGACTCCGCGGCAAGAAGGAACGAGTGGAGCCGATCAGAAAACACGGCAACGCTGCCGATGCGCCAGGCTTCACGCGAAGAATCGGTCGGCTCATCGACATGATGTTCGACGCCACGGTCGGCGAGTCGCTGGTCGCGAAGGAGAGTCTCGTTGCGCTCGGCCAGCCGGCGTTTCCGACGATCTTCAACCGCATGCTGACGGTGCGAAAGAGCCTCGCCGGCGATGGGTCCATTACAGACAAAATGCAACTGTTGAACCTCCGACTGGCCGACGAGGTCCTTCGCGACATCCTGCCGGACAAGAACACGTCACCCGGTTCAATAGGACTGGGATCATCCAACCGCCACGTCGACTACGTGCTGGCATTTCACCGTAAGCGGTGGCTCGCACACCGCAGTCGTTGATTCAACGTGATCAGATCCTTGTGCAAGCGCCTCCCACGGGATTCGTGTCCGACACAGGGGCTATCGCCGTCCGTACGCTGCCTCCGGGATTGACCTACGCGTCGGGCCGTAGAGTCCGTCCCAGATCTCGTCGAAACGGCGGATGGCGTCCTGCAGCGCCTCCAAGACCTCGCCGTTGCGTAGCGGAACACCCTCGATCCTTGTCCCCGATCCCGCCCCGCCCACGGTAGGATCGGGGCATGGGTCGCGCGTCCTCACATGTGCGGTGTGCCTTCGTAGGACTCGCGCTCCTGGTTGGCTGCGGCAACGACTCGGGTGCCGTTACATCGCGGCGGGCCCGGATCCCGTGGGCGTCGGGGCCGGAGCACGTTGAAGCGATTCTGACGGCCGCCGACGGCGCCGGGCACGGGCTGTGGATTCGACCGGGGCAGTGGATTCGTACGCCGCTCGACCTTCCTCTGTTGAGCCTGCATCGCGGCGGGCGCGAGCACTGGTTCGAGCGCGTCGGGTTTCGCGTTTTCACGCGAACCGACGGCGGCGAACGACGCCTGCTCGGAGTCCTCGGCGACGAACCGGGCGCGTGGGATGCGCTGCCTCAGATTCTCAGGGACCACGTCGGGCTCCTCACCGTGTCGTGCGAGGGGGCGCAGCTCGCCGAACTGCCCGCGGCGCCGCGCAACGTCGATCTTTGCGTCGTGGCTTCGAACGTGGACTCGAACGAGCTCGCCTCGCTGAAGGGTCGCGGCGACATCGTCGCGGTAGCGCTGCGCGGAGGCCGCGGCAGACTCGATCTCGCACCGCTTGCCGGCCTGCCGCACTTGCATGCGCTCATGCTCACGGGCCCGGCGGGAGCCTCGAACCTCACGGCACTGAATCGGAGCCCGCGCCTACGTTCGCTGAGCATCTGGGAGTGCGCCGATCGCACCGGCCTTGCGGATCTCCGCGGGCTCGAGAGGCTCTCGATTCTCGATGTCTACGGCTGTCCGAGAGTGAGCGACCTGCGACCCGTCAAGTCACTGCGCGTGCTCAAGACCGTCGGGCTCGAGGGATGCAAGGAGCTCAAGGACATCGCCGTCCTTGGCTCACTTCCGAAACTCGCCTGGCTCAACCTCATCGCTTCGGGAGAACTCGCAGACCTCTCGCCGCTGGCGACGCTGTCGCGACTTCGGTTTCTGAACGTGATGGCGTGCAAGACTCTGTCCGACCTGAAGCCGCTGGCGGGCCTGTCGAAGCTCGAGATCCTGGGACTGACGGATTGCGATGCGTTGGTCGATGTAGGCGCGCTGGCGAAACTGCCCGCGCTGGTCAGTCTCGACCTGCAGCAATGCGACAAGCTCGGCGACGTTTCGGTGCTCAGGGGCTGCGCCGCGCTCGAGGATCTTCGGCTGGAGCGGGAGCACGGCGCCCAGGATCTGGAGTGGATCGGCTTGCTGCCCGCGCTCAAGTCGTTGAACCTCGCGGGTTTCGTCGATTCCGAGAACCTCGACGCCCTGGCCGGTCTGGAGCAGCTCGAGAAGCTTCAGCTCTATGGCTTTCCGCGCATAAAGAGCTTGGGCGCGCTCGGCAAGCTCAAGAAGGTCAGAATCCTCACGCTGGACGGCCTGAAGAGCGCCGAGGACTTGACAGCGCTCGCGGCCCTGGCCGATCTCCGCAGGCTCCAGCTATCGGACTTGAGCAAGGCGCGCGACTTTTCGCCGCTCAAGGGATTGGACCAACTCGAGGAGGTGTCGATCCGGGGCTGCCCCGGCCTCTCGCATCTCGAGACGCTCAGCACACTCGTGCGCCTGAAAACAGTGTCCGTCGCAGGCTGCGGAACGATCCGACGGATCGCGAGGCTGGCCGCCTTGACGGAAATGACGTCGCTGTATCTCGTTCCGACCACCGTGTCGGATCTCACGCCGCTCGCCGAGCTGCGAAAACTGCGCGCGGTTTCGTTGCCGACCATGCGCCTCGGCCGCAAGGATCTCGAGACGTTGCAGGGACTCCCGGACCTCGAGCGTCTCGAGATCGGGAGCCTGGCGACGCCGCGCCTGGCGAGAAGGCTCGCGGGATTCCCGCGCCTTGCGACGCTGCGCATCGACAACGCCGCCGAATTCTCCGACCTCGATCCGTTCGCGGCGCTGGGAACGTTGCGTTCACTCATGCTCACCGGCGTACAAGCCCGGGACCTCGCGCCCTTGGGGCGTCACGGCCGGCTCACGCGGCTCGGCTTGCGGGACTGTCAAGACATCCGCAGCCTGAGACCGGTGGGCCAACTCGCGCGACTGACGACCTTGCAGCTTGTCGGCATGAAGCACGTCGAGGATCTGCGACCGCTGGCGAACCTCTTGCGGCTCGAGCATCTGACGATTGGAAACCTGGACGGGGTTCGTGATCTCTCGCCGCTGGGCGGACTCCCGAACCTGCGGTCGCTGACGCTCGCGCGCTGTCGCGGCATCGAGGATCTGAGTCCACTACCGCTGGCCGTGTTTCGGAGCGAAGCCGCGCTGCGCGTCGATGCGCGCCTTGAAACGCAAGCCAACAAGCTCCGCAAGAAACACGCACGTTGAACCCGCGCAAAGGCATCGCCGTCCGTACGCTGCCTCCGGGTTGGGCCTACGCGTCCGGGTCGTAGAGTCCGTCCCAGATCTCGTCGGCGCGGCGGATGGCGTCCGGTAGCGGCAGCGCCTCTAAGACCTCGCCGTTGCGGCGGACGAGTTCGAGCTTCTCGAGTTTGCCCAGCGCGTCCTCGATCTCAAAATCGAGCTTGGCGTCGAGGCGGTCGGCAAACCACTTCTCGATGCGGCGGTCGAGGTCGGACGCGGTCGCGGATCCGCCGGCGAGCAGGTGGTAGTAGGCGAGCAGTGCCTCTTTGCCCTCTTCCTCCTCGGCCTCGTCGATGAGGGTGCGGAACACGCCGGTATTCGAGTCGATGTTTTTGAAGAAGAGCTGCTCGGTCATGCCTTTGAGGAACTGCGTGATCGTGCCCTTGTACTTCGCGTACTGCCGGAACAGGTAGCCGCCGAGGGCCGCCAGCGCGGTGAGCCCGGCCGTGGCGCCCGCGATCGCGGCGGCGTCGCCGCCCTTCTCGAGGCCGAGGAAGATCGAGATCGCCGTAAACAGCGCAGCCAGCGAGACGACGACCTTGATCGCCACCGGAATCCCCGCGCCGAGCGCCGGCACGATGAAGAACGCCTTGTGCTTCCGTGTCATCCCGATGCGCACGTTGGGAAACAGAACCTCGAAGTCGGCGCGCGGGATGTCCTTGAAGAGCTGCACGTACATCTTTCCCGGCTCGAACGGCAGCTTCTTCGGCTTGCGGTCGCGGCGCGCGAAGTAGTCGGCGTCCTTGTAGCGCAGCAGCATCACCAGCCGGTCGAAGCTCTCGACGACCATCGTCCTGGTCTTGCGAAACGGCCAGATGCCCTTGCGAAACTCAACGGGCACGGACCGCGCGCCGCGCTTGTAGAGCAGCATGTCCTGAAAGTCGTCGAAGTCGACGCGAACGTCGAACTGAATCAGCGAACGCTCCTCGAGCGCCAGTTCGAGGTCGGCCTCCGAAACCTTCTCGTAGTTCGCGCGCAACAGCACGTCCTCGAACTCCTCGACCAGGGCCCCGACGTCGATGCCGCCCGCCTCGCCCAGGGCACGCGTGTCGGCGTCGGGATCGTACGGAGCGAACGCCGCCTTCAACCGCTCGAGTCGTTCGTGAAACTCGTGGTGGTAGAGCGCCGACACAAGCCGCGCCAACGTCCGAAAACGCCCCGCGTCCCCGTCATCCAGACGCCCCTCGTCCGCACAAAACTCGACGAGCTCCGCACGACGAAACGGGATGAAATTCTCAACGCTTCCATGAACCGGCACACAGGGATTCTGCCAAAAGGATCCCGGGAACAAACCCCGAGAAAGCAAACGGACGGCGATGTCCGCCGCATCTACCGGGGGTTCTTCGCCCGCACCTCGCCCGTGACGGCGTCAAGGACCACCTGCCTCCGGGCGCGCTCGTCGCGCAACTCGACAGCGGGCGTCGCGGCGCCTCGCGTGGAATGGCTCGTCTGGATGATGCCGTAGGCCTCCATCGAAGGATCGAGCCCGGCACGCGCAACCACGTCTTCAATATCGCGCGCACCTTCCATCAGCGAACCGGGGTGGTAGTTGGGCAGCCGCCGGCGGCGGTCTTCCGGCCAGATCTTGACCCCCGATCCTTCCCACGTCACATAGATCGGCGCTATCCGCACCGAGCGCTTGGCCTTGTGCATTCTCATGATGTAGTCCGAGGAATGCCATAGGTAGACGATGAATTCGCGCGGCGGCTCCGGTCTCGCAGCCACGAGCTGGACGCCCTGTACACGCTGGCCCTCCTCCAGGCTCGCCTTCACGCCACGCACAATCCGCAGCAAGTCCGACAGGCGGCACCGCGGAATGCGCGCGGAAAACTCGACGGCTTCTACGCTCTGGGCGAACTGCCGGCCCCACGCCTTGGCGGACTCGTAGTGGACCTTGCCGCCGCGCACCGTGATCGGAAACTCGCGGGTGCCCTGATAGAGCAGGCCGGCATGGGCCAGCTGTGTGTTTTCCCAGACGCAGCGCTCGAAGTGCACCACGCTCTTTGGGGCTGCCCCGTTGCCTCCGTACACCGTCGTCGGTATGTCCGCGAAGACGCAGCGGTCGAACGAGGCAATTCCAGTCCCGCGAAACGAGATCACGCCGGTGCCGCCGTGTCCGTACCCGCCGAGGAACTCACAATTGCGACAGCCCACGTAGGCACCGCCGGACAGCCCGATGGCCGAGCTGTATCCGCCGCTCGGCCACCTCTTGAATCGTACCTTCTCGAAGACGGCCGCGACTTTGCCGCGGACATCGAGAAACATCGATCCTCGCTTGCCGCCGTCCAGCGTCAGGTCGTGAATGCGAAGATGCTCGACTCGGGCGGCCGCAGTCAGTAGATCGCTCGACCCGAGCACAACCCTGGTTTGATCCATGCCCGCGCCCCGAATCTCGAGATGGCGAATGTCTTTGCGCGCGTAGTGAAAGTCGCGCGACCCACGACCGAGCTGGAACGTCCCCGGCCCGAACTCGATCACGGCGACCCCCGGCGCAAGCTCGCCGAGGTTGACCTTCGTCACGTCGCCCGTCGCTTCGAAACGCGCAACCTTGCCCGGCGCTGCCTGCACGTGACCTGCGAACCGGTCGAAGTCGCTGACCAGCTCATCGACCTCGGCGTCCCATTTCAGACGACGTTCGATGATGTCGAGGCCGGTGTCCTCCGGCAGGATACGCGCGTTCTCGCGCCGCAGCCGTTCGTGCGTCAGGGCATTCTTGACCCATTCCGCCTCCTCGCCCGTGACGTCGAGTTCCGCCATCAAGCGGGTCGTGGCAGGGCCGTCCGGATCCACCGACCGCCCGACCGGCATACCAGACCCGCGCGACCCTTCCGTGCGGCCCGCCGTCGATCCCTCGTAGAACGCCATCATGCCGACAGCGGCGATCGCCGCGCCGATCACGACGGCGGCACCAAACTTGATTCCGGTGCCCATGAGAAGAACCCCTTTCCCAATACCGGCCGTTGCGCCCGCCGTGGTCGCAACCGCCATACTGGTCGTCTTGAGAATGACCGCGGCCTCGCCGATGCGCGGAAGGCCCAGCGCGGCAACGAGCGCTGCCGCATGCCCGCCGAGCGAACGCCGCAGCTTTCCGATGCCGCGATGCACCTTGATCCGGCCCGCGTTCTCCGACACCCCG
This sequence comes from Planctomycetota bacterium, assembly GCA_021776735.1. Classification (GTDB taxonomy): domain Bacteria; phylum Planctomycetota; class PLA2; order PLA2; family PLA2; genus JAJFFH01. The sequence continues at coordinate 34,973 of JAJFFH010000008.1, read as the reverse complement.
AGCACGTAGGCGATCTCGCGGTAGTCCATGTCGTGCAGGTAGCGCAGCACGACTGCCTGTCGTTCCGCCGGCCGCAGCAGCGCCAGGGCCGCCTCGACCTCTTCGCGCACCTCGAGCCGCACGGAACTCGTCTCGTCCGCCGTCTTGCGCGACCGGCGGCCGGCCTGTTCGTGCCGCCGTCGCCGCACCGACGACCGAATCGATTTCTTGGCCCGAAAGCGCACGCGCCGCGCAAGCCACGGCCGCACGCCGACGCGCACGGGCTCGTCGCTGCGCTCGCGCGCAAGTTCGAGCAGCGTTTCCTGCACCACGTCTTCGGCATCCGCCGCCGAAACCCCCTGCCGCCGCGCAAGGTCCGCGACGTACGGCAGGTGCGGCTTGACGAGAGTCTCAAACGCATCCGCCCGCCGCGAACGGCGCCAGCGTTGCCACAAGACGTCGGGAGTTACTGCCATGCCGCCCCTATGTACCCGGTCGTCCGGGTTTCATTTCAAGCAACCACGCGAAAAAAGCAAACGGACGGCGATATCAGCGATCGCCTCCGCGCACCAGGGATCCGTCTCCCGGATCCTGCCACGCCACCCGGGGCGCAGCGGTCCGGACTCCCGTCTCGGACGAGTCCTCCAAGGACAGATCAGGAGGCGCGCGGGCACACGGGGGCTACCGTGGAGACATGCCCGACACGTCTTACTACTTCGCCTACGGATCGAACATGCTGACGGCGCGCCTGCGCGCGCGCACGCCTTCCGCGACGCCGGTCGGTACGGGATACGTGGAAGGCCGCCGGCTTGAGCCGCGCGCCGAAGAGGCGGCCCTCGACCGTGCGGAGGGTGTCGGCGCCGGCTACAAGAAAGACACTGTCCTGGTGATCTCGAACGAGACCGAAGGTCCGTTCGCGCTCCAGTTCGACACCGTGGTCGACGCTGCAACCTACGTCGCCACAGACCTCCGCACCGGCCTGCAACCGTATCGCTGGTACAAGGCGTTCGTTGTCGCGGGTGCGGTCGAGCACGACCTGCCGATGCCGTATGTAGAGTGGCTCCGCACCGCGGGCACCACGGACGATCCGGACGCAAGCCGGTGCGCACAAAACGAGGCGGTCCTGTTCGGAAGGTGGCACCGACAGCACTGCAACGCTTCGTGTGGCGAGCTGACCCAGGTCGGCAAGAGCCCGGACACGGAATTGGCTTCATCCCTCGTGGTGTATTCGGTAGGCTTTTGAATGGTAATCGTCCCGTACGGCCTGCCCGTACGGCCTGTGTGGAGGAGTGAGATGCGGTATGTGTTTGCGATAGTGTTCATGGTCTCGGTCGCGTCGGCCGACTTGGTGGTTTCGGGATTCGAGCCGGTACCGGCGGGCGATGCGGACGCCGGGGGCAACCACGGCGGTTGGGCGTTCCTGCAAGACGCTCTCCATTATCTGGGAACCACGGCGACCAACGGCAACGTCTCTGTGGCCGTCTTTCGGGACGACGCTGCAACCAAGACCGGCTTCGGCTCCGCCTTCGCCTATCTCACCGCCGGTTTCAACAACGTGTCCGACCCGGACCGCTCTCGTGTGCTCGGCGGAATCGACATACCGCCGGACGGTCTGGGCGACTGGGAAATCGGCTACTACAGTGCGGGCGACCTGACCGGTTTCCTCGGCGGCGCCTCGGTGAACGGCGACATCGGCTCCTACGACGGCGCCAGCCTCACACTCGGGGCGGGCTCCCGGAGCCTCGCCGATGTCGGCGTGCTCGTCATTTTCGGAAACCTCGGCAGCGTGGCGGCGATCAACGGGCTGATCACCTACGCGACCGGCGGCGGCGGGATCTTCGGCATCGGCGACGGTCCGGGAAGCTACGACTGGCTCGACGCGCTAACCGCGAGCGAGATCGACCAGCAAAACATGGGGGGCAGCCCGACCCAGGGCACGCACAACGGCAACACGCAGCCCGCGTCGAGCATCGGGATCTTCCCCAACTGGGACCGGTACTTCCAGAAGTCGGACGGCTCGCCCGGCGCGACGTTGGCGCCGGAATCGTTCGGCAGCACGTTTCTCACGACGTCCTACTCGAGCGTGATCGGCCAGACCGACGGCGGCACCGCAGCCTTCTTCGGGCCGACTCAGGTGTCCGCGGCCGACCCGGTTCCCGAGCCGGGAACGCTGGCTCTTCTCGGCGTCGGCTTGGCCGGGCTCTACGCGCACCGACGGCGGCGCGAGAGCTTGTGAAGCCTCAGAGGCTCCGCGCGCACCTGAACCCGACCAGCGTTCCCCGACTGGTGACATCCATCCAGTAGCGGTAGGCACAGCGCAAGTATTCCGGCGCGTCGTTCCACGCGCCGCCGCGCACGAACATCGAGGTCTCGTCGTTGTCGAACGGCGTGTCCGTCCAGTCCCAGACGCCGCCCGCGGCATCCGCCATGCCGTACACCGAGACAGCGGACAAGAACGCCCCGACCGGTTCGGGTTGCGCGATTTCGGGGAATGAATCGCGACACTTCGCCAGGGACGCATCCTGCAGGTCGCCCCACGGGAACAAGCGGCCGTCGACTCCACGACTCGCCTTTTCCCGCTCTGCCTCGGTCGGCAGCCGCCACTTGCGTCCCGTCCGTTCCGACATCCAGGTGCAGTAGGCGTGCGCGTCGTACCAGCTCACGCAGAACACGGGCAGGTTGCGCTCAAAGCCCTCGCCGTAGCGCACCTCGCACCGCTCGCGAGCGGACCCCTCGCAAACAGTGCGGAGGATCGCATACCGACCGTCCTCGCGGCGCTCCAAGAACGCGCCTTCGCCGCGCATATTCGGAACATGCTCGGCCGCGGCCGAGCGACCCCGCGTGCGGTCCAGATCCTCAAGGAACTCGGCGTACTGGCCAAGCGTGACCGGCGTCCGGCCGATAACGAAGTCGCCGGGATCGACCTCGCACTTCCGCGAGCCCTCACCAAGCAGAGCAGGGCCTGCCGGGACGTAGACGAAGCCGTCGCCGATGTCGCTTTGGGCGGGCAACGTCACGGTCGCGCTCCACTCCCGGCAACGCGTGATGTGGACCGGGTAGCGAACATCGGCACACCCCTCCCAGCGCAGGACGCAAAGATACGACCCCATGGGAAGCCGGGTGCGCAACGGCGTCATGCCCAGCACGCGGTCCTCGACCGCCTCCAGCACGCCGCCGCGATCCTCGTAGCGGTGCAGGACGACCTCGGCCGACGAAGGTTCGCTGCGGAGGTCGAGCACGCCGTCACCCAAAATGAACTCCGAGAGCGGGCCATCGTCGAAGCGACGAACCATATTCAGTGCGTACGTGGCCTCCACGTCGTCCCGGATCCGCTCCGCGTCCTCCAGCCGCGTGCTCCAGAGCGAGGCCATCTGCGCGCGGGCACCCTCATGATTGGGCATTTGAACGATCGCGGCGTCCAGGAGTTTCGTCGCCTCCGCGAACTCCGTCGCCTGCCGATGACGCAGCCCGGCGACCCGCCGACGCGCCTCCAAGAGGGACTGCTTCTCGTCCAGCGATTGCCACGGCTCGTATCGGGCCTCCTCTTCCTCCGCGTGCCCGACGGCGTCGCGCAACTGCCCGCGAAGTGCCTCGACCCGCTGTCCGACACGCGCGCCGAGAGCCGCAAGGGAATCAGCCCCTGCGAGACGCCGCTTCTGCTCGCTCGATCCGTCCAGCCATGCACGCAGCTCGCGCGCCAACCCGCCCGCCGACGATGTCCGCTCCGACTTGCGAGCCGCCATCGCCATGGTGCAGGCCGCCTCCAGCTCCCCCGGCACGGGACGCTCCGGGTTCCGCGAGCCCACCGGTGGAAAGTCGCACTTGATCACCTGCGCGTACAACCCGGAGAAGTCGACCGCGTCATACGCGGGTTTCAGCGTGAGGATCTCGTACAGGACACACCCGATGGCGAAGATGTCTGAGCGCGCATCAACTTCGTCGGCCTGCCCGAGTGACTGCTCCGGGCTCATGTAGGGGAGGGTGCCGAGGATCGCACCGTGTTGCGTCTTGTGGCCCGATTCGGTGCGCGCGGTCTGCAGGCGCCTCTCGCCGACGTGGTCCTGCTGACCCTCGACCCGCGCGAGCCCCCAGTCGATCACATAGACCTCGCCGTAGTCGCCGAGCATGATGTTCGCTGGCTTGAGGTCGCGATGGATGACGCCGCACTCGTGCGCAAAATGAAGCGTCTCGGCCACGCGCTCGAGCACGGTCACAAGTCTGTGCAGGGTAAACTCTGTCTCCGTCCCCGCATCGCATGCAACAAGCGCATCGATGATCTCCCGGAGCGTACGGCCGCGCAACACCTTCATCGTGAAGTAGACGCGGCCCTCCGCGGTGAAGCCGATTTCATGCACCGGCGGGATACCCGGATGCTCAAGCTGGCTCGTCGCCTGCGCTTCGGCGATGAAGTGCAGGCGCAACTCCTCCTGCGCATCCGGTGCCCCGCACAACATCTTCATCGCTACGTTGCGCCGAAGATCCCGGTCGCGCACGAGGAAAACCTCGCCCATCCCGCCGGCACCGAGCTTGCCCTCGAGGCTGTAGCGCCGCTCCGGCGGCTCCGTCGATTCCTCCGTTCGTTGCGCCTCACCGCCACTGACCGAGCCGAAGCCACGCAACGCGCTTTCCTGGTCGAGCCGGATCTCTTCGGTCATTCCGCCCGGATTCTACGACACCGGGAGGCACCTGCCGCATGGAGCATACGGACGGCGTGTCTCTGGCCGCGAGCGGGACACACCCCGCGCCCAACCGCGACCTACTCGGTCTTACAATCGGCGGCGCGACGACCCAGCGAGCGCTCGATGCCGGCTCCGAGGCGCAGCAACCGTTGACGTGCCGCGGTATAAGCGGCCTTGGACCCGATCGAACCCGAGTCAATCGGGCACTGCAGGAGTATCCCGGTGCCAGAAACAGAAAGTAACTGCGGGCATTGCTCTAGCCCCTGCTGGTCGATCTTCGAGTTTCTGAGCCCGGGCCTGCTGGGCACGGCCAAGCCATTCAGCGGTTTCTGCAAGTCCCTGGCTGCGCGCCGGCACCACGCCTATGCGCCGCTGCGCACGCTGGTTCAGCCCTACATCCTCAGAAGACTGAAGACCGACAAGAACGTCATCTCCGATCTTCCCGACAAGACCGAGGTGTCGGTGCATTGCCTCCTCAGCAAGCAGCAGGCAACCCTGTACCCCGCGACCAGGAAGGCCAAGAAGAAGACGGCAGAAAACCCGCCGCCACCAAGCGGAAAAAAAACGTCGCCTGGCGCGCGGCCTCGAGGCGATCGAAGAAGACACCGTGAGGTGGCCGGTCACGGATACGGTCCGGGTCGAGTCCTCCGGAGAGGTATCGCGCAACGCTTGCGCCGCGGCCTCGTGCAGCGGCGTCGTGCAGCGGGTCGTCCTGCTTGATGTTCTTGAAGCCAGCCGGGGGGACCCGGCCCGCGCGCTGAAAGGCGACGTCGTAGGAAGGTTCCGGTTGCGTCATCGGCGGCCACGATACCGGGCGTAAGCAAACGGACGGCGATGTCTGGGAGCGTTGTCGCTTTGGGGCGGCAGCTCGGCTACGCTGGCCCTTGTGAGTTCGATGGGTTGGGTTCGCCTGCTGACCGTCGTCTTGATTTCGGAGGCTTCCGCGCTCGCTCAGGATCCGGTTGCGAAGATCGAGGACGCGGTTCGGCGCAAGGATGACGCGGCGCTCAAGGCGCTCGCGGCGGCGGACACTCCCGATCCGTGGCTCGCGGTGGATGCGCTCCTGCTCCGTGGATCGCACGACGCCGCCGCGGTGTTTGCGAAAGCCGGTTTGCGAAAGGACACCAAGAGGCTTCCGGCGTACGTGGCCGCGCATCGTACGGTCGCCGTCAGCCGGAGCGCGAGTGCGGGGCTCGCCGTGGCCGGGCAGGCACAGGCAAAAAACGACGGCGCGGGCATGTTGGGGGCGCTGCGCACGGTCAAGCTCGGGGACGACGTCTCTTCCGCGCGTGTGCTCCATGCGCGCGGTGTCGGAATGCGGCTGGCGCAGAGGTTCGACGAGGCGGTGAAGATGTGCGAGCGATCCGTCGAGCTCGCGCAGAAACTCGGTTGGTTGCGCGGCGCGTCCGAGGCGGCGCACGAGGGTGGGGTCGCCGCGTACTTCCATTCCGACTTTGCGACGGCGGAGCGGATGTGGCGGCGACGACTGGCTCTTGAGAAACAACGCGGGAACGAACTCGGGACGGCGCAGGCGCAGCAGCTTGTAGCCGTTACGCGGCAGCTCGTCGGCGACTTTGCCGGCGCGCTCGAGCTCTACACCGGGGCGCTCGCCACGCTGCGCAAACTCAAGGCGAAGACCGATGTCGCGCAGGTGCTCGGCAACCTCGGCACGGTCTACGAGGCGCTCGGCCAGTACGAACGCGCGCTCGCGACGCAGCGCGAATCCATGCAGCTTTGCGAGGAGCTAGGCAATCGCGCGGGCGTTGCGAAGGCGCTGGTCAACCAGGGCAACATCTCGTTTCGCCGTTCGGAGTATCGTGCGGCGCTCGCCCTTCAACGGCAAGCCCTCGCGCGCGGCGAAGAGCTCGGCGACGTCATCCTCCAGGGACGTGCGCTGCTCAACATCGGCGCCAACCTCCAGTTCCTCGCGGATTATCCCGGCGCAATCGACGCATACACGCGTTCGCAGGCACTCATGCAGACGGCGGGCAACCGCGCGGGCGTCGCGATGGTGCTCGGCAACCTCGGCAACATCCGATTCCAGCTCGGCGAGTTTGATCGCGCGCTGACGCTCCACGACCGAGCGCTGCAACTCAAGAAGGAGATCGGGGACAAGCCGGGCACCGCGATCACGCTGGACAACATCGGCATCGTGCACCGAAGCCTGGCCCAGTACGACAAGGCGCTCGACTACCACCAACAATCGCTCACCCTGACCACTGAGATGGGAAACCGGCAGGGCGAGGCGTTCGGCCTCGGCAACGTCGGCACGGTCCACTGGATGATGGGCCATCTCGACGAGGCGTTGCGATACCAACAGCGATCGGTGGCACTCGGCCGCGAGATCGACTACGGCGGTACGGTGCCGCGGTACGGTGCCGGGTAAAGCTGCCGCGACTCCGAAGTCGTTGGTGCGCCAGTGGTTGTGTCGATTCGCGCCACAGACTTGCGCGTGGCGCGATTTCGCAGAATCGCACGAGCGAAGCTCGATCGCCCCCAACGCGTACGGATGCACCAGAATTACCTGGCACCCGTACGGGCGGGCCCCCGTACGGGCGCGCGAAACAACTCCGAGAGAGCAAACGAACGGCGATGTCCGCCTCCGATGGCCAGAGGGGACGCGCGCCTCCCCGCTACGGTTCTTGCGACGACCCCTGCGGGTCAATCAGGTCGGTCACCTTCAGGACGGCGATGCTCTTGCTCGTGCTGCCGGTCACGACGATGTGGGTGTCGCTCAGCCAACTCGCGTAGGCGGGTCCCGTCACGCACCCGCTCCAAAGCGCGCTGGCGCTTACGGACGGCGATTTCACCGCCCTCGAAGTGTTTCGCAGCAGGATCCGCGCCGACCTCGTGGTGCTGTCGGCATGCGAAACCGCGCGCGGCAAGGTCTACAAGGCGGAAGGCATCATCGGCCTGACCCGCGCGTTCATGTTCGCGGGAGCACCGCGCGTCATCGTGTCCCTGTGGAAGGTCGATGACCAGGCCACCACGGCCCTCATGAAAAGTTCCACGAACGCTGGCGAAAAGCCGGCCAAGATCCCGCCACGGCCCTACGCGAAGCCATGAACCACGTACGCGCCCAACCACAGTGGCGTCACCCCCACTTTTGGGCCGCCTGGCAACTCTGGGGCGTGGGGCACTAGCGCGAGCCGTCCCCCCACCCCGCCGGCCGCGCCGACATCTCCGGTTCCAAATCCGTGCCCAGCGCGTCCGCGACACGGTTGATGTAGTTGAAGTAGCTGATCACCTGCACGGCGTCGTGGAGATCGCGGTCCGTGAGACCGTGCGTGCGCAGCGCGTCGAGGTCGGTCGGCCCCACCGCAGCCGGGGTCTTCGTGAGTTTCTCGGCGTACCCGCACAGCGCTCGCTCGCGCTCGGAAAGCATCGCCGTCCGTAGGCTTCCCTCGTTGATCAGCCCCCGCGCCACCTCGTCGTCTCCGCCCAACTGGCGAAAGTCGTCCGCGTGCGCGAGGGTTCAGTAGTAGCAATCGTTAGTGCGGCTGGTCACCGTTGCGATCAGTTCGCGCTCGCGGCGCGTCAGCCCGGACGGCCCCTTCATGACCTGCATATAAAGGCGCATCGACGCCTCGAGCACCGCGGGGTTCGGGCTCATCGTGCGCACGATGTTGTAGACCCTCCCCGCGCGGCTGATCGCGGCGTCGTAGAAGGCGCGGAGCGTCCCGGTTGCATCGTCGTCGTTCACGAGCTCGATGTTCGCCATCGCGGCAGGATACCGGGCGTATGCGTACGGACGGCGATGTTTGTCGCGATCGGCCTCCGCCAAAGGATCTTCGGGACCGGTCCGGAGAACTGTCGGACCCCGGGTCCATCCTTTGGCCCGGAAGCGAACCAGGCCATGACAGAACAAGAACTCATTGCGCTGCTGGAAAAGATCCAGGCGCTCCACGCCCGCGCGGGCACCGACGGCGAGCGCCGTGCGGCTGCGGCCGCGCGGGAACGCATCCTGAACCGGCTCGATGGCGTACTCGATGATGTGCAGGACGAGCACGTCCGCGCCGAGCCGGAGGCCGAGTACCGGCTCACGGTCCACGACCCATGGGGCCGCAAACTGCTGCGCGCGCTCTTGCGCCGCCACGGCGTCCAACCCTACCGCTATCCGCGTCAGCGCCGCACGACGATCATGGTCCGCGCGTCCGAGCGTTTCATCGACGAGGAGCTATGGCCGGAGTTCACGGCACTGCAGGCCGAGCTGCGCACCTACCTCGAGCAGGCCACCGACCGCATCATCGCCGCCGCCGTGCACGCCGACAGCACGGAAGCAGAGGAGGTGCCCGAAGCCGCGCGCCTGGCGCCTTGACCAAACGCGGGGAGACGACCGTCAGCCGCCGCGCGCGTGGAGATAGGTGATGACCTCCACCATGCGCTCCAGGACCACGGCGTCGGCCGGGCGGCCGAAGTTGCGGAGCACCAGTTCTTTGGCAAACAGATGGGAGAGATAGCGCACGCGCTGGGCGGCGACGTCCGCCACGGCGCGATAGTCGCGATGGCCCTCGTTGTATTCCCAGGTGTCGGCGGTCATGCGCGCACGCCACCGTTCGCCCGGGGCGTTCACCGCGCGCGGTTCGGGAATGCCGATCGACTTGTCCGGGCCCGCGCCAGCGTCGGTGATCTCAATGCGTACGGTTGCTTCGCAGGCGTTTTCGCCCTGGGTGGCGCGCACGGTGACCTGGGCGGCGCCGAGGTGGTCGGGTGCTTCGTATCTCGCACGGCGCCCGTCCTGCTGAAGTGCGCCCGGGCCTTCCAGCTCCCAGAAAAACGTCACACCCGCGTCGGGCGGCAACGTACGGCCGTCCGCGTCCCGGACGGTGGCCGCCAACGCACGCGTTCCGCCGGGCCCGGCCCGCGGCCGGGCCGGGCGGATGCGAACCTCGGCGAGCGGACCCGGCGGGAACAGCGCGGGAGATTCGTCGTCCGACTCCGCGGGCGGTCCGGTGGTGTCTTCCGCGACAGGATCGACCGGGGCGCCCGGCGCGGCTTCCCGGAGCGGCGCGTCGACGGTGTCGGGATCGGGGTCAGCGTCGGGATCGGGCGGCTTGTTGCGCGCGCGGGCGCCGACGTCGAACATGTCGTATTCCGGCAGGCTTCGTGCGACGGAGCGGAACGCGCGCCGGAGTTCGACGGCCACGCGTTCTTGCCTTTGCTGTTCGCGCCGCGCGTTTTCCTCGGCCAAAAGCGCGCGAAGCTGGGCCTCCAGGCTGGGTAACGCTTCCAAGAAGGCCTCGAACGCCGCGTTCGCGACCACGCCGCGCCGCGTGCTGGGCGCGACCTGCAACTCGGGAAAGTCGATGACCCCCTCGAAGCGGCCGGAACTCCACGGATATCGCCGGCCCGCACCCGCGGCGCCGCCCCCGCCCCTCCCTTGTTCCTTTTCATCGGCATGACCTTCCGCATCGCCATCCACGGCTGCCAGGTCGTCGAGCACCGTCGCGCCACCGCACGTCAGCTCGACGAGCCCGTCCCGGTCCTCATCCGGCGAGACGTAGTAGAGCTCCACGGACGCGTCGGTGTGCCCCGGCACCGGGAGGACGGCGATCTCGCGCAACGGCCGGCCGAGATATGGCTGCGCCACGACGTGCCACTGCTTGCGGGACAGGCCGCGCGCAACCCGGTCGTGGATCACGAGTTCGACGTCGCGGCCGAGGAGCTGCCCGCGCAGTTCGCGCGACAGGTACAGATGCAAACGCGCCGGACGGACCTGCCGAACGGCGGGCGGCAAGAGGCGCCGGATCGTGATCTCGGTGTAGGTGTCGGCTTCGTCCAGGCGCCGCGCGCGCGCCCGCGATCTCGCCGTGCCGCACGTCGCGCCGCATCCGCAGGCTCACCGGACTTGCGCCGCCGACGCGGCTGCGCACCTCCATTTCCTCGCCGAGGCTCCAAAACCCGAGCAGGCCGATGCCGTACTGGCCCAGCATCATCAGCTCGCGGCGCTTCACCGGGTCGAGGTCGCGCTTGTGCGAGTGGCCGATGGTCTGCGCGATGCGCCGCAGCGCCGCTTCGCGTTCCAGCTCCGGAAACACGCCGGCCCCGTCGTCGAGGATGCGCAGCGCGCGCCGTCCCCGCTCGTTGAACCACGTGACCGTGACGTGGCGCGCCCCGGCATCGAGCGAGTTCTGCACGAGCTCCGCGACGGCCTTGCGCGGGTCGGACTGGCTTGTCGCCAGCAGCCGGATGAGATCGAAACTATCCTGCGGCTTGAGCTGCACGCGCCGCCCAGCCGCCTTCTTCTTGCGTGTACGGGATGCCATGGTTCTTCACCTTGCAACGTACCGGAGACCTCCCCCAAAGAGAGCACGCGTACGGAGACAGCAAACGGCCCGCGCCGTAGCCCCGTAGGAGCGCAGGCGGGACGGCGATGTCTGTGCCGCGCTTGGTGATACGATGCGCCGGAGTGTTGCCTCCCGAGCTGATGGACCCCGAGCAGGTTGACCGAGTGACCCGCGTACTCGACGAGTACTTCGGCCTCGAGACGCTCTGGCTCTTCGGCTCGGTCGCGGCGGATGCGGCGCGGCCGGACTCCGACCTCGATCTCGCGGCATTGTTTCGCTCGCCGCCCGACGTGCAGGAGCTATTGGCCGCGCGGGCCGACCTCGCCGTCATCGTCGGGCGCGAAGTGGACCTCGTGGACCTGGACCGAGCCTCGCCGATCCTCGCCATGCAGGTGGCTCGGCACGGGCGCCTCCTGTACGAACGATCGCCCAGCCGCCGGGTCCTCTTTTTGGCCCGCCTCGTGGCACGGTACGAGGATCTGCGGCAATTCCTCGCCCCTATCGAGAGCGCAGCGCTTCGGAGAATCCGTGGTCGAGCCTGACATCGCCCGGGGCAAGATCGCCGCCATCGAACGGCATCTCGAGCGAATTCGGGAGGTTCGCAACCGACCGGGACTTCTGCCCGTGGATGTCGAGGAACTCACGATCCTCAACCTCGTCAACGCAACGCAGGCGTGCCTGGACCTCGCCGCCCACGTGATCGCCAGCGAGAGGTACGGAGCGCCCGCAACCCAAGCGGAATCGTTCACGATCCTCCATCGGCACGGCGTGATCGACGAGGAGTTGGCAGACAACCTCCGGCGCATGGCGGGCTTCCGGAACTTGGCCGTCCACCGGTACGCTGAAATCGAGGGAGCCATCATCGAGTCCATCGTCCGCGACCGTGTCGACGACCTCAGACGTTTTGCGGCGCACGTGGCCGACGCGTTCAGCCTTTGATTCGGCTTCGCGTCCCAGGCGAGGGGCCCACTCGGGGCCGTCTCGGGGATAATGGAGGCATGGCCGATGTCACGCGTCGCCGCTTTCTCGCCGGGTCCGCTGCGGCGGCTGGGCTTTCGCTGACCCATTCATGGCCGCTGTTTGCGGACGCGCGGCCGATGCCGCGGCGGCTCCTCGGGCGTACCGGGGCCAAGGTCTCGCTGGCCGGGTTCGGCGGGTTTCAGATCGGGGCGGGACGACTCTCGGACGACGACGCGACAAAGGTCGTGCACCGCGCGATGGATCTCGGGGTCGACTACTTCGACGTCGCGCCGTCGTACCGGTCCGGGCACAGCGAACGCAAGCTCGGTCTTGCGCTCGAACGCGACAAGCGCCGCGACAAGGTCTTCCTCGCCACAAAAACGCAAAAGCGCGGGAAGAAGGCGGCGCTCAAGGAGCTGCGCGAGAGGCACTCCCGTTCGCAAACAAGCAGGGCACCGCGGTCATCGCGATGAAGGTGTTTTGCTCGGGCCGCCTGCCGCAAAAAAAGATCATCGGCGCCGAAGAGTGCCTGCGCTACACGTACGGAACCAACATCGACACCTGCATCGTCGGCTGCGATCAGGTCAAGCATGTCGAGCTGGCCGCCCACGTCGCCCGCAACCTGAAGCCGCTCACCAAAAAAGAGCGCGACGCGCTGCGAGTACGCACCAAAAAACATAGCCCCGGGTTGGAGTGGTACAAGCGCAAGGATTAGTCCGGCGTTCCGACGCGACGTAAGCGTACGGACGACGAGGCACATCGACAAACTCAACAGGACCGTTGGCGCGCGCGCCGCTGGGGCCGCCGAACGGCGGCCCGGACTAGGAGAATACGCGCAGCGGATTCTCCAAATATCGCCGTCCGTTTGCTGTTTTTGCGAGTTTGTTCTCTGCTACGATTCCGGCTCGGCAGGGAGGCGCGAACCGATGGCGAAACGAACGATTCTCAGTGTAGGCACGAAGCGTGGGCTGTTTCTGCTGGAATCCGGAGGCGGGCGCAAGCGTTGGAAGATCACCGGACCGCTGCTCAAGGGGTGGTCGGTTCCGCACGCCGTCGTGGATACGCGGGGTGCGCCGCGCCTGCATGCGGCGGCGTCGAATTTCACGTTCGGGTGCACGACGCTGTCCGCCGATCTCGCGACGCAGCGTTTCAAGCCGGCGAAGCAGCCGCCCGCGTTTCCGAAGCTCAACCCGAAGGCCGCCAAGTTCGCCAAGGAGTACGGGCTCGATGCGACGAACCGGGTGTGGATCATCGCGCCCGGTCCGGCGCGGCAAAAGAGCGTGCTGTACGCGGGCACGGCACCCGCCGGCCTGTTTCGCAGCGAGGATCGGGGCCGTTCGTGGGAGCCGGTCGAAGGGTTGAATCGCCACCGGACGCGCAAGGATTGGAGTCCGGGTGCGGGGGGCCAGTGCCTGCACAGCATCCAGGTCGATCCGCACGATGCAAACCGGATGTACGTCGCGATTTCCGCGGCGGGAGCGTTTCGGACCGACGATGGCGGCCAGAAGTGGACCCCGATCAACTCGTGTGTCGCGGACTATGTCGGTGCGCCGCAGGAGTCGGACGTCGGTACGTGAGTACACAAGCTCCTCGTGCATTCGGCGGCGCCGGGTGTCCTCTTCCAGCAAAACCATGTCGGCGTGTACCGTTCAGCCGATCACGGCGATTCCTGGCAGCGCATCGATGACGGGCTGCCTTACGATTTCGGTTTCGGACTGGCCGTGCACCCACGCGACCCGCACACCTGCTACGTGATCCCCCTCGAGCCGGAGGGCTACGCGTTTCGAGCAACGAACGGGGCGCTGCGGGTCTACCGGTCGGGGAAGGGCGGTCGCTGGAAAAAACTCGCGAGGGGTCTGCCCAGCAAGAATGCCTATGTCAGCGTCCTGCGCCAGGCGATGGCTTCGGACCCGAGCACTCCGTGCGGCGTCTACTTCGGCACCGCGGGCGGCCAGGTGTTCGCAAGCGCGGATGAAGGCGCAAGCTGGCAGTTGGCAGCCGACTACCTCCCGCCCGTCTACTCGGTAGCGGCGGCGGTCATCGAATGACGAACGACGCACCCCGGGTTGAGCTGCGATTGCCCGCGGTCCTGAAGGTCGCGGTCGGACGGGACCGCATCGAAGTGCGCGGGCGGAATCTGCCCGAAGCCTTCGAAGCGGCCTACGAGGCGTTGCCGCAACTGCGCCACCATCTCACGCTCGCGTCGGGCGAGCTTCGCCCGCACATCCTCTGCATCGTCAATGGCGAGAGCGTGCACCGCCACGAGATCCCCAAGATCAAGCTGGCCGACGGCGACGAGATCCTCGTCCACCAAGCGATCTCAGGTGGTTGACACCCCGGTGCCGAGCCCCGAGCCCGCCGGTCACTGAGACTCCGATCGTCTTCCATAACCCGTTCCAAAACAACAGGTTGCGTCATTCGCATGCCGGCACGCCCCGGCCTAGGTTCGCTCTTTTGTGCCGGGCTCGGTATGGACTGCCAGCAGAGCGCCCACCTACCCGGCGCACACGCCAGGAGGAAGATCCGAACCGCTGAAACCGACGTAACCGCCCCACTGGTGAATGCGCGCGAAGCGCGGATTCACCGCCAGACGAGGAACCAGATACCCACGATCTGAAGGGCGACGATGGCCCAAAAGGCCAGGCGAAAGCTCTTCTTCCGGGTCTTGTGGCGAAACCTGCGCATCGCGAAGAACGCGCCGATCGAGCCGCCCGCCACGGCCCACAAGAGCAGTTCGCGCTCCGAGATGCGGCGCTGGCCCTTCGCGGCGCGGCGCTTGTCCCAGCCGTAGACGCCGAACGTCAGCAGGTTGACAACCGCCAGGTAGATAAGGACGAACTTGCCCACGGGGGCGTCATCGTATGGCGCGCGCGAAGATCTCCTTGAGGAGCTTCTTGTAGAGCCGCGTCTCGCGCCGGTCCACGACCACGATCAGGTAGAAAGCGTGCTGGCGGCCCGCCGGCCAGACAAAGGCGAGCCCCTCCTTCGCAATGCCGCTGCGGACGACCCCCTTCGCCTTGAGGCTGAACCCTTTCCGCTTGCCCAGCTTGTCCTTCTTGGCTCGCGGCGTTTTCTTGCACCCGGTCATGGCCTTGAGTCTTTCGGCCACCGTTATCTTCGCGCAATCCTCGGCGGGCAACTTCGCAAGGTCGAGCAGAACCTCGGCGGCGACGCGCGGCTGGGCGTAACCGGGAACGATCTTGGCGAAGCGCGCGGTCCGCGACATCCGTCCGCCCTGTTTCACAAAGAAGTCCGGTAGCTCACCTCTCGCCCTGGACACGGGGGTGAACTGGACCGGCTTGAAACGCAGTTTCGGTTTCTTGGGTGCGGTGCACTTGAACGAGCGCAGCACGCCCTCAAGCAGATCATCCAGATCGTCCGCCGCGTAGCCCGCGGGAACCGAGAACGCGAAGTTGTAGAGCATCTCGTTGGCGCCAGCGTGGATGCGGCACGCGGTGATCGTTCTGCCCCCGCCCCCCCATTGCGCTTTCCAGCCCTTGTCTCCTCCCGCACGGACCGGCTCGATCCGTTCGACCTTGACGCCGGCCTCGTCGAGTTCGGCCTTCCATAGGGCGGCGTACTGCTTGGGGTCCCAAAGCATCGGTTCGCGCGTGACGCGAAAGGCCGGACCATTGGTCGGCGCCTGCACGATCAGCGCGCGATGGTCGCCGCGAGAATCCCAGCCCTTGGGTACGGCGACCTCGAACTCGAGCGTTCGGGCCTGAAACGGTTTCTCGCCGAATTCCAGCGACGAATCGCCCTCGGCGACGGTCGGTGTCGGAAATGCGGTCGCAACAAAGACGAGGAAGACCGGCGGGAGAAAGCGCACGGCAATGATCCTACGCGCGCCGGGCCACCCGCGTGTCAAAAGCCGCTTACGCCGCTTCCTTGCCGAAAAACAGGCGGTCGAGAGACACCTTCCCGGGGCCGCGGATCGCCAGCACCACGCAGGCGATCAAAAACAGCGCCGGGGCGCTCCAGCCCTGCGGCAGCGTGAATCCGTGGCGCCAGACTTCCCGGTACGCCATGAAGCCGGCCACCGCGGCGAGCACCAGCGCCGCCCACCGGGTCATGAGGCCCGCCAGGAGCGCGAAACCACCGATGAATTCGATCCACGGCGGCACGAACATGATGACCTGCGGCTCGATGCGCGGCGCGACGGACTCGACCCACGCGCGGCCCCAGTCCCAAATCTCGCCCTTGCCGCGCAGCCGTGTGAGCCCGTGGACGTAAAAAAACGTGACGCCGAGGTACCCGCGCAGCAGCAGCGGCGTCAGCCAATTGAGCTTGCCCAAAAACCGACCGGTCATGCCCCGCTATTCTCGCACCGCCGAGCCCCGTTTCTGACGCAAGTCAACCCCGTTTCTCCCGCACCAGCAGATACAGGAAAAACGGACCGCCGAGCAGCGGGGTCAGGACGCCGACGGGCAGATCGCGAGCCGGCATCAGGTTCGTCGCGCCGTCGCACAAGGCCAGAAACGCGCCACCCGCGAGCGCGGCCGCGGGCAGCAGAAAACGGTTGTCGACCAGCCCGAGCAGGCGCAGCGTATGCGGCACGATCAGACCCACGAACGCGATCGGGCCGACGAACGCGACGATCACGCCGACCATCAGCGACGCCAGAAGATAGCTGCGCTTGATAACGCGCGGCACGTCGACGCCAACGCCCAGCGCCGCCTCGTCGCCGCCCGCCATGGCGTTGTAGGCGCGGGTCAGGGGCATCAACAGCAACGTACAGATCAGGACGGCGATGCCCGTGACCAGCGGCGGCATGAAGCCCACGCCGGTTTCGAGGCTGCCGACCAGCCAGCGCAGGATGCGCACGGCACTGTCCGGCGTCGCCGTGTATTGCAGCGCCACGATGAGCGACCCGAACACAAACGTCAACGCCACGCCCGCGAGCAGCAGGGTGTGCGTTGGCAATCGGCCGCGCCACCACGCGATGCGATAGGTCAAGAAGATCACGCTCAACGCGCCCGTCATGCCGACGATGGGCCGGCCCAGCGCGCGCGGCAAAAACGAGTCGACCCCGGCGACGATGGCCAAGACGACGGCGAGCGCGGCGCCGCTCGCGACGCCGAGGGTGTAGGGCGTGGCGAGCGGGTTTTTCAAGATCGCCTGCAGGACGACGCCCGCGACGGCGAGCCCGGCGCCGCAGACCAACCCCATCATCACGCGCGGCATTCGGATGTGCACGAGGATGTACCGGTCACGCGCGGCATCGAGATCGAGGGAGCCGCCGAGCCAGGGTGCGACAACCGCGGCGACGAAAAAGAGCACCGCCGCCCCGAGCAGAAACCGGCCGGGGCTGCCCGCGCGCGCGAACCGCCTCACGCCTCGTCCTCCGCGACGACGTGCCGCGTGCCCCCGATTTCGACGACGCGCACGCGCACGCCGAACGCCTTCTCGATGTGGTCAGCGGTCAACACGGCGTCCGGCGATCCGTCGACGACGACTTGCCCCGCGCGCAACAAGACGACCCGATCCAGGCGCGACGCGGCGGCAAAGTCATGCGTCGCCAACACCAGCGTGCCCCGCCAATCCGTCAGCACCGACAACACGGCACGGCGGTGCTCGAGGTCGAGGGCGGTCGTGGGCTCGTCGAGCAGCAGGATGGGTGTGCGCTGCGCCAACGTGCGCGCGAGTGCCACGCGGCGCTGCTCGCCGCCCGACAACTCGGTTACGACGCGCGCGCGCAGCGACGCCAGGCCGAGCGCGGCGAGCGCTGTGTCCACAGCAGCGTGATCCTCCGCCGACTCGGCGAACAGCCCGGCCGCGTGTACGTAACGCCCACCGCGCACGACCTCCTCGACCGTGAACGGAAACTCCCAGCGTTCGGCCTGCGGCATGTACGCCACCCGCCGGGCAAACTCGCGACGCGGCAACCCGACCGCAGGCGTCACCGTTCCCGCAGTCGGCGCGATCACACCGGCGAGAGCTCGGAGCAGCGTCGTCTTGCCCGAACCGTTGGGCCCCAGGAGCGCGGTCCGCTCCCCGTCGCGAAAGGCGAGATCGAGCCCCTCAAGCACCGCACGACCCGAAAAGCGAACGGTCAACCCGCGCGCCCCAAGTTCGCCGCCGCTGCCCTCGCCCCCCTCCTTACCCACGTCGCAGCTCCGCCGGTTTCACTTCCACAAGAGCGCACACCGGAACCAAAAGCAGACGGTCCTGCCGCGCCGTAGCCCGGACGGGCAAAGGACGGACGGCGAGGTCTCGCACGCCTATCTGTCGGCGTCCAAAAGGGAGACGATCTCTTCAAAGCGCACACGATTCACGGCGTCGTTCTTCCAGCGCTCGATGCCTCCCAACGCGAACTGCCGCGCGGTCTTTTTCTCGTAGCCGACGACGGTCGCGTCCGCGCCGTCTTGCAATAACACCCTGACGACTTTCGGGAATCCCTTGTGCGCGGCGAACAGCAGCGGCGTGTCGCCCCGCGATGTCTTGGCGTCGACCTCAAGTCCCTTCTTGAGCAGCCATTGCACGGGCGCCGGGTCGCTGTGGAGCGCGGCGATGTGCAGCAGGGTGTAGCCGGGCCTCGGTCGGTGAATCGGCCCCGGCTGCGTGGCCGTCAGATCCGCGCCGTTCTTTGCAAAGAACTCCATCAGGTCGATGCGGCTCCACCACGTCGCGTCGGCGATCGGCGGCCAGCCGTCCTTGCTCTTTGCCGTCAGGTCGGCGCCTTGTTTTTTCAAGAACCGCGCCGCCGCAAGCACGTCGCGATAGACGTGGGGATTGCATATCGCGTGGATCAGCCGCTGGCCGTCGTCGTCCGCGACGTTGACGTCGGCGCCCTGCTCGATAAGCCTCGCCGCTTCGACGAAGTCTCCTCTTTTGAGCGCGTTGTCGAGTTCCAACTGCAGATCCCGGGAGGGCGGCGACTTCGGAATTGATCTCGGAGTCGGCTTCGCGGGCGGCGCGGCGGGCTCGTCCGCGGCGCACCGGCACAGCAGGAGGGATCCGACGACCGCGGACAAGAGGACAGGTCTCATCACAGACTAAAGAGTAACCCGGCTACTCTCCGTGGAGCAGCTCTGCGAGCTCGGCGATGGCGTCGGGGAGCCGGGGACCGGGCACCAGCAGCGTCGCGTCGCGCACCGCGTGCACCCGGGCCGTCAGGTGCTTGAGTTCGCGCCACGGTTCGAGCCCGCCGGTGGCCTGCGGGACGCTGTCGATGATCACGTCCGCCTCAAGGCGCAGGAGCCGTTCGAGATCGACGGACACATACGCGCGCCCGGCGTCCGCGAGCGCGTTGGCCCCGCCCGCCGCGTGAATCAGCTCGTCGAGAAAACTGCCCGGCCCCGCTGCCCGCACGTTGGCAATCGCCTGCGGGTCGCGGTCGAACACAAACAGCACCCGCGGCCGCGTGCGGTCCCGATACTTCTCCTGCACCGCCTTCAAGCGCGCGTCGAAGCGGGTCAGCAGACGCCGCGCCGCCTCCTCCCGCCCCAACACGTCACCCAACTTCGAAATCGCGGCACGCACGTCGGCGATCGTCTCGCTGGGCAACGTCAGCACGCGCACGCCGGCGCGCGCGAGCGCGTCCGCGAGCGGATCATGCGCGCGCCGCGACCGCTGCTTGATCACGAGATCGGGATCGGTGCGCAGGATCGCCTCGACCGCCGCCGCGTCCTGCCACGGCACGCGCGCCACATCCGCGTCCGCCTTGCAAAACCGCGTGCACCCGACGAGCATCGGCGCGGCCCCGAGCGCGCTCATCGTTTCGGTAAACGAAGGCAGCAGGCACACGACCCGCCGAATCGGCCCGGACCGCGGCTCCGGAGCATCGCACCCACAGCCCGTGAGCAAAAACCCCACGAAAAAAAGCAAACGGACGGCGATGTCGCGCACGGTCGCGAGTGTACGCGGTGCTACGGTGTTTTGATGGCGATCGCGGGGATCCTGCTCGGGGGCGGCTTATCGACGCGTTTCGGGGCGCCCAAGCTCGAGGCGCGGCTTTTCGGGCGCCGGCTCATGGACATCGCGTGCGGGCATTTTCTGGACGCCGGGTTGTCGCCCGTGGTGTTCGCCGGGCGTGGCATTCCGGAGGATCCGCGCGTCATTCGTGCCGGAGCGGGCCGCACCATGATCGAGACCCTGCGCCTTGGGCTGCAAAAGATTCCCGACGACCACGCGTTCGCGTTTGCGCCCGCGGACATGCCGGCGCTTTTTCCCGCCCTGATCCGCTCGCTGGCCGAAGAGATCGCCGTTTCGCCTTCGCTCCCCGGAGCTACGGCGCGACAGGCCCCTGTCTTTCTCATTCCCTGCCATGGCGGGCGGCGCGGGCATCCGGCGTTTGCCCGTGATCGAGCGCCTTTTTTTGAGCTTGGCGACGAGGGCGGGGCGCGCGAAATCTGGCGGGCACGGGCGGACGAAATCGTCCATCGCGAGGTCGTCACGGCCGACATCCTGTTCGACATCGACACCCCGGACGATCTCGCCGCCGCGGGTGACCGGGACGCACGTCTTGCTCGGCTGCGTGCGAAAGGTAGTTTGTGAGCCATGGACGCAGCCCTGGCCCACCTCGAAGCAAACCGCGACCGGTACTTGAACGAGCTCTTTGATTTTTTGCGCATCCGATCGGTATCGGCGCAGCGCGAGCACGAGGAGGACGTGCGCGCCGGGGCGGAGTGGGTGCGCGCGCGGCTCGAGGCCGCCGGCATCGACGCCGCGATCTACGAGGACGGCAGCGGCTTGCCGACCGTGTACGGCCGCCGGATCCAGAACCTCGACCAGCCGACACTGCTCTTGTACGGCCACTACGACGTGCAGCCGCCCGAGCCGCTCGATCTCTGGGAGACGCCGCCCTTCGAGCCGACGGTGCGCGACGGCGTGATCTATGCGCGCGGCTGCGCGGACGACAAGGGGCCGACGCTCGCGATGATCCAGGCCGCCGAATGCTGGATCGCCGCGACCGATTCGCTGCCGGTCAACCTCAAGGTCGTGATCGAGGGTGAAGAAGAAGTCGGCGGACGCGTCATCGAACGCTATCTCGAAAAACACGCCGCGGACCTTGCTGCCGACGCCGTCGTGATCGCGGACGTGTCCGGTGCGGCAGCGGGTGTGCCGTCTCTGTGCTACGGCCTGCGCGGACTTGTGGTCGTCGATATCAACATCACCGGACCGGCGCGCGACCTGCACTCGGGCACCTACGGCGGCACGGTGGCCAACCCGGCGACGGCGCTGGCGCGGCTCGTGGCGACGCTGCACGATGACGAGGGCCGCGTCGCGGTCGAGGGGTTCTACGACGGCGTACAGCCGGTGGATGACACCGAGCGCGCGCGAATTGCCGAGGTGCCGTTCGACGAGCAGGCGCACCTTGCGGAGACCGGCGCGCCCGCGCTGTTTGGCGAGGCGGGTTTCACGACGCTCGAGCGCAAAACCGCGCGGCCGACGGTCGAGGTCAACGGCATTTTCGGCGGCTACCAGGGCGAAGGTTCCAAGACCATCGTGCCCGCCAAGGCCGGCTGCAAGATGACCTGCCGCCTCGTGCCGGGCCAAGATCCCGCGCACGTTCAGGGCGCCATGGTCGCGCACCTTGAAAAGCACGCCCCGTCCGCCGTGAACGTCGAAATTCGGCGTGGCCCGGTCGCGAAGGCGGTGTACTCGAACCCGACGACGCCGTGGGCCAAGGCGGCGTGCCGCGCCCTCGAAACGGCCTTCGGCAAGTCGCCCGTGCTGATGCGCGAGGGCGGCTCGATTCCGGTCGTGAACACCTTCCAGAAACTCCTCGGGACCCCGCCGCTCCTGTTGGGCACCTACACCCCGGGCGAACGCGCGCACAGCCCGAACGAACGCTACCCGATCGAGGATTTCTACCGCGGCATCCGCACCGGCATCGCCCTGTTCGGCGAGGCGCCGTAGATCGAAGGCATCGCCGTCCCGCCTTCGCCCGTCAGGGCCACGGCGCGGCAGGCCCTTGCTGTGTCCGGATTTGCGCCGGACTCCCGAAACTACTGCTTCGTGATCTTTAGGCGGGTCAGCTTGTAGTGCACCACGCCACCGGCGGGGCCCACACCGCCCGAGTTCGGCGGCAGGAAGATGCCGAGTTGCTTGGGAACTTCCACACTGCGTGACTTGCCGTAGCGAAAGTCGAGGCGGTGCTTGTTGTCGTCGATCTCGACATCGATGCGGCGAATGCGAATGAAACCGTCCCGTCCGCGCTTGATCTTGTACCGAAACCAAGTCTCGGGCCGCTCGATGACGGTGTGGCCCACGATCGCCGTGTCCTTGAGCCGGAACGCGAGGCGGGACGGATGGCCGATCAAGGTGACGACCTGCTCCTTCACGCCGTCCTCGAGCCGGAACCCGCAGTTCTCGAACTCCTTGTCGAACGCAATCGCGCGCACGACGTCAAACCCCCCGATCAGATGTGCGCGGCACGTCTCGCGAACCTGCTCGGCGTTGCCCAGTTTTTGTCCGCGCTCGTCGAGGACCGCGTCGATCTTGTCCATGCCCCAGACCTGGAACTCGCCCTCGACCTTGCGGCGCAACCGCGTGCCCTTGCCCGATTCGCGCTCGAACCTGCCTTCGAGGCGGAGGTCGGCGGCCAACGTGAACCGCGCCTCCCACGCAGCCTTCAAGATGTCGCGCGCGGAGGGGTCGAGCAGGACGGCGTCTTTTTGATCGAACTCGGGCGCCTCGAACTCGATCGTGGTTGTCGATTCGCCGCCAAAGCTACTGGTGCTGGACACGTACTTCAGGGGCGCGGGCGCGCGCTCGCCTTCCCGGATCGTCAGCGTCCGGGTGGCGCGGGTCTTCTTGGAGTCGATGGTGTACGACTCCGCCGTGCCGAGGATCCCGTACCCGCCGCCGAGCGGTCCGGGGGAGTAGTCGATGCGCACGCGCTGAGGCTTTTTGGGAGGACCACGCCACTGCTCCGATCCGACGATGCGGTCGTCCTTCAGCAAGAAAACGCGCCGACCAGCCGTCACGCGCAAGATGTCGCGGGCCAGCTTTTCCGGTCCCTTGAACTTCTGGCCCTTGAACACCTCCGCGAATGGCTTGCGCATGAACCGCGCAAGCACCCAATGAAGCTCGCCCGTGATCGTTTTTCGCTGCCATTCCTGACTTCCAGGCATATGCACGCGGAGGAGCTTGCCCCCGACGATCAGCAACTCCCCGCGACCCTTCCAAGCGCTCTTGGCTTCGTCCCTCCCACGCCAGCGACTGGAGTAGGTAAACGAAAGCGCAACACTCTCGACCTCGTCCTCCGTCCACTCGTACTGCGACGCCCACGCCGTGCGCAGGAGCTTGCCCGCTTCGGACAGTTCCTTGGGCTTCTCGGCCTTCTCGGCCTTCTTGGGTCCTTGCGCTTTCTTGGGGTCTTTCGGGTCGTCGGGCGCAAGGACGAGAAGCGGAAGCAGGACCAGCAGCACCGAGAGCATCCCGCCATTGTAGCGGCCCGCCGCCCCTCGCGGTCAAGCTCACGGCAACACCCCCTGAGGGACCGCAGCCTGAGGGACAGCAAACGGACGGCGATGTCGCCCGCGAACCCGCCCGCTCGGCCTAGGCTCTGTTTGGAAGTCGCCTGGCTTCGGCCGGCTGCGGCTGCGCCAGGTCGCTCGCCTTCGGCTCACGACCCGGCTTCGCTACGCGGCAGTGTTGTTTGCCTCAACATCTGACGATGTTGGAGGCGAGCGGAGGGCTGCGTCGCGCTTCCTCGATGAAGGGTGCCTCTCCGTTGGCACGACTTCGTCAGCCCTCCCGCGTTCGGGACGCCATAGCGCCCTGCGGCGCGGCGGTGCCTTGCCTGCCTTGTCGTCGCTCGCCCTCGGGCCTTGCGCCGACTTTTCAAACAGAGCCTAAAACCGCGCGGCGGCGCGGCAGGCGTCCGCGATGTCTTCGGACTGCGGCAGGATCACGTCCTCGAGATCGGGGCTGTAGGCCACGAAGGTGTCGAGCGCACCCACGCGCTTCACCGGCGCGTCCAGGTGCGAGAAGAGTTCGTCCGCGATGCGTGCGGCGATCTCGGCGCCCCAGCCCCACGAGCGGTTGTCCTCGTACGCGACGACGACGCGGTTCGTTTTTTCGACCGCCGCGGCGATCGCCTCGAAGTCGTACGGCTGGATCGTGCGCAAGTCGAGAACCTCGGCCTCGATCCCGTCCTCCTCCGCGAGTTTTTTTGCCGCGCGCAGGCTGCGTTCGACAAGCGCGCCGTAGGTCACGATGGCCACGTCGGCGCCTTCGCGAACGGTCTTCGCCTTCCCGAACGGGATCATGAACTCGCGGCCCGGGTAGGGCGAACGGTTGTACGTCTGGCGATAGAGGTGCTTGTGTTCCAGAAACAGCACGGGGTCGTCGCAGCGAATCGCTGTCCGCAGCAGGCCGCAGGCGTCGAGCGCGTTGCTCGGGAACACGACGCGAATTCCGGGAATATGGGTGAACAGCGATTCGGCGGACTGGCTGTGGCAGAGCGCGCCGCGAATATAGCCGCCGATCGTCGTGCGCACGACGCTGCCGCAGCTCCAGGTGTTGCCGGAGCGCCAGCGCAGGACCGCCCACTCGTTTCGGATCTGTTCGAACGCGGGCCAGATGTAGTCGATGAACTGGATCTCGCTCACCGGCTTCAGGCCGCGCGTCGCGAGCCCGACGGTGCGGCCCATGATGTTGGCTTCCGCCAGCGGCGAGTTGTAGCAGCGATGGCTTCCGTGCTTGCGCTGGAGCCCGTGCGTCGACTTGAAGACGCCGCCCTTGCCCTTGACCTCGCCAAGGAGGTTCTCGCGCGACACGTCCGCGACGTCCTGGCCGAACACGAGGACGCGGCCGTCGCGCTCCATCTCGTGGTCGAGCGTCTGGTTGACCAGATCAATCAGGGTGCGCGGATCGCCCTCGAGGTCGGGCTCGGTATCGAAATCCGCCGACGTCGGATCGATATCTTCCGAAAAGACCCACTGCTCGGCCGCCTCGGCCGTCTTCTCCGGCAGCGGCGCCCGCAGCGCGCGCTCGGCAGCGTCTTCGATCTCGGCATCGACCTCGGCCTTGAGCGCCTCGATCTGCTCCTTCGTCGCCACGGCCTCGGCGATCAGCCGCGCTGGAAACGTAACGATCGGGTCTTTTTCCCACTCCGCGGCGATGTCGTCCTTGGTGCGATAGAGCGACTGGTCGTCGGACATCGAGTGGGAGTACGGCCGGATGCAGTGGGCGTGGACCAACGCGGGACCGTTGCCCGCGCGCGCATGGTCGATCGCTTCGCGCATCATTCGATACGAATCGACGGGATCAAGACCGTCGCCTTCCAACATCAGCAGCGGCCGAAAACCGGCGACGGCCCTGCTGATCGAGTCCTGCGGAGTCTGGACCTCGCGCGGAACCGAAATGGCGTAGCCGTTGTCCTCGATGATGAACACGACCGGAAGCTTGAGAACGCAGGCCGAAGACAACGCCTCCCAGAACTCGCCCTCGCTCGTGGACCCGTCGCCGCCGGTGCAAAGCACCACCTCGTCGGGATAGAAATCACCTTCCAGGGCATCACGCACGTCTTTGAAATCGCGCGCCTTCGCGATGGCCTCGGCGCACCCGACCGCGTTCAGGTACTGCGTCGCGATCGGCGACGAGGCGGACGCAAGACGGCACTCGCGCTTGCCCCAATGGGACGGCATCTGGCGACCCGCGGACGAAGGATCGTCCACCGAGCCGACGGCCTGCAAGAGCTGCTCGTACGGCGTCATGCCGACGGCGAGCGCCAGCGCCCGGTCGCGGTAGTACGTATAAAACCAGTCGTAGCCGGGACGCGCGGCGAATCCCGCGGCGGCGCAGATCGCCTCGTGGCCGCAGCCGTTGATCTGGAAAAACGCCTTGTTCTGCCGCTTGAGGACGATTTCTTTGTCGTCGGTCCGGCGCGACGCATACATCACGCGAAACAGGTGCAGCAGATCGTCCCGGGAAAGCCCGGCATGGTCGAATTTCGGCTTTGTACGCGTCTTGCCCATCGTTCACCAATTTAAGCAGAGGCGGAAGGTTCGAAACCCCTCGGCACGCCTCAAAACGTATAGCGTCTATCGGCCATACTGCCGCCAAAGTCGAGCACCAGGTCGGTCGCCGTCGCGCGCAACTCCTTCAGATCGAAGCACTTGCGAAAGACGGCGATGACCGCGCACGCCCGCAACGTGAACTCGTCTTTCGAAAACACCAGCGCAAAGCCGGACTCGTCCGCACGCCAGGTTCCGGACAGAATCGACGGAATCTCGAGCTCGACCTTGCCCGCCGGCACGACAAGCTCCGGCCCATCGTTCACAAACCGGTTCTCGCGCAGGATGAGGTCACCCCGCATCCGAACACGCTTCAGCAACTCGTCCCCGGCCCCGAACAGTGCCGCAAGATCCCGCATCGGAATCGTCGCGGGCGAAGAGCGCAACCGCTCCCAAAAGGCATGCACCGGACCGCGCAGCTCGGGTCGGGACGACGTTTTCATGCCTCCATCTTCCGGGAACGCCTAAGCTCTTGGAATGCGCGCCGCAATCGTGCTTATCGTTGTGCTCGTGGTCGGATTCGGACTATGGGCCGTGTCGCGGGGAGGGAGCGAACACATCGCTTCGAGGGGTGAGGGGGCACGGGGGCAGGGGACCTCTTCCAAGACATCGCCGTCCGTTCCTGCCGCTCCGAAAGATCTTTCCAACCAAAAAACCGACGTTGCCAGGCGCTGGGAGGTCATCCTGCTCGGGCCCGCGGACCGACCGCTCAAGGGGATTCCCGTGCGCGGGTATCCCGAGAAAAAGGACTACACCACCGACGCCGCCGGCCGCGCCGTGTTGCCGGGGCCGGCGAAGGCCAGGCAGCGACTGATGGCGTGCCCGTTCGAGCCGCACGGACGCATCCTCACCGCGCCGCGGACGGTGATTCGGTTTCCGAAGTTGCTGCCGCTCGAGCTGCGCACGGTCGATGGCGTGACCGGGAAGAGGCTCGACGGCATCGAGCTGGTCGTCGGAACACTGGGCGGCGACCTCGCGCCCGAGAAGGGCGTGATCATGAACTCTCCCTTCGGGCGCGGCGGACATGACCGGGTGACCGTGCACATCAAGACGCCCGGTTGGACGACACGCGACGGGTTGCGCTACCGGCTCGACGAGTTCATCGGGTCGCAGGCGCGGCGTGTCACCGCCACGATACCGCTGTACCGCGAACTCGACTGGCGCATCGAGCTGCCGCACGGCTACGCGTTGCACGAGATCGGAATGATGCGCGGTCCCGACAAGCTGGCGCACGAAATCGAAACGGGCGCCCGGCGTGGCGTTGTGCGCGTGCGTGGCGTGCCGTTTCTTCCCGGTACGGAAGCGTATGTCGTCGTGCGAAAGGACAAGCAGCACTACATCGCCTACCACCGCATCACGACGCTGGCGGCCATGATGCTTCTCGACCCGGAGGAAGACGCAACGGAACAACCCTTCACGATGCCACCGAAGAACTCGATCACGGTCCGGTATCGTCCGGACATCAAGAACGCGGGCGCCATCCGCGCATCCGTACGGCGCAGCAACGGCGCACCCGCGCGCGGTGTGCGGGTGCAGGTAGCCGGAAGGGAGTTCGCCGGACTCGCCCACACCGACGCGCGCGGCATTGCGACCGTGAGCAAGATGGAGCCCGGAACCTACGAGATCTATGCAGGTGCCGCAGGCTTTGTCCCCACACGCGCACGAGTGACCGTCACCGCAGGCAAGACAAGCGAGGTGGTACTCACCGAGCCGGCCGGGTGGACGCTACAGTTGCGCGTCCGCGACGACGAAAACGACCAGCCCCTGCCGTTCCTGCGGGTAACCGTGACACACGAGACGACGAAGATGCCGTACGCGCTATTGCGCGACGGCGTGCAGTACGTACCGATCCTGACCGGCGCCGACGGCACGCTGGTCCTGCCGAACCTCGGCCCCGAACCCATCGCGGTAGGCGCACGCCAGACCGTGCGCGTCACGCCAGACCACGAGGGCATCCTGGAACTCCGGGTCCCACGTTAGATGCGACGCTGGGGAAGCGAAGTACTACCCGTCCTTGCAGCCCTCGAACGGGGCCGGATTCGAATGTTGCGGGTTCTTGCGGAACGTGATGACACGCACACCGGCGATTCCATCGAATGCAGCCCATTCACGGGAGTTCGTGGTGATCGCACGCTTTACGGAAAGAGAGTCAAGGAAGATGATGAGGTCGGCGGCGCTCTGACAGACGCGATCGTCCGCGAGGCTTGCCGGTAACCTCCGGGAGTTCCGAACCATTGACACGATCGAATCCAGCTCTTTCGACCGGTCGACCTGCTTGACAACTCTCAATCGGGCCAGCGACCAACTTCATGTAGTCGATCGCCGCAGTCACATGATCTTGGATATCGGGAGTTTCACCAGCTACGTCCAGCCATTAGAGCTTCGATCTCCTGGCTGCCCGCAGGAGCACCTCGCGGCCCCAGTGGCTGACGGTCCGGCCACCCGCGTCCGCCGCCGTCTGGATCGCCGTGAGTTCGTCGTCTCTAAGCCGAATCTTCAAGTAGCGGTCCCTGCGGTCGGAGTCCGTCAAGGCAGGACGACCCGGACCCGATCGCTTCTTCTCTGCCATCGCTTCCGAGAATACCACATTTCCGGACCACAAAAATAACTTTCGATCGCTGGCGATGCGACTGGACAAGTGCATCGCCGTCCGTTTGCTTTCGCCGCGACCCTGGCTCCTGGGAGAACGGTCTACTTGCGGAGTTCTTCGATCCACTCGAAGACGCGGTCGTCCAAGCCGCCTTCCCTGACATAGCGTTCGTACCAGGCGAGGGCCTGCTTCTTGTTGCGTAGCAGGTCCTGGCAGACCGTGCCCGCGGTCAGGTAGGCGTCGAGCAGTTTCTTGTCGCGGGCGATGGCGGCTTGCAGGTGCTTGAGTGCTTCTGCGCCGTTTTCGCGGTCGGCTTCGATCAGGCCGCATTGGAAGAGCGAGAGGGCGTCGGTCTCGTCGAGTTTGGCGGCGGCGCGGTAGGCGTTCAGGGCTTCCACCGGGCGGTCGAGGCGTTCGTAGAGAGCCGCGAGCGCAAGCAGATAGTCGGTGGAGTTCGGGTCAGCCTTGCGGGCTCGCTTGTAGTACTTCAGCGCGCGGGAGAGTTGGTCGCGATCCTCCGCGACGACGCCGCGAAAGAAACTCGCCTCGGCGGCGAACGCGCCGTCGGCGGCCTTCGCGGCCCTTTGGAAGGTCTTGTCCGCTTCCTTCAGGAGTCCGCGGCGGTACCGCAGGTACCCGAGTCCCATCAACGCGCGCGGGTTGTCGGCGCGCAGGCCCAGCGAGCGCGTGTACGCCTCGGCGGCCTCGTCGTAGCGGCGCAGGTCGGTCAGCGTGTCGCCGAGCATCGTGAGCGCGTGGACACCATGCGAGGTCGAGCGGGCGCACGGCGCGCTGAAAATGCCGCACCGCGGCGTCCTGGTCCCCGCCTGCCGTGCAAACGACGCCGTGCGCAATCGCGCCCAGAGTGACTGCGTCCGGCGACTCCATCCGCGCGATCCGGGCCGCGGCTTGGCGCGCCTCGTTGTGGCGGCCGAGTTCGAGCAGGACGAACACCTGGTGAAACACCGGATCGGGCAGGTCGGGCGCATCAACCGCGGCCATTTCGTAGGACGAAAGCGCGGTCTCGATGTCGCCGGACCTCTCGTGCAACTCGCCGAGTCGAATCTTCGGTGCGGGGTGGGAGAAGTTTCTTTGTTGCGCGGTCTCGAGGTGGAATCGGGCGCGCTTGTTGTCGCCGGAACGCTGGTACGCCACGCCGAGCCCGTAGTGCGCCCAGAAGTGGTCTTTTTCCAGGCGCAACGCCTGCTTGAACTCGCGAATGGCGGCCGAGCCCTTGAGCATCCGCGCGTAGAGGCAGATGCTGTCGGCCGTTTTTTCGCGCCGGCGGCGGCGACTGTACTCCTCGCGGACCCGAACCGTCTGGCCGAGCGCGAGACGAATGTCCTGGTACTGCGCGTGAATTTCGAACGCGGTCGGATACGTACGCCGTGCCTGTTCGGCAGCGACGAGCGCCGCGTCGAGATCGCCGCGCGCGCGCATCCGGTCGAGGTTCTTCACCAGCAGGCGCGGCTGTGATACGGCCGCCACCGGAACGCCCGGCGCGGGAGACTCGGGCGCCGCAGCCAGCGGACCGGCCAAGGCGATCGCCATGATCGAGATGAGCCCGGGTCGCACCATCGTCCTACCCGCGCAACCCGTCGATCAGCTTGCGGAACCAGGACCAGGTGTCGCGGCGCACGCGATCACGCACGCGCCGGCGGTTGCGTTGTCGCAGCTTGGCGCGACGTTCCGCGCGCAACCGCTTCAGCTTCCGCTTGCGGTCGCCGCGAGGATCGACCCGTCCATGACCTCGCCGTCCGTCCGCTCCCCGCCCGTCGGGACGCGGTCCAGTCCCGTCGGCCCGTTCACCGTCTTCCCGGTCGGGGCGCTCAGGTCGGTCCGTCTCGTCGCGTTCCCGATCGTTCGGCTCGCCGTCGCGATCCGGCTCGTTGCCATCCTCGCGCTTGTCGGGATCGCGGGGCTTCGGATCGTCTTTCTTGGGAGGCGTCTCGGGCTTGGCGGTTGTGGGCTTGTCGGCCGTTGTGGGCTTGTCGGTCTTGGGGGCTTCGGGCTTGGGTTTTTGCGGCTTGGCCTTGGTCGGCTTGTCCGTCTTCTTCGCGGTTGCCTTCGCGGTTGCCTTCTTCGCGGTTGCCTTGTTAGCAGTCGCGGTGGCCGTGCGCGGCGCCGCCCAGACGGCACCGCAAAGGGGACCGCCGAGGCCAAAAACAAGAAGGGAGACTTTGAGAAGACGGTTCACCGAACGACTCTATAGCAAGGAAGGTGCCATCGCGGTCTAGCCCCCGGGGCGCCGGTTTCGGACCCGACCCATCGACCATCGGGTCGAAACCTCGTCACTTTTGACGAACGATGCCGTGTTTCTTCATCCGGTACCGCAGGACCTTTTCGTGGAGTCCGAGCTCTTTCGCGGCACGGGTCTGGACCCAGCCATGGCGCATCAGGGCAGCGCGGATCAGACGCGCCTCGACCTCCTCGAGGTAGTCGTCAAGCTCGCGCCCCATGGGCTCGGACGGTAACGATGCCTCCGGCGGCGCGGTGACCTCGGGAGGCAAATCCGCGACGGCGATCGTATCGCCGGGGCAGACGACGCTGGCGCGCAGCAGGATGTTTTGCAGTTCGCGCACGTTGCCCGGAAAGCGGTACACGGCCAGCACGTCGAACGCCTCGCGCGACAGTTTCTTGCGCGCGACCCCCTCGTCGTGAGCCTGCTGATCCAGCACCATCTCGATGAGCGCCGGCAGGTCCGCACGGCGTTCGCGCAGCGGGGCGAGTTCGACCTGGAACACGTTCACGCGGTAGTAGAGATCCTCGCGGAACCGCCCCTCGCGCACGTCGGCAGCGAGGTCTCGGTTCGTGGCGGTGATGATGCGCACATCGACCTGTTTTGTTTCGCGCCCGCCGACCCGCCGCACGACGCGCTCCTGCAAGACACGCAGCACCTTGGCCTGCAGCGCCGCCCCCATCTCACCTATCTCGTCGAGAAACACCGTGCCCTTGTCCGCGGTCTCAAACAACCCCTCGCGCGCACGGTCGGCTCCCGTGAAAGCGCCCTTCTCATGGCCAAACAGCTCGGCTTCGAGCAGGTTCTCGGGAATCGCCGCACAGTTGACCGGCACGAACGGGCCGTCGCGCCGCGGGCTCTTTTGATGAACAAGGTTGGCCATCAGCTCCTTGCCGGTGCCGCTCTCACCAGTGAGCAGAATCGTCGCGTTGGAGTCCGCGGCACGCAGGAGCAGACCCACGGATTCCTGCATCCGCTTGCTCGCCGCGACAACGCCGTCCGCCGACACGCGCTCCTTGAGCCGCAGCCGCAGCGCATCGACCTCGCGCGTGAGCGCCTGCTTCTCGATCAGCCGTTGCACGACGAGTTCAAGCGCGTCCGGATCGATCGGCTTGAGCAGGAAGTCGTATGCGCCATCCTTGATCGCCGCGACCGCGGTCTCGATGGTGCCGTGCGCCGTGAGCACGACAAACTCGACGCGCGGATTCACGCCCTTCGCCGCGCGCACGAGTTCGAGCCCGTCCATGCCCGGCATCTTCAGGTCGGTCAGGACGGCATCGACGCCTCCCGCCTCGATCGCGGACAAGACGGCGGCACCGTCCTCGCAGGCGCGCGCGCGGTGCCCCATGTCCTCAAGCAGGCCCGCGAGCATCTCGCGCTGGCGCGGGTCGTCATCGACGACCAGGAGCGAAGCGGTTACAGGCACGGCAGCGTCAGCGTAAAGCGGGCGCCCCCCAACGGCGACGTGCCGATGAGCAGGCTCCCTTCATGTTCTTCCGCAACCCGGTGTGCAAGCGGCAGGCCAAGCCCGGTCCCGTCCGCCTTGGTCGTAAAGAAGAATTCGAGAATCTCCCCCCGCCGATCCGCGGGCACGCCGGGACCGTCATCGTCGATGTCGATGCAAAAAGCATCGCCGTCCGTACGCAACCCGACCTCAACGTTCCCCTTTGCCGCCTGAATCGCGTTGCGGAGCAGATTGACGAGCGCTTCGCGAAACCGCGCCCGGTCGTAGTTGGCCCGGGCCTGAGGCGGAAGACAGGAACGGACGGCGATGCTTTTTTCCGCCGCCATGGGCTCGACCTGCGCCAACGCCTCGGCCACGATGTCGGCCAGCGCGCCCGGCGCGGGGGCCAGCCCCGGATCGCGTGCGAGCTTCATGAAGTCCTCGACCGTGCGCGTCACGGAACCCACCGCCGCATCGACGGCGTCCAGAATCGGGGTGGACTCGTCGCCGAGGCGACGGCGCAGGCGGCCGACGCTCAGGCGGATGGTGTTGAGCGGATTCTTGATCTCGTGCGCGACACCCGCGGTCAAGCGGCCGAGGGCGGCGAGCCGGCGGTCGCGCTCCGCCTGCACGATGAGTTCCTTTTCGCGGCGGACGAACGCCGCCTGGCGCCGAAACAGAAACGCCAGCGCAACCGCACCCGCCACGAGCAGCGATCCGCCGATCACGAACGGCGCGAGCCGGGCACGGCGTTCGAGTGCAGCGGCCTCTTCGAGACGTGCGATGCCGACGTCGAGCGTGTGCCCCCGCCCCCCCACATCCACGGTGCGCGTTTCGCGCGCAATCGGTCCGTTCGACGGCCGGCCCTCGGCGCGAGCGATGATCTGGCCGTCCCGGTCCCGCAGTTCCAGAAACGCGATGGTCGGGTCGCCCTGAAAACGCTCGAACAGGTCGCCGATGCCCAGGTCCGGCGCGGTCTCGTCGCGCACCAGGGCGATGCAGAAGCCGCGGCCGATCGCGCGGTAGAGCACGCGGGTTCCGAGCGCCTTCAGGGGATCGGCCGGATCCGCGGGGGCCGGTTCGCCGCGCGCGATGCGGGTCGCGGTCTGGACGACCGTGCGCGACTCCATCAGGTCGTGCGGCGACGGGCGACTCTTGCCGGGGCGGCGCGGCTTGCCGACATCGAGGACGACACGACCGCCGGAGTCGATCAGATAGACGCGGTCGATGTTGAGATCGCGGACATACGCCTGAATGACGGCGAGGAGACTGCTGCGCTCCCGTCGGCGGACCAGATCGCCGTGCTTGACCCCGGCCTGGATCGCGTCGAGGACAAACTGGTCCGCCTGCTCCCGCTTGCGCAGCGCGCGGCCGACAATGGCGCGGTTGTTGACCGCGATGCGCTCGACCAGGTCCGCGATGCGCTCAGCTTCGAGGCGACGAAACCCGGCCAGCGTCTCGCTTGTCGTGTCGGCGGCAAAGACCGCATAGCCGACCAGGAGCGCGGCGACAACGAGAAAGACCAGCAGCGGAAACCGCAAGGCCAGAGTCTATCGTGGTTGCTCCTCGATAGACCACGCTACGGTCCCACGATCTTGATCGCCTCGGGGAACGGCAATCTCGAGTTGGAGCACCGTTAAGAAGGGTCGCGTCGGC
Organism: Planctomycetota bacterium; assembly: GCA_021776735.1. GTDB lineage: Bacteria > Planctomycetota > PLA2 > PLA2 > PLA2 > JAJFFH01. Next base: position 1,172 of record JAJFFH010000008.1, on the reverse strand, counting down.
CGAGCACTGCCACATCAGGGGTCGGGGGTCGGGGTCGGGGGGGCGATCATGACGTGGGTTGTTCGAGTGTTCGACTCCCGCGTGCGTTCTTGGCAAGGGCTACATGAACGTCGTTCGTGAACGAAAACGGGGGACCGGGCTCGGGAGTCGGGAGCGGGGTATGAACTCGGGGGCGGATCGGTTGTCGGGGGCTCCTGTCGGGAGAGCGCCCATCGCCCCTGTCCACTTGCGTGGGGCGATAGGCGCTCCCCGTCGAAAGAAACCTGCTATGACCGACAACCGAAACTTCTCCGCTGCTTCCCGGGCATCGTCCCTGGTCATCCCGGGGATCGGGGGCGGGAGCGGGGGCGGGGTCGGGGTCGGGAATGAACTCGGGGGCGGATCGGTTGTCGGGGACTCCTGTCGGGGGCGCCTATCACCCCCCTTTCACTTGCGTGGGGGCGACAGGCGCCCCCGTCGAAAGGAGTCTTCCATGACCGACAACCGAAACTTCTCCGCTGCTTCCCGGAGCCCTTCCTTGGCACCGCTCCAGCGGCTTGATGTTTATCGTGTGGCGGTCCTGTTGTTCGCCGGGGTCGAGCGCTCGGCCGCGTCGTTTCCGCGCGGATACGGAGCGATCAAGGACCAGTTGCGGCGTTGCGCTACCGCTACGGTGCTCAACATCGCCGAAGGCGCGGGGCGCTGGAAGGCCGCCGACAAGGCGTATCGTTACACGATTGCGCAGGCGGAGTGTCTTGAGTGTGCCGCGGCTCTTGAGTTGGCCACGATTGTCGAGGTCATCCCCCGACAGACATCCGACGAGCTGCTGTCGCTTGCCAACCGGATCGGGGCGATGTTGACGCGGCTCATCCAGAGTCAGCGTGCAAGGACGCCGGGTTGATCCCGCGCGCGGCGACGGCAAGCGATACAGTGAACGTGAACGGGCTTGGGTTCGGGTCGCAGTCGCACCCGGGGTCGTTCGGACGGCCGCCTCCGCGTCTGTGGCAAGCGCTACGTGAACGAGAACGTCGTTCGTGAACGGGTTCGGGATCGGGATCGGGTCGCGACTATGTCGCGGGTCGTTCGAGTGATCGACTCCCGCGTATGCAGCATGCGCTACCCGAACGAGAACGTCGTTCGTGAACCTGAACGGTTCACCGGCGGCTGCCGCGCCACGGCGGACGGGCCGGATC
>JAJFFH010000070.1 GCA_021776735.1 Planctomycetota bacterium | reverse complement strand
GCTACTAAACCCGAGGCAGTACCAGAACGGGGTGAGGGTCACGGACGAGGAGCTGAAGGGAGTCGGCCTTCAGCGGCACGAGGTCTGCCCTGCATGGAATTACACGATCTCGCCGGGATAGTTCCTTGACCCGTCCTAAGGGGGGCGGAGGCGGCACTTCTGGTTCGCTTGTTCGACCGATCAATCAGGCTTCGGTCTCATCGTGACCCGCACGTTTGCGCCCCCGCGAACATGAACCGGCGCTGCCAGCCATGGCGACGGTCGATGGCACGCCGACCGCCGGGCAGTGGCCTTCGCCTCGTCCGCGATAGATTTGCGACGGCCGTTCGCCAGCCCATGATTCCGGGTCTAGCCACCGCCGTGCCGAGCTTGCCTGACGCCTTGGCGATCAGCGGCGAAGACGCGGCGCCGTTCGTCTGTGTCGCCTTGTGGTCCAGACAACCGCAAGGTGTGGCATCACTCCAAGATCGAGTCAGCTCACGTATTCATAGTACCCAAAGGCGTCGGTATCGTTTTTACGTATAGTGTTGATCGACTGGGCTTCAACATCGACAGGCGTGCAGGGCGCGGCGACAAAAGTGCTGCCGTCATGACTCACGGTCACTGGGGTGGCAGTTGTTGTTATCCTGAAGTGACGGAGTTCCGTTCCATGGTAGATCTGTGCCGTGAGGTCGGCTGCCGTTACCTGCCACATGCCTCCATTCATTTCCTAACCTCCTTGTGTGTGTTCCTTTGTGCAGACCATGTTGTGCCTGTTCCGCATAGAACAAGTGCCTTGCACGCTGGTGCAGCATACCTCGGATTGCCGGTTCAGCGAAGCCGAGTGTAACGTTACTTCTGTCCCTGGAGTCGCCTCTGGCGTGGCGACGTCGATCGTGATGTCTTGAGAATGTCGGGTTAGGGCCGCGACGCGAACGGGCGGTTCGGATTGGGGGTCACTGTGGCCTACCGATCGTCGCCGGTTTTGCGCTTGCGGCTGAACAGCATGCGTTCGGCGTAGTACCAGACTACGCCGCCGAAAAACATCACCGTGCCGATGCCGCCGAGCCAGGGGAGCTCTTTGAATTTGCCGGCGAGGACGCACAGGATGCCGAGCGCCGTGATACCGGCAGCGAGTTTGGCGCGCTTACTGAGTCTAAGAACCAGCTTGGCCAAGGATCGGGTTCTCCGGGTTGCCCAAGACGTCGATGGCGGCGTCCATACGGGCCATGCAAGCAGGTGCGCCGAGCAGGCACATGCACTCCACGATGGGGGGCGAGACTTTCTTGCCCGTAATCGCGTAGCGGATCGACATGAACAGTTCGCGCGGCTTCCACTCGACCTCTGCGCCGAGTGCGCGGAGCCGCTGCTCCAAATCTGCCGGCTCCATGATGGCGGCCGTTTCGTCGTCGCCGCCGCCGAGTTCCGCGACGATCTCGCGGGCGGCGCGCAGCACCGCCGCCGTGTTGGTGTCCGTGCGTTTTTTGGGGACCAGGTCCTCGTAGCGCGCGCCGATCTCGTCGTCGCCGACAAAGAAAAACGCGCACATGTCGTCGAAGTCCGTCAGGCGCTTCATGCGCTCGGACACGAGCGGGGCGAGCGCTGTCATCAGCGCGGGATCGGCGTCACGCCCCAACTCACTTACGGCCGCGATTCGGCGTCCGAGGTCTTCGGGCGGGCATTTGCGGATGTAGACCCCGTTGAGCCACTCGAGCTTTTGGAGATCGAAGATCGGCGCGGAGGTTTTGATGTCTGCGGGCTCGAACGCCGCGATGAATTCGTCGAGGCTGAACTCCTCGCGGTCCTCGCCCATGGACCAACCCATCAGCCCGAGGAAATTGAGTAGCGCCTCGGGCAAAAAGCCGTTCTCGCGATACCAGGTGATCGAGGTGTGGTTCTTGCGCTTGGAAATCTTCGACTTGTCCGCGTTGCGCAACAAGGGCAGGTGAAAGTGCTCGGGCGGCTCCCAGCCGAACGCGCGGTAGAGCAACACGTGCTTGGGCATGGAGTTGATCCAATCCTCCGCGCGCAGGATGTGCGTGACCTCCATGTCGTGATCGTCCACGACCGTGGCCAGGTGATACGTCGGATGCCCGTCGGTCTTAAGCAGCACCTGGTCGTCAATCGTCGCGTTCGCAAACGTGATCACGCCGCGCAGGCTGTCGGCAAACGTCGTCTCCCCGTCCCGCGGCACCTTGAGCCGCACGACGTGGGGCCCATCGGCAGACACGTCGCGGTCGCGGCATTGGCCGTCGTAGCGCGGCTGCTCTTTCTCGGCGCGTTGCCGCGCGCGCACCTCGTCGAGCCGCTCCTTGGTGCAGTCGCAGCGATACGCCGCACCCTTGGCGATCAGCTCCTCGACCGCCTCGCGATAACGATCCGACCGCGCGCTCTGGCGCACCGGCCCCTCGTCGAACGCAAGCCCAAGCCAGGCCAGCTCGTCGATGATGTTTTGCTCGGCGTCGGCCTGATACCGCGTCCGGTCGGTGTCATCGATGCGCAGGATGAACTTCCCGCCGCGCTTTTGACGCAACGCGTAGTTGAACAGGAAGATGTACGCGGTCCCGACGTGGGGATCCCCGGTCGGACTGGGCGCCGCGCGCACGACAACAGGTTCGGCCATGCGGGAATGGTACGCCAGAAGCCGAGCATCGCCGTCCGTTTGCTGTCTTCCGTTGCGCTTCTCGGCACCGTAAACGTAGCGCCTGCCGGTGCCGACGCGCGGCTTTGATTGAGCAACCGCGGCGTGATCGACCGGCAGAAAACAACACGGAGGGCCACGGGGGGCCACGGAGGATGAGAGGAACGAGGACCCACGAAGGGCGCGAAGCACACGAAGGCCAGTAGAGAACAGGCCAGAAGGGAACGGGCCAGAAGGGAACGAGATGGGCCGTCGCCCGGCCAGGAGTCAACCGCCGGCGAACTCGTCCCGCCCCCTCGGCACCGCAGGCATGAGCGCGACGTGAACGAGAACGATGTACAGGAACGGACGGCGATCTTCGTGCGGATCTACTTGAGGCGGTTGCGCGGTGTGATCCGGATCGTTCGGCTGTGGCGGGCCTCTTCGCCGCGTGTGGCGGCGCCCGCGCGCGTCTCCAGCGTGATGGCGACCTGGCCGCCGGTGGTCTTGACCACCGTAAAGTCGGTGACGCCGCGGGCGATGATGCGCGGCGTCTGGCCCGCGACGGTGCGCACGACCGTGGCCTGGGCCGGCGACCATGTGTAGCGGATGCGCGGCGACCAGCTTTGCTGGAGGGAGCCGCCGGGACCGGGTTCGTGGCCGACCACGCGCTGGAACTCGAAGCCGTCGATCAGGATCCACAGCCGCTGATCTTCGCCGACAGGCAGATCGGGGTCGATGCGCGTCGAGCTCTGGGAGAGTTCGAGCGCGACGCGGCGCAGAAGCCGGTCGCCGTTGCGCACCGCCTTTGAACGCGCCTGGTCCGCTTGCGCGGCGCCGTGCGACTGGTCGAGCGCTTCGGTCACGATGAGCAGGCCCACGGCCGCGATGACCGTGGCGATCATTATCTCGACCATCGTGAAGCCGCGTGAGCGTGCGCGCGTGTTGCTCGCTGAAAACATCGCCGTCCGTTCCTGCCTTGCGTGGTTCATGCCGTCCTCTGGTCTCTGGTACTGGGTCGCCGCTATTGGCCCGTCGCGGCCGCGTTGCGTTCCTTTTGTCCGATGGGCTTGCCGAGGAGCTTGAAGGCGCCGTCCTCGCCGCTGCCGGCCTCCGGACCGCCGCCGCTCACGATGCGGTAGCCGCGGAACAGGGGGCGGTCGATGGCGAGGAAGTGCGGCGGCGGCTCGGCGCGCAGGCGCTTGTCGTAAACGCTTGTGCCGTGCTGGAAGCCGCTGAGCACCGTGCCGCTGCCGTTGACGACGGTCGAGACGATGCGGCGGTCGGTGGCGATGCCGCCGAGGCGCCGGTACGAGTTTTTTTGAAACGACGAGTCCCAGCCCGTGGCGTAGCGGCCGTCCGAGGTGAACGACAGGCCGGGCAGGCCGAAGCGTCCGGTCGAGCTGAAGAAGAACCCGTTCATCTCGATCGTGTCCGAGATGTCGTGGCTGTACAGGATGTCGCCGACCGCGACGACGCCGAGTGCGGCGGTGCCGTCGTAGTCGGGGTTCGGGATGTACGGCTCGTTGTCCGGATCGGTCGACAGGCCGTTTTGGTAGATCGCCTCGCCGGCGCCGTCGATGTAGCGGATCGATCCCGTCAGCGTGATCTTGCCGGTGCTCGCCAGTGTGACGCGCGCGTTCAGCTCGCCCTTGAGCGAGGCGATGTCGGCGTCGATGAAGAGCACGCCGCTCGACGGAAAGTCGTTGCCCAGCGAGGTGAGCACGTCGCTCCCGTCTTTCTCGCGGGCGACGAGGTCGTAGGTGTCGCCCTTGAGCTCGACCTCGATGTCGTAGTCAGCCGGGTTGTTGGCGCCGAGCAGCGCGGTCAGCGCGCCGTCGCCGTACTGCGACAGCGCGTCGATCGTTGCGAAGTCCGGCATCGAAATCTCGGGATGCTGGTCGTCGTAACCGCCGTCGAAGGTCGTGTTGCCCTCGCTCGCGCCGATGAGCCACTCGAACCCGTCGCGCGCGGAGACGCGGTCCTCGTAGTACCCGCCGGAAAAAAAGAGCTGCACGACGCGGTTGGCGTGGATGTCGCCCTTGGGCGTGCCCGCGATGCCGATCGGATGGCTGTTCACGAACGAGCCGAAGCGCGTGAACGGATCACGCTCGCGCACCAGTGTCCGCACGTGCGTGCGCCGACTGCCGACCGTTGCGACCGCGTCGAGCTGGTACCACCCGTTGGCCACCTGCGACACCCAGACCTCGGACGAGTCGCGCACGAGCAGTACTTTCAAGGTGTTGCCCGCGACGTTCGAAAAGCCGGTGTCCTCGCCTTCGGCCAGCGCGTCCTCGATCGCGATGTTCTTGTTGTTTTGGTACAGCGCGGCGTCGATGCGCGCGTGGGCCAGGTTGAGCGCCGCGTTCGCCTCGTTGAGTGCCGTGACCTGGTCCCGGCGGATCTCGTGTTCGTCGAGGTACGCACGCGCCGTCGCGGTCGTGAGCAGCACGAAGCCGCCGACGAGCATGGCGAGCGGCAGAATAGCGAGAAGGAGATGGCCGCGTCGTTGCATGGCGGTCCTTTGGAAACGGGGAGTAAGGGGGGGCGGGGGCAGGGGGGAATGAGACATGGGGCCTGGATGTATTGCTAGCTGTCGGCGTCGAAGCGGATGGTCTGGGCGATGAGGCGGCCGTCAAACGACACGGTGACGCGCAGCAGGTCGGGCCGGTCTTCATCGGCGTCGTTCACGTCGCCGTCGCCGTTCAGGTCGTGGTCCACGACGACGCGCCACGTTCCCGGTACGGGGAAGGCGGCGGGCTCGAACTCGGCGGCGCCGAACGCCTCCAGTTTGTGCAGGGTCGCGGAGCCGAACTTGCTGTCGTCATCGAACAGCTCGCTCAACTCCGGCGCGGTTGCAGAGGGATCGCCGTCCGTACCGAACGGGACCGCGATCAGCCGCTCCAGCAGTTCCTGCCCGCGGCTCAGCAAGACGACCTCGGACTCGAGGGCTTGCGTCGCGCCGTGGCCGGCGCCGATGCCGGTCGCGATCGCCATCGCCGTGATGGCCAGGATCGCGAGCGTCATCATGATCTCGACGAGCGAATAGCCGTGCCGGTTCATCGTCCGTCCTCCGCGTGCTTTTCGGGCGCCCGGGCCGGTCCGACGACCTCGACGCCGTGCAGGCGGGTCATGGCCGGCGCAGGGGCGCGGGGGCGGACTGCCGTCGGTTTGGCTTTCGCGGCGATGTCCCAATTGGCCGTGCGAAAGGCTGTTTTGGCGGTGTTTGTGGCAGAGTCCGTGCCGGGGCGCGTGTGCTCAGGTTCGTCTTCGTCGTGCCCCCTCCCAAGGGTGACGAGAACGAGACCGAGGAGCGCGACGCCGCCGGTAATCCAGGCGAGCCGTCTCATCGTTGTCTATCTCTCCGTGTTTGTCGAATCCACTCAAATGGTTAGCACACGGAGAGCGCGGGGCAACCGGCGATGTCCCGTTTTGGGACGACGTCTTTTCGCCCGTACACCACATGTTGTGGTGATTGAGGCATTGCACCCCTTTTCAGGGGGCTTACAATCCAGGAATGCGGAGTTGGTGTCTCGTCCTTCTCACGGCCGCCTTCGCGGCCGGTTGCCAATCGCCCCCCAAAAAGGTCCCGCAGGGCCGCATCGAAGTCGAGCCCCACCCGGAGTTTGCATCGATTCGGCCCGTGGCGATCGCCGTTTTGCCCGTGGACTCGCGGCACCACGAGCTGCGCCGCCTCGTTCGCCAGGACGTTTACGAGGCCCTTTTCCACAAGAAGTACTCGCCGTTCAAGCTCGGCGCCGTGGATGCGCACATCGACCAGAAGGGTCGTTTTCAGGGTGGCAGCCTGGAGTGGGATGCGACGCTCAGCGTCGAAATCTCGCGGTGGGCGAAGCTTTCGGGCACGAGATACTACCTCGCGGACGGTCGCGCCGTGCTGCGCCACAAGCTGGGCGAGATCGCTTGGCAGTGCCGGTTCGACCAGTACCCGGTGGAGGTGCCCGCTCACGCAGGGCAGATCGAACTGGACGAGCCGGCCAAGGCGATCGCGAATCTGATCGTCGACCGTTTGCCCGAGCTGCCGGCCACGACGGGTGGCTAGGAGCGGATCGGGCGTGTAACGGCCCGGGAAGGAGCGCGGTGCGAGCCGGACGATCGGCCCATGGACGATTGGCGCCCGGAGAATCGGCACCGTGAACCGGCCTCGGTCCGTGGCGGTGGTCAGGCCCGGCGGCCCCTTCGGCGTTACCGAAGGTCTCGTCGTTCTGGTGACCGTGGCGGCGGCACTTGTCGCGGCATGGAGCCTTCGCCCCGTCACCGGCGTTACCGGCTTCGCCGGTGATTCGGGCGACCTGGGTGCTTCCGGCGATTCCGGATTCATCGGCGAGCACCGCCGGAGCTTTTTTCGGGCGCGTGAGGCGCTGCCGGTGCTCGGCGCCGTGCGGGTGCGCTCCTCCGATCCCGACGCCGGTCATGCGCTCGCGACGCGCGGTCGTGGCTCGTTCGCGCGCGTGTTCCGTCCCGAGAGCGCCCGACGGGCATTCCGCACGGGCCGCCTGCTCTTCGCGCCCGAAAGAATCCGGCGATTCCACGACGAGGTCAAGCGCGGCCGCATTCCGGAACCACTCCCGCCGGTGCCGGACGTCCGTCCGTACTTTCGCGACCGTCTGGGGTCGTACACCTGCGACGTGCTCCCGCGCCGCGACGACGCGCTCGACCGCATCCGAGAACTCGTTCCCGACGCGCGCCTTTCCGGCTGGCCGGTCGTGGAAGAGAACGCGCGCCGCGCTGGCCAACAGCTTCCGCGCGCGCTTTTGCTCGGGCTTGTCGTCGTGTTCGCGTGGACCCTTGCCAAACAAGGACGGCGCGAGGCTCTGCGAAGACTGCTCGCGGCCTTGCTGCCGCTGGCATTGCTGGGTGTGCTGGCCGGTGCCTTGGGCGAATCCAACGCGCAACCGGAGCAAGAAACAGGACGGGAAACTGATCGGAGGACCGGACCAAAAGAAACAGGGGGGGGCGGGGGCGGCGCGCCTCAAGGGGCGGGACTCGATGCGAGCAGTCTCGCGGCTGCGCTCGTCGTCGCGACGGCGTCGTCGCCGGTCGTCACGATCGCCTCGTGCAGTGCTGCGCCGTTTTTCTTCACGGGCGTGGCCGCCCACCGCCGCCTTGCGCTGGTGCTGGTCCTTGGCGGTGTCGTCCGCCTGCTGACCCGGATCCGTCGCGAGGGCATGCCGCGAGGGCGCGAGTCGGGTTCCGCCGCCGCTCCTGGCGGAGCTGGGGCGGACAAGTCGGGTTTGGGGCTCCGCAGATTCGCGCGACGTCTTGGGCCGGCGATTGCGTGGACCGCGGCGTTCGCATTGGCTGGGGCTCTGGTTCCGGTTCGCGCGCGTGTTCCCGAAGCTCTCGCCCATGAGCCCGCGGTCGGCCTCGTGCCGGCCGGCATGGGACCCGCAGTCGGCGCCGCTCTCAAGCGTCGCGGCATCGACGTGGTCGCCGCGACGATCGCGTTGCCGCCGCCGCTGGATCTCAAGACGGCGCGTTACCTGCGCGTCCTGCGCCAGAACGCCGCGGGACTCGCCCGGACCGCATCGTCGCCCGACGAGCGAAAACGCTTCTTGGAAATCGAACGCGCGGCGGCCCGTGAGGAACTGGAAATCCCGTCTGTACTGCGCCAGCGAATGAAGACCCGCGACGGCCGCGATGTGGTGTGGGCATTCGTCTCCCCCGGCGAGCTTGCCGAACTATCGAAAACGGACTTGTCCGCCCCAGCTCCGTCAGGAACGACGGCGCAACCCGACCCCGCCGCCGACCCCGACCCCGCCGCCGACCCCGACCCCGGCGCCGACCCCGACCCCGGCGCCGACCCAAAAAACGCGAACCGGACCGAACTTCCCACCCCCAACCCGCAGGACTCGATCCACCTGCCGCAGTTCATCAACGCAGGTCTCGCTATCGTGGGTGCCCGCACGGACGCCGCCCGCCGCGCCCGCGTGGCGGCACTCGCGATGCTGCTGCTTTTGTTCGCCTTCGGCCCGCGCCGCTCGGCTTTCCGGACAGCATCGAGGACATCACTCGGGACTGTCGGCGGGATTGTGTGCGGCGGCGCGGTCCTGTTTTTTCTGCCGTCGATCTTGCCCGCCCTCGTCTCGCTCGGAATGCAGGATGCATGGCTGCCGCTTGTCCTCTTGGCGGCGTCCGCTCCGTCGCTCGGGCTGGTGGCGGCGCTGGCCATTGCGGCTATCGCTGCGCCGGCGTCGCTTGCGTGTGCCGCACTCGCCAGTGCCGCGGCATGCGGCGGCGCGTGGATTATCGCCACGATCGGTACCCGCCGGTTTGGGACATCAATGACTGCACCCGTAGCGATAGGGTCCACGGCGGACGGCGAGACGACCGGCTGAGCGAGCACTCTCGCTTTGCTGGTGCGCCGCCGGTGTTGCTGATCTTGCGGCCGGCTAGCCGCCGCCGATGTCGATGGTCGGCTCTTCCTTTTCGCCTTCGGTTTCCTGGAGCGTGCCGTCTTTTTCCCGCTTGTTCGACTTGTCGAGGCGTTCACCGGGCTCAAACAGATCCGGGCCGCCGAGCTTGAGCAGGAGCTGTTTGGCTTCGTACAAGAACAATCCGTGAGCGCACTCCCGGATCGACTTTTCGAGTGCCTGCGCGGCAGTCTTGGGGTCCCTCTTGGCGACTCGCTTGGCGCCATCGATAGCCGCGCGCAGCGCGTCGGTGTCGGCCAACTCGAATGCGGCACGGCCCGCCGGCAAGAACGGCACCCGTGCGCCGAGCGCGCGCAGTGCCTTGAGTCCCGCCTCCCGGTCGCTCTCGTAGACTCGTGCTGCCTTTTCGTACTCCTTCACGGTGGGCTGCGCCAAGACATCGAGCCGCTCGCGCGCGGCATCGACGTAACGCCGGGGCAACTCGTGCCGGCCCGGCATGCCCAAGAACTGGAAGTAGCCACGCAGCGCCGGGTCCAACCGATCCGCCTTGTGCGCCCTGTGGGCATCGAGGAAGCGGCGCAGTGCTTGTTTCGCGTTGCCCGGTCGCGCCGGGACAGAGAGCGGGGCAATGGACACGACGTCGATCCGGACGAGACCCGGCTTCGATTTCGCTGCCCCCGCGTCCGCCTTTTCCCCCGCGTCCCCATTTCCCTTGGTCGGCTTGTCGGCTCCGCTTTCTCCTTCCTGCGCCATCGCTCCGGCGAGCGGGAGACAGGCGAGCAGAGCAAACAGGAGGAAAACGAAAAACTGGCTGCGTACCCCGCTGTGCATGCAGGAATAATACCCGGTGCGATGCCCGCCCCGGATCGGTTCTTGCCCAGCCCCGCGTTTCGCAGCCCCGCGTTCTACGAGCGCGCGGAGTGGTATGACCGGGCGTGCCCGTGGGATCCGTCCGCGGAGATCGAGTTTCTTCGGCGGGTGACGGCGGATCACGGTCTGGTCCGGCCCCGGCGCGTGCTGGAGCCCTTCTGCGGGACGGGCCGGCTCCTCGGGGCGTGGCCCGAGCCGTACGGGTTCGATCTGTGCATGCCGATGCTGCGTCGCGCCCGTGGTGCCGTTTTTCGCGCCGATGCGGCCCGGTTCGTGCTGAAGTCCGAGGTGTTTCACTTCGCGTTTTGTCTCAACGATTCCTTTCGTCATCTCCTGACCGAAGCCCGCGCCCGCGCACACCTCCGCGCGGTCGCTCGCGCGCTCGAACCGGGTGCCGTGTACGCGCTTGGCTTTGACGTGACGCCAGCCGAGTTCGCGGATATCTCCTGTCAAGTCACGATGTTTCAGGCGAACGGCCAGGCGTGGCGTTGCCGGGTCGGTTCCCTGGGCGACGCCGATCCGGCAACGCGCACAGAGACGATCCACGTTCGGATCGACCCCGTTGCGGCCGACGAAAGAGCCAAGAACGGCGATACAGCCGAGACCGGACCGGGTGCAGCCAGCCATGCCGACCATGCGGTTGTGGACGACCTGTTCCCGATGCGTACCTACACCAGTCGCGACGTGGAGGACCTAATCGACGCCGAGGGATCGTTCGAGTTGGCAGCCGTCTACCACGGCTACGACCCGTCCGAGACCTCGATCGAGATCAGCGAGGTCGAACGCAGCGCGATCCTGATCCTGCGCAAAGAGCAGAGGTAGTTGCGACTCGATTCAGGCCAGCGGTTCAGCCTTCTGGCCGGCGATGAACCTCCTTTCGGACCGCGCCGACCACGATCCCCCAAACCGGGCCGCCTCCGTGGCGGCCGAGCCGACCATCGAGGTCGATGACGAATTCGCCGCCGACCGGCTGCTCGCCGGGCAAGACGAACAAGAGATCGCCGGGGAAGAACCCAGCCGCGGCGCGGCGGACCCGAACGGTGCGACACCGCGCTCTCATTCTCATCGGCTTGCGGGGCTCGCCGCGCGGAACGTGCATGAGGCCGTTTTGAGATCCTGAACAGCCGAACGGAAAGGTGCACGTCACAGGCGGCCGGACGGGCGACTCCGAGGGCGGGTTCGGAGACAGCCGGCTGGGCCTGCGCTTGAGGCGGGATAACGGTGAGATGGGGGCGTTGGTCGCGGGTTTCATGAGGTATTGGCGCCTAGCAAAAACCTAACATACGGAGGGTTCCGACAGGAATCGGGGGTTGTGGAAGCTTGCGCCCAAAAAAAACGACTCGGTTTCGCAACGGGCGGCATTGCCTAGGCTGAACGATGGAAATGAACACTCCGGCCGCCGAGCAACTCCTGCGTCACCGCGACTTCGTCTTGCGGCTTGCGCGCCGGCTTGTCGGCGGCGATCGAGCAGACGATGTCGCGCAGGAGACATGGCTCTCGGTGTTGCGTAGGCCGCCTCGCGGCGGCGCTACGCGCGCGTGGCTGGCCACGGTCACCCGCAACGCGGCGCGCATGCTTTGGCGCCGCGAAGGGCGGCGTCAGCAGCACGAGCGCGCGCAGGTTACCGATCGCACCGACGGGTCGGTCCCGGAAGCGTTGGCACGGGCGGAGACCCAGGCACTCGTGGTCAACGAAGTGCTCGCACTTTCGGAGCCGTATCGCACGGCCGTGATTCTGCGCTTCTTCGAGGATCTGCCGCCCCGCGAGATCGCGCGCCGGACCGCCACGAATGTGCACACGGCGCGCGTGCGAGTGCGGCGTGCGCTCGAGCGTCTGCGGGGCCGTCTCGACGCGCAGCACGGAGGTGACCGCCGCGCGTGGTCCATCGCTCTCTTGCCGTTTCTTGAATGGAACCGGGCCAAACTGGCCGCTACCGCCACGGGAGCTCTCGTCATGGGAAAGAAGACCGCCACTGTCGTTGTGATCTGGGCACTGGTCGCCACAGGCTTTTATGTTCGAGAAAAGGTCGCCGATCCGCGACCGCAGGAGCGTGCCTCGCGTTCGTCCGCGAACTCGCTGCCGTCGTCCAGGGGGCCCGAGGAAGCGGAAGCATCACCGTCCCGGTCGCTGACCGCGACCGAAGAGCACGCCGCCTTCAAGAAGCGGTGGCTCGGAAGCCGGACGGGGGCGCTTCGGGGCCGCGTCGTGGGTCGATCCAGGGAGCCGATTCCCGGAGTCTCGAAACTCAAGTGGACCGGCACGCTTCCGGACAAAACGGAGGTCGAGTTTGCGACGACGACCGAACCGGACGGCAGTTTTTCTGCTGCCGGGATTCGGTTTCCGCTGGCCTATCGCGTCACCATCGAGGGGGACGAGATCGACACACAGACGCGCACGGTGTTTGTGACGGAAGACGGCGTGAGCGTAGACCTCACCGTGAACCTGACGCCCTTCGTTGTCGGCCGCGTCGTTCACCAGGGGGCACCGATCGCCGGTGCGCGTGTCCTGCGCATGGGGTTCAATCCCGCGATCACCGCGGAAGACGGCTCGTTTCGGATTCGACTGCAACCGAACCGAACCCAGGTCGAGCTGGCGGCAGCCGCACCCGGATTCTGGGCGGCACATGTGTCGGCGACGAAGAAAAACGCCTATCGGTGGGAAGCCGAGATCGAGCTCGTGCCGGGCCCGCATCTCCGCGCGACAATACTCAACGCAGACGGCTCTCCGGCGGCGAACAAGACCGTAACGATGCACCTCGAGCGGGACTTCTCGGACGAGCGGCCGGAGTATCCGAATGCCGGGTTGACCCGGGTTCTCATGGGCAGTCCCCAGTTCGCCAACTTCATGCGCGGAGACCAGACGACGGAGATCGCGACCCGGAGTTTCAAGACGGACGCCGAGGGTCGCGTCAACACCTGGTTTGTCTTCCGGGCGACTCGTGCGGCCATGTCCGTCGGCGACTACAAACGCAACGTGTTCGATGTCCCGGGCGTGAGCGATCGGCCGGACGGCGTATTCGACCTCGGCACGATTCGGCTTCACGAGGTTCCCGAGCCGCTGCGGATGCGGGTGGTCGATGCGGATGGCGCACCGATGGCCGGGGCGCGCGTAGGCGCAATGGGCCTGAGCGCGGCCATGCAATGCCGCCGGTCGGGCATGCGGGGCGAGAGCGACGACCAAGGCGAGATCGAGTCGACCAACTTGCTGCCGGGCACCAACTACAAGTGGTGGGTGACCCACAAGAGCCGATCACGCGTATTCGACGCGGTCGCCGAACACAACGGCACGCTGCGCGTTCCGAAATAGGCGCCGGGCGAGGCCACCAGAAGCGGCATCGTTGGGCGGCCGGAATCGGGCGCGCCAGAAACGGACCACAGTGCAATGGGGGGGCGGGGGCGGAATTCAGCGGCCCCTCGGCGGAGCTCCTGAATCGGTATCGGGGTGGGCGGGATTCCCCAGGGATGTCTACCCGCCCGAAATCGAGATCTCGGCGGCGGCGGTCGGGGGGGTGTCGCCCTCGCGGTCTTCCAGGTAGTTCGGGGGGAGCGAGACTTTTTGGGTTCCGCCGCGCTTGCCGCGTCTTACGCGCATGCCAGCCGGCGGGAACGGCGTACTGCGGTCGATGTCGGCGACGCCCTGTTCGAGTTCCGCGAACGTGCGGACCAGCGTCAGACGTCGACGCAGCGCCGCGCCATCCGGGAAGCTCTTTGTGTACCAGGTCGTGAACTTGCGGAACCCGATCATCGCGCGCTCCTCGCCAAACCACTCCGCGTTGAGTCGCGCGTGTTCCAGCATGAGGTCGCATACCTCGCCGAAGTTGGGCGGGTCCTGCGGCTCGCGCCCTTCGAAGACATCGACCAGATCGCGAAACAGCCACGGCCGTCCGAGGCATCCGCGTCCCACGATCACGCCGTCGCAGCCCGTCTGTCGCATCATGCGCAGCGCGTCGTGGGCCTCCCAGATGTCGCCGTTGCCCAACACGGGTATTGATACCCGCGATTTCAGGTCGGCGATGGCGTCCCAGCGGGCATCGCCGTCGTACAGCTTCGCCGCGGTTCTTGCATGGAGGCCGAGCGCGACGCAGCCCTCTTCCTCGCCGACGCGTCCGGCGTCGCGGTACGTCAGCACGCCGTCGTCGATTCCCAGCCGGAACTTGATCGTGACCGGCACCTCGCCCGCGCCTTCGACCACGGCGCGCACGAGTCGCGCGAGCAGGCGCGGCTTCACGGGGATCGCCGCGCCGCCGCCTTTCGCCGTCACCTTGCGCACCGGGCAGCCGAAGTTCATGTCGATGTGATCGACGCGCCCCTCGGCGACGAGTCGTCGCGCCGCCTCGCCGAGGGATACGGGATCGACGCCGTAGAGCTGCAGGCTGCGCGGCGACTCGTCCGGCCCGAAGTCGGCGAGCTTGAGTGTCTTCTCGTTGCCGTGTACGAGCGCGCGCGCCGTGATCATCTCGCTGACGTAGAGCCCCGCGCCGTATCGCCGGCACAGCTTGCGAAACGGGTAGTTCGTTACCCCGGCCATCGGTGCCAGTACGACGGGCGGCCACACCGCGAGCGGACCGATCCGCAGCGGCCCAAACTCGCCGGACGCGGCCGGCGGCACGCCGTGATTGACAGCACTGACGTAGCAGGGGTCCATACGGCGCAAGTGTACGTCGAATCCCCGCTGCGCGGGTATTCGCTAGCGGGGCGGACGACCTTCGTGCCTGCGCGCGCGGGCGGCCCGACGTTCGCGCTTTGTGCCGGCGGTGAACTGGACGCGGCGCGGCTTGTCGATGGCGTCCTGAATCGCCGTCCGTTTGCTGACCTTCGGCGTCATTCCTTCAGCAGGCTCTTTGCTTCTTCGGCGGAGGCGGTCTTCGGGAAATCTTCGATGATCTTTTGCAGGATCGGGTTGGCCTTGTCGGGCTGGCCCTTCTTGATCCACTTCTGTGCCTTTTGGAGCATGCCGCGCGCCTTGTACTCGTCCGACTTGAGGATGGTCGTGCGCTTCGTGCGCGCGGTCTTCATCACGGCCAGGCCGGCGTACTTTTTCTCGATGGCCTTGAGCGCCGCCATCGCTTCGTCGAGCTTGCCGTCCGCCTCGAGGTCCGCGGCGTGCGCCATGTCCTTTTTGGCTTTGGCCTCCGCTTTCTTGAGCATCGCCTGCGCGACCGTGCCGAAGCCGGCCTTTTTTTCGCGCTCGACGAGCTTCACCAGCTTGCCGTAGATGCGGCGGCCCTTGGCAAGGTCGGCGGCGAGCTTTTCGATGTCCTTGCCGATTCTCACCGCTTCGCCGCGGCCCCGCGCGGTCTCCTTGAGCAGCGCGACGAACCATTCGAGGCAGACCTCCGGCTTCGACTCGTGCTTCATCTTCTCGACGATCTGGAGTCGAACGTGGCGGTAGCCCTTGTCTTTGAGCATCTTCGCGGCGAGCTTCGTTCCGTCCTTCGCGCGGCGCGCGTCGAACTCGCCGTGATAGACGAAAACGCGCAGGCTCGGGTCGTGGGGGACCTTCTCGCCCTTGTAGCCGGCGACCGTTTCCTCGAAGAAGACGACGCCGCGACCGCAGACGCCGAGGAAGAGATCGGGTCGCCGCACGGCGAGCCAGAGGGTCAGGTACGTGCCGCCGCTGTGCCCCGTGATAACGACCGCGGACTCGTCGATCGTAACGTTGTTCTCCTTCGCGAGTTTCTTGACCTCTTTCAGGCCCTCGACGACCGCTTCCATGTCGCGCTGCATGTCGGCGGTCTCGCTCGGATGCCAGCCTCGCTGGAGGCTCGTCACGATATCGACCGAAAACAGCGCGAAGCCGTTGTCGTAGGCGTCTCTTTGCCACTGCCCGATCTCGCGGAACGCCTTGCCGTCCGCCGTCGGGATCGTGATGAGCAGCGGCATGACCTGGCCCTTCCTTGCCCCCTTGGGCAGGAAGAAGACCCCCTTGCGGGTCTGGCCACTGATCTTGATCTTCATGCGGTGGTTCGTCCCGTATTCCTGGGCGAACGCGGCTGTTGAGAGGCAGAGCAGGAGGACAAAATGGCGCATGCGGGGCAATCTCCGGGAAAACCATCGTACCGGAGGCGTAAGCGGCTCGCATGCAACGGCTTATGAAGGTCTCACGTTGGGGCGTGAGGACGCCGATAGGACACAGGACCTTTCTCCTACCAGTGTGTCAGCGAACCGGATGAACGAGCGGACGGGCGACGTCTATCGTCTCGTGTTCGAGCTTACGGCTCGGGCTACGGACGTTCCGTACGACAAGTTCCTTGACGAGCTTGTCGAGGGACTCGCTGCGCACTATGGGGCGCACGTCTGCCGCGTCCACGTCGGGGACGATCAGCGGTACGCCGCCAGCGCCGACGCCGCCGGTCGCGTCGCCGCGCTCGACTCCACGGATCGCGCGCGCTTCGACACGCTGGACGTGATGCTTGCGGAGGAGGTCAAGAACGACGGCGTCTTGCGCACGGCGCTCGACCTCGACGGCGGCGCGGAGCTGGTGAACTTCCTCGCCCGTTCCCTGCAGACTCCCGAGACGTTCGCGTTCCCGCTCGTGGCGCGCGGCGACGCGTTCGGCGCGATCACGTTGTACCTGCCCGACGCGTATCCGTTCGAGGAGGCCGACGTCCGCGGTCTGCAGGCGATCGGCAACGTCTTGTTCGCGGCGGCGAACCGGGACGGCGTCGCCAAGGCGGGGGCGGCGGTTCCCGTCACGTCGGATAAGCTTCGCGCCTATCAGGAGACGCTCGAAGAGGTCGCCAAGATTCTCGACGAACTCCTGTTTCTTACGGACGCGAAGACCGTCCTGCTGCTCGACAGCCAGGGCGATTTTATCTCGAAACGCGGCGCGGAATCCCGCTACTCGTCCACGGACTTTGCGACGGTCGTGGCGAGCGGGTTCGCCGCCTCGCGCCGCCTCGCGGGCCTGTACGGCACGCAAGAGGTCCATTCGGTCACACATGAGGGCGATACCGAGAGCGTCTTCGTGATCGAGGTTGCCGAGCGGGCGCTGCTGGCGATCATCTATTCGGACCACAACGCACCCGCCCTGGTCTCGCGGTGGACGCAGTCGGCCGCGTCGCGACTGAGGGGGCACTACGAGGCACTGACGGAGGCACGGGTACTGTGAGTGCGCGAGACGACGACAAGCGCAGCGTCTTTTACGCTCGCGACATCCACCAGATCAGCCTCGTGCTCGGCAAGTTCCTGCAAAAGAGCGGGGCGGAAACCGTCTTGCTCGTGGATCGGGCCGGCCACCTGATCGCCCGCCAGGGCGAGATGAACACCGAAGGCGAAGACACGATCACGGCGCTTGTCGCCGGCCTCTTCGCCGCGTCGCAGGCCACGGCGAAGATGCTCGGTGCCGTCGAGTTCTCGACCTTTGTTCCCTGCGGCGACGACCGGAACGCGATGCTGCTGCGTGCCGGCGACCAGGCGCTGCTCGCGGTCACGTTCAGCGACGACACCTCCGTGACCCTCATTCGCACCTACGCTCTTGAGGCGATCCGCCGCATCGGCGCGATCATGGGCGCGTTGCAGGGCGAGGGCGATCCGGAGGAACGCATTCACGGCTATCGCTTCGACCGCGAGATCGACGGCGCCCTCAACGACGTGTTCGGCTAGGAGCCCGTGGGGCCTGGACCGGCCGCGCGCGCCGACTGGCGTGACCGTGCCGGCCCGCCTACACTGACGCGCCATGTCCGACCCCGCCTTCTCGCAGATGCGCGTCGATCGTCCCGACGCGGCCCAGGTCGAAACCGAGTATCGCGCCCTTGAGCAGGCGTTCGACGACGCCGCCGACGCGTCCGCGCGCCGCGCCGTGCTCGACCGCTGGGACGGTTTGCGCCGTCACCTGCAGACCTGGCATTCGCTGGCGCACTGCCGCTTCACGCTTGACACTCGCGACGAGGAAGCCAAGGCCGAGCGCGAGCGGGCCGACGAGCTGGAGCCGCGCTTCGAGGGCTTCGACGTTTCCTTTCTCCGCAAGCTTCTCGGCGACGAGACGCGTGACGAGCTCCGGGCGTCCCTCGGCGATCAGGCGATCGCGTTCTGGCAGAAGATGGTCCGGTCGTTCGACCAAAAGATCGAGCAGGACAAGGTTGCGGAGAGTAAGCTCGACGCCGCGTACACCGAACTCCTGTCGTTGGCCGAGATCGAGTTCCGGGGCGAGACCTACAACCTCTCCGGCCTGTCGAAATTCGTCGAGGATCCCGATCGCGACATCCGACGCGAGGCGACCGAGAAGCGGTGGGGGTGGTTCGGCGATCGCGCCGCGAAGTTTGACCAGCTCTTCGACGACCTGACACGCGTGCGCTGTTCCATGGCGGACAAGCTCGGCTACCCGGACTTTGTCGAGATGGGCTACGACCGCATGTCCCGCATCGACTATGGTCGCGAAGACGTCGATCGGTTTCGCGCGGGTGTGCGCGAGCACGTCGTGCCCCTGTGCCGTGAGCTGCGGGCATGCCAGCAGGAATCACTCGGCCTCGACCGGCTCACGATCTACGACGAACCGATCCACGATCCTTCCGGCAACCCGAAGCCCGCGGGCGGGTACGAATGGATGCTTCAGCGCGCGACGGCGATGTTTCAGGAGATGGGCCACGGGCTCGGCGAGTTCTTCTCGATGATGCGCGAGCGCGGCCTGCTCGACCTCGAAACACGCGAAGCCAAGGCGCCGGGCGGCTATTGCACGTTTTTTGAGGACTGGTCCGTCCCGTTCATCTACGCCAACTTCAACGGGACCAAGCACGATGTCGAGGTCTTCACCCACGAGGTAGGGCACGCCTTCCAGAGCTGGTCGAGCCGCGGCCGATTCCCCCTCGACTATCGTTGGCCGACGTCCGAAGCCTGCGAGATCCACTCCATGTCGCTTGAGTTCCTGACCTGGCCGCACATGGAGAAATTCTTCGGCGAAGACGCCGAGCGGTTCCGGCGCCTCCATCTCAAGGGCAGCCTGCTTTTTCTGCCGTATGGCGTGGCGGTCGATCACTTCCAGCATCTGGTGTACGAAAACCCGGCCGCATCGCACGCCGATCGCCACGAGATGTGGAAGCAGATGGAGCGAACGTATCTTCCGTGGCGCGACAACGCGGGGATCGAGCATCTCGAAAAGGGCGGCCGCTGGCAGATGCAGATGCACATCTACGGCATGCCATTTTACTACATCGACTACACACTGGCGCAGGTGTGCGCCTTCCAGTACCTCGCGTGGGCCGACCGGGACCGTCGCGCGGCGATGGAGAGCTACGCCGCCCTGTGCCACCGCGGCGGTTCGGCGCCGTTCCAGCAGCTCACCCGCGACGCTGGCCTGAAGAGCCCGTTCGACGAGGGTGTGCTGAAATCCGTCGTGGGCCACGTGCGCAAGCCGCTCGGCGTCTGAGGGGCATGGCGCCGCTCGATCCGAGACTCGTTGCGGAAGCCGGCGCCGTCGGTGCGCCCCTCGTCTTTTGCACGCAGACCGGCGATCGCGCCTGGGGCATCCCGGCCCCAGCCGATGAGGCCGATCTGCGCGCGGCGCATGTCCTTCCCGTCGAGGCCGTGGTGAGCCTGCGCGCGCCCAACGAGACGATTGCGCACACCGCGCATCGCGACGGACTCGACATCGAATTCTTGTCCCAGGACGTGAAGCGCCTCTGCCTCGCGCTGCTCAAGAAAAACGGCCAGGCCCTTGAGCCCATTCACTCCCCGCTCGTCGTCGCGACGTCGCCGTGGCACGACGAACTCAAGGAGCTGTCGTTCGCCTGCGCCGGGCGGCATTGGGCCGCGCACTACCGCTCGCACGCCCGCATGCTCTGGTCGACCGGCGGCACGCTGCGCAACGTCGTTCGCGCGGCGCGCGTGCTCCTGACCGGCGCGCACCTGCTCGCAACCGGCCGACTCGTGACCGACCTGCCGCGATTGGCGGACGAATCCCTGCGCGATCTCTTGGCGGCGGGATCCGACACGCTGGACGGACCTGTCGATCAAGCTGCATGGACGCCCCGGCACGATCGGTGGCGTACGGCATTCGAGGATGCGGTGAAGTCCAGCCTGCTGCCGGCCTCGACACCGGACGCCGCGCGATCGGCATTGGACGACTGGCTGGTGAGAATCCGCTTGAGACAGCAAACGGACGGCGATGTTTGACCGTGCGCGCCAGCCTGGGCTAAAGCGCGTCGAGCGCGCGGCGGAGTCGGGCACCCTGTTCCGGGTGAGCCATGGAAATGTGCGCGATCATGCCGCGTACCCAGGCCTCAAAGCGCGGATGGTCGTGTCTGTTTTGACTCGCGAGACCTTCGGTGCGTGCGCGGTGCAGGATCGCGCGCAGCCGACGGACGGTGCGGCGCGGGACGGCGATGTGGTCGTTGACCACGAGGCCTGTGACTTCCTGCCGGGCGTTGCGGCGGAGCACGCGCGTTTTCTTCTCGTTGACCGCAAAGCCCTCGTCGCCCGCGATGTGGCGGACCCGCGCCAGCAGGTAGCCGACCTTGTCGACGGGCGCACCGCTCGTCGAAAACGTCAGGTCGTCGGCGTAGCGCGTGTAGGTCCAGCCGAGTTTTCGGGCGATGCCGGTTAGGCGCGCGTCGAGGCGGCGGGCGACCAGATTGGAGAGTGCCGGGCTCGTGCAGGCACCTTGCGGCAGTGCGCGCGGTCCGGTTGCAGCGTGGACGGTTTCGCCGCGGTAGGTCAACGTCTGGCGGGGTGCCTCGGTGCACAGCAGCCCGAGAACCGTCGCCGCCGCCGGGCTGTAGCCGAGTTGGCGAAACACGCCTTCCACGCGCCAGAACGTGATCGTCGGAAAAAAATCGCGCAGGTCGGCGTTCAAAACCAGGTCTCGCCCCACATGGGCGCGGGCGTTCGTCGCAATGCTTCGGCCGCGCACAAAGCCGTGGGCGGCGCCGTGGAGCGGCACACGGTCGAGCATCTGCCGGAGGATCCACTCCTGGGTCGTCGCGAGCGTGCGGTGGGGGGCCGCAAGCGTGCGTGTCCCGCCCGATCGTTTCGGCACGGTGAACCGTACGTAGTGAACGAGCCGCGCCGCGTCGTGGTGAAACGCGAGCCAGCGCAGCCGGGGAATCTCCAGCCCGAGCGCCTGCGCCACGTCGGCCGGCGTCGCGAGAAGCGGCAGGCCCGCGTCCTCGAGCCGTTCGACGTTCGCGCGGCGGTCCGCCAGCCCGCGCGAGACTCCACGGCCCAAGAACACGATGTCGTTTGCGCGGCGGTCGGCGACGTCTTTTTCGTGCTGCCGCCGTCGCTCCTCGGCTTGTGCCTTTTTTTGGCGCTTGAGCGCCGCGCGTTCTTCCTGGGACTGTCTGACCGCGACTTCGCCCGCGACCGCGGTGTGCAGTCTGGTCGGCCGCAGCAAATCCATCTCGCGGCCGATCTCGTGGATCTCTTCGAGTTCTTCCGGCGTGAGCAGACCGTGGCCGGCCATCGCGGCATCGACAACCTCGGTCAGTTCATCCTCGACCGGCGGGATGAGATCCTGCCGCACCGACCACGGGTTCGTCAGGACGCCGCGCAGGCGGCGCGCCCGATCCATGGTCTCGTCGCGCCCGGCCGGCGCAAAGTCGCCCGGGTCGAGATCCGGCGGCGGGGCCCTCGCCTCGGACCGGGCCCGCGACTCGCGGGTCGGGCGGTCGCGGATCCGGAGGCCGCGGTCGCCCTCGGGCGGTCGATAGCGGGGCTCCGACATCAACCGCCAGATGAAGCGGCCAATCCAAAAAAGCAGGAACAGGTAAAAGACAGTACGCATAAGAGAGAGGGGTCGGAGCGATCGACTTCAGTCCGCGGACCAAGGTCGTTCACACAAGGCGGTGCCGCGACCGCGGCGCAGAAAAGCCTTGGCTTGTTTCAGTCTGGCCCGCCGCGGTCGCGGTACCGCCAGACGAACAACGGCCTTGGGGAAGCATGGGTGGCCAATCGCGACCGCGGCGGAGCGCCGCAGCAAGATGGTCTCGATCGACTCCGAGCCCCTTGGTTGATCTGTTTGGTTGTCAGGTTTGGAACGTTCGGTTGGCGGGGGCGGAACCTACGGCCTTAGGAAACTGCGGAAACGCGCCTGGGAAACCGCAGAAACGCATAAGCGGAGAAATGAGGGGATGAAGGGATCAAAAGGGAGGAGCGGTTGTGTCGCTCGCCCGGGGGGCGGGCGCCCTCGCCAACACGGATCGGGCCGCACTCAGGATTCTTGTGGGGGCGGAGTTGGTCTTGTTCACAGCTTCTGGGTCCACCCTCGTAGCTTTCGGTACCACGCCGACACGCCGCTCTTTGCGGTGGGTTCGTTTTGCGCGGCCATTCGCACGGCGAGTATGTAGCGGCTCGGGCCGGCGCGCAGGCCGAAGCGGTGGTGGTGGCGGTCGGTGCTCTTGGCGCGCTTGATCACTCCGTCGCGATCCAGCAGCACTTCCACTTCGTATTTCTTCACGCGGCCGATAACGAGCGTGCGCCCGTCCTCCAGCGTCTCGCGTCGGCTGATCCGCACCGCCCCGGATGCGAACAGCACGCGCGCCGCCACGAGTTCCGGACTCTCGGGTCCCATCTCGGACTCGCCGACTGCCCGCGGCATGATCTGTCGCCAACGATACGTTTGCGCCGCCAGGTCGCCGATGACCTGTCCGGTATGCGCCAGCCGGTTCAACGCGGCGGTCGCGAGATCTTCACCGCAGAGGCACTGCACGCGGACCTCGTCCAGCGTGGCCGCCCGTTCGCGCTGCAAGAATTCCGCGACGCGGTTCATGACTTCCGGGGACGGCTCGACCGGCGGCGCGAGCAGGTCGAGCGCGGACCCGCGGGTCCAGTCGTTTGTCGTCCAGCCCGACAGGCCGAGCGTGAAACGCATGTCGCCCATGTGCGCGACCCAAAACGAAGGCAGGCCGTCGCCCAGCAGGTAGACGTCGCAGCGGTCCATGAGCGGCAGAAGCCGGGCGAGCACCAGCAGCCGGCGCCGGCCCCAGATCCGCACCGGAGCGCCGCCGGGTCCGTCGTAGCGCGTCTGCTCCGACACGATTCGCTGTTCCCAGGGCTCGAGGACGACGGCGGGCGGCTCGCCGGGCACGAGCTCGAAACGCAGCGCGCGCGGGCTCTCTTTTGCGCGGCGGCGTTTCAGCACGGCCAGGATGCCGTAGACCGTCTCGCGAGAGAGCGGGACCCGTCGCATCGGCAGCGTCATGGCGGACTGCAACTGCATGAAGCCGCGCAGCCAGCCGTCCGGCAGATCGATCTCTTCCTCGCGCACGGCCGAGGCGTCGCGCGTGCGCGCTTCAAAGCCCGTGGGGTCCACGAGCAGGCGCGTTTCGCGGTAGCTGCGCAGGGCCGAAAAGCCGTCAAACAGCTCCCACGAGTAGTCGACGTTCGTCGTGCCCGGCTGCATGCCGCCCGCGTTTCCGAATCCGGAGGCGTCGACTGTGAGACTCGCGTACGACGACTCGTCGGCGGAAAAGCACTCGAAGAACACGACGTCGGGCGCCACGGTTACGACCGGATCGCAGGGCATGAGCTTGCGCCACAGCGCCCGATCGTGGCGCAGCAGGTAGTTCGCGTACGACCGGCGCGCCTTCCAGTACGTCTTGCGGGCTGCGGTGTATCGATGTCGCAGATCGCGCGAGACACCGTACTTCTCGTCGTTGTCGAGCCGGGCCTGCGCGACCGCTTCGCGGCGGACGACTCTCAGCCGGCCGCGCTCCCCGCGTTTCCACTCCTCGTACGCGGCCTTGTCGCGCCGCTTGAACCGCAGATCGCTGACGACGACCTCATGAAGCGCGGAAATCGCCTCCCGAAACCGAACGGGATCCTTGAGCACCCCATCGAACGCGACCGCCTCGCGGCACAGGTTCGGTGCGAGCCCGAGGACGTTGTCCTTGAGTCCGCTGCGACCGTAGTATGCGAGATCGACCCTCATGCCTGTTCCCCAGGAGCGGAGTCGCCCAGAGCAGGAGCGCCCAGACCAGAAGCGCCAGACTCGAACGAGAGGTCGGGCAGGAGCTCGGCGACGCGCGCGCGCAGTTCGGTCCGGCGCGTGAGAACCGTGGCGATGCCGGTCAGGCCCGCGGCGCGTTCGGGAGCCCGGACGCTGCGGACGGCGATGCAGAGTACGGGTAGCAGCCCGTTGGCGCGTTCGGGGTCGTCGATGATTGCGTCGGCGATCTGTCGAACGGCCTTGGGCTTGCGCCGGCCGCCGCGGTGCACACCGAGCAGGACGGAGGCCCAAACCGGCACGAGACCATCGCCGCGCAGTCCCGGGAGCGCCGCGCGCCGCTCCAGTTCGTCCACGAGGCGGAACCGGAGGTCGTCGTGGGGCGTTTCCGTCAAGCGGACAAACAGCGGGGCGTCGTGCGGCGGAGCGGGATGCGCGAGCAGCCAATCCCACGCAGCGAGGCGCACGCGTCGATTCAAGCTGTCCAAGAAGCGCGAAAAAGCATCGCCGTCCTTGGCTGCCGTCCGGTCGAAACGTTGCAGAGCGAACCGGGCCGCGGCAGCGCCCACGGCTTCGCATTTCGCGTCCGCCAGTTTCACCAGCAGGCCGCGGTCGGTCACGTCGCGCCGTTCGAGCAGGGACAGGCCGAGTTGGGCGATCGCGGTCGGCCGGCTTGCGGTCAGCACGATGCACTGCGCGTCGTCAAGGCGCTCCGGCCGGACGTGGGTCGCCATCAGGCTGCAGATGCTGGCGAGTGCGAGCGGACTCTCGACGCGAAGCAGGCGCAGCCAGCGATCGACCGTCAGCGTCGGAAGTTCTTCGTGGCCGTCGAGACAGGCCGCGCCGAACTGCTGCACGTCTTCGTCGCCGTGGTCGATCAGCGCCACGATCGAGTCGAGGTCGAGAACGCGCAGCGCCGTCGCGTGCCGAGCTTGCAGAACCTTGATCGCCCACATGCGCACGAGACGGCTCGGCGCCCGCGTGACGAGCCCGATGAGAACCGCGACCGCGTCGGTGCGGCCCCAGAGTTCGGGAAACGCGGGTGCCGGCTCGAGTTCGCTGAGGCCCCGGCCCTCGGTCAGGTGCGCTCGGCTGGCATCGAAGCGCAGCACGGGGCTCTTGAAAAAGCACGCGTGCAGCAAGCCCCACGAGTCGAGCAGCGCCGCGCCGTTCTGCAGGCCCTCGTCAGTGTAGCGCCGGAGCGCCTCGGCGACCGCCACGGTGTATTCGTCGGGCCGCTGGAACCCAAGACGGCGAAACCAGCGCCATGTGCGCCGCCGCAGGTAGTAGCGCGTGGCATAGCTGTAGAGCGTGTCGCCCCGCGCCTTGGACCGCGTGCCCCAGGGCCGCAGGGTGCCCGGCGTGCGGTCGAACGTCAGGCCGGGCAGGATGGAATCGCGCACCGAATGCAGTTGGCGGCCGACCAGTCGCCGCCGTACGAGCCCGTCGCACGCAACCATCAGCAGCCCCATGACTTCGGCGTCGCCGGTGCCCTCCGCGTGCCGCAGCCAGCGCTTGAGAACCGCGTGATGCCCCGGGCACGACAGCGGCAGCGCGAAGTACGCGTGCGCCTGCTCGCGTGCCCACGGGCGCGAGTCGCGCACCCATCGATCCGCGAGCGCCGCGACGCGCGACGCCGTGTCGGTCGCCCGAAACACACCGAGAAATCGCGGATCGCTTTCGTCGAAGAACTCTTCCGCGAGCAGCGCCGTTTCGGGTGTCACCTCATCGTCGAAGCTAACCAAACGAACCGACAGCAAACGGACGGCGATGTAATCATGCTGGGAGAATCCGCGTAGCGGATTCTCCCTCGGATCAGACTAAGGAAACACGCGGAGCGGATTTCCCTAGTAGCGCACGGCCTTGACGGGGCCTTGGCCGCGGTGCTCCCAGAATACGCGACCCTTTGCGTCGATCTCCATCGCTCGATTCTGCTGGGAAAAGAGAAAGCGTCCGTTCGGCAGTGCCTGTCCGTAGTAGTAGTTTCCGGTGCCCGGCAGGGGCCGGGTTCGGATCTGCCTGCCGTTCGTATCGAGTTCGACGATTCTTTTTCTGCGGCGGTCGAAGATCAAGATCCGTCCGTCCGGAAGGCTGCCCACCCCGAACGGGTGGCCGATCGCCTTGTGTTCCCACACGACTTTACCGTTGGGGCGGAGCGCAAAGACCCGGCGATTGGTTGCGATCAGCGTGTGGCCGCTATCGAGCCGCTGGGCGACCAGCGGAACCGTGCCACGGTTGAGCGCGTACTGCCATACGGTGCGACCCGACTCGTCGAGTTCCAGGATCTTGGCGCCGGTCATGTTGGGCCCGTTGCCTCCGCAGCAAACGAGGACGTGGCCGTTGCCGGCAAACGAGAGGTGAATCGGATAGCCCGGTAGCCGCTTTGTGCGCCACAGCTCGCGTCCCTCCCCGTTGAACAGGATCACTTCGCGCGAGTTGATCAGGCCGACCGCGCGAAACCCGTCCGGGGAGCCGGCGACGGCCCACACGCCGGGGAGTCCCTTCTGGGTCCATGTGTCCCGGCCCGCCGCATCGAGCTCGACGACCTTTTGCTCGTTGAAGATCACCATCAGCGTGCGTCCCAGGTATGCGCGACCGAGGCGGACCGGCACCTTCCATTTCGCCGATATCTCGTGCCCCGCGACGAACCGCCGCCAGCGTGCGGCCGCGGCCTGACGGCTCTCTTCCTTGTCGAAGTTCGCGAAACCGAAACGCTTCCCGGTGACGACGCGGAGGACGTGCGCCGCTTCGCGGCGCGTGCGCACGTCGTCGCTCTCCAGGAGCTCCACGAGTGCCGGCAGGCAAAGCGGCTCGTGCACGTTGGCGGCGGCGCGCGCGGCAGCGACGGCGACGCGTGGGCACGGGTCGGTCATCCGCCGGACAAGTTCGGACCGCGCGGCGGTGCCGAGAACATGGCCGAGCGCCAGGATTGCCGGCGCCTGCGCGGCGGGCTTGCCGCCGGCGATTGCAGCTCGAATGTGGCCGACATCCTGCGTGCCCGCAGTCGCCAGCAGTGCCCTCTCCACGAGGTGTCGTAGTTCAACGCGGTCGTCGCAAAACGGCGCGATGGACAGTACCGACCGGGTCATGCCGGAGATCTTTTTTTTCTTGATCGTGCGCAGCGCCGCGAGGGTCGCCTCGTTGCGCATGATGCGGGCGCGTCGGGCCAGCGAGCGTGCATGCCGGCTGACATCGGGGTCGATCGATTTGGTGGCCTCGTCGAGTGCGTCGAGCGCACCCACACCGGCGCGGAGCAAGACGGCGATGCCGTGTTCGCGTCTCGGTTCGCGCGGAGCCTGCAGCGCCCGAATCCCGGCTGCGATTCTGGCGTGCCCCTTCTTGTCCGGCAGAAACGTCGCGAAGTACCGTGTCAGGCCCTCGCGGGTGGGCTCGATGCCGTAGCGAGCCAGCACATCGGCATCCTGGGCCGCGGTCGCGACTGCAAGAAACAGAACCACCGATGCGATGCGCACCACACAAAGATACCCCGCGCACGAGCACGACGGCGGTATTGGGCCCACCAGCTTCGATTGCCGGCGGGCCCGATTGGTCGTAGCAGGTGTCTTTCGGACGGGCTAGCCGTCCTCCGAGACGTTGACGAACGCGGCGCCCGCATCGACTGCGCCGCCGTCCGCGAGCAGCGCACCGATGATGTGGTTGTTACCGAACATCGCGACCGATTCGCCGAAGTTGGCGCCCTCCTCCGGGTCGGGGCTTTCCACGGTTCGAATCAGCGAAGCGGTGTCGCCGTCGAAGATGTGGGCGCTGCCGCCACCGGCTCCCTCGGGCGCGCCGATGATCACTTCGCTGCCGTTGCTCGCGATCGACTGTCCGAACAGGCAGGGCACCTCGATTGGGTTGTCGAACGTGCGCAGGAGCTGGCCGGTCGCCCCGCTAAACAGGAAGACCGAGCCGATGCCACCCGGCGCCCCGATGAGAATGTCGTTGCCGAACTTCGCCATCGTGATGCCGAACAGCGTCGCTCCTGCGGGAGCGTCGAATGTATGGATGAGTTGGCCGGTGAGGCCGTCGAAGCAGTAGGCGCGACCGTTGAAGTCGTCCTCGCCGTGTGCGCCGACGTAGACGCGGGTGCCGCACGTCGCGACGGCAGTCCCAAAGTTGCCGTTGGTCTCGGGGTCTGGGCTCTCAAAAGACTGGAGCACCTGGTTGACCGCGCAGTCGAAGTAGTGGGCACGGCCGGCGGAGTCGAATCCGTTCACGGTTGCGCCTGGTTCGCCGATCAAGAGGTTGGCTACCGAAAGCGAGACGTTCGAGCCGAACCCGGCGCCGTCCTCCGGATTCGGAGGATCAAACGCGATCAGGACTTGTCCGGTGATCGGCGAGAACAGGTAGGCCCTGCCCGCGGCCACACCGCCTGACGGCTCACCCGGGGAGCCCACAGCGAGGACGGTCGCGTTGGCCGAGAGGGAGACCCCGAAGCGCTGGCTACCATTCACGTTCGGCGTCCGGATCGTGCGCTGGAATGCGCCGTCCGAGCCCCGATAGATGTGGACCGCACCGAACAGGAACCCAGTGCCGGCGATCTGCGGGCGTTCGAGGGACGCTCCGACCGCGATGTCGTTGCCGACGAACGCGACACTGTCGCTGAAGAACCCGCTCGTCTGCGGTTCCGGGCTGGTGAGCGTAAGCGCGGCGGAGAACGTCGGGTCTTCCGGCGGAGCCTGCTGCTGGAAGCCCGCGAGAAACGTCACGCGGCCCGCCCCGTTCGGGTTCACGTTCGCGCCCGGGGCGCCGACGATCGGCGCGCCGTTCAGGCAGCCGAGTCCGAGGCCGAACCGGTCGGTAAGGCTCGGGTTGAAACTCTCGACGCAGAACACCTCGTTGCCCAGGATGTCGAACAGGAAGGCGGCTCCCGAGCCGAGGATCGGGACTTGACCGACAAGCAGAAACTCGCCGCACTGGATCGTCTCGCGTCCGAAACCCCGTACCTGGCCGAGGCCCAAACCGCCATTGGGGGCGTTGATGGTGCGGAGAAACGAGCCCGACGCCAAATCAAAGAGGTGGAGCGCTCCACCTGAACCCGTGTCGAAGGGATCCGAGACGACAAGCGTCGTTCCATTGTGGATTGTCAGCCAATTCCCGAACTGGAAGTTCGAGCCGGTGGGCGAATTCAGGGTGGAGAGCAGGTTGCCGTTGGTGCGGTCGAAGACAAAGACCGCGCCGAAAGTCTGATCGGGGTTGTCGCGTTGGACGGCGCTGATGGCGACGAAGTTGCCGGCGCCGCGGACCGCAAATCCGAAGGCGTCCAGTGAACCGCCTGCCAGGGGCGGCGACGTGAACGTGCGAACGAGCGTCCCGTCGAGTTGAAAGAGATACGCTGCCGTGCCCGGCTCTCCGATCATGAGCAGCCCCTCGACGTTGGCGATGCTCTGACCGAACGCTCCGCCCCCCAAGGGGCTTTGGAATGTGCGCACGAGGGCTCCGGCCTTGTTGAACAGATAGACGCGTCCGCCGGATGCCCGGGGCGCGCTGACCGCGAACTGGTTGCCGAACACGGCGATGGCGTGGCCGAAGTCCGCCGTGCCAAACGTGTCCGGGAAGGGGATTTGCAGCGTTGTCTCGCCGGTGGCCGGATCGACGATATAGACCGTGCCTTGGCCGCCACCCTCGTCGCGCGCGCCGACAATAATCCGATCCCCGCAGAACCCGGCCGTGGCGGCTCCGAATTCGCCGTCGGTCTCGGGCGTCGGGCTCACGGCGATGGTGAGGGCGTCGGTGTCGAAGGCCAGCACCGATCCCGCGTTGATCTGTCCGTTCACTGTCTCGCCCGGTGCGCCGCCGAGGAACCAGCGTCCGTCGGCGGACAACGCCACACTCGTGCCGAATCCGGCAAGCACCTCGCCTGCGGGACCGTCGAACACGAAGCGGCGGATGCCGGTGTCGGGATCGAAGCTATGCACCACTCCCTCCGGGGGCGTCGTGCCCGCCAAGGGCCCCGGCGGCAGGCGAAAGCCGGTTGGTTCGCCGACCAAGAGGGTGTCGCCAGCGGCCGCAACCGCCGCGCCGAATGCGCCGAAATCCGCCCGACCGGGAGAACGTATCGTGCGGTCGATTCCGCCCGAGGCGATGTCGAACACCAGGACGCCTCCGGCATCAACAAGGGAGACCGTGATCGGGCTCTGCGTGTCCAAAAAGGAGTCGATCGGCGCCCCCGCGAACAACTTGCCGTTCAGGATCGCGATCGACGTGCCGAGACCGTCGTCCCCGTCCGCTTGATCGTCGAAGAACATTCGGACGAACGCGCCGGTCGTGCGGTTGTACTGGCAGACGCTGCCGAGCAGGCCTTCCGTGGCGGGAATGCTGAACGGTGCGCCTACAAAAAACCCCTCCGGGGACACCGCGACGGACTCGCCGTAACGGGCTCCAGCTTCGGGCACCTGTGGTTCCAACGAGAACGATAGGGCGAACGTGGCATCGAAGACGAACGCCTCACCCTCCTCGCCGCCGCAGCCAACGCCCAGCGTCGCGCCGGGCGTACCCACGATGATGAACGTGCCGTCGCTCGCCACGGATGCTCCGAATTCGGCGGCTGATTCAGGATCCTGTTCCTGCAGGGTCGTGACGAGGTTGCCGTTGGTCACGTCGAACACGAGCACCCGTCCCTCGGCGTCCGAGACGTCAGGGACGCCGACCAGGAGTCGGTCCGTGCCGTGAGCAGCCAGCGAACGCGCGGAATCGCCGCTCGGGATGGTCAAGGTGCGGACGAGGTTGCCCACTTGGTCGTACAAGAAGATCTGGTCGGTGCTGCGGGTCGAGATGGCGAACAGGTCGCCGACGATCGCGACGTCTTCGCCGTAGAACTGGCCCGCGGCCGGCGTCGGCGCCTCGAAGATAATCAGGACTACGCCGAGCGTGCAATCAAAGCTCGTTGCCAGGCCGACGTCTCCGGCCAACTGAAAGACGCCGATCAGTGCGACGCCGTTGCGGGTCGCGATCGCGAACCCTGCCGGTGCGCCCTTTTCGGGAGCGGGTTGAACCGTTCGCTGCAAGGCACCCGTCGCGGCGTCGAAAATGGACACCTGCGCCTCGCCGTCCGCGCCGGCGACCACGATGTGGGTTCCGTCTACGCCGACAGCCGCGCCGAACGAAGAGCCTCCCGCGGGGCCCTCGAGAGTCTCGGAAACATCGCCGTCCTTGGCTTGGATCAGGTAGGCCCGACCCTCGTCCGCCCGCGGGGCGCCGACGACGATCGTGTCGCCTTCCGCCGCGACGCTCGAGCCGAATCCGCCGCCGTCCGGCCCTGTCACGGCGTGTTGCAGCAAGCCGCTGGAATTGAAGAGGTACGCCTGTCCGGCGCCGCCGAATTCACCCGGCGCGCCGACGACCGCGCCGCCCGACGTCTCTGCCAGGGCCGCGCCGAAGGTGCCGCCCACGGTCGCGTTCGGACTCGGAATGCGGCCGATCTCGACGTGGCTCGTCAGCGCGATGCGGACGACGAGGCCGCGGCCGACATCGTGGCCCGGGGAGCCGACCCAGAGCTCGCCGCCGACGATGGCCAAAGCCGCGCCGAACTCGCCGGCATCGACGCGCACGACAGCGCGCTCCTCGCCGGTTGCCGGATCGAACCGAAACACGCGTTCGATGCCCGGCGCGCCGACGTACAGCTCGCCGCCGATGACCGCCAGCGCCTGCCCGAAGTTGGCGTTGTTCCGGTCGCTCCGGAGCGTCCGCACGAGCTTGCCGTCCTCGGCGTCGAACAGGTGCACCTCGTTGCGATCCGGCTGGCCGACCGCCGCGAGATCGCCCACGAAGACGACGGCCCGACCGTACTCCCCGGCAAGGCCGGGAGACCCCAGCGTCAGGCTCGGAAGAATGAACTCGGGATCGTCGGCCAGCGACTGCGTGCCCTTGTTACAGGCCGCGAATATGAGAAGTCCTGAAAGCGCGAGTGCGCGGTACATATCGGTCCCTCCGCAAGTAGACGAGAAGAGTACCCGGAACCTGAGACAGCACCGTCATGGCAACCGGGTTTTCCGGAAGCCTCCTCTAGCTATCGCTCAGTTTTTCAGGTTCTGCGCTTCTGCGTTTCTGCGGTGCGCAGTCATGGTGGACAGGTGGCGGGGGCGGGCGGAAGCGGACCGGAAGCGTACGGACGGCGATGCTCGCGGATCCGACGCGCTTTTGACGTTTCGTGGCGTTTCGTGGCGTTAGTCTCGGGCCATGAAGTGGTTGATCGTTGCCAGCTTTCTCGCCGGGTGCGCCAGTGACGCGCCGAGCTCGATCCGGATTCCCGCCAAGGTGAAGCGCAGTGTGCCGGAGCCCGTTCGGGAAGCGCTCCTCCGCGGCGAGTCTCTCGAATTGCTGTCGCTGTATCCGTACCCGAAGGGCTACGACCAAAAGCTGTGGCGCGAGCGGGGCTACGACAAGCTCGCTCGGGTGGACGACTACGCGGTGCTCGGCACGATGGCGCTCGACAAGAACCAGAGAGCCAAGGCACTCCGCGCGTTCTTCGACGGAATCCAGCGTAGCGACGGCACCGTAGCGGCGTGCTTCAATCCCCGCCACGCGCTCCGCACCCGACACGGCGGCGCGGTCTACGACGTCGTCATCTGCTACGAATGCCTGTCGATGATCTTTTTTCGCGACGGCAAGCACCTGGGGAGCACGACGACCGTCAAGGCGCCGGGCAAGAAACTGACGGCGCTGCTGGAGAGTGCCGGTGTGACCCGCACGGATCAGCTGAGGTAGATCTGGAACACGGTTCTCCCGACAAACACGAATCGGATGGTGCGAAATCTCCCCTGTGGGCTCGTGAAGCGGTAGCCGAATGCCGGCAGGCCATCGCTCACGCTCGTGTGATCGGGACGGCCGAACTTCTCGACGATCTGATCGACGGTCCAAAGCAGGAACTTGCGACGCGCCTCCAGGGTGTCGTCCGGAACCTCACGCTCCAGCACGTCGGGTTTCTTCTTGAGCGTACGGATGGTCTCCGGGGCGTCGAGCCGGTGAGGGCGAGGCCGTTCGTTGTTGCCGGAGTCGATGCGCGGCACGGAGTCCGGCGCGGCGCCCTTCGGCGTGTGATTCGATGCCCGATTCGGGGACGTTCCCGTGGTGTTGGGCGCCGGATGGTGCCGGTTCAGCGCGACTTCGAGCCGCGCCAGCGCGTGTTCCAGACCATCCAGCCTCGGTGTCGCCGCTCGCGGCGCCGGCTCGTTCGAACGAAAATCGAACACCGTGGCCAGCAAGACGCCGACCACAACGCCCCCCAGTCCGGTCAGAAACGAATTCATGCCCGCAGGATACGAAAATCCCCGCAGGCGATTTTCGACTGGCCGACGTTCTAAGATCCGGGCTTCTCAATGTTTCTTTTGCGAACGGTGCATGCGGGTCTTTCCTTGGCGGTGCTGTTGACGGTGTTCGCCGCGCCCGCCCTTGCTCATGGCGGCATCTACCGTCCGCCGCCCAAGATCCCGCCGCGGGATCCGATCCACCCCGGGGGCGGTCTATCGCCGACGACACAGAGTCAAGGCACCGAACGCGGCGCGCCGCCTTGGCAGCGGTGGTGGCAGTACAACGCCGAACGGTTGCTCAAGGTGCGTGCGCGCGTGCTGGAGCGCACCGCGATCACCGGGACCACCAAGAAGCCCACCGACGTCTTTGACCGCGCCGGGTTGCGCGCGAAGACCCTGGTGCCGCTGATGCTGGAGGCCCTGTCGGATCCCTCGGCAGACGTGCGCGTTGCCGCGGCGATCGCGCTGGGCAAGTTTCGCGCGAAAGCGGCGCGCGCGCCGCTCCTTGAGCGCTACGAATCGGACAAGGACAGAAACGTCCGCGACGCGGCGATCGTCGGGCTTATGCTGCTGCGCGACCCAACCTTGCGCGATCGCTTCCGTGCGATCGTGCGCGATCAGCAACCGACGCGCCGCACGCGCGGGCTGGCCGTGCTCGCCCTTGGTTTCGTGCGGGACACGGAGTTTCTGGCAGCCGTGCTGCGTCGGCCACGGTCGGTGAAGGTGAAGGGCACTCCGGCGGCGCTCGACGAGTTGCGTGCGTGTGCCGCCGTGGCGCTGGGCCATGCCGGATCGCCCGCGGCTGCGGGGCCGCTCATCGAAACCTGCTGGGACAAGCAGGCGCCGCGGGGCGCGCGCGGGTTCGCCGCTGTTGCGCTCGGGCGCGCGGGCGGACCGATCGCGGTCCCCGACATCCTGCGGATGGTGCGCAACGAGGACACGCTGTCGCAGGCGCGCTACGGTGCCGCGATCGCGGCGGGCCTGCTTGTTTCGCCCGGCGACCACGCGGCAATGGAGATCCTGGGCCGCAAGGCCGAGCGCGACAAGGACGGGGGCGTGAGGGCGCTGCTGTTCATGAGCCTCGGGCGCATCGGTGGTCCGCGGGCGACGAAGTACCTGTTGCGCGAACTCGACACGAACGAGCAAACCATCCGCGGCTTCCTCCTGCTCGCCCTCGGCATGTGCGACGAACAGGACGCGGTCGATCAACTCAAGTACCAACTCCTCCGCATCAAGCATCCCGGTGACCGCGGCGCGTGCGCACTCGCCCTGGGACTTGCGGGCCGCATGGAGTCCGCTCCGTCACTCAGAAAGCTCGTGGCGCAGGGCCGCGACGGCGAACGGGAGTGGGGGCTCTTGGCGCTGGGACTGCTCGGCGACACGAGTGCCGCGCCGCTCGCGCGCGATGTCCTCCACGAGACGAACAACCCGCGCGTCCTGCGCCAAGCTGCGGTCTCGTTCGCCTTGCTCCGCGGCGCCGCCGCCGTTCCGGATCTGCTCGTGCGCATGAAGAAGTCGAAGTCGACCCACTTTCGCGTGACCCTGGCCCGCGTGCTGGGCCTCGTCGGCACGCGCCGCGCCGTCGATACGCTGATCGCGATGTACCGCGACCCGAAGTCGTCCGGTGTGGACCGCGCGTTGGCGATCGGTGCCCTCGGCGGCATTGGCAGCTCCGACGCCTACTCGCCGCTTTCGGAGTTCGCCTTCGATTTCAACCCGTACGCGGCGTCCGACGCAGTGCGTTTGATCGTTACGCTGACCTGAAAACCCGCTACGCTAGAAAACCCGCTTCGCGTGTTTTCATAGGTCCGCGGGCCTTTGGCCCGCCATATGAACTGAGCAGACGGACGGCGATATCTTCGATTGACGGTGCCGGAGAAAGCGAACCAGAGCTAGAGCGTCGCTCTGAGGTGTGGACGGGTATCGCCGTCCGTTTGCTGACGACCGCTTCGCTGCTCTTACCGGGAGTCCGGCTTGGTCAGTTTCTTCAGGCTCGTGGCGGTGTCTTCGTCGATCTGCGTGTTCGGTTCCGGGCGGGACTTCGTGAGCACGATCTCGTTGCCCTTGCGGTTGAAGTCGATGCGGCTTACATGGTCCAGGATGCGGGCGAGTCCGCCCTCGTCGGCGTCGCCGCGGCGTGTTTTCAGTGCCGCCGCCGCCCGGTTCAGGGGGTCGGACGCGCCGAACCTACCCTTCGATCCGCGTGCCGCAGCCACTGCCGCGGCGTGGTCGAACCCCTCGCCCGTGTCGCGGATGGCGAGTACGAGCCGGTGCGGATCGAGAATCATGCGCACGGTGATCGTGCAGCACTCGATGTTTTGGTGACCGTGGCGGTACGCGTTGTCGAGGGCGTCCTTCAAGGCGAGGCCGACGTCGCGGCAAAAGCCCTCGGGCAATTTCGCGCGAAACAACGTCTCTTCGATCATCAGGCGCGCTTCGCGGCGCTCGCGCTTGCCGCCGGGCGTGTGCACTTCGAGCTCGGTGACGTCGTGCTCCGACGATGCCACGCGATCGGCGAGCCCGGACCCCGCGGTGCGGATGAAGTCGACGAAATCGAACGGCTCGTAGAGGATGTCGTCCGGCAGAACCGTGAGGGTATCGACCGGTTCGTCCTTGGCGACTTCGGGGAACACGCCGACGATCGGCACGCGGTTCGTCTTCGGATCGCACTTCAGTTCGCGGACGAGCTCGCGCCAACCTTCGGCGTTGTGCTCGAACACGCACGCGACCGGCGGATGGCGGTCGAGCCGGCTCAGCGCTTCCATGCCGTTCCGGACGTGAAGCACCTGCCATCCCCGCCGGCCGAAGTGGTCGCTCAAGAGATCCTTGAACGCGCCATCGTCGTGCGCGATGTAGTAGATCGCCGCTTGGCACGAGAGATCGAGGTCGTCCTTCAGTCCGCCGAGTGGTTCCGCCGCGATGGTCCGTTGAACCGGAGCGTAGGCGGAGAAGCCGCCGGACTCGTCCTCGCGCATTTCCGGACCGCCGCGCAGCGAAAGCGACAAGAGGTCGCCGAGCTCGACGGTGTGTCCTTCGCGCAGGAGCTCCCGGACGGTTGCGCACACCGCCTTCAGGTACGCGCGCGCCTCCCTGGGCGTCAGATCGAGCCGCCGCGCGATCTCGCCGATCAGTTCCCTCGTTCCAACACGTGTCTTGATGGCCATAACCCGTTGTCTGTATCGGCGCACGCGGCGCGCCCACCCAACCGCCGCCGTCTCGTTTTGAGACGGGTTCGGGCGTCGATGCCGGGACGGTTGGCCCCTACGAGTCGTCCTCGGTGTTCTCCGCGTCGTCGCCGATCGTTTCCGGCAGGTCGGTGATCCCGACCGCGCGTACTTCGGAAGCCAGCGTGCGGGTGCCCTTGGTGTGGCGCTCCATCACGACGCGTTGCTGGCGCAGGAAGTTGCCGGCGCGGGCGGTGACGATCACAGTGAAGACGTTCGACCGCACCGTGAAGTCCCGGCCGATGTCGATCTCGTTCAGTCGGATGAACCCGGAGTCGCCCATGCGCTCGACCTGCTGGATGTCGTTGGTCGACTTGAAGGCGGCCGCGACCTCGTCCTCGCGCTCGATCTCGTTCTCCTCGTCCTCGCGGCGTTGCTCAAGTGCTTCGTCGCGCTGGTCCTGGTCCTCCTCGGTCGTGAGGTAGCCGCCGCGCTTGTGAAAGATGTCCTCGGCAATCCGTTCTTGCCCCTCGGCCTCCTTGAACAGCGCGCGCAGCACCTGGATCGGAGCCGTGTTGGCGTTGAGCCTGCCGTCGCCGTAGATCGTGAGCATGTCGTCGAGACTCGGCATGGTCTCGTCGGTCCCGTTGTCCTTCGGGCGTTCGAGGAGTTTTTTCTCGAGAAACAATCGGTGTGCGAAGACGAGGTCGTGCACCGACAGCACACCTTGGCGCATCTCGGGGGTCGGGTCCGGGATCTCGGGCTTGCGTACGAGTTCGTTGCGCTCTTCGCCCTTCAGGAACTTGAGCACGGCCGCCGCGATCTCCTGGGCCTCGGCCGCGTTGAGGTCGTACTCGGTCGACTCGAGGTCGCTGAACCGCGGGTCGCGGTAGAAATCGAGGATGTTGCGGAACCATGTGAGCGCGCGCGCGGCCCGCTGCGCGTCGCGATGCAGCAGCAGATTCAGGTTGAACTTGCCCTGCTCGTCGATGACCTCCGTGTAGAGCGTGACCCGGTCGCCATGCTCGTCGTCGCCCTTCTCGACCGTCTCCGCCGTGCCGCCGCCGTCCGTTTCGGGACCCCATGTGTCCTCGGCGTGGTCGTATGCGCCGCCGTCCTGGGCAGAGCCGTCGTCGTTTCTCAGGTCGCGGACGAGGCGCACCCGCATCTGATCGATACGCGCGCGGATCGCGGCTCGAAACTGCTGGTTCGCGAGGGCGTTGCTCGAGAGGCGTTCGCCGATCGTCGTCTCGAAGCTGAGCTGCGTCATCAGGATCGCGACCAGCGGCAGGATGACGAGCACCAGGATCAGTGCTACGCCCCGTTCGGTATCTCGGCGCGGGAGGGAGAGAGGTCCAACCATTTGTGTCACAGACGACGTCCGATCATCACTTCTTGCGGCTGAGCAGGACAAAGAGCCGGTCGGGACGCAGGCCCCGGCCACGGTAGTGAAGGATGATATCCGAGATCTTGTCACCGTTGATTTCGGCGGCGAGCGTCTTCACGCTGTCGAACTCCCCCGAGTCCGGGATGGTGATGGTTAATGCCGGCTCGGGCGCGAAGACCTGGGCGCCGGGGACGCCGGGATGGACCGCGAGCAGATCGGACGCTTTGGTCACGAGGAGATCGACACGCCCGTCGCCCGTCAGATCGCCCCCGTACTCCGCGGCGAAGAGGCCGCTTATGCCGATCTTCCCGGTTGCGTCGGCGCTGATCCGGAACTTGATCGGGATCTGGAGTTGTCGATCGGCCAAGCGCGGAATCGGGTTGTCGCCCCCGCGATTCAGAAAAATCGGCACCTTCAGAATGATCGTCTGGTGCAACGCGATGCGCAGCAGATCCTGGTCGCGCGCGTGGTTGATGTAGGGCAGTGCCAGATCGGGGCGACCGTCGCCGTTGAAGTCGCCGACTTCGGGGAACCGCATGTAGCCGGGCACGGTGAGACGCACGCGGCGCGGACTGCGCAGGCCGGTGCCGGGGCGCGCGAACAGCAACGTGGCCTGCCCCCTGCTGCGCCAGACCGCGAGCGCGTCGGTGCGCCCGTCCCCGTTCCAGTCCGCGAACGAAACGTCGGAGTCCTTCGCCTCCGGCAGCTTGATCTCGAGCGCGCGTCCGGGATCGAAACGCTTGTTCTCGTCGGAGGGGTAGACGATCAGTCCGGCGTCGGAAATCACCGCGAAGTCCGCACGCCGGTCCCCGTCGAAGTCGCCACGGGCCCAATCGGCGAACGCGTAACGCGCAACACGGCGCTCCGACGCGGCGTTCGCACGCGCATCGATCGTCTCGCGCAGCGATGCCGGCAGCACCACGGGAGCGTTCGCGAATCCGATGCGGTACCCCTTCAGGGAAACGTCGAGCGCCTCGTCGTTGCCGTCGCCATCGAAGTCGAAAAAGATGCCGCGCCAGACGAGATTGGTCGGCCGGCGCGGCAACCCCGGCCCCGACTTGATCGCGAGCCGCGTCCTCTTGCCGTCGGCGGCGAGCTGCCAGTACGCGTCGGCCGTTCGCGCAACGATCCCGCCGTGCGCAACGTCGAACAGCGCAGTCCCCTCCGGAAGTGCGAGTTTCCGGTCGGGCGCGCGCGACTGGGACTCGCGTCGTCCCTTCCAGATCCACACCTCTTTCTTGGTGACCACCAGGAACTCCGCGAGCCCGTCGCCGTCCAGATCCCGGGCGATGCGGTAGGTGATGCCACGCGGACACTCGAGTTCGACGACTTGCGGCTGCTGGGCGAGAAGCCCAGAGGACAGTAGCCCGAGGACGGCGATGTTCTTGAGGCGCCAAGCCCGGGGCGGTCGTCGCGGTGCAATCACGGTCGATTCTCCGCGACAAGGATTCCGGTCTTGTGTGGGACCGCCGCGCGCGTGCGGCCGATGGCGGGGACGCCTGCGCCCTTGACGGTCTCGGACGCGCGTTTCTTGAACGGTCCCATCCGCGTTGCTTCGAGCAAAACGACCGTTTTTCCCTGCATGACGAGCGCCTCCGGCCGGCCGTCGTCGTCGAGGTCGGGCAGGAAGCGGACCGGCGGTTCCGGCTTGTTGGTGAACCGCGCGAGGCTCATCGTGCCCTCGTGGCGCCAGATAGGCACGCGGTGAAACGTGCGCTTGTCGAAACGAAAGCCGAAGTACTCGGTCGGCGCCTCGCCGCGCGCCGCCGCGAGGATGCCGGTATCGATCGTTCCGAGCACCAGGTCGAGGTCTCCGTCGCTGTCGAGGTCCAACAGATCGGCGCGCAGCAGGGCGCCATCGACTTTCAGGTACGACGCGGGACGAAAAAATCCCTGCCGTTCGTGGTCGTAGACATGGCCGCCGCGAAAGAAACGCACCGTTGCCTCGAAACGGACGGTGAGACCCGTTCGGCCGCGCGCGAACAGAACGAGCAGGTCGAGGCGTCCGTCCTGATCGACATCCTCGAACAGGACGTGATTACGGCGTACCGAGTCCGGTGTCTTGCCGTGGGTCGGAAGCTTGAAGGGAATCTGATCCGTTCGCTTCAGCCCGCGATACGAGCGGAGCTCGTCCTCGACCAAAAAGACCAGTTCGCGACCGGCTCCGGACCAGTTGCCGATCGTCGGTACGGGAATCCGGTACTCGACGGCGAACAGTTCGTTGCGCTTGATTGCGAGTTCCGCCCGCGGAATCAGCGGCAGGACTCCGGCCGGTGTGTGCAACCCGTCCGGTCCGGTGATGAGCGGGTCGTCCTTTCCGTCGCCGTCCGCGTCGCCCGGCGACAGGATCAGCGCGGGCTTGTTCGCGCCGAGGCCTGACAACAGTGAAGGGGGGCCGGGGGGACCGACTTCCCACTTTCCGAACGGGTCGCGGACCGGGTGATACACGCCCTTGCTTACGATCCCGACCAGCCCATGGCCCAGGACCGTGAGTGTCGGAGCGCGACGCCGAACGGCCGGCCCGCGTCCGCCGCGGAACAGGAAGATGTGTTTCTCCGACACCGCGATGATGTCTTCCTCGCCGTCGGCATCGATGTCCGCGACCCGCACGTCGAGAATCTCTTCGCCGAGTTCAACCGGCCGCAATTCGAGGCCCGCGAGAACGGTAAACAAAAGGAGAAACATCAGTCTGTGATCTCAGCGCGGCTGAAGTACAAGGAGGCGAGGAGCGGTAAGCCAAGGACGGCGATGCACGCGCCCCAGATCGCGAGCGAGTGGTCTTGCGGCCATTCCGAAGTGGACAGGTTGCGGCCGAAGTCGCGGATGCGGGCCAGATAGTCGCTTGCCGCGCGGAACGGTAGCGCGTGCGCCGACGCCGGGTTCAGGTTGAGCACCTCGGGCAGGTAGTTCAGCGGAATTGCCACGCCGAGAGACAGGATCACGGCGGCTGACGACGATCGCAGCATGCACGAGACGAGCAGGCCGAGGCCGGTTGCCGCGAGCAGAGCCGGAAGCACAAGTGCGGTCGCGGCGAGCGAGCGCCGCCGCATCGTCGCCGCGGTGAACTCGGGCAGGATCGTCTCTTCCTCGACGAAGTGAAAGACCTCGTCGTCCTCGTCTCCTTCCACGCCAGCCACCACGTCGGAAAAGCCGAGCGGCGCCGCGCAGGCCCAACTCGTCCCTACCGCAGCGGTGAGGAACACGAGCGCGAGAACGGCGTGCGCCATCGCTTTGCCGAGCACGTATCCGATGCGCCCGATCGGCCGCGGCAGGATCCAGCGGACCGTGCCGCGCGTGCGGTCGCCGGCGACCGTGACGGCTGCCCCCGCGAGTAGAAAGAACACCGCGGTGCGCGACGCCGCCTGAAGAGCGGCTTCGTAGACCACGTAGCCGTTGGGGCGCACCGGCTCCTTGACCGCAAACACCCACGCTGCCGCGATGGTCGCAGTCAGCCCGAGCCACGTGAGCGGGTGGCGCGTGCCGTCGTGCAACTCCGCCCGAAACGACGCCGCCAGCCCGACGAACGCCAGACGGATCCGGCTGCCGATCCGGCGAGCGAGGTTTGCCAGCCTCGCTAGCCTCCCCTGCCTGGCCGGAATCACCTGGTCACCTCGCTCAAATAGAGCTCGTCGAGTGTGCGGCGCACGGGCGCGAGTTCGAAGACGGCGACACCCGCCGCGGTGCACGCCGCCGCCGCCGCCGCCGCCGTCTCGTGGTCGCCGTCAAACACAAGGGAATCGCCCATCGTTGCGCTTTGCGCGCCTTGACGCGGGCTGGGCCCGTCCGCTTTCGTCGCCGCGGAAGGTGCGACGGTCTGGACGGCGGCCAGCCCGCGTTCTTGGTCATCGACGAGGATTCTGTAGCGCGGCCGGTCTTCGCCGAGGAGGGTCGCGACGGCGCCCTGGCGCGCCACCAGTCCGGCCACCACGATGGCGGCGTGCGTGCACAAGCCTTCCACTTCGGCGAGGCGGTGCACGCTGACGAGAATCGTGGCGCCACGCTCGTGTTCTTCCCTGAGGATGCCGCGGATCGTGCGTAGTCCTTCCGGGTCGAGGCCGTTTTGCGGCTCGTCGAGAATGATCAGATCCGGCGCGCCGAGCAGCGAGCACGCGAGGCCAAGGCGCTGTTTCATGCCGTGGCTGTAGCCGCCGGTTTTTCGGTCGCGCGCGTGGGCCATGCCGACGCGTTCGAGCGGGGTCTCGTCGAAGGGGACCTTCATGTACGCCGCGGCACGTTTGAGGACCTTCCGGGCCGTCAGGTGGGCCGGGAAGACTGCGTTCTCGATCAGAAACGTCGCCCGGCGCGTCGCGCGCACATGGCGGCCGGCGTCTACGCCGAAAAGCTCCGCCTTGCCGGCATCCGCGGACACCAGCGCCGCCAGAATGCGCAGCGTCGTGGTCTTGCCCGCGCCGTTCGGTCCCAAAAAACCAAAGAGCGTGCCCGCCGGCACTTCGAGATCGAGCCCGCGCAGGGCCTCGTGCGGGCCGTAGCGTTTCTTCAGGCCCCGGCAGGACACGGCGGCTTCCGACATCAGCGACGCGAAGTCTAACCGGCGACACGCCCCATTGCCGCCGCGGCGTTCGTTCGGCTCCGTACGGTGCCCGGTAATCCTGTGCCCTTCGTACGGTGCCCGGTAATCCTGTCGCTTCCCGTACGCCTGCACGCGCCTGTACGGTGCCCGGTAATCCTGCGGTTTGTCCGATGACCGTGCATCGCGAATCGCGCCACATGAGGGCCTTGGCGCGATTCCACCGATCGAACCGTTTCGGACCTGCACGCCCCGGCCAGACATTGCGGCCGGGTTGCCCGGCACCCGCTGCTGCGGCAGAGTTACCTGGCACCGTACTCGGGCACCGTACTCCGGGGGGCTCGCCGTCGCTCCTTGCGGAGCTATCGCGGACAGGTTCGGCGCTGCCGTGGACGGCTAGACTGGGGGGGTGACCCTTCGTGAGGCCCAGATTGCGCTTTTTCGGAAGTTTGGGCATCTGTACGACTCGGGGGTGCCCCTGGCGGAGGCGCTGGATATCGCCGGCCAAGGGATGGGGCCGGTCTTGGCGGACGCGATCGGGGAGGTCGTGCAGGCGCTGTACGGCGGGTCGGGCCTCGCGGAAGCGATGGCGGATCGTCAGGACGCGTTTTCTCCCGAGGTCGTGCGCATCATCCGGGCGGGCGAGGATCGGGGCGAACTAGGGCAGGCGGCGCGCAACGCCGCGACCGGCCTGAAGGAGCGGTTCCTGGAGCCGCGGCGGATCGCCGAGGCCGAGGTCGACTCGATGCTCGAGTCCGCCGGGGATGCGCGTTTTTTGCATCTGGAGCCCCAGGGCCGCCTCCGGATTCGCACCAGCGAAGGGCTCAGCGATGGGGGAGAGGTCGAGACCTCCGGCCTCGCTCCCGCGTTGGCGCGTCGGGCCGGCATCGCCGGAGACTCCGGGGTCGGCGTCTTCCTGTGGCGCAACCGGCTCTTGCGCGTGTCGCTTGCGGCAACTCCGGAAGGGCCCTCGATGGTCGTGAAGCTGTCGGCGGAGCCCGGCCCCGAACCCGATGAGGCGGCCGCATGGCGTGTGGCCCGGCCCGGGTTGCTCGTGGTCGTCGGCGGGCGACATATGGACAAGGACGCCTGCTTTCGTTCGATCCTCGCGGCGTTCGACGGCGCGACCACGCGACGTGTGGCCGTGGATCTGCCGTGCCCCGAGGCGATCGACGTGCCGGACTTGCCCACGGCGCTGGAGCAGGACCCCGATGTCCTGTGCATGGCGCAGCTCCTGACCGTGTCCGGCCTCGACATCATTCGCACCGCGCTACAGGACGGCGTTCACGTCGTCGTGGGCGCACCGAGCCCGCGCCTGTTCCGCGATGTCGCGCACCGGCTTCTGCGGCTGGACGGCTGAGGGCCCGTTCGCTGGGCAAAAAAGAAGCGGGGGACGGCGTTAAGGCGCCGTCCCCCGGAAACATGCCG
This sequence comes from Planctomycetota bacterium, assembly GCA_021776735.1. GTDB lineage: Bacteria > Planctomycetota > PLA2 > PLA2 > PLA2 > JAJFFH01. The sequence goes on along the minus strand of JAJFFH010000070.1, from coordinate 75,852 downwards.
GTTCTCCCAACGGGGTGAACCCGTCGGACTCCCTATTGGAAGGCCGGCTTCCTATTGGGACTTCGTGACACATATCACCTCCTTTCACATGGGCCTCCCGGTGACCGGCCTGAAATCCCGTTCTGCCGGCTCCGGATGCTTGCCCGTCGCGCCCGTCGGCGCGAGACGATGGTCTACACAGACTAATCGGTTTTCGCGGCGAGGATCCCCGAAATTCGTTCGAGTCTCTTGGCAAGCGCGTTCATGGACGGGATCAGGTTGACACGCGCAGTGGCGCAGGCGTGGAGTCCGCCTGCCCGCGCGAACCGTTCGGCACCCGCCCGGTCGAGCTCCGACGGCGCGTGCCGTCCGGCCCCGTTTCGGGCAAGTCGAAGCACCTCGGCGGCGGCTTCCGCGATTTCGAGCGGGACGCGGATGATGTCGCCGCGCGCGCTCTCGCCCTCCCGCAGGAACGTCGAAAAAGCATCGCCGTCCGTTTGCTCCAGTAGCGAAAGTCGTTCCTGCAAGACCCGGGCTCGCGCTGCGCGTTCGTGATCGCCTCCGAGTGCCGCGGTCATTGCGACGAGTGCCGCGCCGGTGGCCGCGACGTGGGCTGCTGCCGCGCCACCGCCCGGGGCCGGTGTTTTGGCGGCCAGTTTGTCGAGGAATCCCGGAGTGCAGTCAAGGACGGCGATGTCCGGGCAGCGCAGGCTTGCCACGAGATCCGCGTTGACCGCCTCGCGCGGCACCATGCCGACGATTTCGCTGTCGCGCACTTTCACGTCGTGCGCGTGTGCGAGCCGCTCGACTTCGCGCAGCGCAGCGAGCGGGCCGGTCTGCCGGAAGTCGCAGAGGTTCATCGAGACCTGGACGCAGCGGCGGCTGGGCAGCGGGAAGCCGAGCGCGCGCACCGCGGGCAGGGTGCGCATTTCTCGGGCCACGGCACGGGCGACGGCGAGATCGTCGGTCTCGAGCTGCACGTTGAACGCGATGAGCAAACCGCGCGCGCCAACGGCGGTTCCCACGCGGCCCGCCTCGCGCTCGCGGCGGCGCGCGTCGGGCAGCGAGATCGTCGCTGCGGCCCCGTAGAGATAGGCGTGCACGCCAAGCTCGGCGCGAAGCCGGTCCGCGAACGCGCGAGCCACGGTGCCACACTGCTTCAGCGTCGTGCCCGCAAGCGGTACGAACGGCACAACGTCGCACGCGCCGGTGCGGGGATGAACGCCGTCGTGCGCGTCGAGATCGATTCGGCTCCACGCTTCGCGCGCGCAGGCAAAGGCCGCCTCGCTTACCGCCGCCGGCGGCCCGACAAACGTGAGCACGGTGCGGTTGTGGTCCGGGTCGGCATCGACGTGCAGGAGCCGCACGCCCGGTACCGCGGAGACGGCCTCGGCGGTGCCGTCGATCACATCGGCACGGCGGCCCTCGGACACGTTCGGCACACACTCGATCCACGCCACGGTCCCCAGCGTACAACCTGTTGCGCGAGAGATCGCCGAAGTGAGCGGAGGGAAGCAAACGGACGGCGGTGTTTTCGGGAGCCGCCGAAGACGAGTCGGATCGACGGGCTACTTCGACTTGCCTCGATCGGGGCCGGCCCTGTGCGGTTTGCGCGGCTTGTCGGGGTTGATGGCTTCCCGCAACACGGCGGTCGCTTGCACGTCGGTCGCGTGCACGGCGAGCAGCGCGGCGGAATTGTCGATCGCGCGGGGCAGGCCGACGTAAAACGTCTGGCCGTTCTTGACGGGCACCATCAACACGATGTCCGTCATCGTGACTTGCGGCATGTCGATGTCGCCCGTTTCGGTTGTGGCCTTGCGCATCGGCTGTTGGAGATGTGCCGAGCGAAAGCGGAGCGAGAGCCGGATCGTCTTGCCGTCCGCTGTGATACGCGGAGTCACATCGACGACCGTGCCGGCGCGGATCGTGCCCAACACCGGCTTTCCGGCGGCGTCATAGCTTTGCACGAAACGCTTCTGGCTCAGGACGCTGACGTTCGCTTGCTGCCCGTCGAAGACCATCAGCCGCGGCGCGGAGACCACCTCGACTTTTTCCTGGACGTTGCCGACCCGTTTTCGGGGAATGACCCCGCCCTGTGCGCACAGCGCGATCAGCTCGGGGTCCTTTGCCTTCCCGAACGAGATCTCGAGGCTGACCAGCCGATCGGTACGGTGTTTCCCGTCGCCCTCCTTGGCGCGTTCGATTCCAAGCCGCGTCCCCACAAACGGCACGCGGGTGGGACGGAGCTTCAGTTTCTGTTGTCCCTCGTTGCGTGCGGGCGCGGGAGCGGGCGGAGCCTTGGGTGCGGGCTCCGCGTCCTGGGCCGCAGCCGGAAGAGCTAGAAAGGCAAAGATCGCGGCGATGGTCAGCCCCCGAGCCACGCGGTGGGTGGAGCTGCGAACCAACTCGCGGCCCATCGGGCGACCGGCACGATGGACGAGACGGGGGAGCGACGGCGATGTCATGGGGGGCATCGTGGACGGCGTATGTCACGGACGCTCCATCGGCACGTCAAATCGACGAACCGTGCAGATTGCCCGAACCCATCCTCTCGCGTCGCGCCGGGCTCGGTATTGCACTCGGTACTGCACTCGGTACTGCACTGCAAAGGGTCGTTCAATCGGCAGTAGCCGCCGGACATCGCCGCTTTCGCCGCGGGTTACCGCAAGACGATGCGTTGGGCGGACGGGATTCGGAATCGTTCCGGGGAGCAGGTCAGCAGCAGGACCTGACTGTGTTTCCCGGTTGCTTCCAGCGCGCCGGCCATGCCCGCAAGGCGGTCGGGGTCGGTGTGGCCGAGGGTGTCGTCAAGGATGACGGGAACACCCTCGTCGGGATCGACAAGGAGCGCGCAGGCAAGTCGGGTTACGAGGCCGAGTTGTTCGCGTGCCCCGACGCTGAGCTGATCGAATGCGAGCGTCTTGCCGTGCAGCGTACGTGTGCGCACGCGTAGCTCGTCGTCGAGTTCGATCGCGAAATCGCCCGTGCCGCTCGTTCCGCTCCTGTCATCCGGGGCTCCCATGCCGCCCGCATCCGTCGCGTCGTCCGCACGAAACACGTCGCGGGCGAGTCGCTCGATGACTTGGCGCAGCGGCTGCGAATACGCCCGGCGGGCGCTCTCTCGCTCGTCTCGTAGCGTGCGGAAAAGCATGGACGCGGCGTCGGCACGACGCTGCACGGCCTGGCTTTCGCGGCCAAAACGCACGCGTTCCGTGCGCGCGTCTTCGCGCGCGTCAAACAGCCCCTTTTCTCCCCGCAACTCCAGCGAGATCGAAAGCTGTCGCTGTTCGTCCTGCGCGTGACCCAGACGATCTTCGGCAACGCGTCGCGCGCGCCGCGCGTTCTCGGCGAACTCGCGGATGCGTTCGGGCCGGGCCTCGGCGAGGCTGCGCTGCTCGTCTCGGTGCGTCTGTTGGGCCGCTCGGGCGCGGTCGGACGCTGCTGCTGCTTGGGCGGCCAACGCGTCGTCCGGCTCGTCGGAACGGGCTTGGCCGAGGTCCGCGGCGGCCTTTCGCTCGGCCTGCGCCGCGAGGCGCAGCCGGATATCGACTTCCTGCCGGCGTTCGCGCAGCACGCGTGCTTCATGCGCGGCCGTCCGGAGCGTCGCCCGCGCGGCGTTTTCTGCATCCGCCGCTTGTTCGGCCGCGTGTTTCGCGCTGGTCCGTGCATCGCGGGTCCCGTCGAAGTCGGTCGCGAGCGGCGGCACGCCTTGCAGAGTCCAGTCCCGGGATTCCTCGGGGGTCTCGGAGGAAACCGACGAGGCACTTTCCGGAGCGCCATCCGGAGCGCTACTCGGAGCGTTACTCGGAGCGTTATCGAGCGGACGGTTCTGCCGTTCCTCCGGGTAGCGCTCGACCCAGCGGCGCAGCCGTTCGATCTTGTCGCCGATCGCGTCGAGCGTGAGGTCGCCCAGGTTCTCGCGGATCGTCGCCTCGCAGTCGCTCTGCGTCCGCTGCGCTTCGCGTCGTGTCGCGTGGGCCGCGCGTGCCGCATCGACGTCCGCAACGTCGAACTCGTCGAGCAGTTGCCGCAACTCGGAATCCGCGACATCGCGCGCCGCGCGCAATTCGGCAACCGATTGGCCGGGCTTGATCGTGATTTCGGCCACGCCCGGGAGCGCGACGGTGGCGTCGGCATCGACGCGGGTCTCGTGGCGTCCGGGCTCCAGCTCCCTGCCGTCCAGCGTGACGCCCTCGGCCAGCGCGCGGATCTCAAGCTGGGGACTGCGTGCCGAGAGCTGGGCCTCGGCGCGGACGAATGCCAGTTCCGCTTGGCCGATCCGCTTCAGCACACCGTCGTCGATTCGCGAGGACTCGAGTTCAGCTCGTGCTGCTGCCTGGAGCTCCCGTGCGGCCACGACGCGGTCGCGGCGCTGCCGGAGCTGTTCAAAAAACAACCGCTGCTTGTGGTACTCAAGGTCGTTGTCAAACAGTTCGCGAAGCGCGCGGGTCGTCCTCGCTGCCTGCTCCGCCGTCGCGAGCGCCGTCGCTGCGTCGGCCTCGACCTGATCCGCATGGGCGAGCGCCGGCGCACGCTTCGCCGCATCGCGATCCAGCTCGGCCCGGTCGCGCAAAGCCGCGTCGTGACGCGCGCGGAGCGCATCGCGCTCGGCGACGTTTCGCTGCGCGATCGACGCCTCCATCTGCGTGCTCTGAGACGTGAGCTTGAGTCGCTTGAGCACCTCTTCGCGGCGACGCAGTTGCTCAAGTTCGGCGGCGCGGCGTTCGGCGCCGGCCAGGGCCTGCACAACGTCCCGTTCAAGACGGACGATCTCGTCCGCGAGGGCTGTGCACCGCTCCACATCGTCGTCGATCTTTTGCAGCTCCTGCTCAAGTTCACCGACCCGTGCCGCGGCGTCCGCCTCACGCGCCGCCGCCTCGGTCAGCGGTGTCCGCGGCCGGCCGGTCGGCGTGTAGTACTTTTGGTACTCGAGCCCGGCGCGATCGAAGATACTCAGCTCGCGCTCTCCCGCCGTCTCCTGCCCGGCAGCGCGGTCGAGCGCCTGTGCGAGTCCCTGGCTGTCGTGCAGCTCGACGTGATCGATCGGCCCGCCCTGCACCAACCGTAGCGCCTTCCATAGTTGCCGGTCGATGGTCTCGTCCAGAATCTGCAGCGCGCGTTCGTGCGCGGGCCGCCCCTTCAGCGTCTCGCGGCGCGGCGCGGTGAGTTGCAGCAGCGTCTCCGGCCGCTTCAGGAACCGCTTGAGGTACGTGAACCGGTAGGGCCCCGTCGAGACTTCGACCTCGATTTCCACGCCCACGTCGCGATCCACCGGCTGGATGTCGGTGATCCGCCGACTTCGCGACGAGTCGTAGACCTCGAAAACCAGCCACAGCGCCTCGGCGAGCGACGACTTGCCCGACTCGTTCGGCCCCTCGACGATCACGACCCCGTGGTCCGGAAGACGAAGCTCGCGCGCCGCCACGCCGCGAAAATTCGAGAGGCGAATCCGATGCAGCCGCATGCCGTCCGCTCAGGCCGAAGCCCGCGTGGCCTCCGTTGAGGCCGAATCCCGCGTGGCCTCCGCGGAGGCCGAATCCCGCGTCCCCTCCGCTGCGTCCGCGCTGTCCTGGGAACCCTGCAGGAGATCACCTTGAGGGCTCGTTTGGGGGGCGGGGGCCGCAGAACCCGCGGGTTCCGCCCCCGCCCCCCCTAAATTTGCGGTCGCGACCGGAACGCCAACAGCAGGCTGGGCTCCGCCCGCCAACCGGTACAGAAGCGCCAATGCGTCCCGGGCCGCGGTTTCCGTCTTCGCGCGTGCGGCCAGCTTTTCTACCGTGGTGCGCGCGAATCCGGTCAGCCCGAGCCGGGTCGCATCGAGTTCGTCGGTGAGGACCATCAGCTCGTCGTCGATCTCGTTGATCCCGGCAAAGAGCGGACGCGCCTGGTCGAGCACGTCGTCGAGCTGTGCCTTCAAGAGCAGCGTCAGCGCGCCGGAGAGCCGCAGGCGCAGGGTCGTGCGGTCCTTGTCGGGACGGGTCGCGAGCCACTCCTCGAACCCGTCGAGGTCGGCCGCCGACAGGAGCTCGAACGCGTGTTCCACGAATTGCCACTGTCCGACGCGCCGCTCCGTGACCTCGCACGTGACCGCGCAGTCGTCCCGGTCCAGCTCCACGACGAGCACACGCCCGGACGTCTCGCCGAAGTCGGTCGGCTCCTGCGAGCCGCTGTACCACATGCGCGGCGCGACTTCGGTGGCCGAGTGCCGATCGCCCAGGGCGACATAGTGAAGACGGCCGTCGTCGAGCGCGCGCAGCACGGCGTCGCGCTGGATCGCCTCGGGGTTACGCCCCTGCGGCGCCAACACATCGACCGCTCCGTGGGCCACTCCGACGCGCAGCGCGCCGTCCGACGGTTCCAGTCGCTCGAGCACCTCCGCCACGAGATCGCGCCGCGGTTTTTTTGACCGCCACGGCACGCCGACCACCTCGACCCCGGGCCGCACCTCGACCGGCTCGCTCGAAGTCAACACATGCACGTGCGGTGGCTTCTTGCGCAGGAACTCCGGCGAGTTGTAGAGCGACGCCGCGTCGAGCGGATCATGGTTGCCTGGCAGCAGGTACACCGGACACGGCGCCTCGGCCAGCGCCTCGAAGGTGCGCCCGATCGTCTGCCGATCGACCTGGTTGCTCTCGAACACGTCCCCGCACACGACGATGAACTCGCATTTTTCCTCACGCGCGAGCGCCGCCAGCCGCCGCACCGCATCGATGCGCGCTTGCATATACCGCGGCAACGCCTCGCCGGAGAGGTAGTGCCGGCGCATACCAAGCTGCCAGTCGGCGGTGTGCAGAAACCGAACCATCAGTATTGCTTTCCTGAGTGTGCCCTCTTGAGCCCAGCCAGTATTACTTGGGGGGGGGACAGGACGCGGTTCGCCTGCGAAGATTGCCTCGGCGCTTTTTGTTAGGGCGTGCGCGGCGCGCCTCTGGCGCGTGGAGCGTCACACGAGGGAGCAAACGGACGGCGATTTCCATGGGGGCAGCGACTCGCCGCGCGGATTCACCGCGTGATGTCGTCGCCCGTGTTGAGTCTTCCGTCCGGGCCGGCGCTGCGTATCAGGAACGAGTCCCTGCCGACCGGCTCCACGCGCATGGCGCGGTTCCAGTCGTCGTTCCAGCTCGCTTCCGGCAGCTCGCGCGGCGTCGGAACATCGGACTCGTGGACTTCGCGCCATCGTCCGACGAGCGTCTTGAGACGGGCGGCCGCGGCTCTGGTGCGGAGCGGGCGCTGGTCCTCTCGCCAGCGCGCCGCCTCGACGCCCAGCCGTGGATCGAAAGACAGGCGCGCCCGCAACCTGGGTCCGATGTGCCACGCGAGCAGGTGCGCTGGACGGATGTCCCCGACGTGGGCGGGCGACCTCGTGTCCCAAAGTCTCGTTGCGGCGGCGTAGGTCGCGGCAGCGTCCCAGTAGGCGACAAGCGAAACAGCGCCGCCGGCTTCCTTGAGGATCGTTTCGAGGGGGGCGGGGGCAGGACGGAGCCGGTTTTTCAGCGCGCGTATCACTCGCTCGGTAACGTCGGGAGACGGGCCGAAGGCGGCGAATGCTGTTGTGTCCACAACGCCGTAGGCACAAGACACCGACGCAGCGCCGATCACTCTTGCCAACGCCTTGTCGCGCCGGCCCGCGTCGGCGAAACGCCGGCTGCGGCGGCCGTCATCCGCGTAGGAACGCCGCAGCGGTGGTGCCGTCATGAACGCCGCGAGACGGGCGGCGCGTCGGGGCGCAAGGCCCAAGACGTCGGCTTCGGCGGTGGCCGGTCCGACATACGACGAGATGGCTTGTACCTGTCCGTCCACGACGACTGCGAACGCCGGCTCTCCCGCGCGGTCGGTGAACGTGCGCCACCGTGCCACCGCCTCTTCCTTCCAGCGTAAGGACACGTCGCGGGTGTCCGCGTCCGGTCCCCGGCGGGCCGTCGAGGTCCAAGACCACGCGATATCCGCGTTCGTCAGTTGTTCGTCGTCGTTGAGCGTCAGCACGCGCCCATCGACCTGCCAGTTCTTGGTTCCGTCGGCGTGCGCGGCGACGGGGACCCACACGCCACCCTCGACCGGGAGGGCGGCGCCAACCTCCGCGCGGGCGGCGCCGAGACGCTTGCGGTCCGCGTCGGTCGGATGTCGGACGCGGCGTAGTTTTACCACGCCCCGTTGCGTTGCGATGTCGTGGAAGAGTCCGTGGCCCAGAGGTTCGGGAGTACCGGCGAGGAATAGATACGCCGGGTCGGGACGCACGCCCGGCGACGACTCCGGATAGGTCACGCGGAAGCGTTCGCGCAAGACCGCGGCGTCGTGTGTCGCGGCGTCCCCGTCGGCCCGGCCGAGCGCCCGTAACGCACGAAAGCCGTCATCCGCGTTCGGGCGCGGCTCGCTCAGGTCGCGTGTCGTGTACGAGAGATGCAGGTGTTGCACCGTGACGCCTTCGATTCTTGTGGACGGGCTCCTGTCCACGCGGGTGAACACCCCGGCTGCTACGAGTCCTCGCAGGTACTCGTGGCATTCGGCGAACAGGGCGTCCGGGTCGGGGGAACGGATCAGCACCACGGCTTCGAGACCGGCGTCGGTCAAGCCGACGCCCAACGCGAACCCCCGTCCCAAATGACGGGGCACAAAGAGGGGCGGCTCGCGACGGCCCAAGTACGCGGTCAGACCCCGCAGCGTGCGCTTGACCGCGTCCGGCTCGAAGTCGACGGCAAGGGTGATGGGGTACGTGCGCGGCAACGCGCGCAGCAGCGCGACAATCGCGCGCGGCTCGCTGGGAAGAGGACCCGCATCCAGGGGCCCGTTCCGAGCGCCGCTCAGTGCGGCTTCCAGAACGGCGACCCCGTCCGATCGTCGGAGCCCCAATCCGCAGCGCGCCTCGCGGATGGGCGTGAGCAGCGGTCCGAGTGCCTTCGGGCAGGCGGGCGAACGGAGGAACTTCGCGACGTCGATCCGTGCCGAGACGGTACCGCCAACAGCCTGGCGTCCGAGCTTGCCGTTTCCGGCGCGACGGGGCGCGGTGCTCCAGTAGCCCCGTGAGTACGGAATGATGAAGGTGGGTCTTGCGGCGGGGCCGAACACGCACGCGACGGGCTTGTCGGGGGACTCTCGCGTGCGGATCCGCCACTTGGCGTCGCCAGCCACTGCGCCGACGAGTTCCGGCAGTGGGCGTCCGTCGAAGAGAACGCGGACCCAACCGAACTCGCGCTCGAATGCGGCAAGCGAACGGGCGGAGATGGCGGCGACCGCATTGGACGGAGCGAGCGCGGAGAGACGGCGCGGAAGCGGCGTGAGTGTCAGTTTTAACGGCGCCCGGTTCTCCGGGGGCGGCCGAGTCGGCTTCCGAGGCTTCGCGGGTTCCTGCGTCGAGGCGTCCGGCGCAGCGTCTTGCCGTGATTTCGCGGGCGTGTCCGGACGCGTCTTGTCCGCGTCGGACTCGTCGGCGTCAGAGCACGCGGCGAGGGCGATCCCCAATGCGGTGGCCAGCGGAAGCAGGGCGCGCATTGCAGCATCGAAACAAACCGGCATGATGGGGGCAAGCCCGATGAGCGGCTTTCACCGATTCTCCCGGACGGATCTTGCCGTCGTCGCCGTCGTCATCCTGACGATATCGCCGTCCGTTCCTGCCGACGACGTGGATGTCATCCGGTTGGGCCGCAAGGCGGACACGAGGGCGGCCCGTGGGATGCTTGAGCGATGGACGTACAACGGGGCCACCGACAAGCAGAAGAAGGACGTGATTCCGCTGCTCTGTCACCCGGACAAGGAGGTGCGTGTCCTCGCTGCGGAGTGCTTTGCCGATGCCCGGTGGTTGTGGAAGCATGTCTTTGCGCTGATCGGGACCGAGGGCAGCGACAACCCGCAGCTCGCGGAAGTGATTGTGGACGGGGCCATCGAGGAACCCGAGCTGTTCATGGACTACGCGCGCGACGCGCCGGCCGAGCACGGGCGGATGATTCGGTACGTGTTCGACGGGATGGGGCGGATCGCCGAGGACCGCGTGCTGAAATCACTCGACCCCAGTCGGCTTGTTCGTTTTCTATCGACGGACGCCGCGCGGCGTGTGATGCCCCGGCTGATCAAGCGCGCGGCTCGTGACCAGATGTTTCGGCACCGGATCAGCATCGCGGTCGCCATGCTGCTGGACGACGACGACGAGCGGGTGCGCATGATCGTCAAGGCGATCGAGTGGATGCCGCGCCATGTGGACCCGTTCGTCTTGAGCTACCTGGGTGGGCTCGGGTCGCGGGCGCGGGGAGCGGTTGCGCTGCTTCGCAAGTGTGCGACCGCCGACGACCTGACCGCCCTGTACGCCGCCGTGGCGCTGCACCGCATCGAAGGTGAACCCAAGTACCTGCCGGTCGTTGCGCGGATCGTCGCGCGGCCCGACTCTGAGTACCATGCACTGTCACACCACGGATCGCAGCTCATCGAGCTCGGTCCGCGCGCGCGGCGCCTGTTTGGCGTCCTGCTCGGCTCGGCCCGGATCGGTGACGGCTGGAAGAAGGGACGCCTTGCGTTCGCGCACGCGGTGGGCGTCGATCCGGCCGTCCTTCCGCGCATGCGTCAGTGGCTTCGCAGCGGGGACGCCGTCGCGCGGTTGCGGGCGCTTGCGGTGCTCGCGGAACTCGGGAGTCCGCCGGCGGCCGTACCCGATGTGCGGGCGCTGTTGCGTACCGGCGATGGCCGGATCCGAACGGCGGCTGCGCGAATGCTCGTGCGTGCAGCCACGGGGCCCGGTGCCGGGTCGGCCGGCCATCTCGACCGGTTGGCCGCGGCGCTTCCCAAGGCGGACGACGAACTGGCTTGCGGCATCGTCGAGGCACTAGGCGACGAGCGCGACACGATCCGCGTTCTTGCCCTCCTGAGTGTGGCGGCCCGCCGCGAGAACGCGGGGCTGCGAGTTGCTGTCCTGAAGGCGTACGCGCGCATCGGTGGGGCCGCGGCGACCGACGCCCTGCCGCATGTGCGGGCTGCGCTCAACAGCAGTTCGTCCGCGTTGCAGATTCAGGCCGTACGGACGGCGGCCGCGTTCGGCGCGCGGAGCCAGGATGTGGTTGCGCCCTTGCAAAAACTGGCGGACACGCCGTCCGAACTCGGTATCGGGGCGGCGTGGGCGCTCTGGAGGATCCGTGACGATCCGGTTTTTCTTGCGGCCATCGTTAATCGCATGCGCACCCCGGCGTTGCGTCTTGTCGCCCTGAGAAAACTCGCAGTCATCGGGCGCCCGGCGGCGCGCCATGTCGCCGAGGTCCGCCGCCGGCTCCGGGACCTGAACGGCGTCGTGCGTGTGCACGCGGCTTTCGCGCTGTACCGGATCACCGGCAAAGCGCGATCCGCCGCCCTGGCGATCGGCGCCGAACTGCGTCCGCACGCCGGCTCGGAGCTGGGGACGCTCGCCGCCCGGCAGGACGCGGCGCTGACGCTGTTGGGAATGATGGGGGCCGACGCAGCGCCGGCCATGCCGGAAATCCTCTGGCTGAGCCGCTTCAACGGCGCCACGAACGAGCAAAGAGCACGCGCGCGAGCGCTACTCCAGAAGAAACGGTAGTCGCGCTCAGTACTCCGTTTTATCCGGAAGCGCCTGCCAAGCGTCGAACGCCGCCCGTGCTGCCGCGTCGGGTTGGTGGTGCAGCGGCATCAGCGGCTGAAACATCGCCGCGTGAAACTTGGCGTCGTCAAAACCGATGCGCGCCGCGTCCTCCCGGGTCATCGCGTAGTGCACCGCGTCCAGCCGCGCCCAATGAATTGCCGCCAGACACATCGGACACGGCTCGCACGACGTGTAAAGCACGCAACCCGAAAGATGGAACTGGCCGAGTAAACGACAACAGGAACGGACGGCGATGATCTCGGCATGCGCGGTCGGATCGTTGTCGACCAGCACGCGGTTCCATCCTTCGCCCACGATCACCCCGTCACGAGCGACGACCGCTCCAAAGGGCCCGCCATCGCCGCGCTGCACGCCGTCCAGCGCCAACTCGCCTGCGCGCGCCATGAGTTGCTCGTGCGTCATCGTATTCACGCGACACCACGATACAGCGTCCTGCGGACGCGGAACGCCCGCATCGCACGCGAGCACACATGCGATAATCCGGCCAGGCGAGCACTTCCGGGGGGGCTCATAGACCGAAGAGCACGGCGCGACGGGAGGCGACCACGGCGTGCGTCTTATCCAGCAGCGCCCGTGCAGTCCATCCCGATTCGAGATAGACTGCACGAGTCCAGAAGGCCGTCGTCTTGTGCGGAACCAGATAAGCAGCAGTTGGGCGGACGATGAGAAGTTCTGGCCACAGAGATCACAGAGGTCACAGAGATGGGAGACCCGCTCACCGAGCAGATCATCGCGGCGGCGATCGACGTGCATCGCCACATGGATCCCGGTCTCTTGGGGTCGATCCACGACGAGGCTCTCCCAGTCGAATTTCGGCTCCGCGAAATCCCGTTCGAACGCTTCTGTGATCTCGGAGTCCTCTGTGGCTGAAAACCAGTTCCCGGGCGCGCCGCCCAACAAGACGATGCAGCGGACCGCGCTTCGCGTCGCCGCTGATCGGCCGAGGCGTTAGACCGCACGGCGGCGCGATGAGTTGCTACGCAAAGTCAGGTCGAGCCCCCGACTTTCGGGTTCGATACAGGTGGAGCAAAAAGCGTGAAGATCTGAGGACCGCCATCAGCTGGCCGCTGCTGGCGCGATCGGCGGCGGGGGGCGCCTTGACGGAGTCGTTGGGGCGGCATAGGATTCATGTATGGACTATCGCGAGCGTATCGTGGTTGATGCCGAGGTCCGCTTCGGGAAGCCGATCGTCCGTGGGACGCGGATCACGGTCGGTGACGTGCTCTCGTACCTTGCGAGCGGAATGAGCGAGGATGAGATTCTCGTCGATTTTCCGCAACTTTGTCGCGAGGATCTGCGTGCGTGCCTAGCTTTTGCGGCGGAACGTGAACGCAGACTGGCGAGCATCCCCGGCAGCTAAGGGCGCGTCGGATGCCCCTCGGCCACGCGATCGAACAATGAACGGCCTATCGGTCCGCGGCCGCGTCGGTCCACGATCGCTCACTCACCCGAGCTCCAAGAAAGCGGTCTCTGTGTGTTCCGCAAACGCACGCACCGCGTTCGCTCGAAAGCGCAGCAGCCCCGTCACATCTGCCGTCGCGCAGTTGCCAAGTCTGATCCAGATCACCTTAGGCGGCGGACCAAGCAGCACACTCAGGCGATGGAAGTCCTCGTCTTTCGTGACGAGAACAAAGCCTTCTGCGGCCGCGCGATCCCAGATCGCCCGGTCGCCAGCCCCGGCAAGACCGAGCGTCAGAACGTGCGCGGAGCCCGGATACATGTCGGCAAGATCCTTGACAAGGCGCGCCGCGAGGTTCTCGTCGAACAGGGGCTTCATCCCGGCTGCCTCTATCGAACAAGCACGCCCGACTTGACGACGTGCCTCACCGGGTTGTGGCCGAACCAGTACGCCAGTTCTCGGTAGTCGCGGACCGCACAGACCAACACGTCGGCTTGCTTGCCGACTTCCAGGCTGCCTACCTTGTCGTTTATGCCGGCGGCGCAGGCGCCGTTGATGGTGGCGCCGACCAGGGCTTCCGCGACCGATAGGCCGAAGCGTACGCACGCGAGGTTGAGCGTGAGCGGCATCGATTGGGTGGGGGCCGAGCCCGGGTTGAAGTCCGTGGCCACGGCGATCGGGCAGCTGTGCGCGATCATCGCGCGCGCCGGCGGGCGTTCTTGCTGGTCGAGCATGTGGTTCGCGGCCGGGAGCAGGACGGCGATGACCCCGGCGGTGCGCATCGCGACCGCGTCTTCCTTGGTGGCGTACTCGAGGTGGTCCGCGGTAATGGCGCCGACGCGGCAGGCGAGCCGGGCGCCGCCGTTGCGCGAGAGCTGGTCCGCGTGCACGCGCCCGCGCAGTCCGTGCGCCTTGCCTGCCTCCAGCGCCCGCTCGCCGTCGTCGAACGTGAACGCGCCGCGCTCGACGAACACGTCGCAGTACTTCGCCAACCCCTCGCGCGCGACCGCGGGATAGATCTCGTCGCACACCAGATCGAGGTAGCCCCTCGGGTTTCTGTGAAACTCGTCCGGGACGGTGTGCGCCGCGAGACACGTGCGCACGACATCGAGCTGGTGATCCATCCCGAGCGCGCGCAACGACCGCAACTCGTGTTCGAGCGACAGCCCGTACCCCGACTTGGCCTCGATCGTCGTCGTACCGAGACGCAAAAAACGATCGTAGTGGCGCCTCACCGCGGCGTTCAACTGCTCGTCGCTGGCCGCGCGCAGCTTGCGCACCGTCGCCCGAATCCCGCCGCCGCGCCGCGCGATCTCGGCGTACGACACGCCGCGCGCGCGATCCTCGAACTCGTCCGCGCGCCCGCCGTAAAACACCGCATGCGTGTGGCAATCGACAAACCCGGGCAGCACGACGCCCTTGCGCGCATCGACGACCCGCTCCGCCGTCGTCCCGACCGCGTCCGCCCCGACCGCGACGATGCGCCCGCCCTCGATGGCCACGGCGCCGTCCACGATGCCGAGCTCCCCGGCGTCGCGCCCGGCATACGGCGCATCAAGCCCCGCACGCGCGAGCGTCAGGATCTGCGAAGCATTCTGAATGAGGAGGTCAACCATGGTTGGGCCGAATCGGAAGACAGCATACGGACGGCGATGCACTCGAAACTTCGCTACGCGGACTTTCGTCAGGTTCCAGCAGCGGGCGCGTCCGGTTCACCGTGGGCGTGAATCGCCGTCCGTTGGCTTTACTCATCGTTGTTCACCATCGGTAGATCGACGCCCCTTGTTCTTGCGCAGTCGATGGCTTGTTCGTAGCCCGCGTCGGCGTGGCGCATGACGCCTGTGCCGGGATCGGTCGTGAGCACACGTTCGAGGCGACGTGCCGCTTCGTCGGTGCCGTCCGCGACGACGACCATGCCCGAGTGGATCGAGTAGCCGATGCCGACGCCGCCGCCGTGGTGGACCGAGACCCATGTGGCGCCCGCGCTCGTGTTGAGCAGCGCGTTCAAGATCGGCCAGTCGGCGATCGCGTCGGAGCCGTCCTTCATCGCTTCGGTTTCGCGGTAGGGCGAGGCGACCGAGCCGCAGTCGAGATGGTCGCGGCCGATCACGATGGGGGCCTTGAGTTCGCCGCGCTTCACGAGGTCGTTCAGCGCGAGACCGAACTTCGCGCGGGCGCCGTAGCCGAGCCAGCAGATGCGTGACGGAAGGCCCTGGAAGGCGATCTTTTCGCCGGCGAGGCGGATCCAGCGCGCGAGCGGCTCGTCGTCGGGGAACAGTTCGAGCACGAGTTCGTCCGTGCGGTGAATGTCTTTTGGATCGCCGGACAGCGCCACCCAGCGAAACGGGCCCTTGCCCTCGCAAAACAGCGGGCGGATGTAGGCGGGCACAAATCCCGGGAAGCGGAAGGCCTGGTTTTTTTCGAGGCCGCCCTCGACGGCGTGGCCGCGCAGGTTGTTGCCGTAGTCGAACGTGATCGCGCCGCGGTCCATCAGCGTGTTCATGAGCTGCACGTGTTCGACCATCGTGGCGAGCGACATCCTCGCGTAGTCGTCCGGGTCCGCTTCGCGCAGCGCCAACGCTTCCTCGAACGTGATACCGACCGGGACGTAGCCGTTCAGCGGGTCGTGCGCCGAGGTCTGGTCCGTGAGCACGTCCGGCGTGAGGTCGCGCGCGGCGAGTTCGCGCAAAAGTTCGACGATGTTGCACTGGACACCGATCGACTTCGGCTCGCGCGCTTCGGCCATCTCGAGGGCCTCGTCGATCGAGTCCGCGACGACGTCGAGGTAACGCGTTTCGATGCGCATGTCGAGCCGGCGGCGTTCGACATCCGCGATGAGGCAGCACGCGCCCGCCATCGTTGCGGCAAGCGGTTGCGCGCCGCCCATGCCGCCGCAGCCGCCGGTCACGAGCAGCTTGCCCTCGAGCGAGCCATCGAAGTGCTGGTCGGCGACCGCCGCGAAGGTCTCGTATGTACCCTGCACGATGCCCTGCGTGCCGATGTAGATCCACGAACCCGCGGTCATCTGACCGTACATCGTGAGCCCCATCCGCTCGTACTCGCGAAAGTGCTCCCATGTGGCCCAGTGCGGTACGAGCTGGCTGTTCACGAGCAGCGCACGCGGCGCGTCCTTGTGGGTCTTGAAGACCCCGACCGGCTTGCCCGACTGGATCAGCAGCGTCTCGTCCTCGCCCAGCCGCTTGAGGGTCGTAAGGATCGCGTCGAAGCACTCCCAGTTGCGCGCGGCGCGTCCGGTGCCGCCGTACACGATCAACTTCTCGGGATCTTCCGCCACGCCGGGGCTGACGTTGTGCTGAATCATGCGATACATCGCTTCGGCACCCCAGTGGCGGCAGGTCAGCTCGGTTCCGGTGGGGGGGTGGATCTCTCGCACGCGCGCAGCGTACCGCATGGGTAGACTGTTGACCATGCGACGATGGCTCTCGGTGTGTTGCGCGCTGCTTTCGGGGCTGGCGGGTCCGGCGACAGCCAAGGACGGCGATGTTTCCGCCCCCGCGCCCCCCATGAAAAAATCGCGGCTCGCTCCGACCCGCTGGAAGTACAAGAAGGTCCGCTTTCAGTACCGCCTGGCGGACGGCAAGAAGCTCGCGGAAAAGCCCGGCGTACGCAAGGGGCGCGTCGATCGGCTGAACGTGCTGTTTGTCGATGTCGATGGCGACGGGCGGTTCGACGAGGAGGGCGTGGACGGCTGGGCGCTCACCGGCATGAACTACGTGCTGCCGCTTGAAAAGACCGCCGTGATCGAGCTGCTGCGCGTGACGTGGAAGGTCGAGGCGGACGGTTCGTTCGTGCACTGGCGCGCGCGGCGCGTGGCGGTCGATCCGGCGCAGAACAAGACGTTTCGGCAGTTCAACTACTGGCGGCTGATCAACGGGCTGCCGCCGGTGGACTTCGATCCCGAGGTGAGTTCGTGGTGCACCGAGCACTGCGCGTGGATGGAGAAGAACGGGTTCAAGCACTACGCCGAGGAAGGCGATGCGCCCATGACCGAGAAGGGCGAGCTCGCGGGGCGGCGTTCGATGCTGTCGCAGGAAAAGCCGGGCATGAGCGTGCTCATGACCTACGCGTCGTTCTATCACCGCCTACCGCTCATGAATCCGGGGACGCGGGCGATCGGCATCGGGCACTCCGCGCGCTACACCGCGATCGACGGCAAGACGCGCGTCGAGGAACGGTTGTGGAGCGATCCCGTGATCGTGCCCGCGCCGGGATCCGCGTTGCAGCCGACGCATTTTCCGCCCGAGGCGCCGCGTCCGTATCCGCCGCAGATCAAGCAGCCGGGGTTTCCGATCACGCTCACGTTTCGTGACGGCGCAACGTTTTCCGAGGTCCGGGCCAAGCTCGAGCGCGTCGTGCGCCGCGGCGCGTTCCCCGTGCCGGTCCTCGTGTCATGGCCGGGCAACCCGGCGAACAAGAAACGCCAGGACAACCGCAAGACGATCTGCATCATTCCGCGCGCGCCGCTGGCGCCGAAGAGCCTGTACCGCGTGACGCTGCACTACAAGCAGGACGGCGACCCGCACGACCGCCGTTGGGTATTCACGACCGGTCGCCGCCGCCCGGTGTGGCCGGGCTTGGGCCGGTAGGCCCGGCTCTGGCGCCGGCCCCGCCGGGACGCCGGGGGCGAAACGGGCTAGGAATCCGTGGAGCGGCCCTCCCCGAGGTCTTGCGCGGTCGTGCCGTCGTTCGCGGCCTTGCGGGGATCGGCCTCGGCCGCGAGAAGCATCTCGATGCAGTCCCGTGCGCCGCGTTTCGTGACTGCCTGCAACGCGGTCCAGCCGCCGTGTTGTGTGGCGCCCACCTCGGCTCCGTGCTCGAGCAGCAGGCGGATCGTCGCGGCGTTCGTTGCGGCGGCAGCGCTATGGAGTGGACGGACGCGGCTCGGGTTGTCGGCGATCGCGTTGGCGTCCGCGCCGTGCTCGAGCAGGACGCGCGCCGTATCGGTGTGTCCGAAGAACGCGGCAAGGTGCAGTGGCGTGAACCCGTCCGGCGTGCGCACGCGCGCGTTGGAGCCCTCGGCGAGTAGCGCCGTTGTCTTTCGCTCGTTGCCGAGAGCGGCCGCTACCGGCAGATCGATGTCGTCGCCGAGAGTGTCGGCCAGGACCCGGGCACACTCCTCCTGGCGGTGATAGAGCGCGACAAGTACGGCCGGAAGCCCCTGCTTGTCGGTTGCGCCGGCGCATTGTTGATCCTGGTCGAGGAGCGCACGCACGCGTTCCGCGTCGCCCCGCTTGATGGCCGAGAACATTTCGTTGGCTGCAGACATCGCCGTCCGTTCCTGTCTTTGTGAGGTTCTTCGTTTCTGTGACGTTTTTGTTTCTGGGGCTTGATTTATTTAGTTTGAGAAACTAACTTTATGGGATGCCTTCCGCAAAGTCAAGGCGCGTGTCGCAGGCGTTGGCCGACCGGCTGCACTCGGCGGCGATCCATCTGCTGCGGCGCGTGCGGTCGTCCGACGAGGACACTGGACTTTCGCCGGCGCGGTTGAGCCTCCTGTCGGTACTCGTGTTCGGCGGGTCGCGATCGCGCTCGCTCGGGGAGTTGGCGCGAGCGGAGCAGGTCACGGCGCCGACGGTGACGGTGCTGGTGAAGGCGCTCGAGCGCGGCGGATACGTGCGGCGGCGGGCTGATCCGGATGACGGGCGCTCCTGGCTCGTGTCGGCGACGGCGAAGGCGCGGCGAGTGCTGCGCCGGGCGCGTCAGGCGCGGATCCGCAATGTCGTGGGTTTGCTGGGGGAACTCTCGGCGCGCGATCGGCTGGCGCTGGATCGGGTGGTGGCTCTCGTGGAGCGCCGGGTTCGCACCTCCGGTGCCGGGCGTCCGGAAACGGGCCCCATGACGCAATCGTGACGTGTCCTTGACGATGCTCTCCGGCCGTAAACCGTTTTAGAGGCTTGGTTTAGGGATTTCCTGCTCCCAGAGTCATCCTTTTGAGCCCGGCTCGGTAGGGCAGTCTCTCGCGCGTTCGATCCACCCGGGCGGCCTCGATCGCAGCCGGCGCTCGGGGGCGTACACTGGCGGCGATGCGTGCTGTTCTTGCCCTTTGCCTTGCCGTCTTGTCCGTGACGTTCGCTCCGACACATGCGTGTGCGGGTGGCGGTCCCGAGACATCCCTCGTGGTCGTCAACGGGGACTCCCCGCTGTCGCGCGAGCTGGCGCATCGGTACCGCGCGATGCGCGACATCCCGG
Organism: Planctomycetota bacterium; assembly: GCA_021776735.1. Classification (GTDB taxonomy): domain Bacteria; phylum Planctomycetota; class PLA2; order PLA2; family PLA2; genus JAJFFH01. The sequence goes on along the minus strand of JAJFFH010000070.1, from coordinate 56,668 downwards.
AGTCTCACGTTTGTGTACTCCGCGCCATTCCGCACCTGCGCGTGATCACGCTGGACCAGTTCAAGAGCCTTATCGCGCGACCGATTCTCGCGTTCTTGAAGGCGCGTGGGCTCGAAGGCCAGATCGACCTCATCACGTACTCCGCGGACTTTCCCTATGCGGTTCGTTTCAAGAACAAGCCGGAGGGCGAGGGCAACAGCCGCTGGTTCGTCGGCAACCAGGCGTCGCTCACCGGCGCGACGTATCTCATGCATCGCGTGCTCGCCGGCGAGGAGTTCTGGAAGCCCGACACCAATCCGTACTTCCGCCTCAAGAAACCGCGGCTCACGGCTGAAGACAAGGCGGAGATCAAGCAGGCGTCCCAGGAGATGCAGGCGCGCCGGTTCCAAAAGGCGGCGGCGATCTTTCGGCGACTCGTGCAGCGCCATCCGGGCAACCCGGCGCTGTCGTTTCATTTGGCGCGATGCCTCGCACAGACAGGAACGGACGGCGATGCTTTTTCGTCGCTCGCGCGCGCGATCGGCAATGGCTTTCCGGCGGCCGTCGCGCAGCGCGACGGGCTGCTGCGGCGCCTGCGAAGCCATCCGAAGTTTCAGGCTGCGCTGCGCACCAAGGTTGCGAGCCGGTCCACGCTCGCGCCCCGCTTGGGTTTCGTAGCATCCCAACAAAACGCATTCTTGTGCACGATGCTCGGCTACACGGGCGAACGCGGCAACTCGCGCGGGGAAATTCTGCGCTATCTCGATGCCGCCGCGAAGACCGACGGCACCAAGCCGCGGGGAACCGTGTATTTTTGCCGCAACAAGAACGTTCGCACCCGTACGCGGCAAGGTCACTTCGAGGATGCCCTGCGCCGGTTGCGCGTGCTCGGTCGCCCGGCCAAACTGATCGACGCCGACATTCCCCAGGACTGTGCGGACGTGATGGGAGCGGTCGTTGGCATTGCGAACTTCGACTGGAAGAAGTCCAAGAGCCGAATCTACGGCGGCGCGATTTGTGAGCACCTGACGAGCCACGGCGGCAACTTCGCCTCGAAGAGCCAGACCAAGCTGAGCGAGTTCTTGCGCTACGGCGCGGCGGGGGCGAGCGGCTCGGTCCAGGAGCCCCTCGCGCTTCAGTGGAAGTTCCCGGTCCCGCAGATTCACGTGTTCTACGCGGAGGGCCATTCGCTGGCCGAGGCGTTCTACCAGAGTGTCGAGGGGCCGTATCAGCTCCTGATCTGTGGCGACGGGCTGGCGCGGCCGTTCACGGATCGCCTGTGGGTCAACCCGGGTGCGCCGCAGGGCCCCTGGAAGGGAACCGTCGCCTTCCGGCCGCAGGTAAAGAACGCAGACGGCGCACGTCTGCGCTACGAGCTGTGGGTCAACGGACGCCGGCAAGACAAACTCGAGCTCAACACGATCAGGCTCGACGACGGCTACCACGACATCCGGGTGGTCGCGGTTGTTGGTGACGTACAAACGCGGTCGTACGCCACGCTGACCGCCGAGATCCGCAACGACGCTCGCAAGATCGTGTGGGACCCCGGCACGAACCGCTGCAAGGGCGCGAAGTCGCATGAGCTCTTGTGGGGCGGCGGGCCCGTCGATCCGAAGCGACTCGCAGAGATCGGACCGGGACCGATCAAGCTCCAGTGGCGCGCGGTCTTTGCCGACGGATACGCGTATCGTGCGCAGCATCTCGTGCACGACGAGCCACTCGCGCCGGCGGTGTTTGCCCGAACACTCGCGAGTTCGCTCCCGGGGCTGGAGGGAATCCGGACCGAAGCAAACGGACGGCGAGTTCCGGTCGTGCTCGACCCCTCCGGGAATCTTGCGCCGGCGAGGACGTACCGCCTGAACGGGCGTCTGGACTTGCCCGAAGGCACGCTGTTTCAGCTCGGCGCGCGGGGGCGCGGCACCCTGGTCGTCAACGGCAAGGATCTTCCGTTGAGTTCGTGGCGACCGATTCTGGTGGGGCGCGGCGAGCCCCTCGAGTTGGTCTACACTCCAAAGGGCAAGCCGCGTCTCGAGCTGTTCGTCAACGGCGATCAGGTGATGGCACGTGCAAAATTCATGCATGACGGCGATCCGCCGGTCGAGAAGTCGCCGCTGCTGGACGCCAAGCTGATCGACGGCAAGCGCGTCGGCCAAAAGATCCCCGTGCCCGAGACGGGTCTGGACATCGCGTGGAAGCGCACGGAGCGCAAGATCATCAGTGTGACCCTGTTTGGCGAGAAGCTCCCGGGTGAGTGGACTCTAAGCGCAACGAGGGGCAAGAAGCCGCGCGAGGTCGCTGACGTGACGGTTGTGCGCGGGCCGGGTTTTGTGCAGTTGCGCCTGCCCAAAAAGCGCAGCGCCAAGCTCATTCGCGTGACGCCGAAGGGCAAGGCGGAGCTGGCGGAGGTCCTGATCGGCGTCGAATCCCGGCGTTAGGGCAGGACTGGCGTCCCCGTCGACCTTCGACGATTTGCCGGATCCTGTCCGACCGTCACGTTAGGCTTTCGTTAGCCATGAAGATCGAGGCCGATCGCCGCTCCCGTGATGTCGAGCCTGCGCCGGATGCCGAGCGCGCGGCGCGGCGGGCGTATCGGGCGATCGTGAAGGCCGAGACCACGGCAGCGATCGCGCTCGCGACCATTGAGCAGCGGCGATCGTACGTCTTGGCGGGTTTCGGTCGGTCCACGCTTGGGCGGCGAAGGTCGGGTACGGGCCACAGCAGATTCACCGGCTGCTCGAGCTGGGCCGGACCCTGATCGCGGAGCCGGACCTCGAAGAGAAGGTCGCCAAGGGCAAGGTGCCGGCGGAGACCGCGGCGCAGATCGGGCGGGTTCTTCGCGAGGGCAAGCTCGACCTCGATCCGAAGCAAACGGACGACTGGAAGCGGCGGGCTGAAGAGGAGAACCCGAACAAGGTTCGCGACGACGCCGAGCAGGCGATCGAAGACGCGCGCCAGGGAGGCGCCAACGTTTCTGATGCGTTTTCGGGTCACCAAGAAGACGCGGGACGGTTTTCGGCGGGTTGGACTGTTGATGGCCAAGGGCCAACGGGTCATGCCGACCGCTGGCGAGATCCTGGGGCGGATGGTGCAGGACTATCGCTTGCGCTACCAGTGCCGCTGGCGAAATCCGCCGAGCGGATTTCGAGGGTCTACGACCGCAAGCTCAGGCCGCTGCCGAAGAGGCGGAACGGCGCCGCGCAGGATCGCACGGGCGAGCGCTCGCGCGGGATATCCAAGCAGGTCCAAGCTCTGGTGAAGCGGCGCTCGGGCGGAATCTGCGAGCTCTGCCGTGCGCGGCGCGGCGCGGGGTGGAGTTTGTCCATCTGAAGCCGTATGCGCACGGCGGGAGCAACGAGGCGGACAACATTGCGGACTCGTGCCGCGACTGCCATGTGTTGCTCGACGCCGGGGGTGTTCGGCTTCTCGCACTTCGACGAGGCCGGCTGCCCGGTGTTTGTGTTCGATCACACCCGGTTCGAGACGTCCGGGGTCGGGTCCTCTGATGTCGAATCGCCGGACGCCGCATTGCCGGAGGCACCCGACTACGACTCAGGGGTCGGCGGGGGGGGGCTGGCGGCGCATCCGAGGTTCGCGAGCGCGCGCCGCCCTATCGCTGTCGCGCAGTTCGTGCACGCGGGAGCGGGCGGGCTCGCGAGAATGGACGTCCTACCGCCGTTACTGTCTCGGCCATGGCGACCGGACCGCCCTGATCTGCGGGTGTTCATGCAGCGCGGCGGTAGCGACTTGATCCGTCGGGCATCAAACAAGGCCTAAGCCTGGCTGGCCTAGCCCTTCGGGCGTAGCCGAATCCGTGCGCGTCCACCATCGGTGCGGACGCGTACGGTCGTGGGCTCGTATCCGTCCGCCTTGGCCGCGAGCTCGACCTCGATGGGGGGCAGATGCCGGATGGAGAACTCGCCGTCCGTTCCTGACGATGTGCCGTGGGTGATTCCCAGATCAGAGGGAACACTCGCGCAGTCGATCGTGGCGACCAGCGGCCGGCCCTGATCGTCTTCTACTCGTCCGGATAGCGTGAACCCGGCGCGCGGGCGAAGAACGCCGAGGTCGAGGACCTGCTCCGGCGCAACCTTGAGGCCACTCCAGATCAGCGGCACGTTGCCGTGCTTGATGCGCAGCCAGAACGGTTCGTTCGCTGGTGCCCAGCGGATTTCGAAGCGGCCGTGGTCATCGACCGGAATCCACCCGCTCATGGCGTCGTCGTCGCCCCAGATGACGAGCGGCGCGAACCTCCGGTAGGCGGGGACCGGATCGAGGCGTCCGACGACGCGCGGTCCGGCTCGTAGGACGACCCGCAGCGTGGCGTCACCGGGCGTGACGTTGTCGATCACGGAAGTCAGGAAGCCGGCGGCCTCGTACTCCACGGTGAGCGGGCCCGGCCCGGTAAGAAGTCCCCGCATCAAGAACCGGCCGCGCGTGTCGGTTCGTGCGGTCGCGTCGAGTTTCTCCCCGAATCCCACGAATGCGCCTGCCACCGGCCGGTCCCGCGTATCGACCACGACACCTTGCAGCACTGCTCCATCCGTGAGGTTCACGGTGATGTCGTGACGCGCACCTTCGCGTACGGCCACGTCGCGTTCCGTCGTGCGGTAGCCGAGGGCGCGAACCAGGAGCTTCCGCACGCCGACCGCGACGGGGGCGGCAATGTAGGTCTGGTCCGGTTGCCGCTCGGCAGGGACTCCATCGACTGTAATCCGCGCTCTCGTCGCGGGGACGATGCTCACGACGACGTGGGCGCGCGGCCGTACAACGATCGGGCGTTCGTGGGGGCCTGCGGTACGCGAATCGAACGTTGTGCCCATGCCGAAGCGGTAGCCGAAAGCGGAGGCCGCGACGGTCCAGATGTAGGTCTTGGTGCCGGGCACTCCGCGAAGCGTGTAGCGCCCGTCGCGGTCCGTTCGCACCGTGGCGCGGCGCCATGCGCTCGTGGTGAAGATGGTCCCCAGCTTCGTATTGCGGGCAGCGACGACCTTCGCGTTGGCGACTGGCCGGCCGTTTTCGTCCATGACCCGACCGGATACCGTGACGCCGCGCCCAAGCCGGACCTCGATGGTCGGGCGGGCCGGGTGCAGCCCCGCGTACGTCGGGTAGTAGCCGGGATAGCGCACGCGAAACCTGCTCGGCGCCGCAGGCAGTTCAAAACGCCCGTGCTCGTCCGCGATCCGTTCAAGCGGTCCCGACTGCACGACGGCGCCGGCGGCCGCAGCGCCGGAATCGTCGAGGACGACCACCCCCGCGAGCGCCATGCCTGGCTTGAGTGCAATACGCACCGTGCCGGGATCGCGGCCGAAGACCGTGCGGCGATTCGGAAACCATCCGCGCGCCCAAGCCACGATCCGAATCGGTCGTGCGGCTCGCGTCGAGACTGAGCCATCCGAACCGGTACGTAGCTCGGCATGTTCGCCGATGCGCACGGTGGCCTCCGCGATCGGCTGCCCTTGAGCGGACACCACCACGATGTTGGTCGCGCGAGGCGCGCCCGCGGTGTCCGAGGACGTTGCCCGAAAGGTGTCCGAAGGCCTCACCCCTACCAAAGACCCGCCCCGCGGATTCTCGGCGGAGATCGCCGTCCGTTTGCTTTCGAGTGCTCGTCCGCCATGCCCGTCGGTGGCCCACCAGACGAGCGTGGCGACGAGAATCAGGACGAGGAAGCCAAGGACGGCGATGTTTTTCAAAACGACTCGAGTGCTCCGGCAGCCTTCAGTAACGAACCGTCCGCGATCATTGCCGCGGTCAATTCGATGTCGCGTGCGAGGTAGCGGTCCTTTTTCATTTTCGGAACCTGCTCACGCAAGGCGTTGCGGACCCGACCCACGCTGCGGCCGGGGCGGAGCTGTTGCCAGTCCAGCGCCTGCGCGGCGCACAGCAGTTCGATGGCGAGTACCGCGCGCGCGTTTTCCAGGATGTTGCGGCACTTGCGTGCCGCCCACATGCCCATCGAGACGTGGTCCTCCTGGTTCGCCGACGTCGGGATCGAGTCGATCGATGCAGGATGCGCGAGGGTCTTGTTTTCGGAGACCAGGGCCGCGGCGGTGGTCTGCGCCATCATGAAACCCGAGTCGAGCCCGGGATCCGTGGCCAGGAACGCGGGCAGGCTGGACAGGTCGGGGTTGACCATCTGTTCGATGCGGCGCTCGCTGATCGAGCCGAGTTCGGCTATCGCCATCGCCGCGGTGTCGGCGGCGAGCGCGACGTGCTGGCCGTGAAAGTTGCCGGCCGACAACACGTCGCCGTCGTCGGGAAACAGCAGCGGATTGTCCGTCACCGCGTTGAGTTCGCGCTCGATGATCTCTTTGGTAAAGCGCAGACCGTCGCGAGACGCGCCGTGCACCTGCGGCACGCAGCGGAGCGAATAGGGATCCTGCACCTTGTGGTCGGACTCCTTGTGGGACGGCAGGATGCGGCTGCCCTTGAGGAGCTTCTTGAGGTTACGCGCCGTCGCCGCCTGGCCGGGGTGGGGGCGCAGAGCGTGGACGCGCGGGTCGTAAGGGGTGTCCGTCCCCTGCAGCGCCTCGAGGCTCATCGCGGCGGCGGCGTCCGCGAGCCGCACGAGATCCTGGGCGTGCACCAGCGTGCGCGCGAGGATTGCCGTGGCGACCGACGTGCCGTTGATGAGCGCGAGGCCCTCCTTCGGCTCCAGCGTGATCGGTGCGAGGCCGGCCCTTTTTAGCGCGGTCTTCGCGGCCATTTTGCGGCGGCCCGAAAACGCGTCGCCCTTGCCGAGCAGAGTCAGCGCGATGTGCGCGAGCGGCGCGAGATCGCCCGACGCGCAGACCGAACCCCGTGACGGCACGAACGGCGTGACATCCCGGTTCCACAGCTCCAGCAGCAGCCGCAGTGTCGGCAATTGGACGCCGGAGTGGCCGCGGGCGAGAGTGGCCGCGCGGACCGCGACGGCGAGCCGGGCCTCCTCGAACGGCAGCGCGCGCCCGACGCCGGCGGCGTGCGACACGATCAGGCGGGTCTGCAGCCGCGCGAGCTTGTTCTGCGGAATGCGGACGTTCGCCAGCCGGCCAAAGCCGGTGTTGACGCCGTAGACCGTTGCGCTGCCCTTCGTGAGCTCGCGGACGAACCCCGCAGCGCGGCGGACGCGCTTTTCGGCGGTCTTTTTGAGGGAGAGATGGGGGGGCGCGGGGGCCAGGAACCGGCGAACGGCGTCCAAGGACAGGTTGTCACCGTCGAGCGCAAACCTCTGCATCCGGATACGGTACTGCCCGCCCCAGCAGGATTCAGGATTCTTCAGCCGCAGGCTTCGCCTCGACCCATGATCGTCGGACTCGATTACCGCCCCGCCATGCGCGCCCGATCGGGCATCGGCCGCTACGTCATGGAACTGGCCGGGGCGCTGGGTCGCGCGGGCGACGACCCGCGGCTGTTCGGGGTGTTTTTCAAGGGCAACACACCGGCGGTTCGCCAGGTGCCGCCGCGGACCCGCTTGCTGGCCTGGAAGATCCCGAGCCGTGTCGCCGACATGGCCGGGCGCATCGCTGGACTTACCGCCGATCGCCTTCTCGGTGGCTGCGACGTGTTTCACCACACGAACTTCCGCATCACCCCGGTCGCCCGCGGCATACCGGAGTTCCTGACGGTCCACGACGTCGCCTGGCTGCGCGAGCCTGGCTGCCACACCGAACGCGCCGGACGTGCACTCAGCCGCGTGGTCCAGATCGCACTGGATCGCGGTGTGAACCTTTTGGCCCCGAGCGAGGCGACCGCCGCCGATTGCCGCGAGTTTTTCGGCGCGCGCGCGCAGGTCACGCCGCTCGGCGTCGATCCCTCGTTTTTTGACCTGGTCTCGCGACCGGCGGACAGCCCGCCCTACATCCTCTGCGTCGGCACGATCGAGCCGCGCAAGAACCACCGGCGCCTCGTGGAGGCGTTCGCGCGCGCACGACTCGACGGCGAACTGCGGCTCGCCGGTGGCCGCGGCTGGCTGTGCGACGACGTCCTGGCACTGGCGGAACGCACGGACCGCGTCCGCTGGCTCGGCACGATCTCAGAGTCCGAACTGCGCCGACAGATCGCCGGTGCACGCGCCATCGCCTATCCGTCGTTGTGCGAGGGCTTCGGCTTGCCCGTGCTCGAGGCCCTCGCCGCCGGCAAACCGGTTCTGACCTCGGACATCGAGCCGATCCGCTCGGTCGTGGGCGACGCCGCGCTGCTGGTTGATCCGACGGACGTGGACGCGATCGCGGACGGGTTGCGCAGGGTGTGCGGAGGCGAGGGAAAGAATGTGGGGGGGCGGGGGCCGGCCCAGGCGCGACCGTACACGTGGGAACGGTGCGCGCAGGCGACCCGGGAGGCGTACGCTGCCGGGATCGCGACACCGGACAACGGGGGAGAGGCGGCGTGAAGGTTGGCATCGACGTCACCGCCATGCACGGGATCGGCGGGGTCCCGACATCGATCCGTCTGCTGCTCGATGCGCTTGAACGCCACGCGCCCGGGATCGACGTCGTTGCTCTGGCTCCCGAGCCTCTTCCGGTGCCGTCCGGCATCGAGATGCGCGCGACCGGAGGCCCGAAGCGATCGCGGTGGTGGCGGAGGTCCCGAGCCCTGCGCCGCGCCGCGCGCGGCCTCGACGTGTTTCATTCGCCGGTCACGGCGCATCCGACCCACGCGCGCTGGGATATCCCCACGACGGCGACCGTGCACGAGCTGCCGTTCACGGTCAACCACCGCCTTGAGGGTATCTTGCGCGCGCTCGCCCAAGGCGCATGGTTGGACCGCGCGCTCAAGAACTGTCGCGTGCTCGTCGCACCGTCGCATGTCACGCTGCGGCAGATGGAAGTGGCGCATCCCGCGATAGGCCGGATGACCATGGTCGTGCCGCACCCCGCACCGCCCGCGCCCGTCGAAGAACAAAAAGAACCCGACGGCTCGATCCTGTTTGTTGGCCGGCTGGTCAAGCGCAAGTGCGTGGACGCGCTCTTGGCCGGCGCGCGCGCGCTCGACGGCCAGATCCGTCTCGTGGGCCCGTACGACTCCGCTGGACGCTGGCGCGTGGAAGAGGCCGCACGCCGACACGGCGTGGCGGACAGGCTGTTGCTGCTGGGCACCGTCGACGACGAGACGCTGGACTACCTGTACCGCCAAGCGTCCGTGGTCGGGCTGCTCAGCGCCTCCGAGGGCTTCGGCTTCCCCGTGCTTGAGGCCTTGCAGCGCGGCGTCCCCGTCGTGGTCACTGCCGACACGGGTGCCGCGGAAACCGGCGGCGACGCCGTGCTGACCGCCCATCCGCGCGACCCCGCATCGGTCGCGGCGGCCTTGTCGCGCGCGGTGAAGCCCGACTGGCGCAAGACGGTCCGCCGCCTGGGCCCGGCGCGCGCGCTGTGGTTTTCGCCCGAGCGCACGGCGCGCGGGTACGTCAGGGCTTTTCAGAGAGCGCTTGAAAAGGCCCCTTGAGCGTGCGTGTACTGATCAACGCAACGGCCTACGGCGACCCGCCCGGCGGCGCGGGCCTTCGCGCCCGCCACCTGTTTGGCGCCTTGCGCGAGCTCGGAAACTACGACCTCCTCTTCCTGCTCGCCGAAGACACGCCGGAGGCGATCGTTCCGCCCGGCGTGGAGGTGCGCCGGCTTCCGGTGCGTGCCACGGCCCGTTTCCGACGGTTTCGAACCCTGAGGACGCCGACGGACGGCGATGTCTTGATCACGGACCACTACCCGGCGTCCTCGGAAGTACCGACGTTGATCACGCTGCACGACGACGGCGGACCGTGGTGGCGCCGTGCGCTCATTCGCCGGCACCTGCGTCGCGCCGCGGGTGTGCTTGCCGTGAGCACCGCGGTGCGCAAGGCGTGGGGCATCGACGCTACCGTCGTCCCCAACGCCGTGTCCGTGCCGGACGCTCAGGCTCTTCGAGACCGCTACGGCGACATCGCCGTCCGTCCGCTCTTGCTCATGGTCGATCCGGGTCCCGCGCATAAGGGTATAAGAATTGCACGCCAATTGGCTAATTGCGTTGCCCTGCCGCTCCGCGAAGTTGGTCGCGGCGTGAAGTGGCTCCCGCAAGATGAACTGTGGTGCGAGATCGCGGCGGCGGCGGTCGTGTTGTGCCCGGCGACACGCGAAGCGTTCGGCATGGTTGCGCTGGAAGCCATGGCGCTGGGCCGTCCAGTGGTGGTGCGCGACCTTCCGGCGTTTCGCGAAACGCTGGGCGAACACGCGTTCTACGGAGAATCCCAAGCCGAACTGGAAGCCGCCGTCCGAGCCGCGATGGCCGCAACCCCCCAAGAGCTGGAAGCCGCCCAAGATCACGCGCGCAAACAAACCTGGCAACGGTCCGCGAAAGTCCTGGCCAAACGACTCCGCGCGTTCGAGCCTCCGAGCTAGCGAAGAGCCGCCGAAGGCGGATTTAGGGGGGCCCGCCCGAACGAACTATCCGGCCACGAACGTGTAGGCGAAGTACATCAGCCCCGCGAACACCAGCACGAGTGCGATGTAGATGAAGAGGCGCGCTCCGTCCGAAATCTGGTCGAAATCGAGGCCGGCTTTCGGGCTGCCGCGCTTCTTGCGACCATACTGCAGCGGCTGGTGGCCCGTCATCACGACGTCGGGGGCGCCTCCGCCTCCGCCCGCGGCAGCCCCGGCGGTCTTTTTCTTGCCGCCGAAGTCGTCGTCGAGGCTCTTGCGGCCCGCGAGTGCGGCCTGCTTGATCGCTTCGGCTTCCGGATCGGTGAAGCGGATCGTGACCGAGCCGATCGTGATTTCGTCCCCGGTTTCGAGGCGCTGCTTCGTGACCTGACGGCCGTTCACGAACGTGCCGTTGCTGGAGTTCAGGTCCACGATCGAAAAAACCGCGCCCTGCCGGTAGACCTTGGCGTGCTCACGCGACGCCTTCGTGTCCTTCACGGGCACGTCGTTCGTGTCCAGCCGCCCCAAGATGACGGCCTGGTCCACTTCGTATTCGGAGCCCGTTCCCAGGCCTTTCACGATTTCGAGCTTCGCCAAAGCCGCGACAGTCTAGGAAAGAGGGGGGCGGGGGACAACCGGGATATCTTCACAACCTCTGAGATAGGCTTTTACCGATGACCGACGACGTGTCCTCTTCCGGGTACTGGCGCCAACTGTATGCAGAGGAATCCGCGGGATGGGATTTGGACGGCCCGTGCCCGGTTTTGGAGGAGTTCGCCGACAGCCCCCGCGCCCCCCAAACCGGCCTCGTGGCCTTCCCCGGCTGTGGCCAGGCCCACGATGTCTACGCCTGGCGCGCCCGCGGCTACGACGCCATCGGCTTCGATTTCGCCGTCGATCTGCCGCATGTGGAGAAGCTGGACGTGTTCGATCTGGGGCGCGTCTATCCCGACCGGTTCGACGTGATCGTCGAATACACCTGTTTTTGCGCGATCGATCCGGTGCGGCGCGGCGCCTACGTCGAGGCTCTTTTGGCCGCCTTGAAGCCGGGCGGGCTCGTCGTCGCGCTGCTGTTCCCGATGGGCGAATACGTGGAGGGACCGCCGTTCGGTGTCCTCGAATCCGAAATCGAGGCCATCTGGGGCACGGTTTTCGATCTGGTTTCGGTCGAGACCCCCGTTTCGTCGGTCCAACCGCGCCTGGGCCGCGAACGCCTCGTTCTGGCTACGAAGCCGGCGCCGGCGGCCCGCGGACCTCGATGAATCCGTCGCGTTCGCGTACGCCGTAGCAAGCCAGCTTGACGCACGGATTCAGGCTGCACGAGCCGTCCCTTACGTCGAATTTCCAGCCGTGCCAGGGGCAGGTCACGATCGCGCCGTCCAGCGTGCCCTCGTGCAGCGGTCCGCCAGCGTGCAGGCAGGCGTCTTCGATGGCGTGTAATGAGCCGTCCGTAAGCCGAAGGACGGCGATGTCCTGGCTCCCGATCTTCGCCAGGCGGGCCGTTGCGGGGGCGAGATCGGCCGCGGGACAGACCCGAGTGTAGTTCGACACGTCAAAGATTGTAGGGACCCCGGCGTCGCCGTGACGTGCCGCGCTGCGTTACAAACAGGACGTGCGTCGTGTTGCCCTGGCTCTCGCAATGGTGCTGGCGGGTTCGGCGTTTGCCGAGCCGGACGGGCTGTTTGATCCGCTGGTGCCGACCCTGCGCTCGGTTCCGCGCGCCGCGTTTACCCGGCTCGATCCCGTCGCCCGCCTGCACGCCCGCGGCCTCGAGCCGCTCCTGCACCGCCGTCCACCGTCGGTGAACGACCAAGTGCCGCAGGCCAACAACATCCGCGCCCGCCTCTACCCAGGCTTTCGGTACCGGACGCGACTGCGGGACAAGCAGGCGGACTTTCGCCGCACGCTGGCGCGCTTGACGGTCGCCGAAACCGTTGCGCTCGTCTGGTCGATGGAGGAACTGCCTCCGGGCGAGTTCGCCGCACGCTACGTCAACAAGATTCGCACGCCGCGCCTGATGATGCCCCAGCAGCCGTTGCAGGCGCGGCGCCATAGCGAGCGCCAGTTCCGCACCTGGGCGCTCGGGCAAATCGCCGTCCGTCTGCTTTCGTCTGCGGGCCGCTCCCGAGCCCACGCCGTCGATGCGCTGCTTCGGGGGCTGCGGTCCTCCGATCACACACTCGCACGGCGCTGCGCCGTCGTGCTCGGCGGCATTCCCGATCCGCGAGCGACGCGGGCGTTGCAGGACACGCCATCGCGCGCGCGGGATCCCGAGTTGTTGGGCGCCGCCGTGTTTGCCCGGTTGCGGCACGATGCGCCGGAAGCTCTGGTGCGTGCGTGGGCGCGCCATTCCCGACCGGCGGTGCGTTTTGCAGTGGCGCGGGTTTGTCGCACATTGCCGGGAGGCTGGGTCGATCGGCTTGTCGAAGAGCGTACGGCGCGTGCTGTCGGGCGGGATCGGGACGACTGGGAAGCGGTGCGTTCGGTCCGGCGGTTTCGAAAAAAGCAGACGGACGGCGATGTTTCGTTCTTCGGGTTGCGGACCCACTCGCGGCGCGTGCTCTATCTGCTCGACGTGTCGGGCTCCATGATCTTTCCGATGGACGGCAAGGGCGGCAAGCGCGAGAAGCGGATCGATCGCACGCGGCGCGCCCTGATGCAATCGCTGATGGATCTGCCGGCGGACGTTACGTTCAACGTCGCCCTGTTTGCCAGCGGCGTTCGCGCGTGGGAGCGCGGTCTCAAGCCTGCCGACGCGGGCAACCGCGAAGCGGCGCTGGACTTTCTGGAAGACCGCGCGGTGGTGGGCGGCACCAACGTGTACGCCGCACTCGAGTTTGCGCTGCGCAGCGGAGCCGACACGGTGTTCTTGCTCACGGACGGTGAGCCGAGCGTGGGCGTGATCGTCGATCCGGCGCTCTTGCTTGCAGAAACCGAAGAGCGCACGCGCTACGGTCGGCTCGTGATCCACACCGTGGGGCTCGCCCAGGACCAAAACGCCGAATTGCTGACGAACCTCGCGCACTTGACCGGCGGTCGGTACGTCGCGGTCCGGTAGAGTCGTGGCGTGCCCGCCAAGTGAAAGGAGATCGGTTCAGTGGGAAAGATCATTCGACACGAGTTCTTGGGCAGCCGGCTGGTCGTCGTGCTCTTGTGCCTGACCGGATTCGGAATCCCGCTCGCGTTCTTCTACTGGGCCGAGTGTCTCGTGACCGTCGTGGAAGAAGTCGAAGAGCCGAACGAGTTTCTCGCCAGGCACCGCGCGCGGACATCCTGAGTCCGCTTGACGCTCTGCGCTGTTTTTGGTCAACCCCGCTCCCGTCGGTCGGTACTACTGCCCGAGGCAGTGATGTTCATTCGATTTGTCATGGGTCTGGAGAGGGAGCATCACCGGGACTTGACCGGAGTGATCACCGAGGCGCGGCTCTTGCGCGACGACGGTCGCCTTGACCACGCCGAGCTCGAGTGGCTTGCGGAAGCGTACGCCTGGCTGAACGAGAATCTTCCCGTGCCGCCGTTTTACCGCGGCTGGCCGAGCAGCGCCGCGAGCTGGTTCAAGGACGGCGCCCGGGACTCGATACGCCGGGTGTGGGGGATCGTGTCGATCCTTCGCGTGAACGGATTGCCCGTGCGCGTGCTGCGCTCCAGGAGTCCCGGCAAGATCCTCTACGAGGACGAGCATCAAGTAGTCGCCGACGAGTGGCGGCGCATCTGATAGCGGGTTGTCCGGTCACGGGCATCGCCGTCCGTTTGCTGTTGGCCTATGGGGCGTCCCCACCGGCCAAGAAAAAAGGCCCTGGGCAACGCGCCCGGGGCCAAGCGTACTGTCGCAAGAACACCGACAGTGAATAACTATTCTTGGATGGTCCCTACTCGCCGAAGACGTTCTCCAGCGTGTCGGCCGCGGCTTGCGAGAAGCCGGCTCCGATTTCGGGAGCGGTGCCCGCGGCGGCCGGCGGACGGCCGTTGATCTTGCGGAACAGGGACGTGAGTTTGCGCCCGGTTTCCGCGGCGTACAGTCGGACCATGCCGATCGTTGTCGTGTCGTCGAACAACACGCCGAGGATCGTGCGGGTGCCGACCAGGCTGAGTTGGAGGTTGTCTTTCCGGCCTTGGTGGAACAGCGCGGTGAACTCGTCTTCGCCAAGGATGCGGGCCATCTCGCGCGTCGCGGCGAAACAGCCGGCGACGAGTGCGGCGATCGTGTCCGTGTCCGTCTTCTCGGTACTGCCCTCCTGCGTGATGAGGTGGCCGTCCTTGTCGACGAGCAGGGCCGCTTTCGATTTGGACCGGGCGAGGAACTCGCGCAGCGTCGAGTCGATCTGCTGGATGTCTTCCTTATAGAAGATCAGCCGGCTGTCGCGCAGCTCCTGGTCGGTCATCTGACGTCTTTTGGTCTTCGACATGACTGTTCTCGCGGCCTACAGGTAGTTGAGGACCAGAAAACCGATGGTGCCGACGATGACGGCGCCGACCGCGATCATGAGCACCAAACGGCTCGTGTCCGCGCGTTCCTTGATCTTGACCTTGCCTTGCTGCCTGTTCACCGGCCGCATCCGGGGCGGCTCGGCCCTTTGCGTGCGCCGGGGCTGGTTGCGGCCGGCCGGACCTGTCGCCGCGGGGCGTTCGTCCCGGGCCGGTGCGCCGCGTTGCGGCTTGGACCGTGACGGCTGGGCCTGAGCCGGAGTCGGAGTTGATTGGACACGGCGCGGTGCGGCCGGCGCCTGGGGGCGCGCGGGAACGCGTCGCGGCGCGGCCGGCGCCGGACGCGCCGGTGCCGACGTGGACGCACCCGGAACTGCGGCTGCTGCCGCGGCGGGTACGGCTGCGGCAGCAGCGCCCACGCCTTCGCCCTTGTCGCGGTTGATCGACTCAAGGACCAGGCTCGCCAGCGCCTTCAGTGTGGGGAACACCCCCTCACCCGTCGCGGCAACGGCCTCGAACGTCGGGGCGCCGACCGGATTGAGGCGTGCCTCGAGATCCTCGATCGACATCGCCGTCGGCAGGTCGCGCTTGTTGTATTGGATCACGAGCGGAATCGAATCGAGGTCGCGCCCGTATTCCTTCAGGTTGCCCTTGAGGTTTTCCAATGCCTCGATGTTTTCTTCGATCTTTTCGGCCTGGCTGTCCGCAACGAAGACAATTCCGTCGACGCCCTGGAGCACCAGTTTCCGGGTCGAGTTGTAGTAGACCTGGCCGGGAACCGTGTAGAGCTGGAACTTCGTCTTGATGCCGGCGATGTTGCCGAGATCAAGGGGCATGAAGTCAAAAAACAGCGTGCGGTCGCCCTCGGTCGCGATCGAGGTGAGGTCACCCTTGGCGCCGCCCGGGGCCTTCTTGTGCACGATCTCGAGATTCGTGGTCTTGCCCGACATCCCCGGTCCGTAGTAGACGATCTTGCACTGGATCTCTTTGTTGGCGAAGTTGATCTGGACCATCTTGTTCCCTACATTCCGCGCATCGATGTCGACGGCGCCATGCGGCGCAATTGCGCGGCCGCGCTGTCGATCTCGATGTAAAAGGCCTCGGAACCCGCAGCCGCTACCACAACGAGGTAGACGGCGCCGCAATCGACGACAACCAGTTCGCCGGATGTCGCGCTGAGTACGATGCGTTTGAAAGAGTCGTGACCCGCCTCGGCCAGCCCGGCTACGACCTCGGTGACGAGATCGGAAGCCAGGGCGGCGACGGCATCACGGTCAAGTGAGCCCGAGAGCCGCTCGACGACCACCATGCCCTCGTCGGACACGATCATCGACCCGCGGACCCAGGCTTCCTTTTCGAGACGATCGAGGAGTCGTTCCATTAGTCCTCTCCCTCTACGCTCTCGTCTGCCCGCGAGGCCGTGACGACCATCTCGAGCCCTTCGGCGATACGCTCCGTCGATACGGAACGCGGCGCCCGGGCCGCGACGGCGCAGTTGCCCGCGGGTACGAGAACGACCCGGCCAAAACGACCCTCGATCATGAAGCGCCGCATCGTGCCGAAGTTCATGTGGCGTCCCGCCCGACGGGCGGCCGCGTCGAGGCGGCAGGCAAGACGCACGAACGACTCCTTGTTTTCGCCGGCAACCGCGAGCGGACGCCCGCCCGTGCCGACGGCGGCGAGCTGCTCGATGCGCAGACGCTTGCCGATGCCCGCGGCAGCCGCCGCAAACAGCTTCGGCGAGAGCTGGCCGCCCCGCGAGTCGAGGCGGAACCGACGGCCTCCGGGGAAGAGCCCCGGATCATTCGGGATTTCCTGGTGATCCTCGGCGTAGTCCAGGAGGTACTCGATGTCCTCCTCGCCCTCGGCGCCGGCCACCTGAAGCATCTGCTCGCGGAACTCCGCCACCCGGGTGTTGGTCGGGTCGAGCCGAAGAACCTCGCCGAGCTCGTTGGCCGAGTAGCGCGGCGCCCCGATGGCGTAGTAGAGCAGTCCCAGCAGGACGTGCGCCCGGATCGTTTCCGGGTTCAGCTCCAGCGCCCGGTCGAGTTTTTCGACCGCGGCCCATGCGTCGCGGGCGAAGACCTCGCCGAAGTAGCGCGATAAGTAGACCTCGCCCAGATGGACGTGCGCCTCGGCCGCGTCGGGGCATTCCTCGGTGTACCGGTTCGCCGTCTCGAGGGCGGCCTCCCTGTTGCCGAGATCGAGATGGAGCGAGACGAGTTCGCGGTAGGCGCGCTCGTCCTTGCGCTCGTCGAGGATCTTGCGCAGTTGCGAAAGGCGCTTGTTGGCGCCGACCCGGCGCACGTACTGGATAACCGCGCGGAGGCGCTGAGCGGTGGGGAAGCGGCGCAGGCCGCCTTCCGCGACCGAACTCGCCTCCTCGTAGCGACCCGCCGCAACGAGGCGCTCGGCCTCGGCGATGGTCGACTCCAGCTCCCTGGCGAGCTGCGGAGTCGCGTCTCGCGATCCACGCTTCCGCTTGCGTCCGAAGAGTTTGCTGAAAAAGCTCACTGTTCCTTCCCTGTCCCGGGCCCGATCCCGAGCCGCACGGTCGCGGCGGGATAGCGCCTCGTGTCATATCGGAACCCGGAGGCGCCGAGTTGAGTCCGTCTGGTCATGAGTCGTTGGCCTCCAGGCGATAGACGTAGCCTTTGTCGTCCACGATGTAGACAGCGTCTTCCCTCACCACGGGCCCGGCGACGATCCGCCCCTGCGCCCGAAACGTCCAGGCCAGCGCGTAGCCGTCCTGGGAGGGCGCGAAGGCCGTCAGTGTCGGCCCGTGGGAAAAGAAGATGCGGTCCTTGGGCTCTACCTGCTGCCGCCCAGCCGCGCTGCTCTGGCGATAGCGGTAGATTTGAACCCCGGTATTCACGTCGATGGCGATGAGCTGCGCCGGTTGCGGCGAAACGAAAACGGCGCGGCCGTGGACCGGCGGGGTGCGCAACAGCGGCGTCGCGACGTCCTTTTGCCACTGGACGTTGCCGGTGACGCGGCGTACGGCGAAGAGACGACCCTCCTCGGAAGCGAAGATCAGGTCCTCGCGGCCGGCAGCAGCCGGCGCACAGCGGAACGTGCCGGGTACCTTGTACCGGATCACGATCTGCCCGCTCTTCGCGCGAAACACCGTCACTTCACCCGTCGTGGTCACGACCACGACGTGCCCATCCTGAAGCACGGGGACGGCTCGGACGGTGCCACCCTCCGCGCGTTTGCGCCAAAGCGTCTTCGGCTTCTTGCCGCGCAGGTCCCAGGCCACGGTCAGTCCGCGCTTGCCGACGACGTACAGGATTCCGTCGCGCAGCAGCGGTTTCGCCGCGACGCCCTCGGAGTTCTTGAGGCGCAACTTGTACGCGACGCTGCCCGTCGCCGCGCGGTGCATGTAGACGGTGCCGTCGAGCGTGGGCACGAAAAACCACTTGTTGTTGCCCGCGAGACCGCCGGAGATGCCGTCAAACACCTTGAGGCGACCGGAGTCGACCCGCTGGCCGTTCCGGGCATCCATCAGGTACCAGCGCCCCAGCCGCTCGGCGACGAGCAGCCGGCTCGCCGTGGCGGCGGGATCGGGCTCCATGTCCCCGCGGAGTGCGCGGCTCCACGTCGCCGTCTTGCGCAGCGCGAACGTGGTCGTCCACTTCGCCGGGTCGGTCTCCGCCCCGTAGGGACCGAGCTGGAACGACTTGGACTTGAAAGACGGCTTGTTGAACCTGACCCGGGACGCCCTGTTGACGGGGAGGCGCAGGATCGCCGGCGTCTTCAGGGACTGTTTCACGCCGTCGAGAACGATGGTCGCGCCGGGCGGGATCGAGAGGAGCTCGACCGGCATGCGGATGCTGTTGACGATGTCGGTCCGGCCGAACTCCTGCAGGACGCGCACGTACTGGGCGCGCGCGCCGATCCAGTCGCCGACCTCTTCGCGCGCCTTCGCGGCGCGGATCAGCTCGTTCGCGCGTCCGAGGTCGCGGCGGATGTTGGCGATCCGCTGACCGACCTTGATCGCGCGCTTCCAGCCTTCCTTGGTCGCGAGTTCGCGCACCAGCACGAAGTTCTCGAGGGCGGCCTGGAGCTTGCCTGCCTGGTAGTGCTTGCTGCCGGTCGCCTGCAGTCGCACCGCGGTGTCCTGCGCGCGCAGGTGCCACTCCGAGCGCATCTGCTCGACATCGTTCCTCCGGGCGGAGATCTTTTCCAGCATCGCCCTGGCCCGTGCCGTGACCTCGGAGTCGGCCGTCTGGCGCCGGATCGTCTCCGCGATCTGAGCGCACTTTTCGGCAGCCTCCAGGAACAGTTCCCAGCTCCGCTCCGCGTTGCGGAGGCCGACCATGACCGCATCATTTTGGGACACGACATCGCCCGCGACGATCTCGAGCAGTCCGCGGTAGGCCTCGAGCGCGTTGCGGCCGTGCTCGGCCGCGCTGGCCTGCTCGCTCACCGCCCGTCCGAGAAGCTGGTCCCGCGTCGAGGGGTCGAGCCCGCCCGAGCCGGAGCCGCCGGGGGAACGCTTGTTGACGACCACGACGGCAACACCGCCGAGCAGCAGCGTGACACCGAGGACGACGGCAAGTCGCGACACCAGGGCCGGAATCCGACGCCGCTTGCCCTGCATAAGCTGGCGTACCCGCTCGCGGATGTCGGTTCGGGACGGGTCGATGACGAGCAGCTTCTTGTAGAGGCTGATCGCGTGCGCCGTCCGCTTGCGCTTCATGAAGCGGCCGGCCATGCGCTCGCACTCGTCCGCCGCCACCTCGATCGCCCCATCCTCGTAGTGGACGTTGACCAGCGAGACCACGAAGGCCACCTCGTCCGGATACGTCTCGATGAGGTGCTCGAGCATTTCGATCGCGTCGGACTTTTGGCCGTGCGCGGCGTAGTGCGCGGTCAGCGTCTTCGCGGCCTCGACCACGGCGGACTGGAACTCGGCCGCCGCGCGCGGATTGTCGAAAACGAGTTCCATGAGGAACCGCAGGGCTTCGGGCTCGGGCCGCGGGTAGTTCGCGACCGGCCGCAGAGCGTCGATCGCCCCACGGATGTCGCCACCGCGCGCGAGCTCTTCGCCCAGCCGCCGCAGCAGCGCCGCGGCCTCGCCGAAGTCTCGGTTCGCTTCGTGGGCCTCGGCGGCCTCCGCCATGACGTCGAGCGGGTAGTCGCCCGTTGCCATGAGGTATTCGTAGTGGCGAATCGCGCTCTCGGTATCGCCCATTCGGAGCGCAAGCCGTGCGTTCTGGCGCAGCGTTTCCGGTGGTACCTGTTCGATCACCGTAGCGTCGAGATAGGCAGCCAAGAGCTTGCAGACCTCGAACTTGTTGACGTACGAGAGTTCGATGATCTCGCCGACCGAATGTGATCCATCGATCATCGGATCGACGCGGTGGGCGTAGCACTCGGCCAGGACGTCGGCGTCGACCGCCCCCTCCTGGCCCGTGAACCGGTAGATTTCACGCGGGCCGCGAATGCGCCTGCGGATGTACTCCCACTCATCGGTTCGCCGTGCGATTTCGATCAGGAGCGAGTTGACGTTGAGGTGAACGTACGGCACCTCGGTTTCCGGGAAGTACCCATCGACGTATTCGAACTGGGCATCGCTCCGGTTCAGGAAGAGAT
Organism: Planctomycetota bacterium; assembly: GCA_021776735.1. Lineage (GTDB taxonomy): Bacteria > Planctomycetota > PLA2 > PLA2 > PLA2 > JAJFFH01. Next base: position 36,293 of record JAJFFH010000070.1, on the reverse strand, counting down.
CCTGGATTTCCTCCTCGCTCTGGATGCGCAGGGCAAGATCGACGTCCTCCGGCGAACACACCCCCAGATCGACGAGGGTGTCGCCGAAGAGCTTTTCGCCCACGCGGCGCATTTCCACGGCCCGCTGGAGGTCGCGTTCGTCGATTTTCCCCAGCCGGACGAGGATTCTCCCCACCAGGTTGCCCTCGTTTCGATCCCGCGATCGAATCGAGACACCCTCCTTGGTGAAGCAGATCGCCCGCTTCCGGGCACCTTCATAGATGAACAACGTCCCTTCCCGGCCGGAAAGGGAGAGCATCTGGAAGATCTCCGTGAGGTTGACGCTAGCCAGGTTGCCCTTTAGGGACATGGTTCGCCCAAAGCCTCCCGGCAGCCGTCAGAGCCCGTGTTCATCCGCTTCATCACTTTCGTTTCCCCCGCGTCTCAACCCGATCCGGCCCCCCTTGCGGTATGGACCGGTTGCGCCTACGATGCGGGAAATCCAAGTGCCTATCGGAAATCCGGTTGACCCGGCTTAATCCGGACTTGGGAGTTGAACGCCTTGTCCTTCCCCGCACGCTTCGCCGAATTCTGGTATCTGCTCAAGGCCCGTCTGTCCCTGTTCGCGGGGCGCCGGCCCCGGGCCCGGTCCGCGCTCAAGTCGGCCCTGCGCCGCAATCCGAACAGCTTCGTGGCCCATTTTCTGCTCGGCCGTGTGTACTGGCGCGACCGCGCAATCGTGAAAGCCAAGCGGGAATTCGATGTCGCGTGGCAGATCGACCCCGAACGGTTCGAGCGCGCCTACGCCCGCCTGCGCAGCCAGTACGACGGCGCCCCGGAGCTGTTTTCCTACCCCGGCACCGAGGACCAGGGCCCGTGGCAGGTCCACGTCTCAGTCCGCCGCGAGGTAAAAAAAATCCACACGGATTTTTCGAGCGAAGCCGAGCGTCAGCGCTTCAAAAAGCTCCCCCCGATCACCCGCGACGACATCACCTCGATCGACTGGGACCGATTCGAGTCGGAACTCTCCAGCGACTCGGATCGCTAGCAGGCCGTTCCCGCGCCCGAACAATGGCCGCAAACCGCGGCGACAGCAAACGGACGGCGATGTCCTTGCCCGCGGTGGTCAGAAAATATGACCAGTCGCGAAAACCGGTCATTCGTGACGTAGAGTGGTGGCATGAAGACCATCACGGCCACGAAGTTCAAGGAGCAGGTGTTGGCGCTGCTCGACACCGTGGGGCCCGAGGGCATCATAATCACGAAGCACGGCAAGCCCGTGGCCAAGCTCCTGCCGCTCGGCGCGGATTCGGCGCAACTCATCGGGTGTCTCAGGGGCAAGATCAAGATCCACGGGGATCTGCTCTCGACGGGAATCGAGTGGGATGCTCAATCTTGACACCCACATCGTGCTCTTTGCGCTTGCGGGTGACCTGCGAAAGCGCGAGGAGGAACTCTTGGCTCGCCATCCATGGAGTATCTCGTCGATCGTCCTGTGGGAGATCACAAAGCTGGCCGAGCTGGGTCGCATCGACGTGGATTTGAACGATGCTGAGCTGAACCGGATTCTGGCACGGCTCCACGTCTGGCCGCTGAGCTGGCAGATTTGTCGCGCCATCGAGGGCTTGGACCTCAAGAGCGATCCCGCGGACAAGATTATCGCGGCAACAAGTGTCGTCCACGGCATTCCGCTGGTGACGCGAGATCGTCGGCTCCGCAGTGCTCGCGACGTACCGACCGCACCCTGAGCGGGGGAACACAACGATGCCCGCGCTTTCCGACGGTGCGTAGGTCGCGTAGGCCAGCGTTGCCTGAATGGCCTCGGCAGTCACCTTCGCGTACAACGCGAAGATCTCGTCCACGGACTTGTCCTCGCTCGCGTCACGAGTCTCCTCCGAGATGGCCGGCCGCTTGGAGGGAGCGCCCCGAGCGGGCTCACTGGCTATCGGCGCAGAGTCCAGGCGTCGTTGGTGTAGCGCTCCTGGACGAGTGTCTTCGCGTGGGCCCACTCGCTTGCTTCGGGTTGCTCCGCAGACATCGCCGTCCGTAGACTTTTTGTCGCGGAGTCAATCACGGCCTGTTCCACTTCGTTGTACGCCACCGGGTGACCCAGAAGTTCTTCGAGCGACACCGCTCCCTGGGCGAATCGGTTCGGTTTCAGGACGAGAGAACCGTGCAGCAGAAAACGGTCGCCGCCGCGGCGCTGGGCGGAGCCGAAGATCTTTTTTCCGCCCGCGAGCAGGTCGTAGGACGTGTGCGCATCGAAGCACAGTCCGTCGGGCGCGGCTTTCGGTAGAGCGGTTCCCGCGTGTGTATCGATGCCGAATACGGCGAGGGCGTTGCGGATGATTTCGTTGATTCGATCGTAGGCGCGATCGACGGAGCAGTGGCGGCCGATCCAGGCGACAGTCAATTCGCCGTGGTGCGCTATCGCGCCGCCGCCGGTGGGGCGGCGCACTCTCACGAAGTCTTGGGGCGCGGGTAACGTGGCGGCTTGCTGGAAATAGCCGATCGAGTAGCCGGGCGGATCCCAGGCGTACAGGCGTAGTGTTTCCTTGCCCGAGCGGAGCAGGGCCTCGTCCAAGGCCAGGTTGTCAGGCGGCGCGCCGGGGCCGCTGCGAATCAGGCGCATAGCGCGCGGATCATATCCGGGCTTGACCGCAGGCGAAGGGGGAGCGACCTTGCGGGCTATGAACGCCGATTCTGATCTGGAACGCCTTCGCGCCGAACACACACCGCGTGCTGTTGCGAGGCGCCTGGGCCGGGGGCCAGGAGGTAGCTATCTGCGCGATTTCATCTATGGCGCAATCGACGGGGCCGTGACGACGTTTGCGGTCGTGTCGGGTGTTGCGGGTGCCCGGCTTGGCTCGAACATCGTCGTCGTGCTCGGTGCGGCCAACCTTCTGGCCGACGGATTCTCCATGGCCGTGGGCAACTTCTTGGGCCTCAGGGCCGAATGGCAGCACCGCGCCCAGACCCGCCGGACGGAGCGGGAGCACGTTCGCCGCGTACCCGACGGTGAACGCGAGGAGGTCCGGCAGATTTTTGAGGCCAAGGGGTTCACAGGCGCGGATCTCGAGCGCGCCGTGGAAATCATTACCGCGGAGGAGGAGCGTTGGGTCGAGACCATGCTGCGCGATGAGCATGGCCTCGCTCACGCACCGCCCGTGCCCGGACGCGCCGCCGGAGCCACGTTCGTCGCTTTTATCGCGGTCGGTTTCATCCCCCTCTTGCCGTTCGTCTGGAACGTTGTGGGGTTGTCGCGGTGGGATCAGCCGTTTTTGTGGAGCACGGTGCTGACCGGGGCCGCGTTTTTTGTCGTGGGGCTCGGCAAGGGACTCGTCGTCGGGGTCGGCTGGCTGCGCAGCGGAATCGAGACCCTCGCGGTCGGCGGCGTGGCTGCGGCCATGGCTTACGGAATCGGCGCACTGCTGCGGGGGATCGTTTCTTGATCGGCGACTTTCTCGGTGCGTTCGGGCTTCTTGAGACGGAGCGCGGCATCCTGCTGGTGGGCAACCGGCGGGTGATCGGCGGCGCGCCGACGCTTGTTTGGGACCTGCCCGGCGGCGGGGTCGAGCCGGGCGAGACCCTGGAGGAGGCGCTCTTGCGCGAAATGCGCGAGGAGACCGGGCTGCTCGTCACCGTGGGCGAGTTCTTGTTTGTCGCCGAAGGGGAGCGCGTCCGGGGAGGACGGCGCGAGGCCGTGTGGCGCTCGTTTTTCTTCGCGGTGCAAGGCGATGTCTCGGCCGTGGACACAAGCGGCGATCCCGAGATCGAGGGCCATCGCGTTGTGCCGCCGGTCCGTCTGGCCGAGGTCTTGGCCGCGCCTTATCACCAGGGGTTTCTGGCATGGCTGGCCTCGGGACGGAACCGACGACACGTTTTCGATGTCTGGATGGACTAGTTCGCTGCCGCGCGCTGTTTGCGCCGGCGGTAGGCCACGAAGGCCACCGCCGCGCCGCCGAGCATGATCAGCGTGCCGGGCTCGGGGTTGGGCGTTGCGTCAAACGGCTGGGTGTCGAACGACGTGACGAGACCCAGGCTGTCGCGGCCGCTGGCGAACCGGGCACTCGTGTCGAAGGCCCACATGCGCGAGACAGCGTCGCCGCGCCGAAAAGCCGCGTCGAACTGGGTCGTGCGCGACCGGTTCGGATTGAAGAGTTCCAGCAGCAGGTTGCCGTCGTTCGGGTCGTACTCGAACGGGGTGTCGAACGAGATGAGAATGTCGAAGTCGCGGGGACCGCTGCCGGTGTCCGCGCTTGACCAGGAGAGATCGCCGTCAAACACCGTCGTCAGGTCCGTGCCGTAGTTGCGGTTGAACCGACGCGACAGGCCGTCAACGTTCCGGCCGGTCGTAGTCAGGTTGAGCTTGATGTCGGACAGGGTCGTCGCGAAAGGGGAGCCGAAGCGCGCGTCGGGCCGAAAGCGAATGCCGGTGATCGACAGCGTCGTCGCCCCGAACTCCGTCGCATCGTAGATCTGCTGGTAGCGCATTTCCCGCCGGCCGAACCGACCGATGTTGAAGGGGAATCCGTTGTTCGAGTTGCCTTCGACCGTGCCGAGGCCGTCCGGAACGACGGTGTCGGCCAAGCCCGGCGCGCAGAGCAGCGCGCAAAACAGGATGGCCAACGGATGCATGAGTGTGCCGCACTTCATGTTGACTCCGATGGGACCCAGAAAGTTGAGTCCGGTGAACAGTTTGTTTCCGGGAACGTACTTGTTCACACGGCGTGCCCAACGGCCCACGCGGCCGGGCTAGTTGCGTTGGCGGCGTTTCAAGACGGGACGTTGCACGAGCACGGCGGAGCGCGCAGCGTCCGGCGGAAGTTCGTATCGCACGGGCGGGTGCTGCTTGAGCCGCAGTTTCTTGGCGGCTTTGCGGCCTTCTTCCAACTCCTCCGGATCGATCGTGCCGCCTTTGTAATGCACGAGAAGCCCGCCCTGCGCGAGCAGCAGCGCGGCCGCCTTCGTCACCTTGGCGAGCCGGCCGACGGCGCGCGCCAACACGAGGTGGCACCCGCCGCGCAAAACGGCGGCGCGGTTGGCCGCCTCGGCGGCGTCGAACGGGACGACGTGGGCGTTTTCGACACCCAGCGCCTCGATCGTGTCCTCAAGGAATCCGGCTTTTTTTCCGGTGCGCTCGATCAGGGCGAGGCTCCAGCCGGGGTAGAGTCGCGCAAACACGAGGCCTGGAAAGCCCGCGCCGCTGCCGACATCGGCCGCCAGCATCCCGTCTTCGGGGATGTCGCCCAGCACGGGAACCCGCAAGAGCGGCAGCGCCGAATCCAGAACGTGCTTGCGGTAAAAGTCCTCCGGCTCGGTCAGCCGGGTCAGGTTCATGTGTTCGTTCGCGGCGATCACGCGCGCCCGCAGGGCCTCGAAAAAGTCCCAGTCGTCGTCGGAAAGCGGAAGGCCCGCGTCCAAAAAATACGCCCGAATCTCGGAGTTCACCCGGGCAGGGTAGTGCGGGCGCTATCCTTCCGCCATGTTCCGGTCCGAAGAGGGCGCGCGCCGAACCCGCCACCTCGCCCGCATCGCCGCCGCCGCCGCGTCCGGCCAGCGCGCGCTCCTCAAGCCCTGGTACGCCGCTGCCCACGCCGACGGAGTCTCCACGGACGACCTGTTCGAGGCGACCCTGCAGGTGTTTCTGTTCGCCGGGTTCCCGCGCACGATCGACGCCTTCGAGGAGTTGCACGCAGCACTTCCGGACGCGCCCGCTCCGCCCCGGGAAGGAGGGGACGAGTCGAGTGAATCGGACCAAGAGCAAACGGACGGCGATGTTGCCAGGCGCGGGAGGGCGTACTTCGACGCGATCTACGAACAGCACGCCGCCGCGGTGTTGAAAAAGCTCACGGACCTGCACCCGGATTTTGCCCGGCTGACGCTGCGCGGCGCGTACGGCCGCGTCTTGGCGCGCCCGTTCCTGCCGCGCGCCGACCGCGAACTGATGGCCGTGGCCATGCTCGCCGTGATGGGCCTCAGGGCGCAGTTGCGCGCGCATGTGCACGGCGCCGAACGCACGGGCGCGACAGCGGATCAGATTCGCGGTGCGGTGGCCGCGGCGGAGGAGGCGGCCGGCGAAGAACTACCCGACGCGCGCGAGCTGTTGAACAGAGTGCTGCCGTAGGGGATGCGCCCCGTCGAAAATCCGCATGGCGGACTTGCGCTAGTAACTACAGCGCCAGTTCGGGCCGGGCGGGCGGCCAGGCCCCTGGTCGGCCCCGCGCGTTGGATGCGCTTCGAGCGAATGGGCGGCCTCTGCCGCGTTTTCATCGCCGTCCGTTTGCTGTGTCAGTGGCTACTCGATTTTGGTGATCGTGCCGTCTTGGGTGATCGTGAGGATGAGGGGCGCGCGGCGCATCCATAGCAATTGTGGGGCTCTGGGGGCGTAGACCCACTTCACGTTGCCGGCGCGGTCGTTCAGCCAGTCTTGGGCGGCGGCAAGGTCCGGGTCGATGACGAAGATCAGCGCGTTGCTTTTCGATTCGCGCAGATGCTTGAGCGTGCGCGCGGTCAACGGGTTCTGGCCGCCGACGAAGACGCATCGGACGGTCCTCGCGCCATCGGCGAATGCTGTCTTGGCTTGATCGAGCAGGGGCTTCGGCAATCCGTAGGCGAGGAGTTGCGCTTTTTGCAGCGTGCCGCGCATCGCCTCGGCCACTTGGTCCCTCTGTGCGGCGGTCTTGTGCAGCTCGTCCATCAGCGCACGCAGCTCGGAGCGCTTGTCCAGGTCGGCCAGTGCCGCGGCCAGTTGCATGCGCGCGCCGACGATGTTTTTGTCGTGGGGGTGATCGGCGAGCCATGTCCGCAGATCGCGGGCGGCGGTGGGCGCCCCTCCGGGCAGGCGGCGGCGGGCGTAGGCTTCGAGCAGGAGAACGTGGGAGAGGTGGGGGCTTCCGGCGTATCCGCGCTGGAACTGCTCGGCGGTAGCGAGGACGTAGCGGGCGGCGATCTGCTCGAGCCGGCGTCCGTACGTCGTGGACGGGTCCGCCTCCTGTAGGTAGCTGGTTGCGGTCTCCACGCGGGTGTGGGCGATGGCTCCCGCGTCGGGCGCGTCGCCGTTTCGGGCGAGCCGGCGACCAAGAATCGCCATGCGCCGATCCCAGAGGGCGAAGAGCTGCTTGCGGAACGCGTGGACTCCCAGGAGGCGTTCGCGGCGGCGCAAGACGCGCTCTTGCAGGACGGACGCGGCGACCGCGAGTTCGACCGCGCTGTGCTCGTCGATGCCCGCGATTTGCCCCATGCCCCCGATGCGCCCGCGGGACGGGTTCGTCGCGAGGCGCACCCGGCGCGGCAGCGGCCGCGGGTCGGCTCGCAGAGCGGCGTTGAGCGCGCGTTCGCACCGCCGGTACTCGGGGGTATGGCGCATGCCATCGAAATCGGTGTCCTGCGCCAGATGCTCCTTGTCGCGCCAGCCGTGCAGGATCGAGAGCTTGAGCCACGTTGCCGCGCGTGCCGGGTCGTTGTCGCGCGCGTACAGGCACGCGATGTTGTAGTACGGGCGCGGGTTGTCGGGGTAGATCGCGATCTGCGCCTCGAACGCGGCGGCAGCTTTCGCCGTGCTTCCCTGCTCGAAGAGCGCGAACGCGCGCTGCTCCTGCTCGAGGAAACGGCGGACACGAGTCCCCGTGTCGTGGGCCGGCAGCGGCGCCGCGCACACGGCGAGAATCGCGAGAAAACGCATGGGCATACGGTACCCTCTGGCGCGTGGCGGCAGCGGATTCCAAAAAGGTCGTCCTCGCCGCTCTGACCGCGAACCTCTGCATCGCGGTCACGAAGGGCGTGGCGGCCGTCATCACGCATAGCGGCGCGATGCTGGCGGAGACGATCCACAGTGTTGCGGACTCGGGCAACCAGGCACTGCTGCTATTCGGCATGAGCCGCGCGAAACGGCCGCCGGACAAGACCCACCCGTTCGGCTACGGGTCGGAGCGCTACTTCTGGGCGTTCGTCGTGGCGCTCGTGCTGTTTACGCTCGGTTCGCTGTTTTCGCTTTACGGGGGCGTGAGCAAACTGCTGAACCCTACACCGATCCGGTCCGTCGGCTGGGCGTACGGCGTCCTGCTCGCCTCGATGGTGTTTGAGGCCTACGCGATGTATGCGGCGACGAAGGCGGTCAACAAGGAGCGCCGCGGCCGTTCCCTGTGGCGGTTCTTTGTCGAAAGCAAGGATCCGAACCTGTCCGTCGTTTTTCTCGAGGATGCCGGGGCGCTTCTCGGCCTCGTGTTCGCCCTGGCCGGTGTCTCCGCCGCGCACATTCTCGGCTGGACCTGGGCGGACGGCGCCGCGACGGTTGCGGTCGGGATCCTGCTCGGCGCGATCGCGATCGCTCTGCTGATCCGCTGCTACCGGTTCCTGATCGGCGAATCGGCGTCGCCCGAGGATCAGGTCCACATCCAGGACGCGATCGACGTGGTGGACGGCGTCAAGGAGGTCGTGAGCCTCAAGACGATCCACTTGGGGCCCGAAACCCTGCTGATCAGCATGGAGGCGAAACTGACGGGAGGCGTCGAAACGGTCCGCGAACTCGAGCGCGAGATCCGCTCCAGGATTCCGCACGCCGTTCATGTGGCGATCGAGCCCGCATAGCCGTTCACATCCTCGTGGGATCGCTGAGTCGCCGGATCATCCTGGTCGTTCTGGCGCTGGCCTGTTTCGGTCACGCCGCACCCTCGTTTGAGACCAGCGTGAACACCGGCGTGCAGCGCGGCGTCGCTTTCCTGCTCAAGGAGTTCGACAAGAAAAAGGGCTGGGGCGGCGCACTCGGGACCGGGACCTACGGCAACAAGGGGCGCGCGTATCCGTACGCGGGCGGGCCGACGGCGATCATCTGCTACGCGCTGATGAAAGCTGGCGTGCCGCGCGACCACAAGACGCTCAAGCGCGCGCTGTCGTTTCTTCGCACGCGGCACCGTCTGCCCGGCGTGACCTACGAGATGGCGGTCGTGCTGATGGCCGTGGCCGAATACGCCGGGGCCAAGACGTGCCCCGACTATCGTCAGGGGGACCGGCGCGTCTTGCGCACGCTGCACCGCTTCAAAAAACCCAGGGGCCATCCGTTCAAGACCACGTACTGGACGTGGCTGGTCGACCTCACGAAGAAGCTGATGGTCTTTCAGGCCAAGAACGGCGGCTGGCGGTACTACCCCAACGACTTTCACTCGGGAGGCACCGCCGACACCTCCTCGACGCAGTTCGCGTTGCTGGCGCTGTCGATCGCATCGCGCTGCGGCGTGGCCGTTCCGAACGAAGTGTTTCGCAGAGCGCGGACCTATCTCCTGAAAGCCCAGCGCGAGAACGGGCCGCTGGTCGCGCGCGCCATCCATGTGCCCGGCGGCGCGGCGAACGCGGTGGACGAGGCCCGGCCGTTTCCCTACATCGCGCGCAGTAACGTGTTGCCGTATCGTCGGGCAAGCGGCGGCATGACTGCGGCGGGAGTCGCCAGCCTGCTCCTGGTCCACGACGAGCTCGGCGCAACTCCGGAAACCGAAAAGGCGATCCGAGACGGATTCGCGTGGATGGGACGCTACTTCACGGTCCGCGTCAATCCCGGCTACGCACCGTTTCTCGACGGGTCGTACCACTTCGTCTGGCTGTATGCCCTCGAACGCTGCGGCGACCTCGCGCGCCGCGAGTTGATCGGCGGGCGTTCCTGGTTTCCCGAGGGAGGGCGCTATCTCCTGGAGATTCAGCGCGAGGACGGCGCGTTCGTCGATCCGACCTGCATGAACCCCAAGGACCGGCTCGGGACGGCGCTCGCGTTACTGTTTTTGACCCGCGCGCACAAGCCGGTTTCCGGTAGCCGCTAGACCGAGGCGAACGGCCGCGCGGCGCTGCCTCCGTGCCCCCTATTTTTGCTGGTCGCGTTTGTTCGCGCGCTTCTCACGAAACGCATCGACCTTGCCGACGAGCCACGCGTACGGACTCGCGCTGCGGTAGACGATGAAGTCGCGCAGGGTGCGGCGGCTCGGGCTCCACTCGTTTTTCCAGGGAAAGTCCTGGCCGAGCACGATCTCTTTCACGCCTTCCTCGACGAGCTGTTCGTTGTGCCAGTGGCCGAGCAACGTGCCGGGCGAGAAGCGTTTCCATTCGGGGTCGAACGCGATGTCGGCCTCGTAGTAGTAGCCGTTCGAGAGGTAGCCGATCCGGTACGCGATCGGGCGGCCATCGACTCGGAGCACGCAGAACTCGGCTTCGCCGCGCTCGCCCTGGAGCTCGAGGAGGCGCCGGAATCCGCGTTCGAACGTGTCCTGCTGGCCGGTTGCCGTGCCCGCGTCGCCTTTCCAGCTCTTGTTGCTGATGGCGCAGATGGCTTCCATCACCGCGTCGGCGGCGCGCGCATCGCGGTGGCGCTCGAAGGTGACCGCGCCCTCCTTGCCGATGCGCTTCGTACGGTTGCGGACGTTTGCCCAGAACTTGGTCTTGCGCCCGCTCTTGTAGCCCTCGGCGCCGCCGGTGACGTCGAGAAAAATCTCCGGCAGGTCGTTGTCCTGGTAGTGCCCGCCGCTGTCGTCGAGCAGCGACCGGAGTGCGGCGCGCTGATCCTCGCGCACGCCGCGAAGCAGCGCGATCGTGCACCGCGTTTCCCGCAGCGTGTCGAGGACGAGCCGCTGCAGGCACTCGCGCGGAGGTCCGGCGACGATCACGTCCGGAAAGCCGATGTTGAGGCCTAGCGGACACAGCGCGCGCACCGGTAGACCCGAGCGCGTCCGCTTGTCGATCATCCACGGCGCCGCCGCCACGAGTTCGCCGCCTTCGCGCACCAAGACGACATGCAGCTTGCGGTCGCCGCGAAACCCTTCCCACCACGCCTGTAGCCACTCGTGCAAGACATACGGGTTGGGCCAGTCCGCCCGCGCGAGCAGACGGTTCCACTCATCGCGAAGCGCCGCGAACGCGGCAGGGTCGCTGATGACCTCGCGCGTCAACGGGGCAGAGTTCGTCATGACGGGTCTGAGCATGGGGGGAATGTCCAATAAACGCAACGCAGTCCGGCTCCGCGCCGCGATGCGCAAACGAGGGGCCGCGCAAAACCGCGGCTGTCACGGGTTGTCAGACTGCATGAGGTCTGACGGCAGCGTACGGACGGCGATGTATGTCGCCGTCGCCCCGCCGCCGCCGCCGCCCCCGACCCCGAACCCGACCCCGACCCCGAACCCGATCCCGATCCCGAACCCGAACCCGCCCCCGACCCCGACCCCGTTCGCGTTCACGACTGACGTTCACGTAGCGTTTGCTGGTTCAAGCGACGGCGGCACGACCGACGCGCCCAGCATGGGCGCTCGATCTCGCCAGGCGGGCGCGCTCCTGGCGCCTCCGCGTCACATGCCGCAGGCGTCGCGCAGGGCTCTTACCGACAGATCGCCGGGGCGCTGCTCGTCCAGTTCGTCCAAAAGCATCGCCGTCCGTCCGCTGTTGCCCGAGCGGTGTCCCGCCAACGCGGCTTCGTATTGTCGGGCCCAGGCCAGGGTCGCGGCATCGACCTCGCCGTGCCGGCCGAGGGGCTCGTACATGTCGATCGGCTGCGTGCGGCCCTTGACCGAGACGATGCCGATCTCGCGCCAGTGGTAGGCGTCTTCGGCGGCATGGCGCACGGCTTCGGAGACGAGAATGTCGGTTCCGTACGCGCGGTTGGTGGTCTCCAGGCGTGCCGCCACGTTCACGGTGTCGCCCAAGACCGTGTAGGACAGGCGCTGGGGCGCGCCGAAGTTGCCCACGATCACGGCGCCGGTGGCGAGGCCGAAGCATGTTCGCAACGCCGGCTTGCCTTCCGCCTTCCATCGCTGGTTGCGCGCGCTCAGGTCGTCGCGACAGCGCAGGGCGGCTGCGACGCCGGACTTTGCGTGGTTGGACCGTGGGTGGGGGGCGTTCCAGAACGCGACGATGGCGTCGCCCACGAACTTGTCGATGGTCGCGCCCTCGTCCTTGAGGATGCCGACCATGGCTTCGAAGTACTCCGAGAGCTGGGCGGCGAGCTGGTCCGGATCGCAGCGTTCCATGATGCCGGTGAAGCCGCGGATGTCGCTGAAAAAGATCGTGAGCGTCTCGTGGCGCCCGCCGACCTGCGCGGCCTCGCCGCGTTCGGTCAATTCGCGCACGATGTCCACGGGTACGTACTTCGAAAACGACTGGAGCGCGCCGCGCATCCGTTCTTGCGCGCGAGCGAGTGTGCGCACTTCCTCGAGGCGGGAATCGGTGCAGGACACGGGCTGCTCCAGCTCGAACGAACTGATGCGCGCACTCTGTTCCGCGATCTCACGAAGCGGCTTGCCGTAGCGCCGCGACAGCCAGATCGCGAGCAGCACCGCCAACACGAACGCCACGGCGGCAGCCACGGCGATTTGCCAGCGCCGCGCGAGGATGTCGGCGGCAAGATCCTCCTCGGGCACGAGAACGATCGTGCGAAAGGCCTGCCCGTCGCCCAGGTGTGTGGCGAGCGCGCCGGCCCACCAGGTTTCGCCGCCGCTTTCGAACTGGAAGTAACCGAGCTCGGCCTCACCGTGTTTGAGGCGAGCTTCCCAGGCGGTGCGGCCGTCTCGGAGGAGCGGGATGCCGAGAGTTTCGTCTTCGCTTTCAAGAGCTGCGGCGCGGGCCTCCGGTGTTTCGAGGGACTTGTCGCGCGGCAGTGCGATGAATTGGAGCATCGGAGAGAGGATCAGGGCGAGCCCCCGCGGGCTGACGTGGAGTCTTCGGGTGAAGTCCGTGAGGTCCGCGAGCAGGATATCGAAGGCGATCACGTACGGGTCGGCCCTCTTGGGGCATGACCCGGATCGATGCCGTGATCCCGCGCTGTCCCGTTGTGGCGAACGTGTAGGGTTCGGACCACGCCGGGCCCTTGCCGGAGCGCTCGGCCGCGAGTGTGTACCACGGCCGCTGGCGCGGGTCGTAGTCGAGTTTCTTTTCCCACGTTCGGACGCGGGTTGTGCCCGACAACGTACTGCTCGTCCATTCCTCCCAGCGCGTCCGGTCGCCCCAAGCCTGGCGCCGCACGATGCGGTTGTGCCACCGACCGCCCGGTCGGCGCAGCAGGAGATAGCCGTTGCCGTCGGCGTCTCCGGTGTTGACCGAGGAGACCTGCGGAATTTCGCGGCACAGCGAGATGAACAGGGCGTTCAGGCGCGCCGTGTCCGTGGGCTCAAGGACTTCGCCGCTGCGGCCCCATTGGCCCAGCAGTGCCAGGGTCTGGTGAACCGGGTGGAGAAGCCGTTCCAGCTTCGCGGAGACGAGCATGCTCCGGTTTTCGATGAGCTCCCGCGACACCGTCTCGACGCCCTGCTTGCGGCCGATCCATGTGGCGGCCAGCAGCGTCCCCGCCAGCGCGACGATCAGCAGCAGGAGGCTCAAGAGGAGGCTCGTCCGGATCGAGACTGTTCGCACGGGCGCAGGGTACTCGGAGGCCCGCCCCGTGAAAGCGTTACGATGCGGGGCATGATTCCGGCCCTGCTCGCGCTTGCTTGTTTGGCGCCCGACTTCGCCTCGCTCAAGGGCGCGTTCTTGACGGCTGTGAAGAACGAACGCTACAAGGACGCGCGCAAGGCCGTGGCCGCGATCGCCAAGATCAAGGGAAGCGGGGTCAGCAGTTGGCTGTACGGGGAAACAGACAACGCGCGCGAAGCGGTCGTGAAGCGCGCGTTCGTCGAGGCCCTGGCGCACCGCCGCTGGCCCGGCCAGCGCCAGTTCATCGCGGATCGCCTGATCGATTGGACCGATCCGTTCCACCGGGCGACGGCGCTGCGCGCACTCGCCAAGCTCGATCCCAAAAAAGCCATCGAGGCGGCGTCGAACATGCTCGGAGACGCCGACCGCCGCGCGCGTCGCACGGCCGTCGACGTGCTGGCGCGGTCCGGCGCAGTCCGCGAGATTATCGTTGGGTGCGCGCGGCTGTCATCCCAGGAGCAGGGCGCGATCCTGGCGGTCCTGCGTGGCCTGGCGCCGGGCAAGCTGGCAGCGTTGTCATCGCTGTCATGGGCGAAGCCGCCCGGCGTGCGAGTACTCGCGCTGCTCGCGGTAGCCGCGCGTGCCGACGAGCGCTTTCGCGACGCGTTCACGGAGGGCCGCAAGGATGCGGATCCGCGCGTGCGGCTAGTGGCGACCATCGGGCTCGCGCGTCTCGCCGGTGCGAGCGCACGCGGACGGTCCGTGCAAAACCTGTTGAAGAAGGCCAAGTCGTTTCGCGATCGATGGGAACTCTACGACCTGATCGCGCGCGGCGGCCTCCGTGACCGGGCGCTGGTCGAGGCACTCGCCAAGGCCGCGAAGAGCGGGAGCAGTCGGCTGCGCGCGAAGGCGGCCGAGTCGCTCGGCCACGCCGGCGGCGCGGACGCCGTCCCAGCACTTGCGGCGTTGCTGCGGGCCAAAAAGCCGTGGCAGGTGCCGCTGGGCGCGACGCGCGGCCTTGCCGGCACGCGCTCCGCCGCCGCGATCCCGCCCCTGATCGCGGCGCTCAAGACCGCGACCGGCCGGTTCCAGTTCGAAATCGCGAACGCGCTCACGTCGCTGACCGGCCAGCCGTTCGGCCGCAGCGCCAAGGTGTGGGAGCGATGGTGGGGCACGCACGCCATCGGCTTCAGGCCGCCGCAGGTGCCCAAGGAACTGTGGGAGGAAGACACCGACGCGAACAACGACTACGTTTTTTACGGCATCGATCTGGTGTCGGATCGCGCCGCGTTCATCTGCGACAAGTCCGGCAGCATGCAAGGCAAACGCCTCGACCGGCTCAAGCTGGAACTCACGGCGGTCATCAACCGCTTCCCGCCGCACGGTCGCTTCAACCTCGTGTTTTTTGACGCCAAGATCGACCACCTCTTCAACAAGATGGTGAAGGCCAACGAGAAGAACCGGAAGAAGGCGCTGGCCGAGATCAACAAAGTCAAGGCTGGTGGCGCGACCAACATCTGGGACGCCCTCGAGTTCGCGCTCAAGGACAAGACGGTCGATACGATCGTGCTGCTGACCGACGGCGCACCGACCGCCGGCGACATTCGCGACGTAACCAAGATCCGCGACGAGTTCCTGAAGTTGAACCGCGAACGGATGGTCCTGCTGCACGTCGTGGCGATCGGTGTCGATTCTCCTGCGCTGGCTGCCGCAGCACGCTTGAGCGGCGGAAGCTACGTCAAGCGCTGAAACGGGCCGAAAGCGTACGGACGGCGATGCGCACCCGCCCTCGAGTTCATCGCTTAGCGGTTCCTCCGCCAAGCGAAAGAGCCCTCCGCCCGCAAGAGCCTCAACGGCGTCAGTCGTTGAGCCAGAAGACCCTGTGCGCGCCCACCCCCGAGTTCATCGCTTAGCGGTTCATCCGCCAAGCGATAGATCCCTCCGCCCGCAAGAGCCTCAACGGCGTCAGCCGTTGAGCCAAAAGACCCTGTGCGGCGTGCGCCCCCGAGTTCATCGCTTAGCGGTTCCCCCGCTAAGCGAGCCCACCCGCGCACTAGCCCCCCCAAAAAAAACATCGCCGTCCGTCAGCTCTCGCCGCGCTTTCGTTCCGGCGTGCCTACGTGAGCCTGGCCCGTGCTTCTTTGGCTTTTGCAAGCAGCTTGCGCCAGGGTTCGCTGTCCGGGACCTTGAAGCGGCCGTCGATGTCTTCGAGGGCGAGGATGCGGTCGAGATCCTGCCGCGCCTCTTCGCCGCTCGTTTGGCGGGCGCGGGCCAGCCAGGCGTTCGCCTCCAGGTAGTTGACGCGGTTCTGGCAGCCCGGCAGCTCGCGGGCTTTGGCGAGTGCCTTAAGGGCGCGCGCGGGATCGTCGCGTTGCAAGAACAGCTCGGCGCGGCACACCTCGCCCTCGTAGGTTTCTTGCGCGGCGTTCGCATGTTCTTCGGCTTCGTCGAGTTGAGCGGCGTCCAGGGCCAAGCGGGCGAGGCGGGCGTGGGCGGGCTTGAGTCCGGGGTGAATCTTCAGTGCGGCGTGCAGCTCGGTGGTCGCCTGTTTCGGGGGCAGCAGGGCGGCGCGGGCCAGGTGGCACTCGAAGTCGCTGCGGCGGATATCCAATGCGCGCTCGTAGGCCGCGAGGGCGCCCGCGGTGTCGTCGAGCCGGGCTCGCGCTTCGGCGTGCAGCTTCCACACCTCCTCGAGGTCGGGCTCGTGATCCAGGATCGCTTCGGTTGCGCCAGCGCATCCGGCTGCGTCGTCGTGGGCCAGCAAAAGCACCGCGCGCGCGTACGGCTCGTACCAGGCCGGGGCATTGGGGTTGACGCGGCCGGCCTCGGCGAAAGCGAGCGCGGCCTGCTCGATCGGCGTGTGCGTGGCAGCGAGGCTTGCGGTTGTTCCCGCAACGCTGAAGTGGTCGTGCGCCCGGGCGTGGGCCTGAAAGTGCTGCACGAGATAGGCGCGGCCGAGTTCAAAATACGCGGCGCCGAGGTCGCGCACACGGGCGATCGAGCGTTCATGTCGTCGAGCCCTTCGGCCAGCCGTCCCCGCCGTACTTGCGCGACACCGCGATAAAACCGCGCCCACGCGCACGCCGGGTGGTCGGCCAGGATGTTGCTCAGCCGCTCCATGAGGCGATCGAGCCGCGGGAACGCGCGCGGCAGATCCGTGCGGACCCGGTAGAGATAGACATCCCAGTCGGCGATCTCCTGCGCTGCCTGCACCGCCGCCTGCCAGTCGTGGTCCGTATCGGCGTTCGCTGTCCCGGTCTTGTCCCGCCCGGGTTCCTGCGCCTCCGATTCCGCTGCCTCCCGATTCTCTGGCTCCCGTCTCTCCGGGCCGTCGTCCACGCGGCTCTTGACGAACGCGCTGAACCACGCGCCGGCAACCGGACGGACCGCGCCCTCGAGGTGTTCGTCGAGTGCAGCCACGACCTCGCGCATCGACGCGTAGCGGTCCGCGCGCTGCTTGCGCATGCAGCGGTGCACGATCGTTTCCAGGTTGCGGTCCAGATCGGGCCGGAACGCGCGCAGGAGCGGCGCGTCCTCGTTCAGGACGGCGTGCAGCACCTCGACGACATGGTCGCCGGAAAACGGCCAGCGGCCGGTCAGGACCGTGAACAGCGTCGCGCCCAGGGAATACACGTCTGAACGCGCATCGACGGCGTGGATGTCGCCGCGCGCCTGCTCCGGCGGCATGAGCGCGGGCGTGCCCATGATCTGGCCCTCCGCGCTGATCGTTGCGCCGAGTTCACGCTGCAGGTCGCGGGCGATGCCGAAGTCGGTGAGATACGCGCGGCCCGCGGCATCGACGAGAATGTTCTCGGGCTTGATGTCGCGGTGGACGATGCCGGCGTCGTGCGCGTGCACGAGGGCGTCCGCGACTTCCCGCACGGCGCGCACCACGCCCGCAACCTCCAGGGTCGCGTCGGAGAGGTTGGGGCCAGCGACGTACTGCATCGCGATGAACGGGACGCCGTCGACGTCGCCGCACTCGTAGATGCGGACGATGGCCGGGCTGTTCAGGCGCGCGGCGAAGCGAGCTTCCCGCAAGAAGCGCTCGATGTCGGTGGGGCGGGCGTGGCGCAGATACTTCAGCGCCACCGGACGGTTGAGGGTCTTGTCCCGGGCCAGATACACGGCCCCCGCCCCCCCCTGACCGATCCTCCGCTGAATCTCGTACTTGTCGGTACTCGCCGGGATCTCGGCCTCGGCTTCGCCCGTGTCGGGCTCCCGATCGACGCCATCGGCGAAAAAATCGCGGTCCACGAGCTTACGCGCCCAATCGCGCCGGTTCTCCATGCGCGCGCATTGTAATAAGCTGGGCGATTCGTGTTTCCGACAACCGTCTGGACGCTGGTCCACGCCGCCGGGCTCGACGACTCCGAGGCCCTGGAGCGCTTTGCGGCGAGCTATCGTGCGCCGGTGCTGGCCACGGTGCGCGCATGCGGCGTGCCGGCTCAGGAGGCCGAGGACCTGTGCCACGACGTGTTCGTGCGCCTGCTCAGGGGGCGGGTGCTCGAGCGGGCCGACGCGCAGCGCGGGCGGTTTCGGGCGCTGCTGGGGACGGTCACGCGCAACGCGGTGCGGGACTGGTTTCGGCGTAGGCGCGAGGCACCGGTGGAGTTGCCGGAGTTGCCGGCGCGCGACGACGCGGCCGAGGCGTTTTCACGCGAATGGGCGCTGTGGCTCGTTACCCGCGGGCTGGACCGTTTGGCGGCGGAGGAGCCGCGCCATTTCGACGTGATTCGCGCTCATCTGGACGGCCCAGAGGACGGCCCAGAGGACGGCGCAGAGGACGGTGTTCCCAGCCGCAACCGGCTTTGGATCGCCCGCGGCCGCCTGATGCGTGCCCTGCGCCGTGAAATCGCCCTGACCTGCCGCTCGCCCGACGAGGTCGAAGACGAACTTGCGACCCTTGCGCCGTACCTCCGTCCCGGCGAAAATAGAAAAGCCGAGACATCCGGGACGCGGACGCGAACAGGCTCTTGAAGCACCGGTCCGAGGCACCAATCCAAGCGTGAGGAAAGATCATGGGAACCGTCGTCATCGTGGGCACCGAAAAGGGCGGATTCATCTGCCGCTCCGAGAACAAGCGCGAATGGACCGTTGAAGGGCCGCTCTTCAAGGGCTGGAAACTCACGGCGACGACTCGGTCGCCCAGCGGGCGCTGGCTGGCGGCCACCGCGAGTCGCGTCTACGGCGCCGCCGTGCACGTCAGCGACGACCTGAAGGAGTGGCGCCAGATCGAAAACGGGCCGGCGTGGGCCGCCGACAGCGACCGCAAGATGAACCAGATCTGGACGCTGCGCGCCGGCGCGAACCGGCACTTCGCGGGCGTCGATCAGGCCGGGCTGTTTCTCTCCGAGGACGATGGCGAGTCGTGGCAACCCGTGCCCGCGCTCAACGAGCACGCCTCGCGCCCGAACTGGTTCCCGGGGGCGGGCGGCCTCTGCGCCCACGTCGTGCTTGTCGACCCCAACGACGAGAAACGCGTCTGGGTCGGCATCTCCGCGGTCGGCGTCTGGCGCACGGACGATGGTGGCGAGACCTGGCTGGCCAAGAACGAGGGCATCCGCGTCGCCATCGAGGACAAGGAATTCAAGGACATCGGGTTTTGCGTGCATGCACTCGCCCAGCAGCAAACGGACGGCGATGTCTTGTGGCGGCAAGACCACACGGGTATGTACCGCTCGACCGACGGCGGTGACCATTGGACCGCGTGCATGGAGGGGCTGCCGTCCTGGTTCGGGTTCCCGGTCGTGCGCGATCCGGACAGCGGGCGCCTGTTCTGCTTCCCGATGGAAAGCGACGAGTACCGCATGCCGGTCAAGGGCGACCTCGCCGTGTACACCAGCGACGATCGCGGCGACTCCTGGCAGCGGCGCGCCGAGGGCCTGCCGACGCATCCGTGCTGGGCCGGTGTCCTGCGCGGCGCGATGGCGCACGATGGCGGGGGCGGCATCTACTTCGGCGACACGGCGGGCGCGGTCTACGCCAGCGCGGACGGTGCGGAGAGCTGGCAGGCGCTGCCGTGCACCCTGCCGCGTGTTTTGTCGATCGAAGCGTTCACGGTCTAGCAGGGAACGAGCGGACCATGGCCAGCGCCACTGTTGAATTGCCCACGATGATTGCGAACGTCCTGGGCGGTGTCCGCCGCCTCGAGGTCAACGGCACCACGCTGCAGGAGGTCCTTCAGGACGCGTTCGAAAAGGAGCCGCGCCTGAGGGTCCACGTCGTCGATGAACACGGCGAGTTCCGCCCACACGTCCTGTGCTTCATCAACGAAGACAATACGCGCTGGCACGAGCGCAGGGATCTCCCCATAAGAGACGGCGACAAGATCACGATCCTGCAAGCAGTATCCGGCGGTTAACAAGTCCGTCCTTCATGTGCGCGCCGTGGCGCCGCAGGCGCCCCACGCGCGAACTTACAAAAAGCGCCACAGGCGATTTTTGCAGCGGAGCCGATCGCGGCGAAATAGACTGCCGCCATGCGCTTCCTGATGCGGTACTTCTTCCGGGGTCTCGTTTTTGTCGTTCCGATCGCGCTCACGGTCTACATCCTCTGGATGGTGTTTTCCGGGATCGAGGCGCTGGTCGATACCGACCGGTGGTTGGGCATTCGCACGCCCGGGCTCGGCACTTTGATCGCGCTGGTCGCGATTACGGCTGTCGGGATGCTCGTCAGCAACGTCTTGACCGGCTGGTTTGCCCGGGCGGTCGATCGGTTGTTTCAGCGCGTGCCGATCGCGAAGCTGATCCATGGCGCCATCAAGGACCTGCTCGCCGCGTTCGTCGGGGAGCAGAAGAAGTTTGATCGCCCTGTGCTCGTCGCGATGGGGGAGGGCCTTCACGGGCGCGCGCTCGGGTTCGTCACGCGCGATGAACTCAGTTGGGCGGGCGAGGGACAGGTCGCGGTCTATTTCCCGCAGTCGTACAACTTCGCCGGTCAGGTGCTCATTTTCCCGACGTCCGCGCTCACTCCGCTTGAGGTGGAGCCGAGCGAGGTCATGCAGTTCATCGTGTCCGGCGGCGTCTCCGCGGCATCCGGCGAGGGCGGGACGTAGCCACGCGCCCCCCGGGGTCGCGGTCGGGATCGGGGTTGGGGTTGGGATTGGGATTGGGTCGCGACTGCGTCGCGGGTTGTTCGAATGGTCGACTTCCGCGTGTTCGGCAAGCGCTACGTGAACGTCGTTCGTGCACGTGAACGCTTCGTCAGCTGCCGTAGTGCTTCTCGGGTTCGGGTTCGGGTTCGGGTCGCGACTGCGTCGCGGGTTGTTCGAATGGTCGACTTCCGCGTGTTCGGCAAGCGCTACGTGAACGTGAACGTCGTTCGAGAACGGGATCGGGCCCCCTGGCCCCCCAAACCGCCCTATCGTTTCTGCGCGAGCGCGATCTTGCTTGTCTCGTATTCCATGAAGGAAATGACGTCGGTGTCGATCGCCTCACGGAAGTACACGTTGGCTTTTGTCTTGTCGCCGTCGATCAGGCGGCACGTGCCCGCGTAGAAGTACGCCTCGCAGCGACGCTCGCGCGTGCGCTTCGGGGTCTCATCGACCGCGGATTTCAAGAACGTTGCTTCGTCGATCTTGCCCGTCAGGAACGAGACGATCTGCGTGTACCACTCCTCGGGCTTTTTTTTCTTCTGCGCGTAGTACTTCTTGAGGTCGGCGAGGGCCTCTTCGTGCTTGCCGATGCGCCGCTGGACGAGGCAGAGGTACAGATGCAGGTAGTCCGGCTCCTGGCCCATGGCCTCCATCTTCTTGATCGCCTTGCGCATGTCGGCGCGGGCCGGACGGAACTTGCCGTAGTTGTATTTCACGAGGCCGCGGATGAAGTACGGGTAGTAGTGCTTGGGATCGATCTTGCGCGCGGCGTCGCAGTCCTCGAGCGCGCGCTTGAAGTCGTGAAAGAGCATGTGGATGCGCGCGCGCTGGCAGAGCGGCGTGGGATCGTCGGGGGCCTCCCGGATCGCCCGACCGAAGTCGAACTCGGCGTCGGTGCGCTTGCCGAGCAGGGCCCGGCAGCGGCCGCGTCCGATGTAGGCGCTCGTGTACTTCGGATTGGCCTCGATGAGCTGCGAGTAGACCTTTTCCGCGGCGTCGTAGTCGCCCATCGCCTCGCTGACCCTGGCGCGCTGCATCCAGGCCGACCAGTTGTTTTTTTGCAGCTCGATCGAACGTTCGTAGTCGCGCGCCGCCTCGGCCAGCCGGGTCAGCTCGAAGAGCGAGTTCGCGCGATAGTGATACGCTGCCGCCCAGTTCCCGTGCTTCGCGATGGCCGCGGAGAAGTCCTCGACCGCGCCCTCGTGCTTCTTCAGGAGCGCCCGAGCCTGCCCGCGCGCGTAGTGCCCGCGTCCCGCGTGCCCCGGGTCCGCCTCGATCGTGGCCGTATAGCACTCGATCGCCCCCGCGTAGTTCTTTTGGTAGTACCGGCAATACCCCTGCCAGAGGTGGGCGAGCGCGTGGCTCTTGTCGAGTTTGGCCGCCTTCTCGAACTCCCGCTCCGCCTTGGCGTACTCCTTCGCCTTGTAGAACGCGCTGCCGCGGTCCATCCGCGCCTTGACTGCGGCGGCGATCGGGTCGTCCGCGGGCTCTGTTTCGGGCTCCTGGGCGACGGTCGTGGTGGCGAGAGGCAGGAGAAGGAGAAGCTGGAGAAACAGGAACGGACGGCGATACATGGCGAACCTCATGGCGAATCCGGTGCCAAGACGTGGGCGGGGGGAACTTCCTTTTTTTCGCGGCCCGACCGATACGGAGGGGTGACACCGGTGTTCCGAACCGAAACACCGGTGGTCGCATGAGCACGAAAACGACCCTCGGTTCATAGCATGATCTCGTGGCCTACCTAAGCGCAACCGGCTCCTTTCTCCCGCGGCGGATCGTCCGCAACGAGGACCTGACCCAGTTTCCGGAAGAGTTCCGGCCCCGCATCGAGGAGAAGACGGGGATCCGCGAGCGGCGGCACGTCAGCGAGGGAGAGACGACCTCCGACCTCGCCATCGAGGCGGCGCGGGCCTGTCTCGCCGACGCCGGAATCGCCGGGTCCGACCTCGACGCGATCCTGCTCGCGACCTCGTCGCCCGACCGGGTCCAGCCGGCGACCGCGACGCGCGTGCAGCATGCGATCGGGGCGAACAAGGCGTTCGCCTGCGATCTGAACTCGGTGTGCTCGGGCGCGGTCTTCGCGCTGCACATGGGGGACGGGCTCGTCGAGGCCCACAACTACGAGAACGTGATGGTGATTGCCGCCGAGGCGTACTCGCGCATCACCAACCCGAAGGACTTCTCGACGTACCCGTACTTCGGAGACGGGGCGGGGGCGATGCTGCTCACGAATCGGCCGGGACGGGCGCGCGTTCTCGAAGTGATCCTGCGCACCGACGGCTCGGGCGCCGACGTGATCCAGGTTCCGGGCGGCGGCGCGATGCTGCCGTTCAAGCAGGTCGAGAAGGACAAGGACCTGTACTTCCGTATGAAGGGCCGCCAGGTCTACGAGTTCGCCGTGGGCGAAGGCTCCAAGATCGTGGCCGACGTCATCAAGAAGGCGGGGCTTACGAGCGACGATGTCCAGCACGTTGTCTTGCACCAGGCCAACGTCAACATCATCACGGAGATCGCGCGGCGCCTCGAGATGGACGAGGACCGTTTCGCGAACATCGTCGCGACGATGGGCAATACCGCCGCCGCCTCGATCGTGGTGGCGCTCGACGACCGCATGCGCGGCGACCACGCGCCCAAGCCCGGCGAAAATCTGGTGATGGCCGCGTTCGGCGGCGGCCTTTCGTGGGGCGCCATGGCGTTCGCCTTCGAAGCAGAACCGAGCGAGTAGGAACCGAGCGAGTAAGCAGAGCAATCAGGAGCGAACACGATGGACGACGCATTCAAGGACTGTCTGGAAAACGTCTTCGACGAGGCCGACGACACCGAGTTCACGGCCGAGTTGAAGCTCGAGGACATCCCCGGCTGGGACTCCATGACCCGCATCAGCC
Organism: Planctomycetota bacterium; assembly: GCA_021776735.1. Classification (GTDB taxonomy): domain Bacteria; phylum Planctomycetota; class PLA2; order PLA2; family PLA2; genus JAJFFH01. Next base: position 12,956 of record JAJFFH010000070.1, on the reverse strand, counting down.
TGGTCATGGAGATCGACTCGCAGTACGACGTGAAGGTCACGGAAGAAGACCTGGACGGCGAGAAGACCCTCCAACAAATCGCCGCGCTGGTCGCCGAACGGAAGCCGGCCTAAGAAATCGCCTGGGCGCTTTTTCCACCATCGCCCCAGGACGGATACGACCCCCGCACCATTCAGGAGCGGTTGGGGGCCCATCGACACCCATGCCCTGAATCGCGGACAGCCGGGCGTTCGCAGCCTCGCCGACCAAGCTGGAGGAGACTCGTTGCCGGACGCCCGGAGCGACTAACACGCCAGCCAGCGTTCGTTCGATGCAGCGGCGTCCGTGCAGTCTATCCCGACAGACCCCGGGCGCTCTCGCCCCCAAAGTCCGCACGCAGAACGACTTTTGCGGCCCGTGCCGGAATCGACGACTTGCGATAGACTGCACGAATCCGAAAGGGCCTCGTCCTATGCGGAACCAGATAAGTAGTAGTTGGGCGGACGAGGAGAAGTTCTGGCCACAGAGATCACAGAGGTCACAGAGATGGGAGACCCGCTCACCGAGCAGATCATCGCGGCGGCGATCGAGGCGCATCGCCACATGGATCCCGGTCTCTTGGAGTCGATCTACGAGGAGGCTCTCGCAGTCGAGTTTCAGCTCCGCGAAATCCCGTTCGAACGCCTCTGTGATCTCGGTGCCCTCTGTGGCTGAAAACCAGTTCCCGGGCGCGCCGCCCAACTAGACGATGCAGCGGACCGCGCTTCGCGTCGCCGCTGATCGCCCAAGGCGTTGGGCGGCTACCAAACGCAGTGACGAACATTGGCCAAAAAGGAAATGATGCGATGCATATCCTCGAACATCTGTTTCTGGTCGGCGAGTTCCCCGAGCGAGCCCGCCTGCTGTCCGGGCTGACGCTCGAGCAAGTCACGCTAGTCCCCGACGGCGCGACACACTCGATCTACGAGGAGTTGTGGCACGTCGTGGCGTACCAGGAGAGCATCATCGGTTCGGGCGACCCGGACGGCGATCGGTTCCCGAGTGCGGCGCCGGAGCACGAGCACCAATGGCACGACTTGGTGCAAAAGTTCCTGGACGGCGCGCGCGTTGCGGCAGCGTTGGGGCAGGAGCCCGAGCGATTGGCGCTCGAGGTAGAGCCGGGCCAGACACTGGCCGACGAGCTGAACTGTGTGGCGGTACATAACGCCTATCACCTTGGCAAAATCGTTGCGTTGCGGCAGCGGATCGGCGCGTGGCCGCCTATGGCAGCGTCGAGCGGGTCGTAACCGCAGGCGCGGTGGGACGCCGCCCGACAACGCGTTCCAGCGGACCCCAAGCGGGGAGACGTTTTCGCACTCGGGCCCATCCTCTCTGCCCCGCTTGGGGCCGCCGAACTTGGCCGTTATCCCGCTTGAGCAGCCCACGCTACAATCACGACTGTGACTCTCGAAGAAACTCTCACGCAGCTCGAGGCTCTTGGCAACGAGAGGATGCGCACGCAGAACATCAGGCATGGCGCGGGCGACAATCAATTCGGAGTCCGGCGTGGTGAAGTTCGGAAGCTGGCAAAGAGAATCAAGACGAACCACGATCTGGCCCTGGCTCTTTGGGAGACTGGGAACATCGACGCCCGGTTCTTGGCGATTCTCCTGATCGAGCTAAAGCGCCTGTCAGCAGGCGAGTTGGATCGGATGGTGCGGTCCGTCACCTTTGTGGAAGTCGCGGACGGTTCCTCACCTATGTAGTCAAGAAGCACCCAGACAAGGAAACTCTTCGCCAGGGGTGGATGGCCACCGACGACCCCATGGCTGGCCGCGCCGGCTGGGGCCTCACTGCCGCACGGGTCGTGAAGAGTCCAGAGGGGCTCGACCTCTCCGCCTTTCTGGATCGCATCGAGTCCGAGATGGAGGACGCCGCTTCGGAAGTGCAATGGACGATGAACTTGGTTCTTGGGGAAATCGGAATCCACTGCCCCGACCACCGCGACCGGGCCCTGGCTATCGGGGAGAAGTTGGGAATCTATCGCGACTATCCCGTTTCCAAGGGTTGCACCTCACCCTTTGCCCCGATCTGGATCAACGAAATGGTGAGCCGGCAAGGCTGAGTTACTTCAACAGACAACCAACATCTCCGAGTAGCGGGACAACAAGGCGATGCAACCGACCGGCTTCGCCGCTCACGGAGAACCTCTGCGGCGTGGCAACTGCGCACCATGTGGTGTCGCAAGAACACGAATGGCGTCAACCAATGAAGCTGTGTCACCACGCCTCCGGCGCGCAGCAGTTCCTCGAACTCAATGACCGAGCCATCTTCAGGCTGCCAAACCTGATCTTGCCGTCTTGGTCTTCGCTGTTCGCTGCTCAGAATCAGCCCCAGATTCGACCGTAGATCGTGCGCTTCTTCTGGGCTTGAGCGATCAGGGTCTGGCTCAGGCCCGCGGCGTCGAGGCACATCGCGAAATGTGCGCCGACGGGCACGGTTTTTAGCGCGCCAGCCTGTTCGAGGGGCGGCTGCATCAGGTTGCAGTCGCGGACCGCGGACAACAACGGGTCGTGGCAGCGGGTCTTCACCACGTATCGCCGTCCGTCCGCTGTTTTCCCCTGCATTTCGAACGTCTCGTCGAGGTAGACCCGGACCGGGAACTCGTCGCCCATGCGGTCTTCGGCTTCGTGAAAGCTCGTCACGCTCTTGAGGCCGACGCCGAGTGCGAGGATTTTGCCGCCTTCGTCGGCCAGGCGCCGGTAGGGCGAGTTCGGGCCAAACGGGGTGATGTCTTTTTCGTGGTCTTTGGCGTAGGCGTCCGCGTCGGCGCCCAGAGCGGTGAGGCAGTGGGTGGTGTGGAGGCTGCGGCGGCGATCCGATTCCTTCAGCGCTTTCTCGGCCAGCATGCCCATGCGCGCCGGGGAGTTTTGGGCGTCGAACTCGGGGTTGCTTTTGACGTAGCCCAGCATGAGGGTGTTGAACGGGAACGCGGGGAAGAGCAGCGTGCCGGTTTCGCCGACGTGTTCGCGGAGCAGCGCGAGCACGCCCTTGGCGCCGCCCTCGACGCGCCCGAGGTGGCTGAGGCCGCTGTGGACCAGAACCGCGTCGCCTTGGCCGATGCCGAGTTGGGTCAGGGCCGCCTGGATGTCGGTGACCGCGACTTTCGGGCGGGCGCCATCATGGACGGCCCTTTGGGGCCGGGCCGGGGCGCGGCCCGTCATCTTGGCGAGCTTGCGAAAGACGCGTGTGCGCAAGTGGCGGCAACGGGCGGCTGCCGCGCGGGCGTGAATCGAGAGGGGGTGTCGCACCGGCTCGGTTTATAGACGGCTTGGGGGACGCGGCGCTGCCGGCGGGCGAAAAAGCGACCGGAATCCGTCGCGGTCCCGCAAAATGGCGGCTTGATTCGGCTCCACGGCATTCTTCTCGTCCTGCTCGTTGCAGGCATGGCCTACAGCGCGATTGAGGCGCGGTCTCCCGTGCGGGGCACGGCGCCGCAGACGCACAGGGCTCGCTGGGCGGTTGCCTCGAAGTCGGTCGATCCGGCCACCGCAAGAAAACTCCTCGCGCAGCTCGCGGCTGCCGCCGAGACGCCGGGGGCGCGGCTGCGTGTCGCCGTCGTCACCGCGGAAATCATGGGAATCAAGGAGGGCCGCGCCCTGCTCCACGACGTGGCGCCGCCGACGCACGAGACGGTCGTCGCGATCGAGGCAGCGTGGCGTGGCAAGGAGGTCGATGCAGCAGTGCGCGCCCGGATCGAACGCCGCCATGGCTGGGTCGGCCGGCTGGCGTTCGTGATCGGCCGCCGCGACGAGGAGCCCGAACGCGCCGCAGTGCTGAACGCGGCCCGGCGCACGGTGATCACGTCTTCCGTTCAGACCCTCGGGTTTCTCGCCCTGCTCGTGGCCGGCATCGTGCTCTTGGTGATCGCATTCGTGAGACTGTCGCGCGGGCGTCTCTGGACACGGGCCGTGCCGGCGGGGCCATCGCCGGCGCCACGCGACGTTGTCTGGCTTGAGACGGTCAATCTGTTTTTGGCCGGCAGCATCGTGGCGGCCGCAATCGGACATCCGGCCGCGATTCTCCTCGCGATCCTGCCGCTCCTGTGGCCCTTTGCGCGCGGCGTGCGCTGGCGCGAATGGCGCGACCGGCTGGGCCTGCGCGGCACCGGGCGCGACGCCCCTGCCGGGATCGTCGGTCACGTGGCCGGGCTTCCGCTGTTTGTCCTCGCTGGCCTGGTCACGGTCTGGCTGGCCGGTCCGGGCGGTGCGTCACATCCGGCCTTCGACAACGCGGGCGAGCACACGCCCTGGCTCTTAATGTTCCTGTTGGCCGTCGTCGTCGCACCCCTCGTCGAAGAGCTGGTCTTTCGCGGCGCGCTGTATGGCTTTTTGCGCCCCCGATTCCGCATCGTCGGGTCGGCCGTCATTTCGGGTGTCGCGTTCGCCGCCGTCCACCCGCAGGGCTGGGCCGCCATCCCCGTTCTGGGCGTTCTCGGCGCGTGGCTCGCGCTCTTGCGCGAGTGGCGCCAAAGCATCTACGCCCCGATCGCCGCCCACGCGGCGCACAACGGGATCCTTGTAGGAATGACGTACTTGACGGTTGGCTGACGTGCAAAAGTCCGCTGAGCGGACTTTTGTCAGCAGCGGGCGTAGGCCCGCTGCATGAGGCATGAATGAACATGAGGCAGCAAACGGACGGCGATGTCTGCGAAGTATCGCCGTCCGTACGCCTTTTTCATCTTCATCCGGCGGGCCTATGCCCGCCGACTAGCGAAAATCCGCGCAGCGGAGTTTCGTAGTGGCTCTCGCCCTAAAGGCCAGCCTGGACAACGGCTGCGGCGATCAGTTCGCGGAACAGCGGGTGCGCGTGTGTCGGTTTGCTCTTGAATTCCGGGTGGAACTGCGTCGCGACGAAGTAGGGATGCTGGTCTTGCGGCAGCTCCACGATCTCGACCAGGTCGAGTTCCTCGTTGGTGCCCGCGATGACGAGTCCGTGTTCCGCCAGCATGCCGCGGTAGCGGTTGTTGACTTCCCAGCGGTGGCGGTGGCGCTCCGAGATCGCGTCGGTGTCGTACGCGCGGCGCGAGATGGTGTCCGCGGCCAGGGTGCACGGGTACGCGCCGAGGCGCATCGTGCCGCCGACATCCTCGACGTCTTTTTGCGCGTCCATCAGGGCGATGACCGGCGTGCAGTCCTCGACGAATTCTGTCGAGTTCGCGTCCTCGACGCCGCACACGTGGCGGGCGAACTCCGTGACCGCCGCCTGCAGGCCGAAGCAGATGCCCAGGAACGGCAGCTTGGTTTCTCGTGCGTGCCGGATCGCCGTGACCTTGCCCGAGAAGCCGCGTTCGCCGAATCCGCCCGGTACGAGCAGGCCGTGGACGCCCTCGAATCGCGCCGCGACGTTCTCGGCGGTCAGCTCTTCGGGGTTGATCTTGCGGAACTTGACCTCGACGTTGCTGGCGAAGCCGGCGTGCGACAGCGCCTCGTAGACCGACTTGTACGCGTCGTGGAGCACGATGTACTTGCCGACGACGGCGATCTCGACCTGCCCCTTTGGCGACTTGATGCGGTCCACGAGTTCGCGCCACGCCGAGATGTCGGGCGGGGACGTGTCCAGTCCGAGGCGCTTGCACACGAGTTCGTCGAGGCCCTGGCGGTGCAGCTCGAGCGGCACCTCGTAGATCGAGTGATCGACGTCTTTTTCCTCGATCACGCAGTCCTTGGCGACGTTGCAGAACAGCGAAATCTTGTCGCTCAGCCCCGGCTCCATCGGACGCTCGGTGCGACAGAGGATCGCGTCGGGCTGAATGCCGATCTCGCGCAGGCGGCCCACGGAATGCTGCGTCGGCTTGGTCTTCATCTCGCCGCTCGCGCGCAGGTACGGCAGCAGCGTCAAGTGCACGAACATGACGTGCTCGCGTCCCTTCTCAAGCGCGAACTGGCGGATCGCCTCCAGAAACGGCAGCCCCTCGATGTCGCCCACCGTCCCGCCGATCTCGGTGATCAGCACATCGACATCGTCCTCGGCACTGCGAATTGCCGCGATGATCTCGTCGGTGATGTGCGGGACCACCTGCACGGTCCGCCCGAGGTACTCGCCGCGGCGCTCCTTGGTGATGACCGCGTTGTAAATCTGCCCGGTCGTGTAGTTGGACGCCCGGGTCATCTCGGCGTTCGTGAAACGCTCGTAGTGGCCGAGATCGAGGTCGGTCTCGGCGCCGTCGCGCGTCACATAGACCTCGCCGTGCTGATACGGCGACATCGTGCCGGGATCGACGTTGATGTAGGGGTCGAGCTTCTGGATGCCGATCTTGAGACCGCGCGCCTCCAGAAGTGCACCAATCGCGGCCGAGGTCAGCCCCTTCCCGAGGCTCGAAACCACGCCGCCGGTCACGAAGATGTACTTGCGCATGTGTAAAAAGAGCTGGGCGTCCCGCTTTCGCGAGGCGCCGATTCCGTGGAAAAGAGGAGTCTATCAGGTCGGCCCCGCGATCCGTGGATCGAGGACGGTCTTTGCGACGAAAGCGTACGGACGGCGATGCCTTCAGGCTTTGGGCGCTGCGCCTCCGCGGCAGCGACGAACGAACGCGGCGTAGTCCGCCGCGGTGTCGATGCCGAGGCCCTCGTGCGTCGCGGGCACGGCGCGGATGCGGTAGCCATGGTCCAGGGCCCGCATCTGCTCCAGTCGCCGGACTCCCTCGTTTTTGGTCGGCTCAAGCCGCGTGAACTCCTGGAGAAACTCCGCGGAGAAGGCGTACACCCCGAGATGGCGCTGTCCGCCCGGCAGTCGCTCGCGCGTGAAGTCAACAGCGTAGCCGTCCACGACCCTGGCCTTCACGACATCGGGATCGTCTTGCTGCGCGTCGGTCAGTCCGTCATAGACGAGCGTGCCCATGGGGTCGTTCGGCTGCATCGCCGCGATCAGTGCTTCGACGTCGCCGGGTTCGAGCTCGGGTTCGTCGCCCTGCACGTTGACCACGAGGCGCGCGGAAACGCTGCGGGCGATTTCCGCGGCGCGATCCGATCCGGAGCGGTGGTCCGGCGAAGTCAGGACGGCGCGCGCGCCGAATGATGAGGCGGCGTCGAGGATTCCCTGCGCGTCCGTGGCGATCACGACCTCGTCCACGGTGCGCACCGCACGCGCGCGCTCCCACACGTGCTGCACCAAGAACTTCCCGGTCTCGTTCAGCAGCATTTTTTGCGGCAGACGCGTCGATGCCAGTCGTGCGGGGATCACCAGCAGGACCGGTTTCAACGGCTCGTGTTTCCGGTGCTGGTGTCCGTGGCCCGCCGTACGCCGAACGGATCCTGGCCGCCGGCGTTGACCCGCGTCTGCATCTGCGGCCGGTGCCGGTTGTAGACCTTCAAGAACTCCGCCTTGCTGGCCACGAACGCCTTCAGGCTTTCGAGCTGGCGCTTCTCGACGGGCTGGCCCGCCATGAGCCGTATCTTCAGGATGGTCGTGCGTTTTCCGTCAGCCTCGATCATCGTGAACTCGCTCTTGGCGCCGAACTGCAGCGGATCGGGCGGACGCGGCTGGCGGTACTTGAAAAAACCCGCGCGCTCGAGTTGCTTCATGAGCTTTTTCATCACGTCGTCTTCGACGTAGGCAACCGCGGGGCGGTTCGCGCGCAGCGGCTTGCTGCGCAGCTCCACGAGGTTTCTTCCGGCGAGGTTCTCCATCACGAAGACCGAGGCGAGCCCGCGGTAGCCGTTGAGCACCAGCCGGGTTTTTTGATCGGCGGCCGGCAGGCCCGCGGCGGCGCTGCCCCCGGACCCCCTGCAACCACCGCAAAGTGAAACCAGACCGAGAATCGTCGTAAGGCACAGAAGACGCATAGAATGAAGATTGTGACCTTGCGATCTACTTCCCTCAAGAGGGATGACGGGCCGATGACCCGATTTGCCGAAAGGGTAAGCATGAGAATCCTCCCGTTCGCCACGCTAGGGCTGCTTTGCGGGGTGCTTGCCGGTCCTCTTCTTGCTCAGGAAGCCCCGCTGCCGGAGGACATTGCCGCCGCCCATCCGAAAGGCAAGTGGAAGGTGCGCCGCGCGGAGCTTTATCGCTATCTCACGCGGTACAAGGGCGCGAACCCCTCGATCAACCCGGCGCTGCGTGACTACGTCGAGGCGCGACTTGTCGAGGCGGAGGCGCGCAAGCGCGGCATCCGGGTGACGGACACCGAGATCACGAAGTGGCTTAAGAAAATCGACAAGCTGCAGCGGGCCAACGGTGCCGACCTTGCCAAGCTGCGCAAGTTGTCGGGGATGTCGAAACGCGAGTTGCAGCGGCGCGCCCGGCAGTGGCTGCTCTACAGAAAGGTCACGCGCGAGATTCTCATGAAGAAGGACCCGACCCGCCGGGCCAACGCGCCGGTGAGCGACGGCTCGGTGACCATTGTCGTCAGCGAACTCTTCGAGAAGGCGACCAAGGAACTCGACCGCAAGAAGCTGCCCAAAAACGTCGTGTTCCGCGTCAACGATCTCAAGGTCACCGAGTACGAGTGGGGCCGCGTTCTCGCCATCGAGCTCGCGCCGACCGAGGTCGCCCGCGCACTCGCCGACTTGATCCTGGCCAAGGAAATCGTTCTGCTCACCGGCAACGACAACCCACCGACGAAGAGTGAGCTGGCCTATCAGGAGCGGTGGCAGCTCGAACAGGAGAAAAACCGCATCAAGCGCCAGGTGAGGCGTCCGGACGATGTCACGGACGCTTGGATCATCGCGCACATGGCCAACCGCGGCATCACGCTGGAATCGCTGCGCCAGAACCCGGCGTTTCGGGCGCACGCGCGTGCGCGGGGCTACTTCCTGGACGGCCTCGGGGACGCCGACATCGCGAAGTTCTTCAAGGACAACAAGCCCCGCTACGCACCGCTGCTCAAGGTCCAGCGCATCCTGATCGCCGCGCGCGCCCAGCGCGTGCCCGGCATCGGCCAGCGCGCGCGGTCGCTCCCGGAAGGCAAGGCCGAAGCCGGAGGCATCCACGCCCGCCTGCTGGCCGGAGACGATTTCGAGACCCTCGCCCGCCAAAAGAGCAACGACCCCAAGACAATCAAGCTGAACGGCGGCACGATTCCGTTCCACCTCTCGCGCGCAACGCCCGGCTACCAGGACACCTATCTCCAGGCGTCCCTGCTCAAGGTCGGTGAGTTTTCGCACCCGTTCTTCAGCCGTGGCCGCGGCTACGTGATCGCGAAGCTTCTGGAGAAGAAGCCGTCCCGCACCCTGAAAAAGGACCGCAAGAAAATCGCCCGCGACGCGGCCGACATCAGCCAGCGCCGTTGGCAAAACCGCGTCGTCCGTGCCGCGCGCAAGAATCCGTCCCTGTTCGAACGCAACTAAATCCGCTCCGCGGGAAATCCGCTGCGCGGATTCCTAGGCGGGCCTGCGGCCCGCAAACAGCAAACGGACCGCGATGCTCATGGCCGACGGGCGCGTGAATCGCCGTCCGTTTGCTTTTGGCTCGATGGGTTAGCCGCCGTCTTTCGGCGTCTTCGGGTCTGACGCGTTTTCTTCCTTCTTGGAGTCCTTGTCCGGGGTCGCCTTGGGATCCTTGTCGCCCTCGGCGGCCTTCTTGGCCTTTTCTTCGGCGGCCTTTTTCTTGGCTGCTTCCGCTTCGGCCTGTTTGCGCCAGGCGTCGAGATAGGCGTCAATGTTGCTCAGATAGGTTTGGCGAATGTTGGCCATCTTCTCGTCGTCCGCGACAAGGCTTTTTACAGCGTCGAGCTGTTGCGGCGAGATCCCGGGGCGCGTGTGTTCGGTCGAGAAGAAGTAGCGGCGCGCGATCTCCTTGTCCATGATCTCTGCGGGCGGCTTCCGAAAGAACTGCTTTTCCGCTACGCCGTTGGCCGCGCCGGTCATCGTGAACAGGGAGAGCATTGCTTCCCAGCGGAGCTTGCGGCGCGGATCGGCCTTGTCGCTGTCGATCAGGTACTCGCAGAGGATCTCGAGGGCGAGGCGCTCCTTGACCCGCAGCGATGCCAGGGTCGTGGTGACGTAGATGCGCAGCGCGAAGTTCTCGTGGTTGTAGACGCGCTTGTCGAGAACCAGGCCGCGGACGCGGTCCAGCGGCGCCGTGTTGCCCAGCGCCACGAAACAGCTCTTTTGGACCAGCGGGTGCGGGTCCTTCGGATCAAGCAGAACCTTCTCCAGCGCGTCGAGCGTCTCGGGGCTTGTCAGCCGCGGGTAGCGCAAGATGCCCGCGGCGATCAGGCGCGGATCCTTGGCGAGCGACGTGTCGCGGAGGATGGCGAGAGCAGCCGCGCGCGAGCGATCGGTCGGCGCGTCGGGCTGGGTCGCCGCCGCCTCCAGCGCGAGTCCGCGGCCGATGCCGTCGCGGTTCTTGTCGTTCGCGATCGCGAGGAGCCGGTCGAACAGCCCCTTGGGCTTCATGCGCCCAAGGACTTTCAGTGCGTTCCGGGTCAGGTCGGCGCCCGGCTGCGACGGCTTGTCGATGAACTTCAGCAGGACCGGCACGGCTTCCTCGATCTTGAGGATGCCGACGAGGCTCATGGCCCGGGCCCGCATGTCGGCCTGGTCGTCCTCGATCCAGTCCACGAGGACCTTGATCTTCTCCTCGCGGTTGTCCGTACTGTTCGGGTTGTACGCGAGAACGGCCCGGCGGGTCGATAGGACGTCGGAATGGAACGCGCGGCTGATGATTCGGTCTTCCTTGAACCGTTGCAGGGCCCTGATCACCCTTAGCTTGCCGGCCACGCTGGTCTTGCGCTCGAGAGCTTCCTCGAGCCTGCCGATCACGTAAGCCCGGTCGTCGAGGTCGGCCAGCTTGGTCTGGTTTTGGGGGACTTCGTTGCCGGAGATGATCTGGTTGATCGCCGCCCGCACGGTCCACCAGCGATCCAGCGGATCCCAGGCCCAACTCGTGACGGCAAAGAGCACGACGGCTCCGAATAGTACGGCGACAATGGTATTGCGGTTCTTCATGCGCGTTCTCCTCGAACCCAGCACTCTATCAAGGTACGTTGGAAACCCGAGCTTGGGCTAGTCTAGGTCGCCGATGTCCGATACCCGGCCCGATGGAGTGCCCTCCGGCCCTGCCGACGACATTCCCGTCGAGTTCGACTTCGAGCGGGGAGAGAACCGGCGTCTGGTCGTCGGGGCGGAGGACGCCGGTGTTCGGCTGGACCGGTTCCTTGCGGCGCATCTGCGGCCGCTTTCGCGCGCCGCCGTCCAGCGAGTCATCCGCCACGAAGGCGCCGTGTTGCTGAACGGGGCGGCGACGCGGTCGTCCGCACGGCTCCGAACGGGCGATGAGATTGTGGTCATGATCCCGGAGGTGCGCCCGCCCGACGTCGTCCCCGAGGACTTGCCGCTGTCGGTGCTTCGGGAGGAGGAGTCGTTCGCGGTGCTCGACAAGGGTGCCGCGATGGCCGTGCATCCGGGCAAAGGACGCCGCCGGGGCACGATCGCCAACGCCATCGCGCACCGTTGGGGCATCGTGAGCACCGGCCACGGCGCGTACCGTCCCGGCATCGTGCATCGCCTCGACATGGACACCACCGGCGTGATGGTGATCGCCAAGAACGAGACCGCGCATGCCCGCCTCGCGGAGGCGTTCAAGGAGCGCCGCGTGCAAAAGGTCTACTGTGCGATCGTGTTCGGCGACTACCCGTACGACGAGGACGAGATCGACCTGCCGCTCGGGCGCGACGTGCACGACCCCCGGCGACGCGCCGTCCGTTTCGACGGCGAAGGCAAGGCCGCCAAGACCGCGGTGCGCGTGATCCGCCGCTTCCAAAAGTCCGCGACGTTGCTCGAATGCCGTCCGCACACGGGCCGCACGCACCAAATCCGCGTGCACCTGGAACAGCGCGGCCACCCGATCCTGGGCGATACAACCTACGCCGCCCGCCGCACCCCGCCGGTCCCGACACCGCGCCTGATGCTGCACGCCCAAAGACTCACGTTCCCCCATCCCGAAACGGACGAGACGGTAGAGGTAGAAGCCCCGCTGCACGCCGACATGGACCGTGTGCTGGCCGGGTTGGCAGGAGTGGAAGGGGGTCCGGGGGAAGGAGAGGAGTGAACGCTCGCGGCGAGGGCCGTGCCCGCCGATCAAGGGGTTGAAGATTCGGCGCGGCGCGACAGATTCGCAGTTGGAGACCGTGACCTTGGAACAGCGAATCACGACCGATCCGAAAGTCGTTCTTGGAAAGCCCGTCGTTTCGGGGACCAGGATCACGGTAGAGCACATTCTCGACCGGCTCGGTGCCGGGGAAACCGTCGAACAGATCCTTGAAGCACATCCGCGTCTGACACGAGGCGGCATTCAGGCCGCGTTTGACTATGCCCGACCGTCCTGAGTGCCCGATGGGGCCGCACCCGACCTGGGCCCGCGAGAGCAAGAGCTGTCGTTCCGCTCTGTGTCCCGAGAGGTTATCGTCACATCGGGCATGCAGATGGTCATCGGTGGCGCTGAACACGAGCGACTCGTGGTCGATGTGCGCGGTTACTCGAATCCGCACGCAACCGACATCTACGACGGGAATTGGCTGACGGCGCGTGTGTCGATCGACGTCGGTGGATTCTGCGGCGCTTTCGACTGTGAACTGCGAACCGAGGATTTCATCGCTCTGGCGCGGGACGCGGCGGACTTGCATGACGATCTCCGGGGCGTCGCCACGTTCAAGACCATCGAGGGGCAACTGGAGTTTCGAGTCGCGGGCGATGGCTTGGGACACTTCGAGGTCGCGGGCGAGGTGATCGACCGGGTCGGTGATGGCAACCGACTCGCGTGGACGATTCACATCGATCAGACTCAGTTGCCGGAAATCTCCGCGCGTGCCGCGTCGATCGTCCGCACCTACCCCAAACGGCGGCGCTAGCCCGGGCCCTGCCTATGCATTTGAGTCAGCCCCTCGCGCTAGGCTGCGAGGATGACTCAGAGAGTGCCGACGACGCTGCTTGATTTTCAGCGTGAATTCGCGACTGACGAGGCTTGCGAGGAGTATCTGGCTCGCTGGAGATGGC
>JAJFFH010000069.1 GCA_021776735.1 Planctomycetota bacterium | reverse complement strand
GCTACTAAACCCGAGGCAGTACCAGAACGGGGTGAGGGTCACGGACGAGGAGCTGAAGGGAGTCGGCCTTCAGCGGCACGAGGTCTGCCCTGCATGGAATTACACGATCTCGCCGGGATAGTTCCTTGACCCGTCCTAAGGCCTGTGCCTCGCCGATTCGGTGGCCCATGGTTCGGGCGATTCTCAGATGTGCCTCGAAATGGGCCAGAGCAGATTCGTAGTGACCAAGCTGCTGCTCGAGCAGCCCGATGTTCCCCTCGGCGCGGGCCTCGTCCTTGCGGTTTCCTGTGTCTCGATGACCCGCGATGCAAACAGCGTGGAGTTCTGTGGCTTGTTCGAACTGACCCGTTTTTTCAGCAACCAGAGCCAGATTTCCAGCGGCTTGCGCCTTGCCAATCGTGTGTCCTAGTGTCTCGTAGAGCGCCAACGCAGCGGCGAATCCTGCGCGCGCCTTTTCGAGGAAACCTGCCCGAGCTCGGTCGATCGCAATGGCCGTGATGGCTCGCGCTTCCACCTCGGCATTTCCGGCTTTGCGGGCCAATTCCTTTGCGCGCGTTGCGTCGCGTACGCAACCTTTGGGGTCACCAGTTACCTGCTTTTGCGCAGCCCACCGCAGTGCGAGTTCTGCCTTGAGGCCGAGCGAGTCCAACTCTGCGGCGGTACGCTCTGCGTCCTTGAACAGCTCAGCGGCGTCGCCGGTACGGCCAACGGTTGTGGACAGATCGATCGCCTTGAGTAAGGTCCGTAGCCGCGGTTCGCCAGCGAGTAGGCTCTGGGCTGTTAGCATCGCCAGCGCGAGTTCTTGGGCGCGACCGAATTCTAGCTCTTGCTCCAGGGCATCGAGTGCGGTCGCGAGGTAGGGCACCGCCTTCGCCGACGCATCGCCAGCCACGAGCTGGCTGCAGATCTCGATCGCCATGCGGCCGCTTCCTGTTTCCTGGGCTTTCCCCAGCCGGGTCACGAGTGCCTCCCCGATCAGGGCGTGATAGGCCTTGGCGAGCGGCGCGGACAGATCACCGTAGAGAACCTCCTGAAACTGTTGGTGGTCGAAGACAAAGCCATCGCCCATGCTACGCACAATGCGATGGCGGGACTCCAGGCGCGCGAGCATCCGGAGGACCTTGATCAGGTTTTGATCGGCCACCGAGGCGACGACCGATGGATCGAATTGGAACCCGACGCAGGCCGCCACATCCAGAAGGGATCGCTCTTCGTCGTCCAGCGCCCGTAGCCGACCTCGGATGATGTCGGTGACCGAGGACGGCACCACCAGCTTGGGGCGGTCGCCCGCCTCCGTGCACGTGCCGTCGGGCCCGCCGTGCACCATGCCCTCGGCGCGCAATCCCTGCACCATTTCGAGGACGAACAGGGGGTTGCCGTCGGAGCTTTGCGCGACATCCGCGGAAACCGCCTCCGCGCTGCGCCGTGACCGCAGCGCATCCGTCAGCATTGCGGTGATCGCCGAGGGGCTCAGGCGGCAGAGCTCGATCTTGTGGCAATGAGGGCTGCGAGTCATCTCGGCGAGCCACTCCGTGGGGAGGCCCGGCCGTGTCGTGCCGATCAGAAACACAGGGTGCCCGGGGATGCCCCAGGCGAGGGAGCTGAACAGGCGGCGTCCGTCCTCCGACGTGAAGTGGAGGTCATCGATCAGGACGATGAGAGGGCCTTCGGCGGCGAGAGCCTGGGTCAGAGCGACAAGTGCCGACGCGATGGCTTCGGCGTTCAGGGCCGAACCGGACGGGCCCGCGTCGCCGCGGAAGAGCGCTGCGAGCGCGGGCACGAGAGCCGGCGTACGGGGAAGCAGGTCGGAGAGCTTTTGCTCGATTCCGTCCCGTCCGAGGTGGTCCGCGAACGCGTGTACGAACGCTTCCGTCGCTGAGCCTCCGGCGGGTTGATATCCGCCGTGCAGGAACCGGACGCCGCGGTCATCGGTGCCGAGCTTGTGGACAAACTCGTCGATGAGCCGGGTTTTGCCGACGCCCATTTCGCCTTCCAGAAATACGACCTGAGCCTCGCCGGCGGCGGCGACATCGAAGTGCTCGGTCAGTTTGCGCAACTCTCCCTTGCGGCCAAACACCGCGGTCTCGCGAGGGATTCGCATCTCGCGCGGAGGCTGCCGGGTCGCTTCGCGGATCGCGTCCACGCGAGATCGCCACCACGCGGACTTTTCGCCGGCTTCGAGGATCTTGAGAAGCTCCGCCGCCGATGCCCCGCGGTCCTCAGGAGTCTTCATCAGAAGTCGGGCGACCAACTCTTCGAAAAACGGGGAGATGCGATCGTTGAGCTTGGAGAGTCGCGGTGCCGTGCGCGAGAGGTGCCAGTGCATGATCTCGGCCGGCTCGCGGCCGCTCATCGGCGGGCGCTTGGCGGCCAGTTCAAAGAGAACCATGCCGAGCGAATAGAGATCCGTCCGTTCGTCCACGCTGTCGCCGCGGAACTGCTCCGGCGCTGCGTACAGAAACGACCCGGTGAACTGGTTCGTGCGCGTGAGTCCCGAGGCGGCTTCGCGCAGCCGTCCGGCGCCGAAATCGGTGATCTTGACGCGGTGGTCGCGCGTGACCAGGATGTTCTCGGGCTTCAGATCCCGGTGAATCACGCCCGCTTCGTGAATTGCGGACAGCGCCTTGGCCACCTCGCGGCCGACGTGGCGGCAAAGCTCTTCCGGCACACGCTCCATCTCGTCGAGCCAGGTGCGCAGGGAAACGCCATCGACGTACTCGAGGGCCAGGTAGGTGATCTCTTTGCCGTCCGGTCCCCGGGTCGAGTTGAGAAGGTAGGTCCGCACGACGTTTTCATGTTCGACCCGCTGGCCCAGTTCGGACTCCAAGACGAACCGGGCCAAGAGTTCCGGATCGTCCACAACCTGCGGGTGGAACGTCTTGAGCGCGACCTGTTGGCCGATCTCGACGCCGGGGAGTTCGGAACGGACCCGGGCCAAGAAGACTCGTCCCATCGAGCCACGACCCAACTCGCGCTCGATGGAATACGGGCCCAGGTGGCGCGGAATTCCGGCGGGCAGCTCGGTGCTTCGATCGGCGACCGGCGCCGGTGTCTTGGTCGGACGCGGCTTAGGGACAGGCGGCTGCGGCAGCCAGGCCGGCGATGACGGTTCGGGAGGCGAAGGCGGGCTCGGCACCGGAGGAGGTGGCGGCGCCGCGGTGAGGGGCGGAGGTGACGGGGCAGGCGGGGGCGATGGAGCGGGAGGCGAAGGCGGGCTCGGGGTGGGGGGCGGAGACGGCGCCGCAAGACGTTTTTCCAGCAGCACCTTCACCGCGTCGGTCAGCCTCGCCAGGTGCTGCTCCATCGGCTCGCCGAACGCATTGAGCTGATGGGCCGTGCTGATGTAGTAGTCCAAGTCGTCGGAAGGCTCATCGTCTTCGATGCGAAACGGCAGGATCGCGGCCCGGGCTTTGACCGACAGCTCGACTTCGTTGAGCACGTGGGGAGAGCGGTTCGCGTTCCCCGAGTAGACGAGCAGCAATACGTGTGCATCCTTGATCGCGCGTTTGATCTGCCCGCCGTAGTTCATGCCGGCCACAACGTCGCGCGGCGCCATCCAGCACTTGATGCCGGCGTTCTCCAGTCGCTTGCACGCGGCCCCGGACACGGGCGCGTCTTTCGACGAATGGCAGATGAATACGGCGTGGGCCATGGGTTGTTCGAGTGGGCGGAATATAGCATCGTGGCTGCCGGGGCTCGACTGTGCGCGCGGATCAGCGTCCCGTGCCGCGGCCTCGACGGCACCATTTGGAGCACGCCCGCGAGCTCGGCACCGCGACTGTTTGCCCATGTCTGGACCTGGCCGACCTTGTCGCCGTAGCTTTGTCCCCAATTCGGTGGGCCTTGGCCGATCCGGGCGGCGGTTCGAACGGGGCGATTCCGACGAGACCACCTTCGAAGATTTCGACCGGCCGTTCCGCCCCCTTCATGCGATAGAAGCCGTGGCAGCGCCACTCGACGGGTTCGTTGTCGATCGATCGCACGTGCTGCTTGACCGAGTCGTAGGTGTGCCGGGTCACCAGGATCTGGTTTGGCAGCGCCAGTCCCTTTGTACGCGCCCGGCGAGATCGACCGCCAGTCCCAGGAGCTTGTGCCTGTTGTGCCCTCGCCGCCGCCGACGACCGCATCCACGACGTGCAGACCTACCCTGGCACGAAGTTTTGTGTCGCCCTCCAGCGCACTCAAGCCGTCCAGAAACGCGAGCGCGCACTGCAGGGCTGCCGACGGGGAACGAAAGATCGCGAAAAACCCGTCACCCGGATTGCTGTGCTCGATGCCCCCGTTTTCCCGAAGACATCGCCGAAAGACGATGTCGTGGCGCTCGATCAGCTCTGCGCCTACGACATCCCCCAGACGCTCCTTGAGCGCCGTAGAGTCCACCAGATCGGTGAAGAGGTAAGCCTGAAGTGTGGGCGGTCCGACCAACCCGAAGGTTCCGAGAAGCAACCATGATGCTAGGAAAGAGCCCCGCCGCTGTACAACGGAAACCCGGGAAACAAGAGCCTCAGGCCGCGCAAGCGTCTCATCGGGGGTCAGCCCGGGAAATCCCGCGGTAAACGGCTTGCTTTTCCAGAATGGTTTAAGCTACGAATAGTTTAAGCTACGGGGTAGTGAAGTAGTGAAGGTCGTGGTTTCAAGAACACTATTGAGAGAAAGCAGTAATATGCGGATTAGGGTTATGCGCGCTGCCCTCGTAGGGGCACTTCTGGCCAGCTTCGCGGCGGCCGACTCGATTGATTTTGAAGGCCCGTCACCGATCGCGTCACACAACGGCACGATCGTGACCGCGGGGGTGGATCTCGCCGGGTTCGTTGGAACGGCGAATCCAGTACTTCCTCCGGCGCCCGGCAGCAAGTTCCTGTTTCTCGATAGTGAGAGTGGGGAAGCGCTCCTGATCGACACCTCGATCTTCGCAGGCGCTCCGGGCGTCAAGATCAGCGGCAAGTTCAACTCTGTGAGCGACTCCGGTGTCGCCGTGTTGAACGTCGGTCCGGAAATGATGTTCGTACCCACCCCCCTTGGCCTCGGGGAGGCCCCCCCGGGGTTCGCAGGCGAGTCCGGCTGGATGAATTTCTCGATCACGTTCGAGCCTGTTCCGGGGGTTGTGAGCATCAGTCCGGGTTCCGGCCTGTTCCTCGATGACCTACAGGTCGATCCGGTCCCGGAGCCGGGGACGATCGCTCTCTGCGGGGTCGCGATGGTCGGGTTCGCCGTGCGGCGTCGCCGCCGGCGCCGTCTGGCTGCCCGCCGGCAGTAAACGCCTTTTCGGACCACAAAACGCGCGGTCGGCCCAGGTGCTGGCCGCGCGTTCTTTTTGGCCCGGCTACGATTTGCGGTTATGACCGCGATTCTCGCCGTGACGGCGCATCCTGATGACGAGGCGTTTCTGTTTGGTGGAGCGCTCTCCATGCACGTTGCTGCGGGCGGACGGGTCGCCCTGCTCTGCCTGACCGACGGGCAGGTGGGGCGAACCGGCGGCCTCTGTGCGCAAGAGGAGCTGGGGCGCGTACGCGCCGCCGAACTTGCGGCGTCGGCCGCCCAGCTCGGCATCACCGTGGTCTATCGCGAACAGCTCTGGGATGGCGGCCTCGACGAGATTTCCGACGAGGAGGGGGCCGCGATCGTCAAGCACTACGCCGACGAGTTCGGCGCCGACGTGCTCCTGACATTCGGCCCGGAGGGGGCGTCCGGCCACGCCGACCACAAGGCGTGCTGGCGCTGGACCAGCGCGGCGGTGGGCGATCGGCGGTTTTACGCCGCGGTGTTTCCGGAGGGGAGCGACCTGCCGAACGGCGGCTCGTCCCTGTCCGTCACGACCGTGATCGACGTCACGCCGGCCGAAGAGAAAAAGCGCCGCGCGTTCCGCGAGCACCAGACCCAGATCGATCACCTCGCGCGCCACGACCAGATCATGGCGGCCCTCGGCGGCAAGGAGTACTACCACCGCGTCCAGCCGCC
This sequence comes from Planctomycetota bacterium, assembly GCA_021776735.1. Taxonomy (GTDB): domain Bacteria; phylum Planctomycetota; class PLA2; order PLA2; family PLA2; genus JAJFFH01. The sequence continues at coordinate 21,714 of JAJFFH010000069.1, read as the reverse complement.
GTGGACGGACGGCGAGACTCCCGCAACCGAGTTCTGAGAACGGATCGCGGCCAGGTCTTCTCTTCTGACATCGCCGTCCCGCCGTCGCTCCGGAGCGATGGCGCGGGCAGGCCCGTTTGTTTCCGTCCGGCGTTCTGCGCGCCTACGAAAGCGGGACCGCCCGCCGCTGAGCAACCAACTCCGCCCGCCCCAGAGCATGGGCGGTGAATGGCCGCCGGCGACAGCCGGTCCCTTTGTCTACGCTGAGACCGCAGCCGCTATCCGGCTTGGCCGGCTGCCGTTTGGTGGCGTTGCAGGATGCGCTGGAAGATCTGCGTCAGCGTGTTGGCCGCTTCGGCGAGATACAGGCGCACCATGCCGATCGTCGTGTTGTCGTCGAAGACGACGGCGAGGATCGTGCGGTTGCCGACCAGCGTGACCTGGATGTTCGCGCGCTTGCCCTGGTGAAACAGGTTCAGGAACGTGTCCTCACCGAGCATGATCGCCATCTGGCGTGTGGCGGCGAACGCACCCGCGACGAGGCCGCAGATCGAGTCGATGTCGATCTTGTCGTCCGTCCCTTCGCGGGTGATCAGGTGGCCATCCTTGTCCACGAGGAACGCACCCGCGGCCTTGGCGCGGGCGAGGAATCCGCGCAGCGTGGCGTTGATCTCCGACATCTCCTCTCGGTAGAAGCGAAGTCGATCCTTGCGCAGTTCATCGTCGGTTTTCTGGGGCATCGGACCAGGCATTGTCGTTTCTCCTTGCAGGACTAAAGCAGTGCGTAGACCAGGTAGCCGATCGCGGCCAGGGCGAGCACGGCGAAGACCGCGCCCGCGACGAGGCTCGCCGTCGGCACCGATTGTTCTTGGTTGGCGTCTCGCGGGACGCGCCGTCGATCGACGACCGGCCGCGATCCGGAGCGCTCGCGGCGCCGTCCGGTGCGGGTCGCACGACCGGGGCCACGAGATTGATGTCCGTATCCCTGGTCGTCCTCCTCGCGTTGCCACGAGGGCGCGGGACGCTGGCCACCCACGGCGACCGTGCGGCGGCCGGCACCGTCCGGCGCGGAAGGGCCGGTCGGCATCGGGCGAAACACGTTGTCGTCACCGGAGTAGTTGGACCCACCGGCGGGATGCGAAGGGGCAGCGGAATGGGGGGGCGGGGGCGGAAACTCGTCCTGGAACGACGATACGCCCGGGCCCGCCGGGATCTCGGGCAGCGGCGTGGTCGCGCGCGGCGACTTCGGCCGGGCCTCGAAGTCTTCCCAGTTGCCCGGCTCCGGAAACTCCGCAGAAGCCGGCTCAAGCTCGGGCACGGGCTCGAACGCGGCTTCCATGCCGGAATCGGCGGGTGCGGCGTCCTCAGAGGACAACTCCGAAGCCGCCTGCTGGATAAAAGCGGGCGGCGCGAAGTCGGGCGATTCGGCCGCTGCCGCCGCGGCGAGGCTCGCGGCAGCCGGCGACAGGGGCTCGGGTTTTGCCGCCGGCGTCACCTCGATCAAGGGCTGCCCATCCTCGCCCATGGGTGTCTCCCACGGCGCGGCGACGGGCGTTTCGGGTTCCGGTTCCGGCGCGAGCCAATCCGTGTCCGCTGCGGGCACGGGCTCGGGTGCGGGTGCACGTGCCGGTGCGGGTGCGGGTGCGGGCTCGGGTGCGGGTGCGGGTGCGGGTGCGGGTGCGGGTGCGGGTGCAGGTGCCGAGACGGGCTTGGGAATCGGGGGGGGCGGGGGCGTCGGGCTGGCGGCCGCCGCGCTGGGAACGTGCAGAGGAACCACGGTCGGCGCGGCGGGCGTCGGAGGCGGCGCGGCGGGGAGTTCCGTCGCCGGTGCGGGCGCTCTCGGAGTGGGCGCCGCCGGTGCGGGCGCGGCGGCGCCGCCCATGACCTTGGCCACATCGACAAGCACTGCCTGCGTCATGGCCTTGAGCACGCTGAACACGCCGGTCCCGGCCTCTGCGACCGAGGAGAACGCCGGATGCCCCTCGGGGTTGAGCGCCTTGTTGAGCTCCTCGGCCGACATCGCGTCGGGAAGGTCCGACTTGTTCCACTGCCACACGAGCGGCACGTCGGCGAGGTCGCGCCCGAGTTTCGCCAGGTTGTCGCGCAGGTTTTCGTACGCCTCCGCGTTCTTCGAGAGCTGGTGCACGGAGCTGTCGGCGACAAAGATGATCCCGTCCACACCTTCGAGCACGAGCATGCGCATCGTGTTTTGTGCCTCGATGTAGGGAATCGCGTAGAGGTGAATCTTGGTGCGCAGACCCGCGACATCGCCGAGGTCGAGCGGCAGGAAATCGAAAAACAACGTGCGGTTGGTGTCGGTCGCGATGGTGGTGAGCTGGCCGTGGACGTTTTCGGGAGACCTCTGGTGGATCCAGCGCAGATTGGCCGTCTTCCCCGAACGACCGGGGCCGTAATAGACGACCTTGCACTGGACTTCGCGCCGGGCGAAGTTGAGCTGCACCATTTGGCTTGATTCCGCAATAAAACGCCGCGCCCGTCGCGACGAAACTCCGCCTATCTATCGGCGGAACACGGATCCTGCTGAAGCCCCGAAGAGCCCCCCTAAGTCAAGTGCTGACAAGGGTTTGCGGAAGCGTACGGACGGCGATGCAGTCTCAGACCGGTACAGCCGGAGCCTCGGGCTGTCCATCCAGCCCGTCCCCCGGGCCCCCTCATGCTTACCCCGTCAATCGCGCAGCGATTGACGGGCGGCGCGTCCCGACCTCAATAGTCGCCGGTCAAGTGGACGAACTTCCCGCCGCTTTGTTCGGCGAACTTGCGGAGGAATTCCGTGTCCACGCCCGTGTTGCCCATCGCGACCACGTTGACGCGCAGGCGGGCGAAGCGGTTGCGTTCGGTGAACCAGGCGAGCAGCTCGTCGGCTTTCGTGATCTCGCCGTCCGTGGGCGTGCCGTCGGTCAGGAACAGGAGCGTGTCGGGGGTGTCGGCGAAGTTCGGCCTCCAGCCGCCGCCCTCGCCCTCCATGCCGAGCACCAGCCGCAACGCGTCGAAGTAGTTTGTCTCGCGCTCGCACTGGATGCTGTTGACCTTGCTGATCGCGTTCGCGCCCATCGCGCCCGCGGCGACGGGAACGGGCTTCCACTTCTTCGCCTTGGTGTTGAACAGGTAGAGGTTGAGCCGCGTGCGCGGATCCAGCCCCTTGATCGAGGCGGCCAGCTCTTCCTTGCAGACCCCGATACGCGTGCGCGCCTTGAACTTGCGGCCGAGGCGCTGTTCCCAGCCGGCCGATACGCGAAAGCCGTTGCGCATCGACGCCGAGGTGTCGAGCACGTAGCCGACCGCGCGGGCGTAGACCTTGATGCCGTAGTACGTCGGCTTCTTCTTCTTGCCCGGGCCCGCGACCGTGCGGTTGCCGTTGCGCGCCATGGCCTTCTTCTGCTGCTCGCGGCGCTTCTTTTCGGCGTCCAGGACCTCCTTCATGCGCTTCTCGAGGTCCTTGAACTTCTTGGTGTGATTCCACCACTTGATCCACTGCTGCCCGGTCCATTCGCGATCCATGCCGGTCAGGTCGGTGATCGAGATGCGGATCTCGTCGTGGACCCTGCCGCCTTCCGAATCGAGCCGGCCGATCAGCATGTCCAGCGCGTTCGTCGAGCCGATGGTTCGAAACGCGTCGCACGTGGCGACCTTGACCTGCCACGTCGGGTGCATCAGGTTGCGTTCCCATTCGGTGATCGTGGACTCGGCGTCCTTGCCGAACAGGGCCAGCGCGTCCATCGCGGCGCAGCGCAGTTTCCCGGAGGCGGAGCCGGCGGCCATCTTCGCCAGCGCGGGCATGGATTCCTTGTCGCCGATCTGCGCGAGGGCGCGTGCGGCGTTGGCCTTGACCAGCCAAAAACCGTCGGACAGGGCCTTGCGCAGGACCGCTCGCGCTTCCGCGTACTTGCGGACGCCGAACACACGGCAGAGCGTGGCGCGCCCGATCTTGCCGGCGCGCTTGTAGCCCTTGCCGCGCAGGTACTTGAGCACTTCGGGGTTGTCCGTGCGCTCGAGGATCAGCGCGATGACCTCGCGCACGCGGTGCGAGTCGCGCGAGTCGGCGAGGCTGAGCAGCAGGCGCGCTGTCGCGACGTTGCGTGCGAACTCGAGGCCGCGAATGCGGCTCGCCAGAAGATGGATGTCCGTCTCCAGGGCGATGTCCTTGAGCTCGCGATCGCTGGCCGCCTCCAGCTCCTTGTTCTTTTCATCCTTCTTGGTCGCGGCGACGTCGCGGCGCTTGCCGGTGACGCGCTCGCGCCAGCGGTCGTCCACGATCTCCGGCGGCTGGCCCCAGGCGGCCTTGGCCGCGATCCGCGGCTCCTCGGCGCCCCGCAGGCGCTGGATGAAATCGACGAACTGCTTGGACTCCTCCGCCGCGAACACGTCGAACCAGGACCACGAACGCACGTGCATGTCGAAGTCCATCTGCTTGGCGGTCTGGGCCTGAAACATTGCCTCCACGGGATCACGCCGCGGTCCGCGCCGGGCGATCTTGGCTGCTTTCTTGTCCCACTTGGAGCCGGAACCGGAGACGGTCGGACCACCGCCGCCCCCGCCTCCTCCGCCGCCACGACCGCGACCACCGCCCCCGCGCCCCCCTCCACTTGTTGTCACCGCTCCTTCGTGCTGGCAAAACGTGGCGAAGTCGCGGGCGCGCGGATGAAGCTTGCAGAGCCAGTGCGCGCACCCCGCGTCCATCCAGTGCGGACAGTACTTGCGGTGTGGCTGGACCGCCTGGTAGCACGAAATGAGAAGGTGGCCGATCATGTGCCGCGAGCGAAAGTGCAGGTCGTCGTCGCGCGTGCCGGCCAGCGTGAAGCCGTTGCCCGCGTAGCCGCCGGCGGTGGTCTTGGAGCCGCCGCCGCGCAGGACGTTGACCACGCTGCCGAAGAAAGCCTTGGAGATGACGGCGCGCGTGGTGTCGCGCTTCACGATCACCATGGCGGACCGCTGGTTCACGGGCTCGCCGAACACCTTGATGAAATCGCGCCGCGCCATCTCCGCGCGCTGCAGGTAAAGATGCAGGAGCTCGTGGCGACTGGCCAGCCGCGCCCCGCCCCCGCGCGTCGCGATCTTGAGCCCCCGGATGTCGCTGATCATGACGAAGTTCGGTGACATCGCGACATGAATCCGCTTGCCTCCGATCTTGCGCATGTCCTTCTCGAGATCGAGCGCCTCCTTGTGCCCGTCGCGGTACTGCTTCTTCGACATCCCGGTCGACGCGCAAATCGCGCACTGGATCTCCCAGCCCAGCGCATGCCGCAACAGAAACGACTCCATGGTGCCCGCTCGAAAGCCATCGCCGAGACCCTTGGGCAGCTTGTAGGTCTTGCAGCCGAGACCGCGGTTGATCCGCTCGCACGGAGACGGATCGGCGGGCGCCTTGGTCGGGCAGTTCAGCGAGCTGTACGACGGCCGGTCGTCGTTGCACGTGCACTTGATCGTGCCCGCGGCGGCCTGTTCCTGAGCCGAAGCGACACCCGTCGCCAAAATCAGACCGATCACGAGAAGAAACGGGATGCAGGGTTTCACGACTCAAGTATAAGCGCGGCCCGCCGCCTGCCGGACGGGCGTCCAAAAAGGACGGAGCCGACGGAAGCAAACGGACGGCGATACGCCCCGGATCGTGCACGCTGGACGTGCTTGCCAACGACGCGGCGCCGCCCATAATATCTGTGACCATTCAACAAGAAACTCTCGGTCCGGGGAGCCTCCAATGGGCAAAAAAGGCGATAGACAAACCGCAGAGGGCGCGCAGTTTTGCGAGGATCTGCTGCCGCGACTTGAGCGTCTGGGCGCGGTCTCCTCGAAGAAGATGTTCGGCGGCTACGGACTGTTCCAAGCCGGAAAGATGTTCGGCCTGATCACGTCGGACGCGCGGCTCTTCCTCAAGGTCGGTGAGTCGAATCGGGCCCGATTCCGTCGAGCTCGTGCAGCCCAGCACGGGAAGATGCCGTACTTCCGCGTTTCAAAATCGGTTCTCGCCGACGATGACAAGCTGATCGAGTGGGCGCAGTCCGCCGTGACGGTCGCCCACGAGTAGTACTTCGGAACGACCACCCTCCCGTTATCCCCCAAAGACATCGCCGTCCGTTTGCTCCCCTCGGTTTTGGGCCACACGATGGTAGAAACGGCGCGATGGCCTCGCCCCGGATCGTTCACGTCTCCATGGAGTGTCTCCCCTTTTCCAAGGTGGGGGGGATGGCGGATGTCGTCGGCTCTCTGCCGGCCGCGTTGCGTGAGTTGGGGGCGTCGTGTCGGGTGATGACCCCTCATTACCCACAGCTGCACGACGGCCGTATTGACGCCGAGATCGCTGCGTTCGACGTGTGGGTGGGCGACTCGCCGCACCGCGTGCGTTTGCTCGAGGCCGGGGACGACGTGCTCGTGGATCAGCCGGCGGCGTTTGATCGGCCCGGGGTGTACGACGATCCACATTCGGGGGAGGGGTTTTCCGACAGCTTGTACCGGTGTCTCGTGTTGCAGCAGGCGGCGCGGATTGCGGTGCGCGACGGCCATGTGCCGGCGGATGTCGTTCATTGCCACGACAACCACACCGGGCTCTTGCCGGTGTTTTTGAAAGACGACGGCGGCCCGCCTTCCGTCTTCACGATTCACAACCTGGCGTATCAGGGGCGGTACGGCGCCGACGAGTTCTGGATTACCGGGCTGTCCGAGGATCGGTTCTTCGGGCACAGCGCGTTCGAGTTTCATGGCGACCTGTCGCTGATGAAGGCCGGGCTCTCGTATGCCGACAAGATCACGACCGTCAGCCCGAGCTACGCGGAAGAGATCTTGTCGCCGGACTTCGGGCATGGGCTCGAAGGGGTGCTTCAGCACCGACGCGACGATCTCTGCGGCATCCTGAACGGTATCGACGAGGACTATTGGAATCCGGGACGTGATCCCGCGTTGCCGGCGCACTATTCCGTGGCCGAGCGCGAGGGCAAGGAGGCGTGCAAGCGCGCGCTGTGCGAAGAAGGGGGCATCGAGTACCGGCCCGGCGTGCCGCTGATCGGTATGGTGTCGCGCGTCACGCATCAAAAGGGACTCGACCTAGTCGGCGCGATCTTGCCGCACCTGTTGCGACGCGAGGCGTCGATCGTGCTGCTCGGCAGCGGCGACGCGGAGATCCTCGACCTGTTTCGCGGCGCGCGCGGGCGCTGGCCGGAACGTGTGGCGCTCTTTGAGGGCTACAACGAGGCGCTGTCGCACCGGGTCTACGCCGGCTCGGACATCTTCATGATGCCGTCGCGCTTTGAGCCGTGCGGCCTGTCGCAGCTGTACGCGATGCGCTACGGTGCCGTGCCCGTGGTTACGAGCGTCGGTGGCCTCAAGGACACGGTGCAGGCATTTGAGGAAGAGTGGAAGACCGGCACCGGCGTACGCGCCCACTGGGCCACGAGCGACAGTTTCCAAGGCGCAGTTGACTACGCCCTGGACCTGTACGAAAAACCGAAGCTGTTCAAGCGCGTGCAGGGCAACGGCATGAAGCTGGATTTCTCCTGGACCCGCAGCGCCGAGCAATACCTCGCCTTGTACCGCGGTCTGATGGGCGAGTCCGCGCCCGACCCCGCCCCTGAAGCCGAGCCCGAAACCGGCCCTGGAGCCGACGCGTGACGACGGCCCGCGTGCACGCGGCCGACGTGGGTGGGACCTCGACTCGCGTCGCGCTGGTTGATGAGCGCGGAACCATTCTCGACCGCCGGACCGCGCCGACGCCGCAGGATCCCGTCGCCGGCTTGGCGCTGATTCGAATGCTCTGGGATGAACTCGGCCCGGCGGACGGCGAGATGCTGGCGATCGCGGGCGGCATCCGCCTGGCCGACGGCGAGATCACGCAGTCGCCGAATCTCAAGCGGTGGGAGGGCATCTGCCCCGGCGAAACGCTGGACTGCCTCGTGATCAACGACGCCAGCGCCGCGACCATCGGCGAAGCGTGGTGCGGCGCGCTGCGCGGCAAGGAGTCCGCGCTCATGGTGACCCTGGGCACGGGCGTCGGCGGCGGGGTGTTCATGAACGGCCGCCTCTGGGCGGGCGCCAACGGCTGCGCGGGCGAGATCGGCCACGTCCCGGTGGGCGACTGTCTGCTGGAAGATCTGGCCAGCGCCACGGCAATCGCAACGGCAGCAGGCACCCCCGACGCAAAAACCGCCGCAAGAAAAGCCAGGGACGGCGATGTCTTGGCCCAGGATGCTTTCGAATTCGCCGGCCGAGCCCTGGGCATCGCCCTCGCGGGCCTGGTCAACGTGCTCAATCCGGACGCCATCTGCCTCGGCGGCGGCGCGGGCGCCGGCGCGTTCGATCTGCTGGAACCTGCGCTCCAGCGCGAACTGAAGGCGCGTGCGTTCCACCTGGCACTCGAAGACCTAATCGTGGTCCCCGCCGCCCTCGGCAACGACGCAGGCCTGGTGGGGGCCGCCAAGGTCGCCCTGGACGACATCCGGTGAGGTCCGGAGGGGCTGGTGGTCCTGTGCGTGGGCCGAAGGCCGCCGCCCTCGGTCCAAACCCGCGCCGTGAAGAACGTGGCCTTGAACCTGCCGACAGGATGCGGCCAGAAGCCGCCCGACCGCGAACAAGGTAGGCCAACGCCTGGCCGATCAGCACGGCCGGAAGCAGCCCGCGCCATCGGCTTGTTGGCCCGTCCTCAGTCACGTTGTAGTAGGTCCTTAGCGGTAACCCCGATGTCCCGGGCGATCTTGCGCAGCAAGGTCGGTGAGATGTCACGACCCGAGTGGAAGGGAACCGTCGTGCCTCGTCCATCAGAGTGTCGGTACTGACGATGCGACCCACGCTGACGGACCTCCTCAAAACCGAGGCGGACCAACAGCGCAGCCACCTCGCGGGGCTTTAGGACCGGTAGGGAACCCACCGGTCCTTACCCGATCTGGATGGTCTGAAGGCCAACGAACTCCGACTCGAGCTTCGGATCGCCATCTTCGAGAAGCATCTTGACGACTTCGCGGAGGTTCTTCTCGAGTTCGTCGAACGTGGAGCCCTGGCTGTGGGCGCCAGGCCAGCCTGGAACCGAACCGACGAGGAGCCCGGTGTCGGGATCGCGCTCGACGACTACGTTGAACGTACGCATGTTCTTGCCTCCTGGACTTTTCTGAACAGTCTGCAGTTTACGGCGAACGTTCCGCCGCGCAACAGCGCTCAGGACGAGAGCGGGGCCATCCTCTACCGCCGGCCCTCGCCGACGCCGCGAGGGCCCGTTCGGCCGCGGCGCGAAGCGCCGTCGGCAGCTGCGTCCAGTTGGGCCGAGCGAAGCGTCCTCAACTGAATGGCTTGTCAGCTTCCGCCGTCGCCGAGGGCTGCCGCATAGGTTCCCCCGAGGCTCAGCGTCGGCGACCATCTTTTGTCGTAGTCCTTCAGCATCCCAACGAGCAGCTTCTCGTCGCAGGTTTCCTCGGAGCACCGCAAGACAGGCTCGCGTTTGTGCTTCAGGGCCGAATGCCACGGGGACTTGCCTCCCAACCTTCTGCCCCGTGGGCCAACGCCTTGCCGATCAGCGGCGGCCCGAAGGACCATCGGCTGTATCGGCTTGTTGGGCAGCCGCGTCCCGGAACTGGTTTTTGAGCCACAGAGGACACAGAGAGACTCGCTGCATGCCATCCACCAATCGCGGACTGCCGAAATTGATGACCTTGTCTGGTTCGGCATCATACGAGTGTCAGCGGGACTGGGCAGTCTATCTCCGATGGGCGAACAGGCGTCGCTGGGGTGTCACAATCCGAGATCCATACATCAGGCGAGAGGGGTTGACGCGGGACCGACCTCGGGTTACCTTTGCATCGCAAAGCATGGAATTGCGCGACGCACTCTCTCAGATTCATGAGATCCGGGACCGGATGGAGCGGTCTCAGCTCTATCGGGGCTATCGGGCGGCTCCCGTGGCCGCGTCGGCGGTGTTGGCGTTGGCGGGAGCGCTCGGGCAAGACGCGGTCCTCGGATCCGGCGGGGGCGTTGCCCATCCGCACGGGTTCGCCGCGTATTGGGGAGGCATCGCCGTCCTTGGCTGTGTCATTCTGGGTATCTGGCTCGTGTTCTATTGCCGGCGCGCCGATCCGCGTCAACGTACGCGTCGCACGGTGGCCGCTCTCGAAGAACTCCTGCCGAGCTTTCTCGCGGGTGCCCTGGTTTCGTTCGCCGTTGTAGGAATCGCACCGCAGCTCCTGCCGGGTTTGTGGCAGGTGTTTTTCGGGCTGGGACTGTTTGCGTCGCGGCGCTGCCTGCCGTCCGCCGTGGCCTGGATTGCGGCGGCGTACGTTTTGAGCGGAACCCTGTTTTGCGGCCTTCTGCCCGGTTTCTCGCCTTGGGCGATGGGTATCCCCTTCGGCGTCGGGCAGTTGGGCACCGCCGTGGTCCTGTACCGGGCGCTGGAGCGCGACGATGGGTGAGGGCGGCCGGTTCGCGTACCACGGCCTCGAGCGCGTCATGCATGAAAAGGCGCGGCTCGGCATTCTCGCGTCGCTGACCTCGCACGGCGACGGACTGCTGTTCGGCGAGTTGCGCGAAGCGTGCGAGTTGACCGACGGTAACCTGAGCCGGCACCTGACGGTGTTGCGCGAGGCCGGGTTGATCGAGGTCTGGAAGAGGGACGGGGAAGCGCGCCCGCAGACACTCGTAAAGTTGAGCGACGACGGGCGCGAACGGTTCCTGGCGTACGTGGCGGAGTTGGAACGGGTGGTTTCGGACGCCATGAAGGGGGCTGCGGGGGCAGCGCCCGGACGGGCCCGACCGGGGCGGGGCAAGGCCGACGGTCTCTCGCCCGCTTGAAACGGTCCTTTTTTTTGGAGTCAGACTTTGTAATGCAAAGCTTCACGGTGATTCGAGCGATCGCGATGGGCATGTGCTTCGGCGTGCGGGACGCGTTGGACGTCGCGGCGGCAACGAGCAAGCCCGGCGAGGTCACGATCTTCGGCGAACTCGTGCACAACGCGGTCGTGCTGGACGGACTGCGCTCCCGCGGATTTGCGATGGCCGCGGAGCACGTGCGTGGTGTCCCTGCGAGCAACAGCGTGATGATCACGGCGCACGGCGTTAGCGACCGCGAGCGCAAACGTCTGGAAGCCGCAAGCAAGACCCTGATCGACACCACCTGTCCGCTTGTGCAGCGGGTGCACGACGCCGCGCGCGCATTTGCCGAAGAGGGCCGGCACGTTCTCGTCGTCGGCCGGCGCGGCCACGTCGAGGTGCGCGGCATCGTCGGCGACCTCGACGGCTACGATGTCATCGAGCGCACCGACGACGTCCAGTGTTGGCCTCACAAACGCATCGGCATCGTCAGCCAGAGCACCGCGGTCGAGCGCGACGTCCGCCGCATCGTGGCGGAGGTAGTGCGCCAGAATCCGCACGCGGACGTCCGCGCCAAGGATACGGTCTGCGCCCCGACCAAGGAGCGCCAGGCCGCACTCGAACGCCTGCTCGACGTCGTCGATGCCGTCGTTGTCGTGGGCGGTCGCAACTCCAACAACACCCGCCGCCTCGCCGCCCGTTGCAAGGAGCGTGCGGTGCAAGCGTGGCACGTCGTCGACGAAACCGAACTCGACCCGGCGTGGTTCGCCCATGTAGGCACCGTCGGCCTGACCGCGGGCACGTCGACTCCGGACGCGACGATCGACCGCGTCGAACAGCGCCTGCGCGAGATCGGAGGCAGCCATGGCCACGCTGCGTAGCATCGTCCGCGACGTCGATGGCCTGTTGCGCGGCCGCTTCACGGCCCCCAAAGACCTCGCCGCCGGCAACATCGCCGTCCCGGTCCGCACCCTCCTGCTCGGCGCGCTCGCCCTGGGCGCCACATACGGCCTCTTCATGGGCCTCTACGCCTCGACCAGCGCTCCCGGCAACGCGTGGCTTGCCATCCCGGCGGCCATGGTCAAGGTGCCCCTGCTCTTCCTGCTCACGCTCGCGATCACGTACCCATCGCTCTACGTTTTCTCGGCACTCCTCGACTGCCGCCTGCGCCCGGTCGAGACCCTGAAACTCCTCCTCGGCGCCATTACCGTCAACTTGGCGGTCGTCGCCAGCCTCGGCCCCGTCACCGGCTTTTTCACACTGAGCACGACCAGCTACCCGTTCATGGTGCTGCTGAACGTCGCCATCTTCGGCATGGGCGGCGTCGCAGGGCTGACGTTTTTGCACCGTGCCTTGCGGAGCGTCTTTGAGATACAGCAAACGGACGGCGATGTTTCGAAGTCGCGGGTTCTTCTCGAAGAGGAACGCCGGGAACGGGAGCTGCGCACGTTTCGTACGTGGATCCTGGTCTACGGGCTCGTCGGCGTGCAGATGGCGTGGATCCTGCGACCGTTCATCGGGTCGCCCGATCTCGAGTTCACCCTGTTTCGTCCGCGCTCGTCGAGTTTCTTTCACGGCGTCGCGCGCGCCCTGCGGCTCCTGTTTTCGTGAGCGCCACCGACGCGTTGTTGCGCGGGCGCGCGCGGGTCCCCGCCCGCACCGTCCAAAACATCGCCGTCCGTTGGCTCTTTTTCTATGGCGCGGCCATGGGGGCCTACTCCGGCCGTCCGTTGCAAATGCTCGTGTCGGCGTTGAAGTTGCCGCTCCTGTTGCTGGCCTCGGCGCTCGTGTGCCTGCCTGCGCTCTACGCGATGTGTGCGGCGTGGCGGTTGTCCTTTCGCGACGCGTTGCTTGCGGTGGGGGCGAGCCAGGCGGCGCTGGCGGTCACGCTTGCGGCGTTCGCGCCGTTGCTGCTCGTGTTCTACGGGTCCATTGGTGCGTATCCCCAGGCGTTGCTCGGCAACGGCGTTTGTTTTTTGGTGGCGACCGTGGTGGCGCACGTCGTGTTGCGGCGGCGGCTTGCGCACGCGGGCGCGCGGCGCGCGTGGACGATGTTGTACGGATTCGTGGCGGTGCAGGCGGCGTGGGTGTTGCGTCCGTTCATCGGCGACCCGTCCTTGCCCGTGCGTTTTTTGCGCGAGGAGCCGTGGAGCAACGCGTACGTGGCCGTCGCGCGGACGGTCTGGCGCGTGCTGATACCGTGATTCGATGGAACTCGACGAGGCCGTCCGTTCGCGCCGTTCGCTCAAGAGTTACGACCCGGCGCACGAGCTGACCGACGACGATCTGAAACGCATCTTCGAGGCGGTGACGCTCTCGCCGTCGTCGTTCAACCTGCAGCACTGGCGTTTCGTCGTCGTGCGCAGCGCGGAGGGAAAAAGCCGCCTGCAGGAGGCGTCGTTTGGACAGCCGCACGTCGGCGAAAACAGCGGGGTCGTGGCGGTGTGCGCCAAACTGACCGCGCACGAGGACGCGGCGCGCTGCAACGGCCACGCCCCCGCCGAAACGCTACTGAGTCTGGTGCCGATGATCACGGGGTACTACGCCCAAAACGAGCAGTTCCAGCGCGACGAAGCCATCCGCAGCGCCTCACTCGCGGCCATGACCCTGATGCTGATCGCCCAACAAGAAGGCCTGGCAAGCTGCCCGATGATCGGCTTCGATCCAAACAAGGTCGCCGAAGTCGTCAACCTCCCCGACCATCACATGATCGTGATGCTGGTCGTCCTGGGCAAGCAGGGCCCGATAGCGCCCTTCCCGACCAGCCGCCTGCCGCTGGGTGAGGTCGTCCTGCACGAGCGTTTCGCGTAGCTGGAGCCGCGCCGGCGCGGCTGCTGTCACTCGCGGCAAGCCGAAGCCGTCGTATCGTTCAGGTTCGTGAAGTAGGTGGCGGCATCGGTCTTCGCGCGACCGGTTTCTTTGGCGAAGGGAACGAAGAATCCCACCGCGGCGACCGATCCTGGCAACGAACGTCCGGTTCAAACAGGGGTGTACCGACGCCGGCTGCCTCGCGTTTCCCGAGCGGGGCCTTGGCCCAGGAGAAAACCATGCGTACCTCGGAGCTCGTCGCCTGTTTTTTGGACCGCGTCGATGCGCACTACGTCATTTCGGAGAGGACTGCCGTCATTCGCGAACGCATCGAGGAGAAACATGCGGCAGGAGCCTATGCGTCTTTTGGGCATCAGGCGTTCGCAGAGTCCATGACGGCGGACTTGAGAGAATGCGCGGACGATCTGCACTTCAAGGTTGTCTACAAGGAGGAACCGCAACTAGCGAGAGCGACAGCGACCGAGGAAACGCCCGAGGAGATTGCGGAGTTCCGCAGGATCGCCCGCTTCAACAACTACGGCTGCAGCGCAGTGAAGAGGCTCGCGGGGAACGTGGGGTATTGGAAGATCGGCGAGTTCTACGACCTGATCGATGGCAGTGGCCCCACCTTTGTTGCCGCGATGGCCATGCTCTCGAACACGGACGCCGTCCTCGTTGACCTGCGCAACAACACGGGCGGGGATCCCGCCGCCGTCGCCCTGGCTTGTTCGTTCTTCTTCGATGTCGAGCCCGTACACCTGAACACGATCGAGAGCCGGAGCGCCGGCTCGGCGCGCCAATGGTGGACCCTGCCCCATCTGGAATGTGATCGCTATCTCGACAAGGAAGCCTATGTGCTCATCAACGAGAGGACGTTCTCGGCGGCAGAGGACTTCGCCTACAACCTGCAGGCGCTGGGCAGAGCCACGCTGGTCGGACAAAACACGGCGGGAGCGGCCCACGTCAGGGAGCAGTTTCAGGTCGACGCGCACTACTTCATCAACATTCCCACGCAGCGCCCGGTGAACCCCAAGACAAAGACCAACTGGGAAGGGCGCGGTGTCGCGCCCGATGTGGAGGCCGCGTCCGAGGCATCGTTCGCGGTCGCCTATCGCATGGCCTTGCGCTCTCTCGCCGACAAGAACGATGCGACCTCAGCCGAGAAGCAGGAGATCCGACAGGCCCTGCGGGAGTTCACGGACGAAACCGAACCCTAGGCCAGCCCGGGCCGCGGAATCTCCAATAGCATCACGACCGAATCGCCGCCAGGGTGACGGTTTCGAAGACCTCCTCGCCCCATTGGCGCTTGTAGTCCATGTCCATGCCGAGGTCGTAACGGGTGACTTCGGGATCGTCGGCGGCCAGCTTGTGCATGCGGTGGAGTTGCATGAGGTGGCCGAGTGACAGGTGCGCGCACGCCGCGTCGTAGCTCTTTTGCAGGCCGCGAAACAAAGGGCCGCGCACGCCGCCGAACAGGTAGCCGACATCCACGCCGTCTTGTTGCGCGAACGTCATGCGCAGCGCACCGCGCGCCACGAGCCGGCGCGCCATGTCCTCGTAGAACCGCATCAACTCGCGGCTTGAGAGACCGGTATCGGCTTCACCCTTCCAGCTTCGGCGTTCGACCGCGGCGACCCGCGCGAACAGCGCCTCCACGTCCGCGTCCGCGCGGCCACCGTCGTTACCACCGCCGTCTGCGTCCACGAAAATCACGCCCTCGTCGGCAGCACGTCGCTGTGCCCGCCGCAGGTTTTCTCGAAACTTCGCCGTCCGCCGGGCCAGAAACCCGTCCACGCCGCCGTCGAGCGTCGCGATCCAACGCCGCGTTGTCTGCCCCTGCGCAAGTCGCGCGTGCGGCGCAAACGCATCGACGAGCCGGTGCCACCACGGCGATCCGAACACGACCCCGGGCACGAGCACGGTCCCCGCCGCCTCGAGGCACGGCGCCACGAATTCGGCCGGGTCGTCCCCGACGAGCGGGCACGCGAACCCCCACATCAAATCGAACCCGAACAGCGTGTCGTCATACAACAGGAACGCGCCGCGGGCCGCGTCCCCCGCACGCAGCCACGGCTCGAGCTCCTCGCCCCACGTCGCGCGCACCGGCAAGACCCAGTCCGTCCCGGAGCAGAACGGATCGATCCCGGGCGTCGCATCGACCCATCGGTTGAACGCGGCGTCGTCGTCGTCGAACTGTTCCAGAGTCAGGGCGTGCATCATGGGAGCGGGCATAAGACTAGTGCTATTGGCCCAACATCTGACGATGTTGGCCGAAGGACGGCGATGTCTTGGGGCGTCCAAGGGTTCACAATGGTGTGCATGCGCCGGCTCTTCATGGTGTCGTGGATTCTCGGCGCAGCCGTGTCGTCTGCGTGGGCCGGCGACAATGCCTCGTTCCGGCTGCGAAACGTGGCCTGGCAGGACTTGCCGGAAGGGACCCAGAACGCCCGGTTCGGCCCGGACGGGCGGCTTTGGCTCCAGACGCCCGACGCGACAAACCGCGAGCGGATCGCCGACCAATTCCCGCGTCCGGTTCCGCGCATCGGGGCCAAGGTCATGCTGTTTGGTCCGGGCAAGTGGGTCTGGTTTCGTGGCGAGGCGAGCGTCCGGGGCTACGACGGCGAGAAGTGGGCCAGCGTGCCGGAGCCGGTCAGGTCGGCCGCCGCCGCCGCCGGGCGCGCGTTTTTTGCGGGCGAGAAGGCCCTGCACATATACGACGGCGTCCAATGGCATCGCCGTCCGTACGCTTTGGCCCTCTTGGTTTCAGAGCTCGATGGCAAGGGTGTTGTGGCCTACCGGCCGGGTGCGCACCAACTCCTCCGATGGCGCGATGGGACTTGGCGGAGCATTGCGGTCGTCGCTCCGTTCAACCTGGCCACGGTGCGTGCGGTCGTGCCGCGTCCGGAGGGCGTTTGGCTTGTGGCGAAGCAGCGGATCGAGTGGCTTGCGTACGGTGTCGAGCGCAAGATTCCCGACTGGGGTTTGCTGCTTGCGGCGTTGCGCCGGGACGGTGCGCGCGGTGCGCGGGCCATTGTTGCGCACGGGGCCGGTGCGCTCGGGATGGTCGAGACCGCGCTCGAGACCGAGCGGTCGCCGGAGACGAGGCGCTGGCTGCTCGGGATTCGACGGACGTTGCGTGCGCGGGCGAAGACGACGCGCGTCGTGACGTTCGGTCGGTACCGCGCGCGTGATCCCGAGTTGCAGTGGACCGACCGCGGGCGTCTTGTGTTTTGGAGCAACCGCATCGTCGGGCCCGATTTCGCGGGTCCGGGACTGCTGTTGTTCGACGGCACCTGGCGCGTGCCGCGCGGTCGCGGCTTTGGACGTCCGTGGCGCTTCCGCGACATGGCGCCGGTGCGTATGGACGCGCGGCGGTTCGTGCTGCCCGCAGTCGAATCGCGCGGGCAGATGACGATCGTGGACCCGACGACCGGTCGTGTCCGCGCGCGTTTGAATGACCCGGCGTACGCGTTTCCGGTCGCGGCGCACGCGTCCGGCTACGTTGTCGTGCGGTCGCGCGCCGGCTGGCACCGCAGCGCGCCGCTGGCGATTTGGCGGCCGGGCGCACCGGACGAGCGCGTGTTCCTGCGGACCGATTCGTATCCCGCGCGGGCGTGGTGTGTGTCGGGCGGCGGGTCTCTGTTCGTGGTGAGGGGGTCCGGGGGCGTGGAGCGGTTCGATGGCGACCGTTTCCTGCACGTTCTTGGGCTGAGCCAGCGGGGCACCGTGCGCTTGTTTCCCGGCCGCGGCGTTTCGGTGGCCGGCATGATCGGGGAAGGGGTGCTGTTCCTGCTGGCCGGTCGGATGGGCGTGAGCGGCGGGTCGCGTTCGATGATCGAAAAACACGCCGCGGTGATCCGCGAGGAGTTCCGAGACGCGCCAATCCACTGGGATTCGATCCACTGGGCGTGGGGCCTGACGGTGACCGAGGACGGCCGTATCTGGCTCTACCGCGGCGGAAAACGCGATTGCTGGGACGGCAAGACCTGGACGACCGACAAGCCGAAGAAGCCGGACGCCGCAACCACAAGCATCGCCATCGACGCCACGGGCGCCCGCTGGGAATGGACCAAGACGGGCCGCCTGCGCCGCTCGCGCAAGAACGGAACGAGCGCGCTTTTTCACATCCGCAAGACCAAACCCGGCTGGCGCACGATCGTGAACTACATCAAGGCCGGCAGCGGACGCCTGGTGTTCGAAGCGGGCGGACGGCTGCACCTCGCGCGGTTGCCGGAGTAGGGCCCGCGGACATTCTTGACTTGCGGGCGGGATGGCGTGCTAGCGCTTGGCTATGCCCTCCAGCACGCGTCGTTCGTGCGCCTTGAGTTTCTTGGCTTGCGGACCGGCCAGGATCTTTACCGCGGCCGCGCGTCCCGCGTCCATGTCGGACCAACTCAACGCGCGAACGCCCCAGTTGAGGTAGTACCCCGAGTGCTCCTTCTCCAGGTACTCGGTGAGCACGCGCCGGGACTCCTTGGAGCCCAGTGAGCCAAGCGCATTCAGGAGGCCCCCTTGTTCCTTTTCCTTGCCACGCCGGTAGAGCAGGAGTTCAAGCTGCGGGACGGCGCGATCCTCGTGGAGCCAGCCGAGCGCTTGGGCGGAACCCTGGATGAGCTTGGCGTCGGTGACCCGCTCCAGTTCGCCGAGGAGGTGCGCGCGTACATCGGGCGTGTCGGTCACAGAGAGGCCGAGTAGCGCGTGGCGACGCTGCTCGATCGTTGCCTGCGGATCTCGCGTCAACCGCACCAGATGCGTCTCCAGGCCGAGACTCCAGGTTGTTCCCAAGAGGTTGATGTAGTCCCCCTCGGGTAACTCGGTCGCTCTAAGGTGCGCGACGAGTGCGAGAAAGCCCTCGTTCCCCAGGGCCGTGAGGGCGGCAACGGCCCGGTTCAGTTCCTTTTGGAGCTTTGGACTGCCGCGTGAGCTACGGAACTCGTCCATGACCGCTTTCGCCTTCTTGGCGGCAGCCAACGCCTCAGGGCTCACGCCGAGATCACGGCCATGCTCCGCGTACCGGGCCTCGAACTCGGAGGAGGCGGCGTTCTCCGGAGCGGGCGATGCGGACTTCGGGATCGGCGCCGCGGCCAGCTTTCGCTCGGCTCTCTGCGCACGCCCGCGCCACTCTGCGAGCTCGGCTTCGATTGCCGCGGGGACACGCGGGGCCTCCCTCGCCACGGGCTCGCGCCGCTCCGCTGCGGTGTCGGAGGTTGCGCCCATTCCGACGCCCACACCCACAGTGGCTGCCGCGAGAGCAACCGCGGCCATCGTTCCGGCTGTCTTGATGTTCATGACGATCCCCAATCCTGTTGTTGAGCGCACACTGTCGGCAAGAAGCCATGGTCCGGCGAAGAACGCTCGCGCCGCCCACGGAGCGACGCGGGCCTTGAGAATTGCGAGGCCGCGACGCGTGCGCGTCTTCACCGTCGCAGCGGGCAAGTTGAGCAGCCGCCCTGTTTCCGCCACGGAGAGTTCTTCCAGATGCCGCAGCACCAACACGTCGCGGTACTTCGCCGGCAGGCGAGCCACCGCGTGCCGGACCAGGGCGATTGTCTCCCGGTCCGCGGCCGCCGCGTGCGGATCGACGGCCCGGTCGCGCCCCAGGCGTTCCGCGAGTTGCAGTTCGCGCTGTGCCAGGGCCTTGCGGCGATACGCCATGCGCACGACCGCGGTCGTGAGCCAAGCCTCGACCGTCACCGGCTCGCGGAACGCTCCGTGGCGAAGAAGCGCGTGATAGGCGCCTTGAACCGTATCCTCGGCATCCTGACGCGCGCCGATCTTCCGTGCGATGGCGAGCAGTCGCCCACGCGTGCGACCGACAATCGCCTCCATGGACGCCGCATCCCCGTCCCGGAAGAAGCGGGCCAAAAGTTCCTGCAGCACGTGTCTCTAGTACCGCAGGCCGCCTACGGGTTTCACCTTTTCGCTGACCGGCACGCATCTGGACGGTCGCCGCGGGGCCCGAGCCGGGCCTCAGTCTCCGGTCGTGAACTGAATCGTGTTGGAAGTCACGGCCGAGTCAACCGGGTCTCCGGCGATGCTGCGCGCGACGTCGGTGGCGGGGAAACCCTGATCAAACAGGGGGACGGTCACCGTGATGACGGTGTTGGCCGGGAGGCCGTCGGGGTTCGGCACGCCGTCCGGATCGGCGGTCGGGTCGAAGAGAACTTCGCCGCTCTCCACGGACAGCGTGCCAATCGGCCGCACGCGAAATGTGCCCTGGTAGGAAATGTCGATCGTCATCTGGTTCAGCGATTCCGGCAGAACTGCATAGTTGAAAGAAAAGCGGATCGGCTCGGTGCGCGACACGTCCGCAGCGCCCTCAGCCGGCTCGATATCGACGAGCCGGAAAACCTCTGGCCTTGGGCGGATGTCGATGCGACCGGTCGCCTGTGCGATGGAGACGCCCCGGGTCTCGGCCACTATCGTGTAGGTCTCGGAGGCGACGCCGGTCGTGTCCCAGGTCACGGATTGCACGCCGCCGGTGAATCGCCGATTCGCGGCGATTACGACATCCGGGGCAAACGCGGGATCTCGCGAAACCGCAAGAATCGTCACCTGCGCGAACCGGCTCGAGTCGACGCGGAACCTGACCTCGATCAGTTCGCCCTCGAAGAGCCGGACATCCACACCAGGTGCGAGAAAATCGATCGTGACCGTGACGGCGCCGCCGCCACCGCAGCCCCAACAGACACAAGCCAGTACAAGTACGGTGCGCATGAGGAATGCTCACCCAACCAGGATCGATGCTAGCACGCAGGCTCGCCGCTTGCGCAGGTTGGCGGAGCGAAACCGGGATGCGATGAACCGTCTCCGCGATTCGCGCGGAGAGCAGCCAAGGGGGTCAGGTCATTGCCTGACTGCCCTCGATGATGAAAATCATCTCTGCGGACTTCTGGGAGTCAAAGGGGCCGCCGTTCCAGTCGCCATAGACCTCTGCGACGTGGAGTCTCGCGGAGTCAAGGTGTTGCTCGATCTCCCGCCGTTTCCAGAACCGCAATGTGGATTCAGATCTCAGGCGACCGTCGGGGAACTCGTAGAGAAGTTCGAACTGGAGAAGCTCATTGTCAATAGCGATTAGCTTTCGCTGTTCGTGAACCGGGCCGTCCTTGGACTTGAGCTCGATCTGGTAGTCCCAGCGAGACGTCCAGTCGATTTCTGGATTCCGGGTCTCGAATGCAATTCGTCCGGAAGGCGCCAGGTGGCGCTGCATGACGAGCAAAGCTGCCTGTAGGTCTTGCTCGGTGAGGAGCACTTGGAATGCGTTGCCCGTCATCATGATGCGGTCGAAACGTCGCTTGAGAGAGAGGGTCTGAGCGGTCGCTACGATCCAAACGGCGAGGTCGCCTTCCGGCCGGCGTCGAGCTACTTCAAGCATGGCTGTCGCCGGATCTGCACCGAACACCGTATGGCCCTCCTGAGCGAGTCGGCTGGCGATCAGACCGGTGCCGCAAGCGATGTCGAGTACAGAGTTGGTGGGTGGGCCAGCGAACCGGACATAGAAGTCACGCTCGATCGACCAACCACTGTCAAGGTCGTAGAGAGCCGTGAGTTTCGGATTGCGGTAGTGCTCGTCAAGCATGGCTCGTTGACCTGCCTCCAGTGGTCGTACCGGTTCCCATGCTAGTTGATCGCCGACCTTGGCGGTTCGCTGAGGCCAGCGGCGCGTGCGGAGGCGGCCCCAGCAAGCATCGCGGGCGCCGGCGGTCGGTATCGACCGCTGTGAGGCCTCGCCACAGAGACGATGCCTGAGAGTCGCCGGATTCCCGCGCGTACCGGGCGATTTATCCGGCGCATGGGATCGGGTGCAGAGCGTCTTTTGAAGCGTCTTTGAGAATGGCGGAGGGGGAGGGATTCGAACCCCCGGTACCTTGCGGCACACCGGTTTTCAAAACCGGCTCCTTAAACCACTCGGACACCCCTCCGCAGGGGTTGGGCTTGGCTTCGTTAGTGTACGGTCCGTTCGTGCTCCTGCGAGCATCCGGTAGGCCCGGCCCTGCCTATGCATTTGAGTCAGCCCCTCGCGCTAGGCTGCGAGGATGACTCAGAGAGTGCCGACGACGCTGCTTGATTTTCAGCGTGAATTCGCGACTGACGAGGCTTGCGAGGAGTATCTGGCTCGCTGGAGATGGC
>JAJFFH010000068.1 GCA_021776735.1 Planctomycetota bacterium | reverse complement strand
GGGGGGGGGGGGGCTCCTCCCCCCCCCGTTTTGTGGTGGGGGGCTTTGGCCCCCCGCCCGCCTGGAGGCCCACGAGAATTCGAGCGCCCGCGCAGGCCGCGTTGGTCGTGCCGTCATCGTTCGAGTCAGCAAGCGCTACGTGAACGCGAACGTCATTCGTGAACGTGAACGAGTTCAGGATCGGGGTCGGGGGTCGGGATCGGGGTCGGGGTCGGGGTCGGGGTCGGGGTCGGGTCGCGACTCCGTCGCGGGTCGTTCGAGTGATCGACAACCGCGTATCCAGCAAGGGCTACGTGAACGTCGTTCGTGAACGCGAACGAGCTCGGTCGTTTGGCCGTCGGACTCGCGGGCGGATCGGTTGTCGGGGGCTCCTGTCGGGAGAGCGCCCATCGCCCCTATCCACTTGCGTGGGGCGATAGGCGCTCCCCGTCGAAAGGAGTCTTCCATGACCGACAACCGAAACTTCTCCGCTGCTTCCCGGGACTCCTTCCCGGGGCCGCATCAGCGGCTTGATGTTTATCGTGTGGCGATTCAGCTCTTCGCAGGCGTCGAGCGGTCCGCCGCTTCGTTTCCGCGTGGATACGGAGCCATCAAGGATCAGTTGCGGCGATGTGCAACCGCTACGGTTCTCAATATCGCCGAAGGCGCGGGACGGTGGAAGTCGGGCGACAAGGCGTACCGATACACGATCGCACAGGCGGAGTGTCTTGAGTGTGCCGCCGCTCTTGAGTTGGCCACGATCGTCGAGATCATTTCGCCCGAAACGGGAGACGAACTCTTGTCCTACACGCAGCGACTCGGCGCGATGTTGACTCGGCTCATCCAGAGCCAGCGTGCTCGGGTGCCGGGTTGATCCCGGCGTGTTCGGGGTCAGGGGGTCGGGGTCGGGTCGCGACCATGCTGTGGGTCGTTCGAGTGGCCGATTCCCGCGTTCTTGGCAAGCGCTACGTGAACGTGAACGTGGTTCGTGAACGCGAACGGATCGGGTTCGGTCGCGATCGCGCGGCGGCGCTGTCGCACAGACATCGCCGTCCGTATGCTTTCTCGGGATTCACTTCCTGCCGCTGCTGTGGTCCGCGGCGGATGCTCGTAGACTGGGGACCGTGCTTGCCGCGGCGATTCGTCTTTGGGTTCGGAACTGGTTGCCGCTTCATCTGTCGGGTGCGGTCTTTGCGTGGCTACTCTGGGGCGACGATGGTGACCCGTGGTTGACGGCACTGGGTCTCTTGAACTTTACGAGTGGGACCTGGACCCTGGCGGCGTTGTTTGCGCCGACGTACGGCGGGTCGCTCCAGCCGACTGTTGTGGGTGTGCTGGCCGGCCTGACGGCGTCGTATCTTTGGACGGTGTTGATGTTGCGTGGCCTGTTCAACACCCAGCACGACGGACGGTTTTCCCTGCGCGGGCTGAGCGTCGGGACTTTCTTGCGTGCCCTGGGTGCCCTCGGGGTTCTGATCGGGTTTTCGGTGTTGGTCAAGGCTGTCGCGATCTCTCTCGATGGCCTCGGCTGGATCATGCTTGCGGTCGCTGTCGCCGAGCTCTTGTTCATTCCTGGCCTGTGGCTGGTTCCGGCCGTTCTGGCGATCGAGCGCCGGCCGATGTTTGACGCGATCGGTCGCTCGCTCGAGGTTTCCCGCGGCTCCCGGATCACGTTGTTCGTCCTGGTTTGTCTCGTGGCGGCGATCCAGTTTCTATTCGTGTCCTGGGGCGCGGACGCGTATGGATCGGGGACCGCGTACGGCGTCGTGGTTGTGGCTGCGGTGCTCACGACGTCATTTCACGCCTGCCTGATGGCAGCCGCCTACCAGCGGCTGGCGTACGGGCCTGCGCCGCCTCGCACCGACGAACTCGAGCAGGTCTTTCGATAGTGGGCGTCGGCGGCGTGCGGTGGTGGTGCCGCTTTTTCTTGCCGCTGCACGCGATCGCCGTGATCGTCGCACTGCCCCTGTTCGTCGGCCCGTCGGGGTACGTCGTGTGCATCGGCAGCTACCTGAACGTGCCCGTATTCACCTGGTTCTTGAGCGGGGCTCCTCCGCTCGGCCTCTTCGTGGTTGCGGCGGAGTGGTACTTGATCGCGAGCTTCTGGCTCGTCTTGCCGCTGCTCGTGATCGAGGATCTCCCGATCGTCGCGGCGTTGCGCCGCGCCGTGTTTCTCGCGGACAACAACCGTGGCGCGTTCTTCGCGTCCGCGAATCTGGTGGCCCTCTTCGGACTCCTGCTGCTGACGGGCGCCTCGGCGTTCGGATTCCCGTTCCCGCTGCTGCGGCTCGTCGCGTTGCTCGCGACCACTCTGCAGGCCGCGCTGCTGGCGGGTTCGTACGCCCATGTGCGCAAGCTCGAGTTACGCCGCGCCGCGCGCAAGACCGCCCGCGTTTTCGAGTGACGCCGAACGGAGCCTACGGCACGACCGAGAGCATCCGGTCGAGCGCGAGCTTGGCGTCGCGCATGATGTCGTCCGGAAGCACGACCACTTCCGCGGCGTCGGGATCCTCTTCCAGCGTGCGGACGAGGTCGTAGAGGTTGTAGAGGTTGACGCGGTACATGTTGGGGCACAACGAACGCGACAGCGTGTGGACGTCCTTGTCCGGGTTGTCGAATGCCAACCGGTGGATCATGTTGATCTCGGTGCCGATGGCAAAGGCCGTGCCCGGCGGCGCCTCCTCGACACGCTTGCACATCTGCGACGTGGAGCCCGCGAAGTCCGACGCTGCGATGACCTCGTCGGTGCACTCGGGGTGCGACATGACGATCACCCCCGGCCAGCGCTCACGCGCGTCGGCCACATGCGCGGCCGTGAAATGGGTGTGGACGTGGCAATAGCCCTTCCACAAGAGCACCGGCGTCGTCCGCAGCTCGTCCTCGTCCAGGCCGCCGAGCGGGAGGCGCGGGTCGTAGATCGCGCTCTTGATCCCCATGGCGTTTGCCACGTTGCGGCCGAGATGCTCGTCGGGATAGAAAATGATGCGCTCGCCGCGCTCGAACGCCCACTCCAGCACTTTCGCGGCGTTGCTCGACGTGCAGACGATGCCGCCGTGGCTGCCCGTGAACGCCTTGAGCGGCGCGTCGGAGTTCATGTACGTGACCGGAATCGTCCCGTCGTCGAGGCCCTGCTCAGCCAGCTCCCGCCAGGCCTTCTCCACCAGACCCCGCGTCGCCATGTCCGCCATCGGGCAGCCCGCGCGCTTGTTGGGATGAAACACGCGCTGATCCGTCCGCGCGAGAATGCGCGCCGACTCGACCATGAAACGCACGCCGCAAAAAACGATGAGCTCCGCGTCGTCCTGCCGCGACGCCGCGCGGCACAGCTCGAAACTGTCGCCCCGGAAATCGGCGAGCTCGACGATCTCGCGGCGCTGGTAGTGGTGTCCGAGGATCACCATCCGCTTGCCGAGCCGCCCCTTGATCTCGCGAATCCGCTCAACGATCTCCGCCTCGTCCATGTCATGCGGGGTCGTCGCCGCGACCGTTCCAGCCATCATGCCGCTACTTAGTGTCATTTCTACACTAATTATACCCCTCAGCGGGGGAAGAGCACAGGAAAAAGGTGGGGGTGGGGGCGGGGAGGGGGCATACTCCCGTTCGTGCCGGACAATGAGAACTGGTCCGCTCTGGAGCGGCTGCTGCGCGAGGGAAGCGATGACGACATTCGCCGCATGTACGGTCTCCTGCGTCCCTCGGAGCTGGCGGACCTGATCGAACTGGTTCCCGCCGACATCCGGGTCCGGGCGGTTCGGCTTATGTCCACACCCATGGCGGCGGACGTCCTTGCCGTAATCGACGACTCCAAGGAAAAACGGGTTGTTGAGGAGCTCTCGGCGAAGGAAATCGCGGAAATCGCGGCGAAGTCGATGTCCGATGACGCCGCCGACCTGCTCGGCATGGTCGACGAGGAAAAGGCGGGTCGCGCCCTCGAGAAGATGGAAGACGAGGAGCGCCGGGGCCTCGAAGTCCTACTCGAGTACGACGAAGACAGCGCCGGCGGCATCATGCAGACCGAGGTTGTTCGCATTCCGGCGGACGCCCGCGTCACCGAGGCGGTGGATGCGATTCGGGCCCTGAAAGACGCCGATGTCGGCGAGATCCACGAGGTGTTCGTCGTCGATGCGGACGGGCGGCTTGTCGGCGCGGTCAGCCCGGCGGATCTGATCTTTTCCGAGCCGGACGCGCTGGTGCGGGTCGTGGCCGACAGCGACCCCGTGTGCGTGACCCCCGAGCTCGACCAGGAGCAGATCGCCCGGATTGCGCACGACAACGACCTCGCCACGATCCCGGTCGTCGATGCGCAGCGCCGGCTCGTGGGCCAGATCCTGCATGACGACCTCGCCGACGTTTTGCAGGAAGAGGCCACCGAGGACATCGCGAAGCTCGCGGGCGCGAACCCGGAAGAGCTCTATGACAAAAGCGTACTGACGGCGATTCGCTCGCGCGCGATGTGGCTCATGCCCGCGTTCGGCGGCGGGCTGCTTGTCGCAGTCGTCATGGGTCTTGCCGAGGCGGACATTCCGCCCCAGCTCATCGTGATGCTGCCGGTGATTCTCGGCATGGCGGGCAACATCGGCACGCAGTCGTCGGCGCTCACGGTGCGCGCGATCGCCCTCGGACACGTCGAGTGGGAGCGCGCGGGCCGCATGATTCGCCGCCAGGTCTTGACCGGCGTGGCTCTGGGCGTCTTTTTCGCGATCTGTCTGTTCTCGTTCGCCCTGCTCAAGAACGGCGAGAACAAGAACGCGCGCGACTTCGCCCTCGTCGGCGCGATCGCGATCTTTTGTTCGATGACAACGGGCGCCGCCATGGGCGTGTCGGTGCCGCTGCTCCTGAACAAGTTGGGCTTCGACCCCGCGATCGCCTCAAGCCCCTTCGTCCAGACCGCCAACGACCTGACCGGCGCGGGCATCCTCCTCTTCGTCGCGAGCTGGGTCGATCTGATTTAAGGTGCCCCGCGTGCGCGAAGCGAGTCGTCGGCCGGAACGGAATCGGAAGACGACTGCAAGACTGCTCGGCCTCGTCGGGCTCCTGATCGTCCTGGTGGCGCTTGTCGGTTGGCGGCTCCTCTCCGATCGGACGGATCGCGTTCGGATCTCGCGACCTGCGGTTTCGCCCGCGCACGCCGTACCGGTCGACGAGCCGGGCGATCTCGTCCCGGTTCCGCACGCCGCGGGCGGCCCCGACGTTGCGAAAGGCACGCTTCGCAACCTGCGCGGCGAACCGGTTGAAGGGGCCACGGTTGCGCTGCTGGACGACAACCACACGATCCACGATCGGGACGCCCTCGCGGAGGCCGGGCGGTTGGTTCACAGCGACGACGACGGCGGGTTTGTGGTCGCGTGGCCGGTGGCAGCCGTTCGGGCCGGACTCGTGCTTTCTGTTCGTCATCCGCAGTACCAAGCGGCGGTCGTGCGCCTGACGAGCCCACCGGGGAGTTCGGTCGATGTGGTTCTTCGGGATGGGCAGGTCCTTTCCGGATCAGTCGTGCTTCTCGATGGCCAGCCTCTTGTGCGTCGTGTCCGGGTCGTTGCGCGGGGCGTGGCCGCGCCGTACAGCGCGGCGCGTGTGGATCGAGTGCCCCCTGGTCTCGCGGCCCTGCAGGAGACGACGACCGACGAGCGCGGCGCGTTTGCGCTGCACGGTCTCCCGGAGGGGTGGTATCAGCTCGATGTTCTTGAGCCCGGGTTGACGGTGATTCCCGAGAAGACGATGCCAGTAGGCAGCACCGATCTGCTCTTCGCGGCATCACGCGGTGTTGTGGTCCGGACCGGTGCTGCACCAGTCGAGATCCGCGTCGCCGCGCTTGCCGCGGTCGCCGTACGGGTTTCGAATGCACGCAGCGGCCACGCGGTCCTGTTTGCGTACGTGTCGCTCTACCTGCCCGAAGGGTTCAAGCTGGTCCACGCGAGCCCGTTGTCCATGAACTCCGAAGTCGTCCTTCTGAACGGACATACCTACAGCATCGACGGGTCTGATCTGCCGCAGGGGGTTCAGGCGCGGTATGCGATATCGGCGTCCTATCCGATTCCCGAGAACTCCCGCGTTCGAGTCAAGGTCATTGCCCCCGGGTATGAAACCTTGGCGACGAGCTTCCCCTTGGTGGCGTTGGGGCACCGATCCGGGATTCCGATTCACGAGATCAGGCTGAAGCCGCGTCTGGAAACCGGCAGCGTCAAGTTCCGCCTCGCTGACCGCAACGGCCTCCCGGTTCGGCATGTGTTCCATCTGGTTCCGGAGTTGGTCGATGGTCCGCCCCCGGGAGGCGCGGTGCCCGTGCGTTTCGATGTCCAAGGCGAGGGAGAGCCGATCGCGCTCCCCGTCGGTACCTACGTCGTGCGGGTGGCCGGGAGCGGCAAATGGACGCCGGTGGAACCCGTGACCGTCGATGTGAGGCCCGGGGCGGTGTCCGAGGCCCAACTGACGTTGAAGGACTACGGCGGGTTTGACCTGACCGTCGTGGACGAAGACGGTCGGCCGGTGGATAACTTCGGCGTATCGACCGCACTGGGCCATCAGCCCATCAAGCCCCGGGTCGATACGCAGTCCGGGAGCGTTGCCTTCAGCGGGTTGCCGGTGCTCGTCCCGGGCCTCGGCGACGCCTGGCGCGGCCAGGTCGTTGGATACCCGGACGGTCCCGTCACGATCGAGGTGACGCGGCACGGCTATCGAAAAAAACGAATCCTGACGGAAGCGCGAGGCGGGGAGATGATCCCGCTCCGGGTCGTTCTGGAAGCCGACCAGACAGCCTCGCCGCGAGGGAAGTAGTTCCACGCGCCGGCTACTGCGGCGGAAGGCCGATC
This sequence comes from Planctomycetota bacterium, assembly GCA_021776735.1. GTDB lineage: Bacteria > Planctomycetota > PLA2 > PLA2 > PLA2 > JAJFFH01. The sequence continues at coordinate 50,487 of JAJFFH010000068.1, read as the reverse complement.
GTGACCAGGTACAGGACCCAGTCGTCCACGCCAAGGTCGACGAGGGTGGCGCACTCGTCGTCGAAGAAACCGCCGATGCCGCATGCTGTGGCGCCGAGTGCGGTGGCGGCGAGTTGGATTCGTTGGCCGACGACGCCTGCCTCGAGATGCAGTAACCGGTACGCGCGATCTCCGAGGACTTCAAGCGCCGGCTCGGCGGGTGCGGAGAACACGATTACGCCCGCGCATGTTTTGCCGATGTCCTGGCCCATCAGGAGTCGATGCACCCGGGCGCTCATGTCCGCGTTTTCAATCGGGCGGAGCGCTTCGCCGCGTCCTTCCACCTCGTAGAGCCCGGGGCTGACGTTTTGCATCGTGTGCGACACGAGATGGACGCGCAAGAGATCCGCGGCGCGTCCCGGTAGTTCGCCGTCGAACGCGTACGCGAGAACCTCCTCGGTCGTTTCCATCGGTAGCCAGTCCTTCCGATACGCGCGTGCCGAGCGGCGCTGGAGGATCGCCAGGGGAATGTTCAGGAGGGTGTCGGGGTCGGTCTCCAGGGGTAGGGTCTGGTCGGTCCGGAGCGCGCCGTCGCGTTTGGCCACGCGTCGCGGGGCCGGTACGGGGGCGCCCTTCTCGCAGGAGGATGCCCGGTGCACGGCCAGCGTGGCGCTGTCCTTGACGTCGTCCTCGCCCCGGATCGGATGCTTTTCGGAAACATCGCCGTCCGTTACCGCGAATGAGCGCCAAGGGCGCGCCATCGTGCAGGGCTCCTCGCCTTCCCGGTACTCGTGCAAAGCGATGCAGACGAGGGCGACCTCCACCGTGTCGTCGAAAAAGAACAGGCCGTTGATCGCGGCATCGACGAACCCGGTGTGGACCGTAGTGCTCAGCCCCGTGTGCGGCGCATAGGCGATCATGTTGCCGAGGACGTGGCCGGTGTCGAGGAGCACGCGCCGGTAGCCGCGTTCGTGGTAGCGCCACGCGCTGCGCCAGAAGATGCCGGTGAGGATGAGCCACGCGGCCGCGTCGGGCGTTTCCGAGGCGCCGCAGGCCTCGCGCACGATGTCCACCTGGTCGCCGTCCCACAGCCGCACGAGTTCGTGGCCGGGGACATGGTGGCTGTACAACCCCGCGGGCAGGCCCGGCAGGTCACGGCACGCGACGTAGATTTCGGTCGGGTACAGGGCGCCCGCCGACGGCGCCGCGCGCAGCCACTGCTCGGCGTTCGGGTAGCGGATCAGCCCGGTGGGGCCGTTCGTGTGAAACAGCAGCCGCGCCAGCGAGCCGAGCCCGACCCCGCCCTGGCCGTCCCCGGGATCCGGCTGATGCCTCTCGCCGCCCGGGCCCCTGGTGCGAAACGGCAGGTACGGGCGCAGGCGAACCCGGTGCGAAGACACGATGTCTTTGACTTGGCCCGGCTGCGTCTGAAAATCGAGTCCCGGCCCGCGCCGGATCGAGACCTCGTCGTACTTCGTCAGCCGATGGTATTGCGCCGCAGCGTCGTCCACGCCGCGATGCTACCTGCGGTCGATTTCGCGCGCCAACCCAATGTCGCGCGAAGTCACCCCGGCGACATCGTGGCTGGACAGGCGCAAGACGACCTGACGGTACCGTACGTCGATATCGGGATGGTGGTTACGCGCCTCCGCGAGGTCGGCCACGCGATGCACGAACTTCATCGCCGCGCGAAAGCTTGCGAACTCAAACACCCGCCGAATCGCGTCCCGCTCCTGCTGCCATCCCGGCAACTCGGCAAGTGCTGCGGCGAGTTCCTCTTCACTCAAGACGGCCATGGGACCCCAGCTTACAGCAGAGAATCCGCTGCGCGGATTCTCCAGGCATGAGGAGAGCAAACGGACGGCGATGTTTGGAGGCATCGCCGTCCGTACGCTGACGTTCGGTGTCTAGCGCACCAGTATGAGGGCGCCCAGCGTGGCGTTCGGGCGGCGGTCTTCCCTCAAGCCGGTGTGGACCAGCGTGCGACCGTCCGCGCGGACGTGGACGGCGTTGCGGATCGGGATCGGGAAACTCACCACCGTCGTGTTCGGCAGCGAGGCGACCTCGGCGTTCGTCGTCAGGATGCAGCGCAGCTCCGTGCCGTCGTGTACGAACACGCCCTCGGCGTGCGGCGCGAGTGCGCCCTCTTCAAACAGGTGCGCGCCGACTGCGGTGTTGCCGTTCTCGCCGGCGACGACGTTCTTCGTGGAAATCGACAGGAGTGCGCCCGCCGCTTCCGCGCCGTCCGCCGCAAGCAGTTCCGGGGCATCGCCGGGCCGCGCGCAGTAGATCACGTTCTGATTCGCGGCGTCGCCGTCGATTGTCGCGCCGAAGACGACGTCGGGGCCCTGGCCCGCGGCGAGCGTCAGGGTCTTGAAGGTCCCCTGCGTACCGGGAGCCGGCTGGCCGCACGCGGCCAGGGTCTCGGTCTTGCCGCCCACACGGACCAGCGCGTCGGGCACGGTCGGGTTGCCGGTATCGACATGGACGACGAACTCGCCGGCGTCGGTGACGCCCGCCCGGAGCACGCGCCGGATGTCGATGGCGAGGCCCGGAAGCGGATCGCCCCGACCGATGAGTCGCGTGGCTACGCCGTCGAAGCCGATCATGAAGGCATCGCCGTCCTTGACTACGATCACCGAGGTGTCATTCGCCTGAAAGCCGGGCGCGCAGTCCGCGCACAGTTTTGTCGTGGCGCCGCCGGGCACGATCCGCAGTATGTCACTGCCGGTCTTGCCGCGTGCTTCGGTCAGCACGGTGCCGTCGTCGTTGAGCACCGCGCCGACGAACTCGCGCTCTTCCTCGATTGCGATCAAGGTCGGGGAGCCGCCGGTCTTGGGGACGAGGAACAGGCCGCGCACGACCGAGCCGCCGTCGACGAGTGCGGGAATGACGAGTGTGTCGCCGCGCGCTTCGAGGGGCAGTCGCGGATGCTTGACCACGCCGCCCGTGCCGGGGAGCAACTGGCCCTGCAGCAAGACCTCGTTGACGTTGCCGTCGGGGCCGCGGCGGAAGATGCCGCAGCCCAGTTCGAGGGTGTCGCGCCACTGGATGACGGCTTCGAAGATGACGTCGTCGTCGGGGCCGAGCCAGCCCATTTCGGTGGTCACGTAGCTGGCGTTCAGGCCGGGAACCGGCGCGCCCGGCCTGCCGATGACTTCGCCTGTTACGGCGGGCAGTTGGGGGGTCGAGGCGGTCGGGCCGCTACCCGGTCCGGAGTCATCGATGCTGCCGGCCTCGGTGCCGGCCGTTCCGCCCCCGCAGCCGATGGTGGTGAAAAGCGTCGTTAGAATTGCCCAGCGCTTCATCGAATTGTCCTCCGCGCCCGTTCTGACCTCGAGAGAAAGCCGTCCATGAGTGTAGCCCAGATTGTCCTTCTTGCCGGATTGCTTGCGCCCGACGGCGCCCCGGACGCCGAGCGAATGCTCCTGGGCGCCTCACCGTTTTTTCGGCACGAGGGGATGGAGCGCGCGCAGGCGGACCAGGATTGGGAGTTGCTCCGGCGCGCCGCGGCGAAGGGGCCGTGGGACGCCCGCCGGCTGGCGGCGATCGGGCTCGGCCCCCGGACCCCCCACGCCTTGTTGCGCGATCCGGTCGCTTCCGTGCGGCTTGCGGCCGTCGAGGCGCTCGACAACGGGGCACCCGAATTCGAGCTTCGGCGTCTCGCGTCCGACAAGGACGACGCCGTGCGTGCGGCCGTGGCGTGGGCGTTGCGCACCACCCGCCAGCGCACCGGCCTGCGCGCGCTGAGCCGCGACCCGTCACCGGCCGTGCGCCGCGCCGCTTCCGCCGCGCTCGGCGACTTCACGCGGCTGCGTCGTGACGCGCAGAGCGAGGACCCCGGCGTCGCGGTTCCGGCGCTGCTCTGGCTCGGGCGGGCGGGCGGTTCGACCGAGGCGGGTCTGTTGATCCGGCGCCTGCGCAAGGTGTTGCGCGCGAAGGTTCGCCCGCGCGATATCGGCAAGCCGACGACCGTGATTCCGCTCGCGCGTGCGGTCGGCCACATGGCGCGGCGCGGCGTCAACGCGGCGGGGCGGTCGGTCGCGGGCATGTTGCGCAAACTGGCCGCGGAGGCGCCGGCGACTCTTCCGGCGTGGCTCGTGCTCGGCGAAGCGGTGGCCGCGGCGCGCGACGAACAGGCCGCGCGGCTCGCGCTTGCAGGCGCGCTTCAGGGCCGCGACCAAGCGGTGGCGGCGGACATCGTCGCCAACGCCGCGTTGGCCGGTTTATTGTTCGCGATGACGCGGCGTCCGTGGCCGGAGATTGAAGACGCGCTCAAGCCGTATCTCACGCACAAGCATCCTGCGGTGCGCGCGGCCGGCGTGCGGGCGCTTTCGCCCGCCAAGGCGAAGGCGTTCTTGTTCGACGCGCATCCGTTCGTGCGCGCAGTTGCCTGCCGGCGGTGCGACGACATCGCCGCGGTCGTCAAGCTGACGATCGTCGAGCGGGATCCCAACGTGCTCAAGGCCGCGTCCGCACTGTTCGCTCGCAAGGCGGATCCGGCGTGTGAGGCGGGCCTCGGGCGCCAGCTTACGGACGGCGATGTTTCGGTGCGCCGCGCTGCCGTGGGGGCGTTGCTGCGCATCCCGTTCAAGGATCGCCTGGAGCGCTTGACCAAGGTCGGGCTGACGGACGAGGCCGTTTCGGTACGCCGTGCCGCCGCCGCAGCACTCGACTTTCTTGACGGCGACATGGTCGCGTTCCCCGCGGCCATCCGCGCCCTGCGCGCCGAGGAGCCCGCGGCGCGCACGCGCGCGATCGGTTTGTTGCACCTGCTTTCCGCTGCACGACTCGGCTACGACCCCGAAAAGCCCGGGACGGCAGAGGCGTGGGAGCAGTGGTGGCAAAAAAGGAGCGCGCGCAAGCGCCCCAAAGACGGCTTTCGCTACCACGTCGAGGATCTGCGCCGCCGTGGAATCGATCTCGTCTTGGTGCTCGATGCAACCGGAAGCATGGAGCCGATCCTGCAGGGCACCAAGGCGCGCCTGCGCGCGGTCGTCGCGCGGCTGCGCCGGATTGTGCCGAACACCCGCGTGCGTGTTGTTGCCTACCGCGACCGGCGCGACCACTTCGTGACCCTGGGGAGTCCGCTGACGCACGATCCCGAGGTGCTCGAGGGCTTCTTGTCCTGTATTCCCGCATACGGCGGCGGCGACCGCGAAGAGGCGGTTCTCGCCGGACTGCGCAACGCTTTCGTAAAGACACCGTGGCGCGACAGCAGCCACCGCGTCGTGGTGTTGTTCGGCGACGCCCCGCCACACGCCTCGGACGAAGCCCTGCTCAAGGCGATCGTGAAGGAGTTCTCCGGCCAGGTGAGTGCTGTCGATGTCGCGGGCTACGCCCGCGGCGGCACCCAACAAGCCCTCCAAAAATACAAAGACATCGCGAAGTGGGGCCGCGGCATCGCCATCACACTCGCGAACGAAGACGACCTACTCAAGAAGCTGCTGGTGCTGACCCTGGGCCCCCGCTTCCGCACGGAAGTAGAAGCGCTGTTCGGCTTGTAGGCTCATACCCGGCCCGACGCCGCCTCCCGAACCCGAACCTGCGTTCTCGTTCACGAGCGACGAACGAGGTTCAGGTAGCGCTTGCTGCCTACCGCGCCCGCCGGCAGATCGGGCGATCGCCGCGCGAACGAAGGGCCCGACCCCTACCCGCGCACGCCGGGGATCAACCCGGCACTCGAGCACGCTGGCTCTGGATGAGCCGAGTCAACATCGCGCCGATTCGCTGGGTGTAGGACATGAGATCATCTCCCGATTCTCGCGAGATGATCTTGACGATCGTGGCCAGCTCCAGAGCGGCCGCACACTCGAGACGCTCCGCCTGCGCGATGGTGTAGCGATACGCCTTGCCCGCCGGCTTCCGCCGACCCGCGCCTTCGGCGATGTTGAGAACCGTAGCAGTCGCGCAGCGCCGCAACTGATCCTTGATCGCCCCGTATCCACGCGGAAACGAAGCAGCACAACTTTCGACCCCAGCAAACAGCGGGATCGCCACGCGATAGCCATCGAGCCGCTGATGCGGACCCAGAGAAGAGCCGCGGGAAGCAGCAGAGAAGTTTCGGTTGTCGGTCATGGAAGACTCCCTTCGACGGGGAGCGCTTATCGCCCCACGCAAGTGGACAGGGGCGATGGGCGCTCTCCCGACAGGAGCCCCGCGTACAACCGATCCGCACCCGAGCTCATACCCGACCCCGTCCCCGAACCCGGTCCCCGATCAAAGACAAGGTTCACGAAGCGCTTGCTACCTACCGCGCGCGCCGACAGATCGATCGACCGCCGCGCGAACATCGCCGTCCGTGTGCTTTCGCAGCGCCCTCATTCAATTCCGCTTCTGCGGTTCCTAGTACCGATTCACCCAGACGTAGCTCTTCGCCTTGCGGAGCAGCTTGATCTTGTTGTCGAGGCCCACCGAGTGCACGCCCTCTTTGGTGCCGAACAGGATCGTGCCGTTGGGAAGTGGCTGGACGCAGTAGCACCACTCCAGGTCGCCGCCGATCTTGCGCACGCGCTTGCCCTTGGCGTCGAACTCGTGGATGGCGCGGCCCACCATGTCCGCGACGATGGTGTGGCCGTTGGGCATCCGGTGGGCGCAGTGGGGGCCCTTCAGGCCCGTGAACTGGCGCACGATCTTGCCGGCTCGGGTCATTTCCACGACACGGCCGAACGGACCCTCGTCGTTGTCGGCAACGTTGGCTAGTGCGGCCCGGGGCGTGCGGTGCAGGCAGACGAGCAGGTTGCCGTTTCGCAACAGCTTCGCGTCCATCGGCTTTTCGGAGTGCGCCAGCTTCCACACGATCGAGTCGTCGGGCGAGAGCTGCACGATCATGCCCTTGTCGTCGGTCAAGAATCCGCAAGTGGCGAGCAGGTCGCCATTGTCGAGGAGTACGGCGCTCGTCGGCGCCGCAGGAACACCGCGCCAGGTTCGGATCTTGCGGCCGTGGCGGTCGTACAGCGTGACCGTCTGCGACTGATACCAGACAACAAGGCGGCTGCCGTCGGGATAGCCGGTCACGATCCAGGGCTGACTCTTCTGAGGCGTGTGGAATTTCCACGTCTGCCGATTCGAGCGAAGATCGACTTCGTCGAGCAGATAGTTGGTCAGCAGCGTGACGAGCCGGCGACCTCGCGGCGGCGGCGTGAACGGCACGGTCTTGTCCAGCCTGGCTCGCGGACCCTTGGTCACGATCCAGCGCCGCCAGGCTTGGGCTGCGGCGCGGCGCGGGCCGGGCGGGGCGAACGGATCGAATTCGTGTGCCTCGCCGGAGACATGGCGCAAGACCTGTGCGGCGCGTGCGCGGGTCCGCGCGTGCCGGGCGTCGAGGAGCGCGACAAGAATGGGCAAAGCGTCGGCCCGTCCGGAACGGACAGCGAATTCCGCGGCGGCGGCGCGCACCCGCTCGTCCCGGTCCGTCAGGAGCGCGGGCAGCCCGACCGAGTCGGGATCGGCCTTGAGTGCGGCAAGGCCCGCGAGGGCGACGGTGCGGGTCGCGGCGTCGCGCGTCTTGAGCGCGTTGCCGAGTCGGGCAAGGTCGCCGTCTTCGACCGTACGAAACATCGCCTTCTCGGCGAGGTGGACGCTGTAGGGATCGAAACAAGCGGGCACGGTCCGGAACACGTCCACGGCGAGTCCGCGGATGCTCCGGCGGGCGATGGTGCGCAAGACGGCGCCGATCGCCTCTTCGGGGATTGCCTTCATCACCCGGCTGTAGACAAACTGCGCTCGCCGGCGAATCTCGGGGTCGGGGCTGCGGATCGCCTCGCGTAGCGCCGCCGCAGCGGCAGTCGGCGATCGAATCAACCGGCGTTGCGCCGTATCGCGTCCACGCAGGCGAGAATCCCCGAGCATCCGGGCGTAGCGCCGCGCGGCTTCGCGTTCCTTGTCGGTCGGTACCAGACGATCAAGAAGCGCGCGCAGGGAGTCCTTGACGGGATCCGCGCCGAGACGGCGCAGAAAGACCTCGTCGATATGGGGGCGCGGGGCCGCCGACACGGTGCCGGCGAGCAGAACAAGAACGACAAGCGGGGAAAGGCGCAGGGTCACGGAATCAGATGGGGATGGCGGGAACCAAGGTTGGGTATTGTACGCGCGCTGGACGTGTTCGCCTCCCGCTTCACCAAAAACCCTGCTACCGTGCGCCGCGTGAGGGAGTTCCTGCGCGGTTTCCGCACCGCCGACGCGCGCTGCGTCGTGGCCCTGGTGTATTCGGCCGTCATCCTGACGGTGCTGGAGTATCGCTACCTGCCGACCCGCGTCGCACTCCGCCTCGGCGAGCGCGGCGGCATGTCGGTCGAGGCCGGCCTGACCTGGGCGATCGCGACGTCCGTGCTCTACCTGCTGCCGATCCTGCTGGTGAAATTCTGGCACAAGGAACCGCTGTCCTCGATCGGTTTTTCATGCAAGGGACTGCGCCGCCACATCTGGATCTATTTGGCCATGTACCTGGTCATGCTGCCGATCCTGATCTACGTCTCCGGCGACGCGAAGTTTCAGGCGACCTACCCGTTCGTCACCGATGCCCGCCACTCCAGCGATGCGTTCTGGAAATGGGAAACCGGCTACCTCATCCAGTTCATCGCCCTGGAAGCCTTCTTCCGCGGCTACTTGCTGTTCACGCTTGCCAAGCGCATGGGCTACACGGCGATCTTCGTGATGGTCGTGCCCTACACGATGATCCATTTTCACAAGCCGATGCTCGAAACCTTCGGCGCGGTGATCGCCGGCACGCTACTCGGCGCCTTGGCGCTACGCCTCAAGAGCTTCTACGGCGGCGCCATCCTGCACATGGCGGTAGGTTTCACGATGGACCGGCTGGGAGCAGACTTCGGCGGGTAGCGTACGGACGGCGATACCTGCGAAACACCGCTACGCAGATCTTCGCTAGCGGGGCGCACGAACTACATGCCCGCGTACGACGCGAGCCGTCGGACCCGAACGGTGCCAGTGGATGGCTGGCCATCTCGCGGAGCCCACCCGCCACGGTTTCGTTCCGCCGGGTCGTTCGGGTTGGCCGTCAGGTGGTCGAATTCCGCCTCGACGCGGGGAGGAAGTCGTGAGTCGTACAATTCTGGTATTGAACGCTCTCATCTTGTTGGCCAACGCTGGAATCACCATATCCGCGGTCGGAGCCCGCTCTGGTCCGCAGCGCGCCGCGCCCAACCGGCCTGTCGCGGCGGTAGTTGCCGATACGCGCCCCATGCGCCGGGAACCCACCGTGTCCGAGCGGCTGGTCGCGTTGCGGAAGTTGGTCGTCTGTTTCGACAGCTTTCCTGAGACCGAGCGCCTGTCGCGAGCGCAGGTCGGCGTTCTCAAGCGTTTCCTCGTGCGGTGTGTCGAGGACATGGAGGCCGGGGCCGCCGCGGTCGTGGACGCGGCCGGAGCGAGTGCGCGGCAACGGGCATCGACCTTGCTTGCCGCCGTGCGTCGCCGGATTCGGTCCGATCTCATGCACGCCGGAGTCGGCGCACGCGCTGCTGACCGTCTCGTTTCAATCGTGATCGCATGCGCGGCCTGATCTTGGGCGCGGCCCTGCTCGCGCTACCCGTAGGGCGGGCTACCTGGTCGGTCGGATACGGTCGGAACGTGTCGACCCGGCGCCGTCGGAATCGGTGGAGCGTCCGGTGCCGCCCGCAGGCAAGGCGACGGTCAATCGCTACGGGTTTGTTCGGCCAATAGCGCGGCTTCGCGATCCGGACGCATACACCTGGCAAGATCGATTCCTAGGGCTGGCCGGCTGGGGCGGCTTCGGCTACGAGCTTCGATTCGGGAGTGCAGGTCGCATGAAACTCACGTGGGAGGATGTCCGCGTCGAGCCCCCGCTGGTGATCGCCGTCGTCGAGTGTGACGTTCAACCCGGCGAGCCCGTCCGCATCGTGTACGGACTCAAGGCACACGCGGACGGTGCGTCGTACCGCGTGTTGCTTGAGGGGCCCGGTTCCGGCACGATCGCAACTCGCGTCGACGGGAAGCTCCGATCGGCGTTCCGCGTGGGCGGTACTGCGCGAGGCGCAGGCTTGCTGAAGGGACGCCTGGCGCCGCGCTTTCGGGCCGACCGTCCGTTCGAGGGGTGGCGCATGCGGCCCATGGTTTCCAACTCGCGCTACTTCGACCTCGGCCCGGACCGGATCTGGCTGGCCTTGCGGTGTTGCACAGGTCGATCCTCCGACGTGGGTTGGTTAACGCCCGTGACTCGGGGCGTGACTTGGAGCTGCGACCTCGCGGAGCACACGATCCGGCTCGATGGGCGTCTGCGGGCCGACGTGCCGTTGCGCCAGTTGCCGCAGCCCGTGTGGTGCTTCTACCTCACGTGGCAACCGGCGCAATCTTAGGACGCAGATCGTGTTTCTTGCTTGCACCAGCCCGGCTCGTACATGCTGCCGATCGCGAAGCGGGCGCACGAGCCAGCCTCGGAGTCTGATCATGACTGGCCTGCTCGCAGCTTGGAGTCGTGTGCGAGCGCGTCGGGGTCACGGGCGCTGCGAGACCGGAGTCGGCGTGTGATCTAGAAGGTCGAACTCGGTGCCGCAGACATCGCCGTGCGTACGCTGTCTTCCGAAGAGCGGCGCGGCGACCAGTCGTCCGCACAGACAGGTGGCGCGCGGCGGCCCGCATCCCACGCAGTCGGAAGGTCTGTCCGCCCGCTAGCGAAAACCCGCGTAGCGGGGCTTCGTCGGGCGTGTTCAGGTAGTAGTGACGCCGTCCGGCAAGCCGGGGTTGTCGAACTTCCACCTCGGGTCGCGCTCCGGGTGGTACTGCTTCTTGTCGTAGCCGAGTTGCTTGTACAGGGTTGTGAACAGGTTCGGGCCCGAGGATGTCTCGCAGTCGTGCGGGGTGAATTGGCCCGGGTGGTCGTAGCCGGCGGCGTACGTCACGCTCAGCGATTCGCCGCGGAAGGCTTCGATGTAGCCGGCGAAGCGCTTGGCGTTGATCTCCGGGTCGAGGCCGCGTTGCAGCCACTTGTTGTGTGTGGCGACGCCGGTCGGGCAGCCGCCGGTGTGGCACTTTTGCGCCTGAATACAGCCGATGGCGAGCATCGCCTCGCGGGCGACCGCGATCAGGTCAGCACCCATCGCCATGGCCACGATGGCGCGGTCCGGGAAGCCGAGCTTGCCCGAGCCGATCCAGGCGATGTCGTCGTTTAGATCGTGCTCTTGAAAGATCTGGAAGACCCGCGCGAAGCCGATCTTGTACGGCAGCGACACGTGGTCAGCGAACGTGAGCGGGGCCGCGCCGGTGCCACCCTCGCCGCCATCGACCTGGATGAAGTCGGGGCCCTTGCCCGTTTTTTTCATCTTCTCCGCCAACTCGTGCCAGAAGTCGAGCAGACCGATGGCGGCCTTGATGCCGATGGGCAGGCCCGATGTTTCGGCGAGCTGTTCGATGAACTCGATGAGTGAATTGACATCCGTGAAGGCGCTATGGCGGCTCGGGCTGAGCACGTCCTTGCCGATGGGAACGCCGCGCGCCTTCGATATCGCCTCGGTGACCTTGCTGCCGGGCAGGACGCCGCCCTTGCCGGGCTTGGCGCCCTGCGACAGCTTGATCTCGACCATGCGGATCTTGTCGACCTCGTCGATCTGGCGCTTGAAACGCTCGAGGCTGAAGGTGCCGTCTTCGTTGCGGGCCCCGAAATACCCCGTGCCGAGCTGCCAGACGAGGTCCGCGCCGTTGCGGTGGTAGACCGAGACTCCGCCCTCGCCCGTGTTGTGGTAGCAGTGCGACGCGGCCGCGCCCATATTGAGCGCCTGCTGCGCGTTTTGTCCGAGCGCGCCAAAGCTCATCGCGGAGATGTTGATGATGGACGGCGGACGATAGGTGCGCTTTCTGCCGTGCGCCTTGCCGATCTCCTTGGCGCAGGGAATCGGGCAGACCTGGCCCTTCGTGTTGCCGAGCGTGCCGGCGAGCGGGCTGCCGAGTGCCGAATGCTTGATGACCGGGTAGCCTACGCCGTAGATCTGGTCGTCGGTTCCGAACCCGAAGTAGTTGTTCTTGCGGTCGGCGGAGTGGTAAATCCACTCGCGTTCCAGCCGGTTGAACGGCGCCTCCTCGCGGTTGTGCGCGACGATGTATTGCCGCAGCTCCGGCCCGATCTCGATGAGAAAGTACCGCAGCCGGCCGACCAGCGGGAAGTTGCGCCGAATCGCGCTCCGGGGCTGGATGATGTCTTGCAGGGTCAAGAGCAGGACAATGACACCGAGAATGATCCAGAACCACATCATGCGTACCGCCTCCGAATCGTGGGCAGCGGGCCCACGGCGCGCCCACGATACCGTTTGACGCCCCTTTGGTCTGCCGGAAAGTCGACATGACTCCGGGGGTCGGAATCGTGAATAATGCGGGTCCGGTGAGAGGCGCCCTTTTTTTCCTGCCCGTCTTGCTCGTTGCGGCGGCCTGGCTCGTGGCCGGCGAGAGAGAGGGTGACGCGGAGGCCGATCAGGCCAAGGCGCTGGCGGGCGCGGTTGGGCCGTTTCTCGAGGAGTACTGCCTTTCCTGCCACGCCGGCAAGCGAGCCAAGGGGGACGTGGATCTCCGCCGGCCCAAGGTCGCGGTCTGGCGGCGGGTGCGCCGGGTTCTCAAGCGAAAAACCATGCCGCCCCTGACGCAGGAGCAGCCCCCGCCCGCAGCCCGAGAGCGCGCGTTGGCGGTTCTGGATCGGATTCTGGGCGCCGTACAAGCGGATCCGGGCCGGGTTACGGCACGTCGGCTGAACCGCACCGAATACGAAAACACGATCCGCGACCTCTTGGCCGTCGACTTCGATGCGCGGGCGCTGTTTCCGCCGGACGAGGTCGGCCACGGGTTCGACAACATCGGCGATGTGTTGTCCCTGCCGCCCGCGCTGCTCGAAAAGTACTTCGCCGCGGCGGAGGAGGTCGCGCGCAAGGCGGTACTCGACGAGAGCCCGGACCATCCGCCCCGGCACCGGTTCCCCGCCTCCCGCCTGAAGGGTCGCCAAGCACAGCATCAGGGTGCTGCGTGGCTCTACAGTCCGGGCGAGATCTTTGTTGCGCACGACTTTCGGCGGGCCGGTCGGTATGTCCTGCGCGTCCGCGCCTTCGGCCAGCAGGTGGGCACCGAGGCGGTCAAGATGGCCTTTCGTCTTGACGGCCGAACCTTGCAAGTCGGCGATGTCCCGGCGACCGTCGTGAAGCCGGGGACCTACGAGCACCGCCTCAAGATCCCGGCGGGCGAGCACCGCGTCGGTGTGGGGTTCGTCAACGACTACTACCGGCCGCGGCATCCGGATCCGAGCCAGCGCGACCGCAACATGGCCGTGGCGTCCATCGAGATCGAAGGGCCGCTCGATCGACGGGTTCTGCCCGTGTCGCATCGCCGTCTGGTTCCGGTGGACAAGAGCGACGCCTCGTTTCGTCGGGTCGTCAAACGGCTCGCCGGACGTGCGTGGCGGCGACCGCTCACGAACGCCGAGACGACCCGGCTGCTTGCGGCCGTGCAAAAAGCGGCGCCGAAGGACGCCTCGTTCGAGAGCCGCCTGCGGGTGGCGATCACCGCCGTGCTCGTTTCGCCTCGTTTTCTGTTTCGGGCGGAGACCGACCCGAAAGACGCGCCCGAGATTCGCGACCTCGACGGCTACGAAATCGCGACCCGGCTTTCGTATTTCGCCTGGAGCAGCATGCCGGACGACGCGTTGTTCGCGCGTGCCGCCGCCGGGGAACTCGCGCGCGACGACGTGCTCGTGGCCGAAATCGACCGGCTGCTGCACGACCCGCGCGCGTCGGCGCTGGCCCGCAACTTCGCCTCGCAGTGGCTCCGCATCCGCGGACTCGACGAAGCGGCGGGGGAAGGGCTCGACGACGAACTCAAGGAGGCGATGCGCACGGAGACCGAGATGTTTTTCGAGGCCATCCTGCGCGAGGACCGGCCGGTGCACGAGCTGATCGAGGCGAACTTCACCTTCGCGAACCAGCGCCTGGCAAAACTGTACGGGTTGCCCGGCGTGCGCGGCCCGCACCTGCGGCGTGTGCGTGTGGACGGCGTGCGCCGCGGCGGCGTGCTGACGCAAGCGAGCGTGCTCGCGATGACCAGCAATCCCGGCCGCACGTCGCCGGTCAAGCGTGGCAAGTGGATTCTCGAAGCCTTGCTCGACGCCGCGCCGCCGCCGCCGGAGCCTGGCGCCGATTCGCTTCCGCGCGAGAACGCCGGAGGCAAAAGCCTGCGCGAACAGCTCGAGACCCACAGAAAGGATCCCAAGTGCGCGCAGTGCCACATCGTCATGGACGAGCTGGGCTTCAGCCTCGAGAACTACGACATGCTCGGCCGGTGGCGCGACCGCGACGGCAAACACGAGCTCGACACGAAGGGCAAGTTGCCCGACGGCCGCACGTTTCAGGGCCCGGCCGGCCTGCGAAAGATCCTGCGCAACGACCCGCGCTTTTTACGCTCGCTCGCCAAGCACATGCTGGTGTACGCCCTGGGCCGCGGCCTAACCGAAAGCGACGATCCGGCCGTGGATCAACTCGTCGCCGCGCTCAAGCGCCGCCCGCGCCTTTCGACGCTGATCCGCGAGATCGTTACGTTGGATGCGTTCCGGCGAAGACGCGTCAGGTAGCGTACGGACGGCGATGTCAAGAGCGCCTGCAGCGCTCTTGACTAGCGGGTCGGACGAGCTTCCTGCCTGCGTACGCTGCGGGCCGTCGGACCCGAGCCGTGCCCGTGGAGGACTGGTCGCGGCGCGGCTCATCTGCGGTGCTTGGTCGCGGAAGGGGCCGTGCAGGTATTGTGGCCTGGGTGGCCGCGCGGGGAGGGAAGCGGCGAAACCGCCGCGCCGGCCCGGACTATCGAAAATCCGCGAAGCGGGTTTTCGCAGGGGCATCGCCGTCCGTCCGCTACCGCTATAGTGCACTCGTGACGATTGATCGGCGGATGTTTCTGCGCGGTACCGGGGCAGCGCTCGCTCTTCCCTGGCTCGAGGCGATGATGCCTTCGGCGGCGCTTGCGGCCGAACAGGCGCCGCGGCGGCTCGCGTTTCTGTTCGTGCCCAACGGCATTCACATGCAGGACTGGACGCCGGCCAAAACCGGGGCGGAGTTTGCTCTGCCGTGGATTCTCGAGCCGTTGGCGCCCGTGCGCGAACACCTCGCGGTCTTGTCCGGGCTGACGCACGACAAGGCGCGGTCCAACGGTGACGGGCCCGGCGACCATGCGCGTTCGGCCGGGGCGTTCTTGACGGGCACCCAGCCGCGCAAGACGGCGGGGAGCAACATCCGCGTCGGCGTGTCGGTCGATCAGGTTGTCGCGCAGCGGATCGGGCGGCGTACGCGGCTGCCGTCGTTGGAGCTGGGCTGCGAACCCGCGCGCCAGTCGGGGCAGTGCGACTCCGGCTATTCGTGCGCGTACTCGAGCAACATTTCGTGGCGCACGCCGCACACGCCGATGCTCAAGGAGATCGATCCGCGGCTGGTGTTCGAGCGGATGTTCGGGACGCGGCAGGGCGAATCGAAAAAGGCGCGGGCGGAACGCCTCCACACGCGCCGAAGCCTGCTCGACTATGTGCGCGACGATGCGCGCCGGTTGCGCAAGGGGCTCGGTGGGGCGGACCGGCGCAAGCTGGACGAGTACTTCACGGCGCTGCGCGAGATCGAGGCGCGCGTGCAGGCGGCGGAACAGGGCGCGCCGCCGGTGCCGGGCGCCAAGATGCCGGCGGGCATTCCGCGCGACTACGCCGAGCATGTCCGGCTCATGGCCGACCTCATGGTGCTCGCGTTTCGCGCCGACATCACGCGCGTCGTGACGTTCATGTTCGCCAACGAAGGATCGAACCGCACCTATCCGAAGATCGGTGTGCGCGGCGGACACCATCACCTGTCGCACCACGGCGGGAACCGCGACAAGATCGCGTCGATCCGCAAAATCAACCGCTTCCATGCCGAACAGCTCGCGTACTTCCTGAAGCAGCTCGCCAAAACGCGCGACGGCGAGGGCACGCTGCTGGACCACAGCACGATCGTGTACGGCAGCGCCATCAGCGACGGCAACCGCCACAACCACAACGAATTGCCGGTCCTGATCGCCGGCGGCGGCACTAAGAACCGCCCGCAGGGCCACGTCCGCTATCAACGCGAAACCCCGATGGCGAACCTGTACCTGTCCCTGATGGACGGCATGGGCACCCACCAACCCGCATTCGGCGACAGCACCGGCCGTCTGTTCTGATTGTTCCGAACCCGAGACAACAAACGGACGGCGATGGTGCGCGCCACTCCCCATTGAGGAAGCGGTGGGGCACCGGTTGGGGTCCGCGCGCTGGAGCACGGATCGCGGTAGCAAGGATGCGGCCTCGGACGGTTCGGAGAAAACTCCCACCATGCTCGAGGCCGCGGGTTCTTGTTCGGCCGGGCGGCTGTGCCGCTCGGCGCAGGACACCGATCTGGGTACATGCAGTGCACGAACCGGTCGCGTTGCGGCCGGAAGCTGTCGCCATCGGGCATTCAAGCACTTTGCGGGGCAAGAGCCGTTGTTGAAACTGTCGTTGCCGGGCGTATTCCTGTTGCGCGGCGGACCAGCCTGCGGGTGAATCGCAGTCCTTGCCTCGACGGCAGGCGAAGCTCGCAACCCTTTCCTTTGATTCTTTTTCGGCCCTGCCGAACCATGGCTACCCCGACTGGTCTTGAGTGCTGGTCGTTAAGTAAGGTCAGTCCGAAGCGAACCTGGCGGGGCGAAAGCCGTGGATGAAGTAGTTAAGGGCAGGCACGTATCTAACGCGGTCGGCCGAACGCGCGAGCGACGCGTCGAGGTTGAAAGAGCCGCCCCGCAGGACGCGAGTGGGCTTGCCGCCAAGGAGGTCGATTGGCGTGCCATGCCTGGGGCCCGGGAACCGTTGGTGCCGAAGCACCCTTCGCGTCCTATACCAGTCCTTGCCGTACCAGTCCTCGCACCACTCCCACACGTTGCCGTGCATGTCGTGCAGCCCAAACGGGTTCGGCTGCTTCTTCTCGCCTACTACGTGGACACGGCCTTCGCTGTTTCCGCCTGATTTTTCGAGGAACTCGCCATACCAACCCACGCGGGCCAGGTCGGATTCGGAGTCCCCGCTCCAGTATCTCGTTGTCGTGCCCGCCCGGCAGGCGTACTCCCACTGCGCCTCAGTCGGCAGCGTGTACCGCGCCTTGCCCTTGTGGCCGGCATTCAGCTTCTCCAGGAAATCCTGGCACCGGTTCCAGTTTACGTCGGTCACCGGGTAGGCGTCCCCCTTCGTCTGCGAACTCGGGTTTGAGCCCATCACCTTTGTCCACTGCGCCTGGGTCACCTCGGTCGCCGCCAGGTAGAACGGATTGGTCAGCGTCAGTGTCTTTTGGGGATGCTCGTCGCCACGGCCCTCGCTCTTTGGGCTGCCCATCACGAACGACCCCGGAGGAATGAGCACGAACTCGATCCCGCTCTTCTTCTCCCGGATCCGCCACGGATAACCGGTCGCCACGATGCGCCCACGGATTGCCGCGTCCCGGATCACGGAACGGTCGGGTGCACGCCGTACCAGCTCCGTGCCTTCCGGTGCGGGCTTCCCGGTCCGTGCTTCGGCTTCGGTGCCGGCGATGTGTCTGTCGTCGGAGCCGGGCTTCAGGACGCCCGTGGCCACTGCGACCACGGCGACGGCCAGCAGCAATCCGGCAACGACCACCAGCCCGCCTCCCGGGAACGGCCCCCGTGCCGGTGCCCGCTGCCTGGTCGATTTCCGTGGCCCCGCGGGCGGTCGGTTGCGCGGCGCGCCGTGGACCTTGGAAATGTCGCGGTTGAGCGATTCTGCGGTCTGGTAGCGTTCCTCGGGCCGCGTCTGCAGGGCGCGATCAACGATGCGGTCCAGGCGCTTGTCGAGTTCGGGGCGCTCTTGTCGGGGTAGCCGGAAGCGGCCCTCCGGCAGGTGGCCGACCAGCATCTCGTACAGCAGTACGCCCAACGAATAGAGATCCGAGCGGCCGTCCACCGCGGCCGGGTCGATCTTTTGCTCCGGCGACATGTAGCGCAGGCTGCCGATCGTGGTCCCCGGCAGCGTGAGCAGCGTCTCGTGACCCAGTCCGACTCGCGCGATCCCGAGATCGGCGAGACGGGCGTCGCCGTCCTCGTCGATCAGGATGTTCTCCGGCTTGATGTCGCGATGCACGATGCCGCGCGCGTGCGCGTAGTGCAGCGCGTCGCAGATCTGGGCCGCCAGGCGCACGGTGTCCGACTGGCCCATCGGCCCGTCGCGCATCAGCTCCCGCAACGTGACCGGGGTCCCGTCGGGGCCCGGCACATACTCCATCACGATGTAGTGCAGATCGGCCTCGACCCCGACGTCGTGAATCGCCGTGATGTGCGGATGCTGCAGCGACGCGAGGGTGCTTGCCTCGCGCCGGAACCGTTCCACGAAATGCCCGTCGCCCATCAGCTCGGGAGACTGCACCTTGATCGCCACCCGCCGGCCGAGCGCGACCTGTGTTCCGAGATAGACCGTGCCCATCCCGCCCGCGCCGAGTGCGGAGTCGATCCGGTAGCGTCCGCCGCCAAGCGTATGGCCGAGGAGCTCGTGGGCCGGGGGCGCCAGCGGCACCGATCCACCCGCGACCACCGTCGCGCCGGGCGCCGCACGAAGATCGATCTCTGCGCCGCAGGCGGAACACGTCGCCGTCGTCGCGGTCGGATCGACAGGAGGGGGCAGGTCGGCTCCGCATATGCACTCCATGGGAGGGAATCCTACTCGATCCGGAACAAGCCGTCCTTGGCCTATCGCCGCCCGAAGGAAACCCCATTCGGCAACCGTACCCGGCCGCTTGCCCTGAGTTTCTCCTTCTTGTGATCATCGTAAAAAGAGCACGATGAGTCTGAGATGGAAGACGACCCGAATGGACATCGCCTCGTCGCAGTAGCACTTGGCCTGAGGAGGTTCCCTTGCGAAAACACGAAAGCGAATATCACCGCGAACTCGGATCATGTGCGCTGCGAGCAGCAGCGTCGGCAAGTCGATACCGGAAGAGGGTCGGCATTCTTGCGTTCTTGGTCTGCGGCGTTGTGGCCGCGACCGGATGCTCTGATGAGGAGACACGGCGCCACTCCGATACGGCCGAGTTTGGCGCGGACACGGCCTCGATGGAGGCAAGAGACGCGGCTATCGACGGTGCACTGCCGGAGGGAGTCAAAGCACAGTACGCTCGTGGAATGCGGGCGTTGGCGGACAAAGACAAGGTCACGTATCTGCGCTCCATGATCGCCGCCGCAAAGCGCGGACACGTTGGCGCGACGTTTGAGCTTGGGCGCATTGCTCCGGACTCGGCGAAGGCGATCCCGTATTTTGAGAGCGCTGCCAGCCGCGGGCATACCCGCGCCATGTTTAGCTTGGGAGTGTGCTACGAAAAGAGGAGCTTGAAGATAAGCCGAAGCTGGTACATGAAAGCTGCTGAGGCAGGCAGCACGCGCGCAAAGACAAATCTCGGCCACATGTACGCTACGAAGCTGCGCAACCCAACTAAGGCAAAGCGGTGGTACGAGCGCGCGGCGCGGGAAGGCGATGTCGATGCCATGCTCGGGACCGCCGCCGCGTGCTACGAACTGGGCGAGCTTGAGACGGCCAGGGCATGGGCGGTCAAGGCGGCGAAAAATGGCCATTCGAGAGCTGATGCGTTGCTGAAGGTCATCAACGAGCGTCGGTAGGTTTCTCGAACAAGAACCAAGGAACAGGAGAGTCAATCATGGGTTTGTTCTCAGGACCGCGTCGTCGGATCGCCAAGATCGATGACAGTTACACGGGGGCACGAAACCGGGAGGAACGCGATCGTGCAGCCCGAGACGGTATTCGCGAACTGGACACGATCAAGGCAACCTCGAAGCTCAAGCCGAAAGAGGCGGAGTGGCTTCGGAATCTCCGGGACGTGCTTGAGCGACACCTTGAGAATCCGAACGATCAGTACCGGCTATAGTCGCGTCCATCAGTGGAGCCTTCGTCGCAGGACGCATGGTCCCTGTCGCTTCGCGACTTTCGCGGGGAACCTCGCAGTCTATCGCAGAGCGGTCGCAGCGGTGAAGTTCGTTGGCGGAGGTTATGGAGTTGCGGTCCGTGCGACATCGCGTGGGGGGGGCCGAGCTGCCTCCGGTCGGCGAGACCCTTCATGCGAGGTATCGCCGTCCGTTTGCTGTCGCGCTACTGCGCTCCAAGCCATCGCTTGAAGTCGCGTTCCAGGTCTGTCAGCGACTGGCCCCGGAGCGCCCACAGCATCGCTTTCTTGTGCGACGGGAATTTTCGGAAGGCGTTCCAGAAGCGGCGGAACAGCTCGGCGCGCTCCTTGGTCGTGTGGCGCAGGAAATGGATGAAGGCCCACGACTGCGCGTAGTGGCGTGTCGGGTTGCTCATGAACTCCCGGGGTTGCATGCCGAGCAGCTTGGGCAGTGGGGCCAGATCGACCTTGCGGAGAGTCTTGATGTGTGCCTTGACGATGCGGCCGGTCTTGAGTTTGCCGCGGACGAGGTCGGCGGCCTCGTAGTACTCCGCGATGCCTTCGTTGAACCAGAGCGGCGGGCCCTGGATGAGGCGGTCGACATACTGGTGAAAACCCTCGTGGCGGATCGTGCGCAGCATCTCGTCGCGCTCGGGGAGGTTCCAGATCAGGAGTTGTTTCAGGGTCAGGCTGTACATGCCGGCGCTGCGCGGCGAGGCGTAGCCGAAGACATCACGGCCGTACTTGAGGTAACCGTCGCGACCGCGAAACAGGTAGACAGTGAAGCGTCGGCGGTCCGCGTCGTCGACCTTGTCGAGCGTGTCGGTATAGAGCTCGTACGCGCGTTCGAGCAGCCGCGTGGCACGCTTGGCCGTCGTGATGTCGATGTCGGTGACGACGCGGTAGTGACGGGACTTGTGTTCGACGCGCTGCCCGAAGGACGGGCCGTTGAGCGCTTTCGTGACGAGCGCGTTGACCTTGCGCAGTTCGCGCGACTTCAGGCCGCGCTCGAGCGCACCGACCAAGGCACGTCGCGCGTCGTCGGGCCTGCCGCATTCGACGAAAAACAGTGCGGCCAGGGCGTGCAGTCGAGCTCCTCCGGGATAGCGGTGCATAAGCTCCTTGTAGACCGTGACCGCGTCGTCCATGCGTTCGAGCCGGCGCAGCAGTCGTGCACGCTGGAGCCGTGCGGGTACGAACTCGGCGTCTCTTTCGCAGACCGATTCGCACTCCTTGAGCGACTCCCCGAACCGGCCGAGCTCCTCCAGCGCCTTGGCCCGTACGTGTGCCCGCAACACCGGCGGAAAGTCCTTCCCCGCCTGGTCGATGGCCGCCAGCGCCGATTCGGGCGTGCCCTTGGCGATGGTCTCGTCGATTATGCGAACGCGGATGGCCACGCTTCCCGTGAGTCGAACCGGCCATGTGCGTTCGTCCGGCGTGTCGCTCGCGCCCGCGCCACGATCGGCGGGTTCGGGCGCACGCCGAAACAGCCACGCGGGCAAATGCTTGGATGCGCGATAGTTCGCTTCGAACCCCTTCAGCCGTTTTTGGTCCTCACGGTCCACCATGCCCTGCATCCAGGACGGCTCGGCGACGCCTTCGACCGTGAGCGTGCCGCTGGTCATGCCCGTGCCCACCGCCCAGTGGCCCCAGCGGTCCGCGGGTTTCTTGGCCGACATCACGCGCTTGGCACCGACGTAGACATCGATTGACCGGCGCGTAACGCGGACTTCCAGGTTGCCGAGTTTCTTCAATGCCCTGTTGATCTTTTTCACGCGATGGGGGTCGCGGTCGGAGACCCTGGGTATCGGCAACACGCCGCGTTCGATTATCTTGCGCCGGGATCCCGTCAATGTGCCGACGAGCACCTTGGTCGGCCCGACCTGCACAAAGTACAGTTCCTCGTTGTCGATGCAGAGCAGGATCGCGCCGAACGGCGACGCGAACCGGATCTTGTGCGGTCCCTTGAAGCGTGCGCGGTGCAGCAGTACGCCCGACCGGTTCATGAAGTCCGCGCGTGGCACCGGGATCTCGTAGCGGATCTTGATCTTGCCCGTGGCCAGGTTGTAGTTGAGCAAGCGGCCCCGAACCATGTCCGTCGGCTTCGGAACGCCATGTTCCTCGCGGAAGAGACACTGCTTCATCAGATCCGCGATATCGACCCGGCGGGCAAGCACAAAGGGCTGGCCCGCGTTCCTCTTGAGCAGTCGTTCCAGGTTTCGGCGCGCGCTCTTCCACTTGCGGCGCTCGAACTGCTTGCGAACGGTCTTGAGCCCCTTCTCGAATGTCGCGCGCGGATCGGGCTTCGCGCGCGGATCGCCGTCCTGGGCCGGACAAAGTGCCGCCAAAACAAACAGAAAAGTGAATCCTCGCGAGCCCAACGCCACCCATCATAGCGTTTCGGCGGTTTCAGCGCGGTGTGTTTTGGGGGGGGCGGGGGCCGGGTTCGACCGTCCTACGGGTTGTTGATCTCGGTGTGGCGCGGTACCGCGCTGCGCTTGCGCAGTGGCGGGTTGTGCCACCATGAGTGCCTTGCGCCCTCGCGAAGGAGCGAACAGCCACATGCTGTCAGATGTCTTACGAGATCGCGGCGCTTCATACAGCGATTTCGAGTTCCTCAAAGCCACTACCTGCCGCGCCTCTTGCCTCGGCCCGGTTGAAGTCGATTGCCTCCCCGAGCGTGACCTTCAGGGTCTCAATGAGTTCGTCACGAGTCCGTTCTTGGCAATTGATGCCGGGAACTTCCTCGATCCAGCCGATCCACCAGCCGGCGTCTTCCTTGATCACTGCGGTGAATTCCCGGCCCATTCGTTACTCCTCATGTGAAGGATGCCCGAGATCGCTGGACAGCTCCGGCAACTGCATCGCACGGCGTCGCTTGGACGATCGTGTTGCCATCCCGTGCAGTCTATCTCGAATCTTGATATCGGCGCATTTGCGCTCGGCGCGTGTCGTGTTGGGGCTCGCTCCCACGCCGGATGTCCGTCCGATCAACATGGGGGCTATGAGTCGAACGGCCGGCGGCGCCAGCGTTGGACGTGGGCGGCCAACTCGAAGCCGGCGCGGCGCAGGTTGCGTTCGCTTCCCGTGGCGCAGCGGGTGTCGCTCGCCAGCCAGCGGCAGTCGAGTTCGGCCGCGCGTTGCGCGCGCAACGCGATCAGTGCGGTCTGGGCGCCGCGACCGCGCGCGTCGGGCAGCGTCGCCGCGTTCGCCAGGTAGCCGATGTCACCGCAACGGCGCAACGCCCCGATCGCGATCTGGAGTCCGTCCTGTTCGGCCACGCAGAGATGCCAGTCGGGCCCGGTGTACTGGCGCGCGAGATCCTGCCGGTACTTCGCCGCGTCCTCTTCGTCCTCGAAAGAAAACGCGTAGGCCCGCGGGTACAGTTCGGTCCAGGCGCCGAGCTCGTCGGCCTTGATCCAGCGTACCCCGCCGGGTATGTGGCCGCCGTCGGCTGTTTTTCCGAGAAACGACTGCGTGGCCACGACCCGAAAGCTCCGGTCAGCGAGCGCGGCGTAGACAGTGGGCCCCGCCCATTCAGGCCAGACGTCGAAGTGCGGCTCGACATCGCCGGCCCAGTCGATCACCTCGTCCACGACGTCGAGGTGCTCTGCGTCGAGCCCGTAGACGACCGTAAGCTCCTCCCACCTGATGGCAGCGACGCGGCCCCAACGGCGCGTGGGGCGTCCGATCGACTCCGCGCGTGCGACGAAGTAGTTCGCTTTTGCGTCGGCGATCGCGCGGGCCGGCAGGCCTTCCATCGCCACAACGTAACCGTGATCAATCGCCCGCGCCAGCGTCGATCCAGGTGCCGATGACCTCGCGGCCTTCCGCGTCGATGCGGTGGCTGGCCAGCGGGGGCATGCGGCGGTTGTCCAGCGCGCCGATCAGGTCGAACACCTGGCTCGTCGTTCGGTCGAGCGCGGTGATGCGGAAGGTGTTCGGCACGCCGAGGCCCGTGGTCGGGGCAACGCCGACCAGGTTGGTCTGCGCGATGGGGATGCCGAAGCGAAAATCGATGTTGACCGACGTGGGGCCTGCGGGCAGATGGCAGAGCGCACAGTTCGCGTGCAGGTACGCGCGCGCGCGCTGGGCGATGGGGGCGCCCTGGTCGAGTGGGTTCGGCATCGCCTCGTATTGTGTGTGGTCGCCGATGTCGGTCGCGAACAGTCCGATGTTGTTGAGGCTCCGGAGCTGGTTGTCGGTCGCGTTCGGATAGTCGAAGTCGCGGTTGAGCTGGCGCGTGCGCGTGCCGAGGATGCGCCCGGCGGCGGCGGTGTGGCAGGTCATGCAATCCACGCGGCTCGGGAAGAACCAGTCGAGCTGCTCCGGACCCTGCGCGCCGGCGATCGTGATCGTTTCGGTCTCGCTGTCCGCCAGAAGGTCGGCGTCACTCTGCGCCCCGTTCCACTTGTAGGTGTAGCCTTGCCAGCCCGTGTCCGTGTTGATCAGGACGCGGGTTTCGAGGCGGCGCACGCCGCCGGCGGCAAGGGCGATCTCGAAGTGCTTCACGAGGACCGTGCCGAGCGGGAAGACCCAGGCGCCGGTCGGTGTGAAGGTGATGCGGGCCTGGCCCGGCACGCCGATCCAGCGGCGCTTTTGGGCGCCGTCCGACCAGAGTGGTGCGTTGACGTCGTATTCTTGAAGTCCGGCGGTGGGCGTCAGGTTGGCCAGATTGGTGAACAGGCCGGTCGCCGACAGGGTCTGGGGAAAGTCGCCGCCGCCCGGTGTGGTCTCGTCGAAGCGGTAGATACGGCCATCGAACGAGCAGACGTACACCTCGCCCGCCTGGTCCTCGCCGAACGACGCGGGGTTGGGCACGTTGCCGACCTCCTCGTTCGAGATCACCTGATTGCCGTCATGCACTGTGGCAAAGACGCGGCCGGTCACGAAGTCGGCGTACAGGTACGCGCCGATCAGCGTCGTGAGGCGCGCGCCGCGATAGACGTAGCCGCCCGTGATGCTTTGGCCGAGCGCGTGGGTGTAGGTCACGACCGGTCCGATGAAGTTGGCGGCGGGCAGCCCCTGCGGGTTGTTGAAGCTGTTGTTGCCCTCGAACACGCGCCAGCCGTAGTTGCCGCCGCGCGTGATCAGATCGACTTCCTCGATCGCTCCCTGGCCGACGTCGGCGCACCACAGGTTGCCGTTGTTTCTGTCAAACGAAAAGCGCCAGGGGTTGCGCAGGCCAAACGCCCAGATCTCGCCGCGCGCGCCCGCCTGCCCGACAAACGGGTTGTCCGCCGGAATCGTGCCGTCGTCGTTGAGCCGCAGGATCTTGCCCAGCAGAGTGCCCAGGTTCTGGCCGTTGTTTTGCGGGTCGCCGCCTGAGCCCCCGTCGCCCGAAGCGACGTAGAGCTTGCCGTCGGGACCGAACGCGAGGCAGCCGCCGTTGTGGTTCGAGAACGGCTCACTGAACTCGAGCAGGATCATTTCGCTGTTCGGATCGGCGACGGACGGGTTGGCGGTGACCGTGAAACGCGAGAGACGCGACCGCCGCGGATTCGCCAGCGAGTAGTAGACGTAGAAAAACCCGTTGTTTTCGTAGTCGGGGTGAAACGCGAGGCCCAGGAGACCCTCTTCGTTGCCCGCACGCGAGACGCGCCCGACGATATCGAGAAACACGGCGGCCGCGCCCGCGTTCGCGTCGTTGGCAAACACCCGGATGCGCCCGTCCTGCTCGACGACGAACAGGCGGTTCGTGCCGTCCCCGGCATGCGTCAGGAACAGCGGCCGTGAAAAGAGGAGGTTCGGAAAGGCAACGACGGCCTGAAGCTGAGACGGCGACGCCAGCCCGGTCGGGATGTTGACGTTGCGGAGCAGAACGCGCTGCAAGAGGCCGAAGGGATCCCCGGGGGCCGGGTTGCCGTTGCCGCCGCCGCCTCCGCCGCAGGCGGCACCGGTGGCGAGCAGGGCGAGCGATACGAGGAGGCGCTTCATCGCCGGACCTTTCTTTCGAGAGCGCCGTTTCCCATGATCAAGCCTACCCCACCCTGACGCGAATGCATCGCCGTCCGTACGCTTTTCGTCCGATTCGTTCCGTGCCGACTTTTGGGACGACTCATGCTGCCGCGGCGGCTCCTTCGCGTCCGGTCGCGGGACAGTACCCTATGCGGGATGCGCACCCTGATTTGGATTGGCATGCTGGCCCTCGTCGTCCGTGCCGCCGACGTGGAACTCGATCGCGCGGTTCGCGCGCTGCGGACCGCTCCGCGAAGCGGTCGGGAACGGGCCGTGCGCGCGGTGCTGACGCTGCGCCCCGATCGCGCGGACCTCGTCGCCCGCCTGCGCGAATCCGTCGATGTGAAATCCATCGGCTCCGGATGGCATCTCCTCAGTGCCGTCGCGAGGAAGGGGGCGACCGACAAGAAAGGCGTTCGCCGGCCGTTTCACTTGTACGTGCCGGAGGGCCTGACCAAGCCCGCGCCGCTGCTGGTACACATGCACGGCGGCGTCTCGCGCCCGGAGTTCAACACCGAGCCGCGCGGGGTCGGATCCGGCCGGCTCTGGACGCCGCTCGCCGACGAGCACAAGTTCGTCGTCGTGTATCCGTGCGCCCGGCGCGACTGCGTGTGGTGGACCGACGCCGGCATCGCGCACGTGCGCGCCGTCATCCGCGAAGTCAAGCGCCTCGCCCCGATCGACGACGACTCGATCGTCGGCACCGGGTTTTCCGACGGCGCGTCCGGCTGCTACCACCTCGCGATGGCCGCGCCTGATCCGTTCGCCGCCTTCATCCCGATGAACGGCCACCCCGCGGTGCCCGCCAACCTCTCGGGTCGCCAGCTCTACCTGCGCAACCTCGTCAACGTGCCGCTGTTTGTCGCATCGACGAGCAACGATCCGCTCTACCCCGGTGCCGCCGTCCTCAAGCACACTGCCCTCGCGCTCCAGGCGGGCGCGTCGATCCGGATGGTCAACTACGAATCGGGCAGCCACACGCCGGTGTACTTCGAGGAGCAGGCCAAGGCGTTTGTCGGATTCCTTGAGGGAAAGCTCCGGGACGGCGATGCCTTTGAGATCTCGTGGGAGTGCGCGGATCGCGCGACCGGGCGCTGCCGCTGGGTCGAGGTGCTGGACATCGACGGCGGCCTCGGAGAGCTCGGCGGCGCGAAGGCGCGCCCGGACCTGAACGTCACGAGTACGCCCGGGCGCGTGCGGCTCGGCATTCAGGTCGATCGCGCCTTCGCCGGTCCGGGTGTGCGCGTCACGGGGGTCACGAACAACTCCACCGCTGCCGCGGCGGGCCTGCAGAAAAACGACGTCGTCCTGATCCTCAACGGCATCGCGCTGGCCAACCTGAACGACCTGATCGCGGGCCTTCACCGCGCGAACCACGGCGACGCCGTGAAGCTGACCGTGGCGCGTGGTGATCAGACCGTGGAACTCGCCGGGCAGTTCGCTCCGTTCACGGCGCGTCCGTACTACGTTCGCGACAAGCCTACGGCGCTGGCCCATTGTGTTCGCCGCGACGACCGAATCGCCGTGCGAACCCGCCACGTCAAAAGACTCCGCCTGTGGCTTCATGAGACCCCGCCCCAGGTTCAACTGATCGACGCCCCCGGTGCGGTCGTGGACGTACGCGAGTTGGCGCTGGAAGACATCGTTCGCGCCTACGCCCGCGACGCCGACTCGGGCACGGTCTACACCGCGGTCGCAACCCTGACCTGGAAGGCGAAGCCGTGAGCATCCGAAAGGCTCTGAACACGCCGCATCGAATTCTCGCCGCCGCGATTCTGGCCGTTGCCGCGCTTGCGCCGCAGGTCGCGGGAGATGAGCCGCCGCGTCCGCGCCTCGTCGTTGTGATTTCGGTCGATCAGTTGCGGCCCGACACCTGGACGCGCTATCGCGCGGAGTACACGGGCGGACTCAAGCGGCTACTCGAACGCGGGCGGATCTACGCCGGCGATCTGGACTACGCCTCGACCCAGACCGGGCCGGGCCACGCGACGACGATGACCGGCTGTCGGCCGAACCGCACCGGTATCGTCCAAAACGGGTGGGTGGCGCGCAACCCGTTGCGTGCGGTCTACTGCGTCGAGGATCCGGCGTCCACGGTATTCGGCGCACCGCACAAGGGTCGCGGCCCGCGCCTGCTCCGGCGCCGCACGCTGGGCGACTGGATGAAGGCCGCGAATCCTCGCGCGAAGGTTCTGTCGGTGTCCGCCAAGGACCGCGCGGCGATCCTGATGGGGGGGCGATACCCGGACGGCGCGTATTGGCTCGAAAAATCGTACGGCGGCTTTACCACCAGTGCGTACTACTGCCCCGGCGGGGTACCCGCGTGGCTCAAGGCGTTCAACGACGACGGCTGGCTCGACCGCCTTCCGCCGACGTGGACCTACCCGCAGGCGCGCGGCGTGCGCCGCGACGACGATCCGCGCGAGGCCACGAAGTACCAGAACCGGTCGCCGCATCCGCTCAAGGCGAAGCGCCGCTCGCTGACGTGTGACCGGCTCTACAGGACTCCGTACGCGGACGAGTGGACGTTGCGTCTCGCGGCCCAACTCGTGCACCGCCACGATCTCGGCGGCGACGACGTCTGCGATCTCTTGTGCATCTCGTTGTCGGCCACCGACACCGTCGGCCATCTCTACGGCCCGTTCAGCCAGGAAATCCACGACACGATGCGGCGCCTGGACCGGAAGTTGGGGGCGTTCTTCGCCCGGCTCGACCGCCGCGGCGCGCCCTACGTCGTCGCGCTGACCGCGGACCACGGCGTCCTGCCGATCCCGGACCGCACGGTGATCGACGAAAAGGCCCTGATCCGGAACGCGCAGAGCCATCTCGGCGCCGGCGACAAGTTCGTGGTCTCGGGCAGCCAGATCTGGTTTACCGAGAAGGCCGGCGCGACCGATCGCAAGAAGCTGCGCGAGTTCCTGCTCGCGCAAGACGGCATCGCGCGCGTAATCACGAGAGCCGACCTGCTGGGCCGCGCGAGTGATGCGGTTCTGCGGCTCGCGCAGGCGTCGTACGCACCCGACCGTGGCGGCGACCTGATCGTGATTCCCAAAAAAGGAGTGCTCATCACGCGCTACGGATCGACCGGCACAAGCCACGGATCACCGTGGGCGTACGACCGCAACATCCCGCTCGTGTTTTGGGGCGCGGGCTTCAAGCCGGGCGCAGCCGGTCCGGCAAACGCGGTCGATCTCGCGCCGACGCTCGCGCGCCATCTCGGCGTGCCCGCACCGGCCGATCTCGACGGAAAGGTCCTGCGATGAGAACCGGCGCACTCGTAATCCTCGGACCGCTGCTGGCCCTGTGCGGCCTGTGCGGATGCACGGCCACGGTCGGAAACATCGAGCCCGGGGAGCGTACGGACGGCGATGCTTTTTTGGCGGGGGTGCTGTCGTTTCAGGGCAGCCGGATTTCCGCGAAGATGCAGTGGCGCGCCGACGACGGAAAACACATCAGCGTCCGGACGGGCGCGGGCGCCTTCCTGGTCGCCGTGCCGCCGGGCCGCTACGAGCTAAGAAAGTTCGGCGCGTACCGCGTCACCGACGACACGATCACGTTTCACGCCGTAGCCGGCGAGACACGCTACCTGGGCACCTTTGAAGCCGCGCGCGACCAGAACGGCGAGCTGCGGGTCGTTGTCCGCGACCGGCGCGCCGCCGTGCAAAAAAAACTGCGCGCGACCTACGACGGCCTCACGCTCACTGCCGGTCTGGTCGAGTCCGCCCTCGTGCCGCTCCAAAAAAACAGCGGCGACCTCGTCATTGCGGTCGAGCCTCCCGAGCCGCCGCGCTTCTACTACAGCGTCGGATTTGGCCACCACTCGCACTTCTACGGGCACCGGCGGCACCGCCGTTCGCGCGCTCGCACCCGCTGAGCCCCCCCTCGGGAGTTCCAGAGAGTTCCAGCGTGTTTTTCAAGAGCATCGCCGTCCTTGGGCTTTTTGGCAGCGTTTGCTTCGCGGTTGACGGACCCGTCGATCTTGCGCAGCAATTCCTCAAGGCCTACGACGCGAAGAATCAGGGACGCCAGGCCATCCTTGCCGCGCAGCCGGCCGGCAAGATTCCGTACGCGCTCGCCGTGCACTGGCTCTTGTTGCGGCAAAAGCACGAGGCGGCGGCGGCGCTGGTCGAGCAGCGGCACGGGCCCGAGCGGGAAGGACTGCAGCGGTTCTTGAAAGTCGGGCTCGGCGCGCATGGCCCGTCGTTGTTGAAGCTCGCGGAGGCCGAGAAGCTGTTGAAGGCCGGGCGGCCAGACGATGCCCTGCGCGAACTTGCGGACCTCGGCAAGCCCGCGGTGGGTTCCGTGTTCGCGGCGATGGTCGAGTGGACGCGCGCACGGGCGCTGGCGACGGGCGAGGGTCGCAATGCGGACGAGGCGGCGCGCGCTTGCCTGACCTGTGTCAAGCTCGCGCGCGCGTGTGGCTGGCTTGCCCAGGCGCGGCGGGCGGCCCGGATGGCGGCGCTGCATGGGCGCGAGCCGAGGACGCGACTGATCGCCGCGCACGAGTGGGTCGAGCTCTGCCGGCTTCTTGACGATCCCCTGGGACGCATCGCGGCGTTGGACCGGCGGGCGGCGCTGCACATGGCGGTGGCGCGCGCGCTCTCGGCGCAGGGCGGAGACGAGGCGGCGAAGGCGCGCACGCGCGTGCGGCAGGACTACGTCGATGCGTTCGGGCTCGCGCGGCGGGAGGGCAAGCTCCACCTGCAGGCGCGGCTCATGATGAAGCTCGCGCTGCACTGGCACTTCGACGAGAAGCGGATCAAGGCTGCGCGCGCGTCCTACGAAAAAGCCGAGGTGCTGCTCGACGCCGGGTCGGACGAGAAACTGCTACGGGTCGTGCGGCGCAACCTCGCCGTCGTGCTGACGCAGCTCGGACAGTACAGCGCCGCCCTCGCGCGTCTCGACAAGCTGATCGAGGGCGCGCAACCCCCGTACGACGAGGGCCAGAAGGCCGCGTTGGCGCAGCGGGCCTACGCCCTTTGGAGGCGTGGCAGCATCGAGCGTGCGGTCGCCGCGTACGCCTTGGCGCTCAGGGTCGCGCCCGAAGGGCCGGGGCGGGAACGCTTGCGGGTCGAAGCGGGAGAACTCGAACTGTCGCGCGGCGATTTTGAGGCCGCGCGCGCGCACTTCGACGCCGTGCTCGCCCAGAATCCGCAGCATGTGGATGCGCGGGCGAGCCGGGCGCGCGTGCGCGGACTTTCCGGCGACGAGGAGGGCGCGCTTGAGGATTTTCGCGCCGCGTTCAAGGCTGCCGCGGCCCGCGGAGGCGTTTCGGGTGATCGGGACCGGGTTCGGGTCCTCCTGTTTCGGGCGCAACAGGAGCGCTCGTGGGGTCGTGTCGCCGCGGCGTCGCGCACCGCCCAAAAAGCGCTCGCGATCGTGCGCGAGACCAAGTCGGGCGACCACCTCAACGTCGGCGTCACCTGGCTGCTCAGCGCGGACCTCGCCCTGCTGCGCGGCGACGAAAAAGCGGCCCTCCAGTATCTCGGTCGCGGCGGCGTGTTGTTTGTAAATCTCAACGAGCCCTTCAACGCCATCGGCGCGTACGGGCGCGAGGTGCTGTTGCTGACCCGCGCGAACCGCCGTGACGAGGCGCTGCAGCGACTGGTCGTGATGCGCCGCATCGCGCACACCACTCCGGTCGACGCGCTCAAGAGCCACGCGTTCGCCGTGGAGTCGTTTTACGAGGCGTACTCCAAACAAGGCCGTGGCCGGTTAGAGCAGGCGCGCGCCTTGGCGGAAAAGGCCCTGGCGCACGCGCGCACCGCGCACGATCGCGTCCGGGAGGCAAACGCGCTGCTCCAGCTCGCGCGCCTGAAGGCCCGGGGCGGGTTTTCGGACGTGGAAGCGGCTCTTGCGGCTCTCGACGCGCGCCTCGTCGCGGAACCCGAGTGGCATCCGGCCATCGACGGCGAACGTCCCGACCACGCGGCGGGCGTCGGCCTGTCCGTGCTGTTGCGCGACCGCGACATGGCTCAACCTGTCCGTGTGCGTCACGCCTACCGCCTGATCGAACGCGCGCGCCGTGAGCGCATCTTGCTGGCCCTGCGCGGTCGCGTCGCGATCCTGCGGGCGACGCTCGAGCCCGACGCGTTCCGCGAGTTCTTGCGGCACCGCAACGCCGTGCGCCAGGCCCACGCGGAGAAAGAGGGCGTGAAAGACGCGGAGGCGTTCTTTCAAGAGGTCGTCGGCCTGTGGCGCGACCAGGAAAGACTACCCGGCATGGAGTTGGCGTTTTTTGCCCCGGCCAAGCTGAAGGATCTCCAGGGGAAGCTGACGGACGGCGATGTCTTCTTGGACATGCTCGACGATCCCTACGCGCGCGTGATGCTCGTGGTCACGAACAAGACGGCGGCGTTGCGGCCGTACGACGACAAGGATCCGGCGGCAGCGGCGGCCGCCGAGCTCAAGACCGCGAAGCGGCTCATTGTTGCCTCGGACGGACGCTGGGCGGTGCAGCCGTTTCCGGCTCCGGGGGTTCCGCTCGTCGTGTACGCGGCGTCGGGCTCTTCGTATCCGGGGGGCGCCGACCTTCCGACTCGCGACGTGAAGCTGATCGACGACGCGATCCCGCTGCATTTCGACTACCCACGCGCCACGCGTGCCGTCCCGCTGCTTTTCGGGGAACATCGCCGTCGTGCAGCTTTTTTCGTGGTCGCTCCGAACACGAAGCCCACGGGGCGCACCGCGCGGCCGCGGGCCGAAGGTGCGACGGCGCTCGTCGAGGCGTTGGCGCTCGGGGGCGCGCGCTACGTCGTTGTCTCCGTGCATGGCGCGCCGCCGGCGACGCTGCTCGCGCGGTTTTTGAACAATTGTCGCAAGCTGGGACACGCACCGCCGCAGGCGCTGCGTGAGGCGCAGGAGTGGTACCGGGCGCAAAATCCGAAGGCGCCGGTGACCGATTGGGCGTCGCTCATGGTCTACCGCACCGGCTAACGCCCCTCGCGCGGCTTTCTTCCGTGCGCTGGCACGCGGGTTGCCCTTGTTCCCGCCGTCTTCAGTGAACGTCGGGAAAGCTCGACACAACCACCAAGTCAGCACCAGCACCATGATCACCAGCTACGTCAACCCGGACCGCTCGCTTCTCTACCTGTCGCTTGTCGGCCCGCTCGACGAGTACAGCGCGAACGACCTCGTCAACGAGTACTACGAGCGCCACCACGCCGGCCTCGGTCAGTGCGTGCTGGATCTCTCCGGTGCCGAGACCGCGACGGGCACGGGGATCAACGTTCTCCATCGCGTTTCGCTGCTGACGCAAGTGGACGCGATCGAGTTCGTCGTCGTCGCCGCCGG
This sequence comes from Planctomycetota bacterium, assembly GCA_021776735.1. Taxonomy (GTDB): domain Bacteria; phylum Planctomycetota; class PLA2; order PLA2; family PLA2; genus JAJFFH01. The sequence goes on along the minus strand of JAJFFH010000068.1, from coordinate 17,329 downwards.
CAGTGCGGTGTGCGACGAGATCACGGATGCCTCACAGCGCTTCTGGGTCAAGATCGTCGAAGCGGCCGACGTGCCCTTCAAAGCCGCGAGCTAGCCCGCGCCGTGCGCGACCTGGTACAGCCTGTCCTTGCCGCGCGCTACTTGCGCAGCGACGGCGGTTCCTTGGCCCAGAGATACCTGCCGGTACTCACTTCCGCGAGGCCCTTCATATACGCGTCCGCCTCGTCGCCGTCGTCGACGATGCGCACCGTGTGAACGGTCAGGCCGCGCGCGCGGTTGCGGCGGCGCCAGTCGTCTACGGCCGCTTTCGCGTACACGAACGGGCCACCGGCGGGCCGGCCCCCGCTAAACATCACGATTGTGTCGATGTCTGGGTCCTTGTCCGCGATGTCTGCGGTATGCAGGAGTCCCACATGCGGCGAGGTCCAACCGTCGGCCGCGAGCTTCTCCAAAAAGCGATCGGCGGCGCGGATCGATTTCTTGGACGCGGCCGCGATGCGCTTCTCGCCGATCTGGGTGCTGCCGTACAGCGACACGAAGCCGAACTTGAATTCGGACGGAAACGTGGCCGCGGCGCGGCCGAATTCGCGGCGCAGGATCCGCTTGTGGCTGTAGTTGGTGTCGGCCCACTGTGCGATCTCCTGGCGCCAGCGGAAGTTGCGCTTCTTGAGCTGCGCCTTGACCGAGGCCGGCGTGTGGACGCGCCAGGATCCGTCGATGACAAAGAGGGTGCCGGCCGACTCCAGCGGCGTGCCATAGAACGAACCAGCGCTCGCGATCGGTCGCGGCTTGGCTTCCCGCACCTCGACGTTCTTGAGGTCGAACGAGCCTTTCTTGATCTCGTCGCGGTAGTCCTCGAGCCACTCGGTCCAGGCTGCCGGGTTGTCTCCGAACGTTTGATTCGTGAGCCGCCCGAGGGCCTTCACGATGTCGGCGCGAAACCCGCCTCGTGCTCTTGCGAGTCGCGTGACCAGGGGACCGATCCACCGCGGCTTTGAAACGTGCTGGACCAGGGTCCGGCGCACGGCGCGCGCGGGATCGTCGATCGCGTCCTTGGGATCGCCGTCGCACTTCAGCATGGCGAGCACGGCCGCGGTTCGCACGGCGACGGGTTGATCCGGAGCAAGGTTGGCCCAAAGAAACTTGCGCGCCGCGTCGCTGCCGCCGGTGCGGGCGATCGCGTCGAGGACCGCGACCCGCCGCTTCGTCGATCGCCTGCCGTCCTTTTTGAGGGCTGCTTCCCAGCCTTCGCCCGACAGGAATTCCATGGCGAGATCGCCCTGCGCCAGGGCCTCGACGAGCAGGTCGCGGCGTCGCCAGAGGCCGTAGCTCTCCACGGCCGGTCGCTGGCCGAAGATGTCTCGAACCACGACCTTCCCCTTGCGGAGTTCGCCGTCGGTCTGCTCGATCCGCTTGACGACCTCATCGAGCTCCTTGAGCAGGATCGAATATGCCTTCGGGTGGCCGGACCCGCCGAGACGGATATCGTTTTTTCCGTACTCCGCCTGAATCGCGGCGTAGTCCTCGTACAGGAGACGAAACGCCCCGAAATTGTACTGCGGATTGTTTGCCTGCGTGTCCTGCGAGCTCCACCACTCCCCGTAGGCGTCTTTGAACGCGGTCTTGAAACCCTTCCAGTATCGCCGTTCGGCCTTGTGGAGGACTTTGTCCTCCGTCTTCCAGTCCTTCGAAGCGTCGGCGAGCGTAGACGGGGCGCACAGGCCCAAAAACACGAGAGCGAGCATCCGCATGGAAGGCATTATGACGGTCATCTTAACCCGCACTATTCGTGGCCACGTCGCGCACCGGACCGATGTGTCGCACGGAAGCTTGTCTTGATCGGCACCGGCGATCTGTCCTCGACCAGAACCCGCGTGGTCGTGAATAATGCGGGTTCGTGAGAGACCGTGAAATATCGCCGTCCGTATGCTCCCATTTCCGCGTATGACCCAGTGGATCCTCGGCCTCAACTGCTACGACCACGACGTCGCCGTCTGTCTCGTGCGTGACGGCGCGCTCGCGGTCGCGGTCAACAAGGAGCGCGTGACGCGCCTCAAGCACGACGCCGGCTTCTTCGGGCCGGCGATCGACTACTGCCTCGAAACGGCCGGAATCAAGCTGGACGACGTCGATCTGGTCGTGCGCAACTCGTACCTCCTGCCGGTGCACGAGATGGAGCGGACCCTCGCGCATCATCACCAGCCGGCGCACCTGCCGCGTTCGGAACGAGCCGCCGCGTTCGCGTCGCCGATTTTTTTGGAGGGGGGCGGGGGCGGGGAAAGGATCGAGGGGGGCGGGGGCGGGGGCAGGATCGCGGGGGGCGGGGGCGACGCGAGCCCGCCGGTGGAGTCGATCTCGCACCATCTCGCCCACGCCTACAGCGCGTTCGCGGTGGCGCCCTTTGACGAGGGAGCGGTCATGGTCGTGGACGGCGTCGGCAGCTACCGCGCCGACGTTTTGGAGCCGGTGCCGGAGGCGGACGAGACCGGTCCGCTCGCGCGCGAGTCCGAGTCGTACTACCGCTTTTCGGGCACGGAACTCACGACGTTGAAGAAGGTGTGGCTCGAGCCCGCGAAGGGTTTTTTGAGCGAGGACTTCTATCATATGGCGGGGCTCGGCGCGGTGTACAGCCGCGTGTCGACCTACGTGTTCGGGGACTGGAACAAATGCGGCGAGGTGATGGGGCTTGCGCCGTACGGGCGCAACAGCCTGCCGCGGCTCATGTGGCTCGACGACGACGGGAACTTTGCCGCCGCGCCGTGGGACGAAGCGCTTCGCCGTCCGTTTTTGGGCGGCACCGACAAGGAATGGGAAGCCTCGGAGCACCGGCGGCACTGGGAGGACCTGTGCTTTCGCGCCCAGGACGACGCCGAGGAGATCCTTTTGGCGCGCGCGCGCTGGCTTCATGAGGCGACCGGTCACAAGAACCTCTGTCTTGCGGGCGGCGTCGCGCTCAACTGCGTGGCGAACGGACGCATCCTGCGCGAGACACCGTTTGAAAACGTGTACATCCAGCCGGCGGCGGGCGACGACGGGATCGCGATCGGTTGCGCGTACTGGGGACACCTTGCGCGTCGTGGCGGCAAGCGGACGTTTGTCATGCGCCACGCGTATCTGGGCCGGACCCACGACCGCTTCGACATCGCGGAGGCGGTGCGGCCGTTTCTCGTGCGGGCAACGACGAGGCGGCGGCGTTCGGACGATTTTGTTCGCGAGGCGGCGCAGCGGTTGGCCGCCGGCAAGGTCTTGGGCTGGGTACAGGGTGGCTCGGAGTTCGGACCGCGCGCACTCGGTAACCGCAGCATTCTCGCGGACCCGCGCACCGCGGCCATGAAGGACCATGTGAACGCGCGCGTGAAGCGGCGGCAGGGTTTTCGGCCGTTCGCACCCGCGGTCCTCGCCGACCGCGCCCATGAGTTTTTCGAGGGCGACGCGGAGAGCCCGCACATGCTGCTCGTCAAGGCCGTTCTTCCCGCGGCACGGGACAAGGTCGCGGGCATCGTGCACGTCGACGGCACGGCGCGCGTGCAGACGGTCAGGCAGGAAGACAACCCGGTGTTTTACGCCCTCATCAAGGCGTTCGGTGACCTGACCGGCGTCCCGGTGCTGCTCAACACGAGCTTCAACCTGCGCGGCGACCCGATTGTGGAACACCCGATCGATGCCGTGGAAACGCTGCTGGACTGCGGTCTCGACGCGGTCGTGATCCACGACTGGATCATCGACAAGCGCTGGACCTGGAAGGTGCTGCGCCGCCTGGTGCGCACATGGCTGGCGGCGCGCCGCAGGCTGCGCGTGCGCCCGACGCTGGACAAACTCGCCGAGAGCGCCGCGCAGTAGCGCGGGCGCCGGATTCTTTTTGGGCGAGCGCTACTGCGGCTGGCCCTTTGCCGCGCCGTACCGAGCCGGGCTCAAAAGGATGGTTTTGACAAGACCGTTCGGGTCGGGATGGCCGCAACCGGTTGTCGCGCTACGACATCGCCGGGGGTTGCTCGGCTTGCGGTTGCGGGCGACGAGATGCGGCGCACCGGCCTCTCGAAGCGCCGCTTTACGGGCCGTCCGGCTTGCGGGCGCGCACGTAGACGAACCAGTACACGAGGCCGACGAGACCGGCGCCACCGAGGATGTTGCCCAGTGTGACGGGCAGTAGATTGCCGGCCAGAAAACCGCTCCATGTGACCCCGCGGGCGTCGAGCAGCAGGCCCATCGGGACGAAGTACATGTTGGCGACGCAGTGCTCGAAGCCGCCCGCGACGAACGCGGTGATGGGAAACAGGATGGCGAGTATCTTCCCGGTGACCGAGCGGGCGCTGTAGCAGAGCCACACGGCAAGGCATACGAGCGCATTGCACAACACGCCGCGCGCGAACGCCTCCGAGAACTCAAGCGCGCACTTGCCGGCGGCCAGGGTGCCCGCGCGGTCACCGACATCGCCGTCCGCCAGCTTTCCCTGCCCGCTCAGCCACACCAGCCAAGCGGTTGCCAATGCCCCCGCGAAGTTGCCCGCGTAGACGACCGCCCAGTTGCCCAGGAGCCGCGCGCCGCGCACGCGCCCGCTCGCCCACGCCATGACGATCAGGTTGTTGCCGGTGAACAGCTCGGCGCCGGCGAGCACGACGAGCACGAGGCCGAGACAAAAGGCAAGCCCGCCGATGATCCGCGCCACGCCGAACGGAACCCCGCCGCCCGCCGTGACGACGGTGAAGAACATGGCGCCGAGCCCGATGAAGGCGCCCGCAAGCACGGCGAGCACGAACAGCGGCGCGTGTGACATCGTCGCCTTGGCGACGCCAACGTCCTCGGCCTTGCGGGCCATCTCGGGCGGCAGCAGCGCGTCCATGACGCCAGCATACCGGGGCGAGCCGTGCCTCGGACGGAAGCAGACGGACGGCGATGCTTGTGGGGCGGGGGCTCGGCTACGCGTACGGATGCAGTTCGCAGTCGAGTGCGGCGGCGACGCTCTTGGCATCGGCGGCCATCGCGGCCGTGTTCTTGGCCTCGCTGGCCCACGAGATCACAACCTGGTAGTTCGCGTCGTCCGGCGCGCCGCGCATCCAGGTCCAATGGCGCGGGTCGCTGAATTTGACGATGCGCGTCAGGTTGAACGCGATCGTTTCGCCACGGCTCGTGGCGTACTCCCAGTGGTCCTCGGCCGCCGCTTCGATGTCGCCCGATGCCTCGATATCGCCCGCCGCCTCGATATCGATCGTGAACGGCGGCACGTCGAAAGCGTCACGCAGCTTCCGGCAGGCATCCTCCAGGGTCACGGAGCTAAGAGCGGCGAAGCGGGTCGAGGTGTCGAGGGCCATCCGGGTGAGGGTCGTCATGCCTTTCCATAAGTCGGCAGGTTCGCCGTTCGATCCGGGGCCGTCCGCACCCTTTTTTGTGGTGCCGCCAGCCCGAGGGGTGGCATGCGTCGGAAGATTAGCGCCAGTAGGGCTTTAGGTCGGCGAGTTTTTTTAGCGGTTCGCCCAGGTCGGCCAACGCCTGGACGCGCGCGGTGGCCTGATGATCGCCGACGACGACCTTGGCTTGGGCGATGCGCTCCGACCCGGGTTCTGCGCCGTTTCGCGGGCTCGGCAGGGTGCCGAGGAGCGCCGGGGTGTCGGCGACGTCCTGAATCCGGCCCAGCGCGTCCTGGAGACGCTTGAAGACCTTGGCGAATTCAGCCCCGTCGCGCTTCGGGTAGAGATCCTGAAAAAACGCCGCCGCGTAGCGGAGTTTTTTGACCTCGATGCGCAGGTCGTGCAGTTCCTCGTCCCCCAGTTCGTGGCGGCGCGTGCCCGTGGCGCGGACCTTTTCGTAGCGCTTGTCGAGCACCGGTTGCCCCACGCGTCCGATCGTGCGCCGGGCCCGCTTCCCGAACTCCTTTTTTTCGAGCCATCCCAGCAGGTCGAGCACCAGGCGCGCGTAGCGCGGCGATAACACGGCCTCGCGCATGCGCGCGTAGCCGCTGTCTCGCGCCTCCTCCGCGCGCGCGGCGAGCATTCCCAGGCTGGCGTCGTCGGGCCGAGCCTGTTGGAGGGGCGCCAGGGTCTCGTCGAGAAACACATCCCATTGCCGGGCGGGACCGAGTTCGGACGCAAACCAGCGCAACTCACGGGCGAACCTGCGCGCGCGCTTGGGCAACCGCTTTTTCAGGAACGAGAGGGCCGACCGCAGCCGGCGGCACGCGACGCGCATCTGATGCACGCCCTCCGGCTCGCGGCCGTCCAGCGCACAGCGTTCGTGCGCGAGCAGGTGCGCGAGGCACGAGCGGGCGATCGCAAGAAATGCGTCCGCCGTGGTCATGTCCGCCCGCAGCGCGGTGGGAGGGGCCTTGCTCCAGCGCCGCGGATCATCGTCGCCCAACGCGTAGCCGCGCTCGGCCTTGGAGCGCATCTCGAGCCGCAGTGAAACCGTGTCGAGGAGTCGCCGCGCCAGCTTGAAGAGGACCCGGGACCGGCCGGCAACGAGTTCCAGTTCGAGTTCGCACAGGGGTTCGCGCAGCTCGTCGCGGTACACCTCGCCCTGGTCGAGAGCGAACTCCACGACGCCTTTCTTCAAGACGAGATTGCCGCGCGTGCGCTCGAAATCGGTTGTGAAGGCCGGCACGAACCCCTCGGCGCCCTCCGCTTCCCGGAGCAGGTTGCGCATGCGTTCGTCCGTGACGAGGTCGAGATCGAACGAAGGACCGGGACGTTCACACTCCCATTCGCCGCGCACATGCTCTCGTCCAGGGGGCCCGGGGGCCTTGACCGTTTGCAGCCATGTCCCGGCTCGCTCGCGGAGCCGCAAGGCGATGTGTTGACGGCGCAGCGCGAACGTGGGGGTGTCGAAGTACGTCGAGACCGTGCGTTCCGTGCGCCGGTTCTCCAGCCGCTGCCAGAGCGGGTGCTCTTTCAGCGCCGCGATTGCTACGGAATCGATGGTGAACTTCAGCTCGATCTCTTGCGCCATGTCGAGGAGCTTTCAGAGCCACTTCGGCCGCATCAGGAGTTCTACGGTTCCGCCGCCGTTTTCGAGAGAGTCGATCCGGAGGTGGACCGCCGTCGCGGTCGGCAGGAGGTTTCCGTCCTCGGGCTCCGGCACCGTCTGCAGGCCCAAAAACACGACCAGCGACGTGAGCCCGGGGTTGTGGCCGATCAGCAGCACGCGGTTGGCGTTCGCGGGACAGTCGGCCAAAACCTCGAGCAGGCGTGCACGTGAGGCCTCGTAGATACGCTCGTCTTCACAGACATCGCCGTCCCAGCCTGCCGCTTGGAGAAAGAGCTCCGCTGTCTCCCGGGCTCGTGCGGCCGGCGAGCACACGACATGGTCCGGGGAGAGGTTTTCCTCCACGAGCCAACGGCCCATCCGCGGCGCGTCCCGGCGGCCTCGTTCGTTCAAGGGCCGTGCGAAGTCCGTCGGTACGCCCGCGCCCCAGGACGACTTGGCATGGCGGAGGACGATCAGTTCGCGCACGGCGGCCGATCTTAGCCGACGTATGCGGGCGCGGCGAACCCCGTACCGGCGAACCCCGTAGCGGAACCCCGTAGAATGGGGCCCGTGAGGAATCCGCGGTTGAGGGCGTCGTGTTTGAACGGGGGCGCGGTTTGATTCGCCGAGACGACCCACCGGCCGACGGTGCGCCCGCAGACCCGCCCGCGACGACGCCGGCGCATCGGGACCCGTTGCCGCAACCCGGCAAGAACGGTACGTTCCGCATTCAGGGTCCCGAGTACTTCCTGAACCGCGAATTGACCTGGCTCAACTTCAACGATCGGGTGTTGCATGAGGCGAAGGATCCGCGCACGCCGCTGCTCGAGCGCGTGAAGTTCGTCGCGATCGTCGATTCGAACCTCGACGAGTTTTTCATGAAGCGCATCGGCGGCCTGCGGCAGCAGGTCGGCGCCGGCATGACCGAGCGCACGGTAGATGGCCGCACCGCGGCGGAGCAGATCGGCGAGTGCCTGGATGTGGTACGCGATCTTCGCGGTCGCCAGCGCGCCGCCTGCAAACGCCTGATCAAGGAGCTGCGGACCGAAGAAATCGAGCTGCTCGAGTACGACGACCTGTCACCGGGCGACCGCAAGCGGATGCGCAAGGTGTATGAGGGGCGTATCCATCCCCTGGTGACGCCGCAGGCGACCGATCCGGCGCATCCGTTTCCGTTCATCTCGAACCTGTCGCTCAACCTGCTCGTTTCGCTGCGCTATCCGAGCGACGCCGAGATGGCGCTGGCCCGCATCAAGGTGCCGCTTGGCGCCGGCATGCCGCGCTTCTTGCGCGTGCCCGGGGGCGACGGCGGCGATCGTTTCGTCCGCGTCGAGGCCGTGATGGCCCATAACCTCGACCTGCTGTTCCCCGGCATGGAGGTCGAGAGCTGCACCGTTTTTCGCGTGACCCGCAACGCCAACACGGAGCGTGACGAGGAACGCGCGGACGACCTGCTGGCCATGATCGAGGAGGAACTGCGCGACCGGAAGTTCGCCCCGGTCGTGCGGCTCGAGATCGAGAAGGGGGCGGACCCGATGCATCGGGAACTGCTGCTCCAGGAACTGGAGCTGACGGACGGCGATGCTTTTTCGGCGCGGGGCATGCTGGGTATGCGCGACCTGCAGGAGATCGCGACGCTGGCGCGACCGGGACTCCGGGATGCGCCGCACCATCCGGTCGAACACCCGAGGTTGTCCGGCGATCGCTCGGTTTTTGCCGCGATTCAGGACGCGGGTTCGATCCTGTTGCACCACCCGTACCAGTCGTACGCGACGTCGGTGGAGCGATTCCTGCGTGCCGCCAGCCGCGACGACCACGTGCGCGCGATCAAGATGGCGCTGTACCGCACGTCGGAACGGTCCAAGGTCATCGAGTATCTCGTGGACGCGGCGCGTCACGGCAAGCAGGTGGCGGTGGTGGTGGAGCTCAAGGCACGGTTCGACGAGGAGGCCAACATCCGCTGGGCGAACCGTCTGGAAGAAGCCGGCATCCACGTCACATACGGCGTAGTGGGGCTCAAAACGCACTGCAAGGTGATCCTTGTCGTGCGCCAGGAGGAGGACGGGTTGACCCGTTACTGCCACCTCGGCACGGGCAACTATCACGCGGACACCGCACGCCTGTACTCCGACATCGGGCTGTTGACCTGCGACCCGGACATCGGGGCGGACTCGACCGAGCTGCTCAACTACCTGACGACCGGGTTCAAGCCGAAGAGGACCTATCGAAAACTGCTGCCCGCCCCGAAGCAGTGCAAGGCGGCACTCCTGTCGCGCATCAAGCGCGAGATCGAAGGCCACTCCGTTGAGACGCCGGGACTGATCCAGATCAAGACCAACGCGCTCGAGGATCCCGATGTGACGCACATGCTGTATCGCGCGTCCCAGGCCGGCGTGCATGTCGATCTGATTGTGCGCGACACCTGTCGCCTGCGTCCGGGCATTCCCGGCCTGTCCGACAACGTCCGCGTGGTGAGCATTGTCGGCCGCTTCCTCGAGCACGCCCGCGTCTACTACTTCCGCAATGCCGGAGGCGGCGAGGAGTACTTCATCGGCTCAGCGGACTGCATGCGCCGTAACCTCGAGAACCGCGTCGAGATTCTCGTGCCGGTCGAGGATCCCGCACTTCGCGAAGAGCTGCGCATGTTTCTCGACTTGCAGCTCGCGGACCGCCGCAGTGCCTGGGAAATGCGGCCGGACGGCAGCTACATACAGCTCCGACCCGAGCCGCGCGCGGGAGATCGCCCCGAAGAGGGTGCGAAGCGCATCGCCGAGGAAGCCACGAGCAGCCATGTACGCATGGCGGAGTGGGCCGAGAAGAAGCTGCACGAGGTGACGCGCCTGCGCCGCCGCAAGCCCCGCGGCATCCAACGCCGCAACGTCCGATAACCCGGGATCGCGGCAAGCGTACGCAGGGTGCGTCGGGCCGTCCCGCCGTCGTACCGGATCAGCAAGCAGCTGTTTGAACGTGAACGTTGTTCGCGAACGAGACCGGCCGGGCTCTCGGGGCGCCGTCTGCTCCTCGGGTGCTGCCGAAAAGGGAGGCACACCTGGTGGGAATAGCTGCCCCCGCCCCCCCTCTTGCTCTTGAAAGCGGGATTCTTCGCGCTTTTTTCTACCGAACGAACGTTCGTTCGGTATGCTCGTGGTAGGCGGCCTGATTCGGCTGCGAAAGAGAGCGCGATGTCATCCATGAAATCCTGGCGCATGGAGAGCCCCGGGGAGCCGTTGATGCTTCACGAGGATCCCCTGCCGGTGCCCGGTCCGGGCGAGGTGCTGCTCACGGTTTCGGCCTGCGGTCTTTGTCATACCGACTACGGGTACCTGTACGGCGGTGTGCGGCCGAACGCGCCGCTCCCGCTGACGCTCGGGCACGAGATCGTGGGCGAGGCGATTGCGGCGGGACCCGGTGCCGAGGGCATGTTGGGCAGGACGTATCTCGTGCCGGCGGTCCTGCCCTGCGGCGAATGCGAGTTGTGCGCCAAGGGGCGGGGCAATGTCTGTCGTTCGCAGAAGATGCCGGGCAACGACTTTCACGGCGGCTTCGCCTCGCACTTTCTCACTCCCGCGCGATACCTGTGTGCCATTCCCGAGGGGGTGGGCGACGTGGAGGATCTGTCCGTCGCGGCCGACGCCGTGGGGACCTCTTATCAAGCGGTCGTACGCGCGGGTGTCGGGGAAGGTGATCTCGTCATCGTCGTGGGCGTCGGTGGCGTCGGGCTCTTCGCGGCGCAGACCGCGAAGGTTTTCGGTGCCACGGTCGTCGGGATCGATGTCGATCAAGCGCGTCTGGACGCGGTCTCCGATTACCTGGATCTCGCGCTCAATTCGGGCGAGTCGGACATCAGGGGGATTCGCAAGGCCGTGCTCGCGTTCGAGCAGGCGCGGGGCCTTCCGTCGTACGGGCGCAAGATCCTCGAGTGTTCGGGCGCGGCGGCGGGACAGACGACCGCGTACGCGCTGCTGAACCACGACGCGCAGCTCGCGGTCGTCGGCTTCACGCTCGAAAAAACCACGGTGCGGCTCTCCAACCTGATGGCGTTCGACGCTACCGCGTTCGGAAACTGGGGTTGCCTGCCCGAGCACTTCGGCCCCATCCTCGAACTCGTGGCGCAGGGCCGCTTCACGCTGAAGCCCTACGTCGAACGGTTCCCGATGAGCCAACTCAACGACGTGCTGCGCGAGGAGCACCACGCGCTGCGACCGGTCATGATCCCCGACTTTGAAAACTTTGGAAGTTGATTCGCCATGTTCGAGAACCGCGACATGCCCCTCAAGAACCACGAACTAGTCAGAAACTACGAGTTCAAGCACATCGGCTACGAGCGCCGTCCCGTACTTGGTCCCGACGGGCAGGAACCGGAGGGACTGTTCAACGCCTGGGTCATTCTCGACAACCCCGGGCAGCTCAACTCCTACACGACCGAGGCCGTGAAAGAGGTGATCCTCGCCTTTCGCCGCGCGTCGATGGAACGCGATGTTGTCTGTGCTGTCTTTACGGCCACCGGCGACCGGGCGTTCTGCACCGGCGGCAATACCGCCGAGTACGCGGAGGTCTATGCCGGCCGGCCGCTGGAGTACCGCCAGTACATGCGGCTCTTCAACGACATGGTGACGTCCATCCTCGAGTGCGACAAGCCGGTCGTGAACCGGGTGAACGGCATGCGCATCGCCGGCGGCCAGGAAATCGGCATGGCGTGCGACTTCACTATCGCCGCCGACACGGCGCTGTTCGGGCAGGCGGGGCCCAAGCACGGCTCCGCGCCGGACGGCGGATCCACGGATTTTCTGCCGCTCTATGTCGGGTTCGCCCGGGCCATGGAGTCCGGCACGCTCTGCCAGATGTGGAGCGCGCACGAGGCCCTGCGGTTCGGCCTGGTCAACGACATCGTGCCGGTCCTGCGCCACGACGGCGCGTTCATTCCCAACCCGCTGGTGGTCACCGACCGCTATCTCGACGAGATGGGCTGCATCGTTCACGGCCGCTTCAAGACCGGCGATGCGTGGACCGCGGCGCGCGCGCTGATGAAGTCGTGCGACGTGGACCTGACGCGGCTTGACGAGCGGGTCGAGAAGCTCGCCTGGGATCTCTGTCTCACGATGCCCGACTGCACGACGAAGACGATCGAGTCCCTGCGCAAGCACAAGCTGGAGCACTGGCACCAAAACCGCGAGTCGAACCGGGCCTGGCTGGCGCTCAACATGAACGCCGAGGCCAAGGCCGGCTTCCCGGCATTCCACTACGGCCAAAAAGGCCATCGCGAGGTCGACTTCATCCTGCTGCGTCAACTCCTGGCCCAGGGCCATCCGATGGACGACGAGCTGATCCGCAAGATTTCGCCGCACACGCAGGAGGTCGCCACGTGAGCCTCAAGGTGATCGTGCGCGGCGACGTTTGCGAGCTGCGGATCGACGCGCCGCCGGGCAACATCCTCGACGCCGCCACGTGCGGTGCGATGGAGGAGGCCGTGCGCACGCAGGCCCGGGATCCGCACCTGAAGGCGATCCTGTTCACAGCGGCGGGCAAGCACTTCTCGTACGGCGCGTCCGTGCCCGAGCACCGGGCCGGCGAGGTCGATAAGTTCTTGCCGCGGTTTCACGGGGTCTTCAACGCGCTGGCCGACACCTGCGTGCCCACGATCGGTGCGGTGCGCGGGCATTGCCTGGGCGGCGCGTTCGAGTTGATCCTGGCCTGTCACATCGTGATTGCGGAAGAGACGGCGTCGTTCGCCGCGCCCGAGATCAAACTGGGGGTTCTTCCGCCCGCGGCGTGCGCGCTCTTGCCATGGAAGGTCGGAGGCGGGCTCGCGGAAGACCTGGTCCTGACCGGACGCAGCATGGCCGCGGCCGAGGCTCACCGGCACGGACTCGTCAACCGGCTCGTTTCACAAGGCGAGCTGGAGACGGCTGTCGAGGCGTTCCTCAAAGAGGGAATCCGGCCCAAGTCGGCATCGGCGCTCCGTCTGGCCGCACGCGCCGTGCGCGACCCGCTGAACCGCGAGCTTCGCGCGCGGCTGGACGAGCTGGAGCGCTTTTATCTGGAAGACGTCATGGGTACGCGTGATGCCAACGAGGGCATCGAGGCATTCCTGTCCAAGCGCAAACCGGCTTGGGTGGATCAATAGGGGGGCGGGGGCATGGTCACACAACCGGTCTTTGACGAGTGGAAGGGCAAGAGCCTCGACGGCATTCTCGAGGTCTGCCGCGACCTCGTGGAGAGTCCCGAGTATCCGACCGTGGCGCGCTGGCGCGCGGCGGGCGGCAAGGTCGTCGGCCACTTTCAGGTCTATTTCCCCGAGGAGATCGCGCACGCCGCCGGTGCCCTGCCGGTGAAGGTGCGCGGCGCGCGCCTCGAGGCGATCAACGCGGAGTCGCGCTTCGGCTCGTACCTCTGTTCGATTCTCAAGACGTCGCTCGAACTGGCGCTGAGCGGCAAGCTCGAGCTGGACATGTTCGTGTCGCACCCGATCTGCGACGCGGCGCGCAACCTCGCGGCGATCTGGGGCCGCAACTTCGACTACTCCTGCCAGATCCTCTATCTGCCCCAGAACCCGAACTCGAAGAGCTCGGCGCAGTACCTGCGCGACGAGTACGAGCGGTTGATGGGCGACGTCGAAGCGGTCACGGGAACCAAGGTGACCGAGGATGCGCTGCGCCACTCGCTCGAGGTTTTCAACGAGAACCGGCGGCTGATCCGCGAGCTCTACGCGCTGCGCCATGCCGAGCCCTGGAAGATTCCGGTGGACGAGGCGTACACGCTCGTCGCGTTGGCCGGCATGGTGCCGCGCGAGGAGCACAACGAGCTCATGCGGACGGTGCTGCCCATGCTTCGGGATCGGCCCGTGCGCAAGCAGGACCGCATCCGCGTCGTCTTCGAGGGCGGTTTTTGCGAGCAACCCCCGCTCGACCTGCTCACGACGATCGCGCGCTCCTGCCATGTGGTCGATGACGACCTGCTCATCGGCCTGCGCTACCTCGTCGAAGACGTTCCGGTGGCGGGCGATCCGCTCCGTGATCTCGCGGAGTCGTACCTGGAGCATTCCTCCTACAGCCCGGTGCAACACGACCTGCGCAAGCCCAAGGAGAAGATGCTCCTTGAGCGGATCCGGAACGCGCGCGGTGAAGCGGTCATCCTGACGGCGGCCAAGATGTGCGAGCCCGGTCTCGAGGACCAGGTCGGATACAGCCAGGCGCTGGACGAAGCGGACATCCCGTACTTCGTCGGCGAGTTCCAGGAAACGATGTCGGGCTACGAGCAGTTCGAGCTCCAGCTCGAGACCTTTGTGGAAAACATCCTCTTTTTCGCCTAGGCGACGGAGAACGGACCATGAGCACAACAGACCAAAAAAAGGCGAACCAGAACGCCGGGCACGGCTCGATCGTGGGGCGCGGGGCCCGCGACGGCGCGGCCCTGTTTCGCGACTGGTTCCAAGAGCTGACGGTGGCCGCCGAAGAGGGTCGGCCGGGAGCCTACGTCTTCGTGATGGGCTCGATGATGGAGATCCTCAGTTGCTTTGATCTTCCCGTCGTCTTTCCCGAGATCAACTCGCTGCAGATGGCCGTGCGCCGCGTGGCTCACGAGTACCTGAACGAGGCCGAGGACATGGGCTATTCCCCCGACATCTGCGGCTACGTCAAGGCCGACGTCGCGCTGCAGGCCCGCCAGGGCGAGCACCCGATGGGCCGCATGCCCAAGCCCGGCGTCGCCGTGCTGACGAACGCCTGCAACACCTACATCAAGTGGGCGGAAATCTGGGAGCGCATGGCCGACACCCGCGTGTTCACGCTGGACATTCCCGGCACGCGCGAGCAGGGCAAGGCCGCGCCGCCCGGCACGGAGCAATTCGAGCGCGACCGCCGCTACGTCGAGGCCCAGATTCGGGAGCTGATCGAACTCTGCGAGGAGGTGACGGGCAAGAAGTTCGACATCGACCGCCTGCGCGAGGTACTCGGCCACGCGAACACGGTGCTGCGCTCCTGGCGCCGCGTGATCGACCTGAACGCGTCGCGCCCCTCGCTGTTCAACGCGCTGACCGACGGCACGGTCTACCTCGGGGTCGCCAACAGCCTGCGAGGAACCGCCGAGGGCGCCCGGTACTTCGAGGATCTCGTGGAGGAGATGGAGTACAAGGCCGAGCACGGCATCGGGACGCTCACCGACGAGCAGTACCGGCTCTTGTTCGTGGGCGTGCCCTGCTATCCGATTTTTCGCCGCTTCAACGAGATGTTCACCGAGTGGGGCGGAACGTTCGTCGGTTCCACGTACCTGCTGTTTGCGTCGGGCGGCGCCGGCTACGAGTTCCAGTACGACTTGAAGAAGCCGCTGGAGAGCCTCGCCGCCGGCGTGCTGCTCACCGTGCGCGACGCCATGGACGCGATGTTTTACAGCGACCTGGCGCTGATCGAGATGGGCGACAAGCTGGGAGTGGACGGCGTCGTCTACCACCCGATCAAGAGCTGCCGGACCACGTCCACCGGGTTGGCGGACGGACGCCGCGCGCTTCTCGAGGAGCGCGACTGGGCGACCCTGTTCATCGAGTCCGACATGATGGACCGACGGGTGGTGTCGGAGGCGCAACTCAAAAACCGGATCGATGCCTTCTTCGAGGGCATGGCCGCACGCCGCAAGCGCGCGGCGATTTCCTGACGGAGGATCGCAATGGCTTACGCAGCAGGTGTCGATGTCGGCTCCACCCAGACCAAGGCCGTGATCGTCGGCGAAGATGGCCGCATGGCCGCCCAGGCGCTGACCGATACGGGCGCCAACGTCATGCAGGCCGCCGAGCGCGCCTACGACGAGGCTCTTCAAACCGCGAAGATCGGCGAGCAGGAGGTCGGCTACGTCATCGGAACCGGCTACGGCCGCTACCGTGTCACGTTCGGCAACACGCAGGTGACCGAGATCTCGTGCCACGCCCGCGGGGCGGCCCACATGTTCCCCGCGACGCGCACCGTCCTGGACATGGGCGGGCAGGACTCGAAGGCGATCAGCGTCACCGGGAACGGCGAGGTGCTGGACTTTTGCATGAACGACAAGTGCGCAGCCGGGACCGGGCGCTTTTTGGGCGCGGCTTCGGCAGCGTTGGATATTCCGCTTCCCGACCTGGGCGCCGTAGCGCTCAAGGCCAAGAAACCGGTGCGCATCTCGACGACGTGCACGGTGTTTGCGGAGTCGGAGATCCTTTCGTGGCTGGGCAAGGGCAAGAAGATCGAGGAGATCCTGCTCGGCGTGCACCAGTCGATGGCCTCGCGCGCCGTTTCACTGCTTCGGCGCGTCGGTGTTAGCGAAGAGGTCACCTTCAGCGGCGGGGTTGCGCGCAACATCGGCATGATCGCGGAGCTGGAGCGGTTGCTGGAGCGCAAGCTCAACGTGAGCGAGGACTCCCACTTCATGGGCGCGCTGGGCGCGGCGCTCTTCGCGATGGACCACATCCTCGCCAGTCGCGCCCCCGTCCGCTAGTCGCGTCCCATGACCAGCCCCGTGAACCCAGGAGAAACCACGATGAAACTCACCGCAGGAATCGACGTCGGCTCCACTTATGCGAAGGCGGTCGTGCTCGACGGAAACGGCGAAGTCAAGGGCACCGCCATCCAGAAGACGGGCTTTCGACTGACGGAGATTTCGACGCAGGTGTTTCACGAGGCGCTCGAGGATGCCGGCGTCACCCGTGACGACGTGAGCTATGTGGTCGCCACGGGTTTCGGCCGCTACCAGTGCGAGGTGCGTGACACGCAGGTCACCGACCTGACATCGGCGGCCCGCGGCAGCCGCGTGCTCTATCCCGGCACGCGCACCGTCCTCGACATCGGCGGCCAGACCATGAAGGCCTCGCGCCTCGACGACCCCGGCCGCGTTCGATCGTTCCGCCTCAACGACAAGTGCGCCGCCGGCACCGGCGCGTTTCTCGAAAAGACCGCGCGGTACATGGGCTTTTCCACCGAGGAAATCGGGCCGCTGGCCGCGACCTCCAAGGGAGCGGTGCCGATTTCCGGAGTCTGCGCGGTCTTCGCGGAGTCGGAGGTCATCAACCACCTTTCCCAGGGCGCCGCGCCCGCCGACATCATGCAGGGCGGCATGATCTCGCTCGTCGAACGCTGCATGCAACTGCTCAAGCGCGTGCGCATGGAGCCCGAGTACACGCTGATCGGGGGCATTCTGCGCTTTCCGTCGATGGTCACGGAGTTGCGCGAAAACCTCGGCGAGGTCAACGTGGCCGAAGGCGCCATGGTGCAGTTCGTGAGCGCCGTGGGCGCCGCATCGCTTGCGCACTACCGCCTCGACAAGCTTGAGGAGGTGGGGGTCGCGGGCTGAATCCGAGTTCACCGCAGAAACGCAGAAGTGCAGAATCCGCGGAGCTGAGGCTTTGATTTGG
>JAJFFH010000067.1 GCA_021776735.1 Planctomycetota bacterium | reverse complement strand
GAAGTATCGCGAGTAGCGGTTTTGGATGATGCGCATCGATTTTGAGAGTTCGCCGGTGACGCTGCGGACCAGCAGGTGGAAGTGGGTGAGCATCAGGCTGAAGGCGTGGAGTTCGATGCGGCCGCGGCGGGCTTCGCGGGCCAGAAGCGCCAGGAAGTACCGGCGGTCCGCGTCGGTTTCGAGGAGCGTGCGGCGGGCGAGGCCGCGGTTCATGACGTGATGCCAAGTGTCGGGGGCGTCTTCTCGGGGGCGGCGGGGCATGTGATTCTCCACCTGATAGACGCAAAACGGGTCGGCGGCTGGCTGGCGGAATCGCTGCAACCGACGCTAAGGCAACGGGTTACCGCAGCAAGAGATAATCTGAGGTGGGCACGGGGCGTCTTGGCTGGCGCGACTTGGCGCGCAGATGACCGCAGGATCACTTGGCACCCGTACCGCCCGTACCGCCGCGTACCTCCGCGGCAGGATTCCCTGGCTCCGTACCCCCCGGGCTCCGTACCCCCCGCCCCGTACCCCCCACGTACCGTACCCACGACGGCAGGATTCCTTGGCACCGTACCCGAACGGAACGGGCTCCGTTAGCCCCCGGCTAACCCCGTATCTACAGCTTTGGCCCGTTTTGCGGCCCTAGTGGTCACGCTCGGGGCGTCCGCGGCGTCCCGAAACGAGCCCGGACCGTCTTGGCGGGTTGTCGCTGCGGCACTACAATCGGTGGTTCGCCCGTCGGCTTTGCCGGAGAGCGCCGTCTTGGCGTCTGTCCGTCCTGGAGACCATCCCATGCTTGCCAGAATCCGCTTTTTGATTCCCATCCTTCTCGGCGTTCTCGGTCTGTTCTCCGCGGTCGCGGAAGCCAAGCCCGGACGCGCGTATCGCTATCCCACGCTCACGCCTGACGGCAAGCAGATCGTGTTCTGCTACCGCGGCGACGTGTGGTCGGCGCCGATGGATGGCAAGGGTCGCGCGCAACGGCTGACCATTCACGAAGAGCAGGACACGCTGGTTCGCGTCAGCCCGGACGGCAAGCAGGTCGCGTTCTCTTCGAAGCGCGCGGGCGGCTACGACATCTGGACGATGCCGATCACTGGCGGCGTGCCGACGCGGATCACCTGGCACAGCACGCCCGAGATCATGTGCGACTGGTCGCCCGACGGCAAGCGCATCCTGTTCATGAGCAACCGGGATGCGGGCGATGGCCGCTACGATCTTTACGAGGCGAACCTTGCGGGCGGTACGCCGCGGCGCATCACGTTTGACGGGGGGCGCGAGGGTTCGTACTCCGTGGACGGCAAGTCGATCGTTTACGTCCGCGGCTTCAACAGCATCTACTGGGACAACTACACGGGCTCGGCCAACTACGACATTCATGTCGTTCCCGCGGCGGGCGGGAAGTCGCGGCGTCTCACCAAGACCAAGGGCAACGAGCGGTATCCGTTCTTCAGCAAGGACGGCAAGACGATCTACTTCATTGCGGAGCAAAAACGGGTCGCGAACTTCTACGCGATGCCGGCTGCGGGCGGCGAGCGCCGTCAGGTGACGAAGTACAAGGTCAACGACATTCACCGGCCCGATCTCGCGTGGGACCACAAGACGGTCGTGTTCGAGATCGTCGGCCAGCTTTACACGGCGAACCTCGAGAAGGCCGCCGACAAGCCGACCCCGGTCAAGTTCAAGCTCAGCAGCGACGTGCGCAGCAGCGGCGTCGTGATGCGCACGATCACGACGGGCGCGGAACAGGTCCACGTCGGTTCCGACGGGCGGACCGCGGCGTTCGTCTTGCGCGGCGACATCTGGGTCATGCCGGCGAGCGGTGGACCCGCACGGCGCGTGAGTTCGGGCGCGGCGAACGACCAGTGGCCGCGCGTTTCGCCCGACGGGCGCAAGATCGCGTACTTCACCAACACGCGCGGCAACAACGACATCTTCCTGCTCGACCTCAAGACGGGCAAGAGCAGGCCGCTGGTCGCCACGCCCGCGGACGAGTTCTTCCACAACTGGTCGCCCGACGGTCGTAGCCTCGTGTTTTGCCGCCAGGCTGGCGGAAACGGCGGGAACAAGGACATCTGGGTCCGTGATCTCGGCACCGGTCGCGAGCGTCAGATCACGCGTCATCCCGGAGCGGACGACGATCCCGCGTTCCTGCCCGACGGCTCCGGCATCGTGTTCGATTCGGCCCGCGAGGGTGGACAGGCGATCTATACGGTGAAGCTCGACGGCTCCGGCCTGCGGCGCATCACCCGCGGCGCCGGCAACTTCCAGGTGCCGAGTCCGTCGCCCGACGGCAAGATGGTCGTGTACGAAGCGTACAACCCCGGTGCGCCGACATCGGGAGGGCTCTACGTCTCCATGATGGCCGGTGGGCCGAGCATGATGATTTCGCGCGACGGTTCGACGGCCTGCTGGTCGCCGCGCGGCGACTACATCTACTTCACGGCGAACCGCGGGCGTGGCCGGCGGCGCCCGGGCCCTGGAGCCGCGGGGGGCAACATCTACCGTGTCAAGGCGCCGACGGGCGTCGTTGTCGGCGAGCGCGTGCCGTTCGTCGGGCACGTCGAGGTCGACAAGAAGGCCGAACTCGCCCAGGTGTTCGACGAGGCGTGGAACGCGCTGAAGAACGGTTTCTACGACCGGAAGATGCACGGCGTCGACTGGAACGCCATGAAGAGCAAGTACCGCGCGATGGCGATCGACGCGGAAAACAAGGACGAGTTCGCCAACGTTGTCCGGCAGATGCTGTCGGAACTCGGCGCGAGCCACCTCGGTATCTCCGGCGGCCAGCGCGATCTCGACAGGGCCCCGAAGGTATCCGAAACCGGCCAGCTCGGAGTTGATCTCGAGCAGGTCGAACAAGGCCGCAAGGTAGCGAGCATTCTCGCGGGTGGCCCGGCCGACAAGGCGGGGCTGCGTGTCGGCGATGTCGTGACCAAGATTGGCGGCCGCAAGGTCAAGCCGAAGAGCAACCTCGACAAGCTGCTTGCGGGCCAGGCCGGCAAGCCCGTGCCCGTTTCGTTCCGGCCCGCTTCGGCGGCCGGCCTCGGTCTTGAGCGGACGATTCCGATCACGCCGATCGGATGGGGCCAGCTTCGCCAGGCGCGCTACGACGCCTGGGTCAAGATGTGCGCGCACCGCGTGAAGGAAGAGACGACGATCAAGAAGGGCCCCGCCAGAGGCCACGTCGAGTACCTCCACCTGAGCCAGATGAACCCGGCGAACCTGCGGAAATTCCAGCAGGCGGTGCAGCGTTGGAATCAGAGCAAGCGCGTCAAGGCGATGGTGCTCGACGTGCGCAATAACGGCGGCGGCAACATCCACCAGCAGCTCATGCAGGTGCTCGTGAACCGGCCGCTCGCGCGCGTCTTCCAGCGCAACGGCACGTCGGCCATTCAGCCCGCGCTGTACTGGGACAAGCCGATCGTCCTGCTCATCAACGAGCGCTCGTTCAGCGACGCGGAGGTCTTCCCGTTCATGTTCAAGAAGGGCGGCGCGGGCAAGGTCGTCGGTGTTCCGACCGCCGGCGGCGTCATCGGGACCGTTGACATCACCCTGTCGGACGGCACCCGCTTCCGCATACCGCGCACCGGCTTCAAGGGTCTCGAGGGCACCAACCTCGAAGGCCTCGGCGTCCAGCCGGACGTTTTGGTCGAGGAGACAGCCGAAGACCGCGTGACCGGCCGCGACCCGCAACTCGAAAAGGCTATCGAGATCATCAAGGCCGAGGTCGCGGAGCGCGCCAAGGAGGCGGCGGCCAAAAAGAAGGCCCAAAAGGCCAAAGCCAAAAAGGACCAGCCCAAGACCGAGCCCAAAAAGGACAAGCCGACCCCGAAGCCGGAACCCAAGCCGGTCCAGCCGACGACGGCCGCCGCGGCACGCAACCCGCTGGCCGACGCGGTCGTGGGCGAGTGGTGTCGGTACCGCGTCACCCTGCCCGACTCCAACGAGAGCGTGATCAAGATGACCGTGACCAAGGTCGACAACGGCGTGGTCGAGCTGGAGCAGGTGGTCGAAAAGGGATCGGCGATGCTGCCGCTGCCGGGCCGCGTGCGTCAGTTGGAGGTGACCAAGCTCCTGCCGATGTTTGGCCAGGTCACGAGCACCGCCGAAGACACGACCAAGATCGCCGGCACCGAGCACGGCGTCTTTCAGGCGCAGTTGCGCACCCCGGACGGCATGGCGGTCACCGTGCTCTTGACGAACGCCGTCCCGGGCTACGGCCTCTGGAAGGCCGAGGTCAACAAGAAGCTCGTGATCGAGGCGATCGAGTGGGGCGCGCCGGTCAAGGCCGCTCCCGCACCCGCGCCGGCCAAGGTCGAGCCGAAGGAAACGGATCCGAAGGCGGCGAAGAGCGAAGCCAAGCCCGAGGGAGCCAAGGACGGCGATGCTCCCGACAGTCCGATGTACGACGCGAAGGTCGGGGAGTGGGCGAAGTTCAAGCATGTCACGCCGCGCGGCACGTTCCATTCGACGCTGCGCGTGACCGACGTGTCGGACGAAGAGGTCGAGGTCGAGGCCACCTTCGAGATGGGGGGCCAGACCCGGACCAGGACCCAAAGCCGCAAGCGCCGCAAGAAGCTGCGCCTGCGACGTGCAGAAAACATCGAATACGCCAAGGAGACCATTACGGTCGCCGGCGAAGAGCTGGAGTGCGTTGTCGTGACCGCCACCCGCGGTCGCATGAGCTTCAAGATCTGGTATTGCTCCAAGATCCCGGTCGATGGCCGCGTGCGCGAGGAGCGCAACGGCACGGTCGTCGCGGAGCTCGTCGAGTACGGCACCGACGAGGACTAGGCATCGAAGACGAACAGCTCTCATCGGGGCTGCGAGGCATTGCTTCGCAGCCCCGTTTTTTTTTGGGGCCGCGTCTTTTGGCCGGGGGCTAGAATCGCCGTCCGTAGGCTTTCTTCAAGAGGCTGCTTCCGAGGACGCTCTTCATGCGATCGCACCGTCTTGCTCTGCTGTTTCTTCTTGCGCTGACTCAGCTTGTTTCCTGCCGGTCCGGCAGTCGCTGGCGCTGGCGCGATTCCAAGCCGGGCAAGCCGCGCTACGACCGCGTCGAGACCCCGGAGACCGAGACCGTCGAGCATGTCGACGAGTACCACGGCAAAGAGGTGCGTGATCCGTACCGGTGGCTCGAGGACATGGAGTCCGATGGCGTGCGGAGTTGGATCGAGGCGCAAAACAAGGCGACGCGGGGGTACCTGGACGGCCTGCCGCTGCGCGGGCGTATTCGCGAGCGGATGGACGAGCTGATCAACTTCGAGCGGTACGGGGTGCCGTTCAAAGAGGGCGGGCGGTACTTCTTTCGCAAAAACGACGGGCTGCAGAACCAGTCGGTCCTGTACGTGTCGGACTCGCTCGAGGGCGAGGCGCGCATGTTGCTCGATCCCAACACGCTGTCCGAGGACGGCACGGTCGCGCTGCGCGGTACGGATGTCAGTCCCGACGGGCGGCATCTCGCGTATTCGATTTCGCGCGGCGGGTCGGACTGGCGCGAGATCAAGGTGCGCGACATCGAGACCGGGCAGGATCTAGCCGCCGACCACCTGAAGTGGATCAAGTTTGCGGGCGCGTCGTGGCTGAAGGATGGCAGCGGGTTCTTCTACCGGCGCCTGCCCGAGCCCGAGGAGGGCAAGGCGCTCAGCGCGGCGAGCATGGGCGGCAAGATCTACTTCCACGCCCTGGGCACGCCGCAGGACGAGGACCGGCTCGTCTACGAGCGTCCCGACAAGCCCAAGTGGAGCCTGTTCCCCGAGATGTCTGACGACGGGCGCTACCTGATCATCTACGTCTCGACCGGTTCAACCGGGGACAACGGACTCTTCTACAAGGATCTTGCCGCCGACGGTCCGGTCGTCGAACTCGTGGCCACCTTCGACGCGCAGACATCGTTTCTCGACAGCGATGGCGACGCATGGTGGGTCGTCACCGATCACGACGCCCCGACGCGCCGCGTCATGCGCATCGATCTGAAGAACCCGTCGCGCGAAGAATGGCAAGAGGTCATCCCCGCCGGCAAGTACTCGATCGAGGGTATCGTCGTCGCGGGTGGACATTTCGTGGTGCACTACCTGCGCCGCGCGCAGAGCCTCCTCAAGGTCCACACGCTCGACGGCGCGTTCGTGCGTGACGTGGCGTTGCCTCCGGCCTGTTCCGTCGGCGGCCTCGGAGGGAAGCGTACGGACGGCGAGGCCTTCTTCGGCGCCTCGGGCTTCCTGTTTCCGCGCACGACCTATCGCTACGATGTCGCGGCCAACGAGCTGACGGTGTTTCGCAGCCCGAAGGTCAAGTTCGATCCGGACGCGTTTGTCGTGAAGCAGTTCGCGTATCCCAGCACCGGCGAGACGCATGTCACGATTTTCGTGATGCACCGCAAGGACCTGAAGCTGGACGGCAAGAACCCCGCGCGACTGTACGGCTACGGTGGCTTCGACATCTCCATGACCCCGTGGTTCTCGACCTCTAACATCGTCTGGATGGAGATGGGCGGCGTTTTTGCGGTCGCCAACCTGCGCGGCGGCGGCGAGTACGGGCAGGACTGGCACCGTGCGGGAATGCTCAAGAAAAAGCAGAACGTCTTCGACGACTTCATCGCCGCGGCGAATTCGCTGGTCTACAGCGGCTACACCTCGCATCGCCGGCTGGCGATCGAAGGCGGAAGCAACGGCGGCCTGCTGGTCGGCGCGTGCATGACGCAGGCACCCGAGAAGTTCGGCGCGTGCCTGCCGGCCGTCGGGGTGATGGACATGCTGCGCTACGACAAGTTCACGGTGGGGCGCGCGTGGGCGACGGAATACGGCTCTTCCGACGATCCGGAGATGTTTCCCGTCCTGAGGGCGTACTCGCCCTACCACAACCTCCGTCCCGGCATGAAGTACCCGGCGACCATGGTGACGACCGGGGATCACGACGACCGCGTCGTGCCGGCGCACAGCTACAAGTTCGCGGCGCGCCTGCAGGCGTGTCAGGCGGGCCCGGCGCCGTGCCTGATCCGCATCGAGACCAAGGGCGGCCACGGTGCGGGGACCCCGATCTCGAAGATCCTGGATGCTCGCACGGATGCGTTCGCGTTCCTGGCCCGCGTCCTGGGCGCGGCGGCTCCGCGTTCGACGGCGAAGTGAGCGAGACGCCGCCGAAGACCGAAGTCTCGTCGTCCGCGACGGGCCGGGGAGCCTCGCGGACGCGTGCACCGATCGCGCTGCACGACACGAGCCATCGCGCGGAGTCCGAGGCGCACCTTCAACGCCGGCTCACCGTTCTCTACGGCGTGATGATGGGCATCGGCGTCGTGATGTTTTTGTCGGTGCGCGTGATCGGTTGGCTGACGGAACTCGACGTCCATGCGCTCCTGCATCCGGCCAGCCTCGTCCAGGTGGCCGCGTTCGTCGTCGGCGCGGTGTGTCTCGCTCTTCTCCGCCGCGGGCCGTTGGCCACCCGTGAGCTGTCCATCCTGGACGTGTGGGGCGGCCTGTTTCCGATCGCCGTGACCTTGGCGGTCCACGGCATCCTCTGGACCGACGGCAACCAGAGCTATGTCGCCATCCTGCTGCTCTTTGTGATCGGCAGGGCGATCTTTGTTCCCTGCACTCCGTGGAACGCGGTGTTGGTGGCGGCCGCCGCACCGATCGGTGCACTGGCCCTGCGGCTGAGCCTGGGGCGCTACCACGCGTGGCGTAACGAGCCGACT
This sequence comes from Planctomycetota bacterium, assembly GCA_021776735.1. Classification (GTDB taxonomy): domain Bacteria; phylum Planctomycetota; class PLA2; order PLA2; family PLA2; genus JAJFFH01. Next base: position 81,675 of record JAJFFH010000067.1, on the reverse strand, counting down.
CCCGACGAGTTTCAGACCGCGATCCTCGTCCTGGATCAGGCGACCTTGTGGATGGGTGTCGGGCTGGCCGGGCTTGCGGCGCACGTGATCCATGGCCTGCGCGTGGCCGTGCGGCGAGCGGAAGGGGTCGGGCAGTACCGCATCGACGAGGAGGTCGGCGCGGGTTCGATGGGCATCGTCTACCGGGCGACCCACGCGCTGCTGCGGCGTTCGACGGCGATCAAGGTCCTCGATCCGGCGATCGCCGGACCCGAAACGCTGGAGCGGTTCGAGCGCGAGGTACGCGAAACGAGCCGGCTCACCCATCCGAACACGATTCGCATCTTCGATTTCGGCCACACCGCCGACGGGCTGTTTTTTTACGCGATGGAACTGCTCGACGGCACGGACCTCGGGCAGGCGGTCGCGCGAACCGGTCCGATGCCGCCCGCCCGCGTCATCCACGTGCTTGCGCAGGCCTGCGCCGCCTTGCGTGAGGCGCACAACCTGGGTCTCGTGCACCGCGACGTGAAACCGGGCAACATCATGCTGTGCCGGCACGGCGGCGAGCACGACTTCGTCAAGGTCGTCGACTTCGGTCTGGTCAAGGACATCTCGCCCGGCGCCGCCAAGCTGACCCAGGTCGGATTCATCTGCGGCACCCCGGAGACCCTGGCCCCCGAGGTGATCAAGGGCGCGTCCGCCGCACCCGCCGCCGATCTGTACGGCCTCGGCTGCGTCGGCTATTTCCTGCTCACGGGGCAGCCGGTCTTCGACGTAAGCGCACCCCTCGAGTTCCTGGTGAAGCACCAGGACGAAGCTCCCGTTCCGCCGTCGCGCCGAAACCCGGACGTGCCCACGGATCTGGAAAACGTCATCCTCAAGTGCTTGGCGAAGGATCCCGAGCGCCGCTATCCGAGCGCGGGCGCGCTACGCGGCGCACTCCAGCGCTGCAAGGACGCGAGAATGTGGACCGAGACCCGTGCCCAGGCATGGTGGACGGACGAATACCCGCGCCAGCGATCGGGTAGGCGCTAGCTCATGCTCACGTTCGCAGGTTTGACCAAGCGCTTTGGTGAAAACATCGCCGTCCGTGAGCTTTCGCTCGAGATCATGCCGGGTGAGGTCTTTGGCCTGCTCGGTCCGAACGGCGCCGGCAAGACGACGACGATCCAGATGGCGACGGGCCGGCTTGCGCCGGACGCGGGGTCGGTGGACGTGCGCGGACTTGGGGCGCCGACGAGGACCGAGGTGCGTGCGGCACTCGGGGTCGCTCCGCAGGAACTGGCCCTCTACGACCATCTGACCGGTCGCGAGAACCTCGCGTTTTTTGGCCGGCTGTACGGTCTGCGCGGCGCCGCGCTGCGTAATCGGGTGGACGAGTTGTTGGAGCGCACCGGCCTTGCGGATCGAGCGGGGGACCGCGCGAAGACGTATTCGGGCGGCATGAAGCGTCGGCTGAACTTTGCCGCCGCGCTGCTCCACGAGCCTTCGGTCGTGCTGCTCGACGAGCCGACCGCGGGCGTCGATCCACAGTCGCGCCTGCACATCTTCGAGCTTGTGGCCGAGCAGAAGGCGGCCGGTCGTACGGTGGTCTACACGACGCACTACATGGAAGAGGCGCAGCGGTTGTGCGACCGGGTCGCGATCATGGACCACGGGCGCCTGCTTGCGCTCGACACCGTGTCCGCGCTTGTGGCGGGCCACGGCGGGCAGTCGGTCGTGCGCATCGAGACCGCGGACGGCGAGGTGCGTGTGGAGACCGACGATGCCGCGGCGGCGGTGGCGGCGCAGCTCAAGCAGCATCCGGACGCGCACGGCATCCACGTTGATCGGCCAGACCTGGAGACCGTCTTTTTGGCTTTGACCGGACGGAGCCTGCGGGACTAGCTGATGGGTGCCATCTGGACACTTGCCCTGAAGGATCTGCGCCTGCTCTTGCGCGACAAGCCGGGCCTGTTCTTTGCGCTGTTTTTTCCGATCCTCTACGCGGTCTTTTTCGGCGTCGTCTTTTCGGGGGGCGGGGGCGGTGACGGTGCGGGCATCGCCGTACTGGTTGTCGATGAGGACCAGACCGAGTCGTCGCGCTCGTTCGTCGACGGACTGCTCGCGCTCGACGGCATGGAAGCCAGGCGCGCGGACCGCGAGACGGCGACGGCGCGCGTGCGCAAGGGCGACGCCACGGCGTACGTCGTGTTGCCGCAGGGCTTTGGTGCCGCGAGCCGGCGCATGCTTTTCGGGAGCCGCGCGACGCTGACCATTGGCGTCGATCCGTCGCGCCGCGCCGAGGCCGCGATGCTCCACGGCCTCTTGACCAAGCAGGCGTTCGCGCCGATGCGCGATCCGGGTGCCTTGCGCGCGCAGGTCAAAGCCGCGCTCGTGGCTTCGGCCGCCAGCGGGCAGGACGGGCTCGCCATGCGCCCGTTTCTGGTTGCGCTCGAACAGTTCCTGGGCAACGTGGTCGCAACGACCGAGGCGAACAAGACAGCCGGTGCGGAGGGCTCTCGGGCGGCAGAAACGGACGGCGATGCCTTCGGGTTCCAGCCGCTGCGCATCGAGCAGGAGTCCGTGGTGCGCGCGCGCCGCGGCCCGCGCAACCCGTTCGCGATCACGTTTCCGCAGGGCATCGTGTGGGGCATCATGGGCTGTGCGGCGGCCTTCGGCATCTCGCTCGTGGTTGAGCGCAGCCAGGGCACACTGGCGCGGTTGCTCGTGTCGCCGCTGTCGCAGGCGCGCATCCTCGCCGGCAAGGGCTTGGCCTGCTTTCTGGCGGTGGTGTCTGTTTCCGGGGTGCTGCTGCTTGTTGCCGTTGTCGGGTTTTCGGTGCGCCCGGATTCGTGGGGTCTTCTCGCGCTCGGCATCGCCGCCAACGGGATCGGCTTTGTCGGCATCATGATGCTGTTGTCGGTGGTGGGCAAGACCGAGCAGTCGGCCGGCGGGATCGGCTGGGCGGTGCTTATGGTCATGGCGATGCTCGGCGGCGGCATGATCCCGCTGTTTGCCATGCCGAGTTGGTTGCGTGGGGTGTCGAGCATCAGTCCGGTGAAGTGGGCGATCCTGTCGCTGGAGGGCGCGCTGTGGCGCGACTTTACGCTGGCTGAGATGCTCATGCCGTGCGCGGTGATGGTCGCAATCGGCGCGGTGAGCTTCACCGCGGGCACGATGATCTTTCGCCGCACGCTGTAGGCGCCGGCCGCTGCCCCCGCGCCCCCTTTTTGCTTACGCCCCGTTTCCCCCAGGCGCGCTAGAACGGATCCATCTCGATGTCGGCAGTGCAGTAGAGGCAGCGGTTGAAACGGCGCGGCGTCGGGCGCTGGCACGACGTGCACTCGTACGGCGGCTTGCGCACCTTGCCGTCGAGGATGCCGTCGGACAGGTCGAGTTCGATGATGCGTTCGCGCAGTTCTTCGTCCGTGACCCCGAGCTTGTCTTGCAGGAGGGTCCACATCGCCTGCATGGTCAGGAACGCGCGACCAAGTTGGTCCTCGACGCGGCCGGCTTTGGCGGCGGCGCGGTCGGCGGCGCCCTGCGCAGGTACCTGCGACTCGGTGGGCGGGCGGTACGCTCCGAGAGCTCCGAAACCGAAGATGTTCATTTGTCGGTCCTCCTTTTGCTAAACATCGGTCGTGCATGCGGTTTCATTGGAAGGTATCGACAAGACGTTTCAGGCCCACAAGGCGGTCGACGGGCTTTCGCTCGCCGTGCCGCGCGGGGCGATCTACGGTTTCATCGGACCGAACGGATCGGGCAAAACCACTACACTCAGGATGATTCTGCACATCCTGCATCCCGACGCGGGCCGAATCGAGGTGCTCGGGGAGCAGGGGAGCCGCGCCGCCAACGACCGCGTCGGCTACCTCCCGGAGGAGCGCGGGCTGTATCGGAAGATGACCGTCCGGCGGGTTCTGGCGTACTACGCCGCCCTCAAGGGCATGGCGAGCCGCGCGGCGCGGACCGCCGGGGACGCGTGGCTTGAACGGCTCGACCTGACGAAGTGGGCCGGCCACAGGGTCGAGACCCTCTCGAAGGGCATGCAGCAAAAGGTGCAGTTCATCTCGACCGTGATGACCAGACCGGAGCTCGTGATTCTGGACGAGCCGTTCAGCGGCCTCGATCCGGTCAACCTCGAGGTCTTGCGCGACGTGATCCTCGAGCTGCGCGACGACGGCACCACCGTGATTTTTTCCACGCACGACATGGGCAAGGCCGAGGAGCTGTGCGACTCGATCTGCATGATCTTTCGCGGCCAAAAAGTCCTCGACGGAACCCTCGACGCGATCAAGACCCAGTACGGCTCGGACACCGTGCGGCTCCGCGTCGATGGCGGCCACGAGTTGCTGGCGCGGCTCCCCGGCGTCTCGTCGGTCCACGACTACGGCCAGTTCCAGGACGTCCGCTACGACGGCGATCCGCAGGAACTCCTGCAGAACCTCGTGAGCACGACGCGGGTCACGCACTTCGAAATGGCGACCCCGTCGCTCCACCAGGTTTTCCTGCGCATCGCGGGACCGGAGGCCGCCGATGCGTAAGATTCTCACTGTCGCGCGGACGGAGTACCTAAACATCGTCCGCACCAAGGCGTTCATCATCTCGATTGTGCTGATGCCCATATTCATGGGCGGCGCGATCGTGGTCCAAGAGCTGGTCAAGGACAAGATCGATCTCAAGGAACGCCGCTTTGCGGTGATCGACGAGTCGGGCGCGATGTTTGACGTGTTGGCTCGCGCGTGCCGGGACCGTCCGATCAAGAAGGACGGCAAGCAGGTGCGGCCGAGATTCGTACCGCAGCAAACGGACGGCGATATCGCCGTCCGTACGCGACAGGTCCGGGATGGTTCGCTGTTCGCCTACGTCGTGATTCCGAAAGACGTTGTGGAGACCGGCGAGGTGCGCTATCACACCGCGTCGCCGACCTCGATGGGCCTGCCCCAGTTCTTGCGCGGCGTAATCGACGGGGAGGTGAAGCGCCGTCGTTTTCTCGCTGCACAGATTGACCAGGCGCTTGTGGCGAAGCTCGGCCGGCCGATCCGGTTCGGCACGTACGGGTTGCAGGAAGTAACCGCGTCGGGCGAGGTTGCCGAAGCCGAACGCGTGAATCAGGCGCAGACGTTCGGCATTCCGATCGTCGTGATGATCTTGATGTTCATGCTCGTCATGACCTCGGCGCCGGTGATGCTCAACAACGTGCTCGAGGAGAAGATGCAGCGCATCGCGGAAATCCTCGTGGCGTCCGTGAGTCCGTTTCAGCTCTTTCTCGGAAAACTGGTCGGGATTGTGTTCGTGTCGTGGACCCTGTCCGCACTTTATCTGGGCGGGGCGGGGTATCTCGCGTTTCACTTCTCGGTGCCCGTGCCGGGGATGATCTACGTCTGGTTCCTACTGTTTCAGCTCCTTGCGCTGTTCATTTTCGGGTCGATCTTTTCGGCGATCGGGGCCGCGTGCAGCGAGCTGCGCGACGCGCAGAGCATGATGATGCCGGCGATGCTCGTCGTCATGATCCCGATGTTTGTGTGGATGCCGGTGCTCAAGAGCCCGGATTCGACGTTCGCCACCATCATGTCGCTGATCCCGCCGGTGACGCCGTTTCTCATGCTCCTGCGCCTCGCCATCCCGCCCGGCCCGGCCGTGTGGGAGATCGTGCTGTCGATCGTCCTGACCACGGGTTTCACCCTCGGCTGCGTCTGGGCCGCGGGCCGCATTTTCCGCATCGGCATCCTGTCGCAGGGCCAGACCCCAAGCTTCGCTCGCCTCTTCCGCTGGGTGTTCGAATAGGCGCATGAGCGAGTCCTCTGAATCGCCTGAATCGCCTGCGGCGATTGCCACCGACGTGCGCCGGAATCTGTACGCGAACAACACCGGGGCGCTGGCGACTTTGGGGGTGGACAGCGCGACGTCCGGCTTTCCGTTCGGGTCGGTTGTGCCCTACGCCCTCGACGAGACCGGCCGACCGCTCATCCTGATTTCCGACATCGCGCAGCACACCCGGAACCTCAAAGCCGATCCGCGCGCGTCACTGCTGGTGCGTGCGGACGAGAGCGGCGAGAGCGGCGGCGGAGAGAGCGACCCGCAGGCCACATGGCGAATCACGCTCGTGGGGCGCTTTGGGGTGCTCGCCGACGATACGGAGCGCGAACTCTGCCACGCGCGCTACGTGGCGCAGGTCCTCAACGCTCGGTCGTACTACAACGCGCACGGCTTTGCGTTGTGGCGCATGGACGTCGTGCGCGTGCGTTTCATCGGCGGGTTCGGGCGTATCCACTGGGTCGAGGCCGCGGACTATCTGCGGCCGGACGGGCACGGCGGGTTCGCCGAAGCTGCGCCGGGGATCGTCGGCCATATGAATCGCGACCACGCCGACGCACTCCTTGACTATTGTCGCGGGCTACGCGATGTGGAGCCGTCGGCGGCCGAGATGACCGGCATCGAAGCGGCCGGGTTTTTTCTGCGCACCCGCGAGCCCGACGATCTCTTGTACTTTCCGTTCGGGGAGGAGATCACGGCCGACCAGGCGCGCGGGGCCCTGATCGCGCTCCTGAAGCGGGCACGCAGCGCCGCTTCCGATCGCGAGTAGACTCTCCAGCATGGCGCCGCGCCCCTCGGTCAAGGCCGTTCTCATCTGTGACTACGTCATCCATGAGGCGCTGACCAACAAGAAGAGCCTGATCGGCATCTTCGAACAGATCCACTTGCCGAAGTTTCCGTGCGGCTATCCGCGCATCGCGGTCTACGTCAACATGACCGACGCGCACGGCAAGTACGTCCTCGAACTGCGTCTGATCGGCGAGGACGGCCAGCAGGTGGGCACGGGCAAGACCCCGGAAGTCACGATCGACAGCCCGCTTAAGACCTTCGAGGTCGCCCTTCAGGTGCAGAACCTGATGTTTCGCAAGCCCGGGGTGTACGAGTTCCAGGTCTTCGCAAATGGCGATCTCGCCGCCACGAAATCGTTCCACGTCCGCCAAGCAGGACAGAAGTAGCGCTGTCCGGTACCGCGTCTCGCGAATGGACCGCTGAGCGCCAGGTGGATTCGAACCCGAGTCGCCCGTATGCGGTCGCTCGGTCGCGAGAACGCCGACGTGCCTGCGGCACGTTGGTGTCGCGCATTCGGGCGGCTCATCTTGTGTATTCGATCCGCTCGGCGGTCGTGGAGAACAAGTGTGTTCGAAGACCACCCTCTCCGCCGGAGTGGCTGGCCGCGGTCACGGGCGCCGTTCTTCTCAGCGAGTGCGCCGTCCGCATCGGAAAAAATGGCGGAGAGGGTGGGATTCGAACCCACGGTGACGTTGCCGCCACACACGACTTCCAATCGTGCTCCTTCGGCCACTCGGACACCTCTCCGTTGGGTCGGTGCGGAATTCTACACCGTCTCCCAAGCCGTGCCAGCACGCTAGCGGCGCTTGATGCTGAGTTCTGGCTGGTTCGGGGCGAGTCGGCCGCGGTCGATGGGCTTGGGTTCGGGACCAGGCGGGTTCGGGACGAGCGGCCACGTCGTCTTGCTGCGCTCGATGAATCGCACCGGGAGCTTGTTTCTCCCCGTGACAAACACCTTCCAGAACGCGGGGCGATCCCCGCGGCCCGAGAACGGCACCAGATCGAGGTGGTACGACATCGTCAGCTCGTCGCCGGCGTCGTAGAACAGCGCCGAGTCGATCTTGCCCGTGCCGCGGAACCGTCCGGCGACCACGATCACCATCTGCTTTTTGAAGTCGATCTTGGTTCCGGCGAGTGCGTCCTTGATCGCCTTGTAGCCCGCGAGCGTCTTCTTGTCGCGGAGAACGAGGAGTCGCCGTGCGGGTCCGGTCCAGAGCTCCTGGTTGGACTTGCCCTCCAGCGATACCGACGCCGCGGTCGCCACCACTTTGAATTCGATCCGGCCGACCGTGGCCAGCACGTCGCGAATGCGGCGCTCGAGTTTTGCGTCCTTGGCGCGCGTTGCGCGCAGCACGTTCTGGAGCGGTTTTCTCGCCGCCGAGCCACGCTTCTTGAGCTGCGCGGCCGCGGTCTTGCATTTCTTGTCGTCGGCGAGCCCTGCGACGAGTTCCTTGATGGTCGGCAGTGCCGGCTGGTCGGCGCGACCCGGGGCAGGACTGAGAACCGATACCAAGGCAACAACCGCAAACAGATCCATTCGAGCGCGCATGACGTTCTCCAGCCGAGACGACGAGAATAGACCAACGAGACGCGCGTGCGTAACGGGGCCGTAACTCGGGCCTCGCGCTACCAGCCGTACGCGCCGAGCTCGGCGGGTGCGACGCGGCGGGACAGGTCTTTTGGATCGAGCACGATCGCGAATGCGATCGGTGCCTCCCGGTCGTCGTCCTGGCGGAAGTTGTAGCGCGTGCGGCCCCAGCGCGTGCCTGCGGCGACCAGCTCGAAGCGGACGAACCGGCCGGCCTTGCGGTCGTACTCGGCCTCGCCGTACATCGTCGTTCGGACCCCGCGCGCCCACGGATCGCCTCGTTGCATGTCGGCGACATCGCCGTCCGTAGGCCAACGCCCGGTTGTGCTCGCTTCACTGCGGCCGCGCAAGGTCAGGTGCACGATCGATCCGCGCACCGCCGTGACCGTCGTCGTGATTTCAGCGACCCGGGGCCGACGGTAGCCGTTGGTCTGGCCGCGCACGTTGTCCACGAGGTTGCGGCAAACCAGGCGCTGCGCGAGCGCGGCGGGCCATGCGTGCGAGGCGCCCGCTTTCGGATCCGCCGGCAGCAAGCGTGCCGCCTCGGCCTGATGGAACCACAGCGAGTCCACATTCCAGGCGCGACCGCGCCAGTCGTTCGGTGCCGGCCTGCCGGGGCGCGCGAGGTCGCGCGAGTAGACCCGCACCGCGAGTCCGTCCTTGGGATAGCGCCGCTCTGCCCGCTGGATTTGCGCGACGCGCGTGGCCGGGTCGTAGGCGAGCAGCCGCTTTTCTTGTGGTATCGCTCGCCATTTCGCGAGCGCCGCCTTCAGCATGTTAGCCATCGCCGCCGGGCGGCTGGTGTTGATCGAACCGAGGAACCGGCCGGCCGGCGTGCAGCAGTAAATCCCCTGGCGCGTCGACGTCGGCCGCGAGCGCCCGCCGTAATGCCCCCCCTCGGAAAACCCCTGGAAGAACCGACACTCGAGATCGCTCCGGTTTTGGAGCCGCCAGACCTCGTCGGTCGCGGGGATGAACTTCCGCGCGAGCTTCTGCACCTTCGGATCCGACCAGCAAGCCTGCCGGCCCCGCACACCGTTGTTTCACGTGCAGGCGAGCGGGTGGCCGTTCATGGCCCAGAGCAGGATCGGCTTTTTTTCGCGGTTGGCGTCGATGACCGCGTCCCAGAGCGACGCGCGCCACGGGATCCGTCGCCACGCAAGTTCGCTCTTGTCCGGCCGCACATGGTCGCGCAGGCGCTTCCAGTTTTGTTTGGTGACGGTGGGAGCGGAGGTCTTCGGGCCGGCGTGGGTGAGGGGGGCGGGGGCCGCCAAGACCGCGAGAGAGAGCAGGGCGCCGCGCAGCGAAGGCATGGCTTGCGGCTACGGGAAGATTCCGAGCTTGTCGTAGGCTGCCGCGATCTTCTTGATGGCCACAACGTAGGCGCCCGTGCGGAGATCCTTGATCTGGCGCTTGCGGCGGCTGAGGGTCCGAATCTCGCGGTACGCATCGACCATCGTGCCCTCAAGCCCGGAACGGACCAGTTCGACCTCGTCGGCGCCGCGTCCCAACGCCTCGGCGACAGCCGGGTCGGGCTTGCGACCGGTCGCCTGCTCGATGTGGTCGAGCATGGCGTGCTCCTTGTTCGCGGACAGCCGCTTGCCCATGCGTCCGAAGCGCATATGGCCGAGGTTTTTGGCCCACTCGAAGTAGGAGACCGTGACGCCGCCGGAGTTCAGGTAGATGTCGGGGATGACGAGAACGTCGTTCTTGAGGAGGTACGCCTCGGCGCCGGGCGTAGTGGGGCCGTTCGCCGCTTCGGCGACGATCTTGCACCGGAGCCGTTCGACGTTCGCCTGCGTGATGACGTTTTGGACCGCGGCCGGAACGAGCACATCGCACTCGACCTCGAGAACGGCGGACGGGTTGTCGGTAACTGTCTCGGCGCCGGGGAAGTGCAGCATCGAGCCGGAGTTGAGGCGGTATTCCTCGAGAGCCTCGAGGTCGATCCCGTCCCGATTGACCAAGAAACCGTTCCACTCGCCGATGGCGATGATCTTCGCGCCTTCTTCGCGGACGAAGATGCGCGCCGCGTGCCAGCCCACGTTGCCGTAGCCCTGGATGACGATCTTCTTGCCCTCGAGCCCCGGTGTGAGGCCGTGCCGTTTCAGGTCGCCCGGAAACGAGAGTGCCTCTCGCACGCCATAGACAACGCCGCGCCCGGTCGCCTCGGAACGTCCGGTGATGCCGCCCTGGGACACGGGCTTGCCGGTGACGCAGGCGAAGTTGTCGATGCCGCCGTGGTTGAGACCGTCGTAGGTGTCGGCCATCCACGCCATCTCGCGCTCGCCCGTGCCCATGTCGGGCGCCGGAACGTTGATGCCGGGTCCGATGAACCGCTTCCAGCACAGCTCGGCCGTATAGCGCCGGGTGATGCGTTGGAGAACATCGACAGGCGTGACGTACGGATTGACCTTGACCGCACCCTTGGACCCGCCGAACGGCACGTTGACCAGCGCGCACTTGTAGGTCATGAGCGACGCGAGCGCCATCACCTCGTCGGCGTCCACATGCTCCGCGAAGCGGATGCCGCCCTTCAGCGGCTTCTTGTGGTGGCTGTGCTCCGCGCGCCATCCCCGAAACATCCGCATCTGCTTGCCGACGCGGACCGGGAAGTTGAACTCGTAGACGTTGTTGCAGACCTTGATCTGGCGAAGCAGGAAGGACGGAAACCGCAAGGTCGCCGCAGCCTTGTCGAACTGCCGCGAGACGATGCGGTAAAGGTTGAGGTCTTCCTGTTTTCCGGAGCTTGTCGCCGCCGCCGGTTCGCTCATTCGCGGAAATATAGCACGGTCCGGCCACGGCGAAACATCTTCCAGAAAAAGCCTACGGTCGGCGATGTTCCCCTCCCCGCGCCCACCCCCTTCCCCTCCCGCCGCCCACCCCCCATGGACTCAAGCGGATCCCCAAAAAACCCGAAGTTGAATAACGATGCCCCAGGACAAGGTTCCGTCCTACGCGGACGCGCTCAAGAAGATGGGCGATCAGGATCTCTCGGCCGAGCGCTCGCTGGGGCTGCCGATCGCCGACCTGATGGCCTCCACGCGGCTGGCCGATCCCGAGGGGTTCTCGGTCGAGGAACTCCTCAATCTGGTCGTGAGCCGGGATGCGTCGGACCTGCACATCAAGGTCGGTTCGCCGCCCGGGATGCGGGTGGACGGCGAGCTCAGGCCGATCGGGGACACGGTCCTGCGCCCCGAGGACACCGTGAATCTTGTCAAACAGCTCCTGTCCGAGGAGCAATGGCGAGTCTTTGAGCGCGACGGGGATCTCGATACTTCGTACTCCATTCCGAACGTCAGCCGCTTTCGGGTCAACGTCTTGACGCAACGGCGCACGATCGGAATGGTGATTCGGCGGATTCCGGCCGACGTGCCGACGATTGAGGGTCTAAACCTGCCGTCGATTTGTCGTGTCTTGGCGGAGAAGCCGCGTGGGCTCGTTTTGGTGACCGGGCCGACCGGGTCTGGCAAGTCCACGACCCTTGCGGCTCTTGTCAACCACGTCAACGAGACCCGGGGCGGGCACATCCTCACGATGGAGGACCCGATCGAGTTCGTCCACGCCGACAAGAAGTGCTGGGTGACCCAGCGCGAGATCGGGACCGACTGCAAGGATTTTCGTGGCGCGCTGCGGCGCGCGCTGCGTCAGGATCCCGACGTGATTCTGGTCGGCGAGATGCGCGACCTGGAGACGATCGCGCTGGCGGTGACCGCCGCCGAGACGGGCCATCTTGTGTTCGGGACCCTGCACACCACCAGTGCCGTGCAGACGATCGGACGCATCGTGGACGTTTTTCCGTCCGAGCAGCAACAACAGATCCGGCTGCAGCTCGCGGACACGCTTCAGGGGGTGATCAGCCAGACGCTCTTGCCGCGCATGAACGGCCGTGGACGTGTCGCCGCCATGGAGATCATGCGCGGCACTGCCGGGATTCGCGCGCTGATCCGCGAAGGCAAGACGGTCCAGATCGCGAACCTGATTCAGACGGGCGGCAAGGACGGCATGCTGACCCTGGAGGCTTCGCTGAACCGCCTCGTCCAGGAACGCGCGATCACCTACGAGACGGCCAGAAGCAAGGCCAACAACCCGGCCGCCATCCGCGACGCCACGGGCGCGCCGACGGCCCCGGGCGTCCCCACCAAGACCCCGGTCCCGACGACCCCGGCCGGCACCCAGGTGCGCGTGCCCTCCCCCCGCTCCACCCCGCGCGGCCCGGCCGGCAGCAGCACCTCGCGCCCCCCCCGGCGCCGGTAGGGCGGCTCAGGAGCCGGTCGGCCGGACCCTGGCCGAACGACGCAGACCGGAACACCGCACGCGGCCGACATGACGCAGCCGCAGCCGGTCGACGCCAGGCGACTCAGCCAGAGCCTATCCGGCGGCGATTCGGAACTCTCGGTAGATCGAGTGCGGAAGCTGTCGCTCAAGGCGCCATGTAATCGAGATCGGTCGTTCGCCTTCATGATCGACGTGTTGGACGGGGCCGGCGAATACATAGGGAAGCGTCCGCCCGTCCGCTCTCTTACGACGACGCACGAAGAGAAGCGCGGGGCTGTGCGGCGAACGGTTTGAGAGATATCGCCGGGCCGTGGGCGAACGCAGTGTCGTCGTGCTTTGGGATTGCCAGTGAAACAGCGTGGGCGAGATGGCGTAGTCGCGATACATCGTTGTGGGGCTGTAGTCCCGCTCCGACTTTTCCAGTGTGACAAAGAACAGATCGCATCCGGTTCGGCGATCGTGATAGGTCCCTTCGCGCACCCCATGTTCGACGCCGAATGCAGCGAGAATCTCGTCCCGGCTGTACGAGGCGTGTATGCGCAACGCGATTTCCGGCTGACCCGACCAGTGAAACGTGGGATGCGGCGCCTTCTCCGTCGCGATCGTCGTGATTTCCGCCAGTTCCTGCAGGACGTTCGGGTTTTGCCACAGCAGATCCAGGAACGGTGCGAGCGTCTCGCCCCCGGCTTTGTTCTTGAGGCCGAGTAGCGTCGCTCGGAGAACGCGAATCCGGTTGCGGTCGTCTCCCGCGAGGTCATCGATTGCTGGCGGAGCGGTTCGTGTAGCAAGAGTCGCCACGAACCGGGTCAGCACGGGATCGTCCCAACAAGCAAGGCGGTAGATGCCCGCCAAGAGCCGTTGCTCGGACGGGCCCGGGGGCGACCCGGGGACGCTCACGCGTCGTTTCAGCTCGGTCCAGCTCTCATTTCGCTTTCGCAGAAGGTCACCGATATCGAGATCGGTGGCCGCCAGAAAACCGGCGAGCGTGACGGTGTCCCTACGACGGGCATAGTCCGCGAGCAGCCGAATGTGACCCCGGCGACCGAGCCGAAGAGCGCTGCGCACGTTATCGAGGACGATCTTCGCGGCCACTTCGTCCAACTCCATGGAGCAGCCGCTTGGCAAGTATGGGAACCCGTTTTCTATGGAGTGGCGTGTCTGGCTGGGTGTTTGTTGGAGCAGCGCCGCATATCGAACATCGAACCGGTAGCTCCCGTGACCTTGGCCGATGAAGTCGAGAACCGTCAGGCACGACTTGTCGTCCGCGTGCCGAAGACCGCGGCCCAACTGCTGCAAAAAGACTGTGGCGCTCTGCGTTGGGCGGAGCAACAGCACGGTATCGACTTCCGGGATGTCTACACCCTCGTTGAGCACGTCGACCGCGAACACGGCATTGATCTTGCCAGCGCGAAGCTCGCTGAGGATGCGCGATCGATCATCCTTCTGGGTCTCTCCGGTCAATGCGCGGCTGGGGATTTCCGCTTGGTCGAATTTCTGCGCCATGTACTCCGCATGCGCCACGCTCACACAGAATCCGAGTGCGCGCATCCCTCTGGGGTTCAGGACCCGTCGATGGAGTTCGTTCAGGACAACTCCCGTGCGCAGATCGTTGCCGGTGTAGATCCGGTCTAACTCGGCGGTTTCGTAGCCTCCGCGGTGCCAGCGGAGCCCGGACAGGTCGACCCCGTCGTGCACGCCAAAGTATTGGAAGGGGCAGAGCAGGCCCAACTCCAGTGCGTCCCAAAGACGAAGCTCAGCCGCGATGCGTCCTTCGAACCAGGAATCCTGGACGTTTTGGCCGTCCATGCGTTCAGGGGTGGCGGTCAGCCCGAGGAGGTAACGTGGCTGAAGGTGGTCCACCCATCTTTGATATGTGGGGGCCGCGGCGTGGTGGAATTCGTCGACGATCACGACGTCGTATGCGTCTTCCCTGACCTGAGACAGAGGCTTACGCTGGAGGGACTGAACCGAGGCGAACACATGGCGGCCGCGGACTGGGCGCTCGCCTCCGACCATGAGTTCTCCGAAGGTCGGGTCGCCCAGAACGTGCCGAAATGTATCGAGGCTCTGCTGAAGAATCTCGCGCCGGTGCGCGACGAACAGGAGCGAGGGGTACGTGGCCTTTGGAGTGGCTTCCCGGACGTGTACTCCACGGTTCGCAGCCGAATAACGTTTGAAGTCGAAAGCCGCCACGACGGTCTTACCAGTGCCCGTGGCCGCCACGACAAGGTTTCGCCGGTGTTGAAGCTCTTCGCGATGGTATTGGAGTTGATCGAGGATCTCGTGCTGGAACGGATAGGGCCGGACTAAGAATGAGGTGGAGCCGACAGGTGGGATCGCGTCGCGCTGCAACGCTTTGCGCAATCGCTCGTGGTCTTGATCTGGATCATAGGCTTCGAATTCCACGTCGCTCCAGTAGCTCTCGAACGTTGCGGCGAACTTCTGAATGATGTCGAGGTTCTTGCGAGCGCTCAGTCGGACGTTCCATTCCAGTCCATCGGTGAGGGCGGCGTGCGAGACGTTCGAGCTCCCGACATAGGCTGTGGAGAGTTGCATCGGACGGTGAAAGAGCCATGCCTTGGCATGCAATCGGGTTCGTCTCGTGTCATACGAGATACGGACGTCTGCCCCTTGCGCCACCAGTTCATCCAAAGCCCGCTGATCGGTTGCGCCCATGTACACCGTCGTGAGGACCCGGAGTTTTCCGCCACCTTCGAGGAAGGCATGCAGCGCGTCTTCAAGAACTCGATAGCCCGACCACTTGATGAATGAGCACAAGAGATCGACTCTCTTTGTGGAGCGTAGCTCCTTTCGAAGCTCCGCGCCGATGCGGTGTTCGCCGCGCGCGTTTGTGAGGAGGTTGCTGGCGGACAGTGGCGTCCCGGGTCGCGGCGGCACGTGAGGCTGAGCGAGGCCGCGTGGTTGAAAGTAGGCCAGGAGGCGTTCTGCGGGCTCTTCCAGAGCCCAATCGCTCAGCGTCTGATCGTCGGCCAGCCGTGCGAACTCGTGAACGATCCGGTTGCAGGCTTGCACAACCTCGGCTTCGGAGCGGGAACCACGCTGCCGAATCTGTTCGAACACCGCGGTTGCGAGAACACCCACATAGTGACCAAGGATGGCGGGCGCTTCGGCCGGGTCGAGCTTCTCTCGGGCGACAAGATGTTCGGAGGGCACTGCGCGCAATCGCCGCTCCAGAAGGATTGAAATGAGATCCTCATACAGTCCCTCAAGAAGCTCCTCCATGCGTAACGGTCAGGATACGCGATTCGGACCCGCTGTTCGCGGTCCAATCCAGGTGCGATCGCCCGCTTCCTACCCCCCCGCCAACCCCGCGACCCTTGACTTGAAGGCCTTCGCGCGGGCGGTCGGGGTGGCTTCGCGGGCGAAGTGGATCGTGTAGACGCTCGCTTTGCCTTCGATGTCGTGCTTCTTGTTTTTCTTGTTGTCTTGCTGCGGGACCGGTTGAAATCCGCCGGCGCCGCCCACGATCTGGATGCGCATCCCGCCGCCGCGTCCGCGCATCATCTCCTGCATGGGGTCGTTGTGGACCACCTTGATCTTCGCTTCTGTCAAGTCGCCGTCCTTGGAAACGTGAAGTTCCGCCTCGACGCGCAGGACCTTCGGCAGCATGCCGCCGAAACGAATCACTCCCGGAATCGCGTTCTTGGTCGCGATCGGATCCACCGTGCCGCGCGGCAGCGTTCCTTTGAAAATGACTTCGCCGGTCGTTTCGTCGCGGATCGGCTTGAGATTGCCGGCGAGGATGCGTCTGGTCAGCCGGACTACGTCCAGCAACGGAATCAGCTCGGCCTTGATCTCGGCAAGACCGGGCGCGGGGCTTCCATCCGTCGTTGTCGTGCGCACGATGGTGCGCGTCCCGTCCGTGAACAGCTCAAACCCCGGCAATTCGTTCTTGCTCTGCACGACGATCCGACCCTTGGCGTCATGCCAGGCCTCGATCTCGCCGTCGAACGGCTGCGCTTGTCCTCGCGCCGTGAAGTTCTGGAGGATCACCATGCCGCGCATGCCCGGCTTGCCCGGCTGCTGTGCCCCCGGCGCCCCCGCGGGCTTATCCTGCGGGTCGGAGTGGCCGATGGTCGCCGTCACGACCAGCTCCTCGCGCCGCTTGAGCCCGCGGAGCGCCTTGCTGAGCAGAATGTTTGTCGCTTCGGCGGCCCCGGAAACATCGCCGTCCGTAGGCTTTGCCGTCTCGGAGCCCTCCTTGGGCTTCACCGGCTTGGCGGCATCCTCAGGCAGTGAATCGAGGCTCGGCGGCTCGGCATCCTGCGCCCAGGCGGACGCGGCGACGAGCAGGAGGGCGGGAAGCAGGCGAATCGTCTTCATGGCTGGGTTCCTACCCGTTCTACGCTACCCGCCGAGTGCGCGCTCCCCCGGAACTTTTGACGATTGATAGGCTCTGTTCGTGGGTCGCGTCCCATGCAGCGACGCCTCCCGAACCGGGTCAGGTCGGGAACGAAGCAGCCCTAAGGGACGGTTTGTCGGGTGCCGTGGATCACGTGGCCCACGTTTTTCCCCTTTTTGGGGAGAACCGAGCGGACGTAAGCAGACGGACGGCGATGTCTTGTCCGAGGATCGGTCCGAGGATCCCGGTAAGGTAGGCAACCCGTGTCCTACCTCGTCTTTGCTCGCAAGTACCGGCCTCAGAGTTTTACCGATGTTCTCGGCCAGGAGCACGTCGGGCAGACCCTTTTGAACGCGCTCAAGGGAGGACGGCTGGCGCACGCCTACCTGCTTGCCGGGCCGCGCGGGGTCGGCAAGACCACCATGGCGCGGTTGCTGGCCAAGTCGGTGAACTGCATGAAGGCGCCTGGCGCCGAGCCGTGCAACGAGTGTGAATCCTGTTCGGCGATCGCCCGTGGTTCGGACGTGGACGTTTTGGAAATCGACGCGGCGTCGAACCGCAAGGTCGAAAACGTCGAGCCGCTCATCGACACCGCGCGCTACCTTCCGCAGCGTTCGCCGAAAAAGGTCTTCATCGTCGATGAGGCGCACATGCTGTCGCGGACCGCATGGAACGCGTTGCTCAAGACCCTGGAGGAGCCGCCCGACCACGTCTTGTTCATCTTCGCGACGACCGAGCCGCAAAAGGTGATCGAGACCGTCCGTTCGCGCTGCCAGAACTTCGACTTCAAGCGCATCACGCCGGCGGACATCGAAAAAAAGCTGCGCCGCATCTGCGCCGCCGAGCCCTTGAATGTCGAGGACGCCGTCTTGCGCGAGATCGCCGCGCGCTCCACCGGTGGGCTGCGTGATGCGGAAACACTGCTCGACCAGCTTGCCGGCGCCGCGGACAGCGAGAGCGACCGCCCCCTCGGACTGGCGGATCTCGTCAACGTGCTGGGGGAGACGCCGCTCTCGATCCGGTTTGCCATCCTGCGCCACGCGCGCGAAGGAGCGCTGGAGCCCGTGCTGGACGCCGCCGCCGAAGTCGTCGATCGCGGCGCCGATCCGGGCGAGCTCCTGCGCACGCTCTACTCCGACGTGCACACGACCGCCGTGGCCGTGGCGCGCGGACGGACTCAACTTGCCGGGGAATCCATCGAGGGCTTCGCCGTCGAGTGGTGCCTCGCCGCTGCCGAGGTTCTGGCGCGGCATCAACGCTTGGCCGATCGCTCGCGCGCCCCGCGGGCGACGTTGGATCTCGGGCTGCTGGCTCTGGCCAAGCTCGGCGATGTTGTCGATCTGGAAGACCTCGTGGCACGGCTGGAGTCGGTTTCCGGAGGCCCGGTTTCCGGAGGACAGGCTTCCGGAGGACGGGCACCTGGAGGACAGGCTTTGGGGGGGCGGGGGGCGTCTGCGCCCCGGGCGGCTCGGGCCGATGGGTCGGGTTCGGGGTCCGGTTCGGGTTCGGGTTCGGGTTCGGGGTCCGGCGTCGCGCCTCGCGGCGCCATGCCGGACAAACAGACATCGCCGTCCGTTCCTGTATCGGGGTCTTCCGAGCGAACTTCCGGCGGGAAATCCGGGCGCTTGCGGCTGTCGCGGAGTCCGCACGACGAATCGCCAAAGTCTGGAGCGCGTGAGTCTGGAGCGCCTGAGTCTGCGCCCATTGAGGCACCGTCGGAGCCGGGACTTGAGGAAACCGCGCCGGCGGTTTCCAATGAGGCAGTGAAATCCGATAGGCCGCGCGCGGCTGTCGAGGAACGCATCTCCGGGGATGAGATGACGCGGATCAAGAACCTCTCGCGTGTGAAGGAGGTCTTGACCGTCTTCGGCGGGCGCATCGAGAACGTGAGACGCACCGATGGCTAAAAACTTCGATATGGGGGCGCTTGCCCGTCAGGCGCAGAAGATGCAGGTTGACCTCAAGAAGCTTGAGGACGATCTGAAGGACCGCATGCTGGAAGGCAAGGCGGGCGGCGATGCCGTCGTCGCCTACGCCAACGGGATCGGCGAGTTGATGCAGCTCAAGATCAAGCCCGAGGTCGTGGACCCCGACGAGGTCGAGGATCTCGAGGATCTCGTGGTTGCAGCGGTGCGCCAGGCGCTCGAGTCCGCCCACAAGATGGCGGAGGAAGAACGCGGACGCATCACCGGCGGGATGGCCGGCAACATGGGCTTCTAGCCGGGCGGGCGGACGGTGTCGGTACTCCGAGAGCTGATCGACCAGTTGCAGGAGCTGCCGGGCATCGGGCCCAAGAGCGCGGAACGCATCGGCTACTGGATCGTGCGGCAGCCGGCGGAGGTCGTGCGCGCACTCGCCTCCGCGATCGAAACTTCCGCCCAGGGAATATCGCCCTGCGGTCTGTGCGGGCATGTCGACGAGACCGACCCCTGCCGCTACTGCGGCGACGAGACGCGCGATCCGCGGACCGTGTGCGTCGTCGAGAGTTCACGCGACTTGGAGGCGCTCGAGGGCACCGGGGAGTTTCACGGGCGTTACCACGTGCTCGGCGGACGTGTGGCACCGGTGGAAGGCGTCGCGCTTCGCGACCTCAACGTGAGCGGACTGATGGATCGCGCGCGTGCGGGCGAGATCGACGAAGTGGTCGTTGCGACGAACCCGACGTTCGAGGGCGAGGCGACCGCCGCGATGCTCGGCAAGGAACTCGTGAAGCACGGAGTTCGCGTCACGCGGATCGCGCGCGGCGTTCCGAGCGGCGGCGAGATCGTTCACATGAACGCGGCGGTTCTCGGCGACGCCTTGCGCGGTCGCGGCGAGCTCGATTGATGCAACGGGCCGTCTGCGCGAATTGACTCGTGCGACGTTCGCGGTCGCGTTCGGTCGTGCGCATTCGTTCGCGACCGAAGTCGTCAACCCCGCGAGCGCAAGGTTTTTTTGAGCGCCGATAGCGATCCAATCCGGGGCGATTGGCCCGGGGTGTGCTTGCCGTGTGGCGAGCACGACGTATAATCGACTCGGAATCCGTCGGCATGCGTCTTCAAGTATCTCTCGCACAGAAACTGAGTCTCCAGCTCAAGCTGGCGCCGCAGATCATTCAGTCGATCGAGATCCTCCAGCTTCCCGCGCTGAGCTTGCAAGAGCTGGTCGATACGGCGCTGGGCGAAAACGAAGCGCTCGAACGCGCCGACGACACACTGCCCGAAGAAGAAGAACGGCACGGGCCGGCGGTGGAAGAGCCGAAGACCGAGATGGAAAAGGAGCGCGAGGCCGTCGTCGAAACGCTGGAGCGACTCGAACAACTCGAAGCAGCTGCCGACCAGGACTGGCAGGATTTCGGTGCGCGGCGCATCACGGGCGGCGACGATCCGAAGTTCGAGGCGATGAACAACACGGCGGCGGCGAGCACGTCGCTGCACGAAGAGCTGTACGACCAGTTCGTGTTGTTCGACCCCGACGACGACCAGCGCGCGATCGGCCGGCACATCATCTTCAACCTCGAGGAGTCCGGATTCTTGCCGTACCCGCTTGAGGAGATCATGGACAGCCCCGAGTTGCGCGGGCGCTTCACCCTCGAAGAGGTCGAGCAGGTGTTGATGATGGTCCAGCGCCTCGAGCCGCGGGGCGTCGGCGCACGCAGCCTGCAGGAGTGTCTCCTCCTCCAGCTGAATCATGGGGTCGATCCCGATGCCGAGCTGAAGGAGCGGCTGATCCGCGACTACCTCATCGACATCAACAAGAACAAGCTGCCCAAGGTGTCGCGCGAGATGGATCTGACCATCCCGCAGCTCAAGAAGCTTATCCGCGAAATCGCCTCGCTGGACCCGCGTCCCGGTGCGAAGGTCGGCGGCGATCGCAACGCGTACATCCATCCCGATGTCGTCGTGGAGTGGGTGGAAGGGCGCTACGAGATTCGGCTCGAAGACGATTTCTTCCCGCGGATTCGCGTGAGCAGCCAGTATCGAAAGCTGCTGCAGAACACGAACGATCCCAAGGTGAAGGACTACGTCCGCAAGAAGCTGGAGAGCGCGAAGTGGCTCGTGGATGCGATTCAGCAGCGCCAAAACACGCTGTATCGCGTTTGCGAGGAGATCTTCAAGGTGCAGGCCGAGTATCTCGAATACGGCGAATCCCACCTGAAGCCCTTGAAGATGCAGGAGATCGCGGACCGGGTTCACATCCACGTTTCGACGGTCAGCCGCGCCATCGCCGACAAGTGGGCGCAGACGCCGCGTGGCATTGTGCCGCTGAAGTTCTTCTTCACCGGCGGAGCCGAGACCGCGGACGGCGAAACCGTCTCGCGCCGCTCGGTACGACAGCGGGTCAAGTCGATCATCGACGACGAGGACAAGCAGAGCCCGATGTCGGACGAACAGGTTGCCGTGGCGCTCAAGAGCGAAGGCCTCGATATCGCCCGCCGCACGGTCACGAAGTACCGCAAGGCGCTCAAGATCCCCTCGTCGCGCCAGCGTCGGCAGTGGACGTAGTCCAAATCGCTGCGCGATTTTGATTGCTAGGCGGCGGCGGGGCCGCTTCGCGGCGTGTGGCCGGACATGAAGCCTGAGTTGTGCGGTGTCGGCGGGGGGGCTACGTGAACGTCGGTCGTGAACCTGAACGGTTCACCGGCTACTGCCGCGCCACGGCGGACGGGCCGGATCAACCCGGCTCCGCCAGCCCGAAGATGCACAGTATGCTACGCGCGTGTTTCGGATCATCGTTGCCTACGATGGCACCGCTTACCACGGTTGGCAGGTTCAGCCTGATCAGCCCACGGTCCAGGGGGAGTTGGAGCGGGCGGCCGAGCGACTCAACGGGGAACCGACGCGGATTCTGGGGGCCGGGCGGACGGATGCGGGGGTGCATGCTCGAGGGCAGGCGGCGCGGTTCTTGACGACGCGCAACCTGGTGGCCGCGGAGGTTCCGCGGGCCCTCAACGCGTTCTTGCCGTCCGATGTCGTCGTGCGTGGCGCGGTCGCGGTGCGTCCCGGTTTTCATCCCATCGGGGACGCGCGCGAAAAGCGATATCGATATACGTTTCGTGTTGCGCCGTACGCCGACCCGCTCGTGCGGCGCTATGTGATGCGGATCGACGACGAGCTCGACGTGGGGCGCATGCAGGCGGTCGCGGCGCGGCTCGTCGGCTGCCGTGATTTTTCGGCGTTCGAAAAGTCCGGATCGCCGCGGGAGTCGACCGTGCGCAACCTGAGCGTGCTTGACGTTTCGACGCAAGACGACTACATTCGGATTGATCTGGTAGCCAACGGTTTTTTGTACGGCATGGCGCGCAACCTCGCGGGAACTCTTCTCCGCGCAGGGCGAGGCGCGCTGGCACCGGAGGACATTCCCTCCGCGGGTCCCTTTCCCAGGGACGTGGCGGGACCCCATCTGCCCGCTCACGGACTTTGCCTCCTGAGCGTGTCGTACCCATCGCCACAATGACGACTTCCCCGGTTGAACTCCGCGTGCCGGTCGCCCAGGTTTTCCTTGGGTGCTCGGGTGTCTTGAGGCACCACCGCCTTGGTTCGTGCGCGAAAAGCCGGGTTTTTGAGCGAGGTAGTGCATGAAGGTGAACATTACAGCCCGGCACCTGCAGGTGAACGAGGACGTGGAGGAGCACGCCGAAGAGAAGTTCGGCAAGCTCGACCGGTTTTTTTCCGGAATCCGCCACGTCGATCTCGTGATCACCCTGGAGGGCCACGGCCCGACGGCGAGCTGTCACGTCGAGGCGACGTGCATCCTGGACCATGGCACGCGGCTACGGGGCCACGGCGACGCCGGCGACGTGTTGGCGGCGGTCGACGAAGCCGAGCAGCGGCTTCAAAAGCAGCTCCGGCGGTTCCACGCGCGGTTGAAGGCGCATCGCGACCGCAGTCGGATCGGAAGTGACGCCGACGTACCGGCATCGGCGGAGGAGGCGACCTACGAGCAGGTGGTCCGTGAAATGTTGGAGGAAGGGGAACAATAGGAACGATGGCACTCCGCGATTACTGCAACCCTGAAGCCATCGTCTGCGACCTTGAAGCCGCCGACAAGGATGACGCCGTCCGGCAACTCGTCGATCTGCTGGTCGCGTCGGGTGCTATTCCCAAGACCAAGGCGACGACGATCCGGAACGAGATCATCGAGCGCGAGCGGCGGGCGAGCACCGGCATCGGCAACGGCATCGGCGTTCCCCACACCCGCACGAAGTCCGTCAAGTCGGTTGCCATCGCGATCGGCAAGATCGCCGATGGCATCGACTTCGGCGCCGTCGACGGTGACCGGGTGCGCGTGATCCTGCTGATGGTTTCGCCCAACGACGATACGGACGAGCATCTGGCCGCGATGAAGGCGATCGTGACGATGGTCCGCGACACCTACCAGTGCCGGCGTCTCCTCTCGTGCGATTCGGCGGAGTCGTTCCTCGACCTGATCGAGGAGAACGACGCCGCTTCGAAGAGTTGAGATGCCGGGGTCGGACGACAAGACAATGAGCGCGATCGAAACGGTCGTCCGGGTCCGGAACAAGAACGGACTGCACGCCCGCCCGTCGTCCGTGCTGGCCGAGACGGCGCTCAAGTTCACGGGCACCACGATCCGCCTGCGCCGTGGCGACGTGGAGGTCGATGCCAAGTCGATCATGGAGTTGCTGCTGCTGGAGGCCCACTGCGACGCCGAGCTGGCGCTGACGGTCGAGGGCGACGAAACCGAGGCAGCCGTGGCCGCGATCCGAGGCCTGTTCGAACGCGAATTCGACATCGCGCTCTAGCTCCCGCGATTCCGTTTCCCATCCCGTTCCGCTGAACTTGGAACAGCGGCGACAGCAGACGGACGGCGATGTCGGCTGCGGCACCGTTGAACTTTTCCTAGGACGGCCCCCGGATCGCCCGGAGAATGCCGCGTATGCGGAAGTTCCAAGGAATCCCGGTCGCCCCCGGCGTGGCTATCGGGCCCGCGTTTTGGCGAATCGGAGCCGATGCTCTTCCGCTCCCGCGCCGGCTCCGCAAGCGCGAAATCGATGGCGAGATCGAGCGTTTCCAGGAGGCGCTGACCGCCGCCCGCGCCGAATTGGACGGGGTCGCGAACCGTGCGGGCATGTCCGACGCCGTCGGCTCCATTGCGGCCGGCCACCGGGAGTTCCTGAAAGATCCCACCCTGGTCGGCGAAATCGAAGGCGCCATCCGGAACGGCCGGACCGACGCCGATTACTCCGTGGCGGTGGTGTTTCGCCGCTGGATTGGGCGCTTTCGGGCGCTGGAAGACGATTTCTTCCGTCAGCGCTATGTGGACCTTGTCGATCTGGAACGTCGCGTCATGCGCCACTTGCGGCGCGAGCACAAGATCCGGCAGCCGACCCCCGACAGTCCCGCGATTCTCCTCGCGACGGACCTGACGCCGTCGGAGACCGCCGACCTGGATCGTAAAAGCGTCGTCGGCTTTGCGACCGAGCAGGGCGGCGCGACGAGCCACACGGCGATCGTCGCGAAGTCGCTCGGCATTCCGGCCGTCTGCGGACTGGGATCGCTGGTGGACGAGGTTCCGGCCTCCTCCACGCTGATTGTCGACGGCCAGCAAGGGCTGTTGGTGGTGGATCCCGATGCGGAGACGCTCGAGTACTACCGTGACCTGAAACGTCGGCTCAAGCGCCGATTCCGCGTGCTCAAGCGGATGGCGGAGCTTCCGGCGGAGACGCCGGACGGCTGGCCGGTTGGCGTCGAGGCCAACATCGAGTTCCCGCTCGAGGTCGACGAGGCCGTGCGCAACGGTGCCGACGGCATCGGGCTCTACCGCACCGAGTTTCTCTACGCCGACGCGCACGCCCTCCCGGACGAGGCCGCGCACCTCGCCGCCTACCGCGAAGCGCTCGATCGGCTCAAGGGCCGGCCGCTGACGATTCGGACGTTCGACTTCGGCGCGGACAAGTTCGCGGAGGAGTTGGGCATGCGGCCGGAGCCCAATCCGTATCTCGGTTGCCGCTCGCTGCGCTACAGCTTCGCGCGACCGGAGCTGTTCCGTACGCAACTGAGGGCTTTGCTTCGTGCCGCCGCCGAGGGGCAGATTCGCGTGATGTTCCCGATGATCTCGTCCGTGAGCGAGTTTCGCCGGGCGCGCCGCATCCTCGACCAGATCCAGGAGGAATTGCGGCGCGAGCGCGTCCCGTACGGAACCGGGTTGCGGATCGGCGCGATGATCGAGATCCCGAGTGCCGCGATTGCGGCCGACCTCGTCGCGAAGGAAGCGGACTTTTTTTCGATCGGTACGAACGACCTGACTCAATACACCCTCGCGGTCGATCGCGGCAACGAGCGCGTCGCGGCGCTGTTTCGCCCCTCGAATCCCGGCATCCTGCGGCTCTTGCGCGGCGTGCTGCTCGAGGGCGAGCGGGCCAACATCCCGGTGGGTGTCTGTGGCGAGATGGCCGCGGAACGCGCCTATACGCTGTTGCTGTTGGGCCTCGGCATCCGCCATTTCTCCGTTGCGCCGTCCGTCGTACCCGAGGTGAAGCGGACCGTGCGCAGCGTGACCCGCCAACTCGCGCGCGAGATCGCCGACCACGCCCTTGCGCTGGCGACCCCGGAAGAGGTCGACGCCTACCTGGGCGACGAAGCCGACCGCCTGCTCGGCGCCGGCGTCGGCGTCTGAGCGGGCGCGCTCCCGCGGGGCCGCTCGAAAACATCGCCGTCCGTTTGCTGTGGCCCGATGGGGCCCGTTCCGCGGACAAAAAGTGGGGGAGAGCGTGGGGACGGGGGCAAGCGGTTTTTGCACGTTTTGCTTCCCATACCTAGCGCCGCCCAGCAAAACCGCGTTCATTTTCGCGAACCATTGCTTTGGCGCCGCTGTCGTAAGTGATTGTGGCACAGTGGGTTGCGACGCCATGGTGCGAATCCTCCGGTGGTGTCGAAAGTTGAGTCAAGTCGTCGGAGTAAAAGCGCCGATGTTTGTCCAGCCTCGCGCGGACTGTGCGGGGGGATACGGACGGAACACATGCTCAGGCGAAGGATCAAGTCCCTGATTGGACTCGACATAGGGTCCCGGACGATCAAGGCCGTCGAGTTGACTCGCGAGGGCCATGGCTTTGTCATGACCGGATACGGCCAGACGGAAGTCGTGTCCGAGGATCAGCGTCCCGACGCGATTCTCGAGGTCTTGCGCGAGAACTCCTTTCATACCAAGCGCGTCGTCACCTCGGTCTACGGCAAGTCCGTGATCGTGCGCTACCTGTCGATGACGCGCATGCCGGAAGAGGACTTGCGCAACGCGATCCGGTACGAGGCCGACAAGTACATCCCGTTCGACGTCGAGGATGTCGTCATGGATAGCCAGGCGCTGCCCGACGACCATCTCTCCGAGATGAGCGAGAACGAGATGCGGGTCCTGCTCGTGGCGGTCAAGCGATCGCTGATCGAGGACCACGTCAGCCTGCTCAACGGCCTCGGCCTCCAGCCGACCGTGATCGACGTCGATTCGTTCGCCGTCGGCAACGCTTTCGAGCTCGCCCGCGGCGGCGCGTTTTACGAAGAAGACGCGGACCGCGCGATCGCGCTGCTCGACATCGGTGCCAACAAGACCAACATCAACATCTTCTACGGCGGCGCGTCGTACTTCACGCGCGAGGTGTACCTCGCGGGCGACGACCTCACGCATGCGATCAGCAAGCGCATCGGCCTCGATCTCGAGGCGGCCGAGGCGCGTAAGCGTGATCCCGGCGACCACCCCGAGGAGGTCATGGAGGCGGTCATGCCGTCGTTCGACGACCTGGCGAACGAGGTGTTGCTGTCCTTCGACTACTTCGAGAACCAGTTCGACCGCGAGGTCGAAGAGGTCTACCTGTCCGGTGGCGGCGCTCGCATGGCGGGCATCGAGGAGGCGCTCGAGCGCACCCTCAACCGACCCTGCCACCGCTGGGATCCGACCGAGGGCATCGAAATCCACGAGGGCACCGTCGACAGCGAGCTCGTCCAGTACAACGCCGGACAGCTCGCCGTCGCCATCGGACTCGCCGCTCGGGTGCAGGAGCTTTAGAGCCGTGATCCAGATCAACCTGCTACCCCCCGAGTATCGCAAGGCGGAGTCGACGCCGATCGCGCGCTTTGTCGCGATCATCGCCGGCGCGGTCCTGGTGACCAGCGCTCTCGTCGCCTACGGCTACGTTCACTACAACGAGCTGCGAGGCGTGCGCGAGGTGCGCGGCGCGACCGAGGCCGAGTTCACCAACAAGAAACTCCAGGCCGACATCAGCAAGAGTCTCCAGACGGAGATCAACGCGTACGAGGCGCGCCGGAAGGCCATCACCAAGGTGGCCAGTTCGCGCGTCCTCCAGTCGCGCAAGCTCGACGAACTGCTCGACGTCTTCCACAACGGTGGCGACAAGAGCGCGTACTTCGTGTGGCTCAAGTCGCTGAGCGTGAAGCCCCCCCGGGCGTCGCGTCGCGGCAAGCAGACCACGGGCGGCACGATTTCGTTCGGCGGGTTCTCGGAGACGATCGAGTTCAGCCGGATTACGAATCTCCGGGAAGCGGTCCAAAAAGACACCTTCTACGAGGACATGCAGGGCATTTCCTCGCCGGTGTTCAAGGCCCACTTCTGGGATGACGACAAGCTGCCGCGCAGCGCCGGCAAGTTTTCGTTCGACCTGACGCTCAAGCCCCTTGGGTGGCGTCGCTCGAACAAGAAGAAGAAATAAGGGCACGAGGAGACGAGTGGTGAATAGGCTCACCGAGAAACAACTCCTGATCCTCACGATCTCCGTGGCTGTCGTTTTGAGCGGCGGTCTCGGGTTTCTCATCTGGTCGGATCTGAAGACGATCGATGAGGAGGAGGGCAAGATCGAGGCGCTGCGGACACAGATCGCCGGGGCCGAGCGCGAAGTCGCGCTCATTCCCCAGCGCGAGTTCCGCGCCATCGCGAACCGCGAAATCGCGGCCCGCGAGGTCGCGTTTCTGCCCGAACTATCGGAGATCGAGGAATTCTGGAACGTCCTCGAGCGCTACGCGTCCGAGTCCGGTGTCCAGATCAGCGAGATCGCACCCAGCAACGCCGGACGGCGTCGCAAGAAGAAGAAGACCTCGATCCGGCCGATCCCGCAGGTCATGAGCCTGCGCGGAACGGCGGACGAGTTTCTCCGCTTCATCAACGCGATCGAGAACCACGACCGGATCATCAACGTCGTGGAGTATTCGATCAAGGCGGGCGAGGCGCCTGATTCGGACGGACAGCTCCGGCACGGCATCAAGCTCGCGCTCACGACGTTCACGTACTCCAAAAAGATCGCGAGCACGATTGTCTCGATCCAGAAGTACGAGAAAAAGCGCGAGCACGCGAGGGTGAAGCAGTGGCTCTCCCGGATCAAGATCCAGGAGAAGGAGAGCTACACGTTGCGCACGTCGCTCGGCCGGCGCGACCCGTTCGTCACCGTGCGCAAGCGTCCGGTTCGAACGCCTGTCGATGCGGGCACCGGCGAGCAGGACCGCGCACGCCAGGAGCGGATGCTCCAGAACCTGGTCGATCAGCTCCAGACGCTCAGCGAGGGTCTGGTCTTCCAAAAGGAACTCCAGGAGCGCGAGGATCTGTGGCGTCTGCAAGAGCAGATCAAGGAGAACCGGGCGCTGTACCGCCAGCTTGCGGAACAGATCGAGTCCGCTCGCCAGGAGATCAGGATCCCCGAGCTACAGGAACGGTTGCGCGCGGAAGTGCTCGAGCCTTTCGAGGCCATCAAGAAGAACATGGCCGCGATCGCCGATGCGAATCCGCGGATGTCCGAGGTGCAGGTCAGGGCGCACTACGACAAGCTGGCGAAGCACTTCGACGAAGGGGAGTGGGACCTGCTCGAACAGGGCGTTCGCGAGTTCCTCGAGCAGTCCCGAAAGGGACAGCACGTCGACGAGAACGCCAAGGCCATGGTCGCCCAAATCTACGAATTGCAGCGCAAGGGTCGCGTGATCCGCGACTTCGAAAAGCGCAAGGTGAGCATCACGACCATCCTCTACTCGCCGGACGGCATGTCCGTCGCCGTGATCAACGGCCGGCAGCTTTCGCAGGAGGATGCCCTCGATCCGCAGGGCAACATCATCGTGGCCGAGATCGGTGAGAACTACGTGATCTTCGAGACCGAGGGCGTAGAGATCAAAAAGGCGCAGGGCTAGTTCCTGCGAGTCGATAGTTTCATCGCGACAGGGTAAGGAGACAAAACGATGAGTATCTTTAGAAAGCGAAGCGGGGCCCAGTGCCTGGCAGCCCTGTTCGTGATGCTGGCCTCCGTGCCGGTTCTCGCGGACAGCGAGCCGACTCAGGCCAACATGGCCCAGATCGACATTGGCGACGGTAAGGTGACGTTCGACGTTCGCGGACGCCAGTTGTCCGAGGTCGTGGAGCGGATCCGCGATAAGACGAAGGTCAATATCTTCCTCTCGAAGGAAGCGGCCGTCGCCACCGTCACCGTCAAGGTCGTCGACCTGAACTGGTTGGCGGCGCTGACCGAGGTGGCCGAGAAGGCCGAATGCATTCTCGAGCGCGTGAGCCCGGTTGTCATCAAGGTGTACAAGCCGGAACGCGTGACCTTCAGCTTCGAGAACGAAGACGTGAAGAAGGTCGTCAGCGTGATCGCGACGTATTCGGGCGCCAACATCGTGGTGTCCCCGAAGGTCACGGGCACGGTAACGGTCAACCTCAAGAACATCCCGTGGCGGGATGCCCTCGAGCAGATCGTGAAGACGCTCGGCTACGCGGTGGTTGAGGAAGACCGCAACATCCTCCGCATCATTCCGCGCGCCGACCTCCAGCAGCAGCTGGAGACCCGCGTGATCCGCTTGCGGTTCATCCGGCCGCCCAGTCCGTACCGGGCGTACCTGAAGACGGAGTATGCCAAGGAGAAGATTCAGGCCTACGACTCCACGAAGCCGGAGTCGCAGTTCCCGATCCTCGAGGCGCTCAAGGCGGCAGTGGAGACGGACGGCGGCACGATCAAGTACGACCGGGTCTCGAACTCGCTGATTGCGCGCGGCACGAGCCCGGCGCTGGACAACCTGCTCAACCTTGTCCAGCAAATCGACATCGAGCCGTCGCAGATTTTCTTCGACGTCAAGCTCATCACTACCCAGAACCGCGACCTGCTCGACGTCGGCGTCGATCCGGGCGAGGACGGCTGGACGATGGCCATCAGCATGTCGGCCACCCCGACGCGTCTGCCGTTCGGGGTCTGGGACGACCTCGACCGTGCCGCGGTCGCGGATCCGCTCGACCCCGGCATCAACACTCCGGCCCCGACCACGTTCGGGACCCTGGACTTTACGGGTGTCAGCATGGCGCTGCGCCTCTTCGCCGAGGACCGGACGTCGCAGATCACGCAAGCGCCGAAGCTCGTCTGCCTGGACAACCAGGAAGCGACGATCTTTGTCGGCGAGACCGTGCGCTTTGCGCAGACCAGCGCGTCGAGCAACCAGTCGGGCGGCCTGACGTTCTCGATTTCCGAGGCGCCGAACTCGCCCGTCCAGCAGGGCTTCCAGCTCCTCGTGATTCCGCATGTGATTCCGAACACGGACAAGATCATGCTGACCGTGATCCCCGAGTCGGAGCAGCTTGTCGGTACGTCGACTACCCTGGCCGGCTTCGACGAGTTCGTGTCGGGCGAAGGTGCGAACCGCGTGTCGATTCTTCTGCCGCGGGTCAGCTCGTCCACGATCGTGACGCACATGATCCTGAAGTCGGGTGAGACCGCGGTGCTCGGTGGTCTGCTCACGCGGACCGAGGCCGAGGTCGATCGTGGCATCCCGGGCCTGCGCAAGATTCCGGTGGTGAAGTGGCTCTTCTCGGTCAAGGAGAAGCAGAGTTCGCTCTCGAACCTGATCGTGTTCCTGACAGGGCGCATCATCCAGAGCTCCGAGGACATCGAGTCGGCCATCATGAAGGCCGTCCGTGCGTACCAGGGGCAGATGAAGAAGGACTGGGACGACATGTTCCGGGACGATGTCCTGCCCGCGGGCAAGAAGAAGTCCGACGACGCCTAATACGTCTTTTCGCAACGAAATCCAGGGCGGGCCGATTGCGGCTCGCCCTTTTTCGTATGGTCTCTCGGCCTGTGCGCACCCTGCTCATCAACGATCTGGATCCCGGCGAGACCCGCGCCGCGCTCGTGGACGACGGGATCATTGAGGAGTACCGCTGCGAGCGCGCCTCGGAGCCGCGCCTTGTCGGCGACATCTACAAGGGCCGCGTCGTGAATCTGGAGACCGGCATCGGCGCCGCGTTTCTCGACTTCGGCGGCGGGGGCAACGGGTTCTTGCATGTGAGCGACTGCGCGGGCGGCGTCACGCGGATCGAGGAGCGCTTCTCCATGGGCGACGAGGCGATCGTTCAGGTGACACGCGAGGCGGTCGGAGACAAGGGACCGGTCCTTACCGAGGAGGTAAGCCTGCCCGGACGGTATCTCGTGCTGCTCCCGTTCGCGGAGACCGGAGGCATCAGCCGCCGCATCGAACAGGCGCACGACCGGCGGCAGCTCCGCGCGTTGCTCCAGGATCTTGAGCAGGAAGCGGGCGGGGCGGTCATCGTGCGCACGGCAGCCGCAGATCGTACGCCCGACGAATTGAGGTCGGACGCCCAGTCGTTGAAGGGGCGTTGGGAGGCGATCCAGGGGCAAGCGCGCGAGCACGCGGCGCCGCACTGCCTGTCCGCGGAGAGTGACGTGATTGCACGCGCGGTGCGGGACTGGCTCGACGACACCGTTGACGAGGTCGTCGTGGACACCGAGGCCGCCGACATCGCCGTCCGTTCGCTTACGCGCGCGGGGCGGGCACGGCTCCACGCCGAACCCGAGCCGCTGTTCCATTTGTTCGGCGTCGAGGAGCAGCTCGACCTCGTCGCGGCGCGAACGGTGGCGCTGCCCGGCGGTGGCTCGGTCGTATTCGACCGGACCGAGGCGCTGGTGGCCGTCGATGTCAACTCCGGTACGACGCGCGAACGTGAAGGATTCGAGGAGACCGCCCTGCGCACGAACCTCGAGGCGTGCGCCGAAATCTCGCGGCAGCTTCGCCTGCGTGATCTCGGCGGCCTGGTGGTCGTCGATCTCATCGACATGGACGACCCGGAGCGCGCCCGGCAGGTCGACGAGGTTTTTCGCGAGTGCCTCGCCGCCGACCGCGCCCGGATTCGTGTCGGCGGGCTCGGCCCCTTCGCCCTGTTTACGCTGACCCGCCAGCGGACTGGCGACGGAGTCAGGCCCGACGCGGAGACTCAGGCCTACCGGGTCTTGCGCGAGGTACGCGCGCGGGTCGCCGCCGGGGATCTCCGGCTTCTGGCCGGCGTGACCGACTCTGTCCGCTCGCCGCTGCTCCGCCTGCTGGTGCACGCCGAGCTGGCCGATCACGTGTCCGTGGCGGTCGCCTCCGGCCAGGATGCCCGCGGATGGTCCGTGGACCGCGGCTAGTCCTGCCCCGATTCCTGGCCCGGGGAACGGGCCGCCGCTTTGGCTTGACGAACCGGATACCCTAGCGGACTTGCCATGTACGCCATCATCGAAGATCTCGGCCGCCAATACACCGTCCGCGAGGGCGACGTCCTCGACATCGATCTCAGGGACGCCCAGGAGCAGGAGTCGATCACGTTCGACCGGGTCCTGATGCTGGGCGGTGCCGATTCGTCCGATGGCGGTGGCGTACAGATCGGTGCACCGACCGTCGCCGGCGCCAAGGTCGTTGCGACCGTCGTCGGCGAGGTGAAGGCCAAGAAAATCATCGTGCAGAAGTTCAAGCGTCGCAAGAACTACCGGCGCAAGCAGGGCCACCGGCAGCGCTACACGCGTGTCCGGATCGACGCGATCGAGGGTTAGCGATGGCACATAAAAAAGGTCAAGGCGCCACCAAGAACGGCAGCGATTCCAACCCGCAAATGCGGGGGGTGAAAGCGTACGGCGGCGAGTTCGTGCGCGCGGGCGCAATCATTGTGCGGCAGTGCGGCACTCGGTTCAAGCCGGGGAAGCGGGTCGGGCTCGGACGTGACTTCACGCTGTTCGCGCTCGTGGACGGTCGGGTGAAGTTCCACGCCAACCGCCGCATCGAAGTGCTTCCGGAGGCGTAGCGCTTCCGCAGCCCAGGATCCCGCGAGGATTCGGGGGCTCGCAGTTCGGTGAATCCCATGTTCAAGGACGAGCACACGATCTGTGTCCGGAGCGGAAGAGGAGGCGACGGATGCGTCGCGTTCCGGCGGGAGAAATACATCCCCCGGGGCGGCCCCAATGGCGGCAACGGCGGCAGCGGCGGCTCGGTGATCCTCCGAACCTCCTCCCAACTCTCGACGTTTTCCGACATGCCCGACCAGGTCCACTTCCGGGCCGCGAAGGGACAGCCCGGGATGGGCTCGCACAAGACCGGCGCGAGTGCCGACGATCTCGTCGTCGAAATCCCGGTTGGAACCGTTGTCTTCGACCGCGACTCGCGGCGGACTCTGCGCGACCTTGACGAAGACGGCGCGTCCATGGAAGTAGTCAAAGGGGGGGGCGGGGGCCGTGGCAACGCCTCGTTCAAGACCAGCACGAACCAGGCGCCGCGCACTTCGACGAAGGGCGAGGAAGGCGAAGAACGGTGGCTGCACCTGGAACTCAAGCTGCTGGCCGATGCCGGCCTCGTCGGCCTGCCCAACGCGGGCAAGTCCACGCTGCTGAGCCGCCTGAGCCGCGCGCGCCCGAAGATTGCGGACTATCCGTTCACGACCCTCTCGCCCTACCTCGGCATCGTCGCCGGCACCGGCTTTCGCTCGTTCACCCTCGCCGACCTGCCTGGGTTGATCGAGGGCGCCAGCCAGGGGCACGGTCTTGGCCACCAGTTCCTGCGCCATGTCGAGCGCACCCGCGTGTTGCTCCACGTGGTCGACCTGTTCGCAGACGATCCTGCGGGCGCGTACCGGCGTATCCGGGGCGAACTCGAGGCCTACGGCCACGGACTCGCGGACCGGCCTGAGATCGTGGTGGCCAACAAGATGGACATCGGCGATCCGGGCGAACGCTTAAGCGAACTCGGCGCGGTGGTCGATACGGATATCGTCCGGGTCTCGGGCGTCTCGGGGGAAGGTCTGTCCGACCTCGTTCAGGCGGTTCTCAACCGCTTGTAGGGATGTCCTCGGCGCGGGCAGGAGGCCGCGCGATGGATACCCGCGAGTTGTTCCGGATTCTGGTCAAGGAGAAGGGGAGCGATCTCCTGATCAAGGAGAACAGTTGCCCCGCGATGCGAATCCAGGGCAAAATCAAGTTCGTCTCCGAAAGTCGCGTGCCCGCCGCGTTTGCCCGCACCCTCGCGGACGACGTCATCCCGGAATCCCTCAAGGCAGAGTTTCAGGCCAACGGCGCTGTCGACTGTTCGTACGCAGTCCCCGAGATCGGCCGTTTTCGCGCGAACGTCTTTCGGCAGCAGGGCCGGCTGTGCCTGGTCTTTCGCCACGTCAACGACCGCATTCCGTCGTTGGAGGAGCTCCTGCTCCCCGAGGAACAGCTTCGCCAGCTCGCCGCGCTGCAGCGCGGTCTCGTGCTCGTCACGGGGACCACCGGCGCGGGCAAGAGCACGACGCTCGCCTCGATGATCGACTACATGAACCATCACTTTGCGCGCCACATCATCACGATCGAGGATCCGATCGAGTACGTGTTCGTGGACCGCAAGTCGATGATCAACCAGCGCGAGATCGGGTTCGACGCGCGCAACTACGACAACGCCCTGCGCCACGTCGTGCGCCAGACTCCCGACGTCATCCTGCTGGGCGAGATGCGCGATGCCGAAACCGTCTCGGCGGCGCTGGCGGCAGCGGAGACGGGCCACCTTGTGCTTTCGACGCTGCACACCGTCAACGCGGTACAGACAGTGGAGCGCATGCTGGGCTTTTTCCCGCCGCACCAGCACGACCAGGTGCGGATGCAGCTTTCGCTCGTGCTCGAGGGCATCGTCAGCCAGCGGCTGCTGCCCCGCAAGAACGACCAGAGCCGCGTGCCCGCCGTGGAGATCCTGCTGGCCACGCCGACGATGCGCGACCTGTTGACCGAGGGCAAGACGCGCGAATTGCACAAGGCCATCTACGACGGTGCGCACTACTACGGCACCCAGACCTTCCACCAGTCGATCGTGTCCCTCTATCGCGAGGGCCTGATCAGCTACGACGACGCCCTGGGGGCCGCGGACAACCCGGACGAGCTGAAGCTGGAGCTGCGCGGCATCACGAAGGGCACGGCCGCGGCGGACTTCAACTTCGACCTCTAGCAAACCCGCTTGCGGATTTGCTTGGTAGGAGGAGACCGGCTGACGCTCGGTTGATCCGCTGCAAATCCATACCGAGCCGGGATCAGAAGGATGACTCTGGGGTCTGTCGGCGTCCAAACCGGCATGAGGCTTGGAGCACTTCGGCGCATTCTTGTTTTCGCAAACTTGGGGGCGCTCGTTCTTCTTGGGATCGCGGTCTGGCGTTGGTCGGGCCATCGCGCCGCGCTCGGAAAGGCGTGGCAGATGCCTTCGTTTGTGCCCCCGGGAGCGGGGCCCGGCGGTCCGCGGGCTCCCGACATCGAGTCGGTCGCCGTCCGTCTCGGGCGATTCGGGTCGCCGGCGATGTCGACCAAGACGCCGAGACCGGCGGGACGCGAGGAGACGCTGGAGGAAATCGGGCGCATTGCGGCGGCGATCCTGCCCCAGCGGCCCTGGACCGCAGCGATGCAACCGGTGATTCTGGTCGACCTTGAGAAGCCGCGCGCCGACGGAGTCCGCCGGATCGCCCTGCGGCTGGGCGAGGCCCTGGTCAATGAGCCGGATCCCGAGTATGGCCCGATGGTGCCGAGGCCCGTGGGCTACAGGTTCGTTAGCTTTCAGCATGATCCGGACGATCTCGAGACCATCTGGTTCGAATTCGACCTGTGCGGCAAGAACAGTCGCCGCATCACATGGAGGCCTCGTGTCGGGCCGAGTCTGGCAGCGCCCGGCGATTTGGTCCAGGGGCGAGCGGTGGGGCCGCAGGTCGTGGTGACCCCGCGCGCCCTGGTCGGACGCCTGCCGGCCAAGAACAAGAAATCGCCGTCCGTGCGCTCCGTCAAGAAGCCCTCTCCGCAGAGAATCCCGGCTCCCCTGTTTGAGCGCGACGGAAAGGTCTGGACGGCGACGAAGCGGGGCCTCGCCGACCTCCGGCGCGATCAAAAGGAGCTTGCAAGGCACGTTTTCACCCGCGAAGCACGAGGCCGGGACGGGCGCGTGGTCGGCCTGCGGATTCTGGGGATGCGGGCTGGATCGCGCGCGCGCCAGTTTGGGCTGCGGTCCGACGACATGGTGGTTTCCGTGAATGGCCGCCCGGTTCGCAGCCGAGCCGGCTTGCTTCGCGTGCTGCGGGTCGAGACCCGGGCTGGCGATCGAATCACGGTCCGATTCCGGCGCGCCGGGGCGGTGCAGGAGCGGGTGTATCGATTCAAGAACCGGTGAGGCACCACGGTCCCGACTTTTTTTGGACCGCGGCGGGAATCACGTCGTCTAATACCCTGAGGCTGGCACCCGGCCCGTAAGATGAGTATTGCCCCATGTCGATCAGTCTACTAAAGCGCCTTCTGCTGCTCTTCAACGTGCTCGCCCTCGTGGCCCTGGGAGCCGCTGGGTATCGGTACTTCCAGCATCGCAAGACGATGGAGGCGGCGTGGCGCCCGCCCAATTTCGAGCCGGATGTTCGTCAGATCGGCCCGAAGGTCATTCGGATCGAGCACATCAACGCAGCGCTCGGCCGCTTCCCGAAGAAGGTCGAAAAGAAGGCCGAGGCCAAAAAAGAGGAGCCGAAAAGGGAACTCGAGTCCGTCCTCGCGCGCCTCGGTGAGATCAAGACCGCGATCGTGGTCTATCCGCCTTATGGCGGCAACATCCGACCGGCGCTCATCTTTGAAACCAAGGATGGCAAGAAGCGCATTCTGCGCCTGAATGAGGCGATCGAGGGGCGTCGCAACCCGAAGTATTACCAGGACATCATCCCGGTGCACTACCAGTTCATCGGGTGTGAACCGGATCCCGACAACCCGGGGGCGACCTACTTCCTGTTCGACATGAACTGCGACGGGAAAGACATCCAGAAGGCCCACTGGATCGGCGAAAAGAGGAAGACGCCGAACATGACCGATGGCGAGCGGCTTACGGCCGGCCCCATCAACAGCAAGAAGGCTCTGATCGGGATCTCCGAGGAGGAGTTGCGGGCATCGACGAAGCCCAAGAAGACGACAGGCGATGCAAGCAAGCCGGTCGAGCCCGGGGGTAAGGCGATTGACCGTGGACCTCCGAAGGAGGGCCCGATCATGACGCGAGCTGAGCCGGAAGTGATCTTCGAAGAGCAGGCCGGCGGGGTCTTCGCGACGACGCGCGAGAGCCACGAGTACCTCACGAAGAACTACAACAAGCTGCTGAAAGACGCGCAGACCCGGGTCTATCGCGATCCCAAGACCGGCCGGCCCAAGGGTCTGCGGGTCCTGCGCATCGCCCGCGGCTCCAAGGCGAATGCCTTCGGTATCCGTTCGGACGACATCATCTTGTCGATCAACGACAGGGTTGTGACGGATCGAAAGCGCGCCGTGATAGTCGTCAAGAAGCTGCTGAAGGAAGGCGCCAAGGTCCTGAAGGTCAAGATCAAGCGCCAGGGGCGGGTCTTCGACAAGCGTTTCGACACCCGGGATCCGGACACCCGCGCCGCGTTGCGCAAGTACAAGTAGATCGCCTCTGTGGCCGAGTCCGGGCCCGTCCTTGCGCTCGACATCGGCAACGGCTCGATCAAGTACGGGCTGTTTTGCGACGGTCGGCGTGAGGGCGTCGGTCGCCTCGCGCTTGTCGCCGACCTAGCCGCCCTGGCCGAACTCACCCGGGACCGGGCGGTGGCGGCCGTCTCGGTCAATCCGCCGGTCCTGGCCCGAGTCCGAACCGCCTTTGGGCACGTGGGAGCGGTGGCTCGGGAAATCGGCCCAGACATTCCGTATCCGATCGCCGTTCACTATCGCCCCCCGGAGGACTGCGGGCCGGATCGGATCATGGCGGCGGTCGGCGCACTGCATCTTTGTCCGAAAGCCGAAGGGGTCTTGGTCTTCGACGCGGGTACTTGTCTCACGGCGACCGTCGCCGTGCGTGACGGCGGCATTCTCGGCGGCGCGATCCTGCCCGGTCCCGAGCTTATGGCGCGCTCGCTTGCCGATGGCACGGCACGTCTTCCGTCGGTCTCGCTGGTTGATTCAGGGGGCCCGGGGGCTGGGGATGACTTGGCGGGTTCCGCCATCGCTCCTGGCGGAGCTCGGGCGGATAAGTTGGGTTCGGGGTTCGTCGGCGCGCCGGGCAGCGGCATTGGCGACAACACTGTGGATGCGATTCGGGCTGGGATTGGGGCAGCCATTGCCGGGGCGGTTCGGGAACTGGTGGCGCGGTGTCGCGACGAGGCTCCGGTGCCTCTGACCGTGGTTGCCGTGGGTACCGGATCGGCGTCGCTCGCCCTCCAGGTTGCCGACGTGGAATTCGTGCATCCGTTCGGAACCCTCCGGGGGGTCTATGAATCGTTGGGACTCTAGTCCGATCGCTTCGGGTTGGCGGCTAGGCTAGAGCACAGGGGTACATCGAGCGCTCGTGAACCGGAGGGATCATGTGCTCGATTAGACACAAATACAAGATGGCGGCGGCGCTTATGGCGCTGGCGACGTCGCTGGTTAGCTGCAACACGCAGACGCCCGCTTCATTCGATCCGGCGGAGATCGCGCTCGTTCGCGTCGAGCCGTCCGACGGCGAAAGCTCGGTGGCGCGCAACAGCGTCATCCGCCTGACCTTCAACACCACGATCCTGCCCGAGTCGGTGCACGATCAGTCGCTGCGCGTCCGGGTCGGCGGTCAATTCACCATCGTGCCCGAAGGCGCATTTCTGATTTCCGACAACGTGATCGAGTTCGATCCGACGCTGACGGGGACGGGTGGGGCCAATTCGGTCGGTTTCCCGGCAGGAGAAACCGTGCTCGTCGAGCTGCCGCTCTTTGAGCCCGACTCCGGGGAGTCCTCGATCAACTTTGTGCAAAACGTCGAGGGCAACCCGGTCACGGTCGCGTCCGGCGACAGTCTCATCTCGTTTACCACGGGCTGCGAATGGACGGACAAGGTGCCGGGCGCACCCGGCGTGCTCGGCCTGTCGTTCACCCCGGAGCCGAACAACGTCGGACAGGTCGCGGCGAACGCGGCGGTCACCGTTGTGTTTTCGGAGCCGATCGACCCGGAGTCGGTGATTTTGGGGCAAAACATCTTCCTGACGAACGCCACGGAAACCTCCGTGGACTTTCAGAAAGACATCGCCAGCCTGACGTTTTTCGATGGCTCGCTGACGCGCTACACGTTTCTGCCGATCTTCGGTTTCGGCCAGGGGCCGTTCACGATCGCGGTGAACTTCATCGATCCGGACGCTCCGGACACGTTTTCGCCGGACGGACTGCCGCGCGACCTCGGCGGCAACCGAATTCAGAACTTCACGTTCCTGCAGACGTTTGAAACCGAGTTCGATCCGAACGTGCCCAACTCGGGCATCATCCGGGAGGACTTTTCGACCGCCGCGCAACTCGACGTGAACAACAGCACGGCCATCTGGGGCACGGACGCCGAGATTCCGTTTGCGTTGGCGAGCCTTCCGCCCACGACACGCATCCAAAACATCAACATCGCGGCGATCCTGGGCGCCGGGGGCACGTCCGATCTTCCGAATACGACGGCAGGCCATACGACCCCGCCCGATCCGGCGAACGAAGGCCGCTACTGCCGTAGTTCCTCGACCCTCGTCGGTCCGGATCTCGTGACGGCCACGGGCTTGCCGCCGACCGCCGCGGGCCGCCACATGCAGCAGATCCTTCGCGCGCCGGAGTTGGGCGGCAGCGGAACGATCATTCGAGCGGCGTGGGGCCCGTCCGGAGATACGACGACGGCGAGTACCTACGACCGAGTCATTATCCGGATCGGCCACAAGCGTTCGGGGACCAACCTGACGACAGGCGCGTTTTCGGCCGAGTTCGATGTCGACAGTTTCGTGACGGTCGTCGACGACCAATACAGCCTCAGCCAGGCGAACGACGTCAACGGCGGCAACCGCAACGACGGCTACGTCGACTGGCCGCAGTTTCAGCAGAACTTCGTGTTCAACGGGACCGACGATTTGATCTTTGATGTGTCGGCGCTCGAGGGTACGGCCAGCCAGTCGTTCCGTACGTTTTTCGCCGTTACCGCCACGCCCGTCTGCTCTTGCGGGCTCCTCTTTGCGGGATCGACCGCGTGTCCGCTCAACGACTCGATCGGGCTGCGTCAGAAGGTCGGTGTGTTCGGCTCGGAATCGCTCAATCCCACGGCCGTGGTGAATGGGTTGCCGAACCCCCGACCCGCCGTACACGTCATGCAGTTCGAGATCGCGCAGCTGGTCACGATCGGCACGTCCCTCTATTACGACACCGGTGAGGCGGCTCCTGACTATCTCGACGAGGTCGTGGGACCCCTCGTGCAGCCCTGTGGAGCCTCGGTTCGACTCCGGTGGGGCGCCTCGAGCGACGGAATCGTTGACGATGTGCCGCTGGGCGACTCGATCCACCTGTGCGACGGCTTCCGCTTCGTCCGGTTTGAAGCGACCCTTGAGGCCAACCTGGCCACCCAAAGCCGCGCGCGGCTCCAGGTGGTCGAGATTCCGTTCCTCCGGGAATAGAGTCTGCCGAACAGGGGTTCGTGTAGACCCCTCTCCTCGCCTCTAGAAGCGGCTGTC
The DNA here is from genome assembly GCA_021776735.1 of Planctomycetota bacterium. Taxonomy (GTDB): domain Bacteria; phylum Planctomycetota; class PLA2; order PLA2; family PLA2; genus JAJFFH01. Next base: position 41,155 of record JAJFFH010000067.1, on the reverse strand, counting down.
CGGGCGTCCTCGCTCCGGGCGGTCGCTTTTTTCGTTTCACCCGCCGGCCCCCCCCCCCCGGATTCGGGGCGTGCGAGGATGAGCGCTCAGCCAGGGGCCGGTGTATCAGGAACGCACGCTCGGCGGTCCGACTCGAGGACATCGCCGTCGTAAGGCTTTGTTGCGAAGTGGTTTATGCTCTTCGGTCACATCCTGTCCGGCTGGGTACGATACTTGCGAGTTGGCCGACCGAACAAGTTGTTATGAAATCAGGCGAATCGGCTCACCGTTCCTCGAAGACTGCTGTTTACACGGTGGCGCCGGTTTCGTACCTTCCCGGGACTACGGGCGGATAGGCCGCGCGCCGGCGATCGGTATGCGCGTCCTTGGTCCGTGTTGATCGGCAAAAAGGAGTGACCATGAATGGTCGTTGGTCCTTCGCGATGAAGCGAATTTCGCTCGTTCTCGCCATGGCGGCGGGTTTTGCGAGCTGTAACACCCAGACACCGGCGAAGTTTGATCCGACCGAGTTGGCGCTCGTCCGGGTCGAACCCGCAGATGGTGAGAGTTCGGTGGCCCGAAACCGCGTTGTACGGATGACGTTCAACACGGACGTTCTCCCCGAGTCGGTTACCGACCAGGCGCTGATTTTGCGCACGGGCGGCCAGTTTACTGTCCGCCCTGTCGGCACGTTCCTGATCTCGGGCAACGTGATCGAGTTCGATCCGACGCTGACTGCGACCGGCTCGCCCAATGCGATCGGCTTCGATGCCGGCACGCAGGTACTCGTCCAGGTTCCGCTGAAAGAGCCGGAGGACGGCCGTCCGCTCAATGACTTCCTGCAAAACGTCGAAGGCAACGCGATCACGATCGCCTCGGGCGACAACATCCTGTCCTTCACCACCGGTTCCGGCTGGGACGATCCTGTTCCCGGACCTCCGGGCGTGCTTGGACTGTCGTTCACGCCGGGCCCCAACGCCGTGGGTCAGGTGGCTGCGAACGCCGCCGTCACCGTCATCTTTGACGAGCCCATGAATCCGAGTCAGGTCATCTTGGGCCAAAACATCTTCCTCACGAACGCCTCCGACACGGCGCCCTCGTTCCAGGAAGGCATCGCGAGCGTGACGTTCTTCGACGGATCGCTGACGCGCTTCACGTTCCTGCCGGTCTTCGGCTTCGGCCAGGGCCCGTTCTCGATTCTGGTCAACTTCATCGATCCGGAGGCACCCGACACGTTTTCGCCGGACCGCCTGCCGACCGACCTTGCGGGCAACCGCGTCCAGAACTTCACGTTTTTCCAGACCTTCGACACCGAGTTCGATCCGACGCAGGTCAACACGAAAGTGCTTAGCGAGACTTTCGAAACCTCGGACCAACGCGGTGCCGGTACGACGGCGCTCTGGGGCGACGATACCGACTTCCCGTTCCAGCTCGTTTCCCCGCCGATCACCACGCGCATTGCGACTATCGATGTGCTGGCGGTCGTGGCCGGTGGCGGCGGCACGGACATCGACAACCCGCCCGTCGCGATCCCGCCCGGCTCGAACCCCGGGTTCGAGGACTTCTGCCGAGGCGTGAACCCGCTGGTGGGCGCTCCGTTCACACCCGGCAACCTGCAGCCGCCTCGCGCGGACGGCCGACGCCAGCAAAACCTCTACCGCCAGACGGAACTCGGCGCCGCGGGCACGATTATTCGTGCGGCGTGGGGACCGGACAGTGACCGGGTGTTCGCGGCCACGTACACGGGCGTGAACATCAAGATGGGTCACAAGGCGGTCGGGACCGCGCTTGCCGTGGGTAGCCTCGACGGGCAGTTCGATGTCGATGGCTTTGTCAAGGTCGTCAACAACGCGACCTACGTGACACCCCAGACGGCCGACATCAACGGCGGCGGCGCGGACGACGGCTACTTCGACTGGCCGGCGCTCGAGACGTTCTTCGACTACGACGGGATGAACGACTTCATCATCGACGTCGAGGCCGCGGAAGGAAACACCTTCCAGTTGTTCCGCGAGTTCTGGGCCTTGGCCCAGGTGGGTGGCTTTGCTACGTGCAACTGCACGACAGCACTGACCGGCGCCTGCAACCCCGCGAACACCATCGGTCTGCGCATGCACGACTCGGTTCATGGCTCGGACGAGCCGAACCCGCCCAATGGCGCCGGCTTCGGCAGCGTCATCAACCCGGGTCCGTTCGTGAAACTGCATGAGTTCGAGCTGGCGTTGCTTGTGGCGACGGCCAACTCTTTGTTCTACGACTCGGGGACGCCCGATCCCGACTATCTCGCGGCCATCGTGACGCCCCTCGTTCAAGACGGCGGCGCCCAGGTCGAGATTCGTTGGATCGGTTCGGCGGACGGCATCACGAGCGATGTCGGTCCGACGGCGATCATCGATGAGATCGACGGCTTCCAGTTCATTCGGTTCGAGATCAGGCTGGTGGCGAACTTCTTCACCGGCGGGCGTGCGCGCATCGGAGTCCTTGAGATTCCGTTGCGGTTCGACTTCTAGAATGGCGCCCGATCGAGAGTGATGCCGCCTAATCGAGATACCGATTGACGACTGGGGGAGTCCTTCAAGGATTTGACAACTTCGACTCGACCGCCCGCTGCGCGAACGCGTACATGACGGTAGCGCAGCGGGCGTCTGGAGAGAGTGGATGAGAAGAGCCAAACGTTGGATGCAGTTGATGGTCATGATGGTCATGGCCGCGGGATTCACGTCCTGCAGCGCGGGAGGTGGGCCGGGCCTGCCTCCGTTGAGTGTGTTGCTGTTCAACTTCGACCCGGGCTTCGCGGGTGTGCGCCTCAATGCCGCACTCGAGTTGACCCTGAGCGCTCCGGTCGATGCGACGACGGTGACGCCTGACACGGTGCGCATCTTTACGACGACCACCACGACGAACGAGCCGAACCCCGGTTCGCCGGCCGTTGGCAAGTTCGTCGTCGTGGGGAACGTCATCACGTTCCACCCGCGGATTCCCCAACTCGCTGATCTCAGCGACGCCGGGCTTCGCATCGGCTTCACCTACGCGATCCAGGTGCCGTCGTCACCGGACGTGATCGACCCGGTCCGTACGATCGAGGGTGATCCGAACGTCGTGACCTTCAACAGCTTCTTCACGACCCTAAACAGCACGGTTCTGCCGGCGCCCGCGGACATTACGGCGGAGCCGAACCTGAATTCACTGAGCCTGTTCTTCATCGACCAGTTCATTACGGCCGAGGACAGTTTCGGCACCGATCCGTGCGACCGGGACCTGCTGCCCGTCGCGGACCGCGACTCCCCGCAGGTTGTCGATTCCGATCCGTCCGAGGGTGAGAGCGGCTTCGGCACGATCACCGGTATCCAGCAGGGACTCGGTACCGCGTTCGTTCGCCTCGACCCGATCACGCTCGACTTTTCCGAGCCGGTCGCGCCGTGGCGTATTCGCATTCAAAACATCAGTATTCGGAACACCAACCTGGGCGGCGAGACGTTCGACCTGTTCTTTTTCTTCCGGCAGGACTGCGAGTCGTCGCGTCTTCAGATCACGGTCTTCGACGCGGACTCGGCGTTCGATCAGGCGTCCGTTCCGCAGGGGCGCTACGTGCTCTCCCTGACCGAGTTCTCCGACCTGGCGGGCAACCCGCTGGTGAACTCGAACACGTGCATCGCGGACGGTACGTTCCAACTGTCGTTCAGCACGGTCTCTTCGCCCGCGCTGCCGACGGACATCCAGATCACCTTCCAGGACAACGGTCAGGACGGCCACGTCGATGTTGGCGGATTGCCCACATCGGTGAACAACCCGGACGTTCCGCCGGAGCACATGTCGCCGTTCCTCGGCGGTTTTGCTTTCGACTTCGTTGGCGTTCCTTCGCCGAGTTCGCAGACCACGAACGCCAACCCGGGGAATGTCGGGTTCTGGACCGGCTGCGAAATCCGCTACAACAACGGCTTCGATCCGACCGACGACACGTTCTCCGTTCCCGACGTACTGCGGTTACGCGGAGGCTCGAACCTCGCAGGCACGCCCCTCATTTCGCCCCTTTCGGGTAACGCATCGGGTCGGTCCGATCCGGCGGGTTCCCTCGACGGTTCCGTCGCGTCCGCCGAGGCGGGCAAGGTCGACTTCTTCCTCCAGGGTGTCGGTACGGCCACGCTGTTTACGGGTGACCTGAACACCGGTCCGATCAGCTACCACTACAACAGCTTCGATCTGCTTGAGGACACGACCACGGGTGCGCGTCCGCGGATCGAGGCGCGTAATGACAGCGTCTGGCCGCTTCTGATCTTTGTGGAGGACGATGCCACGATTACCGGTGATATCGTGCTCAACGGCAGTGATGGCGGCATCGGCTACAACGGCAGCGCTCTCGGCAACCCGCCGCGTACTCCGGGCGGACCCGGTGGCCTACCGGGACCCGGCGGTGGCCGCGGTGGCGATGGCGCCCTGCTTGAGTTTGCGAGCGGCGTTGAGTCGTTCAATGGAAAGCCAGGCGCGGTTCCGTTGAACGTACTCGGCCCGTTGGATCAGTTGAGTCAGGCAGTGGCCGGGCTCGCCAACATGGTGACCGGTGGCGGTGGCCACAACGATGTCTCGCAGGCCGAGATGCTGGCCCCCAACCGTTTCGTGCCGGCTTTCCAGGGCGGCGGAGGCGGTGGCCCCGGATCGGCTGGCGGCAACGGTGCCGACATCGACACGTTTACCACCCCTGGACAGAGTGACCAGGGTGCGGGTGGCCGAAAGGTCGGCGAGAGCCTGAACTTCTCGGACGAGGGCATCTTGGCCACCGGTGGTTCCGGCGGCGGCGGCGGCGGCGGCGACGACGACGGTTCGGGGACGGATGATCTCGGCGACGGGAACCCGAACGCGGACGACGACGGCGGCGCCGGTGGTGGCGGTGGAGCCGGGTTCTTCGGCCTCGCGTGCGACGGTGACGTCACACTCGGCACGACTGAATTCAACGACAACGGCACGCCCAGTGACCCCGATGACGACTTCCTCGATGTCCGCCCCGCGCGTATCGAGGTGGTCGGCGGCCGTGGTGGCTCGACATACGCAACTGCGACCGGTAACCCGCCCGCACCGGACGATCCCTCCGATCCCGTCGGCACGGGCGAGGCTGGCGGCGGCGGCGCGGGCGGCGGTATCTGCGTCCTGGCGCGCGGCGCCATCCTCGTGAACTCGGCGATTCTGTTCGCGTTCGGCAAGCAGGGTGGCAACTCGCCCTTCATCGAGGCCGGCGGTCGCGGGGTAAACCCGAACACCGGCAACCTGGACGTTCCGATTCAAGGTGGCAACGGCGGTGGCGGTCTGATTCTTTTCTGCGACTCGGACGGGGTCGATGTATCTACGGAGGTCGCCGGAAACGGCGCCGTGGTTGTGGGCGCGAACCCGGACTATGATCTGGACGGTGACTTGGTCGCCGATCTTGCGGCGGGTGATCCGGAGCGCGACGACATCGCCGAGATGTCGGGCAGCGTCGTTCTGGTCGGCACGGTTTGGGGCGACAGCGCGCGCGAGCCCGGCTATGGGGTTTCACAGGTTGTCACCGAATTCTTCGACACCCTGTCGGATTCCGTGTCGTACGACCAGATTCGGGTGCTCTCTAATGCGCCGCGATTTCCGGCGGGCACGATTCGCGTGTTCCTTGACGTGACGCAGTCCGGGCCGGGTGGCCTGCCCGACCTCTCCACGGAAGATCCGGCATCGGGCGAGATTCTGGGCCCGAACGGGTTCTCGATCGAAGCCTCGCTGACCAGGGACATGGACACGGGCTTGGAGACCGGTGTCGCACAGTTCGACTCGCGCAGCCTGATTGCGGCCAACTCGCCGGCCCTGGGCAAGCGGTTTGCTCGCGTCCGCCTCGTGTTCGACGTTTCTCAGATCGGTTCGCGCGACGACCTGCTCGGTAATCCGGGTGGGGGTGCCGGCTTGGTGTTCGCGCCGCCGGGCAGCGCGCAACTTCCGATCGCAGACGATCCGGGAACTCCGGGCGTGATCGAAAACACGCTGGGCAACATCGACACGGCCGACGCTGGTGTTCCGGCCGTGGCCGACATTCGGGTGCGCTTCACGCCGTAAGCCCCAAGACCCTGATTCTGCTTTTCTCAGTCCTACAGGGGCCGTCGGCGGAAGCCGGCGGCCCTTTTTTTGCTGCCTCGAACATGAGAAGTTTTGGTCGCGCCGGCCGGATGCCGGGCACGCTCTTCGCGCCGCTGGTGGCGCGCTGCTACCTGCGTCGTCCGGAGCTCGCCGGACTGCTCTCGATCAAGTACGGGACGTGGCGAGGGGCCCTGAATGCGGTCTGGAACGAACTGCTGTTTCGGCTGCGGCGGGAGTCGGGCTACCGGTTGGTCTCGGCCAACTTTGAAGTGACCAACGCCTGCAACCTGAGCTGCACGATTTGTCCCGTGAATCGTGGCATGCAGCGCCCCAAGAAGCGCTTGGACGTCGCGACGTTCGAGCGGTTCCTGCAAAACAACCCCGGACTCGAGTTCGTGCTCCTGTTTCAGTGGGGCGAGCCGTTGCTTGTCCGGGAGCTTCCGGAAATGATCGCCGCGGCGACGCGGCGCGGTGTGCGGACCATGATCACGACCAACGGCACCCTGCTCGACGAGGCGTGGTGCCGGCGCCTGCTGGATGCCGGTCTTACGCGCCTGACGTTGTCGGTCGACGGCGACGGGCAGACCCACGAGCGAATTCGTGGCGTGGCCTTGGCGCCGCTGCGAGAGAATCTGCTGCGGCTGCGCCGGATGCGAAACGAACGCGACTCGGAACTCGGAATCGACGTATCCATGGTCGTGAACGAGCTGACCGAGGCGAAGTGGCGCACACTACGGCGGTCGTGGCAGGGCGTCGCCGATCGGGTGCAGGCGATCCCGCAGTTCATGGTCAAGGCGCGCGAGAATCCGTGCCGCGAACCGAACCGGGGCGGCCTTGTCGTGCTCTCGGATGGACGGATCGTTATCTGCTGCGCGGATCCGGAAGGCGAGGCGGTCGTCGGTCACATCGACGACGGACCGCTTCAGGGCATCCTGAACAACGACCGCATGCGGGCGTTTAGGCGCGCGCACTTTCGGCGCGAGTTTCCGCACATCTGCCGCGACTGCGGCGAGTATCCGACACCGGTGGCGGGCCCGAGGTTCGAGCGGTGAGACAGCTCTACGTCGATGTCCTGTTGCGCCGCCTGCGCGCCGGCGATGTTCTGTTTCCGCTCCGGGCGCTGCGGTCCCTATGGGGTGCCGTGCGCGGGGAGGCGCGTCCGCTCTTGGGCACGCTGATCGTGACGTACCGCTGCGACCTGCGCTGTGTCATGTGCGACCTGCCGGCGCGCGGCGACCGCGGTGCGGAGTTGGACTCTCAGGGAATCAAGGGCGTGCTGGACGGCATGGCCGACCTCGGCGTTCTTGGGGTCGGGATCACCGGCGGTGAGCCGCTCTTGCGCGAGGACCTGCCCGAGATCTGCGCCTACGGAACGAGCCGTGGCCTCTTGATGCACGTCAACACCAACGGCTCGCTTGTCACGCCGGCCCTTGCGCAGGCGCTCTCGGACGCGGGTGTCGCATCGGTCAACGTGTCCCTCGACGGTCCCGAGGCGCAACTGCACGACGAGTTGCGCCGCCGAACAGGCTCGTTTCGGCGGGTCTTGCGCGCTGTTGCGCGTCTTGTCGCCGTGAGGAACCGCCGCTACCGCGTCGCGCTGACGTGCGCCTTGGGGCAGCAAAACGCGCCGCACGCGGACCGCTTGCTGGAGCGCGCGCGCGACCTGGGGGCGGACCGTGTCGGGTTCCTGCCCGTGCACGATTTCCCGGCGAACGGCGTCGCCGCCCAACCCGAAGGCATCGCCGTCCGTCCGCTTCTGCTCGATCGGGCCGGCTCCGATCCCCTGCTCGACAACTCGCGCGCGTACCTCGGCCTGTTCGAACGGGCGTTTGCCGGACAACGCAATCCGCTGCCGTGCAGCGCGCCGCGTACATCGGTTGTCGTGGACTGCTATGGCGACGTGTATCCGTGTGTGCCGTTGAACGCGGCGGGGCCCGTGCGTGCCGTCGGTCGCGGCGACGTGCGGGCCGTGTGGCGTTCGAACACGCATCGGCGCGCCCGCCGGGCGCTGCGGTCGTGTCGCGCGTGCTACTGGAATTGCCATACGGAGATGAACATCGCGTTGCGGCGCTGGGGAGCGCGCGCGTGAGCGTGCACGCGGCGAAGGTGCTTGACCGCCTGATCGGCGGCGCGGCGCTCCGGATGTTGAAGCCGTTGCGGGCGCTGGACGACATGCGCGGCCGGTATCGGACGCTGCGCGATGTTCGTGAAATCGCCGTGGTGAAGTTTTGGGGCATCGGCAACATGGCGCTGCTCGTGCCCGTCCTGCACGCGCTGCGCCGCCGCTATCCGGGCGCGCGCCTGACGGTCGTCACGCTGAAGGGCAACGAGGCGCTGCTGCGCGGGGCGGCCGACCGCGTCCTCACCGTACGGATGCGGCCGATGTCGCGGGCCGCCTTCGATGTGTTTCGCGCGGCCGCCGTGCTGCGCCGTCATCGCGTCGACCTCGCTCTCGATTTCGAGCAGTACGTTCGCACGTCGCAGGTGCTGCTGCACCTCGCGGGTGCCCGGCAGGTTGTTGCCTTCGACACGGACGGCCTCGATCGCGCCGCGCTCGCCGATGTTTCGGTCCCCTACGACAACACCCGCCACGTCGGGCAGGGGTTTTTGGACCTCGCGCGCGCGGCGGGGGTGCGGGCCGAGCGATACGAGCCCGGCGGCCTCACCGTCGATCCGGAGGCGGCGGCGCGCATGACGGCCTGGCGGCGTCGGCACCGGCTCCATGACCAGCCGCTGGTCGTCTTGCACCCCGGGTCGGGTGACAACTTCCCGGGCCGCCGCTGGCCGAGCCGGCGCTTCGGACTCTTGGGCCGCGCCCTGGCCGACGATGGTGCCGCCGTTGTACTGACGGGTTCGCCGAGCGAAACCACGCTGACCCGAGAGGTCGGGGAAGCTGCACGACGGCGATGTTTCGATCTCGCCGGGGCTCTGTCTCTGGACGAACTCGTGGCTCTGCTGGCGCAGGCGGATCTTCTGGTCGCCAACGACACCGGTCCGGTTCATATCGCGTCGGGGCTCGGCGTGCCCGTGCTCGGACTCTATGGACCGAATACACCGGTCTTGTACGGGCCGCTTTCATCGGGCAGCGTGTCGTTTTACGAACCGCCGCCGTGCGCGCCGTGCATCACCAACTTCAACTACAAGACCAGCCGCTGCCTGAATCCGGTGTGTATCCAGGCGATTGGCGTCGATGCCGTGCTTTTGGCCGCGCGTGACGTTTTGGCACAAGCGGGCGAGCCGGCGACTCCGTCGGCACGGATCCGCGGAGGGCGCGGCGCGTGAAGCGTCGTTGGATCGTAGCGGCGGTCGTCTTGCTGGTGCTGCTCGTGCAGGCCCCGGCCCGGCACGGCGAGTTTCTGGACTACGACGACAACCGGTTCATCGTCGTGAACGAGCATCTCGACGAGGTCGGCAACCCGTTGCGGTTTTTTACGTCGCTCGACGTCACGACCTCCGCACAACGGCCCACGAGTGACATCTACCGGCCGCTGCGCACCTTGGCGTACGCCGCGCTGACGTCGGTTTTCGACCGGGACTCCGCGGCCCCGTTTCACTGGGCCTCGATTCTGTTTCACGTCGTCGCGTCCATGCTGCTTGTGCTCTTGTTGTTTCAGGCGGGCGTGCGCCCCTGGATTGCAGGAGTGGGCGCGGCCGTGTTCGGGATTCATCCCGTCGTCGTGGAGACAACCGCGTGGGCGTGCTCGCTCGGCGACGCGATGTGCGGCGCCTTCGCGCTGTGGGCCGTGCTGGCGCACGCACGCGACCGCACTGTGCAAGCCGTGGTGGCGCTGGTCCTTGCGCTCTTTGCCAAGGAGCACGCCGTCATCGTGCCGGGGCTTTGGTTTGCCTGGGACTACGCGCTGCGCCCCGAGCGCCTGCGTGGACGGTCGTGGCGGCGCGTGGTTCCCGGTCTGCTGATCGTGATCGGTTTCCTTTGGTTTCGCGGCTCGGTTCTCGACGCGAACATGTCGCAGGTGAAGGGACCGCTCGGTGGCTCCTGGCCACAGGCGGTCTTGACCATGCTGGCTGGGCTGGGCTGGTACGCGTCGTGCCTCCTCTTTCCGTCCGGCTCGACGTTTTTGGCCGTGGTGCCGACGCAGTACGGCATTACCGCACCTGCGATCGCCGGCGTCGCCGTTCTCGCGGCGCTGGTGTACGGGGCGCTGCGCGGGAGCCGGCTTGTCCGGCTGGGTTGTCTCTGGTTCCTGATCGGGCTCGTCCCCGTGAGCAACCTGTTTGTGACCTTAAAGATCCCGACGGCGGACCGGTTCTTGTACCTGCCGCTTATGGGTCTGATGTTTCTGGTCGCGGATCTCGCCGCGCGCACGCGTCCACTGTCGGCGCGCCTTGCTGCGGCACCTCTTGTTTTGCTCGCGCTCCTGTGCGTGGCGCGGATCGGCGACTGGAAAAATGACGACGCGATTGTCGGCGCGTGGCAGCAGACGAACCGGCGGCAGTCCGAGCTCGTCTGGAAGGACGGCGCGTCCTGGGCCAAGAAGGCGTTCGATGAGCTGCGAGGAGGCGACGCTCTGGTGGGCGGGGTCCACGCCGATCGCGCCGTGAAGAAGTACGTGGCGTTTTTTCAGAACGCGCCCCCCAGCGCGCAGCTCATGGCGCGTATCGAGGCGGGAGACCTGCTCTACGAGGTCGGCCGCCGGGCGATGCGGACCTCGATGGGTCGGGACTGGCAACAGCCGTGGTCGCGTGCGCTGGAACACTACGTCATGGTGTTTCAGTTACAGCGAGTCGGTCGCGGTCGCGTGATCGCCGTCGAAATGCGGCATGTGGCCAACCGGATCGTCAAGATCGGCATTCCGCTCGCGCAGCCCTTCAGCCCGAGTCTGAAGTACACGATCGAAGCCTGCGAAGACGCGCTCCGGTTTCTCAAGAACGAGCATGGGCGGGACGGGCGCTACGACTTCACCCGGCTCTTGCTCTCGGGTGGCATCACGAACCGGGCGAAGGATCCCGCAGGTTCGCGCAGGGCGTTCAACGAGATCCTGCGGATTTTGGACGAGCTCCAAAAGGACGGGATCGATACTCCGCCGTTTCAGCGTGCGCAGGCGATTTTTTACCGCGCGATTCTCGAGCCCAAGAACGGGATCGATGTCCCGCGGATCCGGGATGCGATCATGGTCTACGCGCGCGCGGTCTCTTGGTGCGGCGCGCGCAAGGACATGGACGGCGTCGTTGAAGCCGTCATTCAGCAGGCGGAGGCACGCCGGGTGATCGCGACCCACGGCGGGGACAGCGTCCCGCGCGAAGAACGCATTCGTCTGGCCCGCGCCGCGATCCGTGCGCTCAACGGGTTGCCCGGACTGGCTCGAGAGAACCGCCTGGCGATCCGCGACAGGTTCAAGTCGAGCTCGCAGGGCACGCTCAGTAGTGCCCGCGCCACGCTCCGCTCTCTTGGAGCTCCCGAAGAGACGAAGCCCACGGACAAGGAGAGAGGCCGGTGATCGGTCTCAGGCGGGGTCTGGCGTTGGCCGGGGCGCTGCGGCGGGGCACCGCCGCGGATGGATTGCCCTACAAGCTCACGCTCATCGTGACGCGGCGCTGCCCCACGCGTTGTTCGTTCTGCTCGATCTGGAAAACACCGTCCCCCGACGAAATGACTCTGCAGGAGTGGGACAAGGTTCTGTTCTCCGCGTCCCGCGCCGTGTGGGTCAATCTGAGCGGCGGCGAAGTGTTTCAGCGGCCCGACATCGGCGACCTCACCGAGATCCTCGCCCGGCGGCTGCGACATCTCTACCTCGTCGACTTCCCGACGACCGGCTACTTCCCGGAGCGCACCCTCGATGCCTGCGAGCGGCTGGTCCGCGGCGGCGTGCGCAAGGTACTCGTCACCGTGAGCCTCGACGGGCCGCCTGACGTGCATGACCGCCTGCGCGGCCGCGACGGTGCGTTCGAGCGCGCGGTCGAAGCGATGCGCGCGCTGCGGGCCGCCAAGCTACCGCGCGTTAGTGCCTACTTCGGTATGACCCTGTTCCCCGACAACCACGGCGTTGCCGACGAGACCGTGGCTGCGGCACGCGCGGCGGTTCCGGGACTCACCGAACGCGATTTTCACTTCAACATCGGCATGGAGAGCGGGCACTACTACAAAAACCTCGGCATCGATGCGACGCCGCCGCTCGCCGCGCTGAAGGTGCTCGAACGGTATCGTCGCCGCGGCCTGGACCCGGTCTCGCGACTGGAACGCGCGTACCAGAACCGCGTGCCGCGGTACCTCGACACCGGCCGCAGTCCCGTCCCGTGCGCGGCGCTGCGCGCGTCGGTGTTCGTCGATCCGCAGGGCGTGGTCTATCCGTGCTCGATCTTTGACCGGCCGCTCGGTTCTCTGCGCGAGCACGGGTACGACCTGAGGCAGGTTTTGGGAGGGGCGGGGGCGCGGCAGGCGCGCAAGGACGTGGTCGCAGAGCGTTGTCCGGGCTGCTGGACGCCGTGCGAGGCATACCAGTCCCTGTTCGCACATTGGACCCGCTCGTCGCCCGAGCGGCCGCCGGTTCCGTCCGGCTCGCCTGATCGTCCTGCGGAAGTTCCGGCCGCTACAGAAACCCGAACGAGTACGGCAAGAGCAGGGACGCGAACAGCCACAAGAGCACCTGCAGAGGAAGCCCGACGCGAACAAAGTCGGTGAAGCGGTAGCCGCCGGGTCCCAAGATGAATGCGTTGGTCTGGTAGCCCACCGGCGTTGCGAAACTCGCGGACGCGGCGAACGCAACCGCGAGCGCGAACGCCTTTTCGGGCGCATGGATGCGCTGGGCCGCTTCAAGCGCGATGGGCACCATCAGCGCGGCGGCCCCGGCGTTCGACACGATTTCCGTGGCGATCGAAGTCATGAGGTAGATCGCCGCGAGAACCCAGGCCGGTCCAAGATCCTCGGTCACGTCCACAATGCCGCCGGCAATCGCGCGAGCCAGATGTGTTTCCTGCAGGGCGGCACCGAGCGTGACCGCGCCGGCGAGGAGCCCGAGCACGTTCCAGTTGATCTCGCGCAGGGCCAGGCGCGGCGCGAGACAGCCCGTGGCGATGCACGCGACGGCGACGGCGACGGCGAGCAGAGGCAGCGAGAACATGCCGGACGCGGCGCCAGCAACAAACAGGATCGCGATACCGATGGCCATCGGTGCTCGTCCGTGCAAGACGATTCGTTCATCGACGCCGATCAACAGGAGAAATCCGGGCCGTCCCCGCAGCCCCTCGACTTTTTCCGGCGCGCCGTGCACCAGGATGACGTCGCCCGCCCGCAGCGCGACATCGACGATCCCGCGCCGGAGATGCGCGCCCCGTCGCAGCAAGGCCAAGGCGATGACGCCAAACGTGCGGAACAGACCGACACTGGCGAGGGACTGTCCGACCAGCGGGGACACGGGCGTGATGACGATCTCGGCGAAGGTCGTGCCGTGAGCCTGCGGCATCGTGCCCGGCTCGGTCGCGTCCGGCAGCGCGGCGAAGCGGTACTGGCGGCACAGCCGGACGACGAACTCGGGCGTGGCGCGCACGACGATGACATCGCCCGGGGCGAGTCGGGGTTGTTCGTGGTCCGTGTCGGCGACGACACCGAGCGCCTCTTCGCCGCGCAGATGCTGCAGGACCCGGAGGTCGCCGCCCGCCTCCTGCTCGAAGCCGTGCCGTGTAAGGCCGAGCCCGCGCGAGTCGTCGCGCACCAGGAGCTCCGTGACGTACTCGAACGCCTCGCCGTGGGTGACCGATGAGATCGTCGGTCTTGACGGGAGCAGACGCGGGGCCACGAGCCACAGGTAGGCGAGGCCGACGATCAGGAACGCGGCGCCGAACGGCAGGAAGTCGAAGAACCCGATCGTGAGACGGTCGCGTGCGAGGTTGGCGACCAGCACGTTCGTCGAGGTGCCGATGAGCGTGAGCATGCCGCCGAGGATGGCCGCGAAGCTGACGGGCATCAGCAGTCGGCTGGGAGGGATCTTGAGCCGCCGCGCCGCGCCGAGAAGCAGAGGCAGCATCAACACGACGACCGACGTGTTGTTGAGCAGACCGGAGACCAATGCCGTGGCCAGGGTCGCGGCGATGAGTACCCGTTTTTCCGAACCCGCGCCGAGACGGATCAGCCGGTCCTCGAGCGCGGCTACAACGCCCGTGCGGATCAGCGCCGCGGACAAGACGTAGAGCGCGCCGACCAACACGACCGCGGGACTCGAAAACGCCTGCAGCGCTTTCGACGCGTCGATGGCGCCGGAGAGCCCGAGGATCGCCACGAGACTGATGCCGGTCAGGCCGAGCGGAACGAGTTCGGCGATCCAGCAGGTCATCGCGCCGGCGAGGACAATGAGGACGATGATCTGATCGGCGTTCATGCGTTCCGGGCAGGATACGATTTTTCGGCGATCGCCGTTCCCATGACGAGGACATCGAGGCCGGTTTTTGCAAAACAGGCCACGGCTTCCTCCGGCGTGCGGACGATCGGCTCGCCCCGCACGTTGAACGAGGTGTTGAGCACCATCGGAACCCCGGTGTTTTTCAAGAATCGCTCCAGGAGCCGACGAAACGCAAAGAGCGCATGGTTGCGGGGAACCGTCTGCACCCGCGCGGTCCCGTCCACATGCACGACACCGGGGACTTCTTGCGCCCGTTCCGGACGTACATGAAACGCGTCGAGCATGAACGGCGACGCGGCGGCATCCAAAAACCAGGCGTCCGCCTCCTCGAGCAGCACCGCCGGAGCGAACGGACGAAACCCCTCCCGGAATTTCACGAGCCGATTGAGGCGGTCCTTGATGTCTGCGCGACGCGGGTCCGCAAGAATGGAGCGCGCGCCCAGCGCACGCGGACCGAACTCCATGCGGCCCTGGAACCAGCCGACGGTCTTGCCGTCCGCGAGGGCGTCCGCGGCCGCGACCGCGGCGGCGTTTTCGTCGGCCAAGACGTTGTGCGGGATGTCGCGCAGCGCGCGAGTGATCTCGTCTCTTGAAAACCCGTCGCCCAGGTAGGCGTGCGCGAGCGGACGGCGGGGGGACCCGGCCACGAGTGCCGCGGCCCCGGCGGCGGCGCCCGCGTCTCCCGCGGCGGGGAAGACAAAGACCGACGAGAAACCGGCATCGCGGCGCAGACGTCCGTTGAGCACGCAGTTCAAGAATACGCCGCCCGCAAGCCCGAGGTGGGTGCGTCCGGTCTGCGCGTGGAGGCGGCGGGCCACGTCGAGCACGACCTCTTCGAAGACCGCCTGGGCCGCGAAGGCGACGTCTTCGTGGTGCGGTTCGATCGACCCCTCGGGTTCGCGGGCGGGCCCGAAGCGGCGCACGAACGCGTCGCCGAACATGCGCGTGCGTCCGCGCGGGTAGCCGAACGAGCGCAGGTTCACGCGGTACATCCGCCGCGCGTCCGGCAAAAGGAACTCGCGCATCGCGGCGACAAGGTGCGGGCGTCCGTACGGGGCGAGTCCCATCGTCTTGCCTTCGCCGGAGTCCGGCGAAAAGCCGAGGTACTGCGTGACGGCGGCGTAGAACTTGCCGAGGCTGTGCGGAAAAGACTGCCGGTGCAGCACGGAAACATCGCCGTCCGTTCGCTCCCAGGCTGCGGTGGCCGTCCATTCGCCCATTCCGTCGGCGGTCAGGAGCGCGGCGTCGTCGGCGGGCCCGAAACGCCAAGCCTGTTCGGCATGGGCACGGTGATGGTCGATCCAGAAAAGCGGGGCGGTGATCCCGGCGTCGGCGAGATCGGCCGGCAGTCCTGCGACCTGCCGCAGGTAGTGTCGCCGCGGGGGGAGGCCTTCGGGCTGCTCAGTCAGGAACGGCAGGGTGCGCGGGAGGCGCGAGGCGACGTACCACGCTTTTTTGACGCGGGCCATCGAGCGGAGCCAGCAGAACGCGACGGCGTCGACGTCTCCGGGAGTGAGCCCGGCATGGCGCAGGGCCGCGGCGATGGCGCCGCGCGGAAACGCGGGGCTGTGCTTGCGGCGGTCATACCGCTCCTCCTCGGCAGCGAAGACGAGTTCACCGTCGACGAGGAGGGCCGCTCCCGCGTCATGGCTGTACGCGTTGAGTCCGAGGACCACGTGGTGTTGGGGCGACATGCGGTTTCTAGGTGCCGTTCGGGGACAGGATTATCCTCCCGCACCACAGCGGGGGCGAAGATACGAAGATACCGGTGAACGACTCCGTACAGGCGCTTTCCGCGGGCGATCTGCTGCTCGACCGAGTCCGGATCGGGCGTGTCTTCACGGGTGGCATGGGCCTGCTCTGGGCCGTGACCGACGCGCACACGGGCCGGCGCTACGCGATCAAGACCGTGCGTCCCGAGCACGCCCGTGATGAGGCGACGCGGGCGGCGTTCCGCGCGGAGGCGCTGACCTGGATTGCGCTCGACCATCACGAGCACCTGGTTCAGGCGCTCTGGCTCATCGAAGCCGAACCCGCGCCGTTCCTGGTCCTCGAGTACGTGGACGGCTCCGACTTGCAGGCCCTGCTGGCGGCGGACGGGGCTCTGCCGACGGAGCGCGCGGTTGATCTGGCCCTTCAGTTCGCGGCGGGGATGGCCTACGCGCACGGCAAGCCGATCGCCGGCGGCGTCGGTGTCGTGCATCGAGATCTCAAGCCGAGCAACGTGCTTGTGCGACACGACGGTGTGCTCAAGGTTACGGACTTCGGACTGGCCCGAATCTTCAAAAGTGGAGGGGGTGCGGGGGCCGGCGGGGAAGTCGGAGGAACGCCCGCGTACATGGCGCCGGAGCCGTTGCGCGGCGAGCCTCTGGACGGTCGCGCCGACATCTATTCGTTCGGGCTCGTGCTCTACGAAATGTTGGCGGGCTTCAACCCGCTGGCGGCGGACACGCTTCCAGAGCAGCTCATCCGTATCCGCGACGAGACGCCGCCGCCCCTGCTCGACGTGCCGCCTGACCTCGCCGCCTTGATCGCACGCTGCGTGGAAAAGGACGCGGCGCGGCGCCCGCATGACTTCCACGAGGTCACCGCGCATCTCGCCGTCGTCGCCCGCGATCTCGATGGCTCGTCGCTGCCGGGGAGATCTTGGCGCATCGCCCCGCAAGACGTACCACTGCCCCAGAAGCCGGCCGGCGTCGTTGTATCCGTTCCCGACATCCGACCCCGGCAACCCAAGGCGGGCGAGCCGTTTTTCGTGGATGTGGTCGTGTCCGGGGACGTGGGACGGGGACCGGTCGAGGCGGAGTGGCGCCTGACGATGCCACCGGGCGTGACAATGCTCACGCCGCCCGAGGGCCGCCGCGTACGCATCGAGGCGGGCGGTCGCGTCCAGTTGCGGGCGCGCGTCTCGCTCGTCGCCGAGCGTGAGGGTGCATTCTCGTTCGACGCGGGCGTGTGGCTGGTGCGGGGCCCCGAGACCGAGGCCGAGTATCCCGTGGCGGCGTTTCAGGCCGACGTCTTGTTTGCGTTTCTGCTCCCCTGGGTGGCCCGCGATGACGAGGCGGCGTTGATCGACACGATGCTCAAGGCGCGAACCGGCGCCGCGGTGTTCTACGGTGGAACCGGATTCGGAAAGTCACGCCTGCTCCTGGAAACCGAGCGCCGGGCGGCCCGCATGGACTTGCCTGTCGTCCGGAGCCGCGCGCACGATGGCCCGCTCCGGCCGATGCGCGTGCTCAACGACCTCGCGCGGGCGCTGTTTCAGATCCCGTCCGGCGATGTCCGCGGCATTCGGGCCGCCATCCATCGGCTTTTGGGCGACGATCTCCCGACGGCCCGGTACTTCGCCGAGGTGCTGCTCGGCGGCGTGTCACTCGAGAACGAAACGCCGTTGGCCCATCGTTGGTTTGCGCTCCTCAAGGCCGCGGCAGCTCAGGGACCGCTGGTCGTGCTGCTGGACGATTTGCACCTCGCCGACGAACGTGCCCTCCAGGTCATTCTCGAGCTGGCTGCGCGGACGTCCCATGCCGAATTGCCCGTTGTGCTGATCTGTACGGCGGGATCGTCGGACCGGCGCGCGCTCGCCACGACGCGATTGGCGGCGTTGCATGCCGGGTGCGCGCACTGGGCTCGCCGCGGCATCCGGATTGAAGAGCGCGAACTGCGTTCGCTCGATGCCGGCGACGTTACCGCGCTGTTCGATGCGGTGTTCTTGGAGAACGGGTTTGCCGAGGAGGCGCCCTGGTTTGCCGCGACGATCCACGGTGTGACGGACGGCAACCCGTTCCATGTGACCGAGATCCTGCACACGCTGCGTGCGGAGCCCGGCGCCGTGGAGTGTCGTGACGGCGAGTGGCGGCTGTTGTCCGACTTGTCCGAGGAGCGCCTGCGCGCCCTGGTGCCGGCGGCACTGGACGTGGCCGTGCGGCGGCGCCTCGACGAGCTGACGCCGGAGACCCGTGCCGTGATGGAGCAGGCGGCGGTCCTCGGCGAGGAGTTCGACGCGGGCGTGCTGCGGCATGCGCTGGGGGATGGTCCCACGGTGGATGCCGCGCTCTTCGAGATGGAACGAACCGGGGTGACGTCGCTTGTGTCGGTTGAGATCGAGCGGCACCGGTTCTTCAGTGCGATCGTGCCGACGGCCGTGGAACGTGCGCTGGAACCTGCGCGGGCCCGGGCGCTGCACCGCGCCGCGGCGGAAGGAATTCTCTCCGTGTACGGGCGCGAGGGACTTGCGTCGCGTTCGCTGGGGGTGGCCGCGCACATGCGCGCGGCGGGCCTTCCCCGCCGGTCGCTGCCCTATACGCTGGCGGGGTGTGAACGCCTGCTGAGCCTGGATCTCGGCGAACGCGCCCGGCGCCTGCTCGCGAATGCGCGTCCGCTCGCGGAGCAGACCCCGGCGGACAGTGTGCTGCACATCCACTTTCTCTATCTGTTCGGTCTCGCGTGCGAGGCGTCAGGCTACTACGACGAAGGCCGGGACTCGCTCGAGCGCTTTCTGGCCGCCCCGCAGGCGCTGACGACGCAGCCGCGGGCGCAACCCCGCGCGCTGGTTCGCCTCGGCCGGATCCACCAGGCGCAGGGGGACTTTGAGAGCGCGGTGCGCTGCTTCACGCGGGCCCGCGATCTGTACGACGAACTCGGCGACCGGCGCAAGCTCGCTTTTGTGTACGCGTCGCTGGGCAACCTCGCGCTGACCCGCGGCGAATACGTAGCTGCGGAAGGAGCGATCGGAACCGCGGCGAAACTTGCGGCGGAGACGGGCAACGAGGGCGCGGCGATCGAGGCCCTGAGCCTCAAGGGCAAGTTCGCGTTCCTGGTTCACCGGCCGCTCGAGGCGCGTCTGGCGTTCGCGGAGGCCGAGGAACGCTCTCGCGAACTCGGTGACCGGCGCCGCCAGTCCGATGCGCTGGAGGGTCTCGGGCGTGTGGCGCTCGAAGGCGGCTACATGGACGAGGCGCGCCGCTGGATCCGCGCCGCGATCGAACGCCACGGCACCGTCGGCGACCGGCCCGCGCTGGCGCGCAACCTTTTGCACCTGGGCGACATTGCCCGACGGACCGGGGCGGCTCCGCGCGCCCTGCAGCAGTACCGGCGCGCGCGGAGAGTTTTCGCCGACGTCGGCCGGCCGGACGGTGTGGCGACCGCACGGCAGCGCGCTGGTCTTGTTCTTGCCGCTGCGGGCGACACGACGAGGTCGATCGAAGAGCTGGCCGCGGCCGCCGAGGGTTTTGGAACCCTGGGGCTGCCGGAGCGATTTGCCGCCCTGCGGGATCTCGGTCGCGCGCTGGCCGATGCCGGCAGCGAGAGGTCCGCTCGACTCGCGTTGGCGCGTGCCGACCGCGGTGAACCGGCCGGGCCGGGACGCAGGCGCCACCGCGTGGGTTCGCGGGCGCGGCGCGCGCGTCTTGCCTTGCGCCGCGGCGACCTTGCGCGGGCTCGCTACTGGGCCCGTCGCGCGTTGCACACCTCGGTTTGGACGACCGGGCCCGGGGCGCGCATCACCGCGAATCTCGTGGAGGCCGAGGTCGCGCTGCGGCAGGGCGACGACGCGGGCGCGCGGCGGGCCGCGGAAACCGCGCTGGCGTTCGCGCGTGAGTTGGGCAACCCGTTGCGGGCCGCCGCCGCCGAGCATGTGCTCCTTGAGCTCGCCGGACGCGCCGGACTGCCTGCGGAAATCATGGATCGCGCGCATCGGGCGGCGCGGGCGTACACCGATCGCCGCGATGTGCGGGACGCGCCCGCGCGGCTGTTGCTGTCCCTGGCCCGGGCATGGGAACAGGCCGAGCCGGCGCGGGCCGAGCGTTACCGCGATCGTGCGCGTTCCTGCTACCGGCGCTTGGAGAGCCGGGGGTTTCTGCCGCCCGATGACGGACCGGGGGGTGGGGGTGGCTCGGTCTGAAAATCACCGCAGAAACGCAGAAAGGAAAAAGGGTGGAAGAGGGAATGGGGCCGGGGGGCAGGCCGAATGCGGTCGCGGGAGCGCCCAGGAAGCGGGTGGAAAGCGCTCCGAATTCCCCGAAAGTGCCCGGAAAGAGGCGGGGATCCGCGGTGCGGGATGCGTTCGCGTTTGGCTGCCAAGGGCGGTCTTGGTCGTCGGCGCCCCCGCGCCCCCCTTTTTGATCCCGAAGCGGGGCGCCGGGCCCTCTGTCCCGCCTTGCCTGCCCTCCCGCCGCGCGCTACGATCCCTCGCGCTCGACCATGGATCGTTCCCCGCAGGTTGGCGACAACGCCGTGTCCCTCACCTTTGCCGCGAACATGCGCTTCGTGCGGCCATTGCGGCACTTCATCACCGCCCTGTGCGAACTCGCGTGCTATGACGAGGACGAGCAGGAGTCGATCGCTCTGGTCACCACCGAACTTCTGAACAACTCGATCGAACACGGCTCATTTAGTGCCGAGGACGAGATCGGCGTGACCATGGTGGTGACGGAGAACGTATTCAGTTTCGAGGTCGTCGATTCCGGTCGCGGAGGCGCGTCTTTTGCAACCGGCGCCCAGGACCGGGCCGAGAAACGGCCCGACTTCGAGGAGCCGCGTGGGCGCGGCCTGTTTCTCATCAACAACTACATGGACGAGATGGTCATCACATACGATCCGGACGTCGGCACCCGCTTCCGTGTGGCGAAAGCGAGGAAGCCTTGAGTCGCAGTGTGGATTGGGCGGAGGCCCAGACCGGTTTTTTGACCGGGGACCGTGCCAAGGATGCACGCAACGTCGCGATCCTGCTCGACACGATCGCGGACGTGTCGGGCAACCCGGATCTCGACTCGCTGTTTCGTTCGGTGGTCGATAAGGCGATCGCCGTCGCGAGTGCCGAGCGCGGACTGCTGTTGCTGCGCGACAACGACGGCGGCGCGCTCGAAGTTCGCGTGTCGCGCGACAAGGAGGGGCGTCCGCTGCACAAGGAGGTCAAGTACTCGACCTCGATTCCGAAGAAGGTGTTTCAGTCGGGTCAGGCGGAGACGCTGATGGACGCGGCAGGGGGCGGAGACATCGCCCTGGGGCAGTCCATTCTCGACCTGCGACTCGTGAGCGTGATGTGCGCGCCGCTCAAGACGGCCGACGAAACGATCGGAGTCTTGTATGTCGACTCGAAGGCTTCCGCGAAGGGCTTCACGAAGGGCGACCTGGAGCTGTTTACCACCCTTGCGTCGCAGTGCGCGCTGGCCATCCAGAACGGCCATCTTGTCGCCGCGTACCTGGAGCGCCAGCGCCTGCAGCACGACCTGCACGTCGCCCGCGGGATCCAGCAGGGGATGCTTCCGCGCAAGACGATCGAGCGTCCGCGTGTCGAGATCGCCGGTTACAACCGTCCGTGCGAGGAGACGGGCGGGGACTATTTTGACTACATTCCGATGCCGGAGCGCCGCATCGGAGTCGTGATCGGGGACGTTTCCGGTCATGGCATCGGCGCCGCGCTGTATATGGCGACGGCCCGCGCTCTCCTGCGCGCGTTCACCTACAAGGTTGCCGATCCGGCGGAGGTGCTCGGGGAAGTGAACCGATTCCTCGAGCGGGACATGCCGAGCGGTTCGTTCATGACCCTGTTTTTCGGCGAAGTGAACACGAAGACGGGGGCGCTCCGGTACGCGTCCGCGGGCCACAACCCCATGATCTTGTTCCGCAAGTCCAGCGGTACGTTCGAGGAGTTGGGCAACACCGGACCGGGTCTCGGGATTCTTCCCGACATCGCCTACAAGACGGGCGAGACGCCGCCGCTGGGTCGCGGCGACATCCTGCTCCTGTACACCGACGGCTTGCCCGAGGCGATGACGCCGGACAAGGAACTCTTCGGGGAAGAGCGGATGAAGACGCTCCTTGCGGGCCTGCAGGAACGGAGCCCCGAGGAGATCGTGCAACAACTCGTCCGGGCGGCGACCGAGTGGACGAAGTCCGACGTGTTCGAGGACGACCTTACGCTGGTCGTTGTCAAGGGAACCTAGGACTGACATGCGGGTCATGGTCGCGCTGGTCGCGCTATTCCTCGTCGTGGGCTGCGGTGATGACGAGCCGCCGGAAGTCGAAGTGACGATCGTCGGACTCCCCGGAGACGGCACGGAGATCCGCATCGCGAGTGCGCGCCCGGGAAGCGCCCTCGGATGGAACGTTCGCCTCAAGTCGCGGTCGAGAAAGCGTCTGACGTTTCAAGCGCGGCTGGTCGGCGAGATTCCGCCCGGCGTCACCTGCAGCCTCAGGGGCGTCACGTCGCTGCTGCCCATGGCGGAGGACACGGCCAAGCTCGTGTTCGGAATGCCGATGCGCGTCGGGCCGATACGCGGCCGCGTGGAGATTTCTTGCCCCGAAATCGACTGGTCGCGGCAATGGGCGCTCGTCGGTGCCATAGACGATGTGCCGCTGGAGGGCGCGTATCTGATTGCCGCTCCCCTGGGCGGGATCGATCTCGGGAAGGTGAAGCCCGGTACGTGGCACCCGGTTGTCGTCGTGCTGCGGGCGACGGGCTCACAGCCCATCACGGTGCGCGAGTGGAGCGTCACCGATTCCAAGAACGTGCGACTGAACAAGTTGGTCGGCGGCGAGACGATCCAGCCCGGCGGCGAGCTCCAAGTCAGCCTCAGGGTCCGCGCATCGGACGCCGCGATCGGTTTTCGCCGTCGCATTCGTGTATTCAGCAACGCGCGGAACTGGCCCAAGGGCCTCGACATCTACGTCAGCGGTCGCGTCGAGGCCGACTACGCCGCGCGCCCGCGGAAGCTGGAGGCGGGCACGGTGTACCCGATGCACGAGCGGACCCGCCGCATCGTGATCACCGCCGCGAAAGGCCGCAAGCCGTTTCTGATCGAGGAAGTGACCGGCCACGAACGCCACTTCGCTCTGGTTTCCAGGGGCGGCAAGAAGCCCGCGCTGACGCAGGAGGTGATCCTCAAGGTGTTGCGCAAGGCGCCGACCGACATGGCGCAAGCCCAGCGGTTCGAGATCCGGTTCCGGCTCGGCCCCGACGTAAAGACCCGGGTGGTCGTTCCCGTGGCCATGCGCTTTGTACCGCCGATCCATGCCGATCCGCCGCGCGTTTCGTTCGGTCGCCTCGAGTCCGGACGTGCCGGCGTCGTTCGCGAGATCAATCTCGTCGCGTTCGCGAACCGCAAGTACAAGGTGACCGGGATCCGCTGTGTGCCGGATTCTTTCCAGGCGGTCGTTGATGGGGGGGCGGGGGCGCCGTGGAAGATCACGGTGGCGCTGCGCCGGGCCAACCCCGGTGTCTACAGCGCCAAGCTGATCATCACGACCGACGACAAGGACGTGCCGGAACTCCGGGTGGCCCTGTACGCCGAGATACGGTAGGGGTGTCGGATTCCGAGTTCAGGAGGCCGCGATAGCGGCCGACGCCTGGCAGCAGCGCCGCAGGCGATTTTGAGGCAGCCGTCAATCGCCGGACGGGCGTACGTCCTGGGCGCACCTGAAGCCTATGCCGTCGTAGGGGCGATCGGCGAGGACCTTGTCGCTTGCGGCGGCGCTGGCGCGATAGCGGGGCAGGTCGAACGCGCCGCCCTTGATGAAGGCGTGGGCGCCGGTCAGGACGTCGATCCACTCCGCGACGTTGCCGCCGAGGTCGAAGGCGCCGTATGGTGAGCGGTCGCGCGGAAACGACGCGACGCGCGCGACCGTTCCCGTGTCGGCGTTGCACGCTTTCGGATCGAGCACGGTGCCGAACGGGTAGTCGCGCCGGTCCGGGCCGCGCGCGGCGAGCTCGAATTCCTCGGGCCGCGGCAGTCGCTTTTGGGCCCACTGCGCGTACCGGCGCGCATCGAGAAACGAGATACCGGTGACGGGGTGGTGCTCGGTGCCCGCGGGAATCGTGTACGAACCGCCGTCTTGCTCCCAAAGCATCGCCGTCCGTCCGCTTTGGCCCGCGATCAGCCTTCGCGGTACGGCGGTCTCGCGCAGGTGCGGCTCCAGCGAGGCGATGTAGCGCGCGTACTCGGTGTTCGTGACCTCGCGCGCGTCGAGGAAGAACGGCTTGACTTCGATGCGCTCGGTCTCCTGGGAGAAGCGCAGGTCGCCGTACTCCATGTTTTTCATGCCGGCGACGTACACCATGCCGTCCGGAATCCGGCTGGGTATGATCGGGCACGTCAGATCCATTTGCGCTGGCGAGCGGTACTCGATGACGAACGGCAGCAGGAGGCTGCGCTTCGTCGCGGGATCCGTGACCGTCAGGATGTAGGTGCCGGGCGCGAGCGAGAGCGTATCGACGCCGAGGGGCGCCGTGCCGAGATTGCGCGGCTTGTCCCAGGGAAAGGCTCCGGTGCGCCGGTCGGCGGCGATGAGATCGATCGTGCTGCCGGGGGGGAGTTTCTTGAGCGTGACGGCGCGGCGACCGCGGAGCAGTTCGGTGAGCAGCCGGACCTCGCGTTCGAGCGAGGGCGTGGCGAATGTGTCGGGCAGCTCGCCGAGTGCGGGCCGCACCGTCTTTTCGAGGACCGCGGCCATTTCGCCCATTTCCTCCGCGAGCCACGGCATCCGGCGAAACTCGCGGGAGCGTCGCATGGCGTGAAGCCGTTCGCGGAGTTTGCGCGCGTCCTCGATGTGTGCCAGCAGTGGGCGGAAGCGGCGCACCGAGGTCAGCAGCTCCTGCGCTTGCATGTGGTCCGGCCTGCGGGCCAGCACGCGCGTCAGGATCTCCTCCTGCGTGGCCGGATCCTTCGTACGGCTCGCCTCGTGCATCCACCCCGCGATGAGCCGGCGTTCCACCGAGCGCTCGCGAAAGCGCCAGATTCCGATGCCCACGGCCGCAAGCAGAGTCACGGCGACAAGCGCGGTCAGGACGTTTTGATTGCGGCGAATGGTGAGCCGCGCGCGGTACAGCGTCCCCTTGCCGGGACCGAGCTCGTCGGCGTACGCGCGCACCGAATAGCCGCCGAGCCAGGCCTGCAGGTCCGCCGTGAAGTGGTGCGCGGACGGGTAGCGCTCCGTCGGTTCGGTTTGCATCGCGCGCCGTACGATTGCCGCGAGTGCCGGGTCGATGTCGGGAGCCAAGGGCACGTAGCGGCCCTGCTGGGCGTCTCGCAGCATGTCCTTGAACGTGCGGTGCGTGCCGCCCTGCAGTTCGTGGAGCTTGGCCTCGTAGAACGCGGCTCCGGCCTCATCGCCCGCGGCCCGGCTCGACTCGGTGATCTTGCGCAGGTTCGCGACGCGCTTTTCGATGCCGACGCGTCCCAGGTCGATCGCCGGAGCGACCGGCGAATCGCCCATGACCAGGTAGTAGAGCAGCGCCCCGAGGGCCCAGATGTCGCCTTGCGGCGCGACGCCGCCCCGCGCCTGCTCGGGCGGCATTTGTCGCACGGTGCCCATCGCCATGCGCTTTTGTTCTTCGTCTCCGCCCTCGGTCGCGCGCACGACGATGCGGTGGCCGGTCGTGCGCATGACGTGGCAGATGCCGAAGTCGATGACGTACACATGCAGCGTTTTCGCGTCGAGGATGATGTTGCCCGGCTTCAGGTCGCGGTGGACGACGCCGTTCTTGTTGGCGAAGTCGATGGCGCGAGCGACCGGCAAGACGATGTGCCGCACGAGCGCTTCCAGCGAGTTCAACGTGCGGAGCGCCGGGTTGTACGCGAGCCGCCTTGCGCGATACATGCCGGCGATCGTGTCCAGCGTCATCGGCTTGTGCAAGAGCTCCATCGTGTAGTACGGCATCTCATCGACCGAGCCGTGGTCGAAGATGGGCATGAGGTTCGGGTGCTTCAGGTTCCCCTGAACCTCGACCTCGCGCTTGAAGCGCATGCCGTAGTCGGCGTCGTCCGGTGACCGGTGCAGGATCTTCAGGGCGACCTTGCGATTCGCGCCGGAGTCGAACGCGCGGTACACGGTGGACGAGCCGCCGGCGGCAAGACGCTCCTCGATCTCGTACTTGCCGACACGAGCGCCCTTGGGAATCGCGCTCGCGCTGTCCGCCTCCTCAAGATCACGAAGATCCTCGATCGCCTCGGTGACCAGCCCGTCATCGATCCAAGTGACGCTGAACCCCGCCCCGCAGGAGCGGCATCGCGCGGTGAAGCTGAGCCCCGGCCTTCGCTTGAGCTCGTCTTCGGGAACGGCGTACTTGCGCCCGCATCCCGGGCAGAACGCGCGCCCCGGAACGTGTTGCTGCGCCTCCACGGGGATGATGCTAACCGGCTGGACTCGCGACATCGCGGGTTTCGGCGCGGATCACGGCGGGTCGCATCAGGACCCGTCACGGAGCGGCCATAAGTAGTTGACATATAACGACTTGCGCGTGCTAAACTCGCGATTCCTCCCGGTCGATAAGAAGAACACGATGGGTCGGGTCATAATTGCACTCCTCGCGCTCGCCGCGAGTGTCCCCGGGGACGGTCCCGCGGACGGTTCAGGGAAGGCGGCGGTCAAGCCGCCCGCCAAGCCGCCGGTAGAGCGACGCGTCCTGCGCGTCAAGCTTGGCACCGGCCAGCGCTACGTCGCCACGAACACGATCGAGTTCAAGGTCAAGACGGCCGTCACGAAGGGCGATGTCGTGCACAGTTCCTCCGAGGAGGTGAAGCGCACGGAGCGATTCGTGGACAAGATCGTCCGCTCCGGCCAAAACGGCGTGCTCGAGGTCGAGCGTGTCTATCTGCTCGCCTACACCAAGGAACGCACCTCAAAATCCGTGCGGCCTGAGGTGCGCAAGAGCCCGTTGCAGGGGCGCACGGTCCTGCTCTCGGAAAAATCCCGCCGGCGCACTGTCCGCCTGAAGGACGGCGGTGCGATCGACGCACTCACCCGCCGCACCGTGGGATTCGAACTCGACTGGCGCGACATCCTCCCGGAAAAGCCGGTGGGTCCCGGTGACAGTTGGACCCCCGAAGTCCGCGCCCTCGCGCGCCGGCTCGCGCCGCACCTGAACTGCGGCTCGCGCGGCTCGATGAAGGTCCGCTACGAGAGCAACGCCGTCCGCAAGGGTCGACCGGTCGCGAAGTTCTACGTCGACTGGAAGGTCACGGGCATGCGTGACCGCAACCTCTTCACGAAGGTCACGCTGGCTGGCGACCTCGTGTTCGACCTCGACCTCCAGCGCTTCGTCGAGATCGACCTCGTCGGCAAGATCATCGTCCGCGGCGCCATCATCGGTCGCGGCGCCCCGAGCATCGTCAAGGGCAACGGCCCCGTCTATCTGAAGATGTCACTCAAGCCCGCCCCAGCCGTAGAGGCGTCGGCCGACGAAGACGAGGACGACTGACGAAACTCGCCATGAGGCGATGTTCGCAGGGCCGTACCGCGTTTTCTGAAGTCGTACGGGCCCGGGCGGCGGTCTTGTACGGCTTCCGCTGCGAGCGAACCGTGCTTGCATGAATCCTGAGTAGAGCGTACGGACGGCGATGCCCGTCCGAGCCGCTCAAGGTGCGCCCGCCATGGCTCATGGCCTCACGGTCATACCTGAAATCCGCGAAGTGGACTTCAGGTACAGGTTTGGTGCACCCTCCGCTTCGCGTCGCCCTAGGATTGGGGCGTGCGCGCCGCTCGGCCTGTCTTGATTGTCTGTCTCCTGGCCGGGCTGGGGGCCGTTTCTTGGTCGGCGCGGGCGCATCTTCGGGGTGCGGAGGCGTCGTTGCGGCGCACCGCCGAGCGCTCGGTGCGGGCGGATCTGCGCGACCGGGCCCGGGCAGCAGTCGACAGCTTGCCGCAGCGCTGGGCACGCGCATCGACTACCGCCCGCTACGGCGCGGACGGCGGCCTGGCCGTCCCGGCGCAGCCCGCGACCGCCCGCCGTTTTTCGTATCCGCACGGTTCGGCCGTGGCAGTGCTTCTCGCCGCCGGCAAGCTCGATCGCGCGCGCGAACATGCGAGCACGAGTTCCGAGCGCGCTGCCGTGTTCTTGCGTGCGCGCGACAACCGGCAAGCGCTGGAAGAACCGGCCCTCAAGGGCACGGAACTCTACTACCTCGCGTTGTTGGAAGAGGCCGGCAACGAGCCGTCGGATGACGCTGTCGCCCGTCGGGCGCACGACGAGATCGCCGCGTTGTTGGACGGGCCGTCGGATCGGCTGGGCCGTACGTTGCTGGCCCGGTTGGGTGTGACGGCTGCCGGACAGCCGACGCGCGCAGACCGAACAAGACTCGCACGGTGGGGCAGCCGGCGTGGCGTCTTTGTGGCCGATGACGTTGTCGGTCGGATGGAGCCTGCGTCCGGGAAACCGGGTTGGGTCTTGAAGACCATCCCGCTTCCGGAACTCGAGCTCGGGACAGGCCCGTTCTCCGTCGCGCTGTCGGTGCCCTACAGCGCCGTGGCGGTACGCGGCGATGTCGATCCGCGGCAGTTGAGCCGGGCGCTGGCTGCCGAGCGGCGGCGCGCCGTACTGGTGTACGGATTGGCGGCGCTGATTCTCGTCGCGGCGACGGTTTTTGCGCTGGTGGCCGTCGAACGCGCGCGCCGACTCGCGCAGGCCAAGGACGACTTTGTCGCGAACGTCACGCACGAACTCAAGACCCCGCTCGCCAACATCCAGCTCTACGCCGAGTCGCTGCACGAAGACCGGGTACGCGCGGAAGACCGGGACGATTTCGTGCGCACGATCCTGGACGAGGCAAGCCGGCTCGACACGCTCGTGGAAGGCCTGCTGCATGCCGCGCGCGGTCCTCAAAGCATCGCCGTCCGTATCCATACATCCGATGTCCTTCAAGAAGCCGAGAGGCGCTGGCGTCCGCGATTGGAAGGGGAGGGCTTTAGGTTCGTCGTGCGCGTGCCGGAGCTGCCGTCCGTGCACGGAGACCGCGAGGCGCTCGTGCGCGCGCTCGGCAATCTGCTCGACAACGCGCGCAAGTACGACCGGAAAAACCGGTGCGTCGAGCTCGTCGGGGGTGCGGAGAATGGCCACGTGCGCTTGACCGTTCGTGACGCGGGACCGGGCATTCCGGTCGAGGCGCGCGCGCGTGTGATGCGACCGTTCACGCGGCTCGAGAGCGCGGATCGAAAAGAGACCGGGGGCGTCGGGCTTGGACTGAGTCTGGTGCGGTCATGCATGAAAGCGCATGGCGGATGCGTCGAAATCGCAGGTCAGGGGGGTGCGGGGGCGGTCGTGTCGTTGGTGCTCCCCGTGGCCGGGAGCGAAGAGACATGAGCCGGATTCTGATTGTCGAAGACGACCCGCAGATGGCGCGCGGACTGGCGTACAACCTGCGCGCGGACGGGTACGACGTTACGAGCGTCGAGGACGGGCAGCGCGGCCTGCGCGAGGCGGCGACGGGCGGGTACGACCTCGTGCTGCTTGACGTCATGCTGCCGCGACAGAGCGGGTTTGAGGTTCTTCAGCGATTGCGCGCGGACGGCAACGAGACACCCGTAATCCTGCTCACGGCGCGGGGCGCGGAAATGGATCGCATCGCCGGCCTGAAGCTCGGCGCGGACGACTACGTCGTCAAGCCGTTCTCGCTCGGCGAACTGCTGGCGCGCATCGCAGCGCGATTGCGGCGGGGGAAATCTCCCGATACGCTCGTGACCGTCGATCTTGTTGCGATGCGCGTCGAACGCGGCGGCGCGACAGCGCGACTGACGCCGACCGAAGCCGACATCGTGCGCTACCTGCACACGCGCGCGGGGGACGCCGTTTCGCGGGCGACGATTCTCGAGGCGCTGTGGGGTGTGGCGCATGCGGGCGAGACGCGCACGCTCGACAACCACGTCGCGCGGCTGCGCAAGAAACTCGAGATCGATCCGGCGGCGCCGCGCGTGCTCGTGACCGTGTCCGGGATCGGTTACCGCCTCGCCCCCGGGACAATCGCGTTACGGGATCGGGACGGCGATCCGGATGCCACAAACGTCGAATGAGGTGACATGAAAACACCGATTCTTTTCTCCCTCGTTCTTCTCGCCGCGACTGCTGCGGCGCAGGATTCGGACCCGGGTGCGGGCAGCACCGCCGCGGCCGACCTGTTTTACCGCGCGTACTGGCTCGAGCACGCCGCCGGCAATGCGACCGATGCCGAGGCGGCCTACCAAAAGCTGCTCGATCGGCACGCCGCCGCGCCGGAGGCTCCGCGAGCGTTGCTTGGCCTGATTCGCCTGCGCTCCGCCGCGGGCCGCGACGTAGCGGAACTCTCCGCGCTGTTGCGCCGCGAGTATCCGAAAGCGAAACGCGAACTCGACGCGGCCAAACGGCTTGCCGCGCGCGCGGATCTGCCGTTCTCGCCACGCCCCCAGCCGGGCGATTCGGCGGCGCTCCGCCGCGTCAAGGAGCTCTACGTCCGTTTACTGAAGGACGATCTCCCTGCCGAACTAAACCGATTCCTCGCGGACCTGGGGCCCGTCGCGCATCCCGCACTCCGGACGCTCCTTCGGGCGACGAGCCCCGGGCCCGTCTCCCGGGCGACGTACATCCTCGTGCAGCAGCGAAGTCCCGCGGCGTATGCGCTGCTTGAGCGCACGTTGCGCGACCCGGAGGTCTTGTTTCGGACCAAGATCGTTGAGGCTGCGGCGGCGTGGCGGACGCTTTTTCTACCTCTGGTGGAACCCGTCGCCGGGCTCTATCCGCAGGCGTCGCCCCTCCTGCGGCAGAAGATCGTGCGGGCAATGAAGGTCGCACTGGACGTGGCTCCCAAGAACGCGACGGCGTGGGGGATTCTTGCGCGCGCTGTAAATGACCAGCAGCCGATGCGCTCCGATGCGCTGCGCGTGAAGCGCCCGTACGCGGAGTGGCCGGACGCCTTTACGGAGGCGTACGTGGCCGAAATGGAACGCAGTCCGGGCCACTACGTGAGCCGGCTCGCCAACCTGGCCGACCGACCGGCGCTCGTGAAGCGGATCGAGAGGGTCGTCGGATCGAACCCTCACTTTTCGTACGAGTCTCCTGCGCACGACGACGGTCGTCTTCTCCTGACGCGCGTTTTCATGCCGCGTGCCACCACGGAGACCGCGTCCGGGAAGAGCTGGAGGCTGGTTCATCAGCTTGCCAAAAACTCGCCGGCGTCGGCCCGGCTCCTCGTGCAGGCGAGCCTGGGCACCGGCAATCTGCAGACCCTCGTACGTCGTCTCGACTTGGCCAAGCTTATCGACGAGGCCGCGCGGCCCACCGTGCGTGCAGCTGCGATCGAGGCCCTGTATTCGGGCGACAAGAATCGTGCCCGGGTCGCCGGCACCGTTCTGCGCAGTCGAGCGCTGCCGATCCAGGCTGCCGACTGGCCGGTGATCATCAAGGCCGCGCGCTCTGCGCAGGGGGTGCTCCCGGGGCTCGTAAGCGCGGGGCTGATCACAGCCGTTGGTCCCGAGCGCGCGCTCGAACTCGGGCGGCTTTGCCGTCATCAGTCGCAGTACGAATGGATCCTGAATTGCTCCTCCGGTCTGAAGAGTCGGGCGCAGGCGCGCCCGTTTTATGAATTCGTCGTGCCGCGCACGTCGACGAACATGGAGGGCATGCTGAGATTCCTGGCGGAGTCCGGCTGGGGCGACATCATCGCGCTGCATCTGCTGAAGCAGACCGGGAAAGAGTGGCGATGGGAAACGAGCAGGGGACCCGGCCCGGCCACGTGGCTCACGACAAAACAGGCCTGGCTCAAGGAGCCGGTACGGTCGGCGCTGGTGAAACACATGACGGATTCACGGGTTGCCATCGCCGTCACGGCACTCAACACCGCGGAGAGTCTCGACAACAATGTCGGTACCGAGGCGCTGAGTCGCGCGCTGGGTTCGTCCCACCATCAGATCCGTCGCCTGGCGATCAGCCGTCTCGCTAGTCGTGGTGACGCGGGCGTGGACCTCTTGTTAGCGTACGCGCAGGCGGGCGGACAAGGATCCTACGCTGTGGTGCGTGCGTTACGGGGCTACGCCGCGAAACGCCACGCGCCGGGGCTGCGGGCGCTCTTGTTGGAGGGGAAGGGTCGAACGCGCGACCTCTGGCGCGCGTACCACAACGTCGATCCCAAGGGGGCTGTCGAGCTCGCCCTGAAAGAGGTAAGGCGTACGGACGGCGATGCCTCGTTCAGGGACGAGGCGCTCGACATCCTCGCGCGCACTTCGGACGAACGACGCCTCGCCGTGTTTCGCGATGTGCTTCGTGGTGGGCTGCCCAACGTCGACGTCGAGTTCGTAATCGGCACGGTCGGCGACCAGTACCTGATCGAACTCGGGTCGGACCTGTTGGCGCACTTGCGTAGTCCGGACTCGTCCAGCCGCGTCGCCGCCAAGACCGCGATCGAGGCGCTGAAGTTCTACGCCGAAGCCAAGAAGGCGTTCAAGGACTGAAGCGCGCCCGACCGCAATTCACCGGTTCGCGGTTCCTCCGCGAAGCGGGTAGGCCGTTCGAACGCGAGGCTCTCAACGGCGTGAGCCGTTGAAGCCAAAAGACACTACGCCCGGTCCGATCAAAGTTCACCGGTTCGCGGTTCCTCCGCGAAGCGGGTAGGCCGTTCGAACGCGAAGCTCTCAACGGCGTGAGCCGTTGAAGCCAAAAGACACTGCGTCCGGTCCGAACCAAAGTTCACCGGTTCGCGGTTCCTCCGCGAAGCTCTCAACGGCGTGAGCCGTTGAAGCCAAGGACACTGTTACTTCGGCTGAATCTTGAGCGTTTGCGGTTTGCCGTGGTGGAGGATCTTGAGCTTCGACGCTTGGGCGGTCTTGCAGTCGAAGAGTGCCTGTTCCAGGTCGGCCTGGTGGCTGTACGACTTGCCGTTAACTCCGAGTAGCACGTCGTTGAGTCTTAGGCCGGCCTTCCATGCAGGGCCCGTGCGGTCGATCTGCACGGCATACTTTGCACCGCCCGACAGCTTGAAGTGGGCGCGCAGGCTGTTGGGTAGGGGCTTCCAGCGCACGCCGAAGTAGGCGCGCTTGACCTTGCTGTGTTGGGCGAGGTCCTTCACGATGCGTTCGAGCCGTTGGCCGGGGATGAAGTAGTGAAGACTGACCGTTGTGGTCTTGAGCGGCAGGTAGCTGATGCCGCCGATGCGCAGGCCCGCGAGCCGTCCGCTGCCGTCGATGCAGGCGGCGCCGCACTGGAACGGGGCGCCCGGCAACGAGCGCAGCACGCCCGCCCAGGCTCGAACCTGGCGGCGGCTGTACAGGTCACGGATCAGGACGCGGCGCAGCTTCGGATGCACGATGCCCGGTAGTTTCAGCTCTTGGGGCCGGTCGCGTGCGCCGCGACGGTAGCCGGCGATCATGAACTCCGTACCGCGCTTGTCGAGCGGCATGGCAGCAAAAGCGAGATGTGCGGGCACCGGACCCGGCACCTGCACCAGCGCGATGTTGGTCGCGGCGTCGTTGCCGCGGATGCGCGCGGTCTGCACCGTGCCGTCAAACATCGTCACCTGCACGTTCAACTCCGCGCGCGGGTGCAGCGCCGGCATGACGATGAGGCCCTTGGGCGAAACGATCACGCCGGTGACGACCAGCGTGTAGGGCTGGTGGATGCGCAAGGCGGAGAGGTCGGTAATGTCGGTCTTGGCGCGGCGGCGCAGCCGCGCAACGGCTTCGAGCAGCGCGTGGTCCGTGACGCGGACCTCGACGAGCGAACGCCGCACGCGTTCCGGCATGGCGTCGAGCTGCTGCGCGAGCAGCGAACCCGTGAGGACAAGGATGGTCGGCAGGATGCGCATCGAAGTGTGGATCGTTATCTCTTCAATCGTCCGCCGCGATGGGAAGCACATGTCCCGCGGGGAAGTATTCCAGATCGGACGGCTTGATCTCGGAAGGCCGGATGCCGACTCGCTCCAGTTCGCGGAGGAAACGCTCGGCCGAAATGCCGTGTTCATTGCGCCCGAACTCCACCACTCGATGAAGATTCCGCGAGGGCCTATGGAGGTTCCGCAGGACCGGCGTGTTCCCGGTTCGTCCCGTCGCGCCGGCGTCCAGCGAGGTCGAGCCGTTGCTCCCGAGCTTGTCGAATGACCAGAGGCCGACCGTCACGGCGAGCAGGACGGTCGCGGCGAGCGCCAGCCGGCGGTAAAAGCGCGTGCCCTCGCCGTCGAGCGGAAGGGCCGGACGCGGATCAAAGCCGCCGTGATCGAGGTCACCGTGGTTGATGCGCGTCTGAATGTGGTCAAGGGGGGGCGGGGGCGCGACGCGTTCCCGCAGCGTGCCGAGGGCTTCCTGGGCGGCGCGCATTTCGTCGAACTCTGCGCGCACCGAAGCGTCATGGGCCAGGCGATCTTCGACTACGGCGCGGCCGGCTTCGTCGAGTTCGCCCGCGAGATAGTCGTAAAGGAGTGTTCGAAGAGGCCGGTTCATCGGGAAAGGTCCGTTTCGTTGCCACCCGCCGGCGATTCCGGCGCTTCTTCGCGCCGGAGCTGACGGAGCCAGCGCTTGCGAAACATCTCGCGCGCCTTGTGGAGCCGCCAGCGTACGGTCGAATAGCTGATATCAAGGATCCGGGCCACCTCGTCCACCGAGAGCCCGTCGAGATCCTTCATCTTGAGCGGCACCCTGTACTTTTCCGGCATCGCCTGGAGCACGAATTCGACCCGTTCGACCGTCGCCGCCTGGTGCTCGTCCTCGACGATGGCCTTGCGCGCATCGACCATCTCTCCGACCTTGTCGGACGGGATCGACTTGTCTCGGGCGCGGCGGCGCTTGTGGTCGATGGAGAGATTCAAGACGATCCGGTACAGCCACGAGGCGAAATCCCGCCCGAGGTCGTAGCTCTGGATGGCCCGGTAGACCTTGACGAAGGCCTCCTGGGCCACGTCCTGCGCCCCATCATGGTCGTAGAGCACGTCGTAGGCGGTCCAAAACGCCCGTTTCCAGTGCTTTTTCACCACCTGGGTGAAGGCGTCCTGGTCGCCCGCCTGGACACGGCGCAGGAGGGCTCTTTCCTCGCTGCGGTCCTCGGGCGTCGCGCTGGACTCCGTGGCGGCCCCAGTGGCAGCCCCGAAGGGGAAGGAGAGCGACTTAGCGGACGCCATCAGATGAACGGTCCTTGGTACAAAATACATCGTGTCGAAAACACCCGGTGCCAAAGCACCTGACATCCGGGCGGGCGGACGGTCCCGGCGGACCGCCTCCATCCATTGCGGTAATACGCAGGTCGGAGCCCGAATGGCTGGTCGGATCCTTTGTGGCTGTCTCCTCCTGATTTCGGCTGCCGGGGCCGCTCCCAAGAAGGGCGAATACGAGGATCCCAAAAAGGACCCGGAGTTCGTCAAGGGGGTCAACCAGGCGATCGAGCGCGGGGTCGAGTGGCTGTTCAAGCAACAGGCCACGACGGGCCGATTCCCGGCCGCATTCCGGAAGGGCGATGGCGCTGCCTACCAACTCGGGATGCATGCCCTGGGAACCCTGGCCGCCATCAAGTCCGTGGGGCATGTCGAGGACAAGCGCATCCAAAAAGCGCTGCGGCAGCTCCACACGCTGTTCAAGCGTCACCGCACCAAGCTCTATACCTACGAAGTCGGGCTCTGCCTGATGGTTCTCGACGCGCAGGCACACGCCGAACCGGCCCCGAAGAAGGGCAAGAAGAAGAAAAAGCGCTCGGGGTCCAAGAAGAAAAAGCGCCAGAAAAAGAAGAAGATCGAGCTCGGTCCCAAGGAAAAGGAGATGGCCGAGGAGCTGGTGCGTTGGCTGCAGGTCAAACAGAATCGGCAGGGGTTTTGGCGCTACCCGCACGGCGGCCAGGATCTTTCGAACGCGCAATACGCGGCGCTGGGTCTGTGGTCCGCGCATCGCATGGGGCTCAAGGTCGACAAGGGCGTGATCAGCCGGATGATCGACCGGACGCTGGCCGTGCAGCAAGAAAAAGGTGTGCGCGTGCCGTTCATCCTGAGTCCGAAGCTGCACAAGCACGGGGGTGCGCGCAAGACGACGACGACGATCCCCGCGCGGGGCTGGCGCTACTTCGAGGGCACCGAAGAGATTCTGGTCGACGGCAAGCCCAAAAAGATCAAGTACCCGTACAGCGGATCGATGACTTCGGCGGGCATCGCCGTTCTCGGCATCGGCCGCACGATCCTGGGCAAGAAGGACCCTCGCCTGACCGCCGGCAAGGACGCCAAGATCCGGCGTGCGATGTGGGAGGGTTTTGGCTGGCTCCAGTTGAACTGGGAACTGCGCGACAATCCGGGCCAGCCGGGCAACTGGCC
The DNA here is from genome assembly GCA_021776735.1 of Planctomycetota bacterium. GTDB lineage: Bacteria > Planctomycetota > PLA2 > PLA2 > PLA2 > JAJFFH01. The sequence goes on along the minus strand of JAJFFH010000067.1, from coordinate 4,713 downwards.
GTTTTATTGGATCTACGGACTCGAGCGCGCGGGACGTGTCGCCGGCACCGAGTTCATCGGCGGGCGCGACTGGTACCACGAGGGTGCGGTGCGCCTTGTCGGCGATCAGCGCGACGACGGCTCCTGGCCCCGCTCTCACCGCATGCGCCCCAAAGGCGGCCAAAACACGCGATGGTGGAGCGATCAGGTCGATACCTGCTTCGCCCTGCTGTTTTTGACCAAGTCCACCCCCGAAATCCCCACGCCGCCCCCGACCATTTCGGGCAACTAGCGTCCCCCTACGGGCCAGCGACGCAGAACATGCCCGGAACGAGGCGCTTTTCTGCAAGACGACGAATCTGATTACAAGGCCGATCGTGGACGCACTAGGTCGCTCGGAGGGACTCCGTCATGCGTCGATTAGCCCTTTGTTGTTCGTTTCTCGGTCTATGTGGTGTGACCGAGGCGGTTCACAATCCCGCATCGGCTGCCAACACGCCCGCGGGAAAACTCGTGGAGCCGCTGGTTTGCGCTGCTATTGAGTGTCTGATACTCGATGCCCCCAACGGTGCCCCACTGAAAGACGCAGGAAAGGTCACTATCTCGAACGCCGTAGCCATCAAGAACTGCAAGCCGGAGCCAGGGGGTACGTCGTCAGCTCAGGCCTCGACCTACAATGCGTACTCGACTTCGTCGGGAACGATCGTCGTCAATACCGACGAGGCCGCGAAGGCCGATGGCACTTTTTTTTCGGCCTTTTGGTGGAAACGGCTGATGGCGGAAGAGCTGCATCACGCGAGGCAACGTGACCGTGTTGCCCACAGGCGGTTTGGCTTGAACGGCCGGGCATGGGGTAGAGCGTGGTGGGCCTATAAGGAGATAGCGGCGAAGGCGCACTCACTCGCCGTGTTGAACGAGCATTACGGCCTCGACGATCCCGACGTGCCTCAGTCTGAGCGTCAAGAGTTCTCGGATCTCGTTGCGAAGCAGAAGCGGTCAATCGGCGTGTACGGAAGGCGACTCAAGAAGGCATACGGTTTCCTCGTAAAAAAACTCGGTCGGAATCGCTGGCCCAGTTCGACCATGTGCTCGTTGATTCAGACAGTGACGGCGTCGCTGACCTGATGAATACGGGGGATGTCGGGGCGAAGAGGTTTGAGATCTACGGCCTGCCCATGTCGGGCGCAACCTCGCTCAAGGTGCGCGGAACTCCCGGCCTGCAGATTGAGGTCTGGCGTTTGGATGCGAACCACGTCGAAACTACGATGATGGGCGGGGCTACGCTCTCGGGTGCGGGCGTCGACTGGACTGCGGTATCGCTCTCTGCTGCGCTGGTAGCTGGCGAGTGGATTCAGGTGCGACATGCAGTTCCACCGACTTTCGGTGAGCGGTCTCGCGTGATCTCGTCACGGCCTTGGATCGTTGAAACCGAACCGGCGGTAGTGGAGCAGTCCGGCGGTACTGTGGCGGTCCACGGACAGGGCTTTGAGGCCAACATGGATCTGGAGATTGTCGGTACCGACGGCGTGCGAACGGTTTTGCCCTATACGCTTGCGAGCGGGACAGAGATCAGCATCAGTGTTCCGGCACAGCCGGGGACAGGCTCGGTGCGTTTGGCGCTTCGAGCAAACAACGCGTTGCCGGAGGACGGAGCTTCCGCGGTCGATGTCCCGGTGGTAGTGGATGATTGACGCCTTGGCTGCCGTCAGGTCCGTCCCCTGAAACTCGGTGCCCGTCTTGGGGTAGTTCCGCGACGGGGAGGCGGCGCAGCCGCGAACTAACGAAAATCCGCAAAGCGGATTTTCGCCGTGTCCGTCGCATTCGCAGCGTCTAATAAGTCATGCGCGCCTTGATCGTTCTCCTCGCTCTCGCGCCGCTGTCGTTTGCCGGTCCGTGCGGCTACGGCCAGCGCAGTCACCACCGCGGCCACTACGGGGGCCACCGTAGCTACAACTCGTACTCGCACCGCCGCTACTCCGGACGCGGCTACTACCGCACCTACCGGCGCGGCCACAGCACCAACGGCGGCTGCCGCACCCGGCGGTACTACTATCCGCGGTACCACGGCGGCTACACGTACTACGGCTCTCGCTATTACCGGCCGTACCTCGCGTTCTCGCCGATCTACTCGCGGATCACGACGGTGCTGACGCTGGACGACCCGGTCTTCGACGGCACGAACGACGGTGCCGACAAGGACGGGCTGCCGCAGCCGCGCAGCAAGCAGGTGGGCAATCGGTTTTTGTCGAACTGACGGGCGCGGACCGGAGGGAAATCTGTCCGGGGCGGAACGCCGGGCTTGTCCGGGGAGCTACTGCCGCATAGTTTCCCTGGCATGAGTGCGGGAGACATCGCCGTCCGTACGCTGCCGCCCGGATTCTGTCTCCTCGCCACAAGCCGCCACAAAAACCGATAGACTCCTTTGGTGGCGCGCAACGACGACGACCTTCGATTCCTGCGCCGGTGCATCGACAGCGAGCCCGGCGCGTGGCGCGAGTTTGTGACGCGTTTTGCGCCGACGCTGTACGCCCTGGCGCGGCGGTACCTGCGGTTGCACGGGCGGCCCGGCGGCGACGCCGAGACCCGCGACATCGTGCAGGACGTCATGCTTGCGCTGACCAGACGCAACTTCCGGCTGCTGCGCAACTACAACCCGGCCTACACCGTCAAGACCTACCTGGGAGTGATCGCCCGGACCGAGGTCCATCGGCTCTTGCGCAAGCGCCGCCCGCGGCCGACCGACCTGGACCAGTTCGGCGACCTTGACGCCCTCGGACCCGGTCCCCAGCAGGTGGCGGAGGCGGCCGAGGAAAAAGAGGCGGTCCAGCGGGCTCTGGACGCCCTGCCCGAGCGCGACTCGGAAATCCTGCGCCTGCGCTTTTATCGGGAAAAGGACTACCGGGCGATCGCCGGGCTGATGGGTATTCCCGAGTCGTCGGTGGGTCAGACCCTGCACCGGGCCAAGAAAAAGCTCCTCCAGCACCTCAAGGGCCTGCTTTCGCTCATGCTCTAACCCCGTCCCCTGGCCCCCTGATTCTCTTTGGGACCGTCGGTTCCAAGCTGGGAACAGGGCGGGATTTGCGCCAGAATGCGCGTCCCGCCGGTCGAGACGCGCGGCTATACCTGCCAAAGCCAAGGACGGCGATGTCCTCGGCGGGTTTTGCGATGAATGTAAGTTCTGAACTCCTCTCACGTTACGTCGATGGCCAGGTCAGCGAGACCGAGGCGGACGCCGTGCGTCAGGCCCTCGACGCCGATCCGGTGATTCGGGGCGAATTCGAGGAGCTTCAGGGCCTGGATGACCTGTTCGGCGTGTCGGCGGGCGAACCGCTGCCCGGCGAGTTTTTGGAGCAGCTCTGCGCCTTGACGCCGGTCGCGCCGCTTTCGGAGTTTGTGCCGGTTGCGGTGGACTCGGACCAGGCCGGGCGCCAAGGTCGAGGCATCGCCCGGGGTATTGCGGAGTGGGGCTGGGGCCAGTGGGCCGCGGCCGCGGCGGTCTTGTTCCTGACCGTGTTCGGCATCGTGCAGTTGACTCACCGGCCCGATGTGACCCTGCACGGCTTCGCGCGCTACACGTTGGCCACCGACGGATCGATCGTAGAGACCAATCGCGCCCGCGAGTTGACGATCCGGGCGGGGGACACGCTTCGCGCCGGGCCGAACGAGCGCCTGACCTTTGCGCTCGCCGACGAAACGCGCATCGCGCTTCAGCCCGGCGGGACGATCGAGATCGGTGATCCGCGCGACGGCGAACTGCTCGTGGTGCACGGCGGCACGGTCTTGTGCTCGGTCGTGGACGCGGGGACGCCGCGGCAGGTTCGGGCCGGCGACTATTTGATCGCCGTTCGACGGGCGCACTTCGGCGTGCGCGTCGAGGGCGCGAGCGTGCGCGCGGCCGGAGCCGGCGGCAGCGACGTGCGCGTGACGGTTACGGTGAGCCGCGGTTCGCTCGAGGTAGCGCGTGGCGCTACGCGCGAGCCGGTCAACGCGTACGAACGCGTCGTGCTGGCGCCGGGCCAAGCAACGGAGCGAACCCACGCGTCGTGCGACCCGGTGTTTTATGCACTCATGCACGAGTACCGCAGCGAGACGGCGGAAGTTGCGCCCGGATACTTCCGCGGCGAACCGGGAACGACCGTGATCGCGCGCCACCGCTGGCAGCGTGACGGCCGGTCCCGCGTATTGACCGTGACCGCCGCCGGCGAATCCGCGCAGGCGCGTTTTCTCGTTTTGCAGGTGGATGTCGATCGCGCCACCGCGTTCGAGGTCACCCGTGTCGTGCCGGGTCGGACTCGGGTTGTGCCGGGTCGGACTGGGGTCGTGCCGGGTCGAGCGGCTTCTGGTGCGGCATTGGTCGAGGCGGTGACCGTGCGGACTAAAGTTGTGTCCGCGGGCCGCCATCTCGTCTCTGTGCCCCTCTCCGCGTTCTCTTCGAAGAGCGCAAAACGCAAGGTACTGACGGCTTCGCTGAACCGCGGCCGTCTGGCAAGGATCAAGGTGCGTCCGGTTGACACGGACGCCCGTTTCGAGCTCAAGAACAGCCTCTGGGCCGGCCGTGAGCCGGTGCCCGAGGCTTCTCGGAGGTAAGTCAGGTGAAGAACACGATGAACCAGTCGGGACGCCAGCGTGGCGTAGCTCTGCTGACGGTGATCACGGCGCTGGTGGCGCTGATGGTCATTGCCGTTCCGTTCGCGATCGCGATGCGGATGGGGCAGCAGCGCAGCGAAGTAACCA
>JAJFFH010000066.1 GCA_021776735.1 Planctomycetota bacterium | reverse complement strand
CCGTGGCCGCTAACGTGGCTCCGTGTCGCGACAAGCCCACGATCTAGAGGACCTGATCTGGCGTAACCCGTTGCGTGGGTTAAACTACCGGCCGCCACGGAGGGGTGGCAGAGTGGTCGAATGCACCGGCTTGCTAAGCCGGCGTACTCTTCACGGGGTACCCCGGGTTCGAATCCCGGCCCCTCCGCCATACCCTACGTGCCGCCTGAAACATGGAATCCGAACGAGCGTCTACCGCCGGAGCCGGGGGGCCGAGCGTTCAGGACAAGTTCGGCAACATCTGGCAGAAGGGTCGCGCGACGAGTCGCAGCGGCGACGCCTTCGAGTAGGACGTTCAACTTGGGCCCGAAGCCACAGCCGACCTCCGCGCCCAGTCCCGCGATGGTCGGCGTGTTGCCGTGGCCCAAGACGAGAGAATCACGAGACGACGGACTCGACTCGGCCTAGCTCTCGAACCAGCAGTCGATCTCGGGGTCGAGAAGATACCCCTCGTCTCGGGTCACCAGACACGCCTCGAGTCCGAGGCGACGCAACGTGCTTACGGCTACACGCAGACGAAGCGCCGCGGCGGACGGGATCACGGACTCCCCGGGCCAACCGGCCTCAAGAAGACCCGACCGCGCCACAGGGATCCCCGGCGCGTTCGCGCGGCGAAGCGCCAGACAAACGAGGATGCGACGGATCGGACCTCTCCGTCCGAGATCGACGTGACCGCCATCCGGCAAACGGAACCAGAGACCCGCATGCTGGATCGCGAGCCCGGCGGGGAGCGCGCGCCGGGTCAGTCGGATCGCGAGGCGCGTGTATTCGTCTGGATTGTTCGCATCGGTAGCCAACCGGGTGCGGACATCGGCGGAAGTCGCACGGCCGGCTCGGTAGTCGACATGAAGCTGATGCCATCCGATGGAGCAGGCCAGTGTCGCATGAAAGCGCGGGGGGTCTGCTTCGACCAAGAGCGCCTGCGCTTCGTGATGACGCCCGGCGACGCTGAACACCGACGCACACAACGCAAGTGCCCGGCGGCCGGCGAGATGGGCCCCGGTGCCGCGCAAGAGATCCAACGCGTCGTCGGCAAGTCCGATCGCCGCGGCCTCCGCTCCGTCTTCGAGTTCCAGTGCAGCTCGATGCACCATGGTGTACGCCTCGAAACGGACATCGCCCAGCGCGCGCCAGCGTCGGATGCTTTCATCGAAGCGCCGTCGTGCGGGAGCAAGAGCATGCCGCTCCTGAAGCAGCAACGCGACACGCGCCGCGACCAACGCGAGTCCGCGCTCATCACCCACCCGCGAGAACGCCAGACGGGCACGTCGATACTGGCTCCGCGCATACGTGAGGTGATCGAGATGGTGGTCGAGCATGGCGAGGCCGAGACGGGCATTGCCTTCGAGCCCCGGGTCTCCGACGTCTCGTGCAAGAGCCAACGCGCGACGGTGGTAACGCCGGGCCAGTACGATCTCACCCGCGTGCCGCGAGAGGATTCCGAGGTTTTCGTATACCGCCGCAAGCCCAGGCACATGACGTGCGCGCGAGAAGCACCGCAACGCGATCGCGTGCGCGCGCCGCGCCGCCGATGCCCAACCGAGCTGTCGCTGGACGACTCCGAGGCGATCGAAAACGAGCCCGCGGCGGCGCAGCTCGTGGCGCGGCACAAGGTCCACGGCCCGCTCGAGAAAGGCGCGCGCCTGCGGCAAGTCTCCGTGACGGCGCAAGCGTTCGGCACCGTCCGCAAGCGCTACGGCTTCCTCGCCTCGACTGGGAATCGCCATTCGTAACCTTCTTTAACTCGCGAGCACGTTGCCGCGCCGCACAATGGCGGCATGCGACTCATCCTACACCCGGCAACCGCGCTGCTCGTCATACTCCTCTTCGCTTCATCCACACCGGCGGAAGGCGACGAACGTCCAACCGCAAAGCGATCCGTGCTCATCGGCACCGATGCGGGACTCTGGCGCGCAACGGGCAGCACCGAGCCGAAATCGAAGTGGACGAAGAAGGAGCTGATGGCGCGTCCCGGACAATCCGTGCGATGCGTTCTCCAGGATCCCAGAGACGGATCGCTCGTAGTCGGATTCGGAATGCGCGGCGCGGGGCTGTTCCGCTCCGCGGACGATGGAGAGACGTGGGCGGCTGTCGCGGAGTGGCCGCGTGCTCGCCAGGCGTGGAGCCTGCAGCTGTTCGACGACGGCCGAATATGGGTCGGGAGCGAACCTGCCGAAGTCTGGCAAGGGTCGCTGAAGACCGGTGGGTGGGCGCGCAACGATTCGATCAAAGCAATACCGATGCGCGATCGGTGGACGTTCGTTCGCCCCCCCTACCACGCACACGTTCTGGGCTTCGCGCGCGATCCGAAAAACAAGAAACACTGGGCCGCCGCGATCGAGCAAGGCGGCGTGATCGAGTCCGTCGACAACGGAAAGACTTGGATTCAGATCTCGCCTCTTTGGGACGTTCACGTCGTTCTCTTCACGAGCGACGGGAACCTGGTGGCGGCGACGGGTGGCGGTTTGTACACGCGCAAGGAGAACACGTGGTCGAAGCCGCTCGTCGCGGGCTATGCGACGGGGCTGTGTCGCGGCCCGAAAGGAACGCTCCACGCAGCGCTTCGCGGCGCGGCGGCGGTGCTGTGGCGGTCGCGCGACCACGGCGCGAGCTGGCAACGGTTGCCTGCGAAGGTCGGGGAACCCGGCCACGGCGTACACGCCCTGGCCGCGGATCCGGAGCTACCCGAGGTGGTATTCCACGGAGCCGGGCGCACGCTCTGGTACGTCGATAAAGCCGGACCTCGAATCGTCGCGCGTGAGCTTCCCGTGATCCGTCGGTTGCACGTCGCGCCCGTGCGGTAGCCGCGCGCCGCCACGGCCGCGACGTTACCCGCGGCGGGTAGCTATCTCTGTGCTGGACCGAGTAAGGCTACGGAGACTCTTCGTCGCATCTGAGATCTCCTTCCGCCAACCTCGCTGCGTGTCGCGGAACGCCGCGGCCGCAGTGTTCGCGATACTGGGGCACGGCGGAGGCTCCGGCTTCTCGTCCTCGGCGAGCGCGGCGACGCTGTCTCTACTGCAGGCGCTCCGAAGCGCCACGTGTCCGAGCTGTGAGAGGACTCTCGGCTTCTTCCGGGACCTTTGGAGTCCCGACGGCGTCGCGGGCCTATCGACGCCAGCCGATAGCGCGGGCGACGAGGCCGCGGATGCTAGCTAAGCTGCGACAAGTGGCGCCGGCGAGCGCGGCCCAGCACTGCAGCCAGGCGATCGTGCGGACGAACCAACGTCGATGGCCCTGCATGCGCATTGTGTGAATGTTCTGGCCAGTCTCAGCAAGTCGGAACTCCAGACGCTGCCTCCGGGCCTCGCCGAAAAACCAGCGGGCTCGCATGAGCGCAAGACCGAATGGGATCGGTTCTGAGTCGACCGGCGTAATTGCAAGGGCCCGCTGGGACCGCGGGTCAAAAAAGACTCGCTTCTGGTTGGCGCCGTGCGCGACGAGGATGTCCCCGTACTCGTCGCTTCACCGAGTCGCCTCGGCCGGTGAGAGAATCCGCCTAGTCCCGCTTGGCGGTCAGTGCGGGTCACGCCGCGATTCAGAGACTCCCGGTCGCATCTCGGATCCAAAAGCACTGCTACAGAGTCGCCTAGATGAGAGGGCACCGGCTCGATCGGCAACGAGTTGTTTCCTCGGTAGGATAGGAAAGAGACGACATGGACCGATACGCAGCATTCATTCGGGAGCTGACCCAACTCGGCGTCCGCGAGGACTCGGAACCCATACCGCCCGACGAGGTCGGGGAGCTCCGCACCCACTTTCCCGGCATTCCGGAGGACTACCTTGAGTTCCTGGAACAGGTGGGGTGGGGCGCACTCGGCGACGGCTGGCTCATGGTCTACGGCGAGCCACTGACGCCGGACAACGTCTTCGACGACGAATCCGCGCGCGACGTCGGGCCCGTCTGGCTCGTGGCTGACAACTTCGGCGGCGTCCACTACGCATTCGTGCCGGAAAACGACTGGGAACTGGTCCGCATCGATTCCGCCGACTTGCTCCACCGCCCGGTCGAGGACACGTTCGAAGGCGCGATGTGGGCGCGGCTTCGGATCGAGACCGCGTGACCACGCGCGCCGCGAACGCTCTCGAGATCGCCTTCGCCGTCGCGACGACCCGCCAAGACACGGACCTTTCGCTCGGGCCCGTCGCCGGCCGCTTCTCAGGCAGCGCGAATCCCCGTGTGGTCTTGAGGCCGTGTGTGCGCACCGCGCGAGCAGCTTTCCAGCCACAGAGCCGCCCAGTTCTTGCAGAACACCGACTGGGGCGCGGTCTTCGCAGAACGGGCCGCTCAGATGCTCTACGACTGGCACAGCGGCCCGGCACTCCGACACAGTGAAGCGGGGCCTGGAAGCGCTCGGGTTCGTTGTGCGCCAGTCATCTTTCTGCACTTCACGGACTGGCTCAGCAAGGCCATCGAGGATGAGGCCGGAAACGTTCGACCGGGCCGCCACGGATCGAGACCTGGCCACACTTCGCGACGACGAATATCTCGGACCGGGTTGGGCGGCACTCGACGCACTACAGCGTACGGACGGCGATGTCTCCGGCGCGGCGTTCGACGCGGTTCGGGAGCTCGGTGAAGACGCCGTGATCGCCTTGCTTGACGTCATCCGGAATGCCGAACCGGGGGCCGTGGTCGCCGCGTGTCGATGGCGGGCCGGAAACCGCCCGAGGAACCGCGCCGCCGGTGCCCCCGATCCTGCTGTTGGAGTCGCCCGAGTGATGGACGCGGAGTGCGGCATGGTGTTCCCCCTTTGGCTGAGTGCGTGGGGGCAGGCGACCAGGAGGGCCGCCCACCCCGCGAGAGTCGAAAGCCCGCGAGAGTCAAAAGGTAGGTCAGAGAGGTCGGCGCGCCGCGCACCGTCAGGTGTGCAGGTGGAAGACCTTGTTCGTGATCCGCCACTCGCCGTCGATCTTGATCAGCGTGAACAGGTCGGTGAATCGAAGGTCGGTCCAGTTGTCGAGTTCGAGCCGGACGGTTGCTACGGTCCCGACGAGGTCGATGTCGGCGATCTGCGCCCGCAACCCCGGCGCGGGTCCGTTCTCATCGTTCCACGAGAACAACGACTGAATGGGCCCGGCGAACAGATCGCCCCCGACGTGACCGAAGATTGTCGCGTCCTCGCGGAAAGCGATCTTCATCACCTCGCCCCGGCCGGACCGGGCGCCCGCGATGTACCGCTGCACGACTTGGGTGATCATGTCGTAGTCACCGACGTCGGTAGCTCCGCTATGCACGGGCCACCGCCTCGGCCTGCGCGGGTTTTTCCCAGGCGAACTTCTTGAACACGGCATCCACCGGCGTATCGGCCACGTGGTTCGTGTAGTTCGAGATCACCTTGAAGGACACACCGAGGATGACCTCCAGAATCTGCTGCTTCTTGAACCCGGCGCCGAGAAACGCGCTTGTGTCCTCGTCCGAGACCCAACCACGCTTCTGTACGATCATGGTCGTGAACACGCGCAGGGCCTGGAGTCTGGCGTCGGAGATCGGCGTGCCGCTGCGCAGTGCTTCGATCACGTCGTCCGAGACCTTGTCGAGCTTCGCGAGGCCGGTGTGCGCCGGCATGCAGTAGCCGCAGTTGTTCTCGTAGTTGACGGCGAGCAACACAACATGCTGCTCCGTGGTCGTGAGACTGGTCTCCTTGATCAGTCCACCGAGGACCTGATACGCCTCAAGCGCCTTCGGCGCCTCGGCAAGCACCCCGAGAAGCCCCGGCAAAAAGCCGTACGCGTTGCGCGCGTTCTCCAGTGCCTGCTTCGACCCCTCCGGGGCCGTCTCGTTCGTGTGAATCGTGAAGTTCTTCATCGCAAGTCCTTTTTCGCATCGAGCGAATGCATCTAGACGTGAATCAGTCCACCGTCGGCGACGACATCGGCGCCGGCGAAATAGTTGGCATCGTCGGAAGCGAGAAACGCCACGGCTGCGGCGATCTCCTCGGGCTTGCCCGGACGACCGAGCGGCGTCCGTCGTACGACCTGCTCTCCGAACGCGGCGACGTCGTCCTTGCTCAGACCGACCTTGCCCCAAAACGGGGTCTCGATGAGTCCAGGGCTGACCACGTTGACGCGGATCCCCCGCGGGGAGAGTTCGGCGGCCAGCGTGCGGCCAAACGACCGAACGGCGGCCTTCGTCGCGGAATAGACGCTGGTGCCCGGGAAGCCCGACTGCGCGACGACCGAGGCGGTGAGAATGACCGACGCGCCGCGGGACAGCAGCGGCAGGGCCTCTTGAACCGTGAAGAAAACACCTCGAACGTTGATGTCGAACAGGGTGTCGAACTGCTCCTCCGTGACAGCTTCGACCGGTGCGAAGGGCGCGATCCCCGCGTTCGCGAAGAGCACGTCCACCCGCCCGAACCGCTCACGCACCTGGGCGAACAGCAACTCCAGATGCTCGCGGCTGGAGACATCGCCACGGATGCCCGTTGCCCGGCTCTCCAGTTGCGCGACGGCCGCATCCAGGGCCTTCTCGTCACGGCCCGTAATGACGACCTCCGCACCCTCGGCGACGAATCTCTTGGCCGTAGCGAATCCGATACCGCTACTGCCTCCGGTGATGACTGCGATCTTGTCTTGCAGCTTGTTCATGAGGTCTCCTTTTTTATTGACCGATCGGTCTATGTTTGGACAAAAAAAACTAGGCACTTTCCAGGATCGCGAGCGCCGCACTCACAATGCTCCGCGGCACGGCCGGCACGTCTTGCACCCGTCCGATCAAGGCCAGCCCCTGATGGATCGCCATGTACAACCGGGCAAGATCACGGAGGTTTGTCGTGCTGCCCAACTCGCCCGCGGCCCGGGCTCGCTTGAACGCCCCGTAGTACGCCTCCTCCACATGGCTCAGGTGAAGGCGAAGCACCGCGGCCATCTCCGGATCCGCCGTGCGGAACTGCGCCATGCTTACGCCCAAGAGGCAGCCCGTGCTTTGCGGTTGCGAATGCTCCCGTTGGAGTTTGCGTAGCAAGCGCCGGACGTTTCCGAGCGCGGACCCCTTCCGGCCAAGTTCCGTCACGACCCGGCTCGCGACGGTTTCCGAGTAAAGCTGCAGCGCCTTGAGGAACAGCTGCCTCTTGTTGCCGAACGTGTCGTACAGGCTCTTCCGGCCGATGCCCATCGCACTTTGCAACTCGGCCAGACCGGTCGCCGCGTATCCCTTCGCCCAAAAGAGGCACATGGCCTCTCTCAGGACTTCCTCAGGGTCGAATTGTTTGTCCGGTCCTCGGGCCATGACGGAAGTCTCGCACACATAGATCGTTCGGTCTAGGTTTAATCGCGGGCGTTCCAAAAAAAAGTTCCGCGGTTGGACCGGCACGCCGGATTCCCGTGTCCCGCCGATGGCTCGGATATCGATAGGCGGACCACGACGCCGGGAGTGTATCCTCCGCGTCTTGGAGAAATCGTTTCAAGCCATCGCCTGGGTGAACACCCCGATCGGGGTGTTCGACCTGCGCCGACGCTCCGTACCGATCGTTTCGGGGACCGAGCTCGTCACCGAGGTGCTCATAAACGGCGAGCTGCTCATGAGCAGCCGGAATACCGTGTCCGAAATCGCATTGGCCACGCGCGCGCTCGCCCTGCACAGGAATCCTCGCGAGGGTCCTCACGAGGGCGCTGAGGGCGCCGCCGATCTCTCCGTCCTCGTGGGCGGCCTGGGCCTCGGCTACACCGCGCATGCGGCGCTCGCGGATCCGCGCGTGGCAAACGTCCAGGTCACCGACCGTATCCCGACGCTGTTTCACTGGCTGCGCGCCGGTCATCTGCCGCTTTCCGCGGCGCTGAACAACGACCCGCGCCTCACCGGCGTCGAAAGCGACGTCTACGCCGATCTTCTCGGCGCCGCCGACAACGCCTACGACGTGATCCTGATCGACGTGGATCACACGCCGAAGGAACGCCTGGACGAGTCGAGCGCGCCGTTCTACACCGTCGACGGTCAGCGAAGGGTCGCGCGCCAGCTCAAGCCCGGCGGCGTGCTCGCGGTCTGGTCCGCAGGCGAGGACCAGGACTTCGCGGCGGTGCTCGCCGAGGTGTACGCGCACGCAACCAGCGAACACGTCGAGTGGAAGGACGACTACCTCGGCACCGTCACCGACGTGCTTTTTTTGGCACGTTGAACCCGAAGCAACCCGGACCTAGGCAAACGGACGGCGATGTCTCCGAGTGTCCTCGAAAAATACGGCCGTTCGTCTGCTTTCGTTCGTTGGGGCTTACCGAACCGTTAGCACGCGCGTCCCGGTCTCCAGCTCGATCGCCAAGACACGGTTTCCGTCGATGACGTGCGCGACGTTGCGTAACGGATCGACGGCGATGCTTCTGGGGGTCTCGAACGCCGGGCCTCCTCCGCGTCCCGGACCAGAGACCGTGCGACTCTCGCCGGTCAACGGATCGACCGCGACGATCTCGTGGCGCCCCTCGTCGAGCACCAGCACGCAGCGACCCACGGGATCGTAGACGGCATCCGTCGGCGCGATCAAACGCGGGCCGACGACCTGGACCGCGGTTCTCGCCCCGGTCGCGAGATCGATTTTCTCGAGCACGGCGTCGGGCCGCGCGATGTACGCCGTGTCGCCGTCCGGGCACAGGGCCAGGCCGCCCGTATCGCCGAAGTCGAAAACGCGCGGACCGGGCGGAGCCGTGGCCAGAACCTCGTGCGCGCCGGTGTCCAGGTCGATCGAGACGATCGAGCCCGTCGAAGCGAACGTGTCCAGCACGATGCCGCGGTTGTGCGTCTCGTCCACGCGCACGGCCGCTGGCCGGTGGATCGACCCGCCGCCGAGAGTAGACGATGTCCCGTCATCCAGATCGACGCGCACGATGCCTCCACCGGGCCCCAGCAGGATGGCCTGTTCCGCGCCGTCGATGACCTCCACGAGCGGGGGTGCCGACCCTTCGAATCCCACCGCAGCACGGGTGATCCGGTCGCGCCGACCGGTCTCGTAGTTCACACCCACGACCGTCGCCGTCGACCGCTCCACGACCAGCGCGCCACCGCCGTCCACCGCGATCGTCGGGGCGAGCTCGCGCACGCGGACCCCGCCCGCCAGCTCGTCCGACAAGACGGTCTCGACCTTTCCTGTCGCAAGTTCGACGCGGTGCACGAGCCCCCGCGTCGGTTCGGTCACAACAACGTGGTCGGCGATGCTGGCGATCGACGCCGGCGCCTGAATCGCGTTCGGCGTGATCCGAATCACCCTCCGCACGCCGTTTCGCAGGTCGATCTCGAGGAGCGTGTCGGGTTCGGTCCCGACGACGACCGCGGAGCGCCGTGGCGTGACGGCGATCAGGTGGCTGCGGGCTATGGAGGCGCCGGGGCTCGCGGCCGAGACGAGTTCGTGCTGACCGGTTGCGGAAATGGTCATGAGCTGGTCGGCCTCGCTGTCCGCCACGACGAACTTCGACGTCACGGGATCGAGGGCGACGCCGGCCACGGCGCCGATGCCGATCGTGCCCGTGGAACACGGCGGCGGCAGCGCCCGCCACACCGTCTCGCGATGGCCGTTCCAGAGTTTGACACCCACGAGGCTGCGGCGGTCCATGAGATACGCGTAGGCCCCGTCGGTCGATAGGGAACCTCGCACGACGACATCGGGGCCGGAGACCGTGGTTTCGCTGATCAGCGTGCGATCGCCCGTCGCCAGATCAACCTCGATGACGCGGCATTCCTTGCGGTCGAACACGACGGCGGTGCGCTCGTCCGGACTTACGGCCATGAGCGCCGGATCGGAGAACTCGACGCCGCTTCCGACGCCTTGACCCGAGATCACGGTGCCGGCCCCGCTGTCGATGTCGTAGGCGCGGATCGAATCGGACCTCAAGTCGAGGACGGCGATGCCTCCGGCGTAGGCGACGGCGTCGGTCGGCGCCCCGAGCCTCGTGTCGCCGCGATAGACACGGGGCCCGTCCTCCACGATGCGGCCGCCGCCGGACTCGATGCACTCGATCGCGATGTCATTGAATCCCGGGTCGAGCGGTACTTCGCATACCCAGTTCCGGTAGCCGTCTTCCGAGCGTGCCGAATGACCGTTGACGAACACGGCGTCAACGGGGCCGCCCGCGACGCGCCCACAGACCATCGTCGCGGCGTCATCGGTCGTGCTCATGCCCAACCTATTGAGTGCGCCCGCGCGGCGACCGACGACATCGAATCTCGAACATGTCGCGCCCGGGAACGCGCCAGCGGAAGTGCTACATAGACCAAACCCCGCAGATTGGATGTCCGCTCCCGGACGGGATCAAAAACCATCGCCGTCCGTTTGCTTTCCGTGCGAAGGGTTGACAGTTCCACCCCGGGCAGTTATATAACCATTCGGTTATGAATCAGAACCGGCTTGATCTTGTGTTTTCGGCGCTTTCGGACGCGACTCGGCGGGGCATGCTTGAACAGCTTGCCGCCGGCGAGACCAACGTTGGAACGCTCGGGGAGCCGTATGACATGTCGCAGCCGGCGGTGTCGAAGCATCTGCGGGTGCTCGAGCGGGCGGGACTGATCCGGCGCACGCGCCAGGGACGCGAGCACCGGATTCGGGTCGATCCGCGGCCGATCGAGGAGGCGAGTACCTGGATCGGGCGCTACGCCCGGTTCTGGAAGCAACAGTTCGACGCGGTCGATGCCTATCTGAAGGCGCGCGCGGACGAGGCGAGAACCAGGTCGCGAACAAAAGCAAAGGAGCAAGACAAGCGATGAGTACGGAAGTGAAGTTTCAGGACGGCAATCTGGTCGTCACGCGCACGTATGACGCGCCGCGCGAAGCGGTGTTTGAGGCGTGGGTCGAGACGAGCAAGGTCCAGCAGTGGTGGGGTTGCGGCGACTGCACGAACGTGCGCTCGGAGATCGAGCCCAAGGTCGGCGGCAGGTACAACCATCACATGACGATCCATGGCATGGAGGTGCCGGGATTCGCCACGTTGACCGAGTACGACCCGCCCGCGCGGCTGGCCTATTCGTCCGCGATCCCGGGCGGCCCCGACGCCAGCATGCCCAGCACAAACATGGTCGTGGCGGTCGATTTCTCCGAGGTCGAGGGCGGCACCTTGGTGCAACTAACGCACACGGGCATCCCTGACATGAAGGTCGAAGGCGACATCGAACTGCGCGAGATCATCCGCACAGGCTGGACGGCAGCCTTCGGCAAGCTGGACGATTTTCTGGCGCAGGCCGCCTGAGGCGCCTCGCACCACCCAAGAAGAACTAGACTCCCCACACGGGACAAACCGAAGGAGATTTCCGATGAACAAGAACCGATGGATCGCGGGCGCGCTGGTGCTCATGCTCGGCGCCGGAGCGTTCGTGAGCTACGCCGTGGCCGACGACAAGCCTCCGGGTGCCAAGCCGGCCATGCAGATGCCGGCGTGGATGCAACCGACCCAGGAGCACAAGGACCTGGCGAGGGGCGCCGGCACGTTCGACTGCACGTACGAGTTCACGCGGCCAATGCCGATGAAAGGCACCGGCGTTGCGAAGGGCAAGATGATCATGAACGGCCGCTTCTTCGAGCAGACGTTTGACTCGACGTTCATGAACAAGCCCTGGAACGCCCGACTCACGCTCGGCTTCGACACGCTCAACAAGGAGTTCGTGTCGATCTGGATCGACAGCGGCAGCCCCTACACATACGTCGGGCGCGGCAAGGAGAAAAACGGGGCCGTGCACTACACCGGCAAGGCGCCGGAGCCCACGACCGGCAAGATCAAGAACACGTACGGCATCACCACGTGGATCGACGCCGACACCTATACCTACGAGATGGGCGGGGTGCTCGACGACGGTACAAAGCAAAAGCACGGCGTCATGACGTACAAGCGACGCAAGGAGTAGGCGCGCGCCCGCTTCGCTTCACTGCAACCCGGCGGAAGCGACTCGGCGAAGTCCGAGCGCTTCCGCCCCTTCTTGTTCGAACGTCCCCGCCGCCGCGCCCCCCTGCCCCAGAGGACGGACGGCGAGGCCCTGTCGCCTACTCGTCGCGTGATCGTTTTCCAGTTCCGGTTCGCCGGCGAGCCGCCGGCCAAGCCAGTGCATCGCCGAAGGCGGACACCGCGCCCGCATCGTCTTGTCCCCGACACGATCTCGAACGATAGCGAGCGGACGGCGATGAAAAAAGTGGGCGGCCCGGTCGGAGGAGCGTTCGGGAGCTGGAGCACGGACCGCCCTGGAGGTTGCGAGAGACGCTGGAAAAACCAGGTCGCTCGTTCGGAAGCCTAGGGCGCGATGCTTAGGGCTTGCTTACGCCATTCGGGCTCTTTCGCTGCGGGGTTGCGGAAGTCGTGTGCACGGCGCCTCGTCGCGGGACATCGCCGTCCGTTTGCTGTTTTTGCTAAGGAGCCCCTAAGGATTCGTTGCAAAATGGGGTTCGTGAAAGTGCTCGTCGTCGAGGACTCCGAGCGGCTGCAACGCTCGCTTCAGACCGGTTTGCGCCGGTCCGGCTTTGCCGTAGACGTCGTGGGCGACGGCGAAGAGGGGCTCGCGTACGCGCGGCATGGGAAGTACGACGTCATCGTGCTCGACCTGATGCTGCCGAAAATGGACGGCTTGACGGTGCTGCAAAAGCTGCGCGAGGGCGGGAGCCGCGTGCATGTGCTGATCCTATCGGCGCGCGATCAGGTCAACGAGCGCATCGAGGGGCTGCGCGTGGGTGCCGACGACTATCTCACCAAGCCGTTCGCGTTCGAGGAATTGGTTGCACGGTTGCAGGCGCTTGTGCGGCGGCAGTACGGTGCGAAGAGTCCCGTGCAGACGGTCGGCTCGCTCGAGATCGATACCGCGCGGCGGACCGTCGCGCGCAGTGGCGTCGAGATCGACCTCACGCGCAACGAGTACGCGGTGCTCGAGTACCTTGTCGCGCGGCGCGGGCGGGTCGTGTCCAAGCCGGAGCTGCTCGACCACCTCTACGCGGGAACGGCGCACGGTTCCGAAAACGCGGTCGAGGTGCTGATCCATCAGGTGCGCAAGAAGCTGGGCGGGCCGAGCGGCGAGGAGATCATCCGAACGCGCCGCGGCCACGGATACGTCATCGACTAAGCCATGACCGGATCCTCCATGCGCCGCCGCCTCCTCCTCACGCTCGCCGCGGGCCTGGCCCTGTTGATTGCGGCAACCGGGGTGTTCGCCTACTCCGCGCTGGAGACGCACGTCAACGAGGAGTTCGATACCGCGCTGCGCGCCACCGCACGCGCGCTGGTCACGCTCACCGAACAGGAAGACGGCGTCATCGAACTCGACTATCCGTCCGACCTGATGCCCGGGTTTGAGCGCGACAAGCAGCCCGACTATTTCCAGTACTGGCTCGACGACGGCACGCCGCTCGTCCGCTCGAAGCAGCTCAAGGCCGACCTCCCGTTCGCACCGGCCGGCGCCGCGGTCGGCGAGCCCTTGCTGAGCGACATCACGCTTCCCGACGGTCGCGCCGGGCGCATGGTCCAGATCGAGTTCATGCCGCGGGGCAAGGAGCATCCGGAACAGCGCCGCGTCTTTCTCGCCGTGGCGCGCGGCCGCGAACGCGTCGACGGCCTTCTGTCCAGGCTCGGATTCGGCATCGCGGCCGTGGCCGCAGCAGCCCTGCTCCTGTCCGCCGTGCTCGTGTGGAGTGCGCTGGCCGCGGGTCTGCGGCCCCTGGATCGCATCGCGCAACAGGTCGAAACGCTCGACGCCGACAGCCTCGACGCACGCATCGCGCTCCCGCAGACGCCGGTTGAGCTCGCCCCGATCGTCGGCCAGCTGAATGGACTCCTCGCGCGACTCCAGGACTCGTTCGATCGCGAACGCCGCTTCACCGGCAACGTCGCGCACGAACTGCGCACCCCCATCGCCGAGCTGCGTTCCCTCGCCGAAGTCGGCGCAAGATGGCCCGACGACAAGGAAGCCGTCGCGGGCTTTTTCGATGACGTCGGCGCGATCGCGGGCCGCATGGAACACGTCATCGCAGACCTTCTGCTCCTCGCCCGCTGCCACGCCGGCGTCGAGCGCATCGAGACCTCCGCGACCGATCTCGCCGAGGTCGTCGAGGCCGCGTGGGCTCGCGTCGCCGACCGCGCGCTCGAACGCGGGCTGTCCCTCCGGATCGATCTCTCCGGGGCGCCGCCGAGTTCCAAACGGGCACCGGATTCCAGACGGACAGTCGTGGAGTCCGATCCGGGCAAGCTGGGCATCGTCCTCGACAACCTGTTCGGCAACGCCGTCAGCTACGCCCGCCGGGGAACGGAAATCCGCTGCGTGGCAGGAACGGACGGCGATGTCTTGGGGCTCGAGGTCGAAAACGAGGCCGAGCCGATGAGTCCCGGCGATCTGGACAAGCTCGCGGAGCCGTTTTGGCGCCAGGACGAGGCTCGCGCGGACTCGGCGCACGCGGGGCTCGGACTCTCGGTCGTCGCCGCCGTCGCGCAACTGTTGGGTTTGGAACTTCGGTTCCAACAGGCCCAGGGCGGGACGTTTCGGGTCGGCCTGAATGGGCTGCGCCTGCAAAAGGAAGTAAGCTAAGCGAATCCTAAGGTTCGTCAGGCAAGCTTCAGGAAGGCTCAAGGAGGTACGCGTGAGGTGCGTTCTCGTTTTACTCCCGTTGGTCCTTGGACTCGTCGGCTGCGTCCGAAAAAGCGACGACATCGAGTCCTCGGTTGAAACGGCACTTCCGGGCAACCCGCCCGCCACGACGACGACGACGGCGCCCGATCCGGCGCCAACCGAAGCGCCCGCCCCCGCCCCCCCCTTGTTTATCGAGTCCGGCGATCACCCCCTGTTCCCTCTGACGCCCGGCCTGTTTCGGGTCTACGAGGGCGACAGCGAGGGCCGGCACCGTCGCGACGACGTGACGGTTCTGCGGGCGCGCGAGACGATCGACGGTGTCGCGTGCACGGCGGTGTACCAGGAGGTGTACCTCGACGGCGAGCTCGCGGAGGTCACCACCGAGTGGTTCGCGCTCGATGAGTCGGGCAACCTCTGGAAATTCGGCGAGCACACGTTCGAGCGCGACGACGCCGGTCTGTTCGTGATGGAAGACGACTCGTGGCGCGTTGGCGACAACGGCGCGGAGCCGTGGATCTACCTCGGCGCCAGTCCGCAGATCGGCGACGTGTTCTTCGGCGAGAGCGGAGCCGTGTCGGACGTGTTCATCGTGCGCTCCCTGTCCGTGGCGATCGTGGTTCCCGCCGGCGTTTTTCAACTCGGTGCCGAACTCGTCGAAAACCCCGACGATCCCGATGACACCGACATCATCATCTACGCGCCGAGCGTCGGGCTCGTCTCGGAACAAAGCGTCGATGGACGCATCGACCTGATGCTCGTCGAGCAGCGCCGAGTCGAGCAGCGCTGAGTTGCGTCGAACCCAAGCGAGAAACAAGCGCGCGCTCAGCCGGGGCTAAGTCGCGGCTCCTACCCTGTCCTTTCGGTAGACAACAACACGCCGGAAAGGACACTTGGCATGACCCGCTTTTTTCAACTTCGACTCCTGACGCTGCTCGCCGCAGCGGGGCTGCTGCTCGGCGGCTGCAACAGCTCCAAGAAAACGGGCGATCCCGCGGAACCCGCGTTCAGCGTCGTGCTGTTCGCCGCTGCATCGGCAATCGTCGGCAACCCGTACTTCCCGCTCGCGCCGGGCTCCGTCCACATCTACACCGCGGACTCCGAGGACGGCACCGAGACGATCGTCATCGAGATCCTGGAGAGGACGCGTCTCGTCGCGGGCGTCGAGTGCGCCGTTGTGCGCGACCGCGTATATCTCGGCGATCTCCTGCTCGAGGACACGGAGGACTGGTACGCCCAGGACAAGGACGGAAACGTCTGGTACATGGGCGAGGAGGTCACGAACTTCGAGTATGACGACGACGACAACCTCATCGGAACCGACAACGAGGGCTCCTGGGAAGCCGGCATCGACGGCGCCCTGCCCGGCATCGTCATGAAGGCGACGCTCATCGTCGGCGACAAGTACGCGCAGGAGAACCGTCCCGGCGAGGCCGAGGACCGGGGCGAGATCGTCGCCCTCGACGTGCGCGTCACGCTCTCCGACGGCTCGAGCCACCTCTGCCTTCAGACGCGCGACACGAATCCGCTGGATCCGGGCACCGAGGAGTTCAAGTTCTACGCCCGCGGCGTGGGCCTCGTGGTCGAGCAGAAGACGGACGGCTCCGATCGCGGCGAACTGCGCGGCTGGTTCGACCCGGTCGCGAGCAGCGTGCCGAACTTCGGCGCGGCGACGTTCAGCAACCCGACGACCATCACCAACCAGTACTGGCCGCTGCGGACCGAGACGACGCGGACGTTCGTCAACGAAGGCGAGGACGAGACCGAGATTATCGTGATCGACGTGCTCGACGAGACGCGCCTGGTCAATGGCGTGCTGTGTGTGATCGTGCGTGATCGCGTATTCATCGACGACCTGCTCGTCGAGGACACGCAGGACTGGTACGCGCAGGACGACGACGGCAACGTCTGGTACATGGGCGAGGAGGTCGTCAACTTCGAGCACGACGACGCCGGCAACGTCATCGCGACCGACGATGATGGCTCCTGGGAGTCCGGCGTCGAGGGCGCTGTGCCCGGCATCCAGATGTGGGCCAACCCGACGGTCGGACTCGCCTATCACCAGGAGTTCTGGGAGGACGAGGCCGAGGACCAGGCGTACGTTGCCGCGCTGGGTGTGACCGTCGCGGGCCAAGACGGGGTGGTCTACAACAACTGCGTCCAGATTCTGGAGTGGAACCGTTTCGAGCCCGAGTCGGTCGAGTTCAAGTTCTACGCGCCGGGCCTCGGCGTCGTGCGCGAGCGTAAGCTCCCGTTCGACAACAACACTCCCATCGACGTCATCGGCGAGTTCGTCACGAACGACTCGAGCCTCGCGGACTTCGACGCTGCGGTCTTCACCAATCCCACGAACCTCTCGAACCCGTACTTCCCGCACGCGTTCGGCACCACCTACACCGTCGAAAAGGACACCGAGGACGGCCTCGAGGTCATCATGATCGAGGTCGAGGCCGCGACAAGAGTGGTCAACGGCGTCGAGTGCCTCGTCGTGCGTGACCGCGTGTTCGTGGACGGCCTTTTGATTGAAGACACGGAGGACTGGTACGCGCAGGACGACTCCGGCCGCGTCTGGTACATGGGCGAGGACTCGACCGAGTTCGAGTACGACGACGACGACAATCTCATCGCGACCGACGACGGTGGCTCGTGGGAGTCGGGCGTCGATGGCGCCGTCCCCGGCGTCCAGATGTGGGAGACGCCCATCGTCGGCATGTCGTACTACCAGGAGTTCTACGAGGACGAGGCCGAAGACATGGCCATCGTCGTCGCCACCGGCGTCACCGTGACGGCGGACGGCGTCGAATACCAGAACTGCTACAAGATTCTCGAATGGACGTCCCTTGAGCCGGGCGCGCTCGAGTACAAATACTTCGCACCCGGGATCGGCATCGTGCTAGAGGAGTCGCTCACCGGCGAGGAGCCGGCGGAGCGAATCAGCGACTAGACAGGTCATGACGGCGATGTCTGCGCCGCGCTTCACAAAGGCACGAAACACAGGAGAGACCATGAAACAGATCCACTGGCTGCCGCTCTTGTCGCTGCTCGTGATCACGGGTTGCCTGACCACGGGCGGCCACCGCGACGACGAGGACGACGAAACCGAAATCGCACTGGACCAGGTTCCCGACAAGGTTCTCGCCGCCGCACGCAAGGCGGTCCCGGGCCTGGAGATCGAAGAGGCCGTAACCGAAGTGGAAGACGGCAAGACCATCTACACTCTCGAAGGCGAAGCCAACAGCAAGGAATACGAAGTCGAAGTCGATGCGAACGGCAAGGTCCTCGAAGTCGAAGAAGAAGACGAGGATGATGACGAGGACGACGACGGCGACTAGCGCTCGCCGTCGAACCGTTCGAGACCAATCGATCCACCCGGTCGGCCCCGCGCCGACCGGGTTTTTTTAACGTCGGAAAGCTACTTCGGTGGTCTTGCCTTGCGCACACCTGACCGAGCGCACGCGCTCGCCGATATGCTCGGGTCGCAAGAGTTCGGTGATCTTGTACGGCTTGAAACGGCCGGTCACCTCGACCAGACCGGGAGCAACCTCCAATTCGAGAGGCAGCCAATCGGTCAACCAGACCGCGGTGGGATGAATCCGGGGCCAGCGAATCGCGCAGATCCACAAGACGTCATCGCGAGCCGGTCCGCGTTCACCGGTCACGCTCAGCAACGCGGGTCGCGGCAAGGTGACATCAACGCGTGAAGCTCGACCGTCCCATTGGACGGGTGTGATTCCGAACCCACTCTTTTGAACGAACAGGAACCCAGCGGCTCCAGGCACCCTGAATCCGAACCGACCGTCCGCATGCGAGTATGTCTCGGCGTAGGCGTCACGGCAATCCTCACAATCGAGGGGATCCTTGCCCGCGCGGCGCGCGCGAAGAAACGAGATTCTGGCTCCGCCGACTGGGTCTCCCGACTCGTCGAGCACCCTGCCCCGCACGCGGCGCGGCTCGCGATCGACGGCCGTGGACTTGCGCTCGCCGTCCGCGTCTTCGGTCGCTCGCGCCGGTAACGGGACGCTCACAACGCCGTCCCGAGCGGGCGGGCGCCAGTCGAAACGGGTCCAAGTCATCCGGCCCCGCGCACAAACCGAGATGTCGTAGACGCACGAGGGCGACAGGCGCTCGAGCGGACCTTCGAGCTCCCAATCCCCGAACCAGATGGACGCATCGATCGTGCCGCCCTCGGCGGGAGGATCTGCTTCGAACCGGACATGGACCGGCCGTTGCAAGACGATGTCTGTGGACGCGGCAATAGGTAACGAGGCGCTCTTCAGGAAGGCGCTCGCAACGGGCTCCTCGTTCCTCCAAATGCGCACGGTCGCCGGCGTGCCCGGATCATGGCGGTAGGCGAGCAACAGCCCGTCCCCATCCGGCACGACATGCGGGCGGAGGTCGGAGCAAAAGAACTTCAGCGTCGCGGGATCGACCCGTTTGCCGGCCGCGTCCCGGACCCGGATGCGGGCGTACGAGTCCCAAGGTGACGCCGGCGTCAGGCGAAGACCGCGACGCTCCTCCCCCGCCACGAGATTCAACTCCAGATCCGCCTCGTGGCCCTCGTTTGTGTACACGCGGATGTGGAAACGACCGGGCGGCAAACCGTCGTACCGGAAACGGCCGCTTGCATCGATCTCGATCGACGGATAGTTGCCGAACACCGGTAGTTCGTCCGTGCGATTCTCGATACGCGCGGACACCGGTGTGCCGGCGGGGCCCACGACGACCCCCTCGACCAAACCCGGTCGGTGGAGCGTAACGGACATCGCTCCTTCTCCCGGAGGAACATCTCCACGGAAGCGGGCGTAGCCATCCATCGCAATCCACACGTGACAGCCCGCACGGGCGAGGCCATCGATTCGGAACCCACCGTCAGAGCCCGTGGTCGCTTCGCCGCCCGGACCCTGAATCAGGCAACCGTTGACCTGGCCCAAATGAATCTTGACCCCGGCAAGCGGATGTCCCGTACTGTCGGTGACCCGGCCCGCAACCGAGTAGGGATCCCCGGCCTCAGGCCAATCTGTCGACTTGGGAGCATTCGCCGAACTCGTCGCGGCGCCGGTCTCATGGTCGCTGCCGCATCCCGCGGTAACAAGCGCCGCAGCGATGAGAAAGGCAAACGTGTTTGTCATCGTGACCCCGGATCCTGAAGGGGCCGCCAGGCAGGAACGAGCAGTGTAACCCGAAACCGATCGTGGCCCCCGGGCCCCCCTGCCCCACGCCGACTACCGGGCGCTCAAACAGGCGCGGCCGCCGTCCAGGGGGAATACGCCGCCGGTGACCCAGCGGGCCTGGTCCGACATCAGGTACAACGCCATCCAGGCGGCGTCGTCGGGTTGGCCGACCGAGCCGAGCGGGTGCGTCTCCTTGCTGCGCGCCAGGAATGCGTCGTAATCTTCGACCGCGTTCGTGACCGTATGCAGGTTCGTTTGGACCACGCCGGGGGCGATCGCGTTGACCCGCACCTTGTGCTCCGCGAGTTCGAGCGCGAGGCACTGCGTGTACATGTCGACGGCCGCCTTCGCGACGCAGTACGCCGTGACCTGGGCGAACGGGCGCGTGCCACACACCGACGACAGGTTGACGATCGCGCCTCCTTCGCCCGCCTGCTTGAGCGGTTCGAGTGCAGCGCGGCACATCTCGACGGTGCCGTCGAGGTTGATCGACACGATCCGCGCCCACTCGTCGGCATCGGTGTCCGCCGTGCCGCCGCCGCCGATCACGCCGGCGCTGTTCACGAGCGTGGTTAGTCCACCGAAGCGCTCCACGCATGCCGCAACCGCGGCGCGGCAGGCGTCGCCGTCCCGCGCGTCCCCGGCCAGCGCGAGCGCGCCGATCTCGGCTGCCGCGGCCTCGCAGACCGCCGCGCGACGCCCGGTGATCGCCACCTTGGCCCCGGCCTCGACCGCGCGCTGCGCGATCGCCTTGCCGATACCCGAGCTGCCGCCGGTGACGAGCACGCTCTTTTGTGTGAGATCGATCTTCATCGCCGGTACTCTACCGCGCCCGCATTATCCATGGCCACGCGGAGTATCGACCCGATGCGTACGCGAGACCCGTGACTCCGCTGTCTGGGATCGGCGATATGGACCGGCCAGAACCCGCATGGTCGTGAATAATGCGGGCCAATGGCCGCCGGACAAACGCCGCCCCCCGCTACCGGGCGCGAACCCGAGTGGGGCAAGCAACCCCGCACCGAGCACGAACAACGCCTGCTGGAAGGCCGGTCCCGCGGGATCACGGAGATATGGCGGGCGTTCGGCATCTTCCGGGAGCTGCTCCGCGGCTATCGAAAGTTCCGGCGCGTCGGCCCCTGCGTGACGGTCTTCGGCTCGGCGCGGTTCACCGACACCGACCCGTCCTACACCCAGGCGCGCGCGCTCGGCACCGCCCTCGCCGGTGCGGGCTTGACGGTCATGACCGGCGGCGGACCGGGCATCATGGAAGCGGCAAACCGCGGCGCGAAAGAGGCCGGCGGCCTGTCGCTCGGCTGCAACATCGAGTTGCCCAGGGAACAGAAACCGAACCCGTACCTCGATTCGTGGATCACGTTTCGCTACTTCTTCGTCCGCAAGGTGATGCTTGTGAAGTACTCGAGCGCGTTCATCGCGCTCCCGGGCGGCTTCGGCACGCTGGACGAGATCTTTGAAACCGCGACGCTCATCCAGACCGGCAAGATCGAACGCTTCCCGATCATCCTAGTGGACCGGGCGTTCTGGACCCCGATGCTCGATTTCCTGCGGGATCGCATGATCGCGCAGGGCACGATCGAGCAGAGCGACTTCGACCGCCTGATCGTCACCGACTCGATCGACGATGTCCTCACGCACATCGGGTCGGGAGAAAACCACACTTGAAGCGTCCTTGAGAAACGCAAACTGAGGGGGGCGGGGGACGCCCGTTGCCCCCGCCCCCCCATTTGCGAATCCTACTCATCCGAGTCTTCAGGATATCGATCGCGGATCTCCGCGACGATGCGCTCGTGCACCCGCGCGTCCGGGTTCCGCACCCACTCGCGTTCGATCGCCTCGATGCGTGTGGCGAGCGCGCGGTCGGCAAACACGCCACGCAGCCAGCGCGAGAAGTCGTGGGCCCTCAGGTGCCCACCGAAGACCGGGTGCTCGCCGAGCTCCGTGATGAACTCCTCCAGGGTCCGGGCGGTGCGTGGCACACGGCCGGCACCGCGAAACACGAACGCGTGGTCGAGCGATACGGGGACGGTTCGGTACTTGTCGCGGTGGCGCACATGCGACGTCAGGCGTCGTGAGACGGAGAACGGCACGAGTTGCCCACCGAACTCCGCGGGCCCCGGCAAAAGCGCAGCCTCGCCGACGCCGAGCGCCGCAAGACGTTCCCGCCACTCGCCGTCGCCGTCCGTGTCGCGAAACCGGCCCTGCAGCGCCGCGGCCTCGTCGGGTTCCGACAACCGCGTCGCCACGACGATGTCGGCGGAGTCGACGATGGCGGAATCGATCAGGGAAGGCCGATAGCTGACGAACAGGAAACCGCCCTGGTCGAGGTCGAGGGCGGCCGCCGCTTCGGCGTCGTGCAGGAAGTAGTGCGCCTCGTCCACGACGATCCGGTGCGGCAGGCCGGTCGAGCGGCGCAGCTCCTGGAGCCGCTCAAGGAGGCGCCGCGCGTAGTCGACTTTTTGTTCCGCGCCCAGCGGCGACAGATCTACGACCACGCTGACGTCCGGGTAGCGAAGCGCGCGCTCGATGTCGTCGAGGTCGGGCGGCGCCGGCTTGGAGTCGAAGACGACCACGGCCGGAAGCGACTCGATCGCGGCGTACTCGCCCTCCGGGTCGATGATGCAGACGCAGTAGTGCTGCAAAACGAGCTGCTCGCAGATCAGCCCGGCGACCCACGACTTGCCCGAGCAGGAATCGCCCGTGACGAGGATGGTCCGGTCGCGCGGGGGAAGCGCCAACGGCTCGCCGCCGCGCCGGATGCCGAGATGAATGCGGCGCCGTGCGGCCTCCCCCGGCTGGATTCGGCGCTTGTGCAGGACTTCGCGCAGAAACGGAGCGATGTCTGCGGGACCGGACCCGGACAAGACGCGGTCGGCGACCGCCTGCAGTGCGCGGCTGCCCCACTCGACCGCCACCCCGACTTCGGCCGCGAGCAGCAGTTCGTGATCGTTCTCGGCGTCGCCGATCGCGAGGGTGTTGTGCGGGGAGCGGCGCAACGCGCGCAGCGCCTCGCGCAGACCGGTGCTCTTGCTCGTCGCCTGCGGCAGCACCATCGCGCGACCGCGATTGAACGCAAGGACGAGCGGGAGTTCGAGGTCACGGATGACGTCGAGCGTGTCGCGTGCGTGCGCCGCGTCGATCTCGACGACGCATTCGCCCGCGAGGAACGGGATCTCCCGACGGCGCATCTCATCGAGAAACACGGGAGCCGGCGGCGAGCCGAGACGGACCGATCGCGCGACATCGGGGAAAAACAGCACGGCGCCGTTCTCCGCGACAATGCAGTCAAACAGCTCCGGCTCATCGAGGTGGCGCTCAAGGTCCGCACGGATGCGACCGGTCACGAGCAGCAGGACAATGCCCGTTGCCCGGGCCTCCACCAGAACGGAGCGTACATCGCCGTCCATCGTGCCTTCCGACGCAATGGTGCCGTCGTAGTCGGTCGCCAATACATGCAGCCGCACGCTTGTTGCCCGGCAACCCGCGTGCCGCCCGGCGCGAAAAACCGCGCGCGAGGAGCGCCGGTATGCTCGCAAAAGACCGCAGTCGCGTTCTGGCAAGGAACGTGCTTGGAAACGGTTATGCGAGAGCAAGGCCCGGATCGGCACGCCATCGTGCTGGCCGGGGGCTTCGGCACACGACTGCGGGTATTCGCGCGGGCCCTCGGCTTCACGCAGCCCAAGCAGTTCTGCCGGTTCGGCGGCGGGCGGTCCCTGCTCCAGGACACGCTGCACCGCGTGGGCAACCTCGTACCCGGCGCGAACACAACGGTCGTCGTCCACAGCTCCCAGCGCCGGATCGCGCGGCGGCAGGTGCGGGCCGAGGGCACCGCGAGCATCTTCGTCCAGCCTTGCGACCGCGGAACCGGCGCCGCCGTGCTGTACCCGGCCCTGCCTGCGGCGCCGGACGACCTGATCGTGGTCACCCCCGCGGACCACGCCTTCGCCGACGAGTCTGCCTTTTCGGCAGGAGTCCACGCCGCGTTCCATGCGCTGGAGGCCGGACAGGCCGACACCGTCCTGATCGGGGCGCCGGCAACAAAGGCCCGGTCGGACTTCGGTTGGATCCGGCGAGGCGTCCCCCTTGGTCCGGCGGTTCATCGAGTCGGTCAATTCGTCGAGAAGCCGCCGGTCGCGGAAGCCGAGAGACTGTTCACCGAGCGCGCCCTCTGGAATACCATGGTCATGGTGACGCGAGCGAAGGCGCTGATTGATCTGTTCCAAACCGTCCGCCCGACGGCCGTTACGCTGCTGAAAGCGGCACGGGCGGTTCCGCTGCCGTTGCGCCGGATCGTGCTGCGGCGTATCTACCGCCGCATCGCACCGATCGACCTGTCCCGCGACGTGTTGCAGGAGAACCCGCACCGGCTCGCGGTCACGGCTTGGCCCGCCGCAAGCGGATGGGACGACCTCGGGACCCCGGAACGGCTCGCGACCTGGCTCAACCCCGAAGGAGCTTCGGCATGAAGGCAATCGTCGTCGGCTACGCAGACACCCCCGCGTGCAACGTGGCTCTTTCCTGTGCCAGCGACCTCGCACGTCGTGCGAGCGCCGCTGTCCATGTCGTCAGCGCCGAGCCGGTCTTCGCCGCGTTCGGAGGATTCGGATGGTCCGCGCCGTACGACGCCTCCCGGCCGATCCGAGAGCGGCTGGAACTGTGGACCGCCCGCGCCCTTGAGTCGATCGACGCGCCGGACAAGAAAGGCCACGCCCGTCTCGGCGCGACACACCGCGAACTGACCGACGTCGCCGAAGAGACCGACGCGGGCCTGATCGTCGTCGGCTCGCGCGAGCATTCCGGCATGGAGCGGTTCATGATCGGATCGACCGCGGACCGCCTCGTGCGCACCGCGCCGGTGCCCGTGCTGCTGGCCCGCACGCCGACGTGTGGCCAACGCATCGTCGCTGCTGCCGACGACTCCGAGTTCGGTCGCCACGCGGTCCGCGTCGCTTGCCGGATCGCCGCCGCGACCGGCGGCTCCGTGCGCTGCGTGCACGCCGCGGTTCCGCCGACCGATTGGCCGGACGCACGCTACGAGCCCGACGTCTTCGTGATGCGTATGGAGAATCTCCTCGAAGAGTTCGTGAAGCAAACGGCGGGTGAGCTACCGCCCGAAAGGCTCTCCTGGATCGTGCGCCTCGGCGATCCCAAGGAAGAGGTCCTCGGCGAAGCCGAGCGCGAGAGTGCCGACCTGATCGTCGTGGGCACCCATGGCCGCAACTTCGTCACGCGTGCGCTTCTCGGCAGCGTGTCGCTCCGTATCCAGCGCGAGGCCCCGGTCTCGGTGCTGGTCGTGCCCGGCGATGCCACGAATGAAAGCTGAGCGGCCCACCGGCCCCGACTTGGGTGCCGGCACGCCGTGGAATCGCGACGCGGAAGTTGTCGCTCGCGAGCTGGATGTCTCGCCCGATCGCGGCCTGACCGAAGCCGAGGTCACGCGCCGCCGTGAACGCCACGGCCCGAACACGCTGCGGAGCCGGCGCCGCGAACGCGCCCTGGCAATCCTCGTCCGGCAGTTCCGCGGCCTGATCGTCGCGCTCCTGGCGGCAGCAGCGGTCGCGTCGGTGTTATTCGGCGAGTGGGTCGAGGGCGCGGTGATCACGATGGTCCTGGTCCTGAACGCGCTGATCGGTTTTTTCTCCGAGCTGCGCGCCGTACGCTCGATGGAGGCCCTGCGCCAACTCGGTCAGGTGCGCACGCGCGTGCGACGCGACGGCCGGGTGCGCGAAGTGCCAGCGGATCAACTGGTCCCCGGCGACATCGTACCGGTCGAGGCGGGCGACGTCGTGACCGCGGACCTGCGCCTGCTGACGACATCGAAGCTCCAGGCCGACGAAGCCGCGCTGACCGGCGAATCGATGCCGGTCTCAAAACGTCCCCCGTCCGTGTCTCGGAACGCCGCGATCCATGAGCGGCGCTGCATGCTCTTCAAGGGCACGGCGATCACGCGCGGCGCGGGCGAAGGCGTGGTCGTCGCGACCGGCATGACCACCGAACTCGGCAGCATCGCGCGCCTCGTCGAGGAAGCCGAACAGGAAGTCACGCCCCTGGAGCGCCGCCTCGAAGCACTCGGCAACCGGCTCATCCGCCTGACACTCGTCGTTGCGGCGGCCACGACAGCGCTCGGCCTCCTCTCGGGCAAACCCGTCTTGCTGATGATCGAAACGGGCATCGCGCTGGCCGTCGCGGCAATCCCCGAGGGCCTGCCCATCGTCGCCACAATGGCCCTCGCCCGCGGCATGCAACGCATGGCTCGGCGCAACGCCCTCGTGAACCGGCTTTCGGCAGTCGAAGTGCTCGGCGCCACGACCGTCATCCTGACCGACAAGACAGGAACGCTGACCCGCAATCGAATGGCGCTCAAGGTGGTTACCGGAACGGACGGCGATGTCTCCGCCCGGGACAGCCGCGCCCGCGAGGCCGTCGAGATCGCCACGCTGTGCAACAACGCGTCCGACAACACCGGCGACCCCCTCGAGATCGCGCTGCTCGAAGCGGGCCGGCACTTCGGACTCACCCCGGCCGCAAAGCCGCGAATACGCGAAGAGGCGTTCGATCCGTCGATCCGGATGATGGGCACGGTCCACGACGTCCACGACAACGGCAACGGCCGCCTGCTGATCGCGGTCAAGGGCGCCCCCGAAGCCGTCCTCGCCGCCTCGAACGCCACCGAAGACGAGCGCCGGGCCTGGCGCGAACGCAACGAAGCCTTGGCCCGTGCCGGCCTGCGCGTCCTGGCCGTCGCCAGAAGATACGACTCCGAACCCGACTCCGAACCCGAACGAGTTCGCGGCATGCCGATCTACTCCGACCTCGAGATGGTCGGCCTGCTTGGGCTGCTGGATCCTCCGCGCGACGATGTACGCGCCGCCGTGCAAGCGTGCCAGCGGGCCGGCATCCGCGTCATCATGGTCACCGGCGATCAGGCGACAACCGCGCGCAACATCGGCGTGGCCGCGGGACTTGTCGATGACGAGAGCGCGCCGGTCACGGAGGGCCGCGAGCTCGCCCGGAACCTGGATGCGGATCCAAACAGCATCGCCGTCCGTTCCTCACGCCTGTATGCACGCGTCGATCCGGAACAGAAACTACGCCTCGTGCAGGCGCACCAGCAGGCCGGGGCGATCGTCGCCATGACCGGCGACGGGGTCAACGACGCGCCAGCCCTCAAGAAGGCCGACATCGGCATCGCCATGGGACAGCGCGGTACGCAGGTCGCACGCGAGGCGGCCGACATGGTGCTCAAGGACGATGCGTTTTCGTCGATCGTGGCCGCGGTACGCGAGGGCCGGATCATCTTCGGCAACATCCGCAAGTTCGCCGTCTACCTCCTGTCGTGCAACGTCGGCGAGGTGCTCGTCGTCGCGAGCGCCGCGGTCGTGCAGGCGCCGCTGCCCCTGCTCCCGCTGCAGTTGCTCTTCTTGAACCTCGTGACCGACGTGTTCCCCGCCCTTGCGCTCGCCTTCGGGGAGGGCGACACGCGCATCATGGAACAGCCGCCGCGGCCGCCGGACGAACCGTTACTCACACGACGCCACTGGCGGGCGATCGCCGGCCACGGCTTCTGGATCGCCGCGTCGGTCATGACCGTGTTCGGTATCGCCATCCGCGTGCAGGACCGCGCCCCCACCGAAGCCGTGACGATCTCGTTTCTGACGGTCGCATTCGCGCAGCTCTGGCTGGTGTTCGCGATGCGCGCCCCCGGCAGCCCCCGTCTTCGCAACGACGTCACCCGAAACCCGTGGGTACACGGCGCGCTTGTGCTGTGCATCGCGCTGTTGCTGGCCGCGGTGTACGTCGCCCCGGCCGCGCACGTCCTGCAACTCACGCCGCCGGACGCCGCAGGGTGGCTCCTGATCACCATCGGCAGTGTGGTCCCCCTCGCCGTGAGCTGGATCCGGGTTCGGGTGCCCGCTACGGCCTGACATCGCGGTCCGTACGCTACCGCCCGATTCTGATCAACTCGAAGCACTCGAGTATGCACGCAGGCCCATGCGCCAGAGCATCACCATGAGCGCGAATCCCCCGCCGACGACGGCTGTGGTGTGGAGCAGCAACGTCGGCGAGGCGCCTTCGAACAGGACGGACGCCGGGACCGAGACGACGAACGCGAACGGCAGCACGGTCATCAGGAGCCGGCGGATGAAACCGGTGTAGACGCGGTGCGGGCGGTGCGAGAAGCGGTGCAGCGACCAGAAGATGTCGCGGATGCCCTGGCGCGACTGCATCCAGAACACGGGGATCAGCGACAGCATCGACAGGATGTAGAACAGGAACGCGCCGGCGGCCTGCAGGATGAGGAAGAGGACGATGCGGGAGAAGCCGAGCGGTTCCGGATAGCGCGCGACGGCCCAGACGAAGATGCCGCAGGCGAGCAGCAGGTTGAGGAACGAGTTGGCGGCGAATTCGCGGACCGACAGGAAGAACAGCGGCGAGACCGGGCGCACGAGGTAGTAGTCGAGATCGCCGCGGTTGATGTAAATCGGCAGCGCCCAGAGGTTGTTGGCGAACACCGTCATCTGCAGGGCGTCCATCAAGAACAGCGCCGCGGCGAACAGGTACATCTGGTCCAGCGTCCACCCGCCGAGCGTGCCGGTGTGGTTGAACAAGACGACGAAAAACGCGAGGTGGACCGCGTACCAGCACGCGTCCATGCCGATGCGAAAAAAGAAATCGAGGCGAAACTCCATCGCGCGGCTGAACGAGAAGCGCAGGAAGTACGCGTACAGGCGGAGGTAACGCGTCATATCCCGACTCCGGTGTACTCGAGGCTGCCGCGACGCCACAGGACGCGCCCGGCCGCCCAGAGGGCCGCGCACCAAAACACGCCCGCGGCGAGACCGAGGGCCCATTCGGCGGCATCCGCGCGGTGGAGCAGGACGCGCGCGGGCAGGTCGAACAGCAGCCGGAACGGCAGCCACGCCATGATGTCTTGCGCCCAGCCGGGGAAGACCGACAGCGGCAGCATGAACCCGCCGAGGAGCGACGTGACGAACCACTTGGCGACGTCGAGGCTCCAGACGTTGTCCGCCCAAAACGCCACCTGGTGGATGCAGTAGTCCAGCATGAAGCTGAGCAGGAACGCCATCGCGATCGTCGCCGCCGCCATGACGATGGTCGTGATCGTCGGCGCCGTCTCCGCCGGGATGTCGACGAGCAGGAGGGCGATCACGCCGAGCAACGCGAACTGCACGATGCGCGGCGCCTGGAGGCCGATGCGCTGCGCGAGCTTATAGGGCATGTAGCCCACGGGAAAAACAAGGTACCGGTTGAGCCCGCCCTCGTAGATGTCGTGCGAGATGGCGCCGGTGAATTCGCGGTAGCGCACGAGTTTGCCGACGAGCACGACGGTCAGGTAGTAGATGATGATGCCGTCGCGCGTCCAGCCGCCGATCGTCTCCGCGCCGGACTCGCGAAACATGGCCATCCACACGAACCAGACGACTCCGAAGTCCGCGGCAAACGCGGCGACCGCACTGATCCAGAACTCGACGCGGTACGACATCTTCGTGCGCGCCTCGAGACTGACCACCTTCCAGAACAGCCGAGAATTCACGCCTGGACCTCGCCGCGCTCACGAAAGATACGCTCGATGATCGTGCCGATATCCATCTCCTCGATGGCGAGATCGGCCACGTCGTACGTCGTGAGCAAGCGCGCCGACACCTCGGCCACGCGGTCGCGCGCGACGCGCAGACACAACGTGTCCTCGGAACATTCCACGATCTCGCCCAGCGCTCGCAACTCGTTGGTCGGCTGGACCTTTTGCCCGGTCCGCCGCAGATGCACCTTGAGCACCTTGTTCGGCGCGTACCGCTCGACCACGCGCGCCAGCTCGCCGTCGTAGACGATTTCACCCTCGCGAATGATGAGGATGCGCTTGCACAGCCGCTGGATGTCCTCCATGTAGTGGCTGGTGAGCAGCATCGCCGGCCGGTGCGCCTCGCGATACGTCAGGATGAAGTCGCGAATCGCGCGCTGCGCCGTCAGGTCGAGGCCGATCGTCGGCTCGTCGAGAAACACGACGCGCGGCCCGTGCAACAACACGGCGATGAGTTCCATCTTCATCCGCTCGCCGAGCGATAGCCGGCGAATCTGAACATTGAGTTCGTCGCCGATGGAGAGAACCTCGGAAAGGTAAGCCAACCGACGGCGATATTCGTCGGTCGGAATGCGGTAGATCTCCTTGAGCAGCAGGAAGCAGTCGGCCGCCGGGAGGTCCCACCAGAGTTGGGCCTTCTGGCCCATGATGAGCGCGATGCGGCGCCGGTAGTCGTTGTGGCGCTCCCACGGGGTGTGCCCCAAAACGCGGGCGGCCCCGGACGAGGGGTGGATGATGCCGGCCAGCATCTTGACCAGCGTCGTCTTGCCGGCGCCGTTGGCCCCCACGAGTCCGACGATTTCGCCTTCGTCGATCCGAAACGAGACATCTCTCACAGCTCGCTTCTCGACCTTCTCGCGCTTGAACAGCGAACGCACGGAGCCCATGAGGCCCGGTTTCTTCTTGTGGACCCAAAAGGTCTTGGACAGATGATCGACTTCAATCATGAGGGCACGGCTCTTCGCTGGAGGGGAACCGGTAGAATACCCACGGGTTCTCTCAGTGCGACCCCCAAAGATCACGCCCCGTGCACGACACCTCCGGAACCGCCAGTAGCCTCCCCGTTCAGGTCGAAATCCCCGGCTACCGCCTCCGCCGCCAGATCGGCTCGGATTCGATCGGCCTTTGGTTCGACGCCGAGCAGGAAAGCCTCGGCCGCAAGGTCACGCTGAAAATCCTCAGGCCCAAGTACGAGCAGCACGACCCGGCGCGGCGCGAGTTCCTCGCCGAGATGGACCGGCTGGGCGACCTCGACCACACCAACCTGCCGCGCGTTCTCGACACGCAGCGAGCCGGCCTGCTGGTCCTGGTCGTCGAACGCATCGGCATCACGACGGCGGAAACCACGCTGCGGCCCGGCAAGCCCATGCCGGATCAGACCGCGCTGCAGACCGTCCTCGGCGTCGGACGCGCCCTGCGCTACCTGACCGCCAAGGATCTCGCCCACAAGAACGTCACCCCCCGCTTCATCGCGCTACGCGACGATGGCGCGTGCCGCCTGGTCACGCTGCGTAACGTCATCACGCTCGAAGAGTTGGCCAAGCTCAAGGGGCGTCTCGCCCAGGATCCGCAGTACATCGCCCCCGAGCAACTCGTCGGCGAAGCGACGCCGGGGCCCGCCGCGCATGTCTATCACCTGGGAGGTCTGCTCTACCACCTGCTCGCGGGCCGCCCGCCGTTCAACGCCGGCGAGCCCAAAAAGATCGCCATGACGCACGTCGCCGACGGCTTCCCGTCGCTCAAGCGCGTGCAACCGTTCATGAAGGCCGGCCTGCTCAACCTGGTTGCGGCGTGCACGCAAGGAGACCCGGACCCGAGACCGTCCCTCGACGAAGTTGTCGCCGCCTGCGAAGCCCTGCTCGCCGGCAACGACCACGACCTGAAACCGGAGCCCCCCAAGCCGCAGACCGGCAAATCCGGCATCGTCGCCCCGAAGGCCCGCCGCAAGCGCCGCCGCCGGTGAAATCGGACCGTTAGCCCGGGCCAGGGTCGCCAGTTCGTCGAAGAACCAGCCTCCAAGGGCGCACTTGCCGACATCGCGGCACCCGCAGATTGGAAAAGGCCTCACTGGCCCGAACGGGTGGCCTCATGTTGCGGCCCATTCGCGCCGGACATCGCCGTCCGTTCGCTGCGGTTCGGGTTGCTGCGGCGAACCTACGTTTCGGAGCTGGTGCGCGCCGTGTCGGTGGCGTCCGATTCCGTGGCGACTTCTTCGGCTTCCGCTTCCGGCAAGAGGATCGTCACCGACGTGCCCTCGTGGGGCTTACTGCGGACCTTGATCGTGCCGCCGTGTTCGCTCACCGTCTTGGTCGCGGCATGCAGCCCGAGTCCGGCGCCGCGCTCGGTCTTGGTGGTGACGAACGGTTCGAGGACAGTGTTGAGAATCGACTCGTCGATGCCGGCGCCGTCGTCGCGCACGACCAGCGTGACCTTTTCGCCCGAATGGAACGTGGTCACGGTGAGCGTGCCACGGAGACCCTTGCGTTCGAGCGCCTCGATGGCGTTCGTCAGCAGCGCGAGGACTGCATGGCCGAGTTCACGGGCCTTGCCCGTCACGTCCGGCAGCGTGCCCAGGTGCAGCTCAAGCTCGGCCTGGTTGCGGATGCGCTCTTCGAGCAGCGTAACCGCATCGGCCACGACGGCATTCAGGGAGAAGCGCCCCTCCGGCATTGCCGCGTCGCCGAATCGGCGCAGGCTCTGCAGGATGTTCTCCATGCGCCTTGTGCTCCGCAGCGTCTCCTCAAGGCGGATTTCCCAGTCCTCGAGCGCTCCGAGTGCGCCGAGGGCGCCGGAGTTCTGGTCCACCGCGGGCGCGATGCGTGCCTTCAGGTCGTCCAGGTTTTCCTGCATCGACTTGAGGTGCTCGGCCAGCGAACCGACGGGCTCGGTCACTTCGTGCGCGAACGATGCCGCGAGTTCGCCCATTCCGCGCGTGCGGGCGGACGTGACGGCTCCGGCGCGGGCCGCGCGCAGCTTGCGGTTGGCGTCCTCGAGCGCGCGGGTCCGTTCCGACACGCGCGATTCCATGCCGCGGTTGAGCGCGCGAATCTTCGCGTTCGCCATCTCGAGTTTGCCGGTCCGCTCCTTCACGACGTCCTCGAGCTGCTGTTGGGCACCCCGGAATTCATCCACCTGGACGATCTGATCCAGGCCGAGCGCAGCGAGCCGGGAGATCGACGACAAGAACAGGAGTTCCTGGGTCGACAACGGCGGCTCGTCGTCCGTCGCGTAGATTCCGAGCCAGCCGAGCAGGCGGCCGAGGTCGTTCTTGATCGGCTGAAACAGGGCGCGCTTCACCCGCCGATCGACCTGCTGTAGCGACGCTAGCAACTCGGGATTGCGCGTTTCGTCACCGGGGACGGGGCCGTCCGACTGCTTGAGCCGCTCGAAGAAGCCGCGCGCGGCGGCATCGGAGAGGCGCAGCGCGGGATCGCGCCCGAAGCCGAGCACGTGCGTACGCAGCGCGCCCTGCTCGGTCGGATCGAACAGTACACAGGTGCCGTAGGCAATGCCGAGATGTTCCGCCGTCGAGTCGAGCAGGACGACCAGAAGATTCTCGGGATCCATCGCCGAAAGGATCGAGCGGGCGACGCGGTTGATCGCCATCAGCTCCCGGTTGCGCTCGTCGAGCTTGAGGTTGCGCGCGTCGGCGGCGATGTGTTGTTCCACAAGCCCGAGCTGTGCGTGCAGCGAGGCGAACGTGTCGTCGGCCTTGGCCGGGATTTGGAGCTGGACGTGCCGGGTCTCGCCGCGGCCCTTCAACCGCCGCATCGCGGCACCGCGTGCCAACTGCGGCAGAATCAACGTCGGCGTGAGCCCCTCGCGCGCCGCTCCGATCACGGAGTGCTTCGCGACAAGCGACTGGAGGAGCTGCGAGAAGACCTCGGCGAACGCTTCGAACACGCCGCGGCCATCGGTCGCCGAGGCTTCGAACGTGACACCGGCGGGCAGCCCCAGCTCCTGGCAGAGGGCCGAAACCGGCCGCGCCGACGGATGATCGTGGTGGTTGCACGCGCAGATGATCGGGATGCCGGCGCGCTCCTCCGCCCGTAGCGCGGCGTCCAACTCGCCCTTGCTCGCGCGATTGCGATCGGCCGCCTCCGGCCGCGAGTCGGCGACGAACACGACGGCGTCCGCCTCGCCCACGAGGGCGCGGCGCGCGGCCGCCCGCTCCGGATCACCGGGCACGGCAAGTACCCGCATCTGCACGCGCTGGGTTCCAAGCCGAAACCCCTCGACCGGCAGCAGGTCGAACGAGAGCGTCCCGCCATCTTCCTCGGCCACGCTGTACAGCCGCCCCTGCTCCTCGGGATCGAGAAAGCGCAAGAGCGTCGCGAGGCTTGCCGTCTTGCCGGAGCCCTGGGGGCCCCAGTAGACGATCCTCGTCCGCAGGAGGTTTCGCACCCGGTCAAACCTACTCATCGCCGCACTTCCTTTTCGGCGCGGCGGGCGCCTGTCCTTAGATACCGGGCATTTATCCGGCTAGCTGCTCGGGATCGTCCGGCGGTGCAAGCTCCTCGGGCTGCTCCTCCAACTGTTCCATTTCGAGACGCTCTCCGCTGCCGACCAAGCGTACGCGGGCCTCCATGGCGCCGACCTCGACTCCACTGCGCAGGTACGACACAACCGCAGCGACGACGACAAAGAGACCGATTCCCAATCCGGTGGATCCGGCGTCGGGGCGCACCGCGCGCGGCAGCAGCCACGCGGCCAGAGCCGCCAGACCGGCGAGCGCGAGCATGCCCGACTCCACGAGCAGTACCGACAAGAGGCGGCGCAGGACAATTCGTACGGCGCGCAGGAACGAGAGTACAGCCGAAGCGCGGTCCGAAATCACCATGTGGATCTGCGTGTAGGCGGCGATCAAACCGAGAAGCCAAACGCCCACGAGGCTGAGCAGTCCACGCGCCAGCGTTTTTTGGATCACGAAGTCCTGGGTGTGGTGCACCATCGCGCGCTTCGCCTGCGACTCGGCGAGAATCCCGTTCAGTCCATAGTCGATCACATGTGCCAGCACGACCAAGAGCACGGCGAGGCGCAAGAAGCGCCCGAAGTACCGCCCGCAGTCCATCATGAAACCGGGATCATTCTCATGCTCCGGCAAGTACTCCGCATCGGACACCGGCGCGGCCTCGGACAGGCGCACGAGCCGGCCGACAATGCCGCCCGCAAAGAACACGACGGCAAACCACGCCACCACGACGAGCCAGAACAGGCGGTCCGGTACGTCGGGCATCGTGTCGCGAAAAAAGTCCGAGGTCCACGCGAAGAAGAAGCCGGTCGAATCCGCCTCCGGCTCGAGAAGGTGCCCTGCGTCGGGATGCCGCCCGACACTCTGCCCGATCGATTGGTACAGCGGCAGGCCTAAGACCACGACGATCGGGAGCAGTCGCGACAGCCACAGGACAAGCACAAGCCGCCAGCGCACGAGCGGCGCCCGCAGACCATGCGCGAGCGAGACGCCAACGTCTTTCAGGGCGTCTTTCACCGGCCCAACCCCGCGTGCGACCGCACGATCTCCTCCGCAAACAACGACCACTGCACGGCCAGGGCGAGCGCGGCGCGCCGATCGGGCGGCCCCTCGACCACCCGCGCGTTATTCGACAGGTCGGCGTCGAGCGCACGCATCCAGTCCGGCCCGAGCCGCACGACGCCCATCTTCGTCTTGCGCACCGCGCGAAACGTCTGCGTCGTCGCCCGCGCCCGGCTGTCCCAGCGCCACGTCGTCTCGCCGTCGACCTCGATCTCCAGGGGCACGGGCACGCTTCCACGCCGCTGCACGCGCACCTCCCACACCCACTGGCCGTCCTCGCGCTTGCGCTGGCTCGCCGCAACGATCGCGGCGTCGAACCGCCCGGCGCCGTCGGTCATCGAGCGCAGGAACCCGTCCAGGCCCGCCGCGTGCCGGGACAGAATCGTCATCAGGTCCTCGGTGCGCGGGTGACCGAAGCGCCATGTCGTGGCGTACTCGCGCAGCGCCCGGTCGAACGCCGCCTCCCCCATCAACCCGCGCAGGCAATACAAGAACAGCGTCGGCCGGCCGTAGGCGTTGACCGCGTAGTCGCCACGCGAAGCGAAGTGCCAGCCGGGCATGACCATCGCGTCGTCGGTGCGCCGCCCAAGCCACCAGTTGCGTCGAGAGAGCGGCGCGGGCACGGGCACGCGCGCCGGAAGATGCAGCGCGGGCAGCTCGCGCAGGTAGTCGTAACACGGATTGGGCTTCGGCGCCGCCGCCAGCGACGAGGGCGCCTCCCACGGCACGGGCACCTTGCCGAGCCACGAGTCGAGCCCGAGCACCTTGGCCACGCGCGAAAACACGCGCGGCGCCGCGAACGGCCGGTGAAACGGAGTGTGAAACGGCGGGTAGCGCGTGCGTGTCGAGCCGGCGCCGTACGCCACCTCGAACACGCGCGCGTCGGTGTACGACGTGAACCCCTCGTCCAGCCAGGCCTCCTCGAACTCGTTGGTGCCGATGAGCCCATAGAAATACTGGTGTCCGAACTCGTGAATCGTCACGCCTTCCATGCCCGTCGAATAGTCGGGCGCGAGCCGATCCCCCCACACCGTGATCAGCGTCGGGTACTCCATGCCGCCCGCCGCCCCGCCGCCCTTCGGAGGCACGACAACCGTCAGCGTGTCGTACGGATACTCGCCGAACCAGAGGCCGTAGCAGCACAGCGACGCTCCAACCGCGCGATAGAAGCGCTCGGAGAGGTCCGCATGATCCCGCTGCAACAGCAAACGGACGGCGACTTTCTTTTGCGGACGGATCTCGGCGGCCGGGCGGCCCAGGTGCATCGCCGTCCGTTCCTGTAGTGCGGCGAGGTTCTTCGCCATGGCCGGCGGGGCGTACTCGAGGAACCCGGCGAAGTCCCACGTGAAGTCGCGCACGACGTAGTGCGGCGACGCGGTCCACGCAAAGTCGTGCACGTCTTGTTGCGCAAAGACCCACGTCACGCGCCCGTCGCTGACCTTGGTTGGTGCCGCCGTCGCCTTGCCGGTTGCGCCGACCACGTAACCCTCGGGCACCGTGATCGAGACGAGGTAGGTGCCGTAGTCGGAGAAGAACTCGGTGTTCTTGTGGAACTGGTGCGCGTTCCAGTGTGGTTTGCCGTCCGCGCCGCGCGAAACGACTGCGATCTTCGGAAACCACTGCGCGACCATGAAAAACATGTCGTCGGGATCGTCGGGGTTGCCTGCCCAGCCGGTCCGGTGCATCACGCGCGGCATGTGCGAGACAAAACGAATACGCAGCGACAGCGAATCGCCGGGGCCGACGGGAGCGGGAAGCTGCACCCGCGCCAGCGTCCTGTCTTTTTCGTTGCCGTCGTCGGGCGCAACGAACGTGCGCCGCTCGTTCGTCCACAACTCGTCACCGTCCTCGCGCTGCATCGAGACCACGCGCACCGAGCCGGCGTGTTCCTCTTTCCAACTGCTGCCCGCCTTGCCCTTGCCCGCCGCCTCCCGCAGGTACGTCGAGTCCTTGCTCGCGAACGCGTTCAGGTACAGGTGGAAAAACAGGTGGTCGACCGGCTCGTCCGTCGGGTTTTTCCAAACGAAATCCATGTCGCCCGTGATGGCCTTGCGGGCGGGATCGAGGTCGGCCCGAATCGTGTACGACACGAGGCGCGCGGAACGCTTCGGCGCGTCCGCGTTCACGTTGACGCGCTCGGATCCGAACAGCCACAGGGCGAGGACAACAAGAAGAAGAATCGACCGGGTCCGCACGGGCGGCAGTATAGACTGCCGGGATGCTGTCGAGAGGGCGTTTAGTCGGAGTCGTCCATCTGCTGGCCCTGCCAGGGAGTCCCGGCTACGGCGGCGGCATGGACGCCATCATCCGCCGGGCGGTGCGTGACGCCGCAGCGTATCAAAAAGGGGGCGCGGCGGCGGTCATCGTCGAGAACTACGGCGACGCACCGTTCTTGAAGTCGGGACTGCCGCCCGAAACCATCGCGGCGCTCGCTCGCTGCGCTGCCGCGGTCGCGGATACGGTCGATCTCCCGGTCGGCGTCAACGCGCTGCGCAATGACGCGCGCGCCGCCCTCGGCGTGGCCGTCGCCACCGGAGCCTCGTTCATCCGCGTCAACGTTCACGCGGGCGTGATGGCCACGGACCAGGGCCTTGTCGAAGGCGAAGCCGCCGCGACCCTGCGCGCCCGCGCGGCGCTGGGCGCCCAAGGCATCCGCATCTGGGCCGACGTGCACGTCAAACACGCCGCCCCGCTCGTGCCGACCGATATCGGCCGCACCGCCGCGGACCTGGTGGAACGTGCGGGCGCGGACGGCGTGATCGTGTCCGGTTCGGCGACCGGACATCCGACCGATCCCGCCGACCTCGAACGCGTCCGGAGCGCAGCGCCCAAGACGACACTGCTCGTCGGCAGCGGCGCCACGAAAAAAAACGCTGCGGCGCTGCTCGAAATCGCCGACGGCCTGATCGTCGGCACCGCCCTGAAACGCGGCGGCCGAACGAGCAACGCGGTCGATGCCGCTCGCGTCCGCTCGTTCGTGCGCGCCCTGCGGGATTGACACGAAAAAAGCCGCCCGTTAAGGACGGCTGTTCAATCGGCTGGTCGATGTGCGGATTAAATGGCGAGCCAGGGAAAACAGTCTGAGAATTGAGAATAGGGTAATGGTATGGAGTGAAGGTGTCGTTTTTACGACCCTCCGAGGAGGGACAACCCTGGCTCGACCGCAGATTCAGTTTGACAGAGACGCATCAACGGCGTGCGCCGTTGAGCCAAAGACACTCATCAACGGCGTCAGCCGTTGATGCCAAGACACTAGTCGGACGAATACCGGTGCCGTTGTCATCATCACCCAGGTGCAGTTCTCAAACCGGCGTAGCGCAAAGTGTAGACGATTCTGGGCGCGCAAGCCCAGGTCTTCCCGAAAAAAGGCCGGGGAACCTGGCCACGCACTACCGCGAACCTATCAGGAGCCCTCCAGCGGCGTCGCCTGGGCCGTGCCGGATCGCTGGGGAGTGACACGCTCCAACACGGCGCCGCCCACGCGTGACACAAGCATCAGTGTCGTATCGTCGCGGCGGCTGCTGCTGCTCCACAGATCGTCGCGCAGTCGTTGCAGGGCGCCGTGCGGACCGGGCAGCACGGCGGCGGCCGCGGCAGCCAGGAAGCGGTTTTCGCCGACATCGCGCGCCAAGTCCTCGACGGAATCAGTGGCGCC
The DNA here is from genome assembly GCA_021776735.1 of Planctomycetota bacterium. Lineage (GTDB taxonomy): Bacteria > Planctomycetota > PLA2 > PLA2 > PLA2 > JAJFFH01. The sequence continues at coordinate 171,319 of JAJFFH010000066.1, read as the reverse complement.
GTCCGTAAACAGCAACAGGCTGTCGCCCGGCGCCAAATCGATGCTCGTATCAACGAGTGCATGGGCAAACGAGTCGCCCGCCACGAGCCCCAACGCCAGGCCGCGGGCAGCGACACGCGTCGTGCGCCGCTCCGCCGGGTTGAGCAGGAGAACGGGATGATGCCCCGCGCCCGCCAGCGAGAGCCGGTTGCGATGCGGGTCGAGAACCGCAGCCAGCGCGGTAACGAACACGCCCTTGCCGAGCGCACCGGAAAACCTGTCGTTGACCCGCGCAAGCAGGTCGGCCGGACCGGTCGCCACGGGTGCATTCTCGCGAAACAGCGTTTGGACCATCGCCATGACGATGGCGCCCGCGGGCCCCTTGCCGGACACGTCGCCCAGCGTGAGGAGCAGCCGCCCGTCCTCGTACTCTCGAAAATCGTAGAAGTCGCCGCCCAGCGCTCCGCAGGGCTGATAGTCGACCTCGATGTGGTAGCCACCAACAAAGGGCACGTCCCGCGGCAGCAGCGCCTCCTGAATCTCGCGACTCGCGCGGCTCTCGCGGTCTTGGAGTGCAGTGTCCCGGTTCTGCGGCCCCATTCTAGCCACCACAGGCGCCGTTTTCGAGCCGCCTGCGGACGCCATGGCAGCCGGCGCTCCCTTGCGCCCGATCTCGCGCGACGCCTGCTTGGCATCCACGCGCTGAATCGGAGCCTTGGGGCGGGACGGCGATGTTTCGTGATCCGCGCCAGCCGTGCCCGGTACAACGGCGTCCCGCGCGGTCTCGAGTTGTGCGCGGGCAAAACTTACGGCCTTGGTCCGCTCCTCGCCACGCCGAACGACGCGCGCCGCGATCGCCGCAATGCCGACGCCGACAAGCGCGGCCGCGAGACAGGCAACCGCCGGTGCCATCCCGGCGTAAATGAACAGGCCAAACGCCGCGGCTGTATAGAGCGCGACCGCGGATGCGGCGGCGAACGACGCGCGCGCGGCACGCCTGGCCGCGCTGTGTTTGACACGCTGCGTCATCGCGTCTCCTCCTCGCCGCGCCGACCAGTATCGGGCGACCGAGCCGCGCCGGGCCCATCCGTCTTGTCTGGTCTATCGGTCTTGCCTGGTCCGTCCGTCTTGATCGGGGCACCCGGACCGCCGGCAACATCGCGGTCCCGTCTTCGCGCCTCGGATTCCGGCGCGGGGAGGCCCGTTCGCTTCCCCGGCTTGTCCTTGGACCGGCCCACGGGTTGGCCCTTCGACGGGTTGTCCCGATGCTCTCCCGGGTTCTGCTTCTGGCGGGGCACCTCGGTTTCGTGGCGCACCGGATCGAACTCGGGCGTCTTGCGGGGCGTCTCGGGTACGGCGGGCATTACGGGTGCGACGGTCTTTTCGGAAGCCAATTCCGGTTTCTTGGGTGCCACCTCGGAAGTGACGGCCGCCTCGGAGGCCGGCTCGGGCATCGACACGGCGTTCACGAGCGCGTCCTCGAGAACGAGCTCGCGAAACCGCGTGTGCACCGGCGAGTCGCGACGCGGGATCGGACCGCACGGAACCGCGGAGGGGGACGGTTGCAGGTTGGCGAGCAGGGCGTCGATCTCGTCGCTGTTCGCGACCACCGGCAACACATCGCGCTGAAGCGCCTCGCGAATCGCTGCGGCGGCGCGCGCGGCGCGACCGGCCGACACGGCGAGAATGCAGAGGTCGTCGAGAATCTCCACGGGCACGCACCGTTCGTGGCGCATGAGATCGATGTCGATGAGACGGGTGGCGTGCGGCGAAACCTGGAGCAGCGTACCGTCGAGGCGCAGGGTCGTGCCCGCGGCGCCGTAGGCCAGGGCCAGGTCGTGCACGGCCGGCAGCGATTGCGCGAGGAGCGAACGCACCAGCGGCGAACCGCCGCGCCCCTCGATCCGCGCCGATCGCAGCAGTTGTTCCCGGGTCACCGCGCCGCCGATCACGGCCGCCAGCGAGGCCTCGGATCCCCGATAGAGGGATTCCCGATAGAGCTCGCTCATGTGGCGAACACCCCGCCACCGGCATACGCAAACGCGAACTCGGTGACGTTGACGCCCTCGATCGGCGACGCGTAGCGAAAGTCGAGGAACAGCCGCGCCTGGGTCGAGAACAATCGCTTGCCCTCGTCCTCGAGCGACTGGCCACGATCGACGATGCGGATGTGCAGCCGTTGCGGACCGGCGAGCAGCAGAACGTGCAGCGGCCCGCGCCGCTGGTCGGTAAACGCGTGTTCGGCGATCAGGTGGCAGACGTGGGCGGCCTCGCGGGCGAACCGGCGCATGCGCGCGTGCGACACCCGCCGCTCCACGAGCACACCCTCGACGAGGCCCGCGATCGCGGCAAGCGTGCGCGGCGAAGCGTCGAAGGTCATGTGCATCGCCTCGGCGTTCGCGCGCGACCAGTCGAACGCGATCCCGCCCTCGCACGTGCTCGTGAACGGCGCACCGCATGCGGCACAGGCCCAACGACCCTCGCCGCCGATACGCAAGCGCGTGTCGCAAAACGGGCAGACGACGGTGCGCTTGTCCGTGGTCTGCACCGGACGGTTGGAGCGCACACGCATGCCGCCGGACTCGGTCGGAAGTCGGTTGAGCGTGCTGACGGGTTCCGTCGGAGATCCTCCGCTGGAATCCGCCCCGCCCCGATCCAAGGTCTTGGTCAATGCGTCGGACGGGAGAACGGGAGGAACGGACGGCGATGTATCCGGAAGCGCGTTCGCACCCTGCGCCGCCAGCTTGAGCCCCTCCGGGATGGAAGGCGCGATCGGGATCAGGCTCTTGAGCCCGAGCATCTCCAGAATGACACCGACCTTGGGCGGAACACGGGACAGCACGATCGTGCCGCCCTTGGCACGCAGCCGGTCGAAGTAGCGGATGATTTCGCCGAAGCCGGACGAGTTGACGTAGCGGACTTCGTCGAGGTCGAGCAGAAGCGACTTGGCGCCTTTGGCTAGCGCCTGCTTCAGTCCGCCCTCGAACTTGTCCAGGGTGTGGGCGTCGATCACGCCGGCGGCGTGAATCGTGAACACGCCATCGTCGCGGATCTTGGCACGGAGAACGAGATCGGCCTGCACGCTATGCCTCCGGACGGTACTTGGTGATCGTGACCCGGTTGCCGCGATCGTTGTATTCCAGGCGGTCGGCGCACCGGTGCATGAGATAAATGCCGAGACCGCCGATCTCACCCTGCGCATGCCGCTGCCGCGCCATCGACACGGGCGCCTCGGCCTCCAGCCGCTCCAGGTACTCGCTGTGCTCGAAGCCCGGGCCCTCGTCCTCGACGATGACGGTGACCTTTTGATGGTCGAGCAGGAGTTGCACGTCGATGCCGCGGCTCGAGTCCTCGGCCGAGCCGTGAATCTCCGCGTTGCGCACCGCCTCGCGAAACGCCGTGGTTAGCCCGACGAGCGCGTCGGCGCGGAATCCCGCGTCCTTGAAGAACCCGTCGGACAGGTCGAAACCGCGCAGGATTTCCTCCTCACGCGCGGGCGTCCGGAAGTGGAGCTGCCGCTCGAACACCGCGGCTTCCTCGCTCGCCTGCGCCAGCACCTGGTCCATCGAACGCAGGAACGGATGCATCGCGACGGGCTCAAAGACGGCGAGATCGCCGAGCACGAGCAGCCGGTCGGGATGGCGCAAGTCCTCAAAGCGCGTATGCAGGGTGACGATCGGGACCGGGTTCGTGCGCCACGAAGCCTTGATCTCGGCCACCAGTTCGTCGCGCTCCTCGAGAGCGTGATCGACGACCAGCATGTACGGCCGCCCGCCCTCCAACAGAGCACGGCACCCGGCGAGATCCTCGGCGGGCTGGACCTGCCAGCCGAGTTTGGCGAAGTGCTCGGAAAGAATCTCGCCGAACGTGCCCGAGCGCGGCATCACGAGGACGACCGCCGCGGCGCGATGCGACGCGAGGCGATCCTCAAGGTCAACGCCCACCCGCACGTCGAGGCGACTGTTGGCCGGCGCGATCTCGGAAAAGCGACCACTCGGGTCGCGCCGAATGCGAGCGGGCTCCGTGACGACGTTCAAGTCGAGCAGTCCACTCAACTCCACAGTCTCGCCGGCAAGAAGCGCGTCCCGACAGGCATCGAGAAATGCACCGACGACCGCGTGTGCGGTCTCGTCGGACACGCCGGAACGAGCAGCGGCGCGGGCCGCAAGAGCGTCCCTCGTCGCAAGCCCGGCTGTCGGAGCAGTCTGGGTCTTTTGTCGAATCACCGGTATCCCCGTCCGACTTACCGGGGCCTCAGGCGATTGCCCCGCCGTCAGGAACAACACCCATGACCGCCAACGCGGGACGGTCCTTCTTAATGTCCACCACCCCCTACGGAAGGCGGACACAAAACGGTCCGCCCGGGCGTTCGTCGCACCCGCAGAACGGCGAAGAGAAGAACCAGGCCGGCAAGGAGAATCAGATGAGCGACGATGGTTGAAAAGAGGGCGTAGGGAGGATCGCCGTCTCTGTACTCCGAGTGGAAACGTCCCGCGGTACCACGCCCGAACGCTCCGGGCCGGAACCGAGTTTTCTTGTCGAACAGAGCAAAGGGCCAACCCAAAGGGCCGTACCCGCAAGCACGAACACCAGTCGCACGTTGATGCTTCCTGTGTTCCCGCGGAATGAAAGTAGTCAAGCTCCAGGGGGCCGTCAAGGGAAAAACCACAAGATTTTGGGGTCAAATCGGAAATGATCCACAAGGACCGGTATGCGGCCTATTCTGCGAAGACAGCGCGGAAGCCGGACCGCAAGAAAACATGAGGTAGCAAGAAGGGGGGCCGGGGACAGCAAAAGCCGCCCTCGGTACGAGCATCGCCGTCCGTTCGCTGCCCGTCCTCTTTCCGCGGGCCGATGCCCGCGGAGCCTTTAACGTCCTGGGCGATCAGCAGCGGCCCAATGATCGCGTTTCGTGGACTTGACCGCGACCACGACTTGCCAGAACACGAAGAGGTCGAGCTGGCGCCCCTTGATGATCCTCCCCTTGAGACCGGGACCCATGTGGCGGGTCTTCCATCTCTGTGATCTCTGTGGCCAGAACTTCTCATCGTCCGCCCAACAAGAAATCGCCGCAGGCGCTTCTTGCCCTACTAGTAGTGAATCACGACAAGCACGTCGAAGGCGTTCCCGAACACGAGATTGCCCGGCGACTGGACCAGGCCCCAACCGTTTCCGATCGGGACGAACGGAAGTGTGTTCGTCAGCGGTTGAGCCACCGTGACCGGCAACGTCACGCTGTCCGTGATCTGGCTGAGTGACCGGGTCTGGTGGACGATCAGCACCTCGTTGCTCGTGGCCGGAAGCGCGTCCGGACCGCGACCGACTACGAACACGCGCGAGTCGTCCGCGCGCGCCGCAGTGAGTTGGTCCCAGAGCGGCACCGTCGTGAAGTTGCGGAGGAGCAGGCTCGTGCCGTTCAGGGAGGACGCAACCTCGTCGCCGGTCGCGCCGACGTTGTCGATGCCGCCCGGGTTATGGATCACGATACTGTTGTCGGCGGTGCGCAGGAGCGTGAGCACCGGCGGGCCGCGGCGGTTGGTCAGGGTCTGGAAGACACCTGCGACCGGATCGGTGAAGACGATGACCTGTTCATCACCCGTGCCGGGACCGATGTTGGGGCCCAGGGTCGGCACGGCCACGCCGCCGTTGCCGAACGGGACGAACGGAACCGGCGAAATCGTGTGCAAGGCGCCGATCGGCGTTCCCTGCACGGCGATTGCACCGCCCGTGTCGGAAAACGCGAGCAGCGCGTCGTCGGCGGTGCCGGCGATGCCGTCGCCCCCGGCCGTCACGGAAGCGCTGACGGTCGGGGAGACGGCTATCGGTCGCGCAACCAGCGATGGGGCGCCCGCGAACAGCGTGGCCAGGCCTGTTGAAATCCGTAGCCGGTGGATCCGGTCGTTCGCGTTGCCTGCCGTCGCATCGTTGCCGCTCGTCAGAACGTAGACATTATCGCCGTCCGTCGACCACGGGATCGAGAGGTTGCCCTTTCCGGCGGTCGTATCGGCCGTGTCCGAACGGGGCGACGTGATCACGCGATTGAGTGTTGCCCCGTTGAACTCCAGGATCTGCAGGGTGTCGTCGATCGTGCCCAGGGTGCCGTCGGCGCCGGCGAACATGAAAGCGACCCGGTTGGCCGCGATCGCGCCGAGCGGCGCCGTGTTCATGTTCGGATGGCCGATAAACGTCGCCGCGGGAGCGCCGCTCCGCGCCTGCGTCACGAGCACGACGCGGTCGTCGCCGGTGTTCGGGAGTTGGTCCGGGCCCAGCGAATAGACGCAGATGGTGTCCTGATCGAGAATTGCGGGAATCGAGTTGCGGCGGTGCAGGAAGCCTATGGGCAGCCCTGCGAGCCGGACGGCGATGGGTTGCACCGGGCCACCGACCGGACCGAACACGATCCAGATCTCATCGTTGGCGTTGCCCCAGATGCTGTCCGCGCCCGCCGTGCACAACACCGCGAACCCCTCCGCGAAGCGACGGGGGAGCGACGCCTCGCCCGCACCTTCCATGTTCGTGATCCCCGGCACGGTCGCGGACAGGAACGCGGGGAAGTTGACCTGCGTCGGCACCACGGCCGCGACTCCGTCGGGATCGACGATCACGCGCACGTTGGCCAGGCCCGCGCCCAGTGCCCCCGAGATCGGCGCGTTGCCCTGCAGCGAAGTGGCGTCGCCGGACACGACGGCATTGACGCGCCCGACGCCTTCGAACTCGACGACCTGGGTCGCACCCGCCGCTCCGAGCGAGGTGCCGGCGATGAAGAACTCCTCCGCGCCGGTCGCGGTAAACATCGTGCGCGAGATTGTCTGCGGGTTCGGATCCTGCGGCGGCCCCACGTAGGTGTAGCTGTTCCCGAAGATGTGCTGCGACCGCTCGCCATCGGCATCAATCCCGACGATGCGGATGTCCACGATGCCGGCGACGCCGCCGGGCGCCCCCGGTGTCCGGACCGTCAACTCGGTGTCGCTGATCCGCGTCAGGTTCGAAGCGGGCTGAGCACCGAAGTTCACCTCGATCGCGATAAACGCGTTGAAGTTCGTGCCCATGATCCGGACCGTGTCGCCACCGTTCAGGTCGGCCGACGTCGTCGGGTCGACACTGGTGATCTGGATCGTGATGGTGACCGTGCCACCGCCGCCCCCGCAACCGGAAAGGAAGGAGGGCAACGCGAGCAGGGAAATCAATAGTGCGCTGGTCGCGCACCTGGAGGGTTGTCGAATCATCTTGAGCCTCGTCGGAACTGCGCCGACCCATCTCTCCTAAGGGCCTAACCTCGTACTAAGAGTACGGCTCATTTCGCCTCGTGCACGAGCCCTTCCGTAAGTTATTTTCACACAACAACTTACGACCCCCGAAAGCGCGTGCCGCCAAATGCCGATAGGCCAAGCGTCTTGCGGCTTATCCTGCGACATCTCTCAGGCCCCCGGTCCGGCCAGACGGACGTGCTCCGCCGTCCCGCGCGTGCGGGCGACGCCGAACTGCACCGCGCCGGCCCGTATTGGTACGCCGACACGGAAGACGGACGGCAACGGCTGCGCACCGGCGACCACCTGAATCTGGGCGGCGGCGTCGAAGTCGAGGCTCGGCTTGAGCGTGATCCGGGAGTCGGAATCGCGGCGGCCTCCACGACGCTGCTGATGCTGTCGATCGTTTTGGGCGGAGCGTTCATGACGGGCGGCGATCCACGCACGCAGCATGGCGAGGCAAGCCTCGAGAGCCGGCTGGCCCGCGAGCGACGTGTTGCGCAGGCACGGCTCGACGCCCAACGGCGCAGGTACGAGGACCGTCTCGACCGTTTCCGCGGCGAGATGGCCGACCTCAAGGGCCGAGTCGCCGGTCAGGCCGAGATCGAACAGCGCATGGGGGCCGTTCACCGCGCGGTCGCGCATGTGGAGTCCACGGTGCTCGACCGCGTGGAATCGGAGGTGGAACGCCGGCTCGGCATGCGCCCCGAACTTCGCGCCGCCCGTGACGCAGTGAAGCGGATGGAACATTCGGACGGGGCCGCGGAGCGCCTCATCCGCAAGTACGGGCGCAGCGTCTGCGTGATCCAGGGCGCCTACGGCTTCGGCCGAAAGTCGAAAAAAGACGGAATCTGGCGCTTTTTGCGCGAAGCCCCGCGCGAAATGCTACGCGAGCTGGACCTGTCGAGCGCCAAGGTCCCGCTCACCCTCGAAGGCGACGGCGAGGTCTTCAAGGTGGAGTACACCGGCACCGGCTTTCTAGTCGATCGGCGCGGCGTCGTACTCACCAACCGGCACATCGCCGAGCCCTGGTGGCGCAACGACGCCGCCCGCCCGCTGATCGAAGACGGCTACGAACCCCGTTTTCTACTGATGCGCGCCTACTTCCCCGGTCGCAAGCGGCCCGTCGTGTTCGACCTGAAGAAAACCAGGGTCTCCCAGGACGCCGACCTCGCCGCCCTGCGCTTCAAGCGCAAGAAGGGCAGCAAGCTTCCCCGGGCCCTGCCCCTGGCCCGGGACACCGGCGCCGCTCCTGGACGACGCGTCCTGCTGCTCGGCTATCCGAGCGGACTGGACGCGCTGCTCGCCAGATCCGGTGACGACTTCCCGGATCAACTGGCCCGCGAGGGCCGAACCTCTCCCACCGAGATCCTCGACGCGCTTGCCCAGGGCAACCTGGTCCGTGCACTTCCTACCCTGGGCCACATCGCGGATGTCTTGGGTGACAAGATCCTCTTCGACGCCGCGACGGCGGTCGGCGGCTCCGGCGGTCCGCTCCTGGACATGAACGGCCAGGTCGTTGCGATCAACTACGGCATCCTCAAGGCGTTCCGAGGCGCGAACTTCGCCGTCCCGGTCCGCTATGCCCGCGAGCTTCTCGCGAGGTAGCAAACGGACGGCGATACCTGCGAAGACCGCCTCCGGCGATTTCGGTAGCCGGAGCACCGCCCCTGACAATCGAACGACCCTTTGGCAGTCAGAGCGCTTGCGTAGGCTCCGACAGGGTGTAGCATTTGGTCATCCGGATATCCGGATATATCAATCCCGTCGCCATGCTGCTTGCCGATACCACCGATCTTCTGCGCCTGCTCGGGGACCCGAATCGGGTGCGCCTGCTGGCCCTGCTGGAGACAGAAGAGCTTACGGTGGCGGAACTTACGGCGATCACGCGGCTGAGCCAATCGCGGGTATCGACCCACCTGCTGCGGCTCCGCGACGCCGGCTTCCTGACCGACCGCAAGGATGGCCGGGCGACGTACTACCGCCTGAGGAACTCGATTCCGGCTGCCGCACGGCAGTGCTGGAAACTGGTTCACGCCAGCACGCGGGATCCGCTACTCCGCGACGACGCGGCACGATTGCGCCAGACCATGCGCGGCCGCGACGGCAGCGGACCGTGGGCGGACGCGGTCGCCGGGCAGATGGAACGGCACTATTCGCCGGGGCGGACTTGGGAGGCTGCTTTGCGCGGCTTGCTCGGACTGCTGCGGTTGGGGTCCGTTCTCGATGTGGCTTCGGGAGACAGCGCGCTCGCGGAGTTGATCGCACCGCGCTCGGCCGCGATCACGTGCCTCGACCGGAGCACCACGGTGCTTCAAGCCGGACGGCGGCGGCTCGTGGACCAACCGCATGTGGCCTTTCGCCGCGGCGACATGCACGCGCTCCCGTTTCCGGACGCCTGCTTCGACCATGTGCTCATGATGGCGTGCCTGACCCACGCCGCCGAGCCCGAGCGAGCACTCGAGGAAGCCGCACGCGTGCTCGTTCCCGACGGCGATCTCGTCGCCGTCACGCTGCGTCGCCACGAGCACCTCGACCACGCCGCGCGCTACGACCACGTACATCCGGGCTTTGAGCCCGACGGGCTCCGTCTCATGCTGCTCGACGCAGGGCTGACACCCGTGTCCTGCAGCGTGACCTCGCGAGAGCGCCGCAAGCCTCACTTCGAGATCATCACCATCCACGCGACCCGAGCATGAGTCCATCAACCAAACTTGGGGCCATCCGATGAACAACACCAGCCAACCCGACCTCCGCCCGCCCCCCCCTTCCCCCCTAGCCGCACCCCCCCTTCCCCCGATTCACGAGCTGCTTGCTACGCGCATCCTTTGTCTCGACGGGGCGATGGGCACCGCAATCCAGGCGTGCGACCTCACCGACGACGACTTCGGCGGCGAAGAGTTCGAGGGCTGCAATGAGAATCTGAATCTCACGCGGTCCGAAGTCATCGAGAACATCCACCGGGCTCAACTCGAGGCGGGCGCGGACATCATCGAGACCAACACGTTCGGATCCGCAAGCATCGTCCTGGCCGAGTACCCGCCGCTCGACGGGCAGGCGTACGAAATCACGGTCGCCGCGGCACGGATCGCGCGCCGTGCCGCGGACGCGATGACGCGGCGCACGCCGGACCAGCCGCGCTACGTCGCGGGTTCCATGGGGCCGACAACGAAAGCCATTTCGGTCACGGGCGGCGTCACCTTCCAGGGGCTGATCGATACTTTTCGCGAGCAGGCGGCCGCGCTTGTCGAGGGCGGCGCCGACTACCTCCTGCTCGAAACACAGCAGGACACGCGCAACGTCAAGGCGGGTCTGCTGGGAATTCACGAGGCGTTCGCACGCCTCGGACGCCGCATTCCGGTCGCGGTCTCGGGCACGATCGAGCCGATGGGCACAATGCTCGGCGGCCAGACCGCCGAGGCGCTTGCAGTCAGCCTCGCGCATGAAGATCTGCTCTACCTCGGCCTGAACTGCGCGACGGGCCCGGACTTCATGACCGACCACCTGCGCGCGATTTCGGAGCTCGCGCGGACGCGCATCGCGTGCGTGCCGAACGCCGGACTTCCGGACGAGGACGGCCACTACCTCGAGTCGCCGGACATGATCGCCGCGACCATGAAGCGCTTCGTCGACGAGGGCTGGATCAACCTCGTCGGCGGCTGCTGCGGCACGACCGAGGCGCACATCGCCGCACTCGCCAAGATGGTCGCCGGCCGCAAGCCGCGCCCGGTTCCCTCGTATCGCCGCACGCTGTTCAGCGGACTCGAGGTCGTCGAGGCCGAAGAGTCGAACCGACCGCTGCTCGTCGGCGAACGCACGAACTCTCTCGGCAGCCGCAAGTTCAAGCGGCTGATCGCTGCGGAGAAGTTCGAGGAGGCCAGCGAAATCGCGCGGCGCCAGGTGCGCGGCGGCGCGCAGGTCATCGACGTCTGCCTGCAAAACCCCGACCGCGACGAGCCCGCCGACATGGAGCAGTTCCTCGATCAGGTCGTGCGCAAGATCAAGGCGCCGCTCATGATCGACTCGACCGACGCGGAGGTGATCGAGCTCGCGTTGACGTACTGCCAGGGCAAGGCGATCATCAACTCGGTCAACCTGGAGGACGGCCTCGAGCGCTTCCAGCAGATCGTGCCGCTCGCGAAGCGCTACGGCGCCGCACTCGTCGTCGGCTGCATTGACGAAGATCCCGACCAGGGCATGGCGGTGACGCGGGAGCGCAAGGTCGAAGTCGCCCGCCGCTCGCACCGGATCCTGACCAAGGACTTCGGCATCGACGAGAGCAACATCGTGTTCGATCCGCTGGTGTTCCCCTGTGGCACCGGCGACGCGAACTACCTTGGCTCCGCCCGCGAAACCGTAGCCGGCGTGCGCCTGATCAAGGAGGCGCTGCCCGCCACGCGCACGATTCTCGGGGTCTCGAACGTCTCGTTCGGCCTACCGCCGGCGGGCCGCGAGGTGCTCAACTCGGTGTTTCTGTACGAGTGCACGAAGGCGGGCCTCGATCTCGCCATCGTCAACACCGAGAAGCTGGAACGGTACGCCCAGATTCCGGAGGAGGAGCGCCGCCTGGCGGAGCGCGTGCTGTTTGAGACGAGTGACGACACCGTCGCCGAGTTCGCCGCCCACTTCCGCGAACGCAAGAGCCGCGTGCCCGAGGACACGTCGAAGCTGCCCCTCGACGAACGCCTGGCCCTGTGCATCGTCACGGGCAGCAAGGAAGGTCTGCACGCGGACCTGGACGAAAAACTCGCGACGACAAGACCGCTCGACATCATCAACGGCCCGCTCATGAAGGGCATGGACGAGGTCGGCCGGCTGTTCAACAACAACGAACTCATCGTCGCCGAGGTCCTGCAGTCGGCCGAAGCGATGAAGGCCGCGGTCGCGCACCTTGAGCCGCACATGGAATCCGACGAAGGCTCGAGCCGCGGCACGATCCTGCTCGCCACTGTGAAGGGCGATGTCCACGACATCGGCAAGAACCTGGTCGACATCATCTTGTCGAACAACGGTTACAACGTCGTCAACCTGGGCATCAAGGTCCCGCCGCAAAAACTCGTCGAGGCCATCAACGTGCACCAGCCCGACATCGTCGGCCTCTCCGGACTGCTCGTGAAGTCCGCACAGCAGATGATCGTGACGGCCAAGGAACTCGCCGCTCACAATCGCTGCCCGCCGATGCTCGTCGGCGGCGCGGCCCTGACCCGCAACTTCACGCGTCGCCGCATCGCGCCCGAGTACGAGGGGCTCTGCCTATACGCCAAGGACGCGATGGACGGCCTCGACCTTTGCAACCGACTGCGGACCCCGAGCGCGCGGCCGGGTCTTCTGGAGCAGGTCGAAAAGGAAGAGCAAGACGTGCTTGCGCGGGCGCAACAAAAGGAAAACAGCAAACGGACGGCGATGCCCGCGGCAAGGCGCGTGTTGGTCGCGCCGGTCGCCGATCTGCCGCCGCCGCCGGATCTCGAGCGCCATGTGCTGCGCACGCTGCCGATCCACGAGGTCTGGCGCTATATCAACCCGCAAATGCTATACGGCAAGCATCTAGGCCTGAAAGGGCGGTATCAAGACCTCATCGCCAACGGCGACAAGAAGGCGCTGGAACTCCGTGACCTGATCGAGGAGCTGCAAGCCGGCGCGCCGCTGGTCGCGCGCGGCGTGTGGCAGTTTTTCCCGGCACGCTCCGACGAAACGAGCATCGCCGTCCGTCAGCTGCGGTTCCCCTTCCCCCGACAGACAAAAGGCGACGGACTCTGCCTCGCGGACTTCGTGGCACCGGGCAAAGAAGATCACATCTGTTTATTCGCAGTGACCGCTGGCGAAGGCGTGCGCGAGCAGGTCGAGGCGCTCAAGGCGCGCGGCGAATACCTGAAGAGCCACGCGCTCGCGGCGCTCGCGCTCGAGACGGCGGAGGCGGCGGCGGAGTGGCTGCACCACAAGCTGCGCGGACTGTGGGGCTTTCCGGATGCGGCGGACACGACGATGGCTGACCGGTTCCGCGCGAAGTACCGCGGCAAGCGGTACAGCTTCGGTTACCCGGCGTGTCCGGACCTGGCGCTCCAGGACGACTTGTTCGCACTGCTGCGGCCCGAAGAAGTCGGCATCGAGTTAACCGACGGCCACATGATGGATCCGGAGGCGAGCGTGTCGGCGCTGGTGCTGCACCACCCGGACGCGCGCTACTTCTCGGTCTGAGGTTTCGTGAGACCGATGTAGTAGTGCAGCGACAGGCCATCGTCTTCTCCGCGCAGCGCGATGCCGACCGTGCGCAGGTATCGGACGAGCGCACGACGAAGGTCGAGCTGCGGGCCGCCGCCGTAGCCCGCCTCGAAGCCGTGCCAGAACGGTTTGCTTACAGAGTCCGGGAGCCCGTGCCCGAGGTCCACCCAGATGAGCATGCTATTGGTCTCCGGAAGCGCCTGCCGGAGCTTCTTGAATCCGTCGCCCTGCGCAGGCCCCTTCAGGTCCTTGCCGTGACGGAGCAGCAGCGTTCGCAAACCATCGATCCCCGCGGTCGCCATGACGACCCGATCAGGAAGCATCGCCCACGAGAGATCCTGCAACTTCCGGATCGTCATGCCCAGGAAGTCCTCGGTGGCCACGGGCAGGCCCGCGCGTTCGATCAGCAGATCGAGCGTTTCCTGAAACCGCGCTTTGTCGGCGAGCCCCAGAACAAGTATCGCTGCGGGTTCCTTTCGATCCGCCTGGTCCTCGCCACCCAGGGCATAGACACCGAGCTTCCCGTTCAGCGGTTTGACGATCCCGTTCATGATGTCCACGCCGGCCGCTTGGCCCGCGCTCTTGATCTGCTGCCGGATCATGGCCGAGAAACCTGGAGATACCACGTCGCCGATTCCCAGGGACTCCTCAAGCAGGGCCTCGAAGTCCAGGCTGAGGGCAACCCCCATCGCGGTTTCGCGTGGCAGAATTGCGGGTGGACTCAGGTCGGTGTTGCGGCCGGCGAGGATCCGCACCAGGCCTCGTTTCTTACCCGGTGCGTGCAGATACGCGCGCATCAGGATGCCGCTGTCTCGGAGTTCGACGCCCCCCGCGACGCTCTCCATGGAGTCGATTCCCAATGCTGCGGCCAGCGCGGGGCCGACATCACCCAGAACCTCTTCCAGGAACGGGCGCACGTTGATGTACGCGAACAGGTCGGCGGCCTTCACGCGAGCCCGAGCCATGCGATAGGGCCGGTAGGTCGCGAGCGAGCCTTCCCCGTCTCCCGCCGCCGTGCGCCGGAGGAGCACGTCCTTGAGCGCCGACGTGTTGTTGGACAAGACCACCAGCGACCCGTCGCGGCAGTAGCCGCCACCATCCTCGAGCCGCAACGTAACGCCGCGAAAGTCCACGTCGCGCCAGGCGGACTCCCTTTCGATGCCGCCGATCAGCCGCTCGAATTCGCGCTCCTTGCCTTTCACGTCAAGACACGCGACAAACCGATCGTTCCGCAGAAACGCCACGACGATACGTCCGCGAAACAGTGCAAACACGTCCTGCATCGCCAGCCCGCCGGGGCCGTCCCTCTTGCCCATGAGATCGGTCCATGCATCCCGCGCTTTCGCCAACGCGGGATCGTGCCACATCGTCTTCAGGATCCCGTTTCGGAAGCGCGCCTTGGTCCGGTCGATATCGTCCAAGACGGCGACCGCCATCGTGTCCGCCGGAAGCCATTTCTCGTATTCCACGACGGGCGGCTCGGCGCGCGCGATCGGCGCGAGGACCCAGGATGCGAGCAGGGCCGGAACGACCCGGACGAGGAGCCTGACGTGTTTCATTTGCCCTCTCTTTGCCATAGGGCGACCAGGAGACGAACCTCCTCATGGGGGTCGTGGAAGCGGCGTAGCCACGCGTGGCCGCATTCGATGCGCTGCCGGCGTTCGTCGAACGTCTCGCGCAGGAGACTTCTGTGGAACGCCTCGAAACCGTCGGGATCGTCGCGGGCCAGGACGCGGACCGGCGACCCTTCCTCCAGCGCGAAGTCGCGGTTGCCGGGCACGTCGCGCACGATCACGGTACAGCCGCAGGCGATCGCCTCGAGCAGCGTGTTCGCGCCGCCCTCGTGAAACGACGTGTTCCAGACGACATCCGCACGCTCGTATTCCGCGGGCATGCCCTCGAACGGCACCTCGCCCATCGTGACGAAGTCGAGCCGCTCCGCCCGCGCGCGGACGCGGTAGGCATAGGCGGCATCGAGCTCGGGGCCGAGGATGCGCAGGTGCACGGGCACGCCGCGCCGGTCCAGTTCCTCCGCGAGTTCGATCGCGAGCAGCGGATCCTTGTCCGGCTGCAGGCCGGCCGCAAGCAGCACCTGCACGATCCCGTTGGGCGGACGCGCCGCGGGCTCGGGCGGCACGGAACAGCCGCGCGGCACGGTGACGTAGCGCAGCCGATCGCGAAAGCGCGCCCGCAGGTTGGTGCCGAACGAGTCGAACGCCCCCGTCACGCACGCCGCGTGCAGCAGCACGTCGGCCACCTCGTCGCCCTCCTGCCCGCCGCGCATCAGCGCATACAAGTCGGTGCCGCCAAGGCTGACGACGTACGGCCGCCCCCACTTTCGCGCCAGCTCACGCGCCGCCGTACCCCCATGCATCGCGTGGTAGCCATGAAACAGATCGGGCACGGGATCAAACACCTGATCCACCTCGGAAGGAACCGCGTCCACGGTCAGACCGGGCGTCCCGCGCGCATGGTGCAACCAACGCTGCACCGTCGTGTGATTACCGCGCGCCGGCTGCTCCAGCGCATTCGTGACCAACGCAATCCGCATCAGCCGACAAGCCCGAATCGAGGCCAACAAGAGACACCCACGACGCCGCCAGACTACGTCAAACCCCGGTCACTGTGCGACCCCAAAGACCAACAGCCAACGGACGGCGATGTCGGCAAGTCCCGACACCCAGCGCCCGACCCCGTTCGCGAACGACGTTCACGTAGACGTAGCGCTTGGCCGGACGGACGGACGGACACGCTCGAAGAGCCGCGCCGCGACCAGCTACACGCGGGCACAGACCCGGGCACGGCGGCCCGCTGCGTACGCCGGCACAAGGCACGCCCGCCCCGCTAACGATTATCGCCGCAGGCGAGAATCGCCCAGCCAAACGGGGAAGCCCTTGAACGCTTTTCGATCCGCGACCAGGATGATCGTCCAGGTGGCGGTGGTCCAGACCTCGCCGAACGTCACGTCGCTGTTCGAACCCATCGAGAGCGTTTCGTGCCACGGGCGCGGCTGGAAGGAACCGTCCGGGGCGCGGGCGAGCACGAAGCTCGGGAGCGCGGCTTTCCAGAAGTCTTTTTTGGCGCCGGTGCCGGCGGCGTTGGCGGCGACGCCGGCGAGGAAGATGTGCTGCATCAGGCTCGCGTGGCCGCCGAAGATCGCGCCGCAGTTGCGTTTGGTCCAGGAGCCCAGCGACTTGCCGAACTTCGACTTTTGGCCGAGCGCGCGATAGCCAAGCCAGCAGCCCGCGCTTCTGCCGATGTTGCCCGAGCCCCTCTGGCCCGGACCGGCCGAGTAGCCGACACCCCCGCCGCTGCTGCTCGCCTTCAGGTACTGCTCGGCTTTTTCGATCGTCGACTCCGGCACGTCGAACCCGTTTTGTTTCGCGCAGCCGAGGCCGCACAGCGCGAGGCCCGTGACGATATTGAGTTCGAGGTAGTCGAGCGCGTTCTTGCCGCCGGGACCGTGCGCCCAGCCGCCCGACTGCTCCTGGGTTTCCACGAGACGCATCGCGCAAAACGTCAGGCCGTCGAGAACCGTCGCGTCCGGCGTGCGCTTGTGCAGCTCGCCCAAAAAGATCGCGGCATGCGCCCAGCCCCAGTTCCACTGGTTCCACGACGGCGCGCCGGGCTTGGCCTTGCCGAACGGGCTCGACGTGTCCTTGACCGCCTTCGCCACCCATTGCGCGGCGCGCGCAACGTTGTCGCTGTACGGGCCGTTCTTGAGATCACTGCCCGCGCCGAGCCACGCCAGCCCGGCGAGCGCCGTCAGCACGACCGCGCCGTTCTTGCCCGACAGTGTCTCCTTGAAACTGCCGTCCGCCTGCTGCTGTCCCTTGAGCCACTCGAGCGCGCCGCCGACGATGCGCGCGCGCGCCTTGCCCTTGTGCGGCTTCTTGGCGTCGGTTCCCTTCTTGGGAATCTCGACCTTCACCTTCATCGTCTTGCCGTCGCGCTTGACGAGCAGCGTGACCTCGCCCTTGCTCACCTCCGCTTTCAGAAGTGCCTTCGCCAGCGGCTCGACACACCCGTCCGAAAACGCGCGCGTGCCGATGCCGATCAGTACGTCCCCCGATTGGATACCGGCCTTTGCCGCCGGTCCCCCCGGAAAGAGCACGTCAATGCGCAATCGGTTCGGTCCCTCGTCGCCGCCCTCCTGCGCTTCCGAACGCTGCATGCCGCCGCGCGGCGGGGCGTTGAGGTCGGGCTTCGGTTTGGCCGCGTCCATACCCTTGGCACCGATCAGCCCAAGGTTGAACGCATCGAGCTTCTTGAATCCGGTCGACTTGCCGAACGGCCATTCGTCCGCCCCCGCGCCCCCGGCGGGCAGCAACGCGAGCAAGACCGCCGCCGAAAAAACTAGGAAAGTGATTCGCATAGTTGGCCCCGCATCACCGTAACCGCTTGCCCCGAGAGAAACACCCGCTCGCCCGCGACGCGCGTTCGAACGGTGCCGCCGCGCGCCGACGCCTGATACCCCACAAGTTCGGTTCGCCCGAGCCGCTCGGACCAGTACGGCGCGAGGACGCAATGCGCGGAACCGGTCACGGGATCCTCGTCGATACCGACCCGCGGCGCAAAAAACCGCGACACGAAGTCGTCCGGGCCGCCTTGCGCGGTCACGAGCGGACTGCGCTCGTCCGCCGCCGCGACCGCCGCAAAGTCCGGCGCAAGTTCGCTCACGATCTCGGGCGAGGCCACTTCGATCAACCGAAAGTGCCCCACCACACCCGACCACACCGTGTCGATCCCGCCGTCGCCGCCCAGGGCCGTCAGCAGCTCCGGCGGTACGGGTTCGGCCACCGGCATCGCCGCCGGAAAGTCCAACTCGATCCATCGGTCGGAGCGCACCACCGCGGCGAGCTCCCCGCTCCGCGTGCGAAACGAAAAAGCATCGCGGTCCGTCCCTGCCTGGCGAGGACCCGCCGCGTGATACGCCGGCCCTTTCGCGCGGACTCCCTCCGTCGCCAGTACATGCGCCGCGGCAAGCGTCGCGTGACCGCACAGATCGACTTCGACCCTCGGCGTGAACCAGCGCAGCCGCCAGGCGTCGTCCTCGCGCAACAGGTACGCGGTCTCCGACAGGTTGTTCTCCGCCGCGAGCGATTGCAGCCACGCGTCAGGGCGCGGTGCATCGAGAATGACGACGGCGGCGGGGTTGCCCGCGAACGGCTCGTCGGTGAAGGCGTCGACCTGAAAGAGCGGGAGCGGCTGCATACGTGTAATCTAATCGGCGATGTTTCTTACGGACAGCGCTGCGTACCTCCGGGAATACCTCCCGCGCCTGAAAACGGCCGTGGACGTGCTCCGGTGCGCGAAAGGCGCCGAAGCGGGCAAACAGCACACGGACGGCGATGCCCTCTGGTGGCGGCCGCACGAAAACTGCAACAGCGCCGGAAATCTGCTGCTGCACCTTGAGGGCAACGTGCGCCAGTGGATTCTGCACGGGCTCGGCGGCGCCGCGGACGACCGCGGCCGCTCGGCGGAGTTCTCGGAACGAGATGGCGCCGATCCGTGGCCTGCTCTTGAGAAAACCGCGCGCGCGGCGTGCCGGGTCATCGACGAGTTCCCGCGTGACCGCCTCGACGAGCCGCTGGAGATCCAGGGCTTTTCGACAACCCCGCTGCGCGCGATCTACCACGTCGTTGAGCACTTTTCCTGGCACGCCGGCCAGATCGTATGGATCGCCAAGGCGCGCGGCGGGCCCGAACACGGCATCGCGTTCTACGACGACGCGGCTCTCGAATGACGACGCTTCTGCTGCTTCTGGTCGCACTCGAGAATCCCGGATTCGATAACGGACTGAAGGGATGGATCAAGGCAAACGGCGCGATGCGCGGTTCGCGGGGCACAGCAGCGGCGGTCGCGGCGGCAGTGGTCACGGCGGACGGGGGCGCGGCGCGCTTTGTCGCAAGAACCGGCGACCGGCGCTGGCCAATGCTCTCGCAGACCGTTGCGTGCGCGCCCGGGCAGCGCGTGCTCCTGACCGTGCGCATGAAGTCGGACAACGTGCGCCATGAGAACGACCAGTATCGCAACGCCAACGCGGCGGTGTTTTTCGAAGGGGCCCGGGGGCAGCGGCTTGGCGCCGCGATGACGCCGCTCGTGTTCGGCACCCGAGACTGGATCGACCTGCATTGCCACGCCCTCGCACCGAAGGGCACGAAGCGCGCGCGCATCGTCCTGATCCTGTCCATGACCGGCACGCTCCGGTTCGACGACGTACGTGTTGAAGTCGCACGCAACACCGACGCGTTCGCGTGCCGGGCGCTGCGGCTGCACTTCGACCGCACCTATCCCTTTCTCGACGTTCGCAAGCCGGGCAAGGGCGGCCTCGAACCCATGCTCCGCGCGCTCGGCGACCTGCACGTCTGGATCCGCACGCCGCGCGGCGAGGTGCCCAGGGGGCCACGCCCCCGCGCCCCCCAAAACTGGAACGTAGCGACGGATCGAGCCCGCCTGACCAAGATCACGTTACGAACGCGACGGCCATCTCGTCGGCTGGATCGGCACGATCGGCTACACCCGCGTCGCGAACTTTCGTGCACGGGGATTCGACGCACTGCTCGAAAGGCCGCGTCCGGTCCTCGAGGCGCCGCGCGCGATCCTCGACGTGCGGCCCAACGGCGGCGGCAACGAAATGCTCGGACGCCGCATCGCGGCGCGGCTGACCGGCAAGCGGATCGCCTACGCCAAGAGCCAGGTGCGCGACCCGACGCGCCCGGGCTGTGGGTTCTGGCCGGCTCAGAATCGCGTGCTCATCGGCACACGGCGTGCGCGGCCCGGCCGCCGCATCTGCGTGCTGCAGGGACCGCACACTGTCAGCTCCGCCGAGGGATTCGTGATGATGATGCGCGTGCTCGACGGTGTCACTACGGTCGGGTTGCCGACACGGGGTGCCCGCGGTCACGTCGAGGAAAAAGGCGACGCTCTCGACCGCGCGCTCCGGATTCTCCGGGCCCCCTGACATCGTTGAACAGTCTCGACGGGCACGGCTAGAATCCGGGGAACGATGACGATGGTCATGCCCGGTTCGAACCAGCAATACGCGAAGATCCTCGCGATCAAGGCGCAGTTGTCCGTCGTCGAGGTCGACGAGGAGACCTTTCGGACAATCATCCGCTCGCGCGAGCATCCGACGATTCTCACCGGTCGGATCGGCATGCTCTGGCTTAAGAAGCACGCCTACGTGACCAGCTATGACAACTTCATGTTCGTGCTGCGGTCCGATGATCCGCTCGATCTCTCCGACGACGCCCCGGGCGCCTTCGTCATCGAAACCAAGTCCCTCAACCTGACTTTCCTGTAGCCGATCCCATGCGCCGCCCCCCTCCCAAAAGCATCGCCGTCCTTGCCTGTCTCGTGGCTCTTCTCGTTCCCGTTGCGGGCTGCCGCACGACTCCGCCTTCGCCGTATCTCCGCGTCGTTGTGCCGAACGGGCGGGTCTACTACGCCTACGAGGGTCGCACCCTGCACAGCGAGGCGGCAGGATTCATCACGTTTCGCGACCTCGTGACCAGGGAAACCGTCAAGCTCAAGAATGGCCAGTACGTGGCCCGCGAGTGCACGCAACACGAGGTGGACGTGCGGCAGCAGGAGTACCTCGACGACCCCAGCCGGCCTCCGATGATGGACGCCGAGATGGCGAAGGATCACTAGCCCGTGCGGCGGCGTGCCCTGACGTGGCTCATAACGGCGATGCTTTTTTGCGGCGCTGCGCGCGGCGAGGATGTCGTCGATCGCACTTGGGGGTTTTCGTACAAGCTCGCCGGAGTCGGCAAGGCCTTCGACGTGTCGCGACCCGGCGTGTTGTTCAGCGGCCACGTTGGCGCGCGGATGCGGATCGAGATTGCCGTCCACGAGAGCGCGCAGCCCCGCACGGGCGAGCAGTGGCGCGACGCCGTGCGCGCGGAATTGCTTGGGGAACTCGGGGCAAACGCCAAGAACAAGACCAAGATTCGCGACGTGGTGGTGAAGACCCGGCCGCGCGCCGTTCTGCTCTACGTGAAGAACCACCTTGGAGTCTTCGCGCAGCCGCACGGACGCGCGTTCTATCCGCGCAACAAGCATCAGTGTTTCGAGGTCCACGCGTGGCTCGACGACGCGGCGCCCGGCTCCGACAAGCGGATCGCGCGCGCGCTGGCGGCGCTGCATCTGCCGCGTATCGAGCCCGGTTACGGACTGCGCTGCGTGCGCGCGTCCATGAAGACGCGCCAGCCCACGCTGCATCCGAAGACGCTGCTCACGGGCGGCCTGTACTACCTCGTGCGCGACCCGATCCCGGACATCGCCGCGGCGATCCTGCGCCGCGCGGCCAAGGCCGCCAGCGAGTCCAAGAACGCCGATGCCAAGAACCCGGCCCTCACGGCCGAGGAGCGATGGCAGGTGCACTTTCACCACGGCCGCGCGCTCGCGCTGGGTCAACACCCACGCGAAGCCATCGAGGCCTACGGACGCGCCGCGCGCGTGGCGACCAATCCACGCCAAAGACGCACCGCCCAATACGAAATCGCCCGCTGCGCCGCCCCCATCCAGGAACTCGACCAGGCCTTCGCCGCCCTCTACGCCGCCTTCAAGGACGGTATGCCGGCCACGAAAGGCGAACTGTCACAGGACCCGGCCCTGGCACTCTGCCGCAAGGATCCGCGCTGGGAAAAGTTCTGGCACGCCCGCGTGGCGAAGTAGGAGGCGCGGTGACCGCGTCCGCGGCGGGCGAGGAGTGCGACGCCGACCCACTGAAGATGGATCGCTACCTTGCCGGCGGATGTACTCATGAAAACCTGGCGGACCGCGATGGCTGTTTCCGCCTTGAGAAACGCGCCTGACTCCGCTTGGAGACTGCGCCCCTGAAGAAAGCCGCAGGCCAATCCAAACGCCACGGCCACGCCTGCCGCAATAACGGAACGGACCTGGGCTCCAAGAGAGGACAGCCCCGCGATGACACCCCAGCATGCGCTGAGAAGGAGATTGGTCTTGAGCGTCAGTGTGGCATGCATCTCCTGATCCCTATCGAATGACGGTGCGGGAACCCGGCACCTCCCAAATCCCATCGGAGCGAACATCGCCGTCCGTTTGCTTCCCTCCGGCTTCACTCACGCCATCGTCAGTCGTGGTCGTGGTCGTGGTCATTTTGATCGTGGCTTGGGGCGCAGCCGTCGGATTCGTGGTCGTGATCGTGGTCGTGATCGTGGCCGGCTTCCATGGCGAGGATCAGGATGATGCCCGCGGCGAATGCGGCGAGGAGCGTGAGGCCCTTCTTGTACGACTGTTCCTTGCGGATCTCGGGGATCAGGTCCGACGCGGCGATGTAGATGAAGGCGCCGGCCGTGAACGGCAGCATCCATTGCAGGTACTCCTGCGCGTGCTCGCCGATGAGGATGACGAGGACGGCGCCGAGCACGGCGGCCAATGCGGAGAGCATGTTGAAAAACAGCGCGCGGCGCGGCGTGAATCCGGCGTGGATCAGGATGGCGAAGTCGCCAAGCTCTTGGGGAATCTCGTGCAGCGCGACCACCACGGTCACGGTCAGGCCCGACTCGATGCCGCCCCCCAGGTACGCGGCGGCGATCAGGACGCCGTCGATCAGGTTGTGAAAGGCGTCGCCGACCAGGTTCATCACCCCGATCGGGTGAACGTGGACCTCCTCGCACGGCTCGTGGCTGTGCTGCCAGTGGATCACCTTCTCGAGCACCAGGAACGCGCCCATCCCGGCGAGCACCGCCAGAGATACCCCGCGCGTCAGTCCCCCCGCACCCTCGACCGCTTGAGGCAGCAGGTGCAAGAACGCGTCGCCGAGCATGGCGCCCGCCGCCAGCGCGACCAACGGCAACAGGATGCCCCGCAGGCGCCGCGCACTGAGGCCCAGCGCCGCCACCCCCGCCAACGAAACCAGGCTGATCGCGCCGACGGAAAGGAGCGTGGCCACAGTCGGCGACATCCGAGGCAGGATACGCCCCGGCCCCAACTATTGAGAGTTCGTTCTCAGAACGGTGGCGGCTCGGCGGCGATTTGCGGCAGGATTACCTGGCACCCGTACCGGGCAGGCACCCGTACCGGAGGGGCGTGCCGGGGAGTTGAATGCGGCAGGATTACCCGGCACCGTACCGGGCTGGTCGTTTGGCGGTGCCCGCGACTCGGGGCGGTAACTTGGGGCGATGGAGATCGTGCGTCCTTTTCGTGTCGATTCCGCTGCTCGGCGGGTTGAGATTCTTGATCAGACCCGACTGCCCGGCGAGCAGGTGTGGATCACGCTCAAGGATCCCGCGCAGATCATCGAGGCCATTCAGTCGCTGCGAGTTCGCGGGGCGCCGGCGATTGGGGTCGCCGGGGCGTATGCGATGTGGCTCGCCGACGATCCGCTGGGCTGGGCAGCTCGGATCGCCGCGGCTCGGCCGACCGCGGTCAACCTCTCTTGGGCGGTCGATCGCATGCTCCGGTGCATCTCGCGCGGCGGCGACCTCTTCGCCGAGGCCGACGCAATTCGCGAGGAAGACGAGGCGGCGTGCCACGCCATCGGCCGATATGGCGCCGCGCTGCTGGGGCAAACGAGCAGCGTCTTGACCCACTGCAACGCCGGTTCGCTGGCGACGGCCGGCTACGGCACGGCCTTAGGGGTCATCTACGCTGCCGTGGAAGGCGGAAAAAGCATCGCCGTCATTGCCTGTGAGACGAGGCCGCTGCTCCAGGGAGCCCGGTTAACCGCCTACGAACTCCAGCATGCCGGCGTCGATGTCACGCTCATCGCCGACTCCGTTACCGCGTCGCTGATGGCATCCGGACGCGTCGATGCGGTCGTGGTCGGCGCGGACCGGATTGCCCGAAACGGGGATGTGGCCAACAAGATCG
Source organism: Planctomycetota bacterium (assembly GCA_021776735.1). Classification (GTDB taxonomy): domain Bacteria; phylum Planctomycetota; class PLA2; order PLA2; family PLA2; genus JAJFFH01. The sequence continues at coordinate 147,032 of JAJFFH010000066.1, read as the reverse complement.
GGACCTACGCGGTGGCACTGGCCGCTCGGGCCCACGACGTGCCGTTCTATGTGGCCGCACCGCGATCGACATTCGACCTGAACTGCCCGAATGGCGCGGCCATCCCGATCGAGGAGCGGTCGGCAGCCGAAGTCACCGAGGGATTCGGCGTAAGAACCGCTCCTGAAGGGGTTTGCGTCTACAGCCCCGCTTTCGACATCACACCGGCCGCCCTCGTCACGTCCCTGATCGTCGATACGGGGGTAATCCCGGCCGTTGAGGCCGAAATCGTTGCTGCCATCGGTGGTTCGTAGGTCCGGTCGCGCTTCAGTCCGTCTCGGTTTGAGGCCGATAAGAGGCCGGAATCCGGTCCGCGGGGGACCGGTGCAAGCGCGATGGCCTTCAAGGGCGACCTCAACAACATCAGTCTGTTCGACGTCTTTCAGACGTTGAGTCAGAACAAGCAGACCGGCGTGCTGGTACTCCAGCGCGAGGGCTGTGCGAAGAAGATCCACATCTCCCCGGAGGGGGTACGCGTGTTCTTCGCCCGCTCGTTTCGGCCTCTGCGTCTGGGCGAGATTTTCGTCAAGCGGGGACGGATTACGACGCAGGACATCGAGATCCTGCTGCTCGAACAAAAAAAGGAGTACCGCCCGATTGGGCAGCTCCTGGTCGAGTCCGGCAAGATCGACGAAGAGGAGCTGAATCGGACCCTCCGCTACCACGCCGAGGACGAGATCTTCGAGGCGTTCGCCTGGGAGGTGGGCTCGTTCGCGTTCTACGATGGCCAGGAGGCCACCGAGACCCAGTCGCCGCTGTCCGACATCCTCATGGATCCAGCCAGCCTCTGCCTGGAAGCGGCTCGGCGGCTCGACGAAATGGAGCGTCTGCGGGAGACCATCCCGTGCAACGACGAGTTCTTCATTCAGCAGGAGGGCCTGGCACCGGACCGTGAGGCTAACTCGCAGGCCGTGCTTGACGTCTTCGATCATCTTGGCGAGCCCCAGTGCATCGACGAGTTGCGCGACATGGTGGGCTTGTCGCTCTACGACACGCTCGTCTCCGTCTCGCGACTTGTCAGCGGTGGCCTCGCGCGCTGCCTCACCGTCGATGAGTTGATCGCGACGAGTGAGCGCGCGCGGGACATCGGTGGCCACGCGCGGGCGGCGCAACTCCTGGAACTCGCCCACGGGCGCGAGCCGAGCGACCGCGCCATCCTCGATCAGTGCGTCGAGGCCGTGCAGCGCATCCAGGAGCCGAAGCGCCTGGCGCGTCTCCTGTGCGCCGCTGGCACGTTGTCGCTGGACACCGACGAAGTCGACGAGGCGGTCGAGTATCTGGAGCAGGCGCTCCGCCACGACAGCTCGCTGTTCGAGGCGATGCTCGCCATTCGCGACGCTTTCGCGCGCCAGGACGACCGGGAGCGAGTGGCAGAAACGTCCCTCAAGATGGCGCGGGCGCATGTCGAAAACGGAAACCTGGATGGCGCCCTGGAGGCGTGCGACGCCGGGCTCCAAGACGCGCCTCAGGCGGTGACCCTGCGCTACTACTACGCGCAACTCCTCATGCGCGGAGACCGGTACGAAGACGCGCGCGAGGAAATCATCGAACTCGTCCAGACGACCGAGTCGTCGCGCAAGGCAATGCGTAGCGAGAAGGCGCTCGAACTGCTTGCGTCGTGTTATCGCCTGCTGCTCAAGATCGATCCCGAGGACGAGGACGCCATCGTCGGCCTCAAGACCCTCGAGTCGGTCAAGATCGCCGGCGGTCGCAAGCGGAAGAACCTGATTCGGGCGGCCGTCGCCGCCGCGCTTCTCGCCGTTGTGGGCGTCGTCGGCCTCTCGTTTCGCGGCCCCGGCCCCGGGGTAATGATGGAGGAGCTGGCGGCCGCACACCAGGCCGGCAACGACGAGCGCGCGCTGCAGCTCATCCAGGAACTGCGCAAGGAGCACCCGGACAGCGACGAGGCAACCAGCGCCGGGCGAATCAAGGCGGCGATCGACAAGAAACGCGCGACGAAGAACACGGCGCGCAAGGTTGTTCAGGACCGTCTTCGCCGCGAGATCGACGAGCGCCTCAACGAGGTTCGCGCCGCGCTACAGGACAAGCCGTATCTTGAGGCCCTCGACCTCCTGCCGCCGTTCCTGCAACAGCTCGACCAGCGCCAGGTCGCGTTCCTGCGCAAGGGCGTCACGTCCCACCTGGAATACGATCTGATCAACTTCCTCGAGGGGACCCTGAAGCGTTTCAAGGACGACCGCCAGCAACTCGCGATCAGCCAACACCAGCTCCAGCAGCTCAAGGACGGCGGCGCGGAGAAGCTGAACGCGCTGGAAAGACAACTCGCGCACGTGCGGAGCCGCGACTGGATTCGCCTCGTCCCCGACCTGTGCGAACGGCTGGCCGATGTCGCGAAGTCGAAGCACATCGGCAAGGGGTCCAAGGGCATCAAGGAATTCATCGACGAGATCAAGGGGGCCGAAGGCGCCTTCACCAATCTCGATGCGCTGTTCTTCGCCGTCCGGGCGGCCCGCCTCAAGGCGGAGATCATCGCCGTGCGTGACCTGGCCGACCGCCAGGGCCGGGAATACATGCGCACGTGCGAGGTCGAAAAGGCCCACGAGCTCTACGCCCGCGCGTACGATAAGGCCCATGAGGTGGATCGCCAGCAGCCGCGCAAGTACTTCCTCGACCTTCTGACCTGGCTGGAGCGCAGCAACATCCTGCGCGAAACGCGTCGCCGGCGCAATGAACTGGTCGAGGTCATCTCGCAACTCGCCGAGGTGGAGACGCTGCGGCGGGAGAACCAGCCCCACGCGGCCTACCGGGTGCTACGCAACCTGTTCAGCAAGCACCGCCTGATTCGCTTTGAGGCCAAGTACCGGATGCCCTATCGCGTCCTTTCGACGCCGAAGGGCGCGGTCGTCTACCTCGACGAGAAGGAAGTCGGGATGACACCCTGCGAGATCGAGATGGACTTCGTGCCGCAGGCACGCATTCGGGTCGAACGGAAGGGTTTCCATACGAAGGAGACGAAACTGCTTCCGACCGACCCGGCCAACACGGGCACGCTCGACATCAAGCTTGAAAAAAAGCTCGCCTGGGACCACGAGATCTCGGGCCTGATCGAAGCCGCGCCGGTCATCGCAAAGGGCAAGCTGCTGCTCGCGACCAACCGGTCAACGCTCCAGGCCATCGACCTCGCCGGCGGCGGCGTCGCGTGGGAGGCAGCGACCAACACCCTCGATCGCATCACGGCCGCCCCGGTCGTCGTGGGCGACTGGGTCTACTTGACCACCGCGCCAGGCAAGGTGTACCGCGTCCGGCTCAAGGACGGCGACATCGCCCCCGGACACCTGCAACTCGACGGGAAAGTCTCGTACACGGCGGCATTGCACAAGAAGACCCTGTGGGTCGCGACGAGCACTCCCGCGCTCTACGCCATCCGGGACGGCAAGGTCGTCTCGCGTACGCCTCTGGGCGCCGCGCCAAGCGCCGCGCTGGTCGCGGCCGGCAACGAAATCTACATTCCCACGGCGGCTCGCGGCCAAATCCTCGTGCACGACGCGAAGACCGGCAAGCAGTTGCGCCGCCTGACGGCACCGAGCGGCACGTCGTTCTTTGGCGGCATCTGCGTCAAGGGCAACCGCGTGTTTGCCGGCGGCGAGGACGGACGCCTCTGGGCGTTCGATCGCCGGACCGGCGCGGTCGCGTGGAAAACCAACACGAGCGGTCCGGTCACGGCGCACCCCGTCCCGCAGGGCGACCTCGTCATGCTCTCGACCCGCGGCGGCGTCGTCCGTGGCCTCACCCAAGAGGGCAAGGTCGAGGTCACCTTCGAAGTCGGATTCGCCATCGATCACACGCCGGCGATCACGGACGGTTTCTTGTACGTCATCGCCAGCCAGCACATCGCGGCCTTCGACGCCGTTGAGGAAAGGGCCTGGTGGGACTACGACTTCAAGGACGAGACACCGCAATACATCGTGGCGGGCGAAGGCTACATCGTGGTGATCACCGACAAGCCGTGGATCCACACGTTCGAACGAGACCAGCGCTGATACAGCAGACGGGTTCACCGGCGCCGGAGCGTGGAGCGCGAAGGCGGGACGGCGACGCCCCTGCGAGACTCGCCATGGGCGATTTTCGCTACGAAAAGCGCTTGCGCAGCTCTTCCATCTTGAGCCGCATGAACTCCTCTTCCGTCATGTTGTCGGGAATCGGATTCTCGGGTAGTTCCTTGGGAATGAGCGGGAGCGGGCCCTTGGGGCGCATCGACTCCGGAACCGGCATGTTTTCGTCCGAGCGAGAGCGGCGGCGCGGGCCGCCTCGGCCACCGCCGCCACGTCCACCACCACCACGGCCGCCGGATGCGCCGCCGCGACCTTGGCCAGGGCCGCCACCGGGGCCGCCACGGGGCCCACCGGGCCCGCCGCGACCGCCACCACTGCCACCTCGACCGCGGCCTTCGCCGCGTCCCCGGCCTTCGCCTTCGCCGTCTCTGTCGCGGCGCGGAGCCTGTTGGCTGCGCATCGACAGGGAAATCCGGCCGGTGTCCTCATCCACGCCGAGAACGCGCACGCTTACCACCTGGCCGGCGCTGGCAACCTGCGTCGGGTCCTTGACGAAGTGGTCGGCGAGTTCGGAGACGTGCACGAGTCCGTCCTGCTGCACGCCGACGTCGACGAACGCACCAAACGTCGTGACGTTCGTGATGCGGCCGGACAGTCGCATGCCGGGTTTCAGGTCTTCGACCTTGCGAACCGCGGGATTGCGGCGCGCGATCTCAAGCCGCGGCCGCGGATCCGCGCCGCCCTCGAGGATCTCGAAGAGCACCGCCGCCACGGTCGCTGCGCCGGTGGTTTCGTCGGCGAACTGTTCCGCGACGATCTGGTTGAGTTGATCGTTGTCGCCCACGAGGTCGGCCACCGTGCAGCCGAGCGACTGCGCGATTCGTTCGGTCAACCCGTAGTGCGCCGGATGAACACCGGTCGCATCGAGCGGATTCTCGGGCGGGGTCTCGCCGCCGATCCTCAAGAACCCGGCACACCACTCGAACGTGCGGTCGGTGACGAACGGCAAGGCCCGGACCGCCTCGAGATCGGCGAAGAAACCGTTCTTGTCGCGGTGCTCGACGATCTGGCGCGCGACCGAAGGCGACAGGCCGCAGACCCGGGAGAGCAGCGGCGCTCCGGCGCGGTTCACATCGACGCCGACATAGCCGACGCACGATTCCGAAACGGCGTCGAGAGTACGACCGAGCAGCGTGTCCTCGATGACCCCGTGGTACTGACCGCCGCAGAGTTGACGCGGATCGATCTTGACCAGCTCGGCCAGGGGATCAATGAGCCGCCGGGCCAGCGACACCGCCGCGCGGGCGGGCACGGGGAGCGCCGGCAGATCGACGCGGCCGGACGGACCGCTGGCGTACGAACCGGCACCCGACTCGTTGACGATGACGATCGGCGGCATGTCCTCGCCAAGTCCGGCCAGCGCGTCCAGCAGCGCGCCCTCGCACTGGCGCCGGCCCAGCCCGCTGCCCAGCGCGATCAGCGAGATCTTGTGGGTCTGAACCAGCTCGACGAGGCGCTCGCGCGTCGCTGTCGCCTTCTCCTCGTCTTTGTGGAAGAACTTGAGGCGGGCGTGCGCAAGGGGATTGCCCCGCTCATCGACGCACGCGACGGGAACCGCGCCGCGCGGGGACGGATCGACACCCATGACGCGCTGTGGTCCGGCCGGCGGGAACAACAACAGATCGCGCAGGTTGCGCGCCGCAGAGGTCACCGCCGTCTGGTCCGCTCGCTCCTTGGCATGCGCGAACGCGTCGCGCATGATCGCCGGCCGCAGAAAACGGACGGTCTCGTCCGCCGCCTGGTCGAGAAACGTCCGCACGGGATCCGACACTTCGGCCGGATAGAACCGCTGCGCGATCATCTTCTTGACCTTCTCGTCGGGGAACGTCACGTCGAACGCGAGCGCGCCCTCGTTCTCGGCTCGGGCCAACGCCAAGAAGCGCGACGCGGGGATCGCGGGGAGCTTCTCGGAGAAGTTGCGGAACGGGCCGAATCGCTTCGGGATCTCCCTCTTGCCCGGCGCGGGCCGCGTCTCCACGGTGGCCTGCTTCTCCACCGCGCGCAGCATCGAGGCGCGCACGTCGGGATCAATCGCGAAACGCTCCGCGAGAATCTCGCGCGCCCCCTGAACCGCCGCATCGGCACTCGCGACCCCCTTGTCGGGATCGACGAATCCGTCTACCGCGGGTTCCTCGTTGCGCAGGAACGCGTCCGCCAACGGTTCGAGGCCACGCTCGCAGGCCACGCTCGCAGGCGTCTTGCGAGAAGGCCGGAACGGCTCGTAGAGGTACTCGAGCTCGATGGGCTTGCGGCAGTTCGCGATGCGCTTCTTGAGCTTCTCGCTCACGTCGCGCCCCGCGACGGCGCGCAGCACAAACTCACGGCGCTGTTCGAACTCGCGAACCGCGGCAGCCGCGTCGCCGAGTCCGTACAGCTCCTCCTCGCCGAGTCCCCCGACCTGCTCGCGACGGTAGCGCGCGAGATACGGAACCGGGGTTCCGGCTTCCAGCAGGGCCATGATCGACTTCAGCAACCCGGCATCCGGCCCGGCGCGCTCGGCAAGGCGGGAAGCGACCACGTCGTGGATGTCGTGGTCGCTCGTTTCCGTCTCGCCCCTGGCCGCGTCGGCTGCGCTGGTCGCGTTGACGGCGTCAGCCCCGTCGGCCCCGTCACCGTTTTCAGGATTGTCAGGATTCTCGGCGGTCGGGTTGTCGTTGCTCGGGCTCTCCATAGCGGCGCCGGATCTTATCAGGTAGCAGACAGGAAAGACCAAGGCCGCCTCTGTTCCGGGCGAGCCCAAACGGGGGCCGGGACATCGCCGCCCGTTTGCTAGCGAATCGAAATGCCGATCACGCTCCGTGGGTAGTAGCGGTAACGGAGGCGGTGCGGAAGGATTCCGAGGCCGTTGACGTGGCCGCGGTGATACAGCCGGCGCGCGAACACGAGACCGTAACCTCCGCCGTCGCCACGGCCTCCGCGCCGGTCCGGCACGTCCAGAACCCGATCGCGCAGGTTGGCGGCGCGCTTGTGGTCGGGGCTCAGCGCGAGCACCTCGTGCGCCGCGTCGAGCGCGCCCTCGCGATCGCCGGTGAGGAACCGCAGGTCGCCGAGCCGCTGGAACGTGCGCACCATGCGCTTGTCGAGTTCGTCGAGCCACGCCGTGATCATGAAGCGCAACGCGTCCACCTCGATCAGCGGCAGCAGTTCCGCGAGGTGGAGCGCGGCCTTGCGATACGTGTACGCCGCGTAGGCGAGTCTGCGTTTCGCGTCGTAAGGCGAGCGGTAGCGCGCGCGCAGGACCATCCGGTCCGCTTTCTTCACGCGCTGGATGTACTTGTCGAGGGTTCGCTTCTGCTTGCGCGCGCGCTTCGCGATCTTGTCCTGCAGCTTTTGCTCCGAGAGGAACTGCTCGCGCTCCACGAGGATGTTGAGCAGGCCCTTGGCGCGGCCAACGTTCTTGCTCTTCTTGAATTCGTCGATCACGCGCTCGGCGCGCATGCGCGCGGCACCCACGTCGTTGTCGCGAAACAGGCGCCAGGCGTCCTCGAGCAGAAACGCCGACTCCTCCTCGTACATCGCCGCCTTGAGATCGTCGAGCTCACCGCGCAACTTCGTGTCGTGCTTGGCTGCCTTTTCATAGGTGCGCCACGCCAGCGTGAACAGGCCGTTCTTGCGCGCCCACGTCCCGATGTCGCGCATGCCGCCGGTGTCCGCGGGATCCACCTGGCCGAGCCAGATGTAATAGATGAATTCGGGCACGATCTTCTTGAACGGGATCGCGTAGCCGATCACCTTGTCGCCGGCAGGCACGTGCAGTTTCACGTGCACCTTGTCGCCGTCGACACGGGCGGACTCGAGTTCGAGAACCTTCCCGTTTTTCAGTTCGATGATTTCGAAGGCGAACGCGTTGGTCGAAAGCAAAGCGGCCGCGAGGGTGCAAAAGACAATGCTGGGGGTTCGCATCGGGCTCTCCTATACTTGGAGCAGGGCGCATCTCTCCATGTATTAAAACGTACCTGGAACCGCTCTTGCAGAGGGAGTAACCATGCCGCTCTCGCCGATTCCTGAAATCCTCGACGAAATCCGCGCCGGGAAAATGTACATCCTGGTTGATGACCCGGACCGGGAAAACGAGGGGGACCTCTGTATTGCCGCCGAGCACATCACGCCGGACGTGATCAACTTCATGGCGACGCACGCGCGGGGCTGGATCTGCATGTCGCTGGACGAAGACATTGCCGATCAGCTCGACCTGCCCAAGATGGTCGAAAAAAACAACTGCCGCTTCCGCACGAATTTCACGGTGACCGTCGAGGCCGCAACCGGCGTCACCACGGGCATCTCGGCCGCCGATCGCGCCCGCACGATCCAGGTCGCCGCACGCGCCGGGGCGCAATCGACCGATTTGGTGCGCCCCGGACACATTCAGCCGATCCGCGCGCAGCGGGGCGGAGTGCTCGTCCGCACCGGCCAGACGGAGGGCTCCGTCGATCTTGCCAAGCTCGCCGGCCTTCGGGGCGTCGCGGTTATCTGCGAGGTCATGAACGAAGACGGAAGCATGGCGCGCCTGCCGCAGCTCGAAGAATTCGCGAAGCGGCACGACATGAAGATCTGTTCGGTTGCCGACGTCGTGGAGCACCGCCGGCACCACGAAAAACTTATCGAGCAGGGCGAAACGGTCCGCATGCCCACCGAATTCGGTGAGTTCCAGCTTCACGTTTTCCGCAGCATCGTGGACGCCCGGCCCCATCTCGCCCTGACGGTCGGGCTGGACACGCCGGACCCCGACACGGGCAATCCGCCCCTGGACGAGCCCGTCCTCTGCCGCCCGCATTCCGAATGCCTGACCGGCGACGTGTTCCATTCGCTGCGCTGCGACTGCGGCGACCAGCTCAAGAAAGCGATGCAGCTCATCGCGGCCGAGGGCCGCGGCGTCGTGCTCTACATGCGGCAGGAGGGCCGCGGCATCGGCATCGAGAACAAGCTGCGGGCCTATGCGCTCCAGGACCAGGGCATGGACACGGTCGAGGCCAACCACGCGTTGGGCTTCAAGGCGGATCAGCGCGACTACGGCGTGGGCGCGCAGATCCTGCGCCACCTGGGCATCCGCAAGCTCCGGCTGCTCACAAACAACCCCCGCAAGTTCACGGCACTGAAGGGCTACGACCTGACGATCGTCGAGCGCGTCCCGATCGAGATCCCGAGCAACCCGGAAAACGAGCACTACCTGCGCACGAAGAGGGACAAGCTAGGCCACCTCCTGGAAGGCGACGCTCCTCCGGGACCGTCGAAGCGCACGTAACCCCTTTAGGGACAGTGTCTTAGACGCTCATGAGGCTATGAGAATTCGCCTCGGGGCGAATTCTCAAGGGGTATCGCCGTCCGTACGCGTCCAATCCACGGACAATCAATGCTCCAGGCCATGCCCCGAACCAGCCAGGCGAACGACGCCGACCTCGTGCAACGCCTCCGTCAAGGGGACGAATCCGCGATGAGGGAGGTCGTGGAACGCTACCAGCAGCGCCTTTTTGCGCTGATCTACGGCATTGTGCGTGACCGGCACGAAGTCGAGGACGTGGCCCAAGAGGTCTTTTTGAAGGTTTTTACGCGGATCGACCGGTTCAACGGGCAGTCCCGCTTTTACACCTGGCTCTATCGGGTCGCGGCGAACGCGGCCAAGGACCATGTGAAGAAGCGGAGCCGGAGGCCGTCGGTCGCGCTGGAAGATGACGCGGTCCTGCCCGAACACGGCGACGGTCCGCGCCAACAGGCATCGCGCCGCGAACTGCGGGAGGCGGTTCGGCGGGCGATTTCGGACCTTTCTCCCCGCTATCGCGAGATTCTCACGCTGCGGGAGCTACAGGGTCTGACCTACAACGAGGTGGCCACGGTGCTGCGGATTTCGATCGGGACGGTCGAGAGCCGGCTCCACCGCGCGCGCGCCAAGCTCAAAACCAGGCTGGAACGACATGCATAACGACGCGACTCTCTGGAAACTGATTGACGGCGAGCTGCCGGCCGACGAGGCGCGGGCGCTCAAGGACGCCGCCGCCACGGACGAGGCGCTGCGCCGCCGCATCGACGAGATGCGGGCCATGAAGGACGGTATCCTCGCCGGGGCACCCGAGCCGCCGCCTGACTTTGCAAACCGCACCGTGGCCCGCGTCCGGGCTTCGACCGGTCGCGTCGTCCATTTGGAAACCCGCCTGCGGCGGATGACGTGGATGGCCGCTGCGGCGAGCATTTTTGCCGTAGTCGCGATCGGCATCCTGACCATCGGACCGCTGCGCGCCGAAAGTCCCGATCTGACCCGGGTCGATCCCGTGAAACGGCGGCTCGGCGACTTTGTCCGCAAGTTCCCGGGCCTGACCACCACGCAGCAACGCCAGATTCGGACGATCCTCGTGAAACTCGACCAGAAAAAGGACGGCATCCGCAACCAGCTCGACTCCAGCCGGTTGCGCCAGATACAGAAAGCGGAAGACCTGGCCCGCACGGCCCTCCGCGAGGTGCTGTCCGATGAGCAGCGAGCGGAGTTCGATCGGGGTCTCGACCGCAAGTAGGCGGGGCAGAGGATAGGATGTTGCCTCGCCATGCCGAAGTCAGTAGGTCTTGAAATCCACCCCCGCGGCGTCCGCGTCGCGGAAGTCGTCGGCCGGGGCCGCAAGTTCCGGGTCACCCGCTACGTCGATCGGCCCGTGACGCCCCGCGGCGGCGCGCCCGATCCCGACGAGCTGCACGACGCCCTCGCGGAGCTGTTCAAGAGCAAGTTCAACCGCAACCACGTCATCGCGGGCCTCGACGCCAGCGAAACCGTGGTGCGCGAGATCCCCGTGCCGTTCTCGGGCGACGACCAGATCAAGAAGGTGGTCAAGTACGAGGCCGAGCATCACCTGCACGACTGCGACGCGGACGACGTCGTCGTCCAGTACGTCAAGGTGGGCGCCGCGGGCGAGGGCACGAACCTGCTCGTGATGGCCGCGCGCAAGGACGACATCGGCCGCCGCATCGACTACTGCCGCGGCGCCGACGTCGAGCCGCTCGCGATGGACCTCGACGCGCTCGCGTTCCACAACGCGGCCTCTGCGGCCGGCCTGTTCGAGGAGACCCCGAACTGCCTGCTCCTCCACATCGGGCACCGGACCACGGGTATGGCCTTCGTGGTCGATGGCCAGCTCCGTACCTTGCGCTCGGTGCGCCTGGGGGTGGACTCGATCGCGCAGGGGCTGGCCCGCGACATGGACATCGACATCACCGAGGCCGACGAGAAGCTCACGGAGATCGCGGGCCGGCACGACGAGGATGGCGATCTCCTCATCCCGTCGGGCGACACCGGCGAACGGGCCGATACCGAGAAGAGCCACTCCGAACTCGAGCGCGACCTGTTTCACCAAAAGCGCGACGAGTTCCTCTCACGGCTCAAGCGGGAATTCGCCCGCTCGTCCGCCGCCCTGCGCGGCAACTCTCCGGAGCGCGTGGTCGTCGCCGGCGACGGAATCCTCGTGCCCGGCCTCGTCGAGCTTCTGGCCCAGCGCCTCGGCGTCGAGGTCGAGGCGTTCGAGCCGTCCGAGGAGTTCGCTTGCAAGTTCGGCGATTTGCCGAAGCACCAGTTCGACGCGGGCGCGGCCGTGGCGATCGGCCTGGCGATCAAGGGAATCGGATACGACCCGCTTGGCCTCGACTTCCGTCAAGAGGAGTTGCAGGTCGCGAACAAGTTCACGCTCCTGAAGAACGCGCTGGCCGTCACTGTCACGCTGCTCTTCCTCGGACTACTCGCCTTCTCGTTCTCCGCGGTCATGCAGCGCAAGCAACTCTCGGAGAAGCGCTTCGAGCCGATGCTGACGCAGGCCTTCCAGAGTTTTTCGGAGGTCACGCGCAAGTACAACGCCCTCCCCGAAAACCTCGTTCCGGTACGCGAGCGCGTCCAGGCCAACGACGTGGAGGCGGCCGGGCCACGCCACCTGGCCATTAGCCGCTTCGCCCAAAAGCTTCGGGTCATGAAGAAAAGGATGTCGAAGCGCATCGGCGACCAGGAAGGCATCCAGCCGATCAGCAGCGGACTCCGCACACTCAACGACATCATGAGCGTGATCGTGAAGAATCACGAGAAGATCGAATTCATCGACGTCGACCGGATCAAGATCACCCAGATTCACGTCTCCCTCGCTCTCGTCATCCGCGACGTCGCCGCCGCCGAGCTGCTGGAAGGCGAGATCGCGAAGATCAAGCCGCTGGAGGGGTGGGTCAAGGAACCGAGCGGCACCCGGCCCCTGCCCGGAACGCCCTACAAGAAAACCACGATCACGTTCAGGAAGAAGCGCTGAGGAGCCTTCGATGACCGACGATCCCGTCAAACTCTACGTCCTCGTCATGTCGATCCTCCTCTGCGTGCTGGGCTTCGTCGCCTGGCAATCGCACAAGGAAGCACAGGCGTATGCCACGGCACTGGACCGGGCCGACTCGCAGGCCAAGCGGCTGCGCGAATCAGCGGCCCGCGTCAACGCGCTGTGCGACCAGCTCAAGAAATCGAAACTCGGCCTCGGCGAGAAGACGCTGGTCGGACGCGCCGCGACCGACAACGGCCTCGAGACAACGAACAACACCGAAATCAACGCCAAGCGTTTCGGCCGGCGCGGTCGCACCCGCCGCTTCAAGGCCGAGTTCAGAACCAGCCGCGGCGCCAAGGGCATCACGCGCGACAACCTCGCCCGTTTTTGCCGCGCCGTCGAGCGCTACTCCCAGGGCGCGCTGAAGACGATGGAAGTCGAATTCAACCGCGTCACGGGCAAGGGCCACGCCAAGATCGGCGCGCAAGACCGTGTCATCGACGAACGCTATTCCGGCCACGTGATCTTCGGCATGCGCGAGATCGACCGCTAACGAAATCAACGCCGACGGGGGGCTTCTCCTAGGAGGGAAGCATACGGACGGCGATGATTTCGTTAGTAGGAGGGCGGGCCGGTACCGAGCCCGCGCGATGTCACGGGGCCCATCGACCCCGAGTTTTGACGGCGAGAGGACTGGCGACATCGCCGTCCGTACGCTCCCTCAACATCAAAGCCGGTCTGGAATGCAGTACCGAGCCGGGATCAAAAGGATGAAGTTAGGGGCGATCCTGACCTAAGCCCTTGGCGGATAGTGGCTTACGCCGACCCCATCGGCGAGAAAGCCTGAAACCATCATAACCCGTTCTGACACAACCGGTTGCGCCATCTGACCCGCCCACAATCATCCTTTCGATCCCGGCTCGGTATAGGCTGCCAGCGGGCCGTTCAATCTACGAGGCCAGGTACGCCAGCGAGGATCCGCCAGCGAAGACCAACGATGTCCGATAAGCCGCGCAGCCATTCGCCGCATACACGAGGGCTGCCGAGTTGGGGTCCGCGCGCGCGCACGCGCCGGGGTCGCCCGCTCGGCTAGTGAATACCCGCGAAGCGGGGATTCACAGGGCGCCCAGGATCAGCGCCGTGACGCCCAGCGCAGCGCAGTAGATCGCGAACGCCGGCAGGCGGCGGCGGCGCACCACATCGACCATCAGCTTCATCGCGATCATGCTGGCGACGAACGAGACGAACACGCCGGCGGAAACCGCGCCCGGGTTCTCGATGCGACTCAGCCCACCGTCGAGGATGTCGAACAGGGCCGCGCCTGCGATGGCGGGAACGGCCATCAGGAACGCGAACCGCAGCGCCTCGTCGCGTTGGAGCTTCATGCCCAGGCCCGCGACCAGCGTGCTGCCGCTGCGACTGATGCCGGGGAGCACGGCGAGCAGTTGCGCGAGTCCGATGACGAACGCGCGGGGCAGCGTGAGGGTTACCGCTTCGCCCTTGCCGTCGTCGAGGAAACGAGCCAGCAACAGGATCCCGGCCGTGCCGAGAAGGCAGACACCAACGACGGCGATGCTGCCGGACCATGATTCCACCGTGTCCTTGATCAGGACCGCGAATCCGAGCGGCAGCGTCGCGACGACGAGCACCAGGATCAGCCGCCGCTTGTTCGTCAGCATGGCGACGATTTCGCGGCGAACAAACACGAGCACGGCCGCCAGCGACCCGACGTGGACCGCGATGTTGAACGTCAGGTTGGCCGACGCGTCCCTCCAGCCGAGCAGCGCCTGGCTGAGCGCGAGGTGGCCACTCGACGAGATCGGCAGGAACTCGGTGAGCCCCTGGATCAGGCCGAGAACGACGGCGGAAAGGACGGAATCCACGGTTGTCTTATCGGCTAGCGGAGGCCGCGGGGCGCAACAACATCGCGGCCGCGGCGGCCCCGACCATCAGCACGGTCCCGACCCAATAGGGCGTGGCCCACGACACGGCGAGGAGAGACATTCCGACGTACGGACCGAAGATTCGCGCCAAGGATTGGGCCGACTGGCTCAAGCCGAGGACGGCGCCCTGGCGGTCCGGGGGAGTGTGCAGCGAGATCAGGCTCGCCAGCGACGGCGAGATCATGGCGAAGCCAAAAACCGCAGCCGCCAGCACGAACAGGATCCACGAGAGTGTGCCCGACGCGAACGCGATGCCGACGAGCCCGGCACCCAAGAGCAGACAGCCGATTCGGGCGAGGTTGCGCTCCCCCACCCGCGGCATCAGCCTCCGCACCACGAGGCCCTGCGCAATCAAGAGGCAAAACCCGACATAGGTGAAGATCAGGCCGTTGTCCTTGATGTCACGTCCCCACGCGCGCTTCGTAACGAGCGCCAGCGTTCCCTCGAAGTTGGCGAAGCAAAAGACGGCGACGAACTGGAGCAACAGGATCAGCCGGATGCCGGGAATCTTGCGCACGACTTCCAGGCCACCCATGGAACGCGAGGGCCCCGCCCCCACAATTCGCTTCTCCGGCTCCTTCAAACGCGTCAGCGCCAACAACAGCGCGAGCCCCGAGAAGCCGGACGCAACCCATCCGGGCCCGGCGAGCCCGAACCACTGGTACGAGTACGCACCGATCGCGGGACCAAAGGTGAAGCCGATGCCGAACGCCGCGCCGATCAACGCCATCTGCTTGCCGCGATCCGCGCGCCCGGTCGTGTCTGCGATGTAGGCCTGCGCCGTCCCGATCGTCGCCGCAAAGACGCCGGCGAGAAGACGCGAGATCAGGAGCATCGCGTAGCTCCAAGAAAGCGCGAACAGGACGTACGACGCCATGGAGCCGATCAGCCCGAGGACGATCAGCCTGCGGCGCCCGTACTTGTCCGACAGCCGCCCCCAAAGCGGCGCAAACACGAACTGCATCGCGGAGAACGACGCCATCAACAGCCCGATCTGCCACTCCGGCGCCTGAAACAGGTCCGCGTAGCGCGGCAAAAGCGGCAAGACGATGCCGAACCCGAGCAGATCGACGAAGACGACGAGAAAGAGCGTGCCCACGATGGATTCCTAGGACGAAGCCAGCAGCCAGGACTAGAGATCGACTTCGGGCTTGTAGCAATCGCGCGTGCGGTTGCACGCTTCCAGACTCGCTTCGCCGCCGTCCGAGCCGAAGGCTTCCATGGATTGGAGGCACCAACACGTTGTGGTCAGGGGGTCCGGGGGCAGGGAATAGCCCTCGGGCGGCGGCGGAAAGGCGAACGCCTTGTTCATCAGCCAGTAGCAGGCGGTCGGCGGTTTCATCGCATCTCCTTCAGCCCAGCCAGCGCGCGCATGACGAGGCGCCGTCCGATCACCACCTTGTACTTGTTGTCTGAAAGCGGCCGCGCGTCCGCAAACGCCGCCGCGGCCGCCTTCTCGATCGTCGCGGCATTCAGCGGCTGGCCAACGAGCGCCTGCTCGGCCGCGGTCGCCCGCAGAGGCTTCGGCGCCACGGCACCCAGCACGATACGCGCGTCTATGACCTTGCCACCGTCGATGTGGACCGCGGCGGCAACCGAAACGGCCGAAAAATCGAACGACTCCCGTTCCCGAAACTCGACGTAGGTGCTCCGGCGCGCGAGCGGCGAGTCCGGCACGGTGATGCGCTCGATGAGCTCGCCCGGACGCAGGATCGTGTCCTGCACGCGACCCTTGGCCGGATCCTGATAGAGCAGCCCGGCATCGAGCGCGCGGTCGCCGTCGGGATGCACGCAGTGCACCGTGGCAGCAACGGCGATCAGCGCGGGCGCGAGGTTGCTTGCGTGCGCGCTCGCGCACGCCACGTGCGGGAAGACCGCGTGGTAACGGTGCTGCGATCGGGCCGTCAGCGCCGCGCAGGCGTCGTCGCCGCGCTTGCTGCACGCAAAGTTCTTGTTGCGGTAGTACCAGCAGCGCGTGGACTGGCACAGGTTACCGCCCACCGTCGCCACGTTGCGAATCTGCGGCGTCGCCGCCTCGTCCGCGGCAACGTGAACCGCGGGCGCGTGTTTCTTGATCCACGGATCCGCGGCCAATTCCGCGAGCGTAGTTGTGGCGGCAATCACGCCGGCAACCTTGGCGTCGATTTTCGCGCCCTTGAGGCTGACGACCTCGTCGGGCTCGAGGACGCGGTCCTTGAGCAGGGCCAACAAATCGGTGCCCCCTCCCTTGGCCACGGCGTTCTTCATGCCCGCCAGCGCGCGCGCGGCGGCCGGGACGGACTCGGCGGTGTAGTACGCGAAGTTCTTCATCGGATTAGAGCGCCCCCAGCGCCGCGAGAACCTTGTCCGGGGTGATCGGCAGCGAACGGACCCGCGCGTCGATGGCGTGCGACACCGCGTTGGCGATCGCGCCCGCCGTCGGCACGGTCGCGGGCTCGCCGAGACTCGACACGCCGGCGGTGGTTCCGCCCTGGGCGACGTTGAACGGAATCGTCTCGATCTCCGGCATGTCGCGCGCTCCGGCAATCTTGTAGTTGAGCAGGTCGGCGTTGACCATGTCGCCCGTGTTGCGGTCGAGGAGCCGGTTCTCGAACAGCGCATAGGACAGGCCCTGAATGACGCCGCCGAGCATCTGGCTGCGGACCGTCAGCTCGTTCACGATCTGGCCGCAGTCCTGGACTGACACTATCTTTTGGACCTTGACGAGGCCGGTCTCGGTATCGACCGCGACGCGGGCGAACTGCACGCCCGCCACTTCGCGCGAAAAGCGCGGCACGCGGAAGACGTTGCGGCTGTCGCCGGTGACATCGATCGAATCGACGGGCAACAGCGCACACGCCTGCTTGAACGTGATCTTTTTTTTGCCTCCCAAGACATCGCCGTCCGTCAGCTCCATCTTCTTGGGATCGCCCCCGATCTTTTTGGCGATGTGCTCGAGCAGCTCGCGCTTCGCGAGCCACGCGGCCTGCTTGACGACCGGTGCGATCGACGGCGCGGTAACGGAGCCGCCGCTCGCGTGGCCGTACGGGTCGGTGGTGTGGCCGAGCCGCACATCGACAAACGACAGCGGGACGCCGAGTTCTTCCGCGCCGAGGATCGCGATCAGCGTGCGCGTGCCGGTGCCGAGATCCTGCGAACCGTTGGCGAAGAGGACCGAGCCGTCCTTGCCGATGCGGCAGCGCACCGCGTCGCCCGGGCGGGCGTTGTGGCCCCAGCGCGAGCCGGCGCAGCCGTAGCCGATCTTGACCGCGCCGTTGCCGCGCGGCGTCTTGCGCCACCCGATCGCTTTTTGGCCGACGGGCCACTGCGCGGAACGCACCGGATGCGCGTCGTTTTTTTGGCGCAGCGCGAGCGGGTCCATGCCGAGCGCGAACGCGACCTCGTCGATCATGCCCTCGAGCGCGAACACACCCTGCGGGTGGCGGGGCGCGCGAAACGCGCGACCGCGACCCGCATGCGTGCGCACGTCTTTTTGCTCGGAGCCGGCGGCGCGGAAACGATAGATCGTGGGGTTCTGGACCCCGGCGCCGCGACCGACACCGGCGGTGCCCCACGACTCGACCCAGGCGCCCATGAGCGTGCCGTTCTTGTTGGCGGAGAACCGGCACTTCTGGATCGAGTCCGGGCGGTTGCCCGCGATCAGGTGCTCCGCGCGCCGGTCCAGCAGGTAGCGGCACGGGCGCTTGGTCGCGCGCGCGGCGAGAACGCAGAAGCGATCCCAGTCGTCTGCGCCGAACTTCGAGCCGAACCCGCCGCCCATGTGCTCGGTGATGACCGTGACGTTCTCGGGTCGCACCCGCGCGGCGCGCGCGATCGCCGTCTTCGTGAAAAACGTCGATTGTGTGGAGGCCCACACGGTCAGCGATCCGTCATCGTCGAACTTGCAGACACAGCCGTGCGTTTCGAAGCACGAGTGCGTCTGCACCTGCGTGCGGTATTCGGCCTCGACGACGATGTCCGCGTCCTTGTGCACCGCGTCTACACGTTCCTTCCCCCGCCCCGGCCGGCCGCCGACGTTCGGACCGTTCAGAACCTGCGGGGCGCCGGGTGCCATCGCATCCTCGACCGTAACGGCGCACGGCAAGACCTCGTACTCGACCTCGATGAGCGCGAGCGCGTCGTCGAGGATCTCCTCGGTTTCCGCGGCGATGCCTGCGACACCCTGCCCGGCGTAGCGCACAGTCAGCCCCTGGCGTGCCTCCGAGTAGAGCACCCCGGGCAGCGCCTTCGCCTTGGAGATGTCGATGCTCTTGACCCGCGCGCTCGCGTGCGGCGAGCGCAGCATCTTCGCGTAGATCAGGTCCGGGAAGCGGATGTCGTAGCTGTACTTCGCGCGGCCCGTGACCTTGTCCTCCGCCTCCAGCCGCGGGTGGGGCTTGCCCATCACCGAGAACTTGGTTGTCGCATCCCACGGCGGCGCAACGTTGTCGGGGGTCTCGAAGTTCTCGTTTTTTTCGTTGCCGGGGAAGCCGAGTTTGAGATCGCTCATCGGCTCGCCTCCTGCACGGCGTTGAAGATGTGGCCGTAGGTGCCGCAGCGGCACAGGTTGCCCGCAATCCCGGCCTTGATCTCGTCCAGCGTCGGCTTGGGGTTGTTCTTGAGCAGTGCCGCGCACGACATGACCATGCCCGACGTGCAAAAGCCGCACTGGAGGGCATCGTGCTCAACAAACGCCGCCTGCACCGCGTGCAACTTGCCGTTTTGGGCGAGCCCCTCGACCGTGCGGACGTCGGCACCTGCCGCATCGATCGCGAGCATCGTGCAGGAGTTGACGGTCTTGCCGTTGACCCACACGGTGCAGCCGCCGCACGCGCCGCGATCGCAGATGCGCTTGGCCCCGGTCAGGTCGAGCCGGTCGCGCAGCGCGTCCAACAGCGTGACCCGCGGCTCGACCATCACCTTTGCAGCCTTGCCGTTGAGCCCGATTGAAACCGGTACCGCCCCGGGCCCGTGGCGTGTGAGCCCGGCCGGAGCCTTCGCCGCCGCCTCCTTGGCCGACGCGGGCAACGCCGTACCGAGAATCGCCGCAGCACCGGCACCGCGCAAAATGTCGCGACGCGAAACGCGAATCTTATCGTCCGCCATGGGCCTGACCTCCAAAAGCCGAGGATACCGCCCGGCCGCCCAGCTTGCTACGGTGATTCGCGTGCCGCTTTGGACGATTCTCCCCGAAACCGTGCAGACGCTCGTCGTCTCGATCCTCGGTCTTTATATCGTGGTCAACCCCGCCGGCGTCTCGTCGGTGTTTTTGGGCCTGACCCGCAACGCCACATCCCAGGAACGCCGCTGGATCGCCCTGCGCGCGGTCGTCGCCGGTGCCGTCATCCTGACGATCTTCGCCGTCGCCGGCACGTTCATCCTCCGACAACTCAAGATCACCAACGCCGCACTCCAGATCGCGGGCGGCATCTTTATCTTCGGCTTCGCCTTCGCGCTGGCCCGCGGCAAGGAAAACGAATTCTTCGGCAACCTCGGCGACGAAGAGACAGACGGACGCCTCAAGAACGTCGCCTACACCCCGCTCGCCGTCCCCCTGATCGCCGGCCCGGCCTCGATCACGATGGTCATCACCGCGTCGGCCCAAGCGGGCAAAGACCGCTACGCCTGGGCCGCCCTGCTGTTCAGCATCATGGTTGTCGCCGCACTCTGCCTGTTCTCGATGTGGCGCTGGCTCAAGCTCACCGAAACCCGCGGCGCCGGATTCGGCACCGTCGCCTCCCGCCTGATGGGCCTCGTCCTGGCGGTGATCGCGGTGCAATTCATCCTGGAAGGCGGCGAAGACGTAGTCCGCCGCTACGCCGAAGTAGTCCGAAGCCCATAGGCCCGAAGAACAAACAAGAAAGCAAACGGACGGCGATGTTCGTTGCTCTCTTCATTGCGTCGTTCCCAACTCATCCTCTTTCCGGCGGGGTGAGCTCGCGAACCATCGCTGACCTGAGCGATCAGCTGAAACGTGAAGCGTCAGATCCAGAGCCCTGGTCGCGAACGCTGGCAGCGGAAACATCGCCGTCCGTTAGCTGACGGACGGCGATGTCTTTCGATGGACTGCTGCTACTCGAACGGGTTTTCGTCGGCGGTCGGGCCGTAGACCGACGGGACCACTTCTCCGACCGAACGCAGGTAGGTCGTGAGCTGGCCGCGGTGGTGGTAGAGGTGATTCAGCAGGAAGAATCGGATCGCGATAACGCGGGGCATGGCCATCAGCTCCTCGTCGCCGTTGGTTAAGCGCCACATCTCGCCTGCTTTTTCGCCGAGGTTGCTCATCCACGCCAGGCACGCGCGGGTGGCTTCGTCGTGCGCCGCGAGCAGCACGTCCTTGCTCGCCGGGGCCTCGTCCGGCGGCGGAATCTGTGAAACATCGAGGGAGTCGCCGGCGAGCACCTGCGTCATGCCCGCGGGCGCGTGGGCGATGTGGGAGCACAGCTCGCCCATCGACATGCCTTTTTCGTGCGGGCGCCAGTCGTACTTGGATACGGGCGCGGCGGCGAGGACCCGGCGTGTCGTCGCGGCCTCCTGCTCGAATTCCGCGAGATAGGCTTCGATCGGGTTCATGGTCTTCTCTTCCTTTGATTGGATGGGGTGGATGGTTCTATGCGAACTTGTCCTGGATGCGGTCGAGTTTTTTGGCCCAGCCGCCGGACACGTTGTCCCGTACCCCTTCGGGGATCAGACCGAACGCCGTATGGACAAACCGCAGCGTTGTCTTGCCGTCTGTTTCTTCGAGTCGGTACTGCACGTTGTTTGTGACCGCGGCGGACATGAACAGCGGGCCGGTGAGCTCCAGCAGGACCGGGCGCTTGATCGCCTGCACGTGGGCCCACAGGTGTCCGTTGTCCCCGCCGAGGTCGCGGTACCAGCGGCCGCCCGGGAACGGTTCGATCTTCATCGACAGCGAGCCGCCGTCGGGCATCACGGATTCGGGGCCGAGCTCGTCCAGCAATGCCTCGAATACGTCTTCGATACCTGCGTCGATGCATCGATCCAGTTCGACTCGAAACTCCAACTCCGCCGGTACGGCCTGTTGATTCATCGCCTCTCCTTGTTTCGGCGGCGTCGCCGCCGCTTGGCTCTTGCTTCGGCACGGGTTTGGATAGCGTCGAGCTGGCGGCTCCAGAAACGCTCGAACATCGTGACCCATTCGTGCACCGGTCGCAGCGCATCCGCGTTGGCGGAGTAGAGTCGACGCCTTCCGTCGCGGCGTACGTTCACGAGGTCTACCTCCCGCAGCACGCGGAGGTGTTTGGAGACCGACGGCTGGTCGAGGTCGAGTTCATCGGCCACGTCGTTGACCGCGCGCTCGGCTTCGCACAGGAGTTCGAGGATCGCGCGCCGCCGCGGTTCCGCGATGGCGTTGTAGACGTCCGACGTCGTGGCGGCGCGTGCCATGGAGTTAATATATTCCGATATCGGTATGTGTCAAGTTCGGCCTCGTCTTGACTAAAAAACCCGGATCTGTTCCCCTGAGCGTGGAAATGCGCGGGTATCGATGCCGCCTTCCTTGGTGGACAAGAGCCGCGCAGCGAAGACAGACGGCTCGCAACACACCAACACAAGGAGACCAACGATGACAGACCAAGGTGAACGACCCCTCGGTGGCGGCACGGGATTCAAGCGCTTCGACTTCGTAGACGAAACGGGCGGCGTCGAAGAGGTGAAGATCAAGCTGATCATCGCCAACAATCCCACCCCGATGGTGCATACCATGACCCCGTCGAACGGGTCGGCGAACTGGGCGCCCACGGCCATCGCGGGAGTGAATCAGGTCGAGACGAGCGTCAAGATCAACGGCAACTACCTCGGCTGGGCCTCGTGCGGCAACCTCAGCGGCCAGCAAAACGTGCAGTACTGCCAGGCGTCCGCGGTCACCTCCGCTCCGGGCCATCTGACGGCGATTGGCGCGCTGCCCGAAGGCACGATGTAGCAGCGACCCGGCTTCGCGGCACGGGTTGTGTCGCGAAGCCCCCCTCTCCGCTCCAATGCGCACGGTGCTCGCTGTTCTTTGTCTGGGCGCGTGCGTCGTCGTCGCCGCACCGGACGCGGATCCGTGGATTGTCGCCTTACGCCAGTGGAGCGAAGGCGATCACGCTTCCACGCTGGCCACGGCTGAAGCACACCACGGTCCCGACCGCGACGCCTTGTTGCGCCACGTCCGGCGGCACCGGACGAAACCGACAAGCTCGCCCGACAAGAAGGCGCTTGGAATCATCAGAAGAGATCTGTCGGAACGCGGGCTGGACCAGATCGACCGGCTCCTGCCGTCCGTACAGGATCCGGTGCTGGTGATCCTTCTTCACCAACGTCGAGCCGTTCTCCTTCTAGAGCGCGGTCAGTTCGCAGACGCGGTTCAGGCGTTCGACAAAGCGGCACGCATAGCGCAAACGACAGGCTGGATCGATCGGACCGCGAAATGCTTGAAGGATGCCGCGTTCACGGCCAGCCGACTCCGCGACCTCAAGACGATGCTGTCGCTGGGCAAGCGATGGGAAGACACCGAGCAGTTGCGAAATATAGCCTCGCAACAGGCGAACTGCTTTCTGTTCCTCTTGAGCGTCCATGGCGAACTCGGCGACTACCGCCGCTCCGTGCTGTACGCCGAGCGCGCCGAAGCGATCTACCGCAAGTCCCAAAAACGTGCGCCGCTCATCCGCGTGTTGAGCAACAAGGCCGAAGCCCTGGGCCGCCGGGGTCAGTTCGCGCTGGCGCACGCGGCTCTGGACGAGGCTCGCGATCTTGCCCGCAGCGAAGGGCCGCTGCGCCAGGCAAGCGTCCTGCTGGGACTCGCCGACCTCGAAACCCAGTTGGGCAAGCCTGAGGTCGCGCTGGGCCGCATCGACTCGGCCCGGAAACTGGTTCCGGAGAAATCGAAGCACCGGGCCGAACTCCTCGCGACCCTTGCCGGGCAGCGGGGCAACGCGCTGCGTGAACTGGGTCAGACGAAACTCGCCATCGCAGCCTATCGAAGCGCCCGTGACCAGTTCCGCCGGATCAAGGACGCATGGGGTGAGTCCCGGGCCGAGCTAAACCTCGGGCTGGCATTGCAGCAGGACGGGCAGCTCGACGCCGCGGAACGCAGCCACCTCCGGGCAGGCGAACTCGGCCGGAAGATTCACGACGTGCCCCATGAGCTTCACGCGCTGCACAATCTCGCGGAACTGCGGCTCCTACAGAAGTCTCCGGCAAAGGCCCTGACAATGCTCGGCCGGGTTCTGGAGTCCGGACGCGCACTCGGTTCCATCGAGATCCTTGCGCTGGGGCATCTGGATCGTGCTCGGGCGCACCTGGCGCTCGGAAACCCGAAGGCCGCCGCCGAAGACGCCGATGCGGCGGTCACGCATCTGCTCGAGATGCTGCAAGGAGTCACCGCGGAACAGGGCGCACGCGCGCGGGCCAGGCGGCGGCGCTTTTTCGAGATCGACGTGCAGACGGCCGTGGCACTCGGGAAACCGGCGCGCGTCGTGCGGGCGCTGGAACGCGGGCGTGCGGGGGCGTTGTTGTCGTCCCTCGATGCACGCAGCGTGATCCGCGATACCGCCGTTCCGGCCAAGCTGCGCGAAGCCGAAATCGACGCGCGGCGCAACGAGGCGGCCGCGCGCGCGGCATATGACGCGGCGCGGGCCTCGCGCAAGCGCAAGCTCATTCGCACCCGGCGCCAGGAGGTCGAAGCCGCACGGCAAGAGGTTGCCGACGCCGTCGCCGCGATTCGGCGGCGCGCCGTGGTGGCGGCGGAACTCCTGTATCCGCAGCCGGCCACGCTCAAGGAACTACAAGCGGCCCTGGGCGAACACGAGGCTCTTGTGCTCTACGGATCCGGGATCGCGTTCGTCGTGACACCCGGTGCGGGCCGGCTGATCCGGCTGCCGAACGCGGCGCAACTCGACAAGAACGCGGCCGAGTTCGCACACGCGGCGGGCGCGGGCTCCGGTTATCCCCGCAGCGCCCCACAGGGCAAGCCGGCCCCGGTGAAAGCCAACACGGCCAAAATACGCAACGCGCTCAGAGTAACGCTCATCGACTCGCTCGGGTTGTCCAAGAAGACACGCCGGCTTCTTGTCTCGCCCGCGGGCGAGCTGTTTCGTGTGCCGTTCGCCGCACTCGCTCCGGAATACGAAATCGCCTACGTCCCGTCCGGAACGACCTATCTCGCACTGCGCAAGCACGTTACGGCACGCGGGAAGGGCGTGCTCGCCCTCGGCGATCCGGACTATCAGGGCACCAAGCTGCCGCGCCTGCCCTCGTCGCGCGCCGAAGCCCAAGCCGTGGGGACGGTGACGCTGCTCGGTGCAGAAGCGACGACGGGCCGGTTGCGCGCGCAGGTCGCACGCAAGACGCCGTGGCGTGCCGTTCACCTCGCGTGTCACGGCCTCGTGGATGCGCAGCATCCGCTGCGATCGGCCCTGGCGCTGGCCGGCGGAAACAACCTGACCGCCCTTGAGATCTACCAGTGGCGCGTACCCGCCGAACTCGTGGTCCTGTCCGCGTGCGAAACCGGCAAGGGCCGCATCTACGCGGGCGAAGGACTCGTCGGCTTCACGCGCGCGTTCCTGTTCGCCGGCCCGCCGCGGGTCATTGTCAGCCTGTGGAAGGTGGACGACGAAGCCACGGCGGCGCTGATGAAGAAGTTCTACAAGCTGTGGGCGCCCGGCGGCAAGAAACGCGGCGTGAGCGCCGCGGCGGCGCTGCACCAAGCGCAGGAACACATCCGCAAACAGCCGAAATGGCAACACCCCTACTACTGGGCGGCGTGGACCCTCTGGGGCCTGCCGGACTAGGGACGTCTGTCCGGAGCGAGAGTCCTCGAACCTTTTTGTGGGCGTCGGGCCGGACACACTTCCCGAGCAGGAAGCGGCGAACCCAAATCGCCGTCCGTTTGCTGTCTTCGATGGGTCTCCGTTGTCGACATCCCGAATCAGCGCACGATGACCCCGAAAGTCACGCGTCGCTGCTTGCCGGAGGCCTGGTTACGTGCGGCGTTCGCCTGAAGGTGCAGATAGCGCCGGCCGTGGTCGTTTTCCGGTTCTGCGTACGCCAGGGTGTGCGGGATGTCGCTTCTCACCTGGACCTCAAACTTCGCGGTCTTGTCCGCCGGGACCAGTCCATCGAGATCGACGCGCGCCTTGACGCACCAGTCGCGGTTGCGGTCCTCGCCGTACATGTCCCACGCGCGGGCGTGCCAGCCCTTCCGCCAGGTCACTTCGACATCGAAGCCCGCGTCGGTCCGCATCACCCGGACCGTCTCGAGCGGGTGCGGCGTCTTCCGAAACGGACGCAGCGAAGGATCGCCGATCAGAATCCGGTTCGCACCGCCGCCCTGCATGACGTACTCGGGGTGGCGGCCGGGCTTGCCGGGTTCCTGAATACCGAGAACCAGCGGCCCGCGCATCGCCAGGGCGACGTCGTCGTAGGTGGACTTGATCGTCTGGCCGAGGCTGGCGCCGTGCAGCAGCGCGAACTCCGTCTCGCGCGACACGCTCATGCCGTGGTTCGACGCGATGGGACAGAAAAACGCCGTCACCCCCGCGTCGATCATCGCCAGGCAGTAGCTGTCCGCGGGCTTCAGGACGTAGAGCTCGGTGCGCTCGGTGTACCCGAACGTCGAGACGATGTCCCCCTCGACGAACACCCGTCCGGTCGCGCCGGCATGGCAGACGCCGGTCCAGCAGATGGGATCGCGCAGCTTCAGGTCCCTCAAGAAATCGGCGGTAATGCGCGGCATCGAACCGTCGGGATCCTGGCCGACCTTGTCCGGGGAAAACGCCCAGTGTTTCTCCCGCTGTGCGTTGCGGCGGTCGGCAAACAACCATGTGCCCTGCGGGTCCCCGCACCCGGTCATCGTGATCACTCCCGCCGCCTGCAGGGCGGGAAGATTCGCGTGCACGAACTTCACGTTGTCCGGATCGGCTTCGCGCGAGCCCCAATAGTACTTGTCGCCGGTGAACCCGGCGGCCTTGGCGATGTCCGGCGCGCTCCCGCGGTAAACGCTGCTCTTGATCGCTCCCGCGACGGCCGTCGACAGCCAACGCCGCGCGCTCAACCCCTTCGCCCGTACGCGCTGCGTGCGCTCCCACAGCCGCGCGAGAGCCGTCCCGTCGCGAGCGGTGAAGTAGCCGAACGCAAAGTCGACGTGCGGATCGTCATCGAGCTTCGTGCTCATCATGAGGATCCGCCGGTGTAGGTTGACATCGAGCACGTCGGGCTGCACGACGAACAGCACGTTCTCCGGATCGTGCTTCATTAGGCGGCGGCGAAGTCCGTCCACGTCGTGGCCGTCGAAGTCCAGCGTGGGCGCGTTGCGAAACTTCGCGATCGCGTCGGCAACGGCCCGAAACGCCTCATCCTTCAGCGCGACACGTACGACGGCGTACCCGCCCGCCTTGCCCTTCGGCCGGAGGCTGCCGAACTCACGCGGTGCCGCCGCCTCTTTGGCCGCGGCCGGGCGCACGCCGGCGTTGTGGCGCGCCTGATCCGCCAACGACGACTTCGGCGCCTCGTCGATGATCAGTTTCCAGGCCGCCACCGCGTCCGGCTCGCGGCCGAGCTTGCGCAGATAGGTTCCCTGGAACAGCAACACGTAGTGGCGCAACTTGTCCTCGGGATACGCCTTGAGCCAGCGGCCCTGTACCTCGACAGCCTCCGCGTATTTCTTCTGACGTCCCAGCGCGGCGCCGTGGAAGAAACGCGCCCTCGCTTTTTCCGCGGGTGACGCGTCCGCATGTTCGCTCGCCGCCTTGAAGTACCGCTCCGCCGCGGACATGTCCCCGTCTACCAACTTGAAGAACGCTCGCTGGCCCGCCGCCATCAATTCGGCCACCGTCGGTTCGTTCCCGGGCAACGGCCCCTTCGGGGGCCACGGTCCGGGCTTCAACCACTGCGCACCTACTGCCAGAGCGCGCCGGCCCGAAGCCGTGACCGCCAACATCCGCGCGGTGAGGTCGGCGTGAACGGTGCCGCGCAACAGGGTCAAGGCCCACTCACCCCGTTCGTGGTCGAGCCGAAACACCGCAGGGCCGGGAACATCCAGCACTCCCACGCCGTCGATACGCACCGTGCACGCATCGCCCGTCAGGACCTCGATCAGGTTCGCGCGCGCGAGCGGACGCAACGCCCCGTCCTGCACCTTCATCTGCAGCGTCAGCTCGTGGGGCTGGATCGAACCGTACGCCGCCGGCGGCACGATCAGGAACGCACCGAGCAACGTCGCCGCGACGAGACCCGCCGCGGGCCACGCCCACCTCCGAATTGACCGCTGCGTTCGGCGCGTCAACACCGCGGTCAGCCGGTGCTCGGCCTCCAGTTCGAAGCGGCAGTCGCGGCACTCTGCGATGTGTTCCTGCACGTCCTCGTGCTCGGACGATTCAAGTTGGCCCTCGTCGAACGCGAAGAGCAGCGGACGGATGTAGTTGCAGTTTCTCATATGTTGTCCTCCAGGCGCCGGCGCAGGGCCCGCCGCGCAAGGTAGATGCGTCCCCTGATCGTCGATACCGGCACGCCAAAGCGCTGGGCAAGCTCGGCGTACGAGAGCCTGTCGCGGTAGCGCAGCCGCAGCACGGCGCCGAGGCCGGCCGGCAAGGCATCGACCTCCTCCCATAGCCAGCCGCGGGAAGCCCGGGCCGCACGGTCGGCGAACGGCTCCTCCTTGCGTCGCGCACGCTGCCGTTCGTAGTCGATAACGCAGTGGCGCGCGATCGACGCCAGCCAAGCCTGCAGCCGCGCCGGGTCGGCCAGCGTGTCGAGACGCCGAAACGCGTCGTAGAACGTGCGTTGCACGACCTCGTCGCGCCCGTCCGGATCACGAATCGTTCGCGAGACGATGCGCCGCACCATGCCGTCGCAGCGCCGGACGACCTCGGAGAAGCGCTCCGCATCGCCCGTTCGTATCGCCAAGACCAAGGCGGCGTCGCCGGAGTTCGCCATCTACCCCTATGACGATACCCAAGCCCGAAACGTCAAACTGAATTGCGGCGCTATTTGTCTTTGTCTTCGTCGGCCGGTTCCGGCTTCTCGGGTCTCTCCGGCTTCTTGGGCTTCTTGGGCTTCTTGGGCCCTTCCGGCTTTTCGGGGGGCTTTTGTGCGGGCTTCGGAAGCCCTGGCCAGGCGATTCTTAGGGGGTCGGTCTCCGGGAGTTTGCAGGTGAAGTTGCGACAGACGTAAGCGGCAGGACGGCGATTTACCTCCGTCTTGCCTTCCGCGGGGGGCAGCAGTTTTTCGAGGCCCGGGGTCACCAACACGACCACGCGGTTGCGGTCCGGATTGCGCCAGACCGCTTCGATCAGTGCGCGCGTCGCCGGATCGTC
The DNA here is from genome assembly GCA_021776735.1 of Planctomycetota bacterium. Classification (GTDB taxonomy): domain Bacteria; phylum Planctomycetota; class PLA2; order PLA2; family PLA2; genus JAJFFH01. The sequence goes on along the minus strand of JAJFFH010000066.1, from coordinate 118,419 downwards.
GTGCTTGCCTGCGATGAAGACCTCCCGGGGACCGTTCGCAAAGTCCAGCGCGTTGAGCAGCGTTGCCGCGCCCAGGGGATAGCGGGTCAGCGAGTTCGCGAAACGCTCCAGTGTCTTTTGGGCCAGCTCCCGGGTCTCCTTCTTGCCCGTCAGCTCCGAAAACCGCAGCAGGTTGAAGGCCATCACGCCGTTCGCGCTCGGGCGGGCGTTGTCCATCGACGGCTTGCCGCGCGCGATCAGCTTTTCGCCTCCGTCCGCGGTGAAGAAAAAGCCGCCGTCCTTTTCGTCGTGGAACAGCTCGACGGTTTTCTTGTGCAACGCGAGCGCCGCCTCGAGCCACGCCACGTCGAACGTCGACTCGTACAGGTCGAGGTACGCCGCGGTCACGAACGCGTAGTCCGCCAGCACTCCATCGTGCTTGGCCTCGCCGTCCGCCCAGCGCCGGATCAGCCGGCCATCCTCGCGCGTCATCTTCTCGCGCAAAAAACGCGCGGCGCCCAACGCGGACTCCAGCATCTCCTCATCCCCGAGCGCCTGGTACGCCTGCGCAAAGCCGCTGATCATCAGCCCGTTCCACGCCGCGAGCACCTTCTTGTCGGTCATCGGCTTCGGCCGCTCTTCGCGCACCGCGTACATCACGGGCGTGGCCTCCGCGACAATCCGTCGAACGGCATCGCCGTCCGTTCCTGACGCCCGGGCCACGTCCTCCACGCTCTTCAGGGTCTGCAAGAGGGTCTTGCCCGGCTTGTGCTCCCAGTTGCCCGCTTCGTTGATCCCGAACCACGCGAGCAGCACCCGGTGCGTTTCCGCCTCGGGGAACAGCTTCTTGATTTCCGTCGGATCCCAGACATAGAACCCGCCCTCGTGCTCGGGACCGCCGGGATCGTCGGCGTCCTGCGCGGCATAGAACGCGCCGTGCTCGCCGGTCATCTCGCGGCGCACCCACTTCGAGATGTCGCGCGCGACGGCGGCGAACCCGGCGTCGCGATAGATCAGCGACGCCCGCGCGTACAGCCCGAGAAGCTGCGCGTTGTCGTACAGCATCTTCTCGAAGTGCGGCACGAGCCAGTCGCGGGTCACGGAGTAGCGGTGAAAGCCGCCGCCGATGTGGTCGTGGATTCCGCCCTGCGCCATGCGCCGCAGCGTGTGCTTCGCCTTGGCCAAGGATTCCTCGTGGCCGGTGCGCAGCCCGTGGCGCAAGAGCATCTCGACCGACGTCGGACTCGGAAACTTGGGCTGCGTGCCGAAGCCGCCGTACTCCGGATCGATCGACGCGAGCGCCTGCAGCGTCCCCGTCTCGACGATCTTCGGATCGATCTCGCCCGTCCCCTCGCCGTCGAGCACGGTCTGCACATACTTCGTCACGTTCGTCGCGTCGGCCAGGATGCGCTTGCGCTTGACCGGGTCGCTCCAGACGTTGTTGACCTTCCCCAGCAGATCGATGAACTGAGCCTTCGGAAAATACGTCCCCGCAAAGAACGGCTTGCCCTCCGGCGTCAGCCAGACGCTGAGCGGCCACCCGCCGCCGCCGCGCATGATCAACTGCGCCGCCGTCATGTAGACATCGTCCACGTCGGGCCGCTCCTCGCGATCGACCTTGATCGCGACAAAGTGCGCGTTGAGCACCTTCGCAACCTCGGCGTTCTCGAACGACTCGTGCTCCATGACGTGGCACCAGTGGCACGAGCTGTAGCCGATCGACAAAAAGATCGGCTTGTTCTCCTCTTTCGCCTTGTCAAACGCCTCTTTCCCCCACGGATACCAGTCCACGGGGTTGGTCGCATGCTGGCGCAGGTACGCGCTCTTCTCCTTCGACAGCCGGTTGAGCTTCACGGGTTTCTTATCCTTTGAGTCGGCATCACCGCCGCACGCGATGCTGGCGAAGATCGCAAAAAGAGCGAGGCCTCGGGTCATGCGAGGATCGTACCCCCGCGCGGTATTCTGAGCAGATTCCCAAACGGAGGCGGCAAACGGGCCAGCCCGCGCCGAAGCGCAAGGCGCGCAGGCGGGACGGCGATGTCTCCCCCTCCCCCCCGTGATCCCCTCTCTTGGCCCCCCACAGCTGATCTCCCAATGACTGACCAACACACCACCCGCCCTGGCTTCTTGTACGAAATCTCCTGGGAAGCCTGCAGCCCGGGCGGCGGCATCCACACCGTGCTCGCGACGTCGGCGCCGCACCTGCGCGCGGTCTACGGCGACGATCTCCTGTACGTCGGGCCCGATCGCTGGGCGAACCGGCCCGGCCAGGGCAAGTTCGTTCCCGATCCGGTCCAGCCTCCGGTCGCGGCGCTGGCCATGGAGCGCGACGTGCCCGTCCGTTTCGGGCGCTGGGACATCGAGGGCCGCCCGCGCGTGGCGCTGATCGATTTCGGCCGGCTGCTCGACCAGAAAAACCGGGTGCTCGGCGACCTGTGGACCGACTACGCCGTCGATTCCATCCACGCCGACTGGGATACGGTCGAGCGCATCCTGTTCGGCTACGCGGCGGGCACGCTGGTCGAGTTGCACTACCACACGACCGTGCGTCCGCGCGCGTGCCGTGCCGTCGCGCATGTCCACAACTGGCAGGCCGCCGCGGCGATCCTGCGCCTCGACGCGACCGCACCCGAGATCGGGACGGTCTACACGCCGCACGGTACTGCGCTGGGACGCGGACTCGCCGAGGCCGGCGTCGCCGCGGGGAATGGCGCAGGGGACCGCGACGCGGACTTGTTGGCAGTCGCCAAAGAGCGCGGGCTTGAGGCTGCGGCCACGCTCGAAACGGCGGCGACCAAGGTCGCGTCAACGCTGACCATTGTGGACGCGGGCCAGGAAGACGAGGCCGTGCGCGTGCTCGAGCGCCGCCCGAACCTCGTCACGCCGAACGGCTTCACGACGTCGGTTGCGCCGGACGACGCGCGCCGGAACGACGTGCGCGCCGCCGTACGACGGGCCGCCGAGCGCTTCTTGGGAACGCCGCTCGACGCCGAGACGCGGATGGTGTTCTCGTCCGGGCCGTACGAGTTCCGCAACAAGGGCATCGCGACAACCCTGCACGCCCTCGCCCGGCTCCGACAAACATCGCCGTCCCGGAGCTGTATCCTGTTTGTGTTCTCTCCCGCGGGGCAGACCGGCCTTTCGCCCGAGGTGCGCGAGCGTCTCGAGAGCGACGAGTTGGCCGGCGAGCCCGTCGGCGTCGTGACGCACAACCTCACGCATCCGGAGGACGATCCGATCCTGCGCGCCTGTCGCGAGGCGGAGCTTGAGAACCAGCCGGACGATCCGGTGAAGATCATCTTCGTGCCGGTGCTGCTCGACGCGCGCGATCCGTTGTTTCCGTACTCGTACAACGACGTGTTGCGGGCCGCCGATCTCGCGCTGTTTCCGTCGCTGTACGAGCCGTGGGGCTACACGCCTCTTGAGGCGCTGGCCGCCGGGGTGCCGGCGTTTACCACCGACGCGACCGGTTTCGGGCGGTTCATGGCGGAGGTTCCGGCGGAGGAGCGCGGGGCACTGACGGTGTTGCCGGCGGGCGATGACGCCACGCTTGCGGACCGGCTCGCGCGATTCTTGGAGCGGTCCGACGACGAGCTTGAGGCTTGGCGCGCGCAAGCGCCCGCGTTGGCGCAGCGCACGCCGTGGGAGGAGCGGATCGGCGCGACGCTCGACGCACACGTTCACGCGCTCGCGCACGCCGCGGAACTCGCGCCGACCGCGCCGACGTTCACGCCCGGGCCGAGCACTCTTCGCTTCACGCGGCGCGCGCTCGTGCATGTGCCGACCGTGGGCGAGGAGCAACTGCGCCTGCACCGCTTCACGGTCACGACGGTCCTGCCCGACCGCCTCGCGCGCCTTGGCGACATCGCGCGCAACCCGTGGTGGAGCTGGACGCCGCGCGCCGTCGCGCTGTTTGAGCGGATTGCCGGGACGAGCGGTGGATTCGCGGGCGCGCCGGGCAACCCCGTGAAGCTCTTGCGCGAACTGTCGGCGCAACGATTGGCCGAGTTGGGAACGGACGGCGATGTTTTGGAGCACTACGACGAGGTCGTCGGCGCTTTGGAGAGCTACCTCGGCCGCTCGCCCGCCGACGTGCCGTCCACGGCGTATTTTTGCGCCGAGTTCGCGATCCACGAGTCGCTGCCGATCTATAGCGGCGGGCTCGGCGTGCTCGCGGGTGACCATCTGAAGTCCGCAAGCGACATCGCGCTGCCGACCGTCGGCGTCGGGCTGCGCTACAAGAACGGCTACTTCATCCAGACGATCGGGCCCGACGGCAGCCAGGGTGCGGAGTTCCGCGCGTTCGATCCCGCCGACACGCCGATGCGCCAGATCCTGGACGCCGAGGGCGAGCCGCTGCGGATCGGCATCGACATGCCGGGGCGCACGTTGCAGGCGGGCGTGTGGCGCGTCGATGTCGGGCGGGTGCCGCTGTACCTGCTGGACACGTTGGTTCCCGAAAACGACGCGGCGGACCAGGCGATCACGGAACGGCTCTACCCGTCCGAGCGCGAGCCGCGGCTGTGCCAGGAGATCCTGCTCGGCATCGGCGGGTGGCGCCTGCTGCGCGCACTGGGGCAAACGCCGCAGGTGTGCCATCTCAACGAGGGGCACTCGGCGTTCTTGCTGCTGGAGCGCTTGTTGGAGCTTGTCGAAAACCACGGGCTCACGTTCGACGAGGCCGCCATCGTGGTGCGCGACAGCTCCGCGTTCACGACCCACACGCCCGTCCCCGCCGGACACGACCGGTTCTCCGAGGGGCTCATGCGGCGCTACTTCGGCCACGTCGCCAAGCGGCTCGGCCTCGACTGGCAGGAGTTCTTCGACCTCGGCCGCGCGACGGACGACGACGAGGAGTTCTCGATGACCGTGCTCGCGCTCAAGCTTTGCGGTCGCGCCAACGGAGTCAGCAAGCTGCACGGCGAGGTCTCGCGCCGGATGAACACCTCGGTGTGGCCGGGGCTGCACGAGTCCGAGACGCCGATCTCGTCGATCACCAACGGCGTGCACCTGCCGACGTGGTGCGGACCGGAGGCCGGACAGCTGCTCGACGCCGAGTTGGGTGCCGGCTGGCGCACGGGCCGGCCGGAGGCGGACGCATGGAGGCGCCTCGACGCGGTGGACGACGCACCGCTATGGGAAATGCGCCACGCGCAAAAGCGACGGCTGTGTGCGTACCTGCGCCGCCATCTCGACGAGACCGGCCAGGCGTGGACCGGTCCGGACCTCGACGAAGACGCGCTGTGGATCGGATATGCACGACGCTTCGCGCCGTACAAGCGCGCGACGCTGCTGTTTCACGACGCGGCGCGGCTCGAACGGTTGCTGCGCAACGACGACCGGCCGGTGCGAATTGTGTACGCGGGCAAGTCGCATCCCGACGACCGCGAGGGCTCGGACCTCGTCAAACAGATTGTTGCGCTGACGCGCGATCCCCGGTTCGCCGGACGCGTTTTCTTCGTCGAGGACTACGGCATGACCGCGGGCCGGCTGCTCACGCAGGGCGTGGACGTGTGGCTCAACACCCCGACGCGACCGCTTGAGGCGTCCGGCACGAGCGGCATGAAGGCGTGTCTGAACGGCGGCCTGCACGCAAGCATCCTGGACGGCTGGTGGTGCGAAGGCTACGACGGCGAAAACGGTTTCACCTTCGGCGACGGCCGCGAGTACGCCAACGCAGACCTCTTGCGCGCGCACGATGCCCGGTCGCTGTACGCGATGCTCGAGACCGAGCTCGTGCCGCTGTACTTCGACAAGAAGGACACGGGCCACCCGACCGGCTGGCTGGACAAGGTCCGCAAGTGCCTCGCGACCATCCCCGCGTTCTTCGACACCGACCGCATGGTCGGCGAATACGCGAAGTTCGCCTACAGCCCGCTGGGCCAACGCGCCGCCGCCGCCCCGGAAGACGGCTACGCCCAGGCGAGAGAACGCGCCACCCACCACGCCAAGCTGCGCGAAGCCTGGAAAAACGTCCAGATCGACGACATCCAGGCAACGGACCTTTCGGAAGGCGCCTTGGGCCGCAACGAAGCCTTCGAAGTAAGAGCCCGAGTAACCCACGAAGGCATCGATCAGAAAAACCTAAGAGTAGAACTCTTCATCGGCCCGACCGAAGCCACAGGCTGTCTGGCAGAACCCACGAGCGTCCCCCTGGAACCCGACGACACGGGCGAGCACTGGACCGGCACCTACAACCCCCCCGGCAGCGGCACGTTCCTGTGGGGCATCCGCGCCTACCCGGCGCTAAACGACACCATGGAGGTTGCGCACCTGGGATTGGTGCGGTGGGCGTGAGCAGCGTGGCCGGAGCCCGCAGAGCGGGCCATGATTCTCTACTCGCCACGCCCTGACAACAGTCGAGACGTGCCCCCGGCAACGCGGTCGTGGGCTACAACGCGAAAGTCGGCACGAGGGAGTCGATCGCGGGAGCGTCCACCCTCAGCGCAAAAAGAGACACCGCAATTTGTAAACACAGTTCAGACAGTAGTCACTCCGATTCGGGGAAGCGCCGCATCCCAGTCGGTCACCGAGGATCTCTTCGGAACTCCTTGAGATCATCGATGTCGAATCTCGCTTGTCCGGTGTAACGGAACTCCCCCGTCGCGATGTGTCGCAGCGAGCCCGGCGGCGATACGATCAGATAGTAGCTGTGTCCGACGATCAAGACCGCCGTGGTCAACTCCGCGTTCTTGTTGAGTGTCACGCTCTTGCTTGGTTGTGCCTCGTCGAACTCCAGGTCCGTGACCATAACGCGGTGCTCTACCAACTCCCTGCCGGACTTCATCAGGATCACGCTCGATCCGTCGTGACGGTCGGCCTCAAGCTCTATCCCGACGACGCCGGTGTAAACCTTGCCCAGGCGGTGAGCGACCGTGTTGTGGCCCTTGGGCCACGCAACCAGAATCACCTCGCCGAGCACCTTCGCTTCGATGTCGAAGGCTCCGTCCTTGCCCGTCAGCGCTGCCGTGTGATGCGTGATGCCGAGAAGCCCCTTGAAGAGGCCACCGCCAACCGTGTACCCCGAATGGCCCCGCGCTCCTGCATCCTCGATGCGAAAGGACCTCGCCGGGACGCGCTCGATGATGTACGCGGTGACGAGCGTGCGCACAAGCGGCTTGCCGGCGCTGGATCGGAGAACACCACGAATCCGCCACGAGTCGCGGAACTCAAGAACGACTTCGGGAGCCACGCCGGATCCACCATCCAGCCGATACGACACGACATCGGACGCAGTCTGGCGACCCGAGATCCGGCCGACGACGCGCAGGCCCCGAACCGCGGGAAACCGGACCTTGAACTCTCCCCGGTCGTTCAGCAACACCCGGTGCCGCTCGTGCGTTCGGACGCCATGGGCGGTGAGCCAGCGCCGCGTCCAGGGAAACCGACTCGGACTCGGCGATGCTCCATACCCGGGCACACTCGCGGCAATCGTCTGAACCCGCAGTTTCTTCGGCATCACCGGTCCCGCGTTCACAAGTCGCCCGGAAATCCAGACGTTCTGAAACGCCCAGGCGGTCCCGCCCGAATCGATCTCCTCCAGCCTTGTCGCCAAGGCCCACGGCTCGTCCAACCGGATCGACTTCAGGCCCGGGGGCACACCGACGCGCCCGTCCTGGTCGGTCGTCGCGGCGCCTTCATCGCCGTCCGTGGTTGTCCACGCCACACTTGCGCCGTGGATCGGTTCTCCCGTCGCGAGATCGCGCAACGAGAAGGCATCCAAGACCGGCTTTTCGTTGTCTTCACCGCTACGCCCGTCTTGGAGTGCGCCCGAGGGCACACCGCGCCGGTCGGGATGATCCCGACTGCCTTGGCGAGACGGAGTCTTCCGTAGAAGAATCGCACCGACGCCGCACACCAGCGCAATGATCGCGATCGCCGTGAAGAGATGTCGCCCGCGCATCTATTCCTCGCGCAGCTTTGTCAGGCGCCCGCGGAGCCAGTCGCCGGCCGGGACCGTCTTTTTGCCTTCGCGGATCTCGTAGGGCTTGCCCGTCATCGAGGAGCGGCTGGCCAGGTGTTCGATAAACTGTTCCGCTGTGCGGACGCGGCTGCCGGCGCGCTTCCACTTCGTGCGCAGGTGCTCCACCGCTTTTTTGGCGTTGTACTCCGTGCCGTTGCGGATGAACGTGGCGTTCGACGTCTCGATGGCCTTCAGCAGGCCCTCGATCAGGTCGGGTTCGGTTGCGTGGCCTGCTTCGCTTACGCGCAGGACGGCCTCGTCCGTGCCGATCAGTCGGTTCTCGAGCTTCTCGACGGCGAGTCGATAGCGGTGGCCGGCGAACGCAAACGGCACCTCGTCGCCCGGGCGCACCGACGTGGTGCCGACCAAGATATCGCCGTCCGTACGCTTTAATGTCAAGGAGACCTGCCCTCGCGTAATGTCGCCCAGGTGCACGCGGAGCCGTCCGTTGGAGCCGGGGATGTCTTTGTCGCTGCGCTGTTGCACCGTGACGTGGGCGCCGCCCCGCTTCAGGTCGAGCGCCGGTTCCAGAGTGGCAACGATAGGTTTGGAACAGCCAAGGACGGCGATGCTTTCGAGCACCATCGCGACGATTGCAATCCGCTTTCGCATGCCGTCCATCGTAGAATGGAACGGCTGGGCATGCCGACCGATCGCGAACTCTCTGATCACGGCCTCGGGCTGCGCGGCTTCGTGCGGCGTGTGAATTGCACGATGCGGGGGTGGCGCTGATGCGGCAGAACCTTCGGCGGCGGCATCCCGAGGCCTCGCCAGAGGAGGTCGAGCGGATGCTTGTGACCTGGCTCCACACCCGGCCGGGCGCGGAGCAGGGGGACGGGCCGCAGATTCCGGAGCACGAGCCGTCTCCGGGGGACTCCGATGACCCCACTGAATGACCAGCTTCGGGAGACGGCCGGGGAACTTGAGCGTCTCGGCGTGTCGTTCGCGCTCGTCGGCGGGCTGGCTGTTTCGGTGCGAACGCGCTGAAGCTGCTCACACACGACGACAAACGCCGTCCGCAGGATCGGATCGACATTGTCGCGCTTGTCGCGGCGGCATCGCCTACTGACATAGCGGCCGCACGCGTGGCGGTGGGCCTGATCGAGGAGCGTGGCTTCGCCCGCGGACGCGATTTGCTCGGCGACTTGGCGACGTTCGTCGGCGGGTAGCACCCACCGCGCGCCACGCGCCCATCACGTGCCGCATGTCCGGAAACATGCGGTAGGGGAAGTCATGGGCGGTCAGGGGCATGCGTCGATCGCGAGGCGCCGGAGTTTTGTTAAAATCGCTCTTTTGTGCCGGGCTGGGTAGGGGCTGCCAAAGGAGCGACCCCAAAAAAGCCCGGGCCCGCCAGGAGGTTCGGACGCCCCAAACTGCCCCGGCACCGTCGAAGAGCCGCGCCGCGCCCAGCCGTCCGCAACCACCGGGCAAGTCCGACCGGCCGGCTGCCGCGCGCACGCGCGGGGGTCGTCCGCCCGCTACTGAATCCACGCGCAGTGGGCACTCAGGGGGACTCATCGCCGTCCGTACGCTTCCCCGGAATCAGCGCGCCCTTCGGTACCAGTCAATCTTGCGGGCGCCGGCTTCCATGTCCACGCCGACGCTGTGGTTGTTCGCGGGACCGTTCTTCGAGTCTTTCGGGTCGCCCCACGCTTGGCCGTCGGCGGCAGGCTTCGCGTGTTTCGGATAGCTGTCCTTGCCGCCCAGGTCCAAAAACAGGCCGATCGACTTGGCTTGGACCCAATAGGTCGAGAGCGCCGTGCGGTCCGAGAATCGCTTGTCATACCGTGCCGCGCCCGGCGCGTTTTTGGCCCAGTAGTCGTCGTCGCCCGCGGTGTCGATCAGCATCGCGACCGAGCGGTTGATGGAGTAGCCGAGGCCCTCGCGCTGCGTGTAATAGGTGTCGTTGCCGCCCTCGTTCAAGAGCAGCGCAATCGTGAAGTCGTGGCCGAACGCGATGCTGTTGTGGCTGTGCGACGTGTGCCTGTCGTTGCCGCCTTCGTCGATCAGCACGCCGATGCAAAAGTGCGCGCCGGTCGCCTGCGACCAGACGTGGCCCTCGTACTTGTCGTTGCCGCCGCCGTCCCACAGCGCGCCGACGCCGAACCAGTAGCCGGTGCCCTGCGACCAGTTGCCGGACGTGTACGTGTCGTTGCCGCCCGCGTCGAGCAGCGCGCCGAAACCGCCCGCCCAGTTGTGGCCGTCGGCGCCGTCGCCGCGCCGGCCCATCGCGCAGCCCTGCGCGTTCGACACCGAGATCTTCTTCTCGGAGTGATAGCTCGGGCGCCCGCTCTTTTTTGCGTCCGGCTCCGCGATGTACGCGTCGTCGCCGCCCCCGTCACACAAAACCCCCACACCCCCCACACCACCAAATCCCTGGCCGTCCGCGTGCAGGTAGTACCGGTCGCGCCCGCCCTGGTCGATCAACAACCCGACGCCGAAGTAGCCGCACCCCTGCGCCGACCACCGCGCGATATACTCGTCCCCCTCGTTGCCCAGGTCGATCAGCGCGCCGAACCCGAACCGGCCCGCGCCCTGCGTGTGCTGCTCCGCCGCGTAAACGTCGCGCCCGTCGACATCCAGCAGAATGCCGACACCGCACACGGCAGCCCCGAGCGCCCCGCGTTTCGCGCGATACATGTCGTGGCCGGAGAGATCGAGACACAACGAAATCGGCTGTTGCGGCGTTGCTCCCGCCACCGCGCCGACGTACTCGTCATCGCCGCCCAGATCGACGATCAGCAGCGAGTCCTTGCCGTCGATCTGGTCCTTGCCCGAGCCCCGCACGCGAATCCAACCGAGCGGTGTCTCCCAGTCGAACCGCACCTTCGGCGCCGGCTTCAGCTTGCGCCGCGCCACGTCCATCGCCGCGACGCACTTGCCCGCGGCGTACCACAGCGACGCTTCGTCCCACGCCGCCGCGACGTCGTCGCACGCGGGTGAATACTCGAGTGCATCCACACTCTCCATGCCCAGATTCAGGGGAAGCCTACGGACGGCGATTCTTTGGGCGAGCGGCACGCGCCGAAACGCGCGCGTCGTCCACCGGTGCGCCTCTACAACGTTGAGCACCAATTGGCCCAGAGTGCGGCTCAGCTCCGGCGGCAGCGTCGCGACTTTTTCGCGGAGCGTCTTTTCGAGAAGCGGGTACGGGGACTCGGCATTGAACGTGACAAACTTCGTTTGCCGGCCCGCATAGCGGTACAGCCGCAAAATCGCCTCGTCGAGCGGTGTCGGCTTCGCCGTGAGGTTCGGACTGTAGGGACGAATACCGCCGAATTTCCGATTGATCCCGGCCAGGTGTGTCAGGCGATAGAGCCCGTACGCGCCGCGCGTCTCCTCGTTGAGGCCCTTCTCGGAGAGCTCGGTCTTCACGGCGCGGCCGAGGACCTTCAAGTACGGCACGACCGCCGTCGGCTCGGCGAACAGATCGTCGAAGTGGCCGAGCTTGTGCGTGATCCCGCGCGGAAAACGCACCCACCAGCCCGGCGGCCGCCACCCGAGATCGTCGCGCGTGAACCCGACGCGACCAAGCGCCTCATCCAACGGATCGTCGGCCGGCCCGGCGGCAACAAGCGAAGCAAGAACAAACGAAAGGACCAGGACGAACCAACGCATTCCATCGGTGTATCACATACGCGTCCCGGGCCCATCCCGCACGTCGGGCCTGGGAGCACGACATCGACGGAAGTCTCTAGCGGACAAGAACATGCGTCGATCCGGAGAACGACGCATGTTTGTCAGAATCGCTCTTTTGTGCCGGGCTGGGTATGGACTGCCAAAGGGTCGTTCGCCAAAAGCCCGGACACGCCAGCAAGTTCGTACGCGCCGACTTGCCCAAACCCGTCAAAAAGCCGCGCAGCGACCAGCCGTCCGCAGTCCCCGGATACGTCCGGCCGGTCGCACCGTCGCACGCAGGGCAGGAGGGTCGCCCGCCCGCTCGTGAATCACCGCGCAGCGGGGATTCACGAGCCCTTGGCGATGGCCAGGAGCGAAACGGCTCGCTGTTCCAGTTTGGTGCCCTTCAGGGCGCTCGCCAGCTTCTTGAGTTCGCGCGCCGCGGAGCGGCGCTCGCGCGCAGAGGATTTCTGTTCGCGTGTGCTGTTCGTGATGAGCTTCTCGAGTTCGTCGAGTCTCTTCGCGGCGTCGGTCTCGATGACGCCGCGCAATGCGTCGAGGCGGCTGGCGAGTTCTTTTTGGTGCGGCGCGGCGACCTTTTCGAGATCGCGGTAGAGCTTCATCGCTTCCGCGATCTTGTTGTCCGCCAGCAGCAGGTCCGACTTCGTGCCCGCCGCGGCGACGCGGTTCCACACCGTGCGATCGATCCCGGGGCCGTGCCTTTTCTTGAGCGCATCAACAAACGGCTGGATCGCCTTGATGAAACCCGCCGCGCGCCGCTGCGCCCGCGGGATGCCGCCCATCTTCTTGAGCGTGTGCGGATCGACGATCACCGTCGCCGGCATCTTCGGACCTTCCATGTACTGCAACGCATCGCAGGTACCGAGATCGCGCACCTGCTCGAGCGTCAGGCCCGGGAACTTGCGCACGTACTCGACCTCGTCGCCGTACGCGTCCTTGGTCTTGTAGGTCTTGACCTGCGGATCGTTCATTTGCAGGGCCTCGTCGGTGTCCTGCATGCAGATCACCTCGACCGTGCTCTTGGCCGCAAACTTCATGTACGCCGCGTTGGTAAGCACCCCCTGGTGCACCGCTTGGCACGGCGGTCAGGTGAACCCGTGGCGATGAATGATGATCGGCAGGTTCAGCGCGCGCGCTTCCGTGATCGCCGCCTCCCAAGACTCCGCCCACCGGACGGTCGCCTTGACCTTGATCTTTTTCGTCTTGCCCGCACCCGCAGTGGCGCAGAGGAAGAGAACACTGAGGAGGAGGACACACAGACCGATAGCGCGCTTCATCATGGAATTGTACGGCTGGCAAGGGGTTGGTTGCGGCCCCCGAAAAAAAAGCGGACGGACGGCGATGTCTACGCCGTCCGTCCGTGAATCGTCGAGCTAGCTGTGGCTTGAAAACCTAGCCGTCGGTCTTCTTGGCCGTTCCTGCCTTGGGGCAGCCGGGACAGTTCGCGCCGGAACAGTCGGTGCATTTGGCCTTGTCACAGCCCGCGCAAGCGGCCTTGTCGGTCGTCTTGGCGGCGGCCTTGGCGGGAGCAGCCGTGACGCCCGTCTTCGCAGCCTTGTCGCAGCCGGCGCAATCAGCGCCATCGCAGTCGCGGCAGCCGGCGCCGCACGTCAGCTTGGCGGCCGCGGTCACGAGCTTGGTTTCGAGGTCGGTCAGCTTGGCTTCGCACTTCGCGCAGCCGCCGTCGGCCTTCGCCTCCCACGCCTGGACCTGGGCCAGCAGCGTCTTGGCGCCGTCGGTACCACACGTCGCGTTCAGCGGCTTGAGCATGGCCGCCGACTTGTCGCAGCCGGCCTTCTCGCCCGCGGCGAGCTTGGCCAAGCGCGCCGAAAGGGCGGGCTTCGCGTTGGCCAGCAGCGCGTCGAGCGAAGCGATCTTTTTGAGGCAACCGCCGCAGCCCTTCGCCTCGAGGTTGCGTACATAGGCCACCAGCAGCGCCCGGTCCTTCATGCCGGAAGCGGCGAACAGGGGCTTGAGCGACTGGAGGCGGTACGCGGGGACGCGCTCGGACAGACGGGCCCGCGCGGCCTTTTTCGGGCCGGCGAGGTCCGCCTGCATCTTGACGAGCATCTTCGAGGAAACCGTGCAGCCCTTGTCGCAGTACTTCTCGTACGCCGCGACCTTCTCCTTCAGCGTCGCGAGGTCGTCCGCGCCACACGTCTTCTGGAGCATCGTGAGCTTTTGGGCGCTGGTCTTGCAGCCCTTGGCGCTCGAGGCTTCGAGCTTCGCGATCGTCGCGGAGATCTTCGCCGCCGGAGCAGCCTTCAAGGCGGCCTTGGCGGGCGTATTCTTGACGGCCTTGTCGAAACCGCACTCCTGGCAACCGGCGGGGTCGCAGTCGGTGCAGTCGCCACAGTCCTGGGCGAACGTCGCGCCCGAGATCAGCAGCATGGCCAAGGTTGCGGTGAACAGATGTCTCATGGTCCGGTCGTCTCCGTTTGGAAGTGTTTTTTGTTGTTCGACCAAGGATACCGCCGGGACGCAAGGATGCCGGACTTTTCGCCCTCAGCCGGAAGCCGCGCGTCTCTCCGCCGGTAAACCGTTGCGCAAACACGGGTTACAGGATCTCGAGCACGATCAGCGTTACGTCGTCATCGAACCGGCCCTCAAGAGCATTCAGGACATGCTCCTTGATGCGGTAGGCCTCCATCGAGTCCGCACCCTCGAGCAGCCGGGCCAGACCGTCCTCGCCGAGCATCTCACCGTCGTCGCCGCGCGCCTCGCTGAACGCGTCGGTGTAGATCACAAGGATGTCGCCCTGCTCGAGCTGCACCGAATGCTGCTCGTACTCGGTGCCCGACAGGATCCCCAGGGGAAGTCCTGTCGCCCGCCGGTCCTCGGGACGGACGGCCTCGAACTTCCCGGTGGATGCGCGGCCTCGGATCACCGAGGGATGGCCCGCATAGGCGTAGACCAGCGAGCGATCCGCGCTGTCGAGGATCAGCGACACCATGGTGGTGAAGCGGAACTTGCCGCGGCGCCGTTGCAGGAACGCGTCGTTGACGGTTTTGAGCATCGAGGAGTTGTCGTGCGCGCCGAGGGTCTCGACCAGCGCGCCGTGGATGATCGAGGAGACCTCCGCGGACTCGGCGCCGTGCCCGGACACGTCGGCCAAAACGACCTTGGTCAGGAGGCTTTCGCCGCAGACCGAGAGAAAGTGGATGTCGCCGCCCGCGTGGCTGCCGTCGAACGGAAGCGAGTAGCACTCGCCCCGGGCGCCGACGAGCTTGACGGAGATGTCGGTCCCTCCGGTGCCGCCCCACACCTCGGTGCAGCGCAAGACCTGGGGAACACGCGGGAGCTCCGGAGTGGCGGGGGCCTCCGGAGGCGTGGAGGCCTTCCGAGGGGTGGGCGGCTGATGGTTGTCGTCGCTCATTTTCGATCCGTAAGACGGGCCAAGTCCTTCTCGCGGCCCACGACCGTAAGGCAGTCGCCGTCCTCGATCGGCGCTTCCGCACCGGGCACGACGACGACGTTGCCATCCGGTTTACGTATGGCGATGACCGCGAGTTTCATCTCGTTTCGCAAATCCAGATCGCCCAGGGTCTTACCGATGCACCAATCCGGCGCGTCCGCCTCGACGACCCCCCAGTCACCCTCGAGCGGCAGGAAATCGACGAGATTCGGGTTGGCGAGCCGGGCGGCCGAGCGCCGGCCCATGTCGCGTTCCGGCGAAATGATGCGGGTTGCCCCGACGCGCTCCAGCACCGTCGCCCGCTCGTCCGTGCTGGCCTCGGCCCAGATCTCGGCGACCCCCAGATCCTTGAGATGCAGCGTGGCCATGATGGCCGACTCGAGACTGGTGCCGATGCTCACGACCGCGACATCGAACGGGCTGGCGAACAGCTCCTCGAGCGCGCGCCGCTCGCGCACGTCCGCCTTCGCCGCGATGGCGACCTCGTCACGGATGTCCTCCACCTTTTTGGTGGAAGCATCGACCGCGAGCACTTCGACACCGAGCTTGGCCAGCTCGCGGGCGAGCGACATGCCGAACTGACCGAGCCCTAAAACCGCGATTCGTTTCTTGCCCATGGCCCACCTATTCAATCAGGAATCGGACTATCCCACCATGACCCGCTCGCCGGGGTATCGCACGCTCGACGACTTGCGCGGGCGCACCAGCAGCACAAACAGCGACAGGGAGCCCACGCGGCCGACAAACATCACGACGCACAGCAGGATCTTGGATGCCGTCGAGAGGCCCGCCGTGATGCCGGTCGAGAGGCCGACGGTGCCGAACGCCGAGACCGCTTCGAAAGCGTGCTCGAGGAGCATTCCGCGCTCCCCGCCCTCGAATACGTGCAGCAAGAAGATCGTCACGAACACGACCAGCAACGAGCACGCGATCACGGCGAACATGCGCCGCACGATGTCGCGCGGAATCTCGCGCTCGTGCGCCACGATCCGCTCCTCGCCCCGCAGCGTCGCCCGCGCCACCAGCACCGCCAGCGCCAGCGTCGTGGTCTTGATGCCACCGCCGGTCGAGCCGGGCGACGCGCCGATCAGCATCATCGGAATCATCACCAGCAGCGACGCCCCCGACATCTCGCCGGGCGCGACGGTGTCGAAGCCCGCCGTGCGCGTCGTCGCCGCCATGAACCACGCGTTGCGCAGGTCGCCGCCCTCGGTGATCAGCAGCAGCAGCGTGCCGCCACCCCACAAGAGCAACGTCGTCACCAGCACGAAGCGCGCCTGCAGCGAAAAGCATCGCCGTCCGTCCCTGCGGGGCCAAATGTTGCGCCCCAACTCCAACAGGGTCGTGAAGCCGAGGCTTCCGATCACGAACAGCAGCGTGATCGCCACGACGACGGCGCCGGTCTGGTCGTGGAGCGACGCGGGGAAGATCGAAAAGCCGGCGTTGCAAAACGCGGAGACGGAGTGAAACAGCGCGGGCCACGCGTCGCCGAGTTGGAGGTAGAGCACCAGGAACCCCGCGCCCTCGACAAACACGGTGAGACCGAGGATGACCGCGAGTAGCCGCCCGAGCCGCCAGCTCCCGACCGGCGTGAACGTCTCGCGCACCGCCGCCGCCTGGTCGAGCGCGATTCGCCGCCCGGCCAGGACCATCGCCAGCACGGAGAACGTCATCATCCCGAGGCCGCCGAGCTGGATCAGCGCCACGATTACGCCCTGGCCCGCCGTCGTGAAGTCGCGCCCGGTATCGACGACGACCAGCCCCGTCACGCACACCGCCGACGTCGCCGTGAAGAACGCTTCCAGCGGGCCGACCGCGCCGCTGGACATGCCCGGCAAGGACAACACGATGGCGCCGATCAGGATCGCGGCCAAAAACGTCACCGGTAGCAACACCTCGGGGCGGCGCATGGCAGGGGAGTCTACCCCGGGAGCGGATTGATGGGGTGAAGGGGGCGGGGGGGGAAGAGGGGAAGGAGACCAGGGGGAAGAGGGGCAGGACGGCGGAGGAGAGGGGCGCAGCGCGGCCCAATTGCCGTATCATCCGAGCGCGCGGATCGCCATGACGCAGGTAGGCCAAAACTTGGGGCGGTATCGCCTCGGCGCCGAACTGGGTCGGGGCGGCATGGGCGCGGTCTATCGAGCCGAGAGCACCGCAGCGGGGCCGGCCGGGCCGCCGGGGACCGTCGTTGCCATCAAGGTCTGCCACGAGCACCTCCTCGACGACGAACGTTCGCTGGAGCGGTTCGAGCGGGAGGCCGAGGTCGGGCTGCGGATCGACCACGAGAACGTGGTCGCGACCTACGAGGCGGGCGCGGAGGGGCTGGCGCGGTTCATCGCGCTCGAGTTCATCGAGGGACAGACGCTCAAAGAGCTCAAGGAGGAGTTGGGCATCGTGCCCGACCACCTGCTCTACCAGATCGCGGAGCAGGCCCTTTCCGCACTTTCGGCGCTCCACGCGCTGGGCATCATCCACCGCGACATCAAGCCCGAAAACATCGTCATCACGCCCGACCACCGCGTGCTCCTGATGGACCTCGGTGTCGCGCGTCTCGAGACGGCGGAGACGCTGACCCACGCGGGCGAGTTCGTCGGCTCCCTGATCTACGCGGCGCCCGAACAGTTCTTCGCGCAAGACGATGTCGGCCCGCCCGCAGACCTCTACGCGTTCGGGGTGATGCTGCTCGAACTCGCGACCGGCAAGAAGGCGTACGACACCGAGAGCTTCCACGAGCTGTTCGGCAAGAAGCTCAGCGAAGAGTTGCCGACGCCGCGTGAGTTCTTCCCCGACGTCGATGCTTTCTGGGACCGCGTGATCTTTACGTGCACGCGCAAGGACATCGCAAAGCGCTTCGCCGGGGCGGACGAACTGAGCGCCATCCTCAAGGACGGCGAACAGAGCGCGTGGTGGCGAACCCGGTCCGGAACGGCCGAGGTCATGGCCGGCGGCGAGCGCGCGCTGCGGCGCCTACGCCTTGACCGTGAACTGCCGCTCGTCGGCCGCGCCGACGACCTGGCGCACCTGCGCGAAGTCGCGGCGGGCGCGTGCCGGACCGGCGGGATCGAGCTCGTGGGTGGCCTGTCAGGCGCGGGCAAATCGCGCCTCGTCTACGAGTTTCTCGAAGAGGTCGCCGCGGGCGAAGGCGGCCCGGTCATCGCCGCCGGGCGCGCCGTGGGCGCGGGTGGTCGAAGCTACCAGCCGTTCGTCGAGGCGCTGTCCGATCTCCTGGAGGTCGATACCGAAGAGCCGGGTCGCCAGCGCGCCGCGCTCGAGCAACGCCTCGCCGCGCTCCTGCCCGAGTCGCCCGGCGCGGTCGCACCGTTCGCCAGCTTTCTGCTCGGCGGCATCCAGCCCGGCGCCGCCACCGGGTTCACCAAGGACGCGCTGCATTCCGCGTTCGCCAATGCACTGCGCCACGCCGCACAGGACCGGCCGATCGTCGTCGTCGTGGAGGACCTGCACCTCGCCGGCCCGGAAACGCTTGAGCTCTTCACGTACCTCACGCGCTGCGTCGAGGGGCACCCGCTCCTGCTGCTCGGAATCTTCGCCGAGGATGAGGTCGAGGACGGATCGGACCTCCATGGCCTGCTCAACGCACGCCGCGCCGACATTCACACCGTCGCGCCGCTTTCGGCGGACAACACCTACGAGTTGATCCGTGCAGTCGTGGGCACGGAAAGCACCGTGCGCGAGATTGCGCACTCGCTGCACGAACTCGCCGACGGCAACCCGCTCATTCTCACGGAGATGCTGGGCCATCTGAAGGAGACGGGCGCGCTCGTTGCGGCCGAGGCGGGCGGCCTCACGTTCTCCGGCAACCTCGACGAGATCAAGCTGCCCTCGTCGCTCCAGGATCTGGCGAACCTGAAGCTCGGCCGCCTCGACGACGACCAGCGCGAAACGCTCGAGGCCGCAGCCGTCCTCGGCTACGAGTTCGAGGCGTCGGTACTCGGCGCCGTGCTCGAGGAAAAACGGATCAAGCTGCTCAAGCGGCTCGCAACGCTGGAGCGTAAGCACCGGCTCATTCGCAGCTCAGGCAAGAACTCGTTTCGCTTCACGAGCCGGCAGCTCTACGAGGCGACCTACGAGTCCATTCCCGAGGCGCTCCGCGGCGAGTACCACTCTGTTGTCGCGGACACGATTCGCGATCAGGATGAGACGAGCGACGGCGATGCCGGCGGCAACGAACCGTCGGGCAAGACCGCGTACGACCTCTTGTTTCACCTCTCCCGCGCGGAGCGCACGCTCGAGGCCGAGCCGTTCCTGAGCGCGGCCCTGGGCTATCTCGCCGCGAACTACCATGCCGGGTTTGCCGCACGCTTCGTCGAGCGGATTGAACCCGACCTGTCGATCGGCCGACCGCCGGCCCGGTTCGCGTTGCTGTCCCACGCCTGGGACTTCTACGAACTCCTCGGCCGACGCGACGACCAGTTGCGCGTCCTCGAGGGCGCCCTGAAGCTCGCCGAGGAGGCCGACGACGCCGGCAGGCGCGGACAAGTCCACTCGCGGCTGGCCGTCACGCACTGGAACAAGGGCGACTTCGACCAGGCGAGTGACCATGCCGAGCGCGGAATCGAGCTCGCGCGAGAGGCCGGCGACCGCCAATGGGAGTCGAACTCGCTGCACACGCTCGGCGGCGTCGCCTATCGCCGGGGCGACTTCCAGGCCGCGGCGGACCGCTGGCGCGAAGCCCTGGAAATCCGCAAGAAGATCGGCGACCGCCGCGGCGAGGCCAGCAGCCTGGGCGCGTACGCCGAGGTGATGCCGCGCGTCGGCGAGGGCGAGCGCGCGCTCAGGGCGAAGCGCGAGTCTCTGGCGATCTTCCGGGAGATCGGCGACCGCCGCGGCGAGTGCGCACTGCGGAGCAACATCGCGAACTCGCTCGTCGAAGCGGGCCAGCCCGAGGAGTCGCTGCCGGATTTCGAGAGTGCCGCGGCGATCGCGCGGGAGCTGGGCGATCTCGCGTCCGAGGCCATCCCGCTCGCCAACGCGGGCCGCGCCCTTTCCATTCTCGGCCGCCTGGAGCCCGCGCGGCAAGCCCTCATGCGCGCGCTCGAGATCTTTCGGGGCATGGGGCACCCGGCCGGCGAGGTGCAGGTCTTGAACCTGCTCGGCCCGGCCGTCGCCCAACTCGGGGACCTCGAAACGTCCAAGGGCCACCTCGAGGACGCCTGCCGCATCGCCGAGGAGCGTGGGGCGACGCCGATGCTGTTGACCGCGAAGGAGGCACTGGGCAAGACGCTGCACATGCGGGACGAGCGCGAGGCGGCCTGGAGCACGTGGGAGGAGGGGCTCGCGCTGGCCGCCGAGTCCGACAACGCCCAGCGCGAATTCACGATCCGCCTGACGATGGGTGCCGCGGCGCTGATCGAACGGGACTTCGACAAGGCGGTCGAGCCTCTTCGCCTGGCGGCGAAGAACTGCCCGACTTTCGGCGCCGGATCGGCGCACCTGATCCTGCTGTGCCGCTGCCGGCTCGCCTGGGCGCTCAATGGCGCGGGTGAACGGGACGCGGCGCACGCCGAGGCGGCTCAGGCTCGGACGCTGCACGAGCAACATCCCGGGGTCCCGCCCGCGGACGCCGCCGAAATCCACTTCACGCTGGCCGCGTTCTCCGAGGAAGACGATGCGGGCAACC
The DNA here is from genome assembly GCA_021776735.1 of Planctomycetota bacterium. Classification (GTDB taxonomy): domain Bacteria; phylum Planctomycetota; class PLA2; order PLA2; family PLA2; genus JAJFFH01. The sequence goes on along the minus strand of JAJFFH010000066.1, from coordinate 97,785 downwards.
GGCACCTGGCGCAGGCGCGCGACATCGTCGAGACGAACGCCGAACACCTGGGCGCGGACGAAGCCCGCGACTTCTACAAGACGACGTGGCCCAACGGGGAAATCCTCGCGCTCGCCGCCGCCCGGTTGTGACACGAAAAAGGCCCGCACCCGAAGTCGGGCGCAGGCCTGCGGATCTTGAATCGAACGGTTACGCGGACTTGCGACGCCGGCGCCAGATGAGACCGGCAACAGCCAGGCCGCACAGCGCGAACGTGCCGGGTTGCGGCACGGGGCCACCGGTAATCACGGGGCCACCGGTAATCGCGGGGTTGAACTGGTTCACCTGGCCCGGAATCCCGACACCACCCGGACCGACGACCTGCTGGCCCAGGATCAGCGGATCGGAAAAGCCGAAGATGTTCGAGATGCCGTCGCCCGTCGTGCTGAAACTGCTGGTCGCCCCGCCGATGGCTTGACCCAGCACTTCCTCGCCGCTCGGGAACTCGCCAACCAGCGCCGCGATCAGGAAGTCGACACCATTCATCTCGCCGTCGCCGAACAGTGAGGCGACGGCGCCGTCCACGCCGAGCGACTCGGCAACGAAGTCAAGCTCCGCCAAGGCGGCGATCACCACGGCCTCGAGATCGTCGGGGAAAAAGCCCGGCGGCGGCGCGTCGAGCGCGTTGCTCAGCACGAGGTGGGAGTCGCCGCCACCGGCGGTATCCACCGTGCCGATCAGAAAGAACGGCTGGCCGTTGAAGTCGGTCGAGAAAAAGCCCGTCTCGTCGAACAGGGTCCCGAGGTCGGTTCCGTGCGCGTCCTGCACGAGCGGGAACGGGTAGGTCCCGCCGAGGAACGTCGCGAAGTTGATGATCGTGTGCGACGGCGGGAACGCGCCTTCGCTCTCGGGGTTCTCGATCACCAGGAATAAGTCGTTGAGTGTGTCCGCCTTGACCGGGGTCGCGACCACCGCAAACAAGGTCAGCAAGACAAGCAAGTTGCGCCCAGACTTCATCGGTCCTCCTATTCTCGAATGCATGTTCTAGCACGTTTCGCGGAGAATCGCGACGGTATCTGAGTTCACCGCAGAAGCGCAGAAGAGGAGTGGGAACAAGGCGCGGTGACAGTGTACGGACGGCGATATCGCTCGGCCACGCTGGCAGGCCAGGGGGGCTACTCGCAGGCGGGGAGATCGTAGGCGCTGTCGGCCGGGCGGACGTGGCGCGCGAACCAGAGCGGGCGGCGCAAATCGCCCGTCGGGGCTCGCGTGGTGCCGCGCCACTCTTCATAGATCCGGCGGGCCTTGGCGCGATCGACCGCGATATCCCCAAAAGCATCGCCGTCCTTGGCTTTGTCAACTCGGACCATCTGGTGCCAGCAGTGCATTCCGCTGATGGGGTCGGGATGGACCGGGAAAGTGATGTTTTGATGCACGCCGCTCTCGCTCCACCACAGCCCGCCGCCACCGATGTCGGCCTTGCGGGTCCACTTCCAGAGGTCGCCCTCGACCGTCACCTCGACCAGCGCGCTGGCCAGCGGCGAGGCGTCCGCATCCTGGCGCCGGTGCCAGCGGCCGAGGTGGTGGCTGCACGCGACGATGCCGGGCTTCATGCCCTCGGTGATGAACGGGCGCAGGACGAAGTAGCCGATGTCGGTTTCGACGCGTACGAGGTCGGCTTCGGTGACGCCAATCCGCTCCGCGTCGCTGGGGTGCAGCCACAGCGGGTTCTTGTGCGCGATCTCGTAGAGCCACGGCGCGTTCGCCGAGCGCGAGTGGATCAGGGTCGCCAGGCGAAACGTCGGGACGAGGACCATCTCGCCGTTTCCAAGGCGCGCCTGCGCGACGTGGCTTTCGATCGAGCCCGGGAGCGCGTACTCCGGCCAGCCCCACTCCTCGATCGTCGGCGAGTAGATTTCGACCTTTCGGCTCGGGGTCTTGAAGCCCAGGACTTCGTGCGCGTCGTAGATGTCCTTGGTGACCTCGAACGCGCCGTAGCGGCGCATGTACTCCAGCGGGGCGAGCCCCTCGCGAGCGGCTGCCGCGGGCAGGCCCGGCACGGAGTTCTCGAAGATCCAACGGTAGTGTTCGTCGATCGTGATCTTTTCGCCGGGGCGGTACGGCGACTCGAAGTGCTTGCGGACCCCGAGCGCGCCGTCCGGGTCGATGCGCCACGACAACTCGAAGAAGAACTCCTCCTCCTCCCAGACCTCGCCCGGGTTGGCCTGCCACGTGAACTCGACAGGGTTGCCGTCGCGCTCCGCGAGTACCCGCTGCACGGGCTGGCGAAAGCCGATCCACGCCCCCGCGTGCGTTTCCTGGCTCATCAGGTCGTGCCGTTCCGGCGAGAGGCCCATCGGCAGGACGAAGTCGGCGTAGCGCGCCGTCTCGTTCCATGTCGGCGTGAGCGCCGCGTGAAAGCCCATGCGCGCCTCGTCGGTCAACAGCTCGATCCATGCCGTGCCGTCCGGATAAGTCCACACCGGGTTGAAGACGCGCGTGAAGTAGGTGTCGATCCGCTGCTCTTTCGTCGCGAGGTACGGGAGCAGGAAGCTCATCTCGTGAAACGCCAGCGGGTAGTCGCGCGGGTAGAGCAGCTCGCTCCAGACGTCTTGCGCCGGCGGCTTCGCGAATGCCGGGGCCTTGAATTTGTGCCACGCGTTCGGCGACGTGCCGCCGCGCGTGCCCAGCGAGCCCGACAAGACGACGACGAACTCCAGCGCGCGCGCGATCTGCCAGCCGCCGAGGTTGCCGGTCGCCGGGCCGCGCCAAACGTGCGTTGCCACGCCGCCGTGCGATTCGGCGATCCATTCGGCCGCCTGCCGGAGCTTGTCCTCGGCCACGCCGCTCTCGCGGGCGGCGCGCTCGAAGGTGTACTCGTCGTAGTGCGCGCGCAGCTTTTCGAGGAAGGTGTCGAACCGTGTCGCGCGCGGGCTCAAGTGCTTGAGGGTGTCCTCCCAATTCGAGTGCTCGCGCAAAAAGTCCTCGGCCACGCCCCCGATCTCGAGCAGGTGCCGCGCGATCGCGAGCAGGACCGTCCCTTCGGAACCCGGCCATGTCGGCAGCCACAAGTCGGCCTTGGCCGCCGTGTTCGACAACCGCGGATCCATGACGATGATGCGCGCGCCCTTCGCCTTGCCTTCCATGATGCGCTGCGCATGCGGGTTGAAGTAGTGGCCCGACTCCAGGTGCGCGGACAGGAGCAGGATCGTCTTGGCGTTCGCGAAGTCCGGCGACGGTCGGTCCGCCCCGCACATGACGGTGAACCCGAGCCGCGCCGCGCTCGAACAGACATTGGTGTGGCTGTTGTGGCCGTCGATGCCCCACGCCTGCAGGATGCGCTCCATGGTGCCGTCGTGCCCCGGCCGGCCGACGTGGTACATGACCTCGGTCAGACGCTTTTCCGTCAGCGCGCGCCGAATGCGGCCCGCGAGGGTGTCCAAGACCTCGTCCCACGACACGCGCTCCCACTGGCCGCCGCCGCGCGGTCCGACGCGCTTGAGCGGATAGAGGATGCGTTCGGAGTCCTCGACCTGGTTCAGCGTCGCCGGCCCCTTGGCGCACACTCGTCCGCGACTCCCCGGGTGCACGGGGTTGCCTTCGAACCGACGAATCTTCCCCGTCGCCTTGTCAACGTAGGCCAAGAGCCCGCACGCCGACTCGCAGTTGAAGCAGATCGTCGGCACGAGCCGCATCTCGCGCTTGATGCGCCGCGGCCACGCCTTGGCGTCGTATTCGACCCAGCCGTCCCACTTCTCGGGCGGCGGCGTCGCGGTCAGTCGGTCCGGGAGGTAATAGAGAGGATCATGCACGCGCCCGGGATTCTAGCGGATCGGCTCAGTCGTTGAGGGCGTTTTCGCGGTCCCAGTTGTCGCCGCGCCGATCGCCGTTGTTCACGACGGTGTTCTTGTCCTTGTGGCCCCACGGTACGTTGAATCTCCGAAAGCGCTGGACACCGTAGCGCGTGTTGTCGCGGATGATGTTGTCCTTCATTTCCTTGACCCGACCCTTCCCTTCAAGCCGGATTCCGGTGCTGAGGTTCTCGTTGCAGTGGTTCTGTCGAAGATAGATCGTGGCACCGCGCCCCTGCAGGAGGATCCCGTGCTGGTTCCCCTGACACCTTGCGCGGTCGATCGTCACGTCCTGTTTGCCGATCACGGCGATGCCCGCAAGCCCGCACTTCTCAAACGTCCCCCCGTCGATTCTGACGCTGGAAACGCCGATCACATACAGGCCATGCTGGCCCGCTCCGGTAACAACGCAGCCGTCAATACGCGCGGTCTGAACGGTCCCGCCGGCGATCACGATGGCACAGCCGGACGCATTGATGAAGGTGCAGATCCGAACCTCGGCGTCCTTCGTCCGCAAGGCCAGCAGTGAACCTGCCTCCCCCGGAACACCACGGGCCTTTCGCTTGTCGATCGCTTCAAACACAACCCCCGTGACCTTCGCGACGCGCCCGACAAGGACGAGCCGTGCACCAGACGCGAAGCGAAGTCTGGTCTGTTTCTTTCCCCGACCGGATCCCTTGATGCGCAAATCGGTCACCGTGACGGGCTTCGGGAAATCGTGGGTGCCGGGCGGGAGGATCACCTGCGTGTTCGGCTTCGCGTTCTTGAGCAGCTCGTACGCACCGGGTTCTTGTGCCGCCGGCTCCGGCTTCTTCGTACGATCGCGCGGCGGAGTTCTTCGGTCCGGCCTGATGCGCTCCGGAACCACACGCGTCGTCTTGGCCTTGCGGGCTATCGTGCTGCGTAACGTGTTCAACAGGCGCGCCGCTCTCGCGAGCTTTCGGTCACTGTCGCGCGCCTCGCGAACTACGCGCTCGATCTTTTTTGCCATCGACGCTCGGATCCGGCTCTCGAGCTTCTGCAGATCCCGCTTGCACTTCTCGTACTCGTCCGACGCCGAGCGGGCGGAGTCCGCTGCCTTCAGATACCGCGTGCCAGCGCCCACGCTGCCGCGCGCGACAATCTTTCGCGCCGCAGCGTGGTAGCGCTCGATCGCAAGCTCGTCGAACTCGTTTCGACGATCGACCCTGTTCGCGGCTGCCTCGGCGTCGTCAACCGCCTTCTGGAGACGCACGAAGAGCGTGCGGGCCGTTCGAACATCGGCATCGACCTTGTCCATGAGCCTGTGAGCGTCGTTCACGTGCCCCTCCCGCAAGGCTTGTCCCGCGTCGAGCAGCAGGCCTCGCAAGCGCGCCCGGCCGTTCTCCGAATAGACCCGCCTCGCCAGCTCGCGATCCGTGCTCGGTTGCTGATCGACCTGCTCATCGAGGTCATCCAGCAGGCTCCGGATCCGCGCACGCTTCGCCTCGGCCTGCTTCTTCCTCTCCTCGAACTTCGACCACGCCGCCACCACGAGCTTGCGGAACGCCGCGGTGGCGTCATCCGCCGCCTCGGCGGCAGCATTCCACGCACGGAGGTCCGCGCGCCTCAGCGCGTTGCCCCTCAGGGTCTCAGCCTCGCCCGCCGCGTGCGCAGGCCAGTCGGTCTCGTAACGAATCCTCTCCCACGCCGCACGGGCCGCCTTCATCTCGGTCGCGGCACGCCCCCACGCGTCCTTGTCGGCCTTCGCCGACCGCGCCCGCACCTCCCCGATGGCGTCACGATAGGCACTCTGCGCCCGGTTCGCCTCCTTGCGCGCGTCGTCGAACTGCACCCGCTTGGCAGCCGCCCTCGCCCGCGCTTCGTGTTCTCGCGCACGCCCGCTCGTCGCCGACTCTCCGGCTTCGAGCTTCTTCCACGCACGCTTGGCATTGGTCATCTCCAGCTGCGCCTCGTGCCACGCCTTCAGCGCGCCGCTCTGTCGCTTCGCCTCGCGTTCCTCCGCCGCGATCCGGGCCCGACGCGTCCGTTCGTCCGGCTCGAACGGATTTACGCGGCGCGGCTCGCGACGGGGCTTCTTCTCCCGCCGACGCTTTCGGTCACCCTCCAACTTCTCCAGATACTCCACAAGCTCCGGCAGCTCGGCCGTCATTCTCTCGCACGCCTTGCGCGCGGTCTCGAAATCTCCGGAATCTATCGCCTCGTCGATGCGACTCAGGGCGCGCTTCAGGCTGCCGTTCACGCTCTGCAGGGCGTCGGACTCCCGTTCCAAGAACGCACCCAACGTCGTACGCGCGTCGCGGGCGGCCCGCTCGGCGGAGTCCCGTTCCCCGGTCGCGCGGTCCGTCGAACGCCAGTAGGCAAGACTCGCCACGACGAGCCCCACGCCGAACACCAGGACGAGCGGCGTGCGCCATCCGCCCCGGCGCGGCGCGGCACGACGCGATCTAGGCGCGCGCCGCGGAGCCGAAACATTGACCGGAACCGGCTGCGGTTCCGGCTCGAGAAGAGGTTCCTGTACGAGGCTTGCAGGGGTAGGAGGGGGGGCGGGGGGAGGAAGGGGAACCGGAAACGGCTTGGGGGCGGGAGGAGGCGCGACGGGTGCCGGCGCCGGGGGCTTGATGGCGGCCAGCATCGCGCCCGCGTCGGCCGGACGGTTTTCGGGATGCAGGCTCGTGGCCTTTTGCAAAACGTCCGCGACGCGACCGCTCAGTCCGGGCAACTCCGCGAACGCCGGGAAAGGTTCGCGAGCCGCCGCGCGCACCTCTTCAAGCGTTTCGCCTTCGCGTGCGTGCTGTCCCGTGACCAGCCAGTGGTACAGCGCCGCGAGGCCGTAGACGTCGCCCGCCGCGGTCTCGGCCGACTCGGGCGGCAGATAGCGGGCGGCGAGAACCTCGTCTTTGATGTCGCGAAACGGCTGCAGCCGCGGAACATCGCCGTCGAGAAACACCCGTCCGGGATGCACGCCGAGCCCACCGCCTCCCGCCGCGTGGACGTGGGACATTGCGCGCAGCAGGCGCGCCAAGACCTTGCCGGCACTCGTGACCGACAGCGGGCCACTGGTCGCAACAACCTCGAGCGCGGTCTTGCGGGCCTCGACATCAAGGCCGTCATCGTCAACAGAGGCCCCACCGCGAGCGGCGACACCCATCTCAACAACGGCCCCCGACTCAACAACGGCCCCAAGCTCAACAACGGCATAGTCGATGCCGTTGCGCTCGGCGCGGGCGACCCAGCGCACGGGAGCCAGGTACTTCGAAAGCGCTTGCCGCGACACGCGCGCGAGCGCGCGGGCGCAACGACGCGCGCCCTCCTCCTCGAGCACATGGACCTCGACGTTTTTTCCGTCGGTCAAGTCGGTGGCGCGGTAGACCGCTCCCCACCGGCTACGGCCGGACGGCTCTCCGACCAGACACGGAGCCAGCCATTTGCCTTGCAGCGAACGGGCGGGGCGAGCGGTCTTGTCCCTGCGCATCTTATCCAACAAACATCATAGCGAGAATCAGGAGGAAGAGGAGCAGCAGCCAGAGTACCGCCTCCACGAGCGTCGGAAGCCCCGTGCGGGTCTCGGACTCGTCCGGTTCCTCGACGTCTGCTCCCGACGGCTGGTAGCGAGGCAGTCGGGACCGTTCCTGGTGGCGCGTGCGCACAGCGGCTTCGGTCCGCGTGCCCTTCGGCGCCTGAAACGGATTCGTCGATCGAGACTCGACTTCGCACCACCCGTACACGCAGTCGTTGACCCGCGAGATCGCGCTCTGGAGCTGGCGCTTGCTCGGGGCGCAGATCAGCCAGTACTCACCGTTTTGACGGCTTTCGATCGACACGCCGGTCGCGGAGCGAATCGTGTTGAGCATCGATCCCCGCGTACCGATGACGAACCGGATCCGCTCGGTGTCGGTAATCCGTACCTCAGCCACAAAGGGAAACAGCGTGCCGTCGATTTCTTGAGCCACCAGATCGACGGACACGACCTTGACGGCGACACGGTCGCCAATCTCGGGATCGAAATCGGCCGGCGCGCGGTCGCGCTTCACCTCGACCGGGTTGCCGTCACCGAGCGTGACCGTACAGCCCCAGTGGCGGATCGACGAAACGAGACCCTCGACCCACTGGCCCGGACGGTACTTGCGGGCGAGAGACTTGTCGTACACCTCGCACGCAACGTTGTTCGACAACCGGTAGGCGCGATCCCAGAAGTCGCGCGCCGCCGGTGTCCGAACCGCGGCCCGCAGCTGGTTGCGTTCGACAAACGAAATGCGCCGGGTCACCTTCAGATGGCCGTCCTCCGAATCCGCTTCGATTCCGAACGTCTCCCACTCGGCCATCCGCGTCCGAATCTCGTCCGGGATTTCCACGCGGCGCAGGTGCTGGGTGCGAAAACCCGCAATGACCTTGAGCCGCCGCCCCACGTGCCGCTGCTCGTCGGATACCAACCGGGTGCGGGAGAAAATCGCGCCCACCAGCACGATCCCTTGCGCGGGAATACCTCCGTCGAGGTACACGTCGATACTGCCGCTGGACACCCAGCCGACGGTGGCGTCGATAGGGCTCTTGTCCTGCTCCAACCGGTCGAGGTACTCCTCGGCCAGCGGGAGCGTGGTCAGGCGTACCGCACAGGCTTTCTTGTCGAGGCTGTCCACGACGGCGGTGAAGCGCGAACCGATCGGAACCGCCTGCACGACGTGGAGGCCATAACGAAACCCGATGTCGTCCGACTCCATGGCCGCCTCGAGCCCGGTGTGAACCTCACGCACGCGCAGGGCAGCCGGGTTGTCGCCCGGAAACCGTTCGTGCGCGAGGGCTTCGACCTCGACCCGATCCCCGACGGTGTACTTTTTGGCAAACGCCGCGAACGCGATCGTGCGCGGCGGCGCAAGACGAACCGACGGCTGCGTGCCGCGGTCGTAACCCACCACCTCGGCCGTGATCTCGGTGCCCGGCTCAAGATCGTCTTCGGACCAAAAAAGACAGCGTGCCGACGGTGCCGGCGCGGACGCCAACTCGGCCTCGGGCGGCGCGACTTCCGTGCCGTCGTCCGAGGCAGCATGGTCGGCCCCGGATTCGGTCGCGTCGTCCGAATCCACGAGCAGGGCTTCGCCGGGCTCCTCGTCTGTTTGCGTATGGACGTCGATCCCGGTGTCCACGGCGGCATCCCAGTTCCGATCCTTGGCCGCCGACTCGGGAATCCGTCCCGACTCGACGTCGTCGGTGGCACGCAGGCGCCGTTCAATCGTCCGCGGCGGCGTCGTGATCGAGAGCGGTTCGACCACGTAGTTGCCGGACTCCTCGCGCGAAACGATGCGGCCCCGACAGGTCGTCCACAGCGGAAAGCGCTGATCCAGGAAGAGCCGCGCACGATGCTCGGTGTCCAGCGTGTCCACGCCGGCGTTCTTGGTGTTCTCCGACACAAAGCGCACGAGTTCGTCCAGCGACAGACCCGGCAGGAGCTCCATCCACTCGCGAGGCAGGGCCGCCAAAAAAGAAGCCTGTACGCAAATCTGGTCCTCGGCTCCGGGGTGGGGCCGCCGGTGCCGCGTTCGCCGCCTGCCGCAAACGAACGCGTGGATCGGCTGCCGCTCGCAGATGGACTCGCGATCGACCTGGACGACGTGATCACCGGTGGAAACGGGAACGAGAGGCCGATAGCAAAAGACGCCGGCGTCGTCGGCTTGATCGGCAACGTAGCAGTGGTCGGGCAGACACCACGCGAACACGAGCCGGATCCGATCCAGGAACTCGAAGTTGATCGCGCGCCGTTCCTTGCCCTTCTTGCGCACCCCGAGATCGTCGATCAGTTTTTCGCGTGCGCTGAACACGTCCTTGGCCAGCACAACGCCCTTGACGTAGTGGAGCTTGGACCACGCGAACGCGCAGGCGTCGCCGAACGTGTCCACGACCCGGTCGAACCACTCCGCCGCGGGTCCGCGCAGGCGAGCCTTGTGGCGGATCGTCGCCAGATCCTCCCGTGTGCGCGCCTCCAAGGCGGCTTGGAACACACCCTTCAGCTTGTCGCCCAGACTTTGGCGAACACGTCGGCCCGGATTCGGTAACGCTTCGCGCGTCCAGACCTCACGCCACGCCCAGCTTCCCGTGATGCGCGCCCCCCCACGCTCGCGCGCGTCGTTCCACGCGGCGAACAGCTTCAGTCCGAACTCCAGGTCGTCGCGGCACCCGCCAATCAGCTCCTGATGGATCTGGCGGACCCGGCGGCGGGTCGCGGCATCCCACGTGTCGTCATCGACGAGGAGGCCGGAATGGCCGCCGCGCAGCGACAGGAGCGGTACGACCGTCGCCATCTCGATGCCGCAGGCGAACCGGTCCGCGGTCACGACAAGATTGGCCTGGTCGAGATCGCCGGCGAACCGATCGAGCTCGATACCCAGGGCGGTGACATCGCCGTCATCATCTACACAGCGCCGCTTCTCCAGAACCCGCAGGGCTCGCTTGGCCTCGATCGTCGGCGGCGCGTCGAGCCACGGGAAACGGTCGAGATCATCGACCCCGGCTACCTTGGCCTTCAACAACACCTGGTCGAGCCGCCCGCGCTCGATCTCGGCCGTCGAGTACGGCGGGAACACCGACTCGAACTGCCCCTTCGTGTACAGGCACCAGGCATCGCCCGGTGCGATGCGGCCGGCCCGCCCCCAACGTTGGCGGCAGCCCGCCTGGCTGTGAATCCGGGCTTCGAGAGCGTCGGTCTGCGTCTCCGGATCCCACTCGCTGATGTTGATGATGCCGGTCTCGACCACGTGCTTGACGCCGTGGATCGTGAGCGAGGTCTCGGCGAGGTTGGTGGCGAACACCACACGGGTGAGGTCGGGGTTCTCGTTTTTTTGCAGCGCCTCGTCCTGCTGGGCCTGCGGTACGTTGCGATGGAGCGGCAGCGCACGGACCCGCGAAGCCAGCTCCGGGATACCTGCCACGCCCTGCTTGACGAACTCGACGGCGCGGTCGATGTGGCGTGCGCCGTGCAGGAACCCGAGCACGTCGCCGTGGCGGTCGGGCTGGGTCAAGTCGCCACCGGGCATGTCCGGGGTCTGGAATCCGGGCATGTGCATGCGCTTCAGGAGCCAGAGCGCCTTGTCAGCCGCGTGGCGCGCGAGGTCGCGGGTCAGCGAACGCGTGTTGTCGGGATCGTACGGATAGGTATCCCCCTCGTGAAAGTGCTCCTTGACGACGAACGACTTGCCGGAGAACGAGTGGCAGACGACCCGTTTGTCCCGGGGAAGATGCTCCTCGAAGTGCCGGACGAACTTCGCCTCGTCGATGGTCGCGCTCGCGATGATCAGCTTTAGATGCGGATAGCGCGGCAGCGACCGCGTGAGCAGGCCGAGGATCAGGTCGATGTTGAGGCTGCGCTCGTGAGCCTCGTCGATCATGACGCAACTGATCCGGTCGAGGTACCCGTTCGCGATCCAGTTGATGAGCGTTCCGTCGGTGACGTAGACGAGCCGGCAGCGCCAGTCGCAGGCGTGGTAGCCGGAGTGGCGGCAGCCGATGTCCTGACCGATGCCCATGTCGGCGCCGTGCAGCACGCCCGACACAAAACGCGGGATGTTGCGCGTCGCCTGCACGCGCGGTTGCGTGACGACGATCATGCCGTTGCGCGTGAGGAAGCGGGGATCCTTGCCCCGCACGCGGCTCCAGCTCTCCGGAGGCTCCATCAGGCGAAACGGCAGCACGGTGGACTTGCCCGATCCGGTCGGACCGACCACGACGGCCACCGGCGTGTCCGGATCCTCCAGGTCGGCCAGAAGGTCGCAGATTTCTTCGGGCTGGATGCCGAACTTCTCGCGGAAGTCGTCCCGCGAGAATCCGGACGGGGTCTCCACGCGCTCGTGCGCCGGAGCCACGGTCTGGAAGTGCCCGAACGCGCCACCGTTGCTTCCCGCCCCGTCCGCAGCCACGCCCGCCGTGGCGCCGCCCTCCTTCGCGCGAAGCGCGACCGACGGCATGCCCACCGTCCATGACTCGCGGTCGATCAGGCGCTGGCATGCATCACACCGTAGCGGACGGATCTCGCCGCGACGGCGAAGATCCTCGCTGGTGTAGTCGGAGTACGCGAACTTGGTCCCGCAATCGACGCAGCGTGCCTTCCATTCACGCGCCATCGTCGTCCTCCCATCCACCCGCCTCGGGCGGCGGCCAGCTTCGACCGCGCCGAAACGTGCCGCGGCGCGGATAGTGCGGCTGCACGGAAATCCAGCGCTGCGCCGGTTCGGTCTCCAGGAGCTGCAGCACGACCGCGCGGTACAGACCCAGAACCGCCGGTTCGAAGCCGGTGTGATACAGGCAAAGATGCACGCGTTCGCCCGCGTAGGTCCGGCGCATCTGCGCCAGCTTCGCGCGCGAGAACAGATAGCACCACTCGTCGGCCTGGGCCATGCTGTCGGACGTGAAGACCTCGCGGTTTCGGTACCACGTCGCGTCCACGACCCAGTCGAGTTCGAGGTGGCGCATGCTCATCAGCGCCATCCGCACAACCCGCGTCGGCTGCGCCGGAGGGCCCGCCGGTGCCTCCAGACAACGCAGCGGCAGCGGTCGCGCTTCGGATCCGTCGGTGTAGGCGACGCGAAGTTCGGCGGCGGGGCGGCCCGCCTCGGCCGACACGAAGTGCGAGAGGACCTCGGTCATCACCTCGTGGGACCGCGTGTTGACGACCACACAACGTCCGTTGCCGAGCGCGGCGTTCACCTGCTGGAAAAACGTGATCTCGAGCTGCGCGCCCGCATCGGCTACCACCTGAGCAGGCGGGTGCCACGGCTCCGCGGCGGGCACCGCAGGTGCCGGTGCAACGGCCCAGCGGCCCGAAACATCGCCGTCCGTTTGCGGCTGATCGGATTGCTCCGGATCATGTTGCTCCGGCGCTTCACGCGGTGCGGCTTCGCGATAGAGCTGCAAGAGCCCCCAACCGTCCGGGAGACGGTCGAGCACGGCGAGCTGGTCCGCAAAGACCGGCGCGGCAACGTCGGCGCCCAGATGCGCGGCAGCCGAACGCAAGCGCTGCCTTTGCGCGGCCACGTCGGACGGCGGCACGACTCCCGCCGCGAGGCCGTTCTCGCTGGCGCCATGGCGCGCGAGGTGAACGAGCATCTCGAAACTCGCAGCGCCCAGGCGAAACGACGGCAGCGTGTCCGACTTCCAACGCGCCGTCAATGACCGCGGCTCAACCCACTCCGCGCGTGCGGACGCCACGGCCTCGAGGCGGCCGAACGCGAGATCGAGCCGGGTGCGGTCGGCCTCGAGATTGACGGCCTTGCGCACGCGGCGCAGCGTGCCCTGCACCTCGCGCAAAGCGACGGAAAGCCGATCGTTGCCGTCCGGCTCCCAGTACCGGGGCGGCACGGCGCAGAGAAAGCTGGCGGGGATTCTCATCCGCGCGTGATCCTTCCGCGCGCAAAGCGCCGACGCACTTCGTTGTCGAGCGCCAAGGTCGTGTCCGGACTGACAAGCAGTGGCAGGTTGCGTTCCAGCGCGACACTTCGCAGGCTCATCTGCTCGCCGGCGGAAAGGAGCCGCAAGTCGCCCGAGACGACGATCACGGGAGTCTCGCCCTCGTGTCCGAGGCTCGACAGTCGCCGCAGTTCGGCGCCCAGGCGCGCCGCCAGTCCCGGCGCATCCCACGCGCGCACGTACGCGGCGAGCACCGCGCCCTCCTCGACCACGAGATCGCCGCCCTCGGTCGTCCAGCCGGAAAGAGTCAGCGGTCCGTCGCGCGACGTGTAGCGGCGGCAGTACTCGACCGGTTCGAATTCGACCCGCGTCGGCTCGCCCGTACGCCCGCCCACGTCAACAAACCGGCCCTCGCCATCGAACCCCTCGCGCAGCGAAAGCGCCCGGTCGAGACACCCGCCGAGAAGCCCACCGCGCCCCGCCGACAGCGCATCGGCCCACAGCAGACGATGTTCCGGACGCACGCGTCCGGCGAGAGCCAACTCCGGAAACGGCGTCGAGAGCAGGATCGCAGCAATCTCCCGGGCGGTCCAAACGCCCCGGTGGATCAGGTAGCACACCTTCTCGGGCGACACGAGGCGCTCCTCGCCGAGCCGCCCAAGAACGTCGCGCGCAGCGGGCTCGAGATCGGTCAACGCAAGGTACAGCGCGCGGAACTCCGCCTCGTCGATGTAGCACTCGTCCACATGCGAAAGCGTCACGCCGTGTTCGGCGGCGAGGGCCACGACCTCCGGTGGAACCCTCCCGTCCGCCGCCTGCTTCGTAAACAGCAGCGCAAGCGCCCCGCCGGTCTTGAACGCCTCGGACATGCAAAACAACACCACCGCGCGACAGACCTCCGCCTCGGGATACGCGTCTGTCCCGGTCGTGAGGAACACGTCGATCTCCAGGCACTCCGCTGTCCGCGCGAACCGGGCCACCGTGGCGCCGAGAACCTCACCGCGTTCGGTCAGCCGGTACGCGCGCCAGTTATGGTTGCGCGGAAGCTTGGCCCCTGCACGCCCCCGCTCAAAGTCGTGCCGCCCCTTCTTCTCGTACAGATGAAAGCGCAGCCGTTCGACCGCCTTCGCGACGCGGTCCGGACTCATCGCTCCTCACGCTGCTCGGGCGACTGACCGCGTTCGGGTTGCTCCTCTTCGGATTGACCCCGTTCGGAGGTTTCGCCCGGCAGGGACGGACGGCGATGTTTTGGGGACCGATCCCGGTGCGGCTCAAACCGGCGGCCCTTGTCGGCGCGTCGGTCCGGTCCGTCGCTCTCGCCCGCACGTTCCAGGACACGGCCGAAGATCGTCTCGAAATCCCTTTTCGTGAACAGCATCCACGTTGCCAAAGCGGTCCTCCCGGACCACAGCTTAGCAGTTTTTGGAGCGCTTTCGGGGCGACGGGCACAGATCAGGCGGGCGTGAAGCGTGCGATGTCGCGCGGACGCAACGTTGCGCGCCGCGCCTCGAGGCGTTCGGCGTCGTCTCCGAGCACACCGGTCGCCAAATCGCGCGCGGCGTCCCGCAAGGTGCCGTACTCCGCCTCCCCCAGGCTTTGAGTTCCGTGTGCCAGGATGGAACGGTTGCGCAGCTCGGCAAGGCCCTTGTAGCGCGCGACGAGCTTCGGTTTTGACAGGCTCGTCGGCATGTCCTGCGCCAGCGACGTAGTCAGACACAGCACCGCGAAGCCCCCGATGAATCCGACGCGATCGGGCAGACTCTCCGCACCGCGCCGTCCGATCCGGTGCGACAGTTCGACATAGTCGGCGCGAAGTTTCGCCTCGTCGCCGAACAGCGACCAGTCGGGATCGTGGCGCAGGAACCGTCCGCCGGTTGCACGCCGCAGCGCGTAGTCGACCAGGGCTTCCATCGCGCGATAGACGAGCAGGACGGCGAAGTCGGCACGGCCCTGACGCTCGTAGATGTCGCCCAACTCGAAAAAAGTCGCCAGAAGCGGAAGCTCTTCGCCGGCCGCCACGGCCTCGAGTGCCTTGAGGTGTGAAGACATCGCCATGCGGGCCGGAAGCAGACGGCGGATGCGCGGCTCCTCCAGGCGGCCGCGAAGTTCCCGACAACGGTCCGCCAGGGCGCCGCGATCCAGATCGGCCCACGCCGTGTAGCACCGCGCGAGGGCGTACCCGAGGTTGTCGAAACTGTTGTCGGCCTGAAAGCGCCGACTCTCGCCGAACGCCTCCGCGGCGGGCGCGAAGCGGCGCTGACCAAAGGTCTCCACCGCCCGCCGGCGCAACAGCCGCGCGCGTTCCTCGCTCGGGTTGGGCAAGACGATCAGCTCTTCGCAGCCGGGATCGGGGCGGCGGATCTGCGGGTTGTACTTCGGACTCTCGACGTAGCACAACGGCAGGTTCAGCTCCCACGCCACCTGGGCCGCGGTCGCACTCATGACCTTCTTGCCGCCGGTGACGTCGACGATGTGGTCTCCCTCGTCGCCGATGCGTTCTCTCAGCCGCGCGTAGATCTCGCCGTGGTCGGTCGGATCGGTCGGGACCAGAAAGATCGCGGAGGGCGGCAGGACCGACCGCGCCGACAGAAAAGCGTGCGCGCGATCGTAGGACGGCAGGGTGTTGCTGCTCGCCAGGACCACGAGCTTTTTGGGGCGCAGGATGCACGTCGCGAGGATCGTGGTCTCGGGGCTGTAGCCCATGAGGCTCGCGAGGGTATGGAAGCCGCGATCGCGTAGCTCGACATGGCCGGGTAGCGCTTCCAGGTGGTCCAACAGCGGCGGAAGGATCTTTTCGAAGTACAGATCCTCGGCTTCGTGGCGATCAACGGCGAGGAGCCGTTTCCACTCGGCTTCCAGATCGGGCGGGATCTCGAACGCTTTTTCCATGACTTCTCGATCGTGGACGCGGCCACAGACATCGCCGTCCGTACGCTACGGTACAGACTCAAGCGTAGTTAAACGGCAGGACCTCAAGCGGGCCACGCCCGCGGTACTCCTTGCCCATGGACGCGAGCCAACCCGGAATCCCGGCGGCCTGCCAATGGTACGCGCTTGCCCCGTGAAGGGATCCGAGAACCCGGTCGATCGATTCCTGGTCGATCCCGCCTTCGCGCTCCCAGTCGATCTGCAACGAGAACACCCCGGCGATCGTCCCGGTGACATTGGCCGGCCACGGCGTCTCCTTGAGGCGTCGGCGCGCGGCCTGTGCCGTCTTGCCCGCTCCGTTCAGGGCAACGTAGCCGAGTATTTGTTGGTACGGGTGCGTGGCGGGAAGGTCTCCGAGACGCGCCGATTCGACCTCGACCAAGGCCTCGCCGCGCAACCAGGCGAGCTTCAGGCGGGCCACGGTCGCGAAGAGTTCGTCCGGATCCCGGTCCTTCATGGCGAGGAGCGCGTTGAGGCGCATATCGGCGAGCCGATCTCCGTCGAGGAGAGTCGCGGCCGTTGCGAGCGGTGCATCGTCGCCCGTCAAGAGCGCGATCTGCATGTGGGCGTGGGCCTGGTAGATGTCGTGCCGGCGGCGGTCGGCATCGTCGGGAAACGTCTCCTGCGCCTGTTGCGACCAAAGCAGACCCTCGTCCATGCGCTCCAGGAAGCCGGCGCCGCGGTCCCGGCGATACGTGAAACCCGCGGAGAAGAACTGGCAGAGCGCGTAGGTGCCGAAGAGCGCACCCGCGTGGCGGCTCGTCACCGCCCGCTTTCCGCCCGGCCCGCGCAGTCGCTCGAAAAACTCAAGGTAACGGCGCAGCCGTTCCATCCCACCGTCAAAGTCGAACACGTTTTGGTGGGCGACGCCGAGCAGTGTGAAGAACAGGGCGAGGTCGGCCCAGTGCCGCTCGTCTTCCTCGAGCGTGGCCACATCGGGCAGGACCGCCAGCACGCGCACGTCCTCGGCGGCGAAGCGTCCGAGCGCATTTTGTGTTTCGAGCCATGCGCAGGTCGTGCGCAGCCGCAGCCAAGCGGTGCCCTCCGACTCGGCGCGCCGCTCCAGCGCCTCGAACACAAACTCGTTCGCGTCTTCCGCGAGATCGAAGTCCCGTTGGGCCACCGCCTCACGTGCGCGCTCGGCAATCGCCGCAAGCTCCTCCTCCGGCTTCGACGCGCGCGCAACGAGCTCAAGCAGGTCCGGAAACGCGTCGCGGACTTCCCGACGACCCGAACGCTGCGTCAGCCGGCGCACAACGTCGTCGGCGGGACGCTCCCGAACCCGATCGACGTGCACGACCTTTTTCTTCGGCTTCCGGCCCGGGCTGCGGCCGCCTTCAAGCTGCTTGTCGAGCACGCTACGGCAAAACGCGCGCATGTCGGCGGTCGCAAGCGCATCGACGCCGACCACCGTGCGAGCGAGCCGGGAAACATCGAGCACTTCGAGGCCCAGCAGCTCTCGCCGCACGAGGTTGGCCGCGAGGTCGGAGATCTGCATCGCCGCGCTCAGCCCCTTGCGCAGTCCGCTGACCATGAAGTTGTAGATGCCCGGCGGCCCGGACTCACGCGCCCATTGCAGCAGCGCGTTGGCAAACACGCGTCCATTCAGGCCGGCGCGCGTCTCGAGCTGCACGTCGACCAGGATGTGGCGCCCCTGATCGGCGGCCGAGCCCATCCGGATGACGAGCTGCTTGATCGCCTCAAGCACGACCCCGTGGTAGTGATCGTATTGCACCTCGTCCCGACCGGGCCCGTGCGCCACGACCAGGTACGCAGCCGGCAACGCCTCCATGGCGCCGCACAGGAGCGCGTGCCGCTGCTTCACCGGGAGATCGACGGCGTGCAGCTCACGCCACGAGCGTCCTTCCCCGCCGAAGTAATCCGCGCACGCCGTCTCGAACTCGACGCGATCCAGTTCGTGCCCGAGGCACGCGATCACGTTGACGTCTTTCCCGCCGCTGAACCCGCTCTCGTCGATGTAGACGGAGACCTTCCGGCTCATGACAGCGGCACCTCCTGCCCCGCGCGAATGTACGCCGTGTCAAGCAACGTGATCGCGACAAACACGAGCGGCGGGAAGGCGATCGCCAGAAACGAGAACAGGAGTCCGGCGCGAAACGCACGGCTCTTCACGAGACGCGCATGACCCGCGCGCGCGCCCGGCGTCGGCGGAGCATGAAGCAGCTCTACGACGGCGATGATTGCGTGGATCGCAAGCCAGCCGACACTCCACACGCCGAAGAACCACCCGAGTGCGGACGCCGCCGCCAGCGCCTGCGCGCCCAGCGTGAAGGGCAGCAACCGGTCCTCGGCCCACAGCTCGCGCCCGCGCGCCTGCCAAAACAGGAACGCGGTGTAGATCGCCGTCATCATCGCGACCGGGAAACTCACGATCGCCAGCAGCGGATGCGAAAACCCAAACATCCACGGCACGCTCAGCAGCGCATGCGCCGTGAGTACCCAGCCGCCGCGCACGAGCCACGATTTCGTGTTCGGCCGCGTCAGCAGGAACCAGAACCGCCGCGGCTGATGCAGGTCGCCGATCAGCAGGAGCAGGGTGACCGCGGTGAAGGCCAAGCTCAAAAAGCCAAGGACGGCGATGTTCCCGATGCCCAGCGCCGCCGCCATCAGCGCGCCCGCCGCGACGGACTTGGTGACGAGGTAGGCGGCAATCGCGCCGCCCCACTGCTTGCGCCGCGGGATGTCGTACACCGCGCGCGCCGCCGCCGTCCCGGGTGCCGGCAGCGGGTCGGGCACCTCGGCGTGGCTGAGCGTGCGTGTGCCGTCCACCGCCAACGGATCGAGGATCACCGGATCGGTGTCCAGGTAAAACGTCTGCGGTCGCGTGCCCCGCTCGCCCTTGCGCACGACCGCACCGCGCGCGTGTAGATCGTCACGCACTCCCTCAGCATCCAGATCAACGACCTTGATCGCCTGTTCGGGACAGACCGAGACGCACGCCGGCGCCAGATCCACCTCGAGCCGGTGCGCGCAGAAGTGGCACTTCGCGGCCGTGCCCGAGCGCGGGTCGATGTGGATCGCATCGTAGGGACACGCCTGCATGCACGACGCACAGCCGATGCAGGCGTCCGCATCGAGATCGACGATGCCGTCGGCGCGCCTAAAAAGAGCCATCGTCGGACAGATCGTGATGCACGGCGCGTCTTCGCAGTGGTTGCAGCGCAAGACGGCTGCCGACCGCTGCGTATCGGGATACTGCCCGTGCTCGATCCACTTGACCCAGGTCCGAAACGCGCCGAGCGGCACGTCGTTCTCGGCCTTGCAGCCCACGGTGCAAGCGTGGCAGCCGATGCACGCCCCCTGGTCGAGCACGAACCCCCAACGCATGTGTGCGCGGGAGACTACCACATGAGGCGCGTACGAATAACCCCGGTCCCACATGGGACTGCCGGCCCGCTCGAAATCGATCAGGCCTGCCTGGGCCCGCCCTCAAGCCACTCGACCCGGTGCCCCTTCTTCCGGTTCGGCACACGCTCCCGGGCCGCAAGGCCCAGCAACCTGATGGACGGACGGGGTCCGGATCCCAGCCTCTTCAAGAGGGCCTTTAGATCCCTCTCCGAAGTCATCTGAACACAGAGCGCGATCGGCAAGAGGTCGTCGTACGAAATCTGCCCCCGGGACTGGAGGGCTGCCGTAACAGCGGCCTCCGCCACGCCGTGGTAGTGCTTCTTGAGTTCGGACTGGTGGGAGGAGACCTGGGAATCGGAGAACATGAACTTGGTCCGGCTCCTTTCGTTCCTTCACCCGGCCGCGCAGGCGATCCTGGAGGCCCATGGCCCGCGACTCGACATCGCGATAGACGCGCAGTCCCTCCAGGCTCCGTGTCCCAAACATCAGGTGGTAGTGTGTCCGGTCCTTCACGGGATTCAAGATCACCGTGCTTGCGGTGTAGCGGTAACTCCCGAACCGGGCGAGAAGCAGGCGGACGTCTCGACGATCTTGTCCTCTCGTTGGAGGCCCGACAAGCCCTTCCACGCGTCGGACTCCACGGCAAGTCGTTCCAAGCCGTAACGGCTCCCCTCGCTATCGATGAATCGCTTCACCCAATCGGTCATGAAGTTGATGAGTACCTCACCCCTCGTCGCGGACAGCAGTGGAGCGATCCGTTCGAGGTCGTAGCCCTGCCAACCCGTCGGATCGATGAAGACGAAGGAGAACGGGTTCTTGGCCTGCCGAACAAACCGGGCCGCCCGAGGAATCGCGTCTTCGAACGTGCCTTCGTAGGCTTCCGTTTCGATGTCTTTGAACCCGCGCAGAAGCTCCTGGAGCCGATCGAACCTGCTCTTGTTCTTCTCGACAAAGAACCCCCGCATGACGCCGGGACGCCCCCGCGTGGCCAGCTCGTCCCGCGCCTTGCGCAGTTGCGTCAACGCGACATGCGGCGAGGTGTCGGCATGCACCTCCCCCGTGGACATCCAAGGCCCGGAAAACCCATCGACATAGTTGAACGTGACACCCGGACTTGACATGCCGACCTTGAGCGCCACCTCAAGCAGGTACTGCCGCAGCACATGGTGCTTGACGCAAGCCGGCTCTCGTCCTTCGTAGTCGCGAAAGTCCCGGTCGTCCATGGCGCTTCACACCAAGGCCAGGCGCCGATGTCGTTCGGCATCCGAAGGCGTACTTCCAGCGGCCACGCGGGGGAAATCGTCGAACGTGCGCCCCTCCAGGTCTCGGCCATGTCGGGCCTTTCGGACGCCGCCCCATTGTTTGAAGAAGAACGGGACTCCGGCCGCACTGCATCGCTCGCGGACGCCGACAACCCAATCGGGCTTCATCGGTCGCGCGCCCGGGCCGCTCTCTCCGCCGACGATGACCCAGTGAATCCCAGTCAGATCGATCGGACCGAGATCCTCGAGAAGCGGCTCGACAGAGAGGAACCGGACCCTAGCCGGTGTGCGACGAAGCTCTTCGATCCGCGGCAGACCATGTTTCCGGTCCTCCACACTGACCCCGAGCCAGACATGGTCCGCCACAGCTTCGGAAGCCGCGAGATCCGAAAGCACCTCGCGCATCCTTCCGGCCCGCTTGGTCAGAATCTGAAACGTGTGCCAATCCGCGAGGCGCATCGTGCGAAAAACCTTGTGGACGAATTGTGACGGCACCTCCTCGTGAAACAGATCGCTCATCGAGTTCACGAATACCCGGCGCGGTTTTCGCCATCGCAGGGGCTCGGCGAGCTTGTCCGGCACAAGGCGGAGGTCAAAACCCTGTTCGTACGGATGACCGGGGATTCCGCGCCACCGCTCGGCAAAGGTCTCGGCGTAGCAGTGCTTGCAGCCGGGGCTGACCTTGGAGCACCCCCGAACGGGATTCCAGGTCGCGTCGGTCCATTCGATGGTGCTGGCTAGAGACATTGTTAACGTACGCCTAACATACTACTTCGGTCGGCGACAGGATCCACCTCACCTTGCCACGCAACGGTGCGTGGCCAAGCGGCATCGCCGTCCGTTTGCTATCTTGCGGATGTTGTTTCCGCCCCCCCCTTGCCGGGATCCATAGCCGGGATCCATAGAATGCGCGCCATGGCTTACTCGCTCGGATCGCGCTCTCTTGGCAAGATCGGCATCGTCGGTTCCGGACAAATCGGTCCGGACATCGCGCTTCATATGACGAAGGTGCTTTCGCGCGCCGGCGTGGCCGTTGTCGTGGTCGATGTCTCCGACAAGGCGCTCGCGCGGGGCGAGAAAAAGCTCCACAAGAAGATCGACCGGGGGATCGAGAGCGGCGCCTTCA
Source organism: Planctomycetota bacterium (assembly GCA_021776735.1). GTDB lineage: Bacteria > Planctomycetota > PLA2 > PLA2 > PLA2 > JAJFFH01. The sequence continues at coordinate 75,898 of JAJFFH010000066.1, read as the reverse complement.
AGCCCGAGTTCGGCCAGTCGATGAAGGACAACACGACGTTTACGTCCGACTACGACAGCCTTGCGGGCGCGGACCTCATCATCGAGGCCGCGTCGGAGGATCTCGGGCTCAAGCGGCGCATCTTCGCGCAGCTCGAGGGGATCGTCGGGGACGACGCGATCCTGGCTTCGAACTCCTCGCACATGGAGCCCGACGTGATCTTTGGGGAGTGCGCGCACAAGAATCGCTGCGCGGTCATCCACTACTTTTTCCCGGCCGAGCGCAACCCGATGGTCGAGGTCGTGCCCAGCGCGGATACCGACGAGGCGCTCACCGCGTGGCTGATGGGCTTTTACGAAAACATCGGCAAGGTGCCGATTCGTGTCGGCAGCCGCTACGGGTACGCGATGGACCCGATCTTCGAGGGCCTGTTTCACGCCGCCGCGGTGTGTGTCGAAGAGGGCCTCGGCACTGTCAAGCAGGTCGATGACGTCGTGCGCCGCACGCTGAAGCAGGGCATCGGGCCGTTCACGGCGATGAACCTGACCGGCGGCAACCCGCTGACATTTGTCGGGTTATCGCACTACCGCGAGAAGCTGTACCCCTGGTTCGCCCCCACCAAGCTCATGGAGCAGCAGATGGAAAAGGGCGATCCGTGGGACGGCGTGAAGCGCGGCGAGAAGGTCGAGGTACCGGCGGAGACGAAGCAAAAGATCGCGGACGCGATTCGCGGCGCATACTTCGGCATCATCGGCGAGATCCTCGACTCGGGCATCAGCAACGTCGCCGACCTCGAGATGGGCGTGCAGACAGCACTCGTCACCGCGCCCCCGTTCGCGATGATGAACCGCGTCGGCGTGAAGGAGTCGCTCGCGCTCGTCGAGCAGTACGCCTCGAGCCACGACGGCTTCGTCGTGCCGCAGTGCCTGAAGGACCAGGCCGAAAAAGACACGCCGTGGTTGATCCCCGTCGTCTTGCGCGAGGACCGCGACGGCATCGCCGTCCTGACGATCCGCCGCCCGGCGGTGCTCAACGCGCTCAACCACGACGTCTTCGAGCAACTCGCCGCGCACGTCGAGGCCATCGAGAGCGACAACACCGTGAAGGGCGCCGTGATCACGGGCTTCGGCCAAAAGGCGTTCGTGTCGGGCGCCGACATCGGCATGCTCGCCGCCATCGAGAAACCGGAGGACGGCGAGACGACAAGCTGGCACTCCAACTCGATCCTGCTCAAGATCGACCGGTGCACAAAGCCGATCGTGTGCGCGTACAACGGCCTCGCATTCGGCGGCGGCAACGAACTCGCCCTCGCCTGCCATGCCCGCATCGCTCGCAAGGGCCTGCGGCTTCTCGCCGGGCAACCCGAACCGAACCTCGGCATCATTCCCGGCGCCGGCGGCTCGCAGCGCCTGCCGCGCTTGATCGGCTTCGAGGCAGCCAGCACGATGCTGCGCACGGGCCGTCCGCTCAGCGGCGATGAAGCCCTGGAGAAGGGCCTCATAACGGAGCAAACGGACGGCGATGTCTGCGCGCGCGCGGTCGAACTGGCGCGCGAAATGGCCGCCAACGGTTTTGAGCGCATCAACCGCGACCCGATCGACGCGCCGGCACTCCCGGACGTGGAACTGGGCCACCTGTCGACCGCGGTCGACGCGATCATTGAAAAGGCGATCGTTCACGGCGCGAAACTCGGCCTCGACGAGGGCCTGCGATTCGAGAGCAAGTGCTTCGGCGAGGTCTGCGGACTGAAGGACATGCGCATCGGCATGGAAAACTTCACGAAGAACGGCCCGCGCTCGAAGGCCGAGTTCGTGAACGGCTAGCGCGAGCGCTAGCGGCGCCACTCGTGCGTCACGGCAAACGCCGTCGGCTCGTTCTTGAACGTTCCAACGACCTGCGCCACGGGGGAGCCATCGAACCGCATCGTCCCGTAGATCACGGCGGCCGAAAAGCCGGACGATGGCACGAACAGGGCGAGCCGCGACGGAGAGCCCCTCAACGTCGTCTGAAGTTCGAGCGTGCCCTCCGGGCGCAGCGTCCCGTCGGGATACTCCGGGTCCACGACGACATCGATCTCCGTCGCCTGGAGGCCGCAGTCCGGCGCGTTCACCGTGATCTTTCCGGCGACCTGCAGGCGTCCGTCCGGCAGCCGGAGAACGGTTACGTCTGCGCGCCCGCTCCATTGGCGCACGTCGATCGACACGGAGAACGTGACCGACTCGCCCACGTGCAGCCCGTCCTCGCGCGGATCGCCCGCACTGGTTCCCTCCAAGACACCCGTGTCGCCGCCCGGCGTGAGCCACGACGCGTTCGGAGCATGAAACGTGATCGGCTCGGCGACATCCCCCGGGGTGTCGAGCGCCCGCAGGAGCGTCGCGACAATCGTCCCGACATCCCGGATCCCGGCGCTCGTGCACTGGCCCAGGCGCTTGAACCGGTCGCGGTCGTCGTTGTCGTCGTTGAACCCGTCTGAGAGATCGAACAGACCGAGATCGCAACCGCCGCACACGACCAGGCACGCAAGAAGAAACCATCGCATACCCCTCCTACTGCGGCCGCCCATGAGGCGGGACAAAAAACCTGTCCTCCGGATGCGCAGGTTCGCAGTCAGGGGACGGGCAAGACCCCAAGGAGGACTCATGCAGGTGTTACGTTTCGGAATCTGGCTCGTGCTTGTCGTCGGACTCATGCCGATCGTCGGGGGGTGCCGCGCCGGCTTCGTCTCGATCGGAGGCACCTACGGTGCGCTCAACTTCGACGAGACGGATGTCGTGGAGGAGGCGGCCGGATTCGCCGTCGGCGCCGGGATCGCCCTCGACCCCGACGGTCCGGGACGGCAGCGAAACCCGCTCAACCCGGACGCCGACAAGAAGCGCAAGCACGGCCCGCGGCGGCTGTACGCCGAAGCCGCGATCGAACATGTTCCGGAGTACGAAGGGGTCGCCGGGGGCGGAATCGAGGCCACGACGGTCCGGCTCGGGTTCCGCTCCGAGGCGAGCAACGGGTTCTACATCCGCACCGGCGCCCAGTATCTGTACCTCGACGGAACCGGCGAAAACGGGTCCGGCGGTGGGCTGTACGCCGGCCTCGGCTACGACTTCCCGCTCGACGACGAGGGGCGCTGGACCCTCTCTCCCGAACTGCTGCTCGACTACAACATTATTGAAGTGGACTTCGGAGGAGTCGAGATCGCAAGCAAGGGTCTGGGGGGGCGCGGGGGCGTGTTCTTGACGTACCGTTTCCGCGGTCGCAAATAGCGGCGCGGTCAGCGGTCTTTCGGCCCGGGCTGCTTCGTGGTTCGGGCCGCTTTTTTTCGTGCCGCGGCTGCACGCTTCAGGATGGCGCCGTAGCGCGGATCGTCGCGCACGGGAAGAAAGGCCGGATCGACCAGCTTGCGGTTGTTCACGAAACCGGCATCGACGGCGCGCCCCAGCATGGCCAGCGCACGATCGACGTACGACGAGACATCGCCGTCCGTTTGCTTCGCCCGACGCACGACCCCCGCCAGGCTCACCGCCGCCTGGTAGAGCAACTGCGGTTGGGCCGGTGTCGCCTGCGCGATGGACTCCGCCGTCTGGGCCGCGGCCTCGAATTGCCCGCGCCGCGCCAGGTGCAGCGCGCGCAGCGAGAGCAGTTCCGCCCGCTCGCGCGCGGGTTGCTTCAGGGCAACGCCGGCGTCGTTCATGGCCGCGGGGGCCAGTTCGCAGATGCGCCGGAAAAACTCGAGGTAGTCGCGGTGAGCGCGGTAGTGCGGAACCTGACGACCTCCGCCGGCGTACTTCTCCAGGGCCGCGACCGCCTTGCGGAAAAGCGCTGCACCCTCCGTCCACCTCTCGGTCTCAAGCGCCAAAAGGCCGCGCCGTTCGCGCATGGTGACGAGGTCGGCGAGAAACTGGACGGTTTGCGGCTGCTTCTCGGCCAGCGCCTCGAGGATCGGCGCCGCTGCAGCGTAGTGCCGCCGGGACTGCTCCGTTTTCTCCGCGCGCCGGTAGAGCTCCGCGAGCTTCCAGTAGGCCAGATACAGATCCATGCGCGCCTGCGGGAGGTTCGGTTCGGCAACGCCCCGCGCGAGATCGAGGTTTTCACGGTACGCCTTTTCCGCGTCGTCGATTGCCGACACGCGGAGCGCCGCGTCGCCGAGTTTCTCCAGCGCGATCGCCAGGTCGCGTTTCTTGCGGGCATCGGCGGACGCCGCCGTGGCAAGTTCGCGGAACAGCCGCGCCGAGGCGCGGGCGTGCTTCAGGGACTGGGTCGGATCCGCACGCAGGTCGCGCGTTTCGGCCAGCCGCGCGTGCGCCCGCGCGACCGCCCGGGCCAGCTTGGTGTTTTTGGGATCCGCCCTGCGGATCGCCTGCAAGAGCGCCAGGGCCTCGCGGTACGGCGGCCACGGCGACGCCCCGTCCCGATAGGCCAGGCGGATGTCGCCCCTGGTGATCAGCGCATCGGCCAGGGCCTGTCGGTGCCCGAAATCGCGCGGATCGTCGGCTACAAGAGTCCGCAGCGTCGTGATCTGCTTGCCGTTGACGGCAGCGGCGGCCGTCCAGCGATGAAGGCGCCTGAGCGCGGTCGTCAAGGACACGCGGGCGCTCGCCACGTTCCGCCGCGCAATCACGCCGCGCGGGTGATGGGCCAACGACTGTTCGCGAAGCTCTACGGCGCGCTCGAAGTGCGGCAAGGCCCCGGCGGCGTCGCGGCGCCCCTGGAGCAGCGCCCGCGCGAAATACGTGTGAGCCTGAGCCAGGCTTTCGCGCAAACCCGATCCGGCTTCGGCCGACGTGTCCGCGCACACCGCCTCGAGCTCGGCGATCACGCCGACATACCGCGCTTCGGCGACTTGAAACTCGCCGCGACGGCACAGGATACGCGCCTGCAAAACGGCGATATCCGCCCGCAGACCGGCCTCGCCGGATTCACTCGGAGAGCCGGCCGAGCCGGCCGGCCATTTTTGCAGCAGCTTCTCTGCCTGGGACGCCCGCTGGGCGGCCTCGTCGATCCGACCGGCCTCGAGTCGATCCGCCGCCACCTCCGCGAGAGCACGCGCGAACGCTGCCGCGGCACTGCGCCGTTGGGGATACGCCTCATGGAGATGGCGGGCGATACCCAGCGCCTTCTCCCGGTAGGCGTGCGCGCGTTCGGAACGTCCGACCGACATCTCGAGGCCCGCCAGACGACGCAGCCCGCTCACGAACACGAGGTCCGCGAACGAAGGCCCGTCCTGATCACCGAGGATGTCGTTGAGTCCGCGCAATACGACATCGAGCAGGCGCTTTCGCTGCTCCTGTGTCGCCGCGCTCTCTCGAAGGTGGCCTTCGACCTCCTCGACGAGCGTGCGGAAGGAGTCCACCGCCCGGTCGCGGTCACGCGCCGCCGCCGACAGCGCGGCCTGTTCGGCGCGCAACGCGTCATGGGTCCGGTCCCGCTCGTCCCGCACGCGGCCCAGCAGCAGGAGCGAGACCACAAGGCCCGTGGCGAGGGCCAACAACAGGCCGAGCACGGAGCAGGCGAGCAGCGGATTGCGCTCACTCCAGCGACGCAGGCGCAAGAACACCGACGAGCGGCGCGCACGGATGGGCACGCGGTCCAGCCAGCGGCGCAGGTCGTCCGCCAAGGCCGCGGCGCCGTCGTAGCGGTCCTGGGGATGCGGCGCGATGGCCTTCAGGATGATCGTCTCGAGGTCGCGCGGCAGATCCGGCGCCAACTGGCGCGGCCGGACAGGCGCCGTCTCGCAAATGTCCCGGATCAGGCGCTGGGGATCCGACTCTTCGAACGCACGGGTCAATGTGGCGAGTTCGAACAGGACGAGTCCCAGTCCGTACAAGTCCGCCCGGTGGTCGCCTTCGCCCTTGAAGCGCTCGGGCGGCATGTACGCCACGGTGCCCACCAGCTCACCCGTTCGTGTCAGCGATTCGTTGTCCACCGCCTTGGCCAGGCCGAAATCCGTAATCCACACGCGACCGTGGTAGTCGAGCAGGAGGTTCGAGGGCTTGATGTCACGGTGCAGAATCCCCAGACCGTGGGCATAGGAGAGCGCCTCCGCGATCTGCAGGCCGAGACGCGCGACGCTTTGGTAGTACGCGCGCCACGAGCCCGGTGTCGAGCCGACGTCGGCGCCGGGAAGTTGAACGCTCGACGAAGGTGCCTCGTTTGCCCGCAGTCTCCGCAGCTCGGTGATCACCTCGCCCAGCGGCCGCCCGTCGATGAACTGCATCGCGTAGTAGTGCACGCCTTCGCTTTCGCCCACTCCGAACACCGGAACGATGTTGTTGTGGTGAAGGCGCGCCGCGATCTGCACCTCCTTGCGAAAACGAGCGACAAGATTCGGCTGCTCGAGGCGAAAGAAGGGGAGGACCTTCAAGGCGACCCGGCGCCCCAGCGTCTCCTGCTCCGCCTCGTAGACCACGGCCATGCCGCCGCGGCCGATCTCCCTGAGCAATCGGTATTCGCCGAGGCGGCGACCGGCTTGCGGAACCTCGCCGATGTCCGCCTTCTCCGTCTGCGGAACGGCGAGTTCCTCGATCAGCAGCAACGCCGGAAACAGCTCGCGGATCTCGGCGGCGTGCTCGGGATGCCGCCGGATGTACTCGGAGACCGCAGGATCCTCCCCCGCGCGAAAGCGCTGCACGAACTCCTCGCACAGCCGGTCGATAGGATCACGCTCGTCGGCCGACATCACGGTTGCTCCTCGATGTCCTCGATCATGCCCAGCCGCCCGCGAAGCCGGCGCAGCGCCCGCACGTACCTCTTGCTCGTCGCGGCCAGCCCCAGATCCAGCTCCCGCGCGGCCTCTGCTGCACTCAACTGCTCGAAGTGCCGCAGGCAGAGCACTTCGCGGTCGATCGGCTCCAGATCTTCGATCGCGAGCCGCACCGCCTCGACGCGCTCCGCCCGCATGAGCTCATCCATGGGCCCGGTGCGACGACCGAGCAGCAGGTTCGCCAGCGTGGTCGAGGACGCCTCCGGGCGAGCGCCGCCGTGCAGCCGGAACTCGCGGCGCACATCGCGCCGCTGGGCGCCCAAGTGCCGCCGGTTGATCATCAGGAGACGTTGCCGGGCAAGAAAGCGAAGCCACAAGAAGAACGGCATATCCTGTTTCGCCAAGTACTCGGGTAGCCGCTGAATCGCCTCCACGTGCGTCTCCTGGATGACATCGGAGGCGTCCACGCGGTCACGCAGGCGCCGGTCCATACGCACCTGGATCATGCGCACGAGACGGTCCCGGTGCCGCGCGAACAGCTCCTCGACGGCGGCCTGGTTGCCGATTGCGGCCGCGTCCAGCAGCCGCCGGGTTTCCTGTCCGTCGCTCGCCATTGCCGCGCGGGGCACCGCCCATGCACTGTACTGCGAAGCCCGATGCGATCGGGACTACTTTTTCTCCAACGATCCCAACGGGTGTCTACAGATCCACTTCCTCGCCGTGATCGGGGTCGTAGGCCTTGTACGCGTAACGTTCCTGGCACAGGCGGCGCAGTTCGTCGGCGGCTTCGCGTTCGCCGTGGACGCAGAACACGCGCTTGGGCGAGCGCGGCAAGCGGCCGAGCCAATCGAGCAGGCCCGCCTGGTCCGCGTGCGCCGAGAACGCCTCGCTCTGCTCCACGTGGGCGCGAATCTTCACGTAGCGGCCGTGGACCTTGACCGTGTCCGCGCCCGCCGCGACATGTGCGCCGCGGGTTCCGGGAGCCTGGAAACCCGGCAGGAAGATCGTCGTCTCGGGACGCGGCGCAAGACGCTTCAGATGATGCAGCACGCGACCGCCGGCGAGCATGCCGCTCGCGCTGACAATCACGGCGGGACCGTCCACCGCGTTGAGGTTTTTGCTCTCCTCCGGGCTACGCGCGAACTCAACGCCCGCGCACACGGCGTCAAACCGCTCTCCCGAGAGCCGATGCCAACCGTCGTATTGGCCGTACAGCTCGGTCACGTTGCTCGCCATCGGACTGTCGAGGTGGACCGGCACGCGCGGCGCGAGACCACGGGCGAACGCCTCGTGCACACCGTAGAGAATGAGCTGCGCGCGCGCGACCGCAAACGAGGGAATGAGCAGCACGCCACCGCGCTCGATCGCTTCGCTGAGTACGCGCCCCATGGTCTCGACGATGTCGGCGGCGGCACGCGGCTTGTTGCCATAGGTCGACTCGACCACGACCCAGTTCGCGGCGGGCGGATCGTCCGGCGGCGGGATCAGGGGATCGTCACGCGGTCCGAGGTCGCCCGAAAACAGGGTCGCCCCGAGATCATGGTCCACGTGCGCGCTCGCGGCACCAAGGATGTGCCCGGAGCGCAGGAGAGTAACCCGGTACTTCCCCTCGTGGCGCATGGCGCCGAGCGCGACCGGCTCGAGTCGAGGCAACACGCGCTCCGCCTCCTCGGCGGTGTAGAGCGGCTTTGCCGGGTGGTGCCTTGAGAACCCCTTGCGGTTCGCGTAGCGCGCGTCTTCCTCCATCACGTGCGCCGCGTCGCGCAACAGGATTCTCACCAGCGCCCGGGTCGGCGCCGTGCAGTAGATCGGCCCCGCGAATCCTTCCCGCACGAGGACCGGCAGCATCCCGCTGTGGTCCAGGTGCGCGTGCGTCAACACGACGGCATCGATCGACTCCGCAGGAAACGGCAGCGGAGCCCAGTTACGCCGCCGGTAGGCCTTGACGCCCTGAAACAGACCGCAGTCCACAAGTAGGCGGGTGCGCCCGTCCGTCAGCAGGAACTTCGAACCCGTGACGGTGTCGGCCGCGCCCCAAAAACGCAGCTTCATCTCTCTCCTTCCATCGGTCGTGCCTACCAATCGCCGTCCTTGTGGGCGTTCCACCACGCACGGATTCGGGCTACCGCCGGGGCACTCTTGGCCGGCGGTTCGTGCGGGAGGTACCGCGTGGTTCTCATGCGCAGCACGCGTTGCGGAAACAGCGCGTTCCACACGACGCCGAGAGCCAGGTACGCCGAAGAACGGACGGCGGCGTCCTGGTCCGCCAGCGCATCGAGCAGCGGCGCGACAACGTCCGGGCGGCGAAAACCCGCGAGCAACTTGGCGGCGACCGCGCGTTCCTCGCTTTTTTTGTCCGCGAGGATCGCGAGGATTGTCTGCAAGCCGGACTCGTCGTCCATGCGGCGCAGCGCGTCGGCCGCGAGCAGCCGGCGGGCGGTGCTCTTGTCGTGCAGCCACTTGCGCACGCCCTTGCGGTCCTTCTTGCGAAGCATGTCGGCCAGTGCCGCGGCGTCCTCCGCCTCGAGCGACTTCGGCACCGCCGTGCCGCCGGCGCTGCCGCGCCCGGCAAAGTTCAAGAGGATCTTGGCGGCCGTCTTGCGGATGCCCGGATCCTTGTGCTTGAGCAGTTTGCGCAGCGCAGGCATCGCGTCGCGATCCTTGATGCGGCTCACCCAGTAGATGAGTCGCCGCAGGATCGCCGGGGCCAGATCGCGCCCGAGCAGTTCCCGGAGTGCCTTTCTGATCTCGAGCGGGACGGCGTCGAGGCCGCGCAGCAGCGTGGCCACGTAGGTGAGTTCGTAGTTCAGCTTGCCCGAGCGCAGGATCGTCGCAATCGTCTTCACGTGTTCGGAAAACCCAAGGTGCACGAGCAGCGCCGCCGCGCACGCGCGCGCACCGGGGCGCGGATCCTTGAGCAGCGCCACGGCGGGCTTCACCGCGCCGTCGTCGTCGATCGCCTGCAGAATCTGCGCCGCGTCGTAAATCACCGGCACCGGCTCGGTCGCGGACAAAAAACCACGCACGGTTTCGATCAGCGGCCGGTAGCGGGGAAGCCGTCCGTACCGCAGGCGCGCCAGCATCAACCGCTTTTGCCGTGCATGCATGTCGGGCGCACGCAGCACGGCGTGAATCGTCCGCCCCATGTTCGGCACCCCGCGCCGGTGCAGCGCCTCGGCGGCAAACAGGCGTGTGAAGGGCGAGGGGGAACGAAGGAGCGGACGAAACGCGCGCCGCGCGAGATCGGCGGGGTAGACGTCCAGAACGCTCAAGCCCCAATGCCGCTGGGAGTCCGGAAGCTCCTCGATCACGCGTCGGACCGGGCCGATCGCCGCGGGATCCTTCGCTGCACGCAGCTCGCGGTACGCCGCCACGCGAGCCTTGGGATCCTTGAGCTGTGCCGCCAGCGCCTTGAAGTCACTCTTCGCCCAACCGGCGCCCGCGAGGACCAAGAGCACCAGCCCGCAACGCGGTGTCACTAGCTGCCGCCCGTGGTCGTGCATAGTGCGGGCTTACCCGCCGCCCGTGGTCGTGCCGCCCGACTCGCCCGCCGAGGGCGCCGGCTGACGCGCCGGACGCGTCGTGGTGTCGCTCTTCTCGCTGCCGACGTTGCCGCGCGGCGGATCGCGTTCCTGACCACGGACCGCGAGGTGCGGCCAGACGAGCGCCGAGCGACGCAGCACCTCCGCGTAGGGCGTGTGCGCGTAGATCCTCATGATCCGCGCGAACTCGCGCTCGAACTCGTCGAAGTCGGCCTTGAGCGCAACACGGCCCGGGAACTTGAGCCGGCGCAGCGGCGCGAAACCGTGGCAGAGCGAGATGTGGTACATGCTCGAACCTTCGAGGCGCAGGCCATCGTCGCCGAAGTCGTACGGAACCTCCGGTGCGGCCACGTCCGGACGCCGCGCGCGCGCAAGAACCGGTGCGACTTCACGGCACCAGTGGGCGTAGAGCTTGAGGTTTAATCGCGTCAGCACCAGCAGTGCGCGCGTCACGTCCGCGTTGGCCCGGTACCGATAGGTTCCGCCCCCGCCCCCCCTTTTTGCTGTCTTTGCCTTCGCGACCTTGGCCTTGGCCTTCTCGAACGTCGCATCGAGGTCGGCGATCAACTTCGTGCAGGTTTCGACGAGTCGCAGTGCACGCTTCGCGTCCTGCTCGAAGCGCCGGTCGAACTCCAGCGCGAAGCCGTTGGCGCGCGGGGAAACCCGCTTGAGCATCCGGCCCTCCGACCGCAGCGTGGGACCGCTTCGAAACAGCCCGACCCGCGCACCGTCGTCCCATACGCGCAGGGTGGCCGCGAGATAGGGATCCTTGCCGGCTTGTTTCCAGATGTCGCGGCGCGACTCGACGGACGGGGCCAGCGCCTTGAGTTGGGCGGCGAGGAAGTGGCGATCCGTCGGTGCGTGGTCGCCCGAACAGAGCAGGCAGTTGAGTCCGCCGCCGGTGCACTTGTGGCCCTCGCTCGGAAGGTTCGAGAGATAGACACGACCGCCCGTCGCGGCGGCGAGGCGCGTTAGTCCGTACGTGGCGAATCCGCTCGACGCCTGCTCGTTCGGATACCCCTGCATCAGCCAGCCCTGCGGGAACTCCGTCAAGGCGGACTCGGGTCCGGCCCATGCCGCGTCGCGCGGGGGAAAGCCGAGCCGGCGGCGCGCGTAGTTGTCGGACACGACGACCTCGCGGGCGATCACATGACACTTGATCTTCGCGCGGCGCAAGAGCATCGCCGTCCGTTCCAGTTGGCCGTCCTCGTCTTCGAGATCCCCGTTCTCGAGCGTGACGATTACGAGCACGCGCTCCCCGGACCGTTTCTTGAGCACCGGAATCGCCTGCCGCACGCCCGCGTAGACGTTGCGGATGAACGCCGCGGGACGTTTGAGCATGCGCTGCAACGAGATGTCCGCGTCCGTGCCGAACGCGGCGCGTTTCCCGCCCATCTCCAGCACGCCGATCCGCCCGTTCGCACCGTTTTTTTTCTGCGCGGCGGCGAACGCCCCCAGGAAATCGACCTGGCCGAGGGACGGCGTCGGGTCGATCAGAAACAGCACCGTGTCCGGCCCCTTCGCGGACGCGAGCGCCACGGCACGCGGCAAACCGCGATCGCGCTCCGTGACGTCCCAAGCCGTCTTCGGCTCCGCGGCGGCGGTTACGGCGACCAGCGCGGTCAGAAGGAGGGCCAGCGGCGGCGGCGACATCCGGTGCATTCGGCCCCCATCCTACTTCACCTTCATGTTGCTCCGGTGCTTGAGTACCTGCTCGCGCATCGCATCCTGGTCGAGCGACAGAAGGTGGCGCTTCTCGGCCCCAAAGGGGTCGTGGGTCTCCGCGAAGTCCTTGAGGAACGCCTTGTAGGCCTTCCGGTACTTCGCCGGCCCATAGCGAAAAAAGTGGACATAGGCCCAGGCTTGGCCCGCGTACTCGTTGCGATCGCGCTTGAGAATGCCGGGCAGCGCGTCCAGCCGCTTGATCGTCACGCCGTTGACACGCTTGGCGAATCCGAGCGAAACGACCTTCTTCTTGCCGGTCCACTTTCGTGCGAAGGCAACACCACCCTCCCCGTCCACAACCCAGACCGGGGTGTCGATCCCGTAGCGCTCCTCAAAGAACAAGGGGACCACCGCGCTGTAGAGACTCGGCACCCAGTTGTCTTTGTCTCTCGCTTTTACGTAGAACCGAGGGTGGCCGCGCGCATGAAAGAAGCGGCTCTTCTCCGCCGCGGCCTTGGGGGCGAAGTCACGGATGGTGCGCCGATCCTGGTAGTGCACGATGTCGATCATGGCACCCTTCGGGCGAACGATCCTGCCGTGGAAGCGCTCGAAGTTCTTCAGCGATTCAGAAAGAATCTTGTGCACCTCGTTGCCCTTGAGGCCCTTCGCCGAGTAGTAACGGAACTGTTTCTTCGTGCTCTTCCGGAACCCGGCGGGGGGCTCGGGGGGAAACGGCGGCTTGGTCGTGTTCACGCTCTGGACAATGCCGGCCAAGGCCGCCGTGAACTCCTTTTCGCGCGCAAGCTCGATCTGGAAGACGACGAGAAAGACGTGCCCACGAACGCGTTGCGGAAATCCGAGATAGGCGCGTTTTCCGTTGCCGTACTCCTTGCGAGCGTGAGGGAGCGGATGCATACGGGCGTCCGCTCCATCGTAGTTGCCGGGTCGGGCAATCATCTCGTGAACCGCCGCAGCGCGATGCATGGGACTGTTTGTGAGAGCCTGGAGACTAACGTACGTCGTGCCCCGCCCATCCTGCAATTGACAGGTAAGGGCGACCACGAAATCCTTGTCCTTGCGCACCGTGGTCTTCCAGCCCGCCGGAACGGCGATGCTGTACTTGCCGTCCTTGCTCTTGAAGCGCTTCGTCGCGCCGGCTTCCTCGGCGCCGACCTCGACCGCAATGATGGACAGAAGTAGACCCGCAATGATCAAACGCATCCCTAGAGCATAACGCGTCGGGGCTTGACGCGCAGCCCCGGGATCTCCACCATGGGAATCGCAACGCCATCCCGGTGGGAGAGAGAGCGCACATTCCATGAAGAATATGTGACCGAGTTCATCGGGACCTTCTTTCTTGTCCTGACGATTTGCACGGCCTCCGGACCGCTGGCGCCCCTGGCCATCGGCGCCGCGCTCATGGTCATGGTCTACATGGGCGGCCCCATCTCGGGCGCCCATTACAATCCCGCCGTCTCCCTGGCGGTGCTGCTTCGCGGCAAGCTTACGGCCGGAGAATTCGTGCCGTACGTCGTCGCCCAGATCGTCGGCGCATTCGCCGCGGCCGCCGTGGCGAAGATCATCACCGGGCAGACGACCGCGGTCGCTCCCGGCGCAAACGTCGGCAACATGGCGGCGCTCACCGCCGAGATCCTGTTCACCTTCGCGCTCGCGCTGGTCGTCCTGAATGTGGCGACAGCGTCGAAGGCGGAAGGCAACTCGTACTACGGCCTCGCGATCGGCTTCACGGTCATGACCGGTGCGGTCGCCGTCGGCGACATTTCCGGCGGCGCGTTCAACCCGGCCGTCGGCATCGGCGCCCCTCTCACCCGCGCCATCGCCGACAACGGTTCGCTCGGCCACATCTGGCTCTACGTGGTCGGCCCCTGCACCGGCGCGACGGCGGCGGCATTCGTATACAACCTCCAGCACGCGGAGTGAACAAGCCGACTTACAATCGGTGCGTGCGCCTCGCCTGTCCTGCTGTCCTGTTCGTGTTCGCGGCGCCGGCATTCGCCAAGCCGATCACGATCCACGCCGACCCGAAACTCAAGGGTGCATGGCTGGTCGCCGAAGCGGTCGTCGTAGACGTCGAAGCCGCGCAGCGCGCCGGCTGGGCCGGAACAGGCGGAAAAGTCACGGTCCAAATCACCAGCGACCCGCGCCGCATCTACAAGGGACGGCACCTGCTGGGACAGAAAGTGACACTCGTGCCGCAACGCGCCGGCCCCGCTCACTGCACGTCGGAAATGAGCAAGCGGAAAAAAAACAAGCGCACCGTGCTCGTCGTCGCCGACGCGAAACGAGTCCTCTGGATCGCCGGAATCCCGTCGAAGGACCGGTCACACTATCGCGTCAACAGTTGGTGCGACTGGAACGCGTGCTGGTTGCGGATCGACGACGTACGACTTTCCGCGGCGGGTGGACGCCCAAGGACGGCCGTTTCGTTCAATACCAGGGTGCTCGCATCCTATTACACAGCAAACGGACGGCGATTCTGGTCGAAGGTCGCACCGATTCTTTCGGGCGAAGCCAAGCCGCTCGCCCAAAAGGAGCTCGACGTACTCGTCGGCCGTCTTGCGTCCGACTCCGCCGCGGTGCGGACCCGCGCGCACAAGGAGCTGATTCGCCGCGGGCGCTACAGCATCAAGGAACTGCGGGCCGCCCGTGCCGCACAAAAAGACACCGAGGCACAGCGCCGCCTGGACGCGGTGCTCGCCGCACTGGCCGAGTACGCGCGCGCCGCCGACGTCGCCGCGCTCCTCGCGCAACAGCCCAGGGAACAGCGTGACTGGGTCCTGAAACAGGCGCGCACCGTGCCCAAGACGCCCGAGAACGGCCCCAAAAAACGGAAGTGAGGGCGCGGACCTACCGAAAGAGCGTTGCCTCGATGGCGAGGCCCGGACCGAACCCCAAAGCGACGCAGGGCCGACGCGCGCCGTCCTCGCGCAGGCGCTTGAGCAGGAACGCGAGGGTGACCGACGACATGTTGCCGCAGTCCGCCAGCACCGCGCGCGACGGCGCGGTGGCCGAGGGCGGCAACTCCAGCGCCTCTTCCACGGCATCGAGTACGCGCGGCCCCCCGGGATGAATCGCCCAGGAAACATCGCCGTCCGTTTGCTCCTGCTGCGAGTTCATCCAACCCTGCAGCCACGGCGCAACGTGTTCCCGGATCGCGTCCGGCACGCGCGGGGACAGGTCCATGCCGAAGCCGTGGTCGCCGATGGACCACGTCATCAGATCCGCGTCGGGAAAGAGACCGGCACCGGTGGCGGCGAGTGTCCAGGGACCGGGCGTCGCATCGACCAGGAGGGCGGCCGCGCCGTCCGCGAACAGCGCGTTGGCGAGCAGGCCGCGCGTGTTCGAGCCGTAGTTGTAGTGCAGGCTGCAGAGTTCGACGGCGCACAGCACGACGCGCGCGGCAGGATCCGCTTCGACGAACGCCTTCGCGACGCGCAGGCCGTTGAGCAGGCCGTGACAGCCCATGAAGCCGACGTGGGTGCGCTCGACGTTGGGCGACAGCGGCAGGCCGCGCACCAGTTCGACGTCGAAACCCGGCGCGTGAAACCCGGTACACGACACCGTCACGAGGTGTGTCACGGCGGTTGTGTCGAGGCCGCGCGCCGCTTCGAGTGCGAGCGGTCCCGCCTCGGCGGCGTAGCGGCGCATCCGCGCGCCCGTGGTCGGGCCGCAATCGGTGTCGTCGCGCGCCGGCTCGAAAAACTCCTGGCGCAGCGGCGCGGGGCGCGCGAGCACACTGTGCCGCGTCTGCACGCCCACCCGCCGAAACACCGCCGGGATCAATCGGCGCCGTCCGTTTTGGCCGGAGACTTCGAGCGCCCACTTCATCGCGACCGTTTGCGGTAGCGCCACCGGGAGTGCGGTCGAAATCGAGGCGAGACGGGCGACGACGTTCATGACGGAAGGAACGGACGGGCGAGACCGGGAAAGCGTGAGACCAGGACGGCGATGCTTTTTTGACGCAGGACGGCGCCGAGCCAACGGCAGCGGCGTTGCCGGGGGACGATCTCGCGGGTCCACGCTCGCTGCCAGGCCGCACCCAGATTCGCATGCCAGCCGTGGGCCGCCAGCGGCGCAACACGACGTGCCGCGCGCAGGGCCCAGCCGATGCCCTCGCCCGTAAACGGTTCAGCGAAGCCCGCCGCGTCGCCCAGAACCAACCGGCGGCGGTCGTCGTCGAAGAGGCGCGTCGCACGCCGCGGAAAGAGCGGCGTGGCACTCAGAGCAATCTCGTCGGGCCACGCGAGATCCGCGGCGCGAAGCAGCGCCTGCACCGCGGCGCGCGGGTCGCGCGAGGGCTTGATCGCGGCGGCAAGCAGGCCCCGTCCCAGCTCCGCCCGCACGATCCCGACGTAGCCCGCGGCGCCACGCACCATGGTCACCTCGCCAGCGGGCCACGGCGCGTTCGCCACGACACCGCCGATCCCGAGCAGCGGGTGCCGACTACGGCGGGGCGCGTCACCGCCCGCGCTCGCCAGACCGGCCGCCCAGAGCGTCATCCGCGCGGGCGGCGGCGTGCGCACGCCGTCGCGAAACTGCACACCGGCCTCCACGGCCCGTTCGACAAGGCACTGATCGAGCGCGCGGCGCGTGATCGCGCGTAGCCTCACCGGAACCCGGCCGCGGCGCCCGCCCGCGCAAAAACCCATCGTGTGCACCGGTTCGCCGGGAGCCTCGATCCCGAGAGCGGCGAGTTCGCGCTGGGCCATCGGCGACAGGCATCCGCCACAAACCTTGTCGCGCGGAAAGCGGGCTCGATCGACGAGCACGACCTGTCCGCCGAGGCGCGCCAGCCGCAACGCTGTGGCGGCACCCGCAGGCCCCGCCCCCACAACAACGAACTCGTTCATTGGCGCCACGTCAGGATCCAGCGGTACGGCCACACGCGCCGCACGCGCGCTCCGAAGAGTCCCGCGCGCTCGGCGAGGCTGCGGGCCTCCGCCGCGGTGTAGGCGTTGCGGACCGATTGCGGGGCGTCTTCGTGCACGACGGGCGACCGGGTCAAGGCGCGCGACGCCAACCGGGCCAGCCACAACGCGCGGCGGCGGCGATCGAGGTCGAACACGACGCATGCGCCGCAGGATCCAAACCGGCGCAAGAGTGCGATGGCGTCGTCCTCTTCGAGATGGTGCAGGAACAGCGAACACGTCGCCACGTCGTAGCCCGCCGGCCACGGATCACACAGGGCGTTGAGCGCAGAGTACGAAACCGGACCACCGCGCTCCCCGGCCACGGCCAACGCCTCGGGGCTGTTGTCACACCCGTGGAACGACCAGTTCGGGAAACGGCGCGCGAGCGCGGCCACCACGTCGCCGCCGCCCGACGCGACGTCGAGCACCCTTAACGATTCGTTCTTGTCCGCCACCCGTTCCAACGCCGCGGCCATAGTCGGCACCGCACGGCTCCAGGCGTTCAGCCGCGCCAGGCCACGGAGCGCCGCACGGTGTTGGCCGGCGTCCAACGACGGGTCGTCCATGGCCTCGAAAGCAAAGCTGCGCGCCAGCACACCCGTAGGATACGGCCCGTGCGAACTTGGCCAGCGTGGCTTACGTCCCTGCCTCCGTGGGTGGACTGGCTGTGGATCGCGTCGGCGGTCATGCTCGTAGCGAGCGCCATCCTGTTGCCCGTGCTGGTCGCACGGATGCCGGCGGACTACTTCGTCCGACCCCCACGCCCCCCCAAACACCCGATCCTGCGCATCCTGCGAACCGGACTCGGATTTCTGCTCGTCGCCGCCGGCGTCGCAATGCTGATCCTCCCCGGCCAAGGCGTACTCACGATTCTCGCGGGTCTCGGCCTGGCGGACTTTCCCGGCAAGCGCGCAATTGAGCTCTGGATCGTCCGTCGTCGTTCGGTCGCACGTGCCCTGCAATGGCTGCGACAAAAGGTACGCAAGGAGCCGTTGCTGCTGGCTACTCGGAACAGGACGCCATGAGATGGCGTAGGCCTTCCTCGATTGACGTGCGTGCTTGCCAGTCGAGCAACTTGTGCGCACGGGTCGGATCGCCGACGAATCTTTGCACGTCGTAGGGGCGCGGCTCGGCCAGGCGGATCGTTCCTCGGCCGGACTGTTGGAGGGCCAGCTCGGCCAACTCCATGAGGGTTGTGGCGACGCCTGATACCAGGTGGATCGGGGGGAGCGGCAGCCGGTCGATCGCCGTGCGGATGCCGCGCACGGCGTCGTCTACGTGGACGAAATCGAATGCGTTCTGTGCGCCGTCGACGCGCAGTTCGCCGCCTTCCACGGCGGTCCGCGCAAACGCCGGCACGACCCGGTCATGGTGATCGATGGGGTCGCCATAGACGCTCGAAAAGCGAAGGACGGCGATGTCTTGGCCCGACTCGCGCACGAGACGCTCGCCCGCGACCTTGGTCCGGGCGTAGACGTTGAGCGGCTTGAGCGGCGCGTCCTCGGCCACCGGCAGCAAGGCGGGCTCGCCGTAGACTTCCCGGCTGCTGGCGAACACGATCCATGCTCCCGTTGCCCGCGCCGCGGCGACGACGTGGCGGGTTCCTTCGACGTTCGTTGCGCGGCAGGCATCCGGGTCCCGTTCGCCCCACACGACGCGGGATACAGCCGCGAAATGGACGATCCCTTCGCAACCCGCCGCGAGGCGCCGCAAGGCATCGCCGTCCGTCACATCACCGGTCCGGTCCGCCACGTCGCAATGACGCGTGGCGATTCCGTCCGCTCCAAGCGAACGAATCAGCGCGCGACCGAGCAGGCCGGACGAACCGGTGACGAGAATCATGGGCGCGCATTATCCATCTGAATCCATCCGACCGGTCTCCTTGGGGTGCGGTGGTGAATAATGCGCGCCATGCAGTCTGCGCGGACCGCGATCTGGTTTCTCGGCGGCAATGGGCATTGCACGGCCCGACTCGCCGGCGTGCGCGCCGTCGTGCCCGACCTGCCGCTCGCGGAGGCGCCATACCCCGGATTCGAGGGCCGGCCGGGGGCGGCTGATCTCGACGCGTTTCTCGACGCGCTCGAGCCGCCCCCGGCCACGGCACTTGTCTACGCGACCGGAATCGGGGCCATGGTCGCGCTGGCGTTGCGCGCCCGCGGCGTGGTCGGCGACATCCCCCTGGTGCTCCAGGGGCCTGTTCTGTGGGGTCTGGAGCACCGCTGGTTTCCGCGGCTTATGCGCGTGCCGCCGCTGCGGTGGCTCGGCGTGCGGCTGCTCCGCTCGCGTCGTTTTCAGCGCCGCTTCGTCGGCCGTCACTTCCACAGCCCGCCCGGATCAGCCTTTTTTGCGGGCTACGACGCGTGCACCGCGACCGCGGACTTCTTTTTGTGGTTTACGCCGACGCTCCTTCGTCGACTGGAGCGCGAATTCACGCCGGAGAAAACACGGCACGTCGAGGTCTGGCTCGGCGGACGCGAGACCATCGTCGGCCAACGCGAACTCGAGTGGACCCGCGCGGCTCTCGGCGTCGAGTGGCCGCAGCGCGTTTTCCCGGAATGGGGCCACTACCCGATGATCGACGACCCCGCGGGCTGGGCCCGTGAGATACACGATGCCTTGGCAAGAGCTACACACCTTCGCTGACCCGCGCGTCGGCAAGCTCGACACGCTGCGCCGCGCGGACGCGAGCGGGCTGCGCGTGCCACCGACCGTGTGGGCACCGGTCCCCTCCGCTCCTCTGCCCGAACATCCCTCCTCTCCTCCCCCCGCGCCCCCCTCTACTCCTCCGCCCTCGGATCCGCCTCCCTCTGGCATGTTGGCGGGGCCGCCGTGGATCGTTCGCTCCGCGTCGCCGCACGAAGACACGGACCAGACCTCGAACGCTGGGCAGCGCCTTTCGCTGCCGGTCGCACGCCAAGAGGACTTCGCCAATGCGGTTCGCCGGGTCGCCGCGACCGCGGTCGGGGGAGCGGTGTTCGTGCAGCCGCTGCTCGCGCCCGAACACGCGGGGGTCGCGTTCTTTGACGCGTGGTGGTACGAGCGCACCGAGGCCGCGGGCAGCAACGAGGCGCTCACGTCGGGCCGGGCGCGCGGCGAGGTCACGCGCGGCCACCGCGAGCGCGGTGACGCATGGTCCGCCTGGATCGACCGCATCTGGAGGGTCTTTCGGACCGGGGGCACGGGGGGCGCCGGCCGCGAGGGCGCGCTCGACATCGAGTACGCGCGCGACGGCGATGGCTACACGCTGTTGCAGGTGCGCCCGGCGTTGTTTGCGGTCCGCCGCAACCCGACGCTGTCGCTCGCCAACCACCGCGAGATCCTCGGCGACCCGCCGTCGCCCTGGATCGTGTCGGTCCTCGCGCACGCCGGCCGCGCCGCCCCGCTCTGGTTCGCGCGCGTCGATCGCGCCATCGCCCGCTGGGACGAGCCGTACGCGGTCGCCTTCGCGGAACGCGCGTGGATGAACTTCTCGTTCTTCTTTCGCCTGATGGACCGGTGGGGCCTGCCCCGCGTGTTCGTCACCGACGGCGTGGGCGGCGCAGGTATCGGCGGGAATGGGGACCGCGCGAAAGACCGCTCCGTCGATCTGCCGCGCATGCTCCGCAACGCCCCGCGCCTCCTCGCCATGCAGGTCCTCGCTCTCGCCGACGTGGTCCGCCTGCCCGCCGGGCTGCGCACGGCCCGCGTCCGCATCGCCCGCGCCCGCACCCTCCGGGAGCTCTTCGAGGCCAACGCTGCCGCGCTTGCGTTCGCGCTGCGCTCCAACTTCGCCATCAACGCCGTCCTCTCCGGCACCACGCGTATCCGCCGCGCACTGCGGCTGAAGGGCCGCGCCCGCGTCGTCACCGAGGCGATGATGGACGACTACGACGCGCTACGCGGCAACCCCGCCGGTCTCGACGCATGGCTGAAAGAGTACGGCCATCGCGGTCCGCTCGAAAGCGACCCGTCGCGGCCGCGCTTTGGGGAGATGCGCGAGGCCCTCCTCGCGGACCTGGAACACACCGGAAAAAAGCAGACGGACGGCGATGCTTCTGACGATGCCTCCGGGGCGCGCGGGTGGCGGCCGTGGTTTTGGATCGATCGGCGGCGCGAATGGTTTCGCGACGAGCTCATGCGTCTGTGGGTTCCGCTGCGCCGCCGGCTACGCGAAAAAAGCATCGCCGTCCTTGGCTCTCCCGACGAGATCTTCTGGCTGCGAAGCGAAGACATTGAGCGGCCCGATATCACGACCGCCGTGGCCGAAAGCCGCGCCCGTCACGAGGCCGCCGCGCAACTCGATCTCCCCGGCACGGCGTCCCTAGCCACACTCGAAATGCACGAGCAGCGCGCGGCGCCCTCGCCCGCCTCCGGCACCCGCACGTTCACGGGCATCGCGCTGCATCCCGAACGCGTCGAAGGCACGGTCTACAAGGCGCGCGAGCTGGGTGCAGTGCTCGGGCGCACGCTGCCGGACGACGCCGTTCTCGTTGTGCCGGCCCTGGAGCCGTCGTGGGCGGTCGTGTTCGGGCGCGTGCGCGCAGTGGTCGCCGAAATCGGCGGCGAACTGAGCCACGCGTCGATCCTGTTGCGCGAGGCACAAAAGCCCGCGGCGGTGAACTGCGCCGGCATCTTCGCCGCTGCTCGCGACGGGGAGCGGATCTGCGTCGAGAATGGTGTGGTCACGCTTAGCGGATGAACCGCTAAGCCATATCTCTTGCCTCAACGGCTGACGCCGTTGAGGCCTCGCTGGCGGATGGCCTACCCGCTTCGCCGAGGAACCGCGAACCGGTGAACCGGGGGTCGCGCGGGTGCAGTGTCTTTGGCTTCAACGGCTGACGCCGTTGAGAGCCTCGCGGACGGATGGCCTACCCGCTTCGCGGGGGAACCGCGAACCGGTGAAGGGATGGTGTGGGCGGGGGTTTCGGCCCCGCCCACCCTACCCCTTACACATCGAACGAGATACCCTGGGCGAGCGGGAGTTCCCGGGTCCAGTTGATGGTGTTGGTTTGGCGGCGCATGTAGGCCTTCCACGAGTCGCTGCCCGATTCGCGGCCGCCGCCGGTGTCTTTTTCGCCGCCGAACGCGCCGCCGATCTCGGCACCGGACGTGCCGATGTTGACGTTGGCGATGCCGCAGTCGCTGCCGCCGTGGGACAAGAACGTTTCCGCCTCGATCATGTCGCGGGTAAAGATCGCGGACGACAGGCCCTGCGGCACGGCGTTGTGGTGCGCGATTGCGTCGTCGAGCGTTTCGTAGCGCAACAGATAGAGTAGCGGGCCAAACGTCTCTTCGTGGACGATCGGGGCGTCGGGCGCGATCTCCGCGATGGCCGGATTGATGTAACACCCCGACGCGTACGCTGCGCCTTCAGGCCGCTCGCCTCCGCAAAGGATCGTGCCGCCCTGCTCCTTCACCGTCTCGATGGCGGCGAGCACGTTGTCCACAGCTTCGCGGTCGATCAGCGGGCCGACCAGGGTTCCCTCGTCGAGGGGATCCCCGATGCGGGCCTCGGCCTGCGCGTACACCTTGAGTAGCCGCGCCTTCAGGTCGTCGTAGATCGAAGCATGGGCAAAGACGCGGCGCGTCGATGTACAGCGCTGGCCCGCGGTGCCGAGCGCGCCGAAGGCAATCGCGCGCAAGGCCAGATCGAGATCCGCGTTCGGCGTGACTACGAGAGCGTTGTTGCCGCCGAGTTCGAGAAGCGACCGGCCCAGGCGCGCGCCGACAACCTGGGAGACGCGCCGCCCCATGCGGACCGAGCCGGTCGCGCTGATCAGCGGAAACGCGGGATCGGCGACCATCCGCTCCCCGATCGTTTCGACGTCGCCGACGAGCAGACCCGAGATTCCTTCCGAAAACCCGTGGCGCGAAAACACATCGTGGGCCAGAAGCTGGCACGCGACGGCGGTCAGCGGCGTCTTCTCCGACGGTTTCCACACGCACACGTCGCCGCAGACCCACGCCAGAGCCGCGTTCCAGGCCCACACCGCGACCGGGAAGTTGAACGCCGTGATGATGCCGACGGGGCCAATCGGATGCCACTGTTCGTACATGCGGTGGCCCGGCCGCTCGCTGTGCATCGTGAGGCCGTAGAGCTGACGGGACAACCCGACGGCGAAGTCGCAGATGTCGATCATCTCTTGGACCTCGCCCTCGCCCTCCGAGCGGATCTTGCCCATCTCGAGCGCCACGAGCGCGCCGAGGGCGCTCTTGTGCCTGCGTAACGCCTCACCGATCTGCCGCACGATCTCCCCGCGCTGCGGCGCCGGCAACATCCGCCAACGCGGAAAAGCCGCGCGCGCCGCACCAATCACCGCGTCATAGTCGGCAGTCGTAGCCTTGCGAACCTGACCCAAAAGAGCGCCGGTGGCAGGCGCGTAGGATGCAAAAACATCGCCGTCCTTGGCTGCGTCCTCTATGGCCGGCGCGATTTCCGGCGCGGCACCGGCGTAGGCGCCGGGATTGACCTCTTTGAGTCCGAGAGTCTCAAGGGTGTCCTGCATGCCCCCCGTTTTACTCCGGAGCCCCCGTTTTACCCCGGTGAGCGGGGGCTGCGCAGTGATCCACAGTAATGCAGGCGCGTCGACCCGCGCCGGGCCGCCGTGAGCGGCGCCGACGCGGTCAACCGGTCCGCCCGGTTGTGGGCGAACGGGTGCTTGGGAGGTCAGACGATGCGGACGTACTTGCCGCGCGCGGGACGATCGAGATGACCTTCCTTGGACAGCTTGCTCAAGATCATGGACGCGTGCGCGCGCTTCATCTTGAACTTCTTGAGCACCGCTTCGGTGCCAAACGGGCGCTTCCGGGTCTGGGACCACTCCAAGACGCGAGCGGGAAGGCTCCCCGGGCGATAGGGACCCGCGGCGCCGCTGGCGGCCGCAGGCTTGGAACCGGCGGGGCGGCCCGGACGGCCTTTCTTCGCAACCGGTTTCCCGGACGGCATCGTGGCCGCCTCGCGTGCCGAAACGACGAGCGTGAGGTCGTGATCCTTCTTCAGCGCCCGGATCACGGCGGGGTCGAGTGAAATCGTGAGTCTTGCCATAAGGCCGACAAAGTAACACTTCTTTGGACTTAACCAAAGCAAAAGCCCGAGGCCACGCCACTATTGCTTTGGTCTATCTCGTGCGTCTCCGGCGGCCTTTCTTGAACCGTCGGGGGCACGCGTTAGCTTCGACGGCGTTGATGAGCGCAGAGCGCCGGGCGACCTGGGCCTTGAGTCCGCGTACCTTTCTGGTTGCGGCGGGGGTGGGCGTTATCGGCGGCCTCGTCGCCTGCGCTTTCCAGGCCGGCGGCCGCGCCCTGCAAGGCGTCATTATCGGGGAGGGCAGCCTCCTGGACGCCGCCAGCGGCCTATCCTGGATCAGTTGCATCCTGATCCCGGTGGGCGGAGCGCTCGTCGCCGCCTTCCTCCAAACGCTCCTGACCCGCCGGCGCGCAAGCCAGGGAACCGCCGAGGTCATGGAGGCGGTCACCCTGCGCACGGCGAAGACCCTGAGCATCCGCGCCACGGTTTCGCGGGCCCTCGCGTCCCTGGCCCTGATCGTCACAGGGGGCTCCATCGGCCGCGAGGGCCCCAATGCATATATGGCTGCCAGTTTCGGAGCGCGCTTCGCCCGCACGATGGGCGTGCCGTTCGAGCGGCTCGGACTGTTTGCGGGCTGCGGCATCGCGGCGGGCATGGCGGCCTCGTACTTTGCCCCGCTGGGGGCGGCCGTTTTCGCCCTGGAAGCGGTCCTGCGCAACTTCGCCGCGGAGTTCTTCGGCCCGGTGGTTGTGGCCGCGATCGTCGCTTCGCTCGTCGTCGAGTTCTTTTCGCAGACGTTTTTGTCCGGCCTACTCCTCAAGTCGCCGCTGTACGACCTGCCTCCGTTCACGGAAGGACGGCTCGGCGAGGCGGTGATCTTCGTCCTGCTCGGCGTCGCTGCGGCATACGGCGCGTGGTTCTTCATTCGGACCATGGGCTGGGTGGAGCGCCTGTTCCAACGCCTGCCGGCATCGCCGTTTCTCCGCCTGCCGCTCGGCGGCCTGATCCTCGGCCTGATCGGCATCTTCCTTCCCGAGGTCTGGGGCAACGGCTACGCGGCGGTCAACATCGTGCTGCAAACCGCCAGGCCGATGCTGGGATTCGTGCTTGTCCTGTTCGTGATGAAGATCTTCGCGACCTCGGTCACGCTCGGCTCGGGAGGCTCCGGCGGCATTTTTACGCCCACCCTCTTTGTCGGCGTTGTCCTGGGCCTGTTTGTCGGTAAGGCCGCCCAGTTCATCGCACCAGGCCTCGTCTCGAACCCGCTCCACTATGCGGTCGTCGGCATGGCCGGAGCAATCACCGCCGTCACCCAGGCGCCCATCACGGCGATTTTCCTGCTGTTCGAGCTCACGCGCGAGACCGCCCTGCTGATGCCGCTGATGCTGACGGTTGTCGCGGCCCAACTCACATCGCGCAAGCTCGGGCTCGAGGGCGTGTACGTCGCCGCACTCAAGCGCAAGGGCATCCCCGTTCCGGAAGGCATCGAGGAAACCGCGCTGGCGACGACGCAGGTCGAGGACGTGATGCGCGAGGAAAAGGACACCGTACCCATGCGCGCCACGTTCGAGGTCATCGTCGAGCGGTTCCGGAAAACGCGCCGAGACTACGTGTACGTCGCCGGGCTCAAGGGCGAGTTCCGCGGCGTGATCCGTCTCCACGACGTGAAGAACTTCCTGACCGACCAGGAGCTCGGCGCCGCGGTCATCGCCGCCGACCTGCTCGTGAACGTGCCGCACTGCTATCGCGACCAAAGCCTCGCCGACATCATGCCGCGCTTCGACAGCCCGGACGCCCACGAGATGCCGGTCGTCGATCGCGAGACCGAGCGGTTCGTCGGCGTCGTGGATCGCCGCGACGTCTTGTCCCACCTCGCCGTCGAGGTCCTTGACAACCGCGACCTGCGCGCAAAATTCGTCGAGCAGGAAGGCGCCCAGCACTACGTCGAAATCCCCGCCGGCCATGTCCTCGGCCGCATCGAGGTGCCGCCCGACATGGTTGGCAAGACCTTCGCCTCGACCGGCCTGCGGTCGAAGACGGGCCTGAACGTCCTCACCGTCGTGCGTCCCTCCAACGGCGGCGAAACGCGATTGCTGCCGCAGGCCGACATGGTCCTGCAGGCAGGTGACGCGCTGATCGTCATCGGCCCCGTCGATGCCGTACGCGAACTGGGCGGCGACGTGTAGCCGCGGAAGCACCCGTTACCGCCTTGTCCCGGAATTCGGAGCAAACACCCGCAAAATCAGGGGGTGCGGGGGGCAACGCGCGACGCACGCCGCATGGCCGCGGGTTTGCATTCGAGGTCGTCATGCGCGACGCCGACCGCCCTGCCCCCGCCCCCCTCACTTTCTCCCGTCCGATTTCATCGACCATCCCGGCGATCCTGTTTTGCCTTGCCGCGCTCTTTGCGTACGCCGGGCCCGCGCACGCGCAGGGCATCGTGGCGAAGGGTCCGCCGGTGCGTCTCAAGACCCACCGCGTCGATGCGCGCATCGACGGCCGCATCGCCCGCGTGGCCGTCGAGCAGACGTTTGCCAACACGGGGCCGACCGAGCAGGAGGGCGTCTACCTCTTCGCGCTGCCGCGCGATGCCGTGGTCGGCGAGCTTTCGCTGACGGTCGGCGACAAGACGCTCGAGGGCGAGGTGCTCGACGCCGCGCACGCGCGGGCGATCTACCGCGCGATCGTGCGCAAGAAGCGCGACCCTGCCATGCTGGAGTACGTTGGCCGCGGGCTGTTTCGTGCACGCGTCTACCCGATTCCGGCACGGGGCGAGGTGACGGTGCGGCTGACGTATCGCGAGGTGCTTCGTGACGACGCGGGTTCGGCCGCATGGCGCTATCCGCTCGCGACCGACGGACTGAACCACACGCCGACGGACGTAGCGATCGTGAACGTCATCGTGACCGGAGAACGCGAGCTGCGCACGCTGCGCTCGCCCTCGCACAAGATCGCCGTCACACGCAAGGATGCGCGCACCGCCGTCGCCAAGTGCGCGGTCGAGAACTTCCGGCACAAGGCGGACTTCGTGCTGCTGCTGGGCCGCGGCGGCGGCGACATCGCTTTCACGCTCGCATCCGGCAAGCCCTCCGGACGCGCCGGGACGTTTTTCGCCGTCCTGAGCCCGCGCACGGTCTGGGCCGACACGAAAGTCGCGCCGCGCGACATCGTCTACGTCCTCGACACGAGCGGCTCGATGAACGGCGGCAAGCTGGAGCAGGCCAAACGGGCGCTGCAACAGGGCATCACGATGCTGCGCGAGGAGGATCGCTTCAACGTTATCGAGTTCGCCACCGACGTCAGGCCGTTTCGGCGCGAACTGATCGCCGCGACTCCGGCAAACAAGAAGGCAGCCGCGACCTGGATCGCGGCGCGCGTGGCAGGCGGAAGCACCGCTCTGGCGGACGCAATCGATACGTCGTTGGCGCTGACCAAAGCCGACGAAGAACGCCTGTCCATGGTGGTGCTGCTGACCGATGGCCGCCCGACCGTGGGCGAACGCGACGGTAACGTGATCTTGAAACGGGCGCTGCAGGCGAACCGCGGCGGTGCGCGCGTGTTCACCTTCGGAGTCGGCAGCGACCTCGACGTGCGGCTGCTGGACCGGCTCGCGGAAAAGACCCGCGGCGTGCGCGAATACGTCGGCGCGCATGAACGCATCGACAGCGTTGTCGCGCGGTTCTTCCAGTCCGTCGATCAGCCGGTGCTGACCGGCCTGACACTCGAAACCAGCGAAGGGGTCGAGGGCGTCTACCCACGCCCCCTGCGCGACCTGTTCGCGGGCGGCGAGATCGTGCTCCTCGGCCGCTATGCGAAACCGGGCCCGATCGAACTGACGCTGCGCGGCATGCGCGGCAAGGAAAAGGTGACGTACGTTTTTCGCGGCACGCTGAGCGGTCGCGACGACGACACCGGACTCGAACGCATCTGGGCGCAACGCAAGGTCGCCTATCTGCTCGACCATGTGCGCCTGCATGGTGCCAACGCTGAACTCGTCACCGAGATCAGGGCGCTGGCTATC
The DNA here is from genome assembly GCA_021776735.1 of Planctomycetota bacterium. GTDB lineage: Bacteria > Planctomycetota > PLA2 > PLA2 > PLA2 > JAJFFH01. The sequence goes on along the minus strand of JAJFFH010000066.1, from coordinate 48,060 downwards.
CGACACGCGTTCGTCACGCCATACACCGCCCATCTGGCCGCCGAAGGAGGCGGGACCGGTGTGAGCAGCGGCCCGCTACACTTCGCCAGTCGCAAGGGCGGGCGCGGCGGTGGAGGCGGTCACGGCGGCGCGTTCCGCGGCCCGAACGGCGGCATCCCGCCCAACCTGCGCGACCCAAGCGACCCGATGCCGCCCCCGCCCCCCCCTTCTGCTCCCTCCGGTCCGACCACGCCCGGCATGCCGCGCGACAGCGTCTCCGCGTCCAAGTCGCTCAAGAAGGCCAAGGACTCCGCCCGCGCCGAAACCCACATGCATGTGCGCACGATCGGCAGTCGGGTCTATCACTACACGACAAAAAAGCGCTGGGTCGACGCCGCTTGGGACGGCAAGAAAAAGCCAACCTGCATCGAAACGTTCTCGGACGAGTACTTCGACCTGCTGGACAAACACCCCAAGCTGGCCCGCGTCCTGGCGCTCGGTACCCACGTCGTCTTCGTGCTGGACGGCGTCGTCTATGAGGTCAAACCCGCGAGCTAGACCGGCGGGGCGTAGCCCATCACGAGGGTGACAACGTCGCGGAGGAGAATGCCGGTCAGGCCCCAGACGCGACGCTCGCCGTGCCTGAAGAACGGTACGTGGCGATAACGCGCCAGGGGGTGCGAGGTTTCGGTGAAGCCCCAGCCTTCGGGGCGCGTCAGGTCGCGGCAGGGGATCTCGAAGGCTTCGGCGACCTCCGCCTCATGGAGGATGTAGGGGCGCGGGGAGCGGAGGCGCGCGACGAACGGCGCGATGCGAAACGCCGAGATCGACACGCGGTCGGGGAGCCGGCCCAGCACGTCGAGGTCGCCGGGCTCCAGCCCCATTTCCTCGCACGTCTCGCGCACAGCGCACGCCACGGCGTCCTCGTCGCCTTCGCGCGCGCCGCCGGGGAAACACACCTGGCCGGGATGAAACGGGAGGTCGTCGCGGCGCCGGTTGAAGACAACGTGGTCCTCGCCGTCGCGCTCGACGAGGATCGCGAGCACCGCGCTGTCGCGGAGTCCCGGCGTCGTGCTCCAGTCGCCCAGCGGGAGTTCGAGACGGCGGCGGACCGTCTCGTCAGAAACCTTCAACGCGCACGCTCCGGGAGCTCGAGCAGGAGTTCCTTCAACACTCCGGGCTGATCGGCGCGCCGGTCTTTCTTGCACTCGGGATCGCTCGGCAAGTGAAAGAGCCGCAGAATCGCACCGTTTTCGCCCGGTACCGAGATGAGTTTCCAGGGACCGCGACGGACAGCGAGGCACTTGGTCGCGATCAGCGCGTCGTTGAGTTCGGGGCGCAGGACGAGGTTGCCATCGAAGCTGTCGTCGATGAACGTGGCCTGGTCGAACTGCGGGAACTCCTTCACCTTCTCGCCGGGCAAGAGATCCGGCACGGGCTGCCGGTAGAGCAGGTAGGACGTCTCCAGATTCACCGTGAAATCCGGAATGTCCCCGCGCAGATCGATGCCACTCCATGTCTTGGGCGCCTCGTGTCCGAGCCAGCCCAGCCAGGTCGGCGCCAGATCAATCTCGCGGACGAGCTTCTTGACGGTCCGATGCGGCACGCCGGGACCGGCGAACACCGCCGGCGGCTTGTTGGCCTGATCGCCGCCGAACAGCGTCACGCCGTGTCCCAGTGTTGTCCCGTGTTCGTAGAGATCGTCGCCGTGGTCGCCCCACACGCCGACGATCGTGTTTTCAAGGAGCCCGAGATCCTTGAGCGACTGCACCAGCGCACCGACCTGGTCGTCGAATTCGCGCACCGTGCCGTCGTAGAGATCCTTGATGTGCTGTTTTTCCGCGGCCGTCAAGTCGTGGTCGAACCCGCGCTGGATCATCTCGTCGATCTTGAAATCGATCCGGTAGCGATTGCGCCCGCGGTAGTCGGGGTCGGTGAAGACCGTGTAGTACGGATACGACGCGCTGTAGGGCAGGTGCGTGACGTGATAGACGACCGTGAGAAAAAACGGCTCGTCGCCGCGCGCTCGGTCCGCGAGCCAGCGCTGCGCCCGACCGGTGATCGCTCCGGCGCTGCGGGTAAACGAGACGCGGTTCAGCTCGGGGAGCATCGCGCGCCCGACCGGGTTGTCGAGAAACGCCGCCGCGAGCAGGTGGTTGGTAAACGCCGCCTCGGCGATCAACGCGCTGTGGTTTTGCGACTCGGAAACATCGATGTGCTCGACGCCCATGTCGATCAGGCCGAAGGTCGTTCCGCACCAGCCGCCAATCGCGCCCGTCTTGTAGCCGTTGGCTCCGAGCAGCTTGGGCAGCCACACCTGCTCGTCGCGCAAGTTCTCGCACTGCGCCCGTGTCGGAAACATGTGCCGCAGTCCGTGCTCGCGCGGCTCCTTCGAGGCAAAAAGCGTCACCCACGACTCGTGCGTACTCGCGGTCGGCACGAGGCAGTTCTGGAAGTTCGTACCGCGCGCCGCCAGCGCGTCGATGTGCGGCGACGTCTTGCGCTCGTACCCGTTGCACGACAGGTGATCAGCCCGCAACGAGTCCGTCGCGATCAGCAAGAAACACGTCGGCCGCTTCCCGGGCTCGCCGGCAGCGTAAGTCTCGGGCAGGAACTGAAACGCCACGACGCCCACGACCGCGACAGCCACGCCGGCCTTCCAGCGCAGAGGAACCTTCAAGGTCCAGCGATGCAGCGACCAAAGAACAAACAGCCCGAACGCCAGCTCAAGCAACCACGGTTCATAGAGATTGCGCAGCCACGCCGGCAGCGTGTCGTGCACCGCACAAAACAGACTCTGCACGGGCCCGTAGAGCAGGTGCGTCTCGTCGGTCAGGGTGTGCAGCAGAGCCAGCGCGCCGATTCCGAGCAGGGCCAGCGCCGCCTTCCACCCGCGCACGAACGGATGCAGAAAAAAGCCGAGCAGTCCGCCCGCCAGCACGTAGCCGAGCAGGATGCGCGCATAGATCGAAACGACCGCGCCCGAGTGCTTCGTAAGAATCGTGACGGCATGGGCGTTCTCATGCCCGGTCAAGAAAAAGTACCCCGCCAGCGAAGTGACGGAAAACACGACGACGGCAGTACCGATCGTCCAAAGAAGCGTTTTGAGAAGGGGCTGCACGGAACCCCGCACTATACGCGGCTATGTAAATGCGCCCGCCAGGTGCGCTCGCACCGGCTCGAGGAGGGCGTCCCAGGACGCATCGGGCGCCTTCATGATCGTCACGAAGTCCGCGGTCGCGAAGACGCTGACCACGCCCGACAGCGCAAAGAGCCCCTCGAACGGTGTGCCCGCAGCCGACCCGGCGTCGATGGTCTGGGGTGCATCGAACCGGTGCCCTTCGAGCGTGAACTTGTACGCGGAGGGGTTGGGCGTGGGTTGCGCGACGACCGTCATGTGGTTGCCAGATCGTACCGCAACCTGAAAATCCGCTTCGCGTTTTCTCCCAGGGGCTGACGAGAATCCGCTCAGCGGGTTTTCGCGATGTGCATATCCAAGAAAGACTCAATCTTGCGAAACAGCACGACGCGGGCGCGCCAGTCGCCGATGCCGTGGGCTCCCTTCGGCCAAAAATCCTGGTCGATCGTGACGCCCGCTTTTTGGGCTTTGTGGAGGTAGGCCATTGCGCCGCGGAAGTGGACGTTGTCGTCCGCCATGCCGTGGGCCAAAAATACCGGGCGCTTCAGCTTGTGCGCTCTCGTGATCGGCGACGCGGCCGCGTAGGCGTCGGGCCTCTGTTTCGGGAGGCCGAGGTAGCGTTCGGTGTACGCGGTGTCGTAGTCGCGCCAGTCCGTGACCGGCGCCACGGCAATGGCGCAGGCGAACGCGTCGGGGCGCTCCTGCACGCACATCAGCGACAGGGTTCCGCCATACGACCAGCCCCAGATGCCGACGCGGTCTATACCGAACTTCTTCTTGAGCCATCGCGCCGCGGCGGCCTGGTCGCGCACCTCGTAGTCGCACAGTTGGCCCGCGACCTTGCGGCAGTAGTCGCGTCCGTAGCCGCCTGAGCCGCGGTTATCGACGGTGAGCACGGCGTAGCCGCGCTGCGCAAGGCGGCGGTGCCACAAGAAACGCGACCCGCCCCACCGGTCGGCGATCAGGTGCGCGCCCGGCCCGCCGTAGCAAAACACGAGACCCGCGCGCGGACGGCCCTCGGGGCGAATCAGCATCGCGGGCAACGGCGTGCCGTCGTCGGCGGGGACGGTCAGGAACTCCGCGCCCGGCCCGTCGGCCCACTTCGCGCCGCCCAGGTTGGTGGCCCCAAGACCGTCGATCGGGATCAGGTGTGCCGTGGATCCCGCGGAGCCGCTCGAGTGCGTCGTCACGAACGACCGGCCATCCGGGGCCACGACAACGCTGTGCCAGCCGTTCATCCCGCCCCGGTTCTCGACGGCGCCGGTCTTGAGATCGACCGAGTACAGGTGGCGTTCCCGCGGGTTCTTGCGCGAACCGGTGAACAGGATCCGGCCGGGCTGCGCGTGGTGCACGCGGGCGACTTCCCAGCCGTCGTCGGTCAGCGCACGCCGCGTCTTGCCGTCGGCGGAGACAAGATAGAGCCGGTTCCAGCCCGATGCTTCCGAGGTCCAGGTGAAGCGGCCGTCGGGCAGGAAATGCAGGTCGCGATGAAAGCGGACCCACGCGTCGTCGCGTTCGATCAGGAGTTTTTGGGCCTTGCCCGTCGCGGGGTCGCAGCGCCAGAGAGTGAGTTCGGTCTGTGCGCGGTTCGCGGTCTGTACGGCGAGGGCGCCGTCCGGGGTCCACTGCACGCGCACCAAGTACTCGGCGTTCCCGGGCGTGACGGACATCGCCGTCCGTTTGCCTTTTTGGTTCGTGTTTCCCACCCACAGGGTCCATTTGACGTTGGCGTCACCGGCGCGGGGGTACTTGCGGCTCACCGTCTTGCCGCGGACCGGGAGATAGTCGTGCCACGAAAACTCAGGCACGGCGCGCTCGTCGTACTCGACGTACGCGATGTGTCGCGCGTGCGGCGACCACCAGAATCCTTCGTGGCGGCCGAGCTCTTCGGCGGCGATGAACTCGGCGAGGCCGCACTGCGTGTCTTTGGCCTGGGTAAGGCGGGTTTCTTTCGCGCCGCGCCGGATGTACAGGTCGCGGTCGCGCACGAACGCGAGCGCCTTGCCGTCGGGCGACCAGCGCGCGTTGCGCTCGGCTTTCCTGGTGTTGGTCAGGCGCGTGAGCTTGCCGGTCCCCAGCGCGAGTTCGAACAGGTCGCCGGAGCGCGCGATCAGCACGGCCTTGCCGTCCGGACGCCACCGGAAACTGCCCACGCCCCGGGTGCGGTCGCGGCGGCGCTCGCGCGCGGCTTTTTGGGCCGCGGTCAGTTGCTCTGTTGCATCGGCGCTCAGGACAAGCCGCTCTTTCCCGATCGGCTGGACGTCGCGGACCCACAGGTCGGCGAGGCGGCTGCCGGCGCGGGGGCGCAGATAGGCGAGACGGCTGCCGTCCGGCGAGAACCGGAATCGGAAGGGCGCGCGGTCCGGCGGGGGCTCGAAAATATCTTCCAGGGTGCGAACAGGCGAACGAGGCGCGGCGCACGCACCCAAAACGAGCAGAAGCAAGACCACGCGCATTGTGCGCAGCAGGATACCCTAGGGCGATGCGGTCCCGTCGCCTGCTCCTGTTCCTCGTTTTGTGTACCCCGATCGGCGCCAAGGATGTGCCGCCCGACATCGAGCGCGCGCTCGGGGCACTCAAGATCGAGGACCCGGCAACCGTGCCGGAGGCGCTTGAGCTGCTCGTTGAGACGAACGACCGCAAGCTGCTCGCGGCCGTCGCCGAGTTCGGCGCGCGCACCCGGAGGCCGAAGCACGCGATCCTGACCGGCAAGGCGCTGCTCGCGCTTGGCGACAAGGCGGCAGCCAAGCTCATCGCCAAGCAGCTCAAGGTGAACAAGAAGGTGCCCTGGCGACTGGTGCGCGTCGGCATGATGGCCGAGCAGATTCCGGGCGCTCCCGGGCGGGAAATCCTCGAGGCACTGGCGAAGGACCGCCGGCCGCTCGTCGCGGCGAACGCGCTACGCGGAATCGGCGCGCGCCGCGAGGAAAAGTCGCGGCCGTTGATGCTCAAGCTGCTCGGGTCGAAGCGCGGCGGTGTCGCGATCGCGGCGGCGTTTGCCCTGGCGCACCTGAAGAGCGATCAGCCGACCATGGAAGCGCTCTTCAAACGCGTGCAGCGGGCGAACAAGGAGCGCGTCGGCGATTCGTGCGCGCTCGCCCTGTCGCGCATGAGCGGGGCAGAGTCCTTCGGCAACCGCGCGCTGGCCCTGCTCATCAAGCGCTCTACGCACGACTCGTTTCACGCACTCGTCAAGTGCGCGTTGCGGCTGGCCTCACGGCCCGACCGGAAGCTGCTCGACCTCGCGCTCAAGGCGCCGTCGCCGCGCGTGCGCGAAGTCGCGTACGACATGATCGGCCTGCGCAAGGTGAAGAACTACGGTCCCGCGCTGCTGCGGGGCGCGACATCGGAACACGGCTGGCGCAACGTGGTCGCCGCCTGGCTCGCCCTGCGCCGCTCCGGCGTCGAGGACGTACTGGACGGAGTCGTCTCCGCGATCGGACGGGGTGACGAACCGAGCTACTGGGCCATCCAGTGCGTCATCAAGGATCCGCCCGACGCGGTTGTACCCGCGCTCAAGAGCGCCTCCCTGGACACGAAGGACCCGGTCCGGCGCGAACTCGCCCAACGCGCACTCAACAACGTGAAGACGCGCCGGCAAGAGATCCGCGACTTCTATCTGACGGAGTACGCCAAGAACCGCGCTGCACCGCGCAGCCGTGTCGCCCTGATCGGCCTGGGCAACCTCAAGGACCCCACGAGCTTTCAGGCTCTCGTAACACTGCTCGAGAGGGCGAAGGGCAACCGCGGGCTTGAACTCGACGTGCTCCGCGGCCTGGAAAAGCTGACCGGCCACTACTACGACCCGAAGCCGGAAATCTGGCGCGAGTGGTTCAAGGTCGTCGGCGGCAAGGTGTCGTTCGATCCCAAACCGGTCGACCGCACGGCGAACCGGCGGCGCGTCAAGGACGTCAAGGAGCTCGGCGTCTCGCCCAAGACCGAGGCCGCCGTTGAGGCCGGCCTGCTGTGGCTCGCCCGCCACCAGGATAAGGACGGCGGCTGGAACGGCTCGACGTACCACGACAACTGCACGTACGAAGAAGACTGCGCCAGTTCGGGCGGCATCCGCAACCGGCCCCTCGCGTACACCGGACTCGCGCTTCTCGCCTACCAGGGCGCGGGCTACACGCACCAGTACGGTCCCTACCGCGATGTCGTGCAGAGCGGCTTCGAATACATGATGTCGCACCAGGACTACGACGGCAGCCATGAAGAGAAGGGTTGGACGTTCTCGTACGAAGCCGCGATCATGTGCCAGGCCTTGTGCGACGGCTACGCGCTGACGGGCGATCCCTTCTTGGGCGACGGTGCGCAGCGGGTCCTCGACTATCTCGTGAAAATCCAATACCCGGGCCGCACCTGGCGCTACCGCGTGCGCTCGGACGGGACCGACACGTCCGTAATGTCGTGGATCCTGACCGCGTGCATTTCAGCACGCCACGCGGGCCTCGACATGCCCGAACAGATCTTTGTGGCGTCGGAGGCGTGGCTGGACAAGGCCTGCGACCCCGTGCCGCCCGGCGAGTTCGAACTGTTCGTGCCGGACCAGTTCAAGAAAGACAACCGCTACTTCATCGACGTGTCGCGCGACCGTCGCGGCAAGCTGCGCCACTTCAAGATCAAGACCTGGTACCAGCCGCCCCGGCTCTACACGCCGGCGATGTCGGCCATCGGCCTGCTCTGCCGCGTCTGGCTCGGCTGGACCCGCGCGCATCCGTTCTGCATCGGCGCCGCCAACCAGATGGCCAGCCACACGCCGGGCTACACGACGGGGCTCGAACGCGAGATCGGCTTTTATCCGTACACCTGGTACTACGGTTCGCTCGCGATGTACCAGATGGGCGGCCGCTACTGGACCCGCTGGCGAGACAAGTGCATCAAGGACGTCCTGCGCAACCAGCAGCGCTCCGGCTGTGAACACGGTTCGTGGAAAATGCCCAAGGCACAGTTCGTCAGCGGCTTGACCGGCGGCACGATCTACTCCACCTGCATGGCCATCCTCACCCTCGAAACGTTCTACCGCTACCAGCCCTACCTCTCCCGCTTCGAACTCCGCGGCTCGACCGAGGTGGAGGAGCCGGAGAAAGGCAAGGACGACAAGAAAGAGAAGGCCAAGGATCCCAAAAAGGCAAAAGAAGACGCCAAGAAGTAGCGCAGCGGCTACCATACCGGATTAACCGATACTGATTATCTGTTTTGCCGATAACCCGGTGACCCAGTAGAGGAAAACCCGATGCGACTTCCCCTTTTGACCCTATTTGCAGCATTTCTAACGTTTTCTTGCGGCTGTAACGAAGAAGAGCAAACGGACGGCGATGCCTCTTCGGGCGGCAAGCCGACCCTTTATTTCTCCGCGATTCCGGATCGGGACTCCACCGAACTCAAGGAGAAGTTCGGCAAGGTCGCTACGGCGCTCGGCGATGCGCTCGGTGTGCCGGTCGAGTACAAGGCCGCGACCAACTACGGCGCGAGCGTGCAGATGTTTAAGAACGGCGATGTGCACCTCGGCTGGTTCGGGGGCCTGACCGGCTGCCAGGTACGGTCCGCGGTTCCCGGCGCGCACGCGATCGCGCAAGGTGCCGTTGACCCGACGTTTAGGTCGTACTTCGTCGCCCACCGGGACACGGGCCTCAAGAGGTCGGACAGTTTCCCGATGGAGCTCAAGGGCCTGACGTTCACGTTTGGCTCGGAGCGCTCGACGTCCGGCCGCCTGATGCCGGAATTCCACATCCGCGAGGCGACCGGGATGGCGCCCGACAAGTTCTTCAAGGCGGTCGGCTTTTCGGGCGCGCACGACAGCACGGCGAAGGCCGTCGAAAGCGGCAGCGTGCAGGCCGGCGCGCTCAACTTCAACACGTACGACTCGATGGTCGCGGACGGCAAGCTCGACCCCGCCAAGTGCCGCATCATCTGGGTGACCCCGGACTACGCCGACTACAACTGGACCGCCCACCCGGACCTTGAAACCCGGTACAGCAAGGGCTTCACGAAGAAGCTGCAAGCCGCTCTCCTGGCGCTCCCCGCCGAACTCCTGTCCGTCATGGGCCGCAAGAAGATGATCCCGGCGAAGGACGAGGAATTCGAGGGCATCGCCGCCGTCGCGAAGTCCTTGAAACTGTTGCGGTGAGCCACGCCTTCGAACTGAAGCAGGCCGCTGTTTCGTACAACGGAACAGCGGCCGTTCACGGCATCGACCTGACGATCGCCACGGACGAGGCCGTCGCCGTTGTTGGTCCGAGCGGCGCGGGCAAGACAACGCTGCTGCGCCTGCTCAACGGCACGGTTCGCTCAACGGGCGGCCACATCGCCGTCCTCGGCCGGTCCTTGCGCGAGATGCCCCCGCGCGAACTGCGCGGCGTGCGCGCGCGCATCGGTTTCATCCATCAGGACCTGAGCCTCGTGCCCAACCTGCGCGTGATCCAAAACGTCTTGTCCGGACGCGTCGGCGACCAGGGATTCTTCGGCTCGCTGCGCCACGTGTTTTTCCCGCCGCGTGACGCCGTCCACGAGGTGCACCGAATCCTCGAGCGCGTCGGCATCCCTGAAAAACTCTACGAACGCACCGACACGCTGTCGGGCGGCCAACGCCAACGCGTCGCCATCGCCCGGGCGCTGTACCAGGAACCGGAAGCACTGCTCGCCGACGAACCGGTATCGAGCGTCGATCCCGCCCGCGCGCGCGACACCGTCGCCCTCCTCACCGACGTCTGCCGCGAACGCGGACTCGCGCTGTGCATGAGCCTGCACAACCTCGACCTCGCCCGCGAATTCTTCCCCCGTCTGATCGGCATGCGAAGCGGCCAGATCCGATTCGACCAACCCACGGCAAAGCTGACGGACGGCGATTTCGAAGCCCTCTACAACCTAGAGCGCGACGAAATGCTGAAGGCGTAGGAGCGCGGCGGTGGTTGCCGAGAAGCGGAGCCCGATATCCGAACACGCTCGACAATTCGCGCGCCAAGAGTGGAACACGGAGGGCCACGGAGCACCACGGAGGAGACCCCGCCACAGCTCCACGACAGCGGCAAGCACGAATGGCAGATCCCAAGGCGAGCTAGCCAACCACTCGACGGATGATGCCGTCCTTCAGGCGAAGCTCGCCGAAGTTAAGCAACAACCCAACCCTGCAGCCCGACAGCTTGAGGTACGTCATCAGCTGCGCTTCATGAATCGGGCCCAGGCGTCCAATCGCCTTGAGCTCCAGCAGCACGGCGCCCTGAACGATCACATCGGCGCGGTAGCCGCAATCGAGCCGCACATCCTTGTACTCCACGGGGATCTGAACCTGACATTCGAAGGCCAGGTCCCGCAACGCCAGTTCATGGCACAGGCACGCCTCGTAGGCGGACTCGAGCATCCCCGGACCGAGGACACTGTGGACCTCGATGGCAGCACCCAGGATCTGGGACGTCAGCTGCTCGTGCTCTATCAAACTTTCCGCAGCGTACACGCACAAGAGACGCCGAACCACCCTCAGTTCCCACGCCGGAAGTCGAGCAGTACCGAGGGCAAACGACACGACGGTCATTGCATCATGTCCTCTTCTCCGTGGCCCTCCGTGGCCCTCCGTGTTTCTTTCTCCGACACCGCCCCCGAAGCGGTCGTCCGAACTGACCACGGTCACGTCCACGGCAAGCGCTACCTGATTCGTTCCAAGCCTGGCGCGGCACCGGCCCTGGATTGGACGCACGACGGTAGTCCAACCGAGAACCCGCGGGTAGACGTACACGAAGAATTGAACACGGAGGGCCACGGAGCACCACGGAGGGGTCCCCGGCACGATTCAACGACAACGGCAAGCGCGAACGACGTCCTCCACGGCGAGCGACACAACAGCCAGCACCTCCTTTCCTCCTCTCCGTGGCCCTCCGTGGCCCTCCGTGTTTTTTTCTCCGGTAACGACGCCAGGACGGTCATCCGAACCGCACGCGCGGCTGTGCGCAGCAAGCGCTACCTACTGAACGCGCGCACGAGCGGGGACTCAGGAACATCGCCGTCCGTTGGCTCTTCTTGTTGGTCGGAGCTCGGTGAGGCCAGCGCATGAGACACGTCGGTCGGCGTGGGCTGGTCATCCTCGCGATTGCGGGGGCTGGGGTTTGGGCGGCTTGGTACCTCGGGCTTGGGCCGGCCGAACTCTGGCCCAATAAGAACCGCCTCGGCAATTTCGTCGAGTTTTTCTCGGCGGCATTTTCGCCTGCGGTCGAATCACAGGGGGGCTCCGGCCAAAACATCGCGCTCCAGGCGCTGCGCGGCACGTGGCTCACCGTTCTGTTTGCGCTTGCAGGCATGAGCCTCGCGCTTGTGGTCGGCGTCGTGCTTGGCTTTTTTGCATCGAGTGCGTGGTGGACCGGTGATCCGGCCAGCCGCAGTTGGCGTCGACTGCGGCGGGTGATCGGGCCGCTGATCTTTGGCACCGCGCGTCTGGTGATTGCGTTATTGCGGTCGGTGCACGAGATCATCTGGGCGACGCTGTTTCTGGCGGCGTTCGGGCTGTCGAACGCCAACGCCGTCTTTGCCCTCGCACTGCCGTACGGCGGCACGCTCGCCAAGATCTTTTCGGAGATGATCGACGAGGCTCCGCGCTCGGCGGGACATGCACTGCGCGGCGCGGGTGCGGGCGGCGCGCAGGTGTTTTTTCTCGGGCTCTTGCCCGGCGCGCTGCCGGACATGGCGTCGTACGCGTTCTATCGCTTCGAATGCGCGCTGCGCGCGTCGGCGGTGCTCGGCTTTTTCGGCGTCGAGACCCTCGGCCACTTCATCAAGCAGTCGTTCAAGGTCCACTACTACGGCGAAGTCTGGACGTACCTGTACGCGCTGTTCGCGCTGGTCATCGTCGCCGACCTGTGGAGTGGTGCGCTGCGGCACCGGACGGTGGCGGCATGACCCCGGTCGATCGCGACGAAGCCATCCGCGCGCTGCGCTCCCGCCGCCCGCGCAACCGCTTCGCGCGTTGGACCGGCATCGTCCTGCTCGCCCTGACGGCGTTTGCCTGGACGCGTCCGGAACTCGAACTCGGCAAGCTGTTTCGCCAGCGCACCAAGGCCAACGTCACGCGCTTTTTGGGCGAGGTGCGGCCGTACCCCTTGCAAGAACAGCCCTGGGACGGAGGTGTCTTCGGCGGCTGGCTCGAAACGACCCTGGGTGACGGCGTCGGTCGCCGCGCTGTCCTCGGCACGCTCGCTCTGTCCGTCGCCGCGATTTGCCTCGCCGGCTTGATCGCGCTCCTGACGTGCCTGTTCGCGACGCGCAACGTCGCCCACCCGGAACCGTTCCTGCCCGGCGCAAGTCCGCCCACGCGCTGGCGCACCTACGCCTGGCGCGTCGTGGTGTGGGCAACCAGGCTGGTCTACATCTTCGCGCGCGCGATCCCGGAGTGGATCTGGGCGTTCCTGCTGCTGACCCTGCTCGGCCTGGGCGCCTGGCCCGCGGTCATCGCGCTCGCCATTCACAACACAGGCATCCTGGGTCGCCTGTACGCCGAGGTCATAGAGAACCTGCCGGCCAGAACGCCACGCGCCCTGCGCGCCCTGGGCGCCTCGCGAACCCAGATCGCAACGGTCGCTCTGTACCCGGCCGCCCAGGGCCGTTTCCTGCTGTACTTTTTCTACCGCTGGGAAACCTGCGTCCGCGAAGCCACGGTCCTGGGCCTCCTCGGCGCCGCCGGCCTGGGCAAAGAAATCCTCCAAGCCGGCGCGGGCGACCGCCACGATGAGATCGTGCTCTTCGTCCTGCTGGGCTCAGCCCTGATCATCGCCGGCGACGTGGTCTCCGCGGTGGCGCGAAGCGTCGTCCGCCGGGCACGTTGATCACCGAGCGTCCAGCGCGCGCAGGCCCCGGCGACGAGAGCCGCGTTTGCGTCGAACGCGAGGATTCGCCCGCGAGTTCTTCGGTCGTCAACGCCCTGAAGGCATCCCCGAGTCCTGTACGCCGTCTCCCCTTCGGGAATCTATGTGTCCAAACTCGATCTCGAAAGATGGGTGCCGAGGCCATGGTCGTCGAGCGCCGCTTGCAGGTGGCCTCGCGAAGAATCTCACGAGGTTCTTCTCCATGCTGCGCCCGTGTTCCGCGGCGAGTGTACGGAGCTTGTCACCGACGTCGTCTTCGAGGTTGCGCACAATCATCTGAGGTCTTCGCGATCGTGTCGTTGACCCCCGAGGAAATCACCGAGGCGGCGCAACCGGGACCGGCTTGCCGAGCGTAGGCCGCGGTTTCAGTACGACGGAGACAACGGGAGCCGATTCGGTCGCGACGCCGCGAATCCCCGGTGCGGGAGCAAACCCGGGCGCACGAACCGTCACGTCGTGGACGGCGTCCACCGGTAGCCCGATCAGCAGAGCCTCCCCGTTGCGGCTGGTGTACGCGGCCCAACCCGGCTTGAACTCGTAGCCGGCGTACCGGTCGCGATAGGGCGCGAGGTCGCGCGGGTGGGCTTTCACGGCGGCGCCCGGCACCGGCCGTCCCCTCGCGTCCGTAACCCGGACCCGCAGTGCTCCGCGGGGCAGCGTGAACTCCAGTCGGCGCGACGCCTCCCCCGGCACCACCTCCACCAGCGCCTCCCCCGCCCGGCCGAACAGTCCGTACTCGTCCCATGCGATGCGCATGTCGCCGAGACCGACGGAGATCCTCCACGATCCCGCCTCGAGACCCGTAAGCCGCGCGACACCGGCGCGGTCGGGATGGACGGTCACGCTGTCGGTCCGCACCGTGGTACGAGTGCGCCCGTTCCTATCGGCCTCCCGCGCAACGGCGCCGCGACGCGGCCGGACGCGATTCGCCGAAACCGCCATCAGCTCAAGCCCCGTCTCGCGGCCGGGCACGAGGATGCGCACCAGCAGGGCCGCCTTGCCCGGCACACGGCCAAGATCCGCGCGCACGGTCTGGCCCGGCTTCACGCCGACGGTCGTGAGCTGCAAGCGGCGCGCTCCCACGTCCTCGACGAGCGCGATGCTGTTGTCAGGCCGGGCCGGCACGCCGCGCAGCCGGTAGCTTCCGTCGTCGCGCACCGTCGTACGAACCGTTCGCGCGGCACGCCCGAGCACGACCAGCGCACCGACTGCCGGACTGCCGTCGGACCGATATGCCCGCCCCTCGACGTGGCCGCGCCGCGGAACGTCGACCGCCTGTGATTTCGCAACATCGTCGCCGACGAGCCCGAGCGCATGCGTGGGCGTCTCTATCCACCATTCGATAAAGACGCCATTCGCCAACGGGAGCACGACCTCACCGCGGTCATCCGACACGCGCGTTCGCCCAGCGTACTCGAACCCGGATTGCATCAGCCGCGGACTGACGTGGGCCCCGACAAGCGGCGCGCGCGTATCGGCCGCGAGCAGCCGGACCCGGACTTCTCGAACCGGGGCCAGTGGAACGCTCACCGTCGCGGCGGACGCGCCGTCTGTCGCAAGGGTGCCGACTAGCATCGGCGCGGAACCGGGCCAGTCGATGACGATCGACCACAGGCCGGAGCCGACGCGCGTGTCGAGCACCGCGCCGGGGCCGCCCCACGTGACGGCGCTCTCGCGCCGCCAGCGTCGTTTCGTCCCGAACAGGGCCCGAAAGACCCGGCCACCATCGAACGCCAGTCGATCGACTAGCGCGACCTGCGGCGTTCCCGCGCGCTGAAACCGCTGGCGAACTGTCTCCGGCGGCAAGAGCTCGCCATGCTCGTCCACGAAGCGTAGACCCACGGGCGCGCCGGGCGGAATCCGAATCGTGTTCTCGCCCTCGACAAGCTGCCGCACGACCTTGCGCGCACCCACCCAGATCACGGTTTCGCCGACCCAGTCGGCCGAGAGCTTCGCCCGGCCGTCGCCGTCCGTTCGCAGCGTGCGGGTCCGGTCCGACTCGTGGATCAACTCCAGCTCTTGCGCGGCCGCTGGCTCAAGGCGCAAGACGACGCCGGCCGCGCCTATTGCACCCGGATTCGCGGCAGAACCGAGCGGGGACGCCGGCCCGGGAGAAGGCGCACCGGCTCCGGCGGACGCTCCCGCGCGCCCGGGCCGACCGGGAGGTTTCGAAGTGTTTCCCCAGTCCCACCAAAGAACGGCGGCGAGCAGGACGGCGAGGGCAGCGACAACAGCGACGGGCAAGACGGACTTCGACGACATGACGGCGGGGCGGACCAGGGGCAACAGCGCCGCGCCCCATGCGCGGCCGTGTCTTCGTTCGAGCCGGCCCCGCAGATGCGCGAGCGCACGACGCAGATGCGAACGCACGGTGGCTGCGGGGATTGAGAGACGGACGGCGATGTCTTTGGCCGACAGTCCGTCGAAGAAACGCAGAAGGACGACGCCACGATACGGTTCATCGAGCGAGAGCACCGCAGCCACGACGTTGTGGCGAATCTCCTCGTGCACGACGACGTCCGCTGTCGAGCGCACCGGCTCCCCTCGCGCCGCCTGCATCTCGCGGGCTCGCCGACGGCTCTCCTCGCGCAGGCGACGCCGGGACAGATTGCGCGCCACGCCGGCCAGCCACGCGCGCGGACTCCACTGCGAACCCGGCGGTCGGCGCAACGCCAAGGCGTAGGTTTCCTGTGCGACATCCTCGGCGGCCGCGTCGTCGCGCAGAAGTCGGCGCGCGATCGCCCGGACGAAGTCGCCGTGGCCGAGTAGTTGCTCGAACGAAGGTTTCATGGTCCGGGATCCGATGCCCGGTGTCCCCCCGCGCGTTGCGCGAAAAATTCGGTTTTTCTTCGCTCCGCGAGGCGCGCGCGCAGCCAATGCCTCACTGAACAGTACCGCCGTCCTTGCGATCTCGTGGACCTTCCACGAATGCTTCACCGAATTTTCGTCGGGTCCACGGGCCGAAAGTGGATCAGCCTGGTCGCTGACGGGCGGACCGGCATGCTCGCGACGTACAATCCGAACGCGATGTCCAAGACGCCCCTCGACAAGGACCTCTGGGTTGAATTCGACGGAGACTGCCCGGGAAAACACTACCTGCGCGTCAATCCCCATACGTTCGCCGGGAGAATCACCGCCTGGTGCCCCCGCAAGAGAACCCAGTTCAATATCTCCGCAGGCGACATCATCCGGGCTTCACACGGCACGATCTGCTGGGTCAAGGGCTACCTCGAAGGCAGTACACCTGACCCGCCCCCTGAGCCTATCGATACGCGAAACGGCACCGACGAACCGTGGCCCGCGTATCAGGCATGGCTGAAGGCCTACGACCATTGGCGCAAGTCCGCGCGACAGTTCGCCCGGAGTGGGTACTGGAATCACGCCAACCGCGCGTGCGAAAAGTGCGGTGAACAGCTCCTACACTCCCGGCCCGAGCTGACCTGCGAGAATTGCGGCACACCTTCGGTCGGGCACTGGCTCGACTCGGTCGAAGTGATCTGACGTCGCGGCAGCGCCCTGCGCCGTTTCCGAAGACATCGCCGTCCGTTTGCTGTCTTTGTTGTTCATTGCGATGGACGTGTTTTGCGGTCTAGGGGCGGGAATCCGCTGATCGTGCGGGTTCTTGCTGCTTGGCACTCCGTTTGTGAATGTCCCCCTGTCGGCTGGATACCGGCGGGAAAAGGCATCAATGGAAACCGAACTCGATCAACTGTCTGGCATCGAACTCACGCACTCGGCGGACACGCCTGGTGCGTCCGAGATTCTTTCGCCGGATGCGCTTGCGTTTGTGGCTGGGCTTGCCCGACGCTTTCGCGGGCGCCGCGACGAGTTGCTTGCGCGGCGTGTCGTCCGGCAGGGCGAACTCGACTCCGGCAAGCTTCCGGAGTTTCTCGCCGAGACCGCGTCGGTTCGGGATGGCGACTGGACGATCGGGCCGGTGCCGCAGGACTTGCATGACCGGCGCGTCGAGATCACCGGGCCGGTCGAGCGCAAGATGGTCATCAACGCGCTCAACTCGGGCGCGATGGTGTTCATGGCCGACTTCGAGGATTCGAACTCGCCGACGTGGAGCAACTGCGTGGCGGGACAGGTCAACCTGCGTGACGCGGTCCGGCGCACGATCGAGTTCACGAACGCCAAGGGCAAGCATTACTGGCTGCGCGACGAGACCGCGACGCTCATGGTACGGCCGCGTGGCTGGCACCTCGACGAGAAACACATGCTCGTCGATGGCAAGACGGTCCCGGCGAGCCTGTTCGACTTCGGGCTGTTCTTTTTCCACAACGCGAAAGAACAACTCGAACGCGGCGCCGGCCCGTACTTCTACCTGCCCAAGCTCGAAAGCCACCTCGAGGCGCGCCTGTGGAACGACGTGTTTATTCACGCGCAGGACGAGCTGGGCATCGACCGCGGCACGATCAAGGCCACCGTCCTGATCGAGACGATTCTCGCCGCGTTCGAGATGGATGAAATCCTCTACGAGCTGCGCGAGCACTCGGCCGGCCTGAACTGCGGCCGCTGGGACTACATCTTCAGCTACATCAAGCGCTTTCGGAATCGGCCCGGGTTTGTTCTGCCCGACCGCGCGGCCGTCGGCATGACGACGCACTTCATGCGCAGCTACAGTCTGTTGCTGATCGACACCTGCCACCGGCGCGGGGCGCACGCGATGGGCGGCATGGCTGCGCAGATTCCGATCAAGGGCAACGAGGCCAAAAACGAACTGGCCCTCGGCCGTGTCCGCGCCGACAAGGAGCGCGAGGCGGGCGACGGCCACGACGGAACATGGGTCGCACACCCCGGCCTCGTGCCGATCGCGATGGAGGTCTTCGACCGGCTCATGCCGCGCCCGAACCAACTCCACCGCCGGCGCTTCGACCACGCAATCACCGCCGCCGACCTGCTCAAGGTCCCGGCGATGCCCGACGAGGGCGCGATCACGGAAGAGGGACTCGCGCTGAACATCGACGTGGGCCTGCGCTACGTCGAGGCGTGGCTGCGCGGCAACGGCTGCGTGCCGCTCAACGACTTGATGGAAGACGCGGCGACCGCGGAAATATCGCGAGCACAACTCTGGCAATGGGTCCGACACCGAGCACAGCAAACGGACGGCGATGTCGTTACGAGCGAGCTGGTGCGCGAGCGCATTGCCACGCGCGTCGAAGAGATCAACGCGGAACGATCGGAGAATGAACTTGCCGCGACCAGGTTCGACCTGGCCGGACGGCTGTTTGCGGACATGGCGGTACCGGGAGAAAAAGGGGAATTCGCGGAGTTCCTCACTTCCGTCGCCTATGAACACCTCAAGGATTAGCACCATGGATTGGCAACGGAACCCCCGCTGGGCCGGCATCGACCGCCCCTACAGCTACGCAGACGTCCTGCGGCTGCGCGGCTCCGTCGTGGTCGAGCACACACTCGCACGACGCGGCGCGGCGCGGCTTTGGAACTCGCTTCGAACGCAGCCGTACATCAACGCGCTCGGCGCGCTGACAGGCAACCAGGCGCTGCAGCAGGTCAAGGCCGGCCTGCAGGCGATCTATCTCAGCGGTTGGCAGGTCGCGGCCGACGCCAACATCGCGGGCCAGATGTACCCGGACCAGAGCCTCTATCCGGCGAACAGCGTCCCCGCAGTCGTCAAGCGCATCAACCAGTGCCTTCAGCGCGCGGACCAGATTCACCGCGCCGAGGGCGACCAGACCACCGACTGGTTCGTCCCGATCGTCGCGGACGCCGAGGCCGGCTTCGGCGGCCCGCTCAACGCCTTCGAACTGATGAAGGGCATGATCGAGTCGGGTGCCGCGGCGGTCCACTTCGAGGACCAGCTCGCTTCCGAGAAAAAGTGCGGCCACCTCGGTGGAAAGGTGCTCGTACCGACAAGCCACTTCATCCGGACCCTGAGTGCCGCGCGCCTCGCCGCCGACGTGCTCGATGTCCCGACGCTTCTCGTTGCACGCACCGACGCCAACGCCGCCGGCCTGCTCACGAGTGACGTCGACGAGCGCGACCGGCCGTTCCTTACGGGCGAACGCACACCGGAAGGATTCTTCCGCGTCAAGCCGGGCCTCGACCAGGCCATCTCCCGCGGTCTCGCCTACGCGCCCTACGCCGATCTGGTGTGGTGCGAGACGGGCAAGCCCGACCTCGAGGAGGCGCGATGTTTCGCCGAGGCGATCCACGCGCAGTACCCGGGCAAGATGCTCGCGTACAACTGCTCGCCGTCCTTCAACTGGCGCCGCAACCTCGACGATGCAACGATCGCGAAGTTCCAGCGCGAACTCGGCGCGATGGGCTACAAGTTCCAGTTCATCACGCTCGCCGGCTTCCACGCGCTGAACCACTCGATGTTCACGCTGGCCCGCGACTACAGCGACGAGGGCATGACCGCCTACGTCCGCCTGCAGGAGGCCGAGTTCGCCAGCGAAGACACCGGATACACGGCCACCAAGCACCAGCGCGAGGTCGGCACCGGCTACTTCGACGCTGTCTTGCAGACCCTCTCGGGAGGCCAGACAAGCACCGGCGCATTGAGCGGCTCGACGGAAGAGGAGCAGTTCGAAACGCGCACGGAGTCGTTGCCCCACGACGGCAACGATCACCACAGCAAGTCCGCCTAGAAACAACAAACCGGGTCCGGTCAAACGAACCCGATCAAACCCGCGGGGGGCTCTGTCCCCCGCACCTGAAGAGAAGACCTACCGCAAACGTCCCTCCCGCTTACAGCAACCGGCCAACCTCCGCTACAGGGAGGGACAATCTCTCCGCACGGCGGGGGGGGCTCACGCCTCCTCCGCCACTTTTTTTGGGCGACACTTTTCTTGACTACCGCGCCACGTGATCGGGCTTGTCCGCAACGACGGTAGCACCCGCGGCGCGCAATTCTTCCTCGGAATGAACGCCCCACGTAACCGCACAGGTCACGACGCCCGCTGCCCGGCCCATCTCGATGTCGTAGGTCGTGTCGCCAACCATCAGACAACGTGAGGGACGGACGGCGATGCCTTCCACGACCGTGTTTCGAAGAACCAGTTCGAGCATCTCCGGATGCGGCTTGCCGCGCTGCACGTTGTCGCCGCTGCCCAGGTACACGAAGTAGCCGGCGAGATCGTGCACGGCCAGAATCTCAAGCAACGAGGGCGCGTGCCGGCTCGTCGCGATGGCGAGTTGCAGATTCCGCCCGCCCAGGCGATCGAGCATGGCCCGCACTCCGTCATAGGGTCGGATCAGGTCCATGTGCCGGTCGAAGTGGGCGCGGTAGCTCGCGCGGGCCTCGTCGAGCCGGCCGGCGGGCGCGCCAAGCCGGGTCAGAACCTCGTCGAGTGGAAGTCCGACCAGCGAAAGTCCTTGTTCCGGCGACGGCGGCGGCTGGCCGAGGTCATTCAGCGCCCCGTGCTGGCCGGCGAGAATGGCATCGGTCGTGTTCACGAGGGTGCCGTCGAAATCGAACACGACGAGGTCATAGTCGGAATCCGGGGCGTCCGCTGATGCGTTCGGCTGATTCATGAGCGGGGATTGTCCGGGGTGCGCGCGACACTGACGAGACATGGATGCCGTGCCCGAGATTCCCGCCGAGGAGCTCGTTGCGGCTGCGGAAGAGGGACGGGACTGGAGTCTGCTCGACGTGCGGGCGCCGTTTCGGCTCGAACGCGGACGCATCGACCTGTTCCCGGAAGCGTTTTTCAAGAACATCAAGGGGTCGGAACTCCTCGCCGCGGAGGACGCGCGCACCTTGGGCCTCGACTCCGGAAGACCCCTGGTGGTCGTCTGCGGGCTCGGCAACGACTCGCGCCGGATCGCCGCCCACTTGAACGAACAGGGGTTTGAAGCAGTGTCGCTCGCAGGCGGGATGGCCGCCTGGATGAACACGGTGGTTCGCCGCGAAATCGCTCCGCCGCCCGAACTCGACCGCTTCTTTCAGCTCGACCGGATCGGAAAAGGCGCGCTCGGCTACGTCCTGGTCAGCGGCGGGGAAGCCCTCGCGGTCGATGTGCCGCGCCACCACCAGGCCTACTTGGCTGCGGTCAAGGACGCGGGCGCGCACCTGGTCGGGGTCGCGGACACGCACGCGCACGCGGACTACATCAGCGGCGGCCCGGCTCTCGCGCGCGCCGCCGACGTGCCGTACCACCTCCACGCGGCGGACGCCGTTTCGCCCTACGACGGCCGCGCCGCGACGATCGATTCTTCGCCGCTCGCCGGCGGGCAGATCCTGAACGTCGGGCGCGCGAAAGTCGAAGTCGTCCACACGCCCGGCCACACCGAAGGCAGCGTCTCGTTTCGGATAGGCGACGGCGCGGTACTTACGGGCGACTTCATCTTCGTCGCGTCGGTGGGCCGACCGGATCTCGGCGGGCAGCCAGATCGCGGCAGCAGGGCCAAAGAGTGGACGCAGGTGCTCTTTCGGAGCCTGGAACGCGGCAAGCGCGAATGGCCCGGCTGCCTCGAGATCCTGCCCGCGCACTACGGCGGACCGACCGAACGCCGTGAAGACGGCGTGGTCGGCGGCAATTTCGCCAACCTCTGCCTGCGCAACGAGCCGCTGTCGCTGGGCAGCGCGGACGAGTTCGTGACGTGGGTCCGCGCGCGGGCGGGTTCGTTCCCGGAGCAGTATCGCCGCATCAAGACGATCAACCTCGGCCTCGAAACCGTAGACGAAGTCGAAGCGGAAGAACTCGAAGTAGGCCGCAACGAATGCGCGCTGGGATGAAAAACGAAGCGCCGCCGGGAGTCGGCCATGAACTCGCACGCGGGCGTCGTGGTGATCCCGCGCGTCACTCATGCTCTCTCTTCGTGCCCTTCGTGACCTTCGTGTTTGATTCAGATCCGAAGACCACGCCGCGGTCGAACGCGCTTGCACGCGCGCACTACCACCAGCAGGCGCGCCGCGAACGTCCTCGCGAACGCGAGCGATCGGACCCGGGTTCGGGATCGGGATCGGGACAGGCGAACATCGCCGTCCGCCCGCTTCCTCAAGTTCTTCCTCAAGCTCTTCCTCCGTGGCCCTCCGCGGCCCTCCGTGTTTTTTTCCTACCGATCGAGCACGCCGCGGGTCGCACGCCCTTGCCCCGCCCGCCAGCCAGCAACAGGCGCTAAGTGAACGAGAACAACGTTCGTGAACGAGAACAATCGGGGTCCACCGGGCGGATGAGATTCACCGCGAAGGTCACGAAGAACACGAAGGCAGGAGAAAGCGAACGGACGGCGATTGGGGCCGACGGCGGTCGGGGCAGCGGGCGCTACGAGAACGGGGGTCGGGATCGGGTGTCGGCTCGCGTACGGGCGTTGATCCCGCGCGTCAACTCATGCCTCTCTCATGTCTTCGTGCCCTTCGCGCCCTTCGTTGTTCCCTTTCCTTACATCCTTTCATCCTCTCCCGTCGGATACGCCGCGGCCATTCAAACGGTCCGCGTCCGTGACCACGGCAAGCGGTCTCTTTCCGAAACATCGCCGTCCGTTTGCTTTCTCGCGACGTCATGCCTGCGAAGCTGAGCTGGGTCCGGCGCAAGGACGATTCGCTGCTCGACGTGCGGCTGTGCGACCTCGGGGTCGAGATCGAGGGCACGCCGCTTCAGGATCGCGTCGAGCGGCTCTACGACGAGCTGGCGCATCGCGGCATTCGGCTGCGTCCGCACGTCTGGCTTTCGAGCGAGTGGTTCAGCCCCGACGGCATTCCCGGGATCGCGTTGCCGTTTTATCTGGCGCATCCGCGGCTGGCCAAGATCGAGAAGAAGATGATGTTGGAAGTGGAGGGGGGCGGGGAGGCGGAGTGCATGCGGCTCTTGCGCCACGAGGCCGGGCACGCCATCAGCACCGCGTACCGGCTGCACTACAAAAAGCGGTGGCGCGAGGTGTTCGGCAAGGTGTCGCGGCCGTACCTGGCGACCTACAAGGCCGTGCCGACGAGCCGGAACTATGTGCTGCACCTGCCCTGGTGGTACGCGCAGGCGCACCCCGCCGAGGACTTTGCGGAGACGTTCGCGGTCTGGCTGAAGCCGCGATCGAAGTGGCGCAAGGACTACCGCAACTGGCCCGCGCTGCGCAAACTCGAGTACGTCGACGAGGTCATGGCCGATTTGGCCGGAGTCTCGCCGCCCGTTCGCTCGCGCCGGCGGATCGAACCGTTGCGGCAACTCGACGACACGCTGCGCCGGCACTATCGCAAGAAGCAGCGGCGCTACGCGCAGGACACACCCGAGGTCTTCGATCGCGACCTGAAGCGGCTGTTCACCGCGGAGGCAACCGGCCGGCGCACGAAGGCTAGCGCGTTTCTGAGGCGGGTCCGGAGGCGGGTGCGCGAGACGGTCGCCGACTGGACGGGCGAGTACCGGTACACGATCGACCAGGTGATCGGCGAGATGATCCGGCGCTGCGACGACCTCGGCCTGCGGCTCGCGGCCCCGGAAGCCGAGTCGCACACGAACGCGCTCATGCTGGTCACCGTGCAGACCATGCGTTTCCTCCAGCAGGGGAGCCATCGGATCCCGCTATGAGAACACCATGAAAAAACGGCGCGTGCTCGTGCTGGTCCACGAGGATCTTGTTCCGCCCGACGACATCCGCGGGCTCGACGGCAAGACCGTGCAGCCGTTCAAGACGGAGTACGACGTCGTCAGTACGCTGCGCAACATGGGCCACATGGCGGTGCCGCTCGGCGTGCTGAGCGACCTCGGCGTGATCCGCAACACGATCCGGGAGGTCAAGCCGCACATCGCGTTCAACATGCTGGAGGAATTCCACGGGGTCGCGCTCTACGACCAGCACGTCGTGAGCTACCTTGAGCTGTTGCGCCAGCCTTACACGGGCTGCAACCCGCGCGGCCTGACGCTCGCGCACGACAAGGCGCTGTCGAAGAAACTGCTCGCGTTCCACCGCATTCCGGGACCGCGTTTCAAGGTGTTCCCCATCGGGCGCAAGACGCGGCGGCCCGCAAGCCTGAAGTTTCCGCTGCTCGTGAAATCACTCACCGAGGACGCGTCGCGCGGCATCTCCCAGGCGTCGGTCGTGGCGTCGGACGAAAAACTGATCGAGCGCGTCGCCTTCGTGCACCGCACCATCGGGACGGACGCCATCGCCGAACAGTACATCGAGGGCCGCGAACTCTACATGGGCATCCTGGGCAACCAGCGCCTCACGACCCTGCCGATCTGGGAACTCCGCTTCACGAAACTTCCGGAAGGCGCCCCCGCCATCGCCACCGAGAAGGTGAAGTGGGACGAGAAGTATCAAGAGCAAATCGGTGTCGAGACCGGACCCGCCGTGGACCTCCCCGAAGGAGCCGGCGCCCGCATCGTGAACCTGTGCAAGCGCGCCTACCGCGTGCTCGGCCTCTCGGGCTACGCCCGCATGGACATGCGCATGACAGAGTCGGGCAAGATCTACCTCATCGAGGCCAACCCCAACCCGCAACTCGCCCACGACGAGGAACTCGCCGAGTCGGCCGCACACGCCGGCATCGACTACGAGGCACTGCTACAGCGAATCGTGAACCTGGGCCTGGCCTTCCGCGCCCACTGGCGCGAGGCGCAATAGCCAAGCCAAAACGTTGTACAGTGCACGCGTGCGAAAACTCATGGTTCTCGCGGCGATCGTGTTCTTGCTCATGGCCGGAGGCTGCGGCGGCGCGGGAGCGGGCGGCGAACACTTCCGGCGCCAGGAAGACGGCGGCAATCCACATCTGTACGAGCAGGATTGGAAAACCACGGACACGACGCGCGTTGCGACTGATGCCCGTCCCCCGCGCCCCCCTACCCCTGCGCTGCGCTGATCTCTCCTAGAAACCGCGCCCTCGGAATCGGGCGTGCGCCGAAGCGGAGCAGGTGGTCCGTTTCCATCTGGCAGTCGATCAGGTCGCAGCCCTCTGATTCCAGGCGCCGCACGAGTTCGACGAACGCCACCTTCGACGCGTCGCTTTCGATGTGAAACATCGACTCGCCGAAGAACGCGCGGCCGAGCCGGAGGCCGTAGAGCCCGCCGACGAGCCGTCCGTCCCGCCACGCCTCGGCGCTGTGCGCGATGCCGAGTTCGAACAGGCGCGTGTAGGCATCGATCATCGCGGCGGTGATCCACGTTCCGGGCTCGTCGCGCCGCGACACGGCTGCGCACGCCTCCATGACTTCGCGAAACGCGGTGTCGTAGCGCACGTCGAACCGCCCGGACCGCACGCGCTGCCGGAGGCTGCGGCTCACCGTCAACTCGCCCGGGTAGAGCACGAGGCGCGGGTCGGGACACCACCAGAGCATGGGCTCGTCCTCGCCCCACGGCCACGGAAAGATCCCACTCCGGTACGCCTCGACAAGCCACTCGGTCGTCAGGGCGCCGCCGACGGCGAGCAGACCGCCCTCCGCCGCCAACTCGGCGGGCGGAAACCCGACGGTCTCGTCGAGCAGGAACGGGCCGCGACGGTCCATCCCGTTACAGTACCCGCCGTTGCAGGAACCGGACGCGCGCCTCTTCACGATCTACACCGTCGGCCACGGCAATCGCTCGGCGGACGGACTCGCCGCGCTACTGGCCGCACACGGAGTCGATCTCGTCTGCGACGTCCGCTCATTCCCGCGGTCCCGCCGTTGGCCACACTTCGACCGCGCCGTCCTCGAGGCGTTTCTGCCGGACCGCGGAATCGGCTACGAATGGCTCGGCCAACAACTCGGCGGCTTTCGCAAGACACAATCGGACTCCGTCCACTTGGCACTCGACGAGAGTTTTCGAGGCTACGCCGACCACATGGCGACCGAAGGATTCCACGCGGGCCTCGACCGATTGCACGCGCTCGCCGCGCAACACACCGTCGCCTGCATGTGCGCCGAACTCGACTGGACGCACTGCCATCGCCGCTACCTCTCGGACGCGCTCGTTGCGGAAAACATCGTCGTCCTGCATGCCCGCGACCCCGGAGCACCGAAGATCCACCGGCGGGACGCACGCTCAAGGATCAGAGCAAAAGAGGGGCGCGGGGGCAGGCCGCTGCTTATCTACGACATCGGCACGCAAACCCGATTCGGCGTGTAGCCGGGCGACAGGCTTGCGCAACGGCCTACTTCGGCATGTTCGGGATCTCGCCGGAAATGCGGCGGGTCACTTCTGTCGCGGCTTCGCTCGCACGCTTTTGAACATCCTCGTGCGGTGACTGCACAGCGATCGAGTTGAGCGTGTCGAGGCTCTCCTTGGTCGGATAGCGCCGCAACGTGCCGATTGCCTGGCTGATGTCCTTGTCCTTGGGGTTGGATTCGAACCGCTCCTTGATCAGCAGCACACCGGCGGACCCGCCGCCGGAACGCACGTAGTCGCGCGCGTGGCGATAGAACCGCTTCGAATCCGGGATGGCGCGCAGAAAGCCGGTCGCGGTCTGATGCGCGTCGTCGGTCCCGACGCGGCCGAGCGCCTGGAGCTCCTTGCGGAAGTCGCCCTCTTGCGGATTGAGCCGGTCCTGGATGTCCGGCACAACCTTCGGGTCGCCGAGATACGCGAGCGCGTTGATGATGTCGGCCTTGTCCTTGTCCTTCTCGGTCTTGGCCAGCTCGTCACGCAGGGGCCCGATCATCTGCGGATCGCCGGTCATCGCCATGGCCATGACCTGCATCTTCCTCTGCATCCGCGGCGGGATTCCGGGCATCGTGCCGCCGGAGTCCGCGAGGAACAGCTGCAGCATGGTCTGCTTCAGCTCATCGCTGCCCTTCGCATTGCCGCCGATGTAAAAGGCGCCCGCCATCATCGCGCCCTGCTTGAACCACGGGTGCGCGCGACGTTCGAGCAGCAGGTAGTTGAGAAAGCTGATGAACTGCGGCTCGAGGTTCGCAAACACGCGGCCGACTCGATAGAGCTGTTCGAGCCGGAAGTCACTCTGCGACGGCAGGAACTTGGCCTTGAAGATGATGTCTTCGAGCAGCCGGCGCAGCGGCGCGTGACCCGGCTGCCCCATGCGCAAGAGGCGCTCGATCACCTCGATGAGCCAATCGACGTTGTTTTCCTCGAACGCGTCCGCGAGAAGCCGCTCGATGTCCTCGAGCGAATCGGCGACAACAGGCACCGCCAGTTCAGCGCGCTCGTCTTCCGCGGCCTGCCGCGCCCGTAGCTCCTCCCTGAGGCGAGCAAGTTCGGCGCGCAGCCGCTCAAGCTCGGTCTGGTCCGCGCCGAGCTTTTTTTCGAGGGTCTGGATCTGGACGGAATCCGAACGGCCATCCGTTCGAGAAGCATCGCCGTCCGTTCCTAACAGGTAGCCGCCTCCGACACAAAGTAGCGCCAGAAGCGTGATCAGAAGTTGTTTCAAGGGTCTGGATCGTGGCTGGGGACCGTCCGAATCTTATACGACCGCACCCGTGCGTGCCCCGGAATGCCCCAGGTCAAACGGATTTTTCTCTTAAGCGTCCCGGATCGGGCCGAGGGATTTGCTTGACTTCTGGCGGAACGGCGCGGGAGGGATAGCCATACAGCGGAGGTAACGCAGAACCATGCGTCAATTCGCACTACTCACCGCGCTGTGTGCGTTGACTGCTTGCGGAATCGTCGAGGAGATCATTGACGAGGTGAGCATTTCCGATGCGGAGATGCAGGAGATCGCGGACAACATCCGTTGCGCGATCGACGCCTTTGAGGATCTTGAGACGTTCGCATTGCAGGTCGTACGCGGCGATATCGATATCGAGGGCCAGGACTTCACCCAGCCCACGGCAGAAAACGACTTCACAGCCACGCTCATCTACAACGGCGACGAGTTTCCCGGAGGTACCGGCGAAATCGAGTTGACGTTCCGCGTGGTCGCCGACGGCAACGTCGTCGATCCGTTCGAGTTCGATCTCAACGGCGCAGGCGCGCTGCAGATCGAGATCACAATGAGCTTCTCGGGCACGAACCGCAAGGGACAGCCGATGACGTTCGTCGCCGATTTCGACATGGACGCCGACCTGTCCGCGGTCGACACCGAGACGATCACCGTCAACGGTACGTTCAACATCCGCCAGAACGGCTACACCGCCGACCTGACGGCCACCGACTTCGCCTGGACGACCGACCTCGCCACCGAACTCCCGACCAACGCGACCGGCTTCATTGCCGGGCCGATCGGCATCCCCGATTTCGCGTTCGACGGCGATCTCGTGGTCGAGGGCCGGGGCGACAAGGTCCGAGTCAAGATCGAGGTCCTGGGACAGACCGTCGAGGACGAAGAAATCGCCCTCGCGGACTTCTAGTCAACAAAACACACAATCAACCGGTACGCGACGCGTGCCGGTGACCACACGACAACACCACAACATCCACCGGTTCGGGCCCTCCCAAACACCCGAACAACAATCAGGGGCTCGCGCACTCGCGCGGGCCCCTTTTTTTGAAACATCCGGACGGAGCGGGCCGACTATCATGTACCCATGCGATGGATGATTCTGTTGGTTCTCGGTGCGCCCGTACTGGCGGCCCCGAAAGACAAGGCCAAGACGCTCCTCGAGAAAGGCGACGTCGCCGGCGCGGCGGCCGTCATGGGCAAGGCGATCGCCAAGGCCCAAGGCCGCGGCAAGCTCCCGGAAGAGGCGCGCTTGTGGGAAGACGCGGAGGAGATTCTTCGCAGCAAGGATCGTCGCGTGGTGTGGTACAGCCTCATGAAGTCGTTGAAAGGGGGGCGCGGGGGCGCGTTCGTCTCGGCGCATCTTCTGGCGGAGCGGTTGGTGTACGAGTGCATCCTGCGCGGCGACAACACTCACTTGGAAGAAGCCACCGCGGTCCTGCGCAAGCGCGCGATGCAAAGACACGCGGGCAAGCACGTCGCCCTCGTCTCGCGCCTGGCCCTCGCACTCGGCGGCAACGAAAAACAGAGCGCGGCCACCGTGTGTGCGGCGGCCACCGAGAACAACTGGCCTGAGCTGGCCGGGATGGCGTCGATCGCGGCGTGGATCAAAGCCGGCCCCGAGGGACGCGAGGCAAAAGCCATCGCCGACGACGTCGTCAAGGCCATGCTCGTGCTGAAGGACCGGAGCGTGGCGCAGGACTGGCGTGCGACGATCCAGAAACGCCTCGCCGAACACACCGCCGCGACGAGCGCTGTATCCCGCGTCTTTGCAGGAATGCCCGGCGGTGCCGGCACGGCTGGAGGCGCGGGGGGCGCTGGAGGCGCCGGCGGTCAGGTCAACCGGTCGCCTCTCGGACGTGCATGGAAGCGGTACCCGAAGAAAAAGGCGCTCGCATCCGTGACGTGCAAGGACAAGCTGGTGGTCCAATACGGATTCGAGACGTACCGGAAGAGCTACAAGATTCGAATCGACCTGAAGCACGTCAATCACGGCGGCCTCACGCTTGCGCTCAACCGAACGGGAGTCCGACCGGCCATGCTCGACCTGAGGGGAGGCAACGGCCAGCCCGGCGACGGGGGGGTCGGACCAGTGGTCGACCTGTTTCACCGGCTCGCGCCGGGGGAGACATGGGAGCTGATGAAGGCCGGGGTCCGGATCAAGTAGCCGTCAGGTTGATGTCGTAGAGGACCTCGTCGAGCCACGCGCCTGCCGTGATGGCGCCGTGGCGCGGCGGGTGTTCCTTGTTCACGCACGTCGGGATCGGCGACAGCACCGTCCACGGTGCGGGGTGGCAGAACTGCACGACCGAATAGCGCTCGTCGGTCTGGCCTTCCGCCGCAACGACGCGGTGGATGCCGGCCGGGATGACGTGGTTCGTGACGTGTTCGAGCATCAGGCCGGTGTTGATGATCGCGTGGCCCTCGGGCGCGACGGCGTCGATCCACTCGCCGGCCTCTTCAAGGCCTGCCTTGATGCCGGCCTTGCCGCCCGTCTTGCTGCCGAGCTTGACCTGTAACCCCCGCGCGGTTGCGCGCGGCAACGCCGTGATCAGGTTGATGTCGCCGTGCTCCGCCGCCCAGACGTTGCCGCCCGACACGCCCTGCATCGGCGGATAGCGTATCGCGCGCGTCAGCGTCGGGCCGTTCTTGAGCATGGTGTCGAAGTAGCCGTCGTGGCACCCGAGACCGGCGGCGATGATGCGCAGAAACCGGCGCTGCAGCTCAGCGAGGCGGTCGTGAAACTCGGCCAGAACACGCGTGATGCCCGGACATTCATCCTCGGGAAACGCCCGGTCCATGTACCGGTGCGGATACTTTCTGCGCAGCGGATGGCCGGCGGGCAATTCCGGCCCCCAGTTGAGCATTTCCTTCCAGTCGGGTTCGTCGAAGCCGGCCGCGGTCTCGACGAGGGTGCCCGTGTACCCACTCTGCCCGTTCGATTCGGGCCGGCGGTAGCGCTCCTTGACGTCGCGTTCCAGGTGGAAGAACCGGGCCAGCATTCCGTAGGCGTCGTCGATCAGCGCCTCGGAGAGATCGTGCCGGGTGTAGACGAATCCGGTGGCGAGGCTTTGGCGCACGCCATCGACGACGGCGCGTCGTGCGGATGCGTCCCCCTGCTCGAAAGCGAGCAGATCGACATCGAGAATCGGATCGGACATGGCGACAAGGGTACCGATTTCGAAGAAACATCGCCGTCCGTCTGCTTACATCCGATTCGCTCCTGAAGCGGCAGCTTGCAAACCCGCATTATTCATGGCCACGTGGCGCATCGGACCGACGACGTCCAACAGGAAGTAGTTCTGTGCGGCAACGGTGCCGCCCACGCCTTCCGGTTGCTCGTTCTGGTCGAGGACAGATTGTCGAGGTCAAGGAACGACGAGACGCAGAGATCGGCGATATGGACCGGCCAGAACCCGGGTGATCGTGAATACTGCGGGCAAGACCGATAATGACGGCGATGAAACCGAAGCGGCGCAGGCGCTATGAGCTGAGAAACCCCGAACTCAACCGGCAGATCGAGGAGCTGGTGGCCGGAGCGCAGGAAGAGTACGGCGGCGACACCGATGGCGAACTTGTGCGCCAGATCGTCGTCTCCACGATGCGGCTCGTGCGCGACGGCGCGTATCGCGGCGACGTCAAGATGGTGAACAGCGCGCTCAAGGAGCTGCGGCACTCGTTTTTCGTGTTCGCGAAGTTCCGGCACGTGCGCAAGGTGGCGGTGTTCGGGAGCGCGCGGACGCCGACCGACCACGCCGATTGGCAGGCGGCACACGCGTTTGCCGAAAAGATCGTCAAGGCCGGCTGGATGGTGATCACCGGGGCGGGTGACGGAATCATGGGGGCGGCGCAGGGGGGGGCGGGGGCCGAGCGATCGTTCGGGGTCAACATCCGCCTGCCTTTCGAGCAGTCCGCCAACGAGACCATCAAGGGCGACAAGAAACTCATCAACTTCCGCTACTTCTTCACCCGCAAGGTGATGTTCGTGAAGGAATCGCACGCCATCGTGCTCTTTCCCGGCGGGTTCGGTACGCACGACGAGGGGTTCGAGGCGCTCACGCTCATGCAGACCGGCAAGAGCGAACTCGTGCCCGTCGTGTTCGTCGACGAGCCCGGCGGCAGCTATTGGAAGGACTGGGACGAGTACGTCCGGTCGCACCTGCACGCCCGCGGGCTCATCGGTGACACCGACCTCTCGCTGTACCACGTCACCGACAGCATCGACGATGCGGTCTATCGCGTGCTCAACTTCTACTCCAACTACCACTCAAGCCGTTACGTGCGCGACCTGCTCGTGATGCGGGTTCGCACCGCGCCGAACGGGGAGCAGCTCGCCGCGCTCAACGAGGACTTCGGCGACATCGTGGCCAAGGGGAAGATCGAGGTCTCCGCGGCGCTGCCCGAGGAAGAAGACGAGCCCGAGGCCGCCGGCTTTCCGCGCGTCACGCTGCACTTCGACCGTCACGGGATCGGCCGCCTGCGCCAGCTCGTCGACAGGCTCAACAAGCTGGTGAAGGACAAGGCGTCGCCGCCCGTCGATGCCGCCCCCCACGAGATCGTCCCGGAGGCGCTCTCCGAAGAGGCAGAGACGGCGGAGGAGGACGAGGAATAGCGAAAATCGCTGCCCGATTTTCGTTAGCATGAACTCCCATGCGTGCATCGGGAGTTGTTTGGGTGTGCTTTTTTGTTGCGGTTGCTCAGGGTGAGCCGGAGCGCAACCCCGGGGAGTTCGCAAAGGCGCTCAAGCAGATTCGGCAGCGGGGCGAGGCTGGGCGCTGGAAACATGTCCAGTCGCACATCTCCAAGCTGCTGGCGGAGCACAAGGGAGCACCGTACGCACGCGGGCAGCGACCCCTGCTCGAGTCGCTCGTCACGCGCGCCGCCTATGCGACGGGGCACAAGCCGCCCAAGGCGCGCGATCTCGTGTCGGCGAACGTCATGGCGTGGAACGAGCGAAAGCGCCACGTGAAACTCCGCTACGACGGCGAGTTCGGCAAGGACTGGGTACATCCCGCTGCTGAAGCAGCTCGCAGTCTGGGACACCTCGCGCTAC
The DNA here is from genome assembly GCA_021776735.1 of Planctomycetota bacterium. Taxonomy (GTDB): domain Bacteria; phylum Planctomycetota; class PLA2; order PLA2; family PLA2; genus JAJFFH01. Next base: position 15,769 of record JAJFFH010000066.1, on the reverse strand, counting down.
CTGATGCTCCAGACCGCGAGACACGAGGGCTTTCACCAGTACCTCGACCGGATCGTGCCGAACGCACCGATCTGGTTCAACGAGGGGCTGGCGGTCTACTACGAAAACGCCCGTGTGGTCCGCGGCAAGTGGGTCGATGGAAACCTGCACGCGAACTACCTCGCAAGGGTCAAGTCAAGACTCGTCCCGCTCGAAGAGTTCCTGAAGATGCGCCAGCCGGCGTTCATGAAGGACGCGGCACAGCACTACGGACAAGCGTGGGCGTTCATCCACTTCCTGCGCCACTCGAAGTACGGCCGCAAGACGAAGCTGTTCGACCGATTCTGGAAGGCCTTTCAGGCCCACCCGTCCTACCCGCGGGCCCTGAAACAAGCCCTCGGCGAAACCTCGATCAACGAAGTCGAGACGCGCTTCGCGGCGTACGTCACCCGGCTGAAGGGGTAGCGGCGCTACGCCGTTCCCGACAGCCACGTGCGAAAAACGAGGAGCCAGGGAACCAACACCGCCCAGACGGCAATATTCGTCACGAGAAGTGGGTGCGCCTTGAAGCTCTCAAACCACCAGAATCCCGCCGACACGGCGACGCAGGCGATCGCTTGAGAACACGCCAAGAGTCTCCATCGTTTCTTGCCCTTGGCGCGTTCCTCAAGCAGCAAGCTGTTCACCAACAGGGCGCCAAGGACAACGGGTAGCGCGAGAGCAGCCCTCCACTCCTGGTCCGGTTCGAGGCAAACCCTGACAAGCACCACGACCGCCAGCCCCAAGAGAATCTGCACCATGAAGAGCGGCGTCTCTATCTCACGATTCGTTTTCTCGGCCTCTTTGCTGCGATGGAACTCAAGACCGAGCCAAATGGACGCCGCGCCGGCCAACCAGAGAAAGTGGAGGCGCCCCGCCAATATGGCATCCCCGGTCGCCCAGAAGATGTTGCCCAAGACGGCGGGCCAGAGCACGCCGTCAATGAGCCTTCGCACGCGCTACGACTCCTTCAGGCGCTTGGCGTACTTGCAGGCTAGCTGGAGCGCGATGTCCGGTTCGCCCTGGATCAGTTCGCGGAACTCGTCGCCCGTGACCATGCCGCATACCAGATCCTCGGTGGCGGTAACCGTTGCCATGCGTGAGTCGCTGGTCAGTGCGGCCATCTCGCCGAAGGCCTCGCCGGGGCCGACCTCGGCAATGCCCGCGCCTTCCTTTTCGATTTTGGCCCGGCCGCTCCAGATGACGTAGATGTTGTCGCTCGGGTCGCCGCGGCTGAACACCGTCTGGCCAGCGGGGAACGACACCTCGTCCATCGATTCGGCAAGTGCGCGCCGCGAGTTCTCGGGGATCGCCTTGAACAGGTCGACGCTATCCAGCTTGTTGCAGAACTGCTCGAAGGGAATCTCCTTCAGGCGCCCGGTCAGCTTCATGTTTTCGGCGTAGTCGACCGGCACCTCGACGAGTGCGGGCCGGCCGCAGGCGAACGCCTCGCTGAGCGCCCCGGGTAGATCCGCGGTCTTTTCGACCTTGAATCCGGCCATGCCGAACGCGTCGGCGAGCTTCATCCAGTCGGGGTTGGTGAAGTCGATGTGGCTGTGCCTGCCGAACGCCGCGGTCTGCTTCCACTTGATCAGGCCGTACTGCGAGTCGGTCCAGACCATGACCACGATGTTGAGGCCTTCGCGGACCGCGGTCTCCAGATCCTGGATATTCATCATGACCCCGCCGTCGCCGCAGATGGCGAGCACGCGCCGGTCCGGGTAGGCCATCTTCGCGCCGATGGCGCCCGGGAGGGCGAAGCCCATCGAGCACCAGCCGTTGGAGATCATGACCGTGTTCGGCTCGTCCGTGTGGAAGTGGCGCGCGATCCACATCTTGTGGGCGCCGACGTCCGATAAGACGACATCGCGCTGGTCCAGCACCTTGCGCACGTCGCAAAGGATGCGCTGCGGCTTGACCGGGAACCCCTCGTCGTTTTCGTACTCGCTGAACTCGCCCTGCATCTGCGTGCGCAGATCGGAGTACAGCTCGGTCGCCGGCTGGGCCATGCCCTCGACCGCGCGCCGCAGGGCCTCGACCGAACGCCCGATATCGCCGATGACTTCGGCCGACGTGCGGTAGTTCTCGTCGATCTCGGCGGGCGACATATCGACGTGGATGATGTCTTTTTCGTTGCCGCGGTTCCACGAACGCGGGTGGTACTCGACCATGTCGAAGCCGATGGCGATAACACAGTCCGCGCGCTCGATGGCGATCGCCGGGAAGTCACGCGACCCGAGCCCGACCGTGAAGAGGTAGCGCTCGTCCGACGTCGGCACAACGCCCTTGCCCATGAACGTGTTGACGATCGGAATGCCGGTCTCGTGCACGAAGGCGCGCACCTCGTCGGACCCCTTCGCCCGGAAGACACCGTTGCCACTCAAAATGATCGGGAACTTCGCCTTGCGAATCAGGCCGGCGGCGTGGGCCACGGCCTCGGGACTCGGCGCGGCGCGCGGCACGCGCTGGGGCGGAATCGGCCGCGCCAGCGTCTGCATGTGCGCCACGTTCTCCGGCAGGTCGATGTGGGTCGCGCCGAACTTGTCGGTCGTCGCGATCCGCACGGCCTTGCGCACGATCTCCGGAATCGAATCCGGGTGGTGGATCGAGGTCCCCCACTTGACGCACTCGGCGAAGATCCGCACGAGGTCGGTGGCCTGATGCGACTCTTTGTGCAGCCGCGTCGTGGAGCCCTGCCCGGTGAGGACGATCAGCGGCGCCCGATCCATGTTGGCGTCGCCCACGCCCGTCAGCAGGTTGGTCGCCCCCGGTCCCAGCGTGCCCAGGCAGCAGGCGGGCTTGCCCGTCAGGCGCCCGTACACGTCGGCGATGAACGCCGCGCCCTGCTCGTGCCGGCACACGACGAACTTGATCTTGCTGTCCAGCAGCGAAATCATGATGTCGGCGTTTTCCTCGCCAGGCACGCCAAAGATGTACTCAATGCCCTCTTCTTCGAGGCATCGGATGAAGAGATCGGACGCTTTCATGGGTGCTCCTCCGCAAGACTCCCCCGCGGGAGCGGTCGGCATCCTACCGAAAACATCGCCGTCCGTTTGCTCTCTTCATAGAATGCTCCCCGTGAGCAAGCAGCCGACCGACTTCACCTTCAACCGTTTCCACATCGACCTCGCAAGCCAGGAGGTCCGCCACGAAAAAGTGGCCTGCGAAGACCTCGAGGACGTCCTCGGCGGCATCGCCCGCGGCTTCAAGCTGCTCGCCGACCGCCCAGTCAAAAACCCCTACGACCCGGCGGCGACCCTGATCTTGAATCTTGGCATCCTGTCGGGCTCCAACTTCATGACCGGGCTGCGCACGTTTTTTCACGCCTATTCGCCGCTGAAGGGTTCCGTGGCCCTCAAGGGGGGCGTGGACCGAGCGCCCGCGCCGATGTGGACCGCCGGGAGCGGCAAGTTCGCGACGAAGCTGCGGCATCTCGGGATTGACGAGATTATTTTTGAGAACAGCTCACGGACGGCGATGCTTTTGCACGTCACGGCCGGCCCGGAAGGTTCCGACGGACCCGAGTTCCACTTTCTCGACGCCACGGATTTGTCGGGCAAGACGATCCACGACAAGATCATGGTCGCGCACGAGCGTTGGCCCGAGTCGCATGTCGCCGCCATCGGGCCCGCGGGCGAAGCGTTTGAGAACGTGCGCTACGCGGCCATCGGGCTCTCGACGATCAACGAGTTCCGGTCCGGCGACAACAAGCCGCGGTTTTGCGGACGCGGCGGCATCGGCGGGGTCATGGGGTCGAAGAACCTGCTCGCGATCGTCGCGGACATCAAGGATCCGAAGTCGGGGAAGGCGCCCGACATCATGAAGGAGATCAACGGCGAGGTCGCGCGCGGCAAGGGAAGCGCGCGCTTTCGCGACAAGAGCAAGGGCAACGGCGGCGGCGGCACCTGGGCCAACTACGAGGGTCTCGGGCCGATCCACGCCGTGCCGGAGTACAACTTCATTCCCGGCGGCCAGGGCGAATCCAACGTGCTGCACCGGACCGCCGTCGAGGACGCCGGAGAGTACGTCATCAAGGACGAGGCGTGCTACCGCTGCGGTATTCGCTGCCACAAGAACGTCTACGACAAGGGTGACGACGGCAAGGCCGGGAAGTTTCGGGCGAAGCTCGACTACGAGCCGCTCAACCTCCTGTCGAGCAACCTCGGCATCTTCGATCTCGACCAGGCGTGCGAGCTCGTGGAGTTGGTCGATCTGCTCGGCATGGACTCGATCTCGATCGGGGTGACGCTGTCGTACGCGATGGAATACAACAAGCGCCATCCGGACGCGCCGATCGCGAACGGGATCACCTACGGTGACTACGAAGGCACGCTCAAGGCTATCGAGGAGATCGGGCGCGGGCGGATGCCGCAACTCGGCCAGGGCACGTTGCGCCTCGGGGCCGAACTCGGCGAGCCCGGCTACGCGATGCACTGCAAGGGCGTCGAGTTCCCCGCCTATCTGCCGCAGATCAACCCCGGCTACCCCTTCGCGCTCGCAGGCGGCCACATGTCCATGGCCACGTATCTGCTCTACGTCTACGAGAAGGAGGGCGGGCAGGACTACTGGGTCGATGCGATCACGCGCCGCGGCATCAAGACGCTGCGCGACGACGTCGTCGGTATCTGCAAGTTCTCCGGCATGCGTACGCCGCGCGTGTGCGAGGCCATCGAGGCCTTGAACGGGCTCACGGTCGGCCCCAAGGAACTCGACGAGGTGGTCTTGCGCACGTATCTGCGCGGCTATCGCGCGGAGCGCAACCAGGGCTTCACCGAAGCCGACTACGACATGCCGCTCGAGTGCCACGAAAAGGCCGCGGCCCTCGACATGCCCCACTTCAACACGAAGGAATTCTTCGACGAAATGAAGGGCAAGGTCTTGGCCCGCTTCGAGAAGCTGGCGACCGAGCGCGGTATCTGACGGCGCCATCGTCTTGTTGGGCGGCCGCGCTCGGGACTGGTGTTCAGCCACAGAGGACACATAGATCAAAGAGAGACTCGCTGAATGCCATCCACCACTCGCGGCGATCCATCTCGATCGCCGCAGCGATGATCTGCTCGGTGAGCGGATTTCTCATCTCTGTGACCTCTGTGGCAAGAACTTCTCATCGTCCGTCCATCACTCCCTTCTGCGTTTCTGCGGTGAGCTCAAGGCGACGCGCCGCATCACCGCCGCGGGCGCACCTTCGCAGGTGTATTGGGCAAAAAACCCTGGTGCGGTTCGCGGACGCTGCGCAGCCCCGGCAGCGCGACCTTGATCTTGGTTACCGCGGCGGCCGTCACGCCCTTGCAGCCGCCGATGTCGAGCGACTGAAGCCGCGTGAGCCTGTGGAGCTCCGCGATGCCCGCGTCGGTCAACCCCAGGCACGCACCCAGATTCAGCCACTCAAGCTTCGTCATCGTTCCGACGGCCTTCAGGCCGATGTCGGTCAGGCCCGTGGTGCCGCGCAGACCCAGGGTCTTGAGCCGCGGCAACGCCGCCAGGAACGCGACGCCCGTGTCGGTGATCGACGTCGCGTAGTGCAGGTTGAGCTGCTCCAGCGTCGTGATCGTCGCCAGCGCGGCGAGGCCCCGGTCCGTGATGTGTTTGCCCTTGAAGTGCAGCGCGCGTAGCCGCTTGCGCTTCGCCAGCGCCTTGGCCGTTCGGTCACCGGCCTGCGTGTCGTTTAAGTTCAGTTCGAGCAACGCCTTGCCGCCTCGCCAGGCGCCCAACGCCTTGTCGCTGATCGCGAGCGATCCGAGCGACAAGAACTCGAGCTTCGAAAACCCGGCGAGCGTCTTGAGCCCGCCGCCGGTCACGCCGGTCAGCGTGAGATCGAGCCCGCGCAGTTTCTTCAGCCCCTTGAGCGCCTTGAGGCCGCCGTTGCCGATGGGGCAGGACTCCAGACCGAGGCCGCGCAGCCCCTTGAGGCCGGCGAGCGCCTTCATGCCGGCGGCGGTCACGCGTGTTCCGCGCAGTTGCAGCACCTGCAGTCGCTTGAACTTGCGAAAAAAGACCAGATCGGCGTCCGTCACGCTTAGCTGATCGAGCCCCAGCCACACCAGCGCACCCTTCCCGGCGAACGGCGCAACGTCGCGCCCTCCCAGACCCGGGCAACCGCTCAGGTTCAGCGCGATCAGACTCGGCGAAGCGGCCAGCGCTTTCAGCCCCGCGCGCGTCACGCGGCATCGCGACAGTTCGAGCCCCGCGAGATTCGGCATCTTCGCCAGGTCGCGCAGCCCCGCATCCGTTACCGCCGTACCCGACAAGTTGAGGTAACGCAGTCCCGGAACCGCCGCCAGCCTGGCCACGCCAAGATCGGTCAGCCCCCGCGCCCCCCAAAGACTGACGCCCGTGATCTTTTGCCGATTGACTTCGGCAATCACGCCGCCAATCGTCTGATCCGTGACCCCGGGCCCCGGCTGCACATACCAAAACCAGTGCGCCGGCAGTCGCCGCGTCGTGACCGGCAAGACGGGACCGAGGATGCACGAAGAAACTTCCTGCCCGTCGGGCGAAACCGCCATGATCTGATAGCCGGCGATGGGCTGGATCGTCCGCGCTTTTTCCAGCGGCCAACCCCCGATCGCGTCACGCGCCGTCGTGGGAACCCCGGCGAAGGCGCCGAACGCGGCAAGGAGAAGAATCGAGACAATACGCATGCGACAGCTCCTATCCGCCCTCCGCTGCCGCGACGATTTCCAAAACATCGCCGTCCTTGGCTACCACTTCCAGGGTGGCCACCTCCTCGTTGAGGAACAGCAGCAGGTAGGGAAAGACCTTGTGCTCCTTGTCCAAGACCCTCGATTCGAGGGCGGGGTGATGCACAAAAACTTCGGCCAACGCTTCGCGCACGGTGCCGGGCGGCGCCACGACCTCGCCGGGGGCGTACCGGGCCAACACTTCGGGAATCCGCACGACGACAGCCACGCTTCTAGGCTACACTGCGCTGCGGCACCTCGGTCCCGCGAAGGCATGCCGCATGAAATCCGTCCACCTGCTCGTCATCGCTGCCATCCTCGCGGTCGGCGCGGTTCTGTTTTTGTTTTGGAACAACGACCCCGGGCGAGCCGGTGATCGCACAGGCCGCGAGCGCAGTGCGACCGGCGAACCCGGACGTACAGGAACGGACGGCGATGTTTCCGGAGCAGGGGCGGGCGACGGGCGGAACGGGGCCGACGCAACGAACCTTGCGGCGACACTGACGGTGCTCTTGCCCGACGGTGCGCCGGCGGCTGGCGCGCGGGTCGAGGCCGTCGGACCACGGGCGGTGGGCGCCGTCACGGACGCGCGAGGGCGCGCGACGCTGAAAGGTCTGACGGCGGGACACTACAGCGTGCTCGCGTCCGCGGACGGCCTCACGGGTTCGCGGGGCTTTCTGATCGAGACGGCGCGCGACCTCGGCACGATCCAGCTCGCACGGGTCGTGACGATCGAGGGCACCGTGTATTCCGGTACCGGCGTGCCGCTGCCTGGGGCCCGGGTCGAAGCCGTATGGAGCCGGCCGCGCCAGGGGCTCGACATCGCAACGGTAAGCAAGGCGTTGTCTTCCCCCGAGGAGGTCGCGGGCCACGCGATCAGCGATCCCGACGGCGCGTACCGTTTGCGGATCGGCGCGGGCGGTAGCTACATGCTGCGGGTAAACGCCAAGGGCTTCGCCCAGGAACACGAGGCGACGCGCACGTACCTTGCGCCGGTTGCTGGACTCGATTTTCATCTGTTTCCCGGCACGACGCTGGCAGGAACGGTCGCGGACGCGCAGGGCCGGCCGATCGCGGACGCGGAGGTTTTCTTCCTGGCCGGACTCGCCACGATTACGGGCCAGACCCCGAAGGCCGAAGCGCGAACCAACGGGGCAGGACACTTCTCGTTGACCGTCGCTCCGGTTGCACAGATGGCACTAGTCACGCGCAAGCCGGGCTACGCCACGCACACGATGGAGCCGAAGCTGCCCGCGACGGCCCTGGAGATCGTGCTCGAGCGCGGCCTCACGATGCGCCTGCGCATGGTGAACAAAAAGACGGGCGAGCCCGCACCCGGCGTGACCGTTTCCGTGATGTACCGCGGCACGTTTGCGCTTGCCGAGAGCGAAGAGGACGGAACGGTCGAAATGGCCAACCTGCCCGCTCGAAAGGCCACGGGCGGGTTCGCCAGGGGCGCGCAGCACCTGTATGCGTGGGGCGGCGGGTACGTCCCCCACCTGGAGCCACTCAGAAAGAAAGAGCCGAAAGACGGCGTCCTCAACCTCGGCGACATCGCGCTCGAGTTGGGCGGGATTTTGACGGGCCGGGTACTCGACGCGGACTCGGGCGCGCCGATCGCGGGAGCGAAAGTCCGCTCCGTCGGCGGCGTGAACCCACAACTTGCGGTGTTCTCACTCGGCTCGACGCTATCGCAGGCAGACGGCAACTACCGGTTGACCGGCGTGTCGTCGGGCGCGGTGCGCGTCGTCGCGCGCCACAAGGACTACGCGCTCGACTTCACGCCGATGGAGCTCCTCATGGCCGCCCAAGGTGGCAGCCCGCGCGCCGGCCAGGGAGGCGGCCAGACCAAGCTGTTCAAGAAAGGCGAGACGACCGCGAAAAAAGACATCCGGCTCAAGGCCGCCGCGTCGGTCACAGGTTTCGCCGTCGGGCCCGATGGAGAACCGGTCCCCGGTGCGCGCGTCGAGGTCGTGTCCACCGATCAGTTCGCCGAGCTGTTCGGTACCAACCCACCGCCCGCTTTCTCGGGCAAGGACGGCGCGTTTATTCTCAAGGGACTGCGCGGGGGCAAGGACGTTCAGTTACGAGCCACGCACGGAGCCTTCGGCGCCGCCGAGACGGTCACCGCCAAAGCCGGCGATCCGGCCGAGGTCACGCTGAAGCTGGCCGAGCCCATCCAGGTGCGCGGCACCGTCCGCGATGAAAACGGCGACCCCGTTTCCGCCGCAAAAGTCACGGCGCGCGCGCCGGGCAAGCCCCAGGCGCGAAAAATTCCGGGCCTCCAAAACAAGAGCAAGGACCGGGCCCGGCCGGCGGTCACGGACGGCGCGGGCGCGTTTACGCTGCGCAACGTGCCCGCGGGCGAGGTCGTCGTCGCCATCGAGCACCAGGACTACCAGATCGCGGAGCAACCGTTGCGCGTCCGCCCGGATCAGCCGATCGAGCAGCTCGAGCCGATCACGCTGAGGCGCGGCCCCCACTTTTCCGGAATCGTCGTCGATGCGCAGGGCGAACCGATCCATGGGATCGCGGTCTACGCCCAGAGTCGGCAGGTCATGCAAGGCGGGCCCCGGTCCCCGACGAAGACAGGCACCGGACGCAGCTACCACCACGCGACCACCGACCGCGCAGGTAAGTTCCTGCTCGCCGGACTGCGTGCCGGTTCCTACAACGTGAGCGTGGTCGCCGAGGGCTTGTGGTCCGAAACGCTCGCTGTCGCGACGGATCAAACGGACCTTCGCGTGCGCGTCGTGAAAGCGGGCGGCCTCAAGGGCGTCGTCACGTCCAACGGCAAGCCGATCGCCGGCGCAAGCATCGCCGTCCTGAAGCTGCGTCGCGAAGACGTGCTCAAGGACAAGCGGAACCCGATGCAAAACCACATCGGCTGGGCGCGCTCGGACGAGGACGGCAGATTCAAGGTCGATCGCCTCCCACCGAACATCGATCTCGTCATCGAGATCAGCCACGACGACTACGCGAAGACAACGGTCGACGGGGTGCGCGCGGACGGCACGGAGCGGGCGTTCACGATGCGCGCCGGCGTGCGTCTCGGCGGCATCATCGTCGGCCCCAAGGGCAAGCCCGTCGGATACGCGACAGTGATCGTGATCGTGACCAGCGACGGCAAGCAGACCCGCCAAACGCGCACAAAAAAGGACGGCAAGTGGTCGCTCGGCGGCCTCCCCGCGGGCAACCTCACCGTGGTCGTAGATGCAACGAATATGGGCTACAAGCGCTCCGAACCGCTCGACATCGCCGCCGGGGACAAGAGTATCCGCGTCAGGCTGGAGCGCGGCGCGTCGATCGCCGGCACCGTGATCGGGGGCGGAAAGGGGTTCCTGCAAATCGTGGCGCTCAACGCCGACGGCGGTTTTGCGGGCCGCGCCGGCGTGTACGGCGGTCAAACGCGCTTTCATCTCGGCGGCCTGAACGACGGGACGTACACCATCCAGGTGATTCGCGGCAAGGATGTCGTCGCCGAAGTCGAGGGCGTGAGCACCGGCACAAGTGATCTGGAGATCCGGGTCCGCTGAAACACCCGGCTCCCGTCGTTCGACCTAGAATGGGGAGTACCGGATGACAAAAGCACACGGACGGCGATGCCCTTGCGCTGGCTGCTGACGCTGGCGGCCCTCGCGGCGGGCGGCGCGGGATTGTTCTGGCTTTCGTCCGACGACGACGCGCCTCCCCGACGGCGCCCGCAGGATCCGGGCGTGCAGGGCAGATCACGGCCCATCCCGCGCGACCGGCCGACGCTGCGCGTCACAGACGGCGTCGCGGTGGCGCCGGACTTCGACAAGCAGCACACGCGCGCGAAGACGGACGACGCCCAAGCGCCCGAAAAAGGAGAGCACTTCTTTGTCGGACGCGCGATCTACCGCGGCACGAGCGAACCCGTGATCGGCGCCGCAGTCGTGCTCGAAGAAGTCGGCGGGGGCGACTCCTCCGACCCCACGAGAGCGTGGGCGCAGCCGCAGACCGATCGCCGCGGTGTGCTGCACGTGCGCATGCCCGCGGACGCGAAGAGCCCGCTGCGCGTTGTCGTCCGTGGTCCGCGCGACGCCATCGGCATCACTCCGGCGCGGCCCGGCACCAAGCCGGTCACCAACCTTGGCGTGATTCGTGTCGGCGGCGCGGAGGTCCTGACCGGTTTTGTCTACGGCGCGGCCGGCGCACCCGCCGCCCACCACGCCGTGCGCGCCTATCGCTTCGCATTGGGCCGGATTCTCGACGGGGTCGTCGCGCGCGCCGCAAGCGACGAACGCGGCTGGTTCGAGTTAAAGGACCTGCCCACGGGGTTGTACCTGCTCCGAAGCGAGGACGCAGACGGACGGCGATACCTGCGGTTTCCGATCGTCGTGCCTGCGGCGGACCCGATCGAATTGCGGCCGACGACGGCGGCGCGGCTCGCCGCAACGGTGCGCGACACCGCCGGGCGCCCGTCCAGCGCCGCACGCGTCGAGGCGTGGCCGGTCCGACCCTCGACCAAGAGCCCGCTTGAGCGGGCACACTACCTGGAACCGTGGTTCACCGAAACCGACGCGAAGGGCCGCGCGGTGTTTCCGCACCTTCCGCTCGCCGAATTCACGCTCCACGTAACGCTCGCCGACAAGGCGCCGTTCGAGTTTCATCACGACCACACGCGGCGCACCGACCGCACTCTCCGCGTCGCGACGCGCACGCGTATCACGTACGGGTTCTTCAAGGCCATGCCACCACGGATGCCCGTGCCGATCCCCGACACGAAACTCAAGCTTGTCGTCGAAGGCAAGGGCACGGTGTCGCGGTACGACCAATCGCGCACCCTCACGGTCACAACAGACGAGGCCGGGGTCGCCACCCTGCCACGCTTCGGTGCACGCGAGCAGTTTCTCAAAGCGATCTGGATCGACGACGATCGCGAAGGCGCCTCGACAATCCAGTTCAACAAGACACTCGAAACCGCGACACCGTGGGCGGTGATGCTCAAGCCGCGCCCACCTCGCGCGAGTCCCCCGCCGAAGCCGAACAAGTCGAAGGGCGCGTCTCCGATGGCGAGTGTGCGGCGCTCGATCAAGGTCGTCACCGAGAGCGGACTGCCGGTACGCGGCGCGTTGATCTATGCGGCCCCGGGTGGTGGTCCACGCGTCGCCACCAACGCCGAAGGCATCGCCGTCGTAAAGCTGTCGCCCGATTCCGCCGTCCGTCTCTACCGGCCTGATCTCGCGAGTGGGGATCCCGAGTCGGACGGAGAGACGTTGGTCTGGGCCAAGGGCGAGCTCGTAGCGTTGGTGGTGACCGACGACGTCGACGGATTCGCGATCGTGGATGCGCGGGTCGGGCCGCGGCGGCGCGCGTGGCGACGCATCGGTCCCGGGGTGTTTGAAACCCTGTGGGGCGAATCCGACTCGTTGATCACAGCGACCGCGCGGGGCTACGAGGTCTGGGAGCACGCCGCGCCGCCGGACGGTGGCACGCTGGAGGCGAAACTGCGCGCGCCGGCCGAGCCGCCGACGGCGATGCTGCTGGTCGAGGTGACGCGTGCGAACCGACCCGCGGCGGCCGCGGTCGTCAGCGGGTCGTGGCGCAGCGGCAACGAGGAGGGCAAGGGCCACTTCACCGCGCTGACCGGTCCGCAGGGGCGCGCGCTCGTGCCGGACCTGCGCGAGGGCGAGTGGACGCTGCGCGGCAACACGGTCGATGGCGCCACCGGCAAGGCCCCGGTGCGACTTGCACGCGGGCTCAACCCGGTCGCGCTCGCGCTCGACGAAAACCTGCCGATCGCGGGCAAGGTGCGCGACGACAAGGGTCGGCCCATCGTCGGAGCCGAGGTTCGGATTCTGGTGTCGACGGTCCGTGGGGTCAACGCCCGCACCGAGCCGACGCCCGCGCGCGCCGTCACAGGCGACGACGGAACGTTCATGCTGCGCGTCTCGCCGCGCTCGAAAACGATCACGTTGCGCGCGCACGCACCCGGACACGCGGAAACAAGCGTGAGCCTGCGCAAGGGCGACCTCAAAAAGGCGGTCGTGATCACCATGCCGCGGGCAGCGTCACTCGAGCTGTCCGTGGCCTGGGAGGACGGCGGCTCCGACCCGCTGCCTCCGGACGCGAGCGTCAACCTGACGGTGCGCACCTTCCCTGGCCGCGGAAAAAGGCGCACATGGCGGGACCGGCGCTGGAAACCGCTCGGCCGCTTCGTTGTGCGTGATGCAAAGATTCTGGTGCCAGACGTCCCGCCCGGGCGCGTGACCTGGGGCGGCCCGGCCGTGAAGCCCGGCGCCGTAACGGTCTGGCCGGGGCGAGCGAGCGATGGTTCGATTGTCTTGTTGCGCCGCGGCGGCATCGTCGAGGGAATGGTGATCCGCGAAAAACGAGGCGTCCCATTCGAAACCGTCCACTTGGTCGGTCGCGCCAAGCTCACGGTGGTCACCGACAAGGACGGCGCATTCGAACGCCAAAACGTACCCCCGGGCCGCTACAAGATCGCCCACCCATACCAGCATCCAGGAAGTGCACGAGCAAACAAGAACGTCGTAGTAACCGCGGGAACCGTCGCAAAAGTAAGAATAGAACTGCGCAAGTAAACACCGCGATCATTCGAGCGGTCACGCGGTCGTACGCCCCCCGGAGTTAACGAAATCCGCTCATGCGGATTTTGCAGTGGCTACTCGTCCCCGGAGTCCGGATCCCCTAAATCGGGATCCCCAAGGTCCACGAAATCCGGCAGCCCAAAGTCGCTCGGTTTGAAGTGCAGACGGTCGCTGCGAATCCGGCGCGGGTCCGCGGTGGGCCCGGACGACGAAGGAGCGTCGTGCTTGCGCGGGCCGAAGAACTCCTGGACGCCCATCGCGCGGGCACCGAGCTGGGCGCAACGGCCCGCGACTTCGCGATCGTTGGTGACGACAATGAGCGACTCGGGCGTGCCGGCGTCGCGGACCATCTCGATGATCGCGGCGTCGGCCTCGCGGTGGCGACAGTAGCGCACGGGCACGCCGCACTCGCGGGTCGACGACAAGAGACCGGACGGCGCGTTGCGCGCATCAAAAAAAACGAGCGCCGAAGACGTCGCCGTCCGTACGCTTTGGAGCAGATTCATCCGCGCTTCCGCGTGTGTGCGCCCCTGGATACCGAGCGCCGAAAGCGCGTTGTGACCGTCGATCAAAACCCACATCGCCGTGGTACTCTCACCGACCCATGGCCGAAGCGGAAGAAACGCAACCCATCGAGTCCGAGTCCTCCGCCGAACAGCACGACAGCCTACCGCCGCGCTGGCGCCGCCCGCTGATTCTGGCGCTTCTGGTGCTCATCGCAGTTTCCATCGGGGTTCGCATGACGCGGGCCCGGTCCGCCAAGTCGGCCGAGGCCGCCCAGCCGTCCGAGAACGCGCGATCGGGAAACACCGGCCTCACGGGCAATAGCGTCCTTCCTGGGGGCGACGGTCCCGCGGGCGACCCGAACGGCGTCACAGCGGATCAGCCGGAAAAAAAGCCCGAAGGCATGGACGCGCTCCTGCCGTTCCTGACCGAGGGCGGCGTCGCGATGCTGCTCGGCATCGGGTTCGGCATGGCGACGCGGGCGATATTCAAGATCTTCATGATCGGCGTCCTGATCCTGTTCGCCGTGATCCAGTATCTCTCGATCAAGGGCATCCTCACGGTCGACTGGGGCGCCATGGGCCAGTGGATCAACGACTTCGTCTTGAACGTCAAGGAGAAGTGGGGCATCGCCGAGATCGTGCAGCACAAGCTGCCGTCCGCCGGCTCGTTCGGGATCGGGTTCTACCTCGGCCTCAAGCGCGGCTGAGCTCGGGTCGTAGCGAAAGGGGGGCGGGGGCCCGGGTCCTGTCTGAAGAGTCGCCTGGCTACGGCTGCGCCATGGCGCTCGCCCTCGGCTAACGCTCGCGCGCCAAAGTCCCGAAGAGAGACATGGGATGGGAGCGTTGTCGTGCCTCTTGCTGGCGTGCGCGCCCGGGCTGTTTTGGCTTTGGGTGTTTTACAAGCGTGACCGCTGGGAGCCCGAGCCGCTGCTCAAGGTGCTCAAACTCTTTGCGCTCGGCGGGTGCATCGCCGTCCCGTGCTACTTCGTCCAGGGTGCGCTGCCGTTCGTCCATCCTCTGTTCGATATCTTCGTGCGCGTCGCGCTGGTCGAAGAGCTGTTCAAGTTCGCGCCGGTGTGGCTGGTCGCGTACTACCACAAGGAGTTCAACGAGCGCATGGACGGCATCGTGTACGCGGTTGCGTGCGCGCTCGGGTTCGCCACCGCGGAAAACGCGCTGTACGTCTACCTGCTGGGCCCGAAGCTGCTGGTGCTGCGCGCGTTCACCTCAACACTGGCGCACGTCGCGTTTTCCGGCCTCGTCGGCTACGCGATGGGCTCGGCAAAGTTCGGTAAGCGCAACCTTGTTCCGCTCGCGCTCGCCGTCGTCGTGACGCTACACGGGCTGTACGACTATCTGCTGTCGCACTCGCGCCTCGGCAACGCGTCCGGCCTCGCGCTCGTCCCGATGTCGCTGCTGATGCTTTGGTGGGCCGTCGAGCGCGCCTGCAAAAAATCGCCGTTCAGGGAGACCCCGACCGCAACACGTTCCGAACCCGACCCCGACCGGTACGGTGTCGACCGGTACGGTGTCAGGTAATCCTGCCGTCGTTCGACCGGTACGGTGTCAGGTAATCCTGCCGTCGTTTGCGCGCCGAATCGCGCCAGCGCGGGGCGCCCCTGACGCTCCGCAGTTTTTTTTGCGGTCCTAACCTCTGTCCGTCGCGCCGGTTGCAGCGATGCCGCCGATTTTGCGGCGACCCCTTTTGCGTCTATGGGGTGAGAACCCAATGCCCCGCCGCCCCCGAGAAGACGCCCCCGACACTTGGCATCACGTCATGAACCGCGGGCTCGCCCGCCGCACGCTCCTCGAAACCGATGCGGACCGCCGGTACTTCCTGGCGCTCGTCGCCCGCGAAGCCCGCCGCGGCCGCATCGAACTCCACGCCTTCAGCCTGATGCTCACCCACTTCCACCTGCTGGTCCGCAGCGTCACCGGCGAACTCTCAAAATCGATGCGCATCATCCAAAACCGCTACTCGCGATACTTC
>JAJFFH010000065.1 GCA_021776735.1 Planctomycetota bacterium | reverse complement strand
CTGGCGCTTGAGGTGCGGACGCGCGAGTCGCTTCCGCAGGATTGGGCCAGGACCCAAGGCAACCTCGCCACTGCCCTCTCCGCTCAGGCCAGGGCCGCGCCCGTAGCGGAGCGGGCGCGTCTGTTGGGCGAAGCGGTTGTCGCCTACCGCCTGGCGCTTGAGGTACGGACGCGCGAGGCGCTTCCGCAGGGCTGGGCCGCGACCCAGAACAGCCTCGCCATCGCCCTCGCCCGTCAGGCCGAGGCCGCGCCCGGAGTGGAGCGGGGGCGCCTTTTGGGCGAAGCGGTTGTCGCCTTCCGCCTGGCGCTTGAGGTGCGGACGCGCGAATCGCTTCCGCAGGATTGGGCCACGACCCAGGGCAACCTCGCCACTGCCCTCTCCGCTCAGGCCAGGGCCGCGCCCGTAGCGGAGCGGGGGCGCCTTTTGGGCGAAGCGGTTGTCGCCTTCCGCCTGGCGCTTGAGGTACGGACGCGCGAGTCGCTTCCGGGGGACTGGGCCTGGACCCAGAACAACCTCGCTCTCGCGCTCCGTACGCAGGCCGCCGGTGCTGTTGCGGAGCAACGCCAGGTCCTGCTGAAGGAAGCGGTCGTTGCCATGCGGTGTGCGTTGCAGGTGTGGACGGCGCAGGACGCGCCGGGTCGCCACGGTCCGAGGCTCCAGTGGATCAAGTCGGTGGAGGACGAGATCCGCAAGCTAGAGTCGCGCTGAGCTCGAAGCCGGTGGGGTCCAATCGCGGCAAGGCGCGTTCAGGTTTGCGACCGTGATCTCGACGCGCCGGGGCCGCCGGGCGGCGAAGCCGTCCCCGGCCCCGCCCTAGCAAAAATCCGCGAAGCGGAGTTTTGTAGGCGCACCGCCGTCCGCACGCACGCTCACTCAATCAGGGCGTTCTCGTACAGGTCTGCGAGCTTTTTGTTTTGGTGCTCCAGGTTGAAGTGTTCGCGGACTCGGGCGGCACCCGCGCGACCACGGTCGCCGTTGTCGGTCAACGCTTCGCGCAGCGCGGCTTCGTAGGCGACGAGGTCGTGTTCGGGCACGAGCCAGCCGTCCACGCCGTGGCGGACGATCTCCGGGATGCCGCCGTGTTGCGTTGCGATCACCGGCAGGCCCGCGGCCATGGCTTCCAGGATCGCCGTGGTTGCGGCTTCGATGCCGCCCTCGCTCACGCTGTGGTGCACGAACAGGTCCGCGGCGTGCAGTTGTTGGCGCACCTCGCTCGGCGGCAGTGCGCCGGTGAACGTGACGTCCAAGCCGAGCAGTTTCGCCTGGCGCTCCAGGTCCGCGCGCAAGGGGCCGTCGCCGACGAACGTGATCTTGAGCCGCGGATCGCCGAGCCGCGCGAGAGCGTCGAGCGTGTCGCGGTGCCCCTTGACCGGGACAAGGCCGGAGACCTGCAACACCCGGATGTCTTCGTCCGCGCCCTTCGAAGACATCGCCGTCCGTTTGCTGCATTCGAAAAACTCAGCCGGGGCACCCACATAGTGCACGATCGGATCGGCGCCATGAGCGCGGAGGCGTTGTGCGGTGGCTTCGGACGCGGCGATGATCGTGGCGTAGTGAAACAGCTCCCTGAGCTGGCGGACGTAGCCGGGGCGTTCGAGAAGTGCGGACGCGCCGAAGCCGTGGAACGTGACGAGCAGTGGGACGCCGAGCGCGCGCGCGACGGGCAGGATTTCGATGGCGTAGGGGCCGAAGTGCGCGTGGATCAGCTCGATCCGGGCGGCTTCGGCGCGGCGCCGCCAGTGCGCGATCTCGCGGCGTGACAGGCGGCTCCAGGGGCCGCCGAGCCGCCGGCGCGCCCAGCGAACGGCCCGTTCGGGGCCGGTCTGGGGCGATACCTCGATGGCGTCGTGGGGGAAGCGGTCGCGATGTTGCAGCCGATTGCACCACACCACGGGCGAAAACCGCTCCGTGACGCCCACGAGCTGCCGATGGACAAAGGTCATCGACGGCGTCAGGTAGGTCCGGACATAGATCGCGACTCCCATCGAGCTTGGTTTTCCCATAAAATGGCGACATGCCCGGTGTTGAGCTGGTGTTTGAAGACGGCGACGACACCGAATTCGTCAAGGTGGACGGTTGCCAGTTCCTGGTCGGCCGCGGCCAGACCTGCCGCATCCGCATCAAGTCGGAGCGGGTGTCGCGCAAGCACTTCGCCCTCGCGCTGATCGGCCAGCGCTGGCTCGCGCAAGACCTCGACAGCCGCAACGGCCTGTACCTGAACGGCAAACGCGTCCAGGACGGCGTCGTCCGCACCGGTGATCGAATCCGCCTCGGCGCCGCCGGCCCGGAACTCCGCATCGTCAAGCTTGAGCCGGACGTGCGTGTCGCCGAAGACCACCTCGGCCGCACCCCCGTGCTGTAAGGCATCCGAAAAACAGCAAACGGGCTTGCCCGCGCCGAAGCGCCACGCGCGAAGGCGGGACAGCGATGTCGGGTAGGTGTCTTCGAGTGACGTTCGCGTAGCGCTGGCTGCTGCCGCCTTGGCGTGAACGGTCGAGACCAGCGTTATCTGAGAGGAATAGAAACCACGAAGTGCACGAAGGGCACGAAGAATGAGGAATGAAGTTTGAGGAGGAAGGGCTTTCTGTTCGGGGGACGCGCGCGTCCGGTCGAACGAGCGTGTTGCGAGCCGCCGGAAGAATAAGCACGGAGGGCCACGGAGGGCCACGGAGAATGAACTGGAGAGCAGCAAACGGGCCCGGCCCGCGCCGAAGCTCCGTAGGCGCGCAGGCGGGACGGCGATGTGTGTTTCGCCGGCTACCGGCCGAGCAGCAGGATCGTGCCGGCGACGACCACGCCGGGCAGGAGTGCGCGCACGTAGGAACGATGCGGGACTCCGGTGAACAACTGCGCCACGGCGGCGGCGGCCAGTGAACGGACCGCGAGTGCGTACCCGACTCCCGGCAACCCGCCCAGCCAGGCACCGGTGGGCACGAGCACCGCGAGGGCGCCGAGGTTGACCATGGACCAGCGCAGGCGCAACGCCATCTGGCCGCGCGCCAGCCACAGCACGCCCGGATGGGAGTTGAATCCGGCCGCGCCGATGGCCAGCGCGAGCGCGCGCAGCGCGGGCACGGCGGGCTGCCACCGGTCCGGATAGATCCACGCCACAAGCTGCGGGGCAAACAGCCAGAGCATCGCCGCGCCGGGCAACACGGCGAGCGCGTTGGCGCGCGTCAGCTTGAGGTATGGCTCGTCGAGGTGTTCTTGGTTGCGGCTGAAAAGCGGTAACGCGACCTGCTCGACGACGGCGGTGAACCGGCCGTAGAGCGCGAGCGAGTGTTGCAGGGCGAAGCGGTAGAAGCCGAGCGCGGAGGTGCCGAGCAGCGCACCGACGAGCAGCTTGTCGCCGTGTTGCGCGCCCGCGTCGGCGAGCCGGGCGCCGACGATGCGCGCGCCGTCGCCGAGCGGGGGAGCGACATCGCCGTCCGTATGCTTTGGAGCGAGGATCCAACCCACCGCAAGGGCAGCTGCTGCCGCCGCCACATCGCCCGCCACGATCGACCACGCGCCGAGTCCGTGCCACGCCAGTGCGACGCTGACGGTCGCCATGGTCGCGGCGACGGCGATGTCGAGCCGGAAGAGCGCGCCGAAGCGGAGAACGCGTTGGAGGCGGGCGCGGGCGGGCGACGAGAGGGCGTGAAGTGGCAGGACGAGGGCGCCGAGCGCGAGGAGTTCGCATACACCGCGCGCGTCGGGTGCCGCGCGGGCGATCAGCGGGGCGGTGGCCCACACGAGGCCCGCGAGCGTGAAGCCGGCGGCGGCGCTGACCCATGCGGCGGCGCGCTGGTCGAGCCGGTCGCGCTGAACGATCAGCACGTTCATGCCAAGGTCGCTGCAGGCGCCGAGCACCCCGGTGACAGCAAGTGACGCCGCCGCAAGGCCGAACGCGGGGGCGTCGAGGAGGCGTGCGAGCACCACGAGCGCCGCCAGGGACGCCGTAAGCTGCACGACCTGCGCCGCGAGTCCGAAAAACGTGCCGCGCACCGCGGTTCGCATGGCAGCAACGTAGCCGGGGCGGGCCCGGCTTACAATCAGACGCCACCCGTGAACGACCCGCGCCAAAAGATCCGCTACTGCCCCCGGTGCGGCGCCCGCGCTTTCGAGACCAGGGTGCCGCGCGCGGATGATCGGCCGCGCCCGGTTTGCACCGGCTGTGGCTACATCCACTACGTCGGTCCCGTACTGGCCGCGGGAGCGATCCTGCACGATGGAGCGGGGCGTTTTTGCCTTGTCCGCCGCGCGCTCGATCCGGGCCGCGGCAAGTGGTCGTTCCCCGGCGGTTTCGTGGACGTGGACGAGGCCCCGCCCGACGCCGCGCGCCGCGAAGTGCAGGAAGAGACCGGCTACGAAGCGGAGATGGGGTCATTGATCGGTGCGTATCAGTCAAGGGGCCCGCGCAACAAGCGCGTTGTAATCCTGGTCTACGAGGCCCGCGCGTCAGGCGACCCGAACACCACCAGCGAAGAGGTCGAAGAAATCAAGTGGTTCACCCAAGAAGACCTCCCGTGGACCGAGTTCGCGTTTGAGTCATCGGTGCAGGCGCTGAGAGAGTTCTTGGGGCGGGTGCCGTAGAACCAAGGCAAACGGGCCTGCCCGCGCCGAAGCGCAGGGCGCGCAGGCGGGACGGCGATGCATTTGGAGCGCGAAGACGGATTCACGGGGCGCAGCAAGCCTCCGGGCTCTACCTGGTCTTCGGCGGCTTGTTTCCGCGCTTGCCGCCGGAGGGATTTCCTGTCTTGCCCGGCGCGTTGGGAGGACCCCCGAATTTGCCGCCCTTGCCTCGGCCCTTGCCGCCGCGGCGACCACCGGCCTTGCCGCTCTTTCCCTGTTTCGCCATTTCGTCACTCCTTGATTCAGGCCGAGTGTTCTGGGGCGACCGACGAAGCCGCCACAAGACGCTACCACGCGTGGGATGACAAAGCTGCCCGGCTGCCGAACTTGCCCGCCGAGAGCTTCGGCCCGCTCCCCACGGAGCCAGAAGCAAACGCACCCTCCGAGGCCTCGTAGGCGTCCGTGCGGCACGCTGTCGTTTTTTGCCGAGCAACTCGCGGCCCTTTGTGGGCGTACACTACCGACGTGCGTTTTTGGATGGTGCTCCTGCTCGCCTCCTGCACGCGGCAATCGCCGGGGGCGTCCGCACCCTCGGGGGCGGTCGGATCCTTGCCGCACGCGATTGTCGGCAAGGTCGCGCAGGGTGCGGATCTGATCGGCACCGTGCCGCCTCCGCTTCAGGTCGAATGGGAAGACGATCACGCGCATCCGCTTTCCGAAGACCGCGGCAAGGTCGTGCTCGTTCGTTGGTGGACGGATCGCTGCGGGCTTTGCGTCAACAGTGCCGCCGCGGTCGCGCGGCTCAAGAAAACGCACGGCGACAGTCTGGTCGTGCGCGCGATCCATCACGACAAGATCGCGGGCCGCCGGCTGTCGATGAAGGAGGTCGCGGCGCTCGCGCAAGAGACCGGCTGGAAGTGGCACAACGGCCGCGATCCGAAGTGGCGCGCGCTCAAGCGCTGGTGGCTGGACGCCGGCGGGCGCAAGTTCACGTCGGTCACGTTCCTGATCGACCGGAAGGGCAAGATCCGCCTGGTCCACACCGGCGGCGAGTTTCATCCGCGCGACCGTGCGGGCTGCCTCTACGAAAGTCCCGACCGTTGCGCCGCGGAGTTCAAGGCACTCGACGCGATGATCGCCCATCTGTTGCGATCCTGACTACCACTCACGCCACGGCTCGGTGACGTCCTCCGCATCGTCGTGGAAGCCCAGGAGCGAGCCAGCGCGGGAAATGTACTCGCAGATCTCCTCGCGCTGTCCGGTCTCGATGAGTTCATGGCCGGCCCGGCCGTTCAGATCGTTCAGGCGCAGCACGGTGACCTTCACGCATTCCAGCGCGGACGCGCAATCGCTGGCGCCGGCAAGCGCGTCGAGGTGCTGCTCCAGGATGCGGTTGCACTCCTCGACGTGACTCTTCTCGTAACCGGTCTCCCCGTCCACCATGTAGTCCAGCATCCCGTCGATCACGGACTTCCGGGTGGCCTTGAGATCGCCGTCCGTTTGCATTTTTCGGCCTCGATTCGACGCGAATAGCCGCTACGTGTCTCGCGGCGGTTCCAGCGACAACAGGAACACGCCGTCGGCCGAGATCACTTCGAAGCGGACGACCTTGGGCGGGGTCGCCTGGATGCGTTCGATGACCAGGTTCCAGTCGTTGGCGTTCTCGATGCGGTACTTCCGAAAGCCGCCGAAGTTGACCGACACGATGATGTCGCCCGGGATGATGCGGTTGCGTTCGTCCTTGGTGGCGGGGGAGCCCGGAACGACCTTGGTGACGATGACCCCGGTCGTGCGGCCGGGCAGACCGACTTCGCGGGCGCGGGCCGGGGTCAGGCTGGCGACCTCGATGCCGAGCGATGCGGTGCGTTCCTCGGAGAGCCGCGCCTTGACTTCAAGGTCTTGGCCGCGGCGGCGGGCGATCAGGCGCAGGAGTCCGCCCGGACCCGCGGTGGCGATGCGGGCGTGCAGGATGCCGATGTGTTTCACCGACCGGCCATCGACCTTGACGATCACGTCGCCGGGGCGCAGGCCCGCTTCGGCGGCGGGCGAGTTGGGTACGACGGCCTTGACGTAGTAGCCCGCGGGCGAGTTGATCTTGGCGCGCGCGAGACTCTCGACCGACGCCCAGACGCCCTCGATGCCGAGGTAGCCGCGCTGCGCGGAGCCCTTTTCGATGATCGCCGACGCGATCGCGCGGGCGAGGTTGATCGGGATCGAGAAACCGATACCCCAGTTGCCGCCCGTGCGGCTGTGGATGGCCGTGTTGATGCCGACGACGTGCCCGTCGAGGTTGACCAGCGGGCCGCCGCTATTGCCCTGGTTGAGTGCTGCGTCGGTCTGGATGAACTCCTCGGAGTTGCCTTTGCCGCCGAGCACACCGGCGCGGCCGGTCGCGCTCACCACGCCCATGCTGACCGAGCCCTCGTAGTTGTGCGGCGAACCGATCGCGAGCACGATTTCGCCGACCTCGAGCTTGTCGCTGTCGCCCAGAACCGCCACCGTAAACTTCTGGTCCCCCTTCGCACCGTCGCGAATCTGGAGCACGGCGAGGTCGCTCTTGCTGTCCGCGCCCAGGACCGCGATGTTCTCGAAGCGCCGGCCGTCGGCGAGTTTCACCACGAGCCGCTTGGCCCCGCGGACCGCGACGACGTGGCGATTCGTCAGGACGTGGCCCTTGGACGAGACCAGGAACCCGGAGCCGCTGCCGAGCCGGAGATTCTTGCGCCAGCGGGTGTCGCCGAACACCGAGATCTGGACGACGGTGGGCCGTACCCGGGCTGCCGCGTCGATGAGCGGGCGCGACAACGCGCGAGCGGTCCGGGTGGGCGCTTCAGGCTCGGCCTGGAGCTCGGTGGGCACCTCCTGGCCGTGCGCGTTTGACCGGGCAAAAAAAGCTGCAAAAAAAACTCCGGTGACGGAGCCGAGCGCGAGTAACACGATGGCACGACGCAACATACGGCGATTCCTGACTCCATCCTATACGCCGTTTCACCCCCGTGCAGGCAGCGATTTCGTGACACCTTTTGCGTCTCCTTATTGGTGGAACTCTCTCCGACGTGCCGTGGCGCGCTGCGCGCCGCCCTCGCCCCGACTCTCACGCCCCGGCTCTGGCGGCGTTTTATCGACCACGGCGGCCGTCCGGAGTGGCTCGCACGCGCGCCCGATCCGGCCGTGGGAACCCGCCTTACCCGCTGTCTTGGCGTTGCGCAGGCCGAAGGCGCAGCGATCGCGCGCCGGCTCGCGGCCACCGACCCGGATCGCGAGTGGCACGCAACCCGCGAGATCGGCGCCACGATCGACGCGTGGGGAGGCGTCTCGTATCCCGAAGCGGTCCGCAACCTGGATGATCCGCCGCCGGTGTTGTGGCGACTCGGAATGAGAGAGCAAACGGACGGCGATGTCTACGACACCGGGCGCGCGGTCGCTCTGGTCGGATCGCGGGCCGCCACGCCCTACGGTCTGCGGATCGCGCGGGCACTGGCCGAGGGGCTCACCCGGGCCGGCGTCACCATCGTCGCCACGCTGGACCGCGGCGTCGGCACCGCGGCCCACGAAGGGGCTCTGCGCGCGGACGGCAAAAGCATCGCCGTCCTGGCCTGTGGCCTGAAGCAGGCCCAGGGTGCCGGCCCCGCGGAGTTGCAAAGAGACATCGCCGAGGCGGGGTTGGTGGTGTCGGAGTTTCCGCTGCGGGCGGGTGTCGAGCGCGATCATTTCCTGCGGCGCAACCAACTCGTGGCCGCGTTGGCCCCCGGCGTCGTGGTCGTCGAGGCCCACGAACGCAGCGGAGCCCTCGGGACCGTCCGGGCGGCGCTCGACCTCGGCCGAACGGTGATGGCCGTCCCGGGACCGATCGACGAGCCGTCGGCGCGCGGTCCGCTGCGGCTCCTGCAGGAGGGCGCCGTGCCCGTAGGAGCCGTGGCGGACGTGTTCACGGCGCTGGGGTGGTGCGCGATCCCCAAAAACCGGCTGCCCGCGCTCGAACAGGATGTCCTGGATGCGGTCGAGAGGTCCCCGGGTGCCGCCGCCGCCACCGCCGCGGCCATCTCGGACGACCTCGGCCTGCTCGAGGATCAGATCGCCGGAGTGCTGTTTTGCCTGGAAGCGCGCCGCCTCGTCCGCCGCGAATCCGAAGGAGGATTCCTGATGACGTGACCCGACGGCGCGCGACGTACTCCGGGGGCCCTACCCGTCGCGCGTTGGACTGACAGGTTGGGACAAGTTCCTTCGACTAGTGTTGGAGTTCGCCACGCGCATCGTGGCGACGTGGCCCGCTTTGCCGGGGCGGGTGCGCAGATCGGGGGAATCGCCGGCCACACGCATTTGCGAGCACTACCTCGCGGACTGTTCGAATGGCCGACATCCGCGTATTCGGCAAGCGCCACGTGAACGTGAACGTCGTTCCCGAGAACGATTGGGGGGTACCGCGCCGGCGACCGGGTCGGATCAGCCCGACTCCGCCAACCGCCGTTCGCGGCGGATGAGCCCGGTGAGCATCGCCGCAACTCTGCGAGCGGTGTTCTTGAGCGACTCGACCCTGGCGGCGGACGCCAGCCCGGAGACGTGCAGAAGATCCAACGCACACGCACACTCGCCGCATTCGCCGCGAGCAATGATGAAGCGAGATGCCTTGTCCTTGTGGTGCCCGCGGTTCGCACGCTCTCCGATGTTGAGCACCGTCGATGTAGCGCATCGCCGAAGCTGTTTGAGGAGATCACCGTGACCGGCGAGAGCTTCACCTGCGATCTCGTGAATCTCGGAGAACAGCCGCAGCGCGACACGATAGACATCGAGCCCTTCGTGAGCGAACGGTGTAAGAGAATTGTTCACTTGGAGTTCCTCCAGGGTTGCGACGGGGGGCGCCTATCGCCCCACGCAAGTGGACGGGGGCGATAGGCGCCCTCCCGCCTGGAGGCCCACGAGAATTCGAGCGCCCGCGCAGGGCGCGTGGGTCGTGCCACTGCCGTACGAATCTGCAAGCGCTACGTGAACGAGAACGTCGTTCGTGAACGCGAACGGTCGGGTTGCATCGGGCGGATGAGATTCACCACGAAGGTCACGAAGAACACGAAGGTAGGAGAAAGCAAACGGACGGCGATTCGTGCCGCCATTGTTCGAACCAGCAAGTGCTACGTGAACGAGAACTTCGTTCGTAAACGAGAACGGTTCGGGATCGGGATCGGGGTCGGGATCGGGATCGGGTCGCGACTACTTCGTGGGTTGTTCGAGTGATCGACTCCCGCGTACTTGGCAAGCGCTACGTGAACGAGTACGTCGTTCGTGAACGAGTACGGGTTCGGGGTCGGGTTCGGGTCGCGACCGCATCGCGGGTTGTTCGAGTGATCGATTTCCGCGCATTTGGCAAGCGCTACGTGAACGAGAACGTCGTTCGTGAACACGATCGAATCCTGCGTTCTTGCGCGTCTACCTGGGCAGGACCCACTCGAAGAAAAACGAGATGGTGATCATGAAGGCGAAGATGCCGCCCATCAGGACGAACCATGATCGTGCGGCGTGGCGCAGGATCGCGGGCATGCTTTCGCGGTGGGCCGCGGATGTGACGAGCGCGATCGCGAGACAGATCGGCGGCAGGAATCCGTACTCACCGAGCTCCATCAGGCCGAGTACGAGTGAGGCGGGAGCGTGCAGGGCTATCGTCACGATGTGATCGCTCCCGGTTCGTTGCGGCTGCTCGGCCCCGACTTGTCGGTAGATGCCCCTGGCCTGTTCGCTGACGCCCCTGACTTGTCCGCTGGCGGGCGGTCGTGTGCGAACGACGATCCCTCTCCCTCCAACGGACTCGTCGCCTCCCTATCGGTGTCGGGCGCGGTGCGGCCATGGATGCGCTGTTCGTGGCTTCGCAGGCAGGTCGCCACAAAGTCCATCATGGCGACGAGGTTCAGGAGTGCGGCGACCGCTGCGTAGAGATAGCCGACCTGGAGAAAGCGGATGGCGTGGTCGAGTTCCAGGTTTCGCGTCGCGAACCAGCCGATCAGGGTCTGCACGCCGTTGAACACGTACGCGTAGAAATAGACCGAGTCGCGGTCGTAGTTCAAGTTGCGGCCGTGGGCGAGGGCGACACCGATCCAGAACGTGGCGCTGATCGTGGCGAAGTACAGGATGGCCTTGGCGCGGCGTCCGACCATCCAGTGGCCGGCTCCGGGAATCAGCCAGCCGAGGAAGACGCCCAGTGACATCTTCTCGACCGGAATCGGCGGGCCGGTCGGCTCTTCCTCTTCGCGGTGGACGGGGCCTTCCACGCGACCCCGCACCGCCTGGCCCAGATAAATCATCCCGATCACGACCGCGGCGATCGCGAGCACCCCCGCGCGATTGGCCGGATCGTAGGCCTTGGACAGCAAGAAACCGCTGCATCCGATTGCGACCAACCCGCCGCCCAATAGAAACCGAAACAGGCGTTCCTTGCCGGTCAGCCGGCCGTCTTTGCCCGCGTCCTGCGCGTCGCGCTGAGGGTCCGAATCCGGCAACGGGGTCGGGGCTGAGGGGTGTTCTTGACCGGTTTCCATGACGGTTGGGGACGCGCGCTCGCAGTTTAGGCGCTGCCGAAAGGTTCGGCCTGCCGAAATCGCGCCCTCATCAGCATCTTGCCGCCGCCGGCGCGACCGTCTCCGCCGCCACTCCGGTTGGGGCCGCAAAGGCCCCGAACCCTCGGGGCGGACCGTGCGACCTGAGCGCCGATGGTATCGTGCGCGGTTCGATGGAAGGCCGGACTCGACTGCGCGCACGGTACGGTGAGACCGATTGCATGGGGCGCGTGTATCACCCCAACTACCTGACCTATTTCGAGTGTGGCCGGATCGCCCTGCTGCGAGAGGTCGGATTCGACTACGCCAAGGTCGAGCGTGAGGACGGGTGCTTTTTGCCCGTGTTCGACGTGGAAGTGCGGTATCGCGCGCCGGCGTGCTTCGACGACGAACTCGAGGTCAAGACGACGATCAGCGACTACTCGTTTGTCCGCCTGACATTCGAGTACGAGGTTCGGCGCGTGATCGACGACATCTTGTGCGCCGAGGGCCGGACGGTTCTTGCGGCGGTCGATGCGGCGGGCGAGCCGCGCCGACTGCCGAACGACCTGCGCGAGTTTCTCGAGACCCTTCCGCTGCCCCCGGAACGGGAGCGGCGGCGGCGGCGGCGTTGAAGCACCATGGTTCAGCGGAAGAGACCCGCTGCAGGAGGCGTCCGATGAGTATGTGCACCAATCCGCTTGTGCCGATCGTGTGGGGCCCGGCCCGGCCGGCAGACATACTCCCGGGCACACTCCCGGGGCGAATCTCGAGCGTCGTTCGCCGGTGCACCGCGCGCGGCGTCCTCGGCATGCTGGTGTTGGTGCTCTTGACGGCTTGCCAGACGAACAAGACGACCGGGCAAGGTGACACGGCGGCCACGCTCAAGGTGGAGGCGGCCAGGGACGCGCCGCTCCTCGAAGGCGACGAGGTCGGTCGCCTGCTCCGCAGCACGGAGCGCAACGTCCGGCACTTCTTCGAGTTGCGCCTGCAGGGCAAGACCGAGGTGATGGTGACCTTGCGGCGCACGCTCGGGCGCACGGTCGACCAGAACTTCGCGACGTTTCGCGACGTGGCGCTGAACGGCGAGTTCCTGCTGCACCGCAACACCGCCGTGAAGTGCATCGGCTTTGCCATCCGCAAGAGAAAAGAGGCCCAATCGGTGTTGCTAAAGCTGTACGAGGACAAGGACATCACGATTGTGCAAAACGCCGCGTACGCCGTGGGATTGTTGCAGGACCCGGAGACCGACCTTACTCCGATCGTCGCGCTGATGGGCCGCGGCGACGTAAACGTGCGCACTAACGCGGCGTCGTCGTTGGGCGCCCTGTTCCTGATCAAGCCGACTCCGCGAGAGCTGCCGCCGCAGTATTGGTCCGCAATCGATCGCCTCGTTGCGCTCCTCCACGACAAGACGTCGATCCGCGGACGCCGCGCCGCCGCGTGGGCCCTCGCGAATCTGCGGCACCCCGACGTCCTGGAGCATCTCCTCGGCGCCCTTCAAGACAGCGACGAGACCGTGCAGATCGGTGGCCTCCACGGGCTCGAGCGCCTCGGCGACCAGCGCGCGCTGGACCCCGTCATCGAATACCTGCGCGGCGGACCGACAACACAGGGCGCCTCATGGGCCCGCAAGGTGCTGATCCGCATCGCCGTCCAGGGCGGCTTCGCGAAGATCCCGTCGGAACTCGACGAACTCGGCACGGACCCCAAGAGCTGGACCGAGTGGTTCCGCGCGGCCCGCATGAAGTAGTGAATCCCCGCTACGTTCACCGTTGGACGGACGAGGAGAAGTTCTCTTGCCACAGAGACCACAGAGACCACAGAGACCACAGAGACCACAGAGATGGGAGATTCGCTTACCGAGAAGATCATCGCCGCCGCGATCGAGGTGCATCGCCACCTGGGTTCCGTCTCTTGGAGTCGATCTACGAGGAGGCCCTCGCGGTCGAGTTTCAGCTTCGCAATATCCCGTACGAACGCCAGAAGGACATCGTCGTTGTGCACAAGGGGACGGTCATCAAGGAGCAGTAGCTCGACCTCTTGGCGTTCGGGCAAGTCGTGGTCGAGGTCAAGTCCACACAACGCGATCACGACTACTTCTTGGCCCAAGTTCTGTCTTACAGGATTGAAGCGTGGCCTGGTCATCAACTTCGGCAGGCCGCGATTGGTGGATGGCATTCAGCGAGTGTCTCTGTGATCTCTGCGTCCTCTGTGGCTGAAAGCGTGTGGCCGTGCGCGGCCGCCCATCACCATGTCGCATCCTCCTACTGCGGTCACTCCAAGCTCGGTCTACCGCCTTGGGCGCCTTGGCGAGGACGGACACGGCCCGGACGATGGTGACTCTCGTCGCGCAGACGCGAACTTGTGCGGTGTGCGCGGGGGCGAATGGAAAGGCGGGCACGGGCGCTCGAGATGTGGGCCTCGGCGATCCCCGTGTGTCCACCCTCGACCGTCCGCTGACGGACGGCGATTCATAGGACGGCGGACGGATCGACGTCTACCGTCAGGTCGGTGCGGCGTGGGGGCTTGAGCGAGCGGATGCCGCGGCAGGCGTACGACAGCGCTGTCGGGCTCTCCGACAACAACAGCAGCATGTAGCGCCAGCGACCGCGCAGGCGTTCGATGGGGGCCTTGGCCGGGCCGCGGACGTCCACGCGCTCGTCGACCGGGGCGGATGCCGTGGTCGCTTCGGCAGGGGCGAGCAGCGACGGCTGTTCGTTGCGCTTTTTTTGGCCGCGAGTCTTGAGCCACGCGCGGACCGCGCCGGCAGCCTGATCGATGGCCTGTTGGGCAAGGTCTTCCGATTCACTGCTGGCGATGATCAGGGCGGCGCGCCTGGACGGCGGCAGGCCGACCACCGCGCGCTCCTCGATTTCTTTTAGGGCAAACTCTTCGAACGCGTGTCGTGACGCTGCCTCGACCGCGTAGTGATCGGGGTGAAAGGTCTGCACGATGACACGTCCGCCGCGGTCGCCGCGGCCCGCGCGGCCGGCGACCTGGGCGATCAGCGAAAACGTGCGCTCGTTGGCCCGAAAGTCCGGCAAGTGCAGGGCGGTGTCGGCGTTGATGATGCCGACCAGCGTGACGTCGGGGAAGTGGTGGCCCTTCGCGATCATCTGCGTGCCGACCATGATGCGCGCGTCGCCGCGGCGAAAGGTCTCGAGTGCGGCCTCGAGACTCTTGCCGCGCACACTGTCGGAGTCGACGCGGAGCAACGGAACGCCCGGCCACGCCGCGGCGGCCTCCTCTTCGAGCCGTTCCGTGCCGGTGCCCGCGTATTGCAGCGACCCCTGTCCATGGCATTCCGGGCACGTCGGCGTAATCCGCGCCTCGTGTTGGCAGAGGTGGCAGACGGTGCGCCGGCGTCCCTTGTGAAACACCAGCAAGGCGGAGCAGTTCGGGCACTCGAGCATGTGCTCGCAGCGCACGCACTTCACCAGCGTCGAAAACCCGCGCCGATTCAGAAACAGGATGACCTGGCCGCCATCGGCGACCGCCTCGCTCACGGCGTAGCGCAGGCGGGTCGAAAACAGGCGCCCGCGTTCCTCCGCGAGATCGACGACCTCAACCGGCGGCAGCGGGTAGCCCCCGGCGCGCTCGGGCAGCAGGTGGAGTTCGTAGCGGTCGCGGCGCGCGTTGGCGTAGCTTTCGAGCGACGGCGTCGCGGAGCCGAGCACGACCGGGCACGGTGCTGCGCGCGCGCGCATGATCGCGACATCGCGCGCGTGGTAGCGCGGCGCGTGCTCCTGCTTGAAACTGCCCTCGTGCTCCTCGTCCACCACGATCAAGCCGAGCCGCGTCACGGGCGCGAACACCGCGGAGCGCGGCCCGATGACCACGTCGGCCTCGCCGCGCCGGATTTGTCGCCACGCCTGGCGTCGCTCGCGCTCGGTCTGTTGCGAGTGCAAGACGGCGACCCGATCGAACCGCGCGCGGAACCGGCGCACGGTCTGCGGCGTGAGCGCGATCTCCGGCACCAGCACGATCGCCTGGCGTCCTTGCTCGACCGCAAGCCGGATCGCCTGCAAGTAGACCTCGGTCTTTCCGCTTCCGGTGACGCCCAACAGAAGATGGACGCCGAACGACGGTGATGCAATCGGATCGCACAGTGCGGCGAGCGCGTGTTCCTGCGCCGATTCGAGCGTCGGTGGCTGCTGGCGTTCGACAACGTCGTTTTTGAAAAACTCCTCGTCGGCGTCGCGCGCCTCGACGCGTGCCAGCCCGGCACGTTCGAGCGTGGTCAACGCCGCACGCGAGACCCCGGCTTCGTCCAATAGATCCTTCATTCGCACCGGATCGTCATGGCGGTTCAGAACGCCGAGGAGGTGGATGGCTTTCTTCGCACGTTTGGGTAAGGGGGGGGCGGGGGCCGGCGGTGTGTCCCCCTCCTTCTCCCCGCGCCCCTCATCCACCCTCCGATCCGACCCCGACCCCGAGCCCGAATCCACACGAACCACGACCTTCACCTTCGGACGGCGCTTGCGCACGCCGCCGGGGAGCATGGCCTGGATGGCTTCGCCGAGCGCGCAGCAGTAGTAGTTGGCGATCCAGCGGGCCAGCTTCATCAGGTCGGGGGGGAGGAGCGGCTCGGGATCGACGATCGAGTAGAGCGCCTTGATCTTTTGGGGGTCGAGGTCGGTGGCTTCTTCGAGGGTGACGACGTAGCCGATCTTCGTGCGGGTGCGGAACGGCACGCGGACGCGCTGGCCGGGGATCAGGTCGGCCGTGAGCTCGTCCGGGACCGAATAGGTGAATTCGGTCGGGACCGGGAGGTCGAAGGCGACGCGGGCGAACATGGAAACCCGTCGAAAATAGGCCGGG
Organism: Planctomycetota bacterium; assembly: GCA_021776735.1. Classification (GTDB taxonomy): domain Bacteria; phylum Planctomycetota; class PLA2; order PLA2; family PLA2; genus JAJFFH01. The sequence goes on along the minus strand of JAJFFH010000065.1, from coordinate 27,810 downwards.
GGGCCGACGAAATCGTGCGAAAAGCCCAAGCGGGATGCGAAAGAGCCGGTGGGCCCGTTTAGGAAGAGACTACGGGAGGACTACCGGAGGGATCCGGCGCCCTGAGCCTGTCTAGGTATGTGTAAGCATCTCGGCTCAGGAGAAAACAGGATGATCAAGCGCCTTTTCAGCCTCACCTTGGCGGTCTGCCTCGTGGCCTCGTTGGCTGCGGCGGGTGACTGCCTCACGGGTTCGTGCGCCAACGGCTGCCCGATCGCGAAGTCCGCCAGCACGCGGGTCGCCACGGGTGGCGAATCCCTCACTGTCTCAGCCACCATGAAACGGGAGCTGGCGGAGACGGTCCTCGCCAACTTGGAGGCGATCTAAACGCGCTCCCGCCTGCAATGCCATGGTCCGGTTGGCTATCTCGGACAATCACGACGAGTTTCGATCCTTGTTCGAGGAGCACAGGGGCGGTGTATTCCGCTTCCTGTACCGGTTGGCGGGCAATCGCCATGACGCGGAGGATCTCCTACAGGACACGTTCGCGCGCTTTTGGCGCAAGCGGGCGCAGTACCGCGGCGACGGAAGCCTGGCGGGGTACCTTCGTCGGATCGCCTACCGGACCTTTCTCAACGCGCGGACCCGGCTGGCTCGCAGCCGGTCCGCGGCTCCGATCGACGAGGTCGATCCTGCCGACGGGGCGGCCGGCCCGGGCGAGCGCGCAACCGGCGACGACTACCACCGCTTTCTCCGTGTCCGCATCCGCGAAGCCGTGGACGCGCTGCCCGATGGTTGGCGCGAGCCCTTTGTTCTGTTTCGATTCGAGGGCCTCTCGATGAAACAGATCGCCGCGGCCATGGACCTGACGCCCAAGGCGGTCGAGCTGCGACTCGCGCGCGCCCTCAAGCGTGTCGCGACCGTGCTCAAGGATCTCCAGGCGGAGCATGGAGGTGCGCGATGAACAGACTCGAACAGTTGCGCGCGTTCGTGGAGGGCACCCTGCCGGATGCGGAGCGCGATGCGTTCTTGCGGGAGGTCGAGCAAAACCCGGAGCTGGCGGAAATGTTGGAGGCGTATCGCGTGTTCGCGGACGCCACGGCGAACGATCCCGTGCCCGAGAGCACGACGTCGTTTGCCGACGTGACGCGCCGGACGCCGTCGATTCGTCGCCGGCTGACCGTGGCGGCCGTGGCTGCGGTCGCGTTGCTGGCGGTCGCCGTGTCGTTTTGGGGCCGAGGCTCCGGCGATGCCGTGGACACCGGCCCGGGGGTCGTGTCGTTGCAAGCGGTCGTGCTTCGCAGCCCGCAAAAGGGGGAGGTGCCGGAACCCGTGCCGCCGCCGCCCGAACTCGCGGAGTCGTACCGTCCGGACGACGGCGAGACGATCGACTGGCTGGACGACCTGGACGACGCGTTGAGCATCGCCAGGTACGCCGGACGCCCCGTGCTCCTGTTCGTCGACTATCCCGGCTGTCCGCTGTGCGCCATGTACGAGCACGACGTCTTTCCGATTGGTGCGGTCCGTGATGCGGCCGACGCGTTCGTCATGTTGCGCCTGACGTGGAACGAGGCGCCGGCCGAGCTGCGAACCGATCCGAGCCGCGGATGGCCGATCTTCCCCGTGCTCGATCACGCCGGCAAGAGGATCGACGGCTTTTCCGGCTACAAGACGGCGCGACCGCTGGAGCGCTGGATCCGGGCCGCCTCGAAGCGGATCGGGAAAACCGGTCGGTTTTCGCCCGTGGCCTGGAAGCAGGTAAACAGCTTGGCCAAGCGGGCGCGAGCCGAGTCGCTGTCGTACGCCGACCTGGATGCGCTCGCGCAAGAGAACCCTGCCGGCAGATTCGGCGCGTTCGCGCGAAGCCGTATCCAGGTGTTGCACAACCGCGCGGAGACGGCGCTGCGCGACGCGCGGGACGCCACACCGGCCGAGGCGCGGCGAATCCTCGAAGATGCCAGAAAAGAGCTGCGCGAGACCCCCTACGCGCACGACCTGAATGCGGTGCTCTCCTCCCTCGGCAAGACGGGCGCGTTCCCGCGCCTTGAGAACGCAAAATGAGAACTCTTCTCGTCGCCGTCCTGCTCACCTCGGTGAGTTGGGCGGGCGCGGCGCTGGACGCCGCCAAAAAACACCTCACCGCCGGCCGCCTCAAGGAGGCCGTTACTGCCGCTGAAAAAGTCGGAGTGCGCGACCAGGACTACGCGCGCGCGCGCTACCTGATGGGTGAGGTGCAGCTAGCCCTGCACGACTACGAAGCATCGGTCGCGTCGTTTCGGGCGGCGGCGAAGGCCAAGCCGGCCGCCGCGCCGGTGCTGGTGGGCCTCGGACGTGCGCTGTTCGCCGGAGGCAACGCGAAGGACGCCGTCTCGCCGCTCGAAAAGGCGGCCAAGACAGATCCGAAGTCGGCGCGCGCGCAGTGCTTTTTGGGCCTTGCGAAATGGAAGACCTCGCGCACCAAGCGCGGCGGCAAACAGATCCGGCGCGGGGCGAAACTGGGGGCCGGAGACCCGGAGGTCGCGCGTGCGCTCGTCGTGCACTACCTCGGCGATTCCGATCCGGAAGGCGCGCAAAAGATCGCGACCCGCTTTCGCCAAAAGCGCAAGAAACACCCGATGGGGCCGTTTCTGGAGGGTCTCGCCCTCGACAGCCGCCGCAAGTACGACGACGCGGTCGAGGCCTACGAGCGCGCGCTGAAGCTGGACGACTCGTTCATCGATGCGCACAAAAACATCGCCATCCTGTGCATCGCCCAAAACCCGATGTACCGCGACCGCAAGAAGACGGACAAGGCGGTCAAGCACGCGGACAAGTACTTCACCCTGGGCGGCAAGGATCCGACGCTGAAGCGCGCGTTCGACCAGCTGAAATCGTTTCTCCCGCACTTGTACAAGGACAGGTAACTGCAAAAATCCGCTGCGCGGCTTTTTGTTGGTGCGGCGTACGCCGTTTGCGCGGTGTACGACCCCGGGCGCTGGAACGATTGTCGTGCAGGTGTTCGGCTTGCATGAGGTCGAGCGTAAGCGTACGGACGGCGATGCGCGTGCGGCAACGCGTGGCGGTGGCGTCACGCAGGCAGGCGCGTAGCGGCGGTAGGGTTCCTCCTGTCGCGCGCGGCTTGGACCTGCGCCTCCTATTGGGGTCCGCCATGGCTGCGAAGCAGCCCACGGGTCCGGACTATCAAAAATCGGCGTAGCCGATTTTTGCATCGCCGTCCGTTTGCTGTCTGTCCGTTTCTTACCGCGTGATCCGGACATCCATTCTTGCTTGGCCTTCGACGTCGAGGATGGCGGTGATCGCGGGGGGCTGGTCGAGCGAGACGATGCCGAAGTACGGCATGGGCAGCTTGAGTGCGCGCAGGCCTTCCGGGGAGATGAGCGCGACGGCGACGCCTTCTCGTTGGGAGAGTTCCGCATGGTGTTTCATGAGCGGGCTGCGCAGGACCGACAGTTCGGACGCGCCGCGGTGGCAGCCGAGTGCGGATTGGATCGTGCCCTCTGCGTAGGCGCCGATCGCGCCGAACCAGAGGCCGCCCTCGCGTGCGGAGGCGAAGTAGACGGGGAGCGGCTTGACGGTGCCCGAGCGCAGGAACGTCTTCAGCAGCGGTGGCTTGGTGGTCAGCTTCGCGACGCGAACGGGGGTTCCGCGGACGTCCTTGTAACGTGCGTTCGCCGCGAGTTCTTCCGCGAACAGGACCGGCGCGAGGGTGTCGAGCCGGTCGAGGATGTCGGTGCCGCCCGCGGGTTTGGCGACCACGAGGAGTTGGAAACGGCCGGCTCTCAGCCGGTTGTCGATGACCGCGATGGCGATGGCGGCGTCGCCGATGTCCACCGGCAGGCCGGCGGCGCGCCAGCCGGTGCCGTCGAGAGCCGCGGCGGCGAACATGGTCGTCTTCACCGGGAGGCAGGCCATGACCTGTTTGAGGCCGAGCTTGCCCCTGTGGCGCCCCGCCCGCGCGAGGATGCCGTCCGACTTCGGCTGGCCTTCCATCGTCACGAGCACCGGGGCCTTGAGGTCGCGCGAGGCCGTGACGCCGACGATGAGGTTCTCAAGTTCTTCCGCGATGAGTTGCGCGGCGGGTGTCGGCATCTGCAGGGCGACCTTCGCCAGGGGCGGCACGCCACCCGTCCTGCTGGTCACGTCCGGCCCGAGCAGCGACAACAGCATGTTCTTGAGCGTCGTTGCGTTGTCCGGGTAGCCGACAAGCGAAATCGGAAATTCGAGGCCGCGGCGGACGAGGCGGTGGTCGGGGCCCTTGCTCGGCAGGCGTCCGGTGCGGCTCAGGCCGAGGTAGCCCTTGGCGATTTTTTGGGGAGCGCGCAGGTGCAGGTTGTCCTGCCCCTTTTCGAACGCTTCGTCGAACGCGTCGAAGTCGCGAAACGGCACGATGTGGATCTCTTCGCCCTCCCGGTTGAAGAACGAGCCCACCGGCCGGTGGTACGCCATGCCGTCGAGTCCGGGCGCATTGACCGGCCTGCCGACGCGGCGCCGCGCCGGATCCAGGTCCGAGCGCGCATGCGGATTCTCGTACGCCTCGCGCAACTCGTCGAGCGAGCGGTAAAACACGCCGTACCGCATGTCCTCGGGAACCAGCGCCGCGATGTTTGCGTCTGACAGGCTGAAGAACGCGTAATAGATCGCCGCCGCGCCGAGCAGGGCCAGCACGAGCGCTCCTACGGAAAATAGACGCATCGCCGCATCTTAGCCGAGGGCCTCGCGCCTTGCGGCAAGCAGCCACGATGCGCGAGAAAGGACCTCGGACATGACGATACGCCGGCTGGTCTGGGCGGCACTTCTCCTCGCGTGCCTCGGAAGTCTCGTTTCTTGGAGTATGCGCGCGGACGGCCGCGCGACGCGCTCGCGGGCGGGTGCACGGTCGCAGCCGGTTCCTCGCGAGCGCTCGACCGGCGAGGGCGTCGGCGAGTCTATGAAGTCCGTGGACTTGAAGGCCGGGCCGAGTCGCTGTCGGGAAGAGTGGAAAGAAGTGTTTGGGGGGGGCGGGGGCCTTTCGGTTAGGCCACTCCACACGTTCTTGACCGCGGACTCGACGCCGGCGGGCTTCGCCTGGAAGACGAGCGGTTCGCGATGGCCCTCGCTGCGTGGCCCAAGCTGCAGAGCCTTGCGATCTGGGGTTCGCGGGCGGGCACCGAAGTCGGCGCGCAGGTGGCGCAGGCGTTGCGCGCCAAGCCGTCGCTACGCCGTCTGGATCTCGGCGGGGGGCCGATCGTCGACGATCTGTCGTTTCTGCGCGGCCTCGGCATTCGCCATCTCGGCCTCGACCGCGTCCCGGTTGATGGTCTGCGTCACATCGGCGCGATGCATCGGCTAACGGTGTCCTCGTCGCATGTGACTCCGGCCGGACTTGCCTCGCTGCGGGGGCTGGCCACGCTCCGCGAACTGCGGCTGTTCGTGGAGCACGCACACCGGTTTCGCGAGGAGGTCGCGCGCTTTCGCGCCGCCCGGCCCGACGTGACGTTTCGGCTGGACGACGCGGAAAACGCGTCGGCGGAATAGCGCGCTCCCTACGGTCGTCGCCTCACCGTGACGAGAAACACGACCGTCTTGTTGTCGATGGTTCCGCCGCCCGCGACGACGGTGCGGTCGAGCGGCATCCAGAACGCCGAGATCGACCGGGTCAACTCCATGCGCGGCAGTTCGAGCGGGCCGTGTTCGGTCTTTTGAACGGGAAAGTTCTGGTCGGCGGACGTGAGGCTGATCCGCGTGTGCACGATCGCGCCGCCCGTGTTCCGATCCACGCACGCGGTCATCTCCGCGGCGAGCCCCAAGAACAGGTCGTGCGTGATCGGATCGCCGATCGAGGAGGCCTGGGCGATTTCTGGATTGTATTGGGCCACATAGCGCACGGTGCGGCCACTCCGGCCCGCGAGAGTCTGGCCGCTGCGGCCGACAAACGAGAGGCGCGCGAGCACGTTGCGCGAGAGCAGCTCACGTGCGAGGGCGGGCGGAAGGTCGCGGCGCACCGCGGCGACCCGCGAGCGGTCCGCGTCGTTGAGGGCGACCGCAGCCACTTCGACCGTCACGCGACGCACGTTGCTTCGCTGCCAGGCGAGAAGCCGCCCGGTTTTCTTGTGCACCCGGGGCAGGTTTTGGACAAAGAGCCGGCCACCCTTGGGCTCGATGCTTGCGCCCTCGATGCTGTCCCAGGTCGCGGGCTCCACGCCTTGCCGGATCATCTCGATGAGTGAATCGATCGCCATGGCCGGAAGCTCTTCGGTTTCACGCTGCTCCGGTTTTTCGTATCCGCTCGGGGCGAGGTTGGAGAACTCAATCGTGCGGTGACGCACCGTTGCGACGATGTCCGCGACGTCGTAGAGGCGCAGAACGGGGACGGCGTCGATCGAGCGGACCTTGGCGGCGTCGGCTTTCGTTCGCAGCCGCTTCGTGAGCTGTTCGATCTCGCGCATCAGTTTGGAAGCATCGCCGTCCTGACCTGTGACCACGAGTGCGCCCGCAGCCAGGGCGAGTGTGATGACCAAGAAGCGTCGCATCACTTCCGCTCCTTTTTTTCAGGCTGTCCAATCACCGTGACGCGTACGAGGACAAACCGGCGCGAATCGGACGTGGCTTGCGCCTCGCCGGCGACGACCCAACGGCCGCTTTGAACGCTGAGGATGCCGGCGATGCGGGTCTGGTCCACGGCGGGCAATTGCAGCGTGCCCGCACCGCGTGTTGTTTTTTCCCGCACGGGTTCGACCAACCGGCGGTGTTCCATGGAGAGGTCGAGCTGTATGCGGTCGCTGTTGTCGCGCGCGGTGGCTCGAGCGCTGAGGATGCCGCCCAGGAGTTCTACGTCGATCCGGGGCTCCATCGTCTTGGCTTGTTGGGTGACCTCCACCTCGGCGTCGGCCAGAAGCGCCGCCTGGCCGCCGCGCCAGAGCAAGACACGCTGGCCCGAAAGCGCAAGGATACGACCATCGAAGACCCGGTTGGTCTGCACCAGTTTTTGGACGGCGTCGTCGTCGAGCGCGAGTCCGATGCGGGCGCCCAGTTCCGCGCCTTGCGCGGCCGGCACTTGGACAACCCGGGTTTCGAGCGCCACGGTGCGCGCGGCGCGCGGCCGCAGCTCGCGATCAATGAAGCGCCGCGCGGCGGCGATGACCTCGGGCTTGTTGAACACGAGCAGGCTACGACCGAGTGCCGTGAGGATGCCGCCGGCGTCCCATGTCTCGGTCCGAGTGGTCGCGCGAATGAGCTCGATGAGTTCCTCCGCCACGCCGAACGGCCGCCGCGGCTCGCTCGCGCGCCGGTCAAACCTGGTGGACTCGTTGTCGCCGGCGCGCGGTCGGGCCGGCGGAATCGCGTCGTATGCGGGCCGCGTCAGGGCATCGACGGCAATGAGCCCGAAAGTCATGCCGTTGTCGGTCGCGGGCGGCGCATCCTCGCGCAATTCGCGGGCGCGCACCTGCGCCTCGACGCGTTCGGCCTGCGCCCGAAGTACCGCCAGGCGGTCGCGCAGCTCTTCGTCGGACTCACCCCCGGCCAAGAACGCCGCGCCCAAGATGAACGCCAGCGCCGCCGGAAAGACCTCGTGCACCGTCATCAGCTCTCCTTTCGCTGCGGGTTACCGACATTACAACGCAACCTGACTCCGCGCTGCGCCGCGATTCGCGATCCGGGTAGAACGCGTCCGAATTGTCAAGATCGCTCTTTTGTGCCGGGCTTGGTATGGCACGGCAGAGGGTCACCCAGAAAAAAGTACCCAAAAAATTCGTGCACCCGTGCCTCGTTCGACCTCTGGCTTCGCTACCGAACCCGCGGGAGCAGCCGTACGGTCACCAAGAAGACGACACTCCTGCCATCAAGGTTCCCCCCGCCGGCAATCACGGTGCGCCCCAGCGGAACCCAAAACGTCGAGACCGATCGGGTCAACTTCATATGCGGCAGCTCGAGGGGCCCGTGTTCGGTCTGCCGGACCGCGAAATCCTCGTTCGCCGACGTCAGGCTGAGCCGGGCGTACACCAGCGCGCCATTCGAGGTCTCATCGATACAGGCCCGGATCTGCGCGGCGAGCCCCAGGAACAGATCGTGCGTGTAGGGGTCGCCCGTGGCGGCGCCTTCGGCGATCTCGACGTCGTAGTCGTGAAGATAGCGCACGTTGCGTCCGTTCTTGCCGGCGAATTGCTGCGTGCTGCGACCGACGGCAGCAAAGCGACCCAGCACGTCGCCCGAGAGGAGCTCGCGCGCCAGCGTGGGTGGGAGGTCTCGCTGAACCGCGTCCACGCGGGCGCGCATCGAGTCGCTCACGGCAACCGCGGCGACTTCGACGCTGATACGGCGGACGGTGCTGCGCTTCCAGGCAAGCAGGCGCTCGACTTTTTGGTGCACGCGCGGCAGGTTCCGGATGAACAGGCGCGGCCAGACCGGCTGGATCGACGCGCGCTCGACGGCGTCCCAGGACTCGGGCTCGATGCCTTGCCGGATCAGTCCCGCGAGTTCGTCGATCTCGATATCGGCAACCGGCTCGTCGGGTTCCGGAGATTCCGGAGGCATGTACTTGCTCGGTGGAAGGTCGGGGAACTGGGCCACGGCATCGCCGACCGTTCCGACGAGATCCGAGACGTCATAGATGCGGAGCACCGGGGTGCCCTTTCGCGACCGAGCGTGGGTCGCGTCCGCCTTGCGGCGTAGCCGCTCGGTGAGTTGTTCGATTTCCCGCAGCAGTTTGGTGGACTCGCCGTCCTGGCCTGAAACGACCAGGGAACCGGCGAACAGCGCGAGCAGGATGACCAACACGCGCCCGATCATCGCTCCTCCTTGCGTGCGAGCACTCGGGCGCGCACGAGCAGGAGATGGAGGGTTCCGGCGGCATGTTGCGCGATTCCGGCAAGCGCCCAGCGGCCGCTTTGGACGTTCAGGACCCCTGCGACCGCGGAGCGCTCCAACGTAGGAAGCTGCAGCGCGCCCGAGTCGCGTGTCGTCTGTTCCCGGACGGGCTGCGCGAGCCGACGGTGTTCGATTCTCACGTCGACTCGAATGCGGTCGCTGTTGTCACGGGCGGTCGCGCGGACGCTCACGATGCCGCCCAGCAGCTCGGTCTCGATGTTCGGATCGGATGCTTTCGCGCTTTTTTGGACCACAACATCCGGATCGCTGGCGAGAGCGATCTGGCCGCCATGCCAGAGGAGCACGAGTTGGTCGGACCGCGCGAGAATGCGCCCGAAAAAGACAGGCTCGCGTGCCAGGAGCCCTTGGACGATCACCGGGTCGAGCTCCTTGCCCACATGCGTTCCCCAGTTCGTTTCGTGGGCCGCGCCGTGCGCCGCCGGAGCCTCGACGAGACGCGCCTCGATGGCGACCGTACGCGCGGCACGCGGCCGCAGCTCGCGATCCACGAACCTGCGCATCGCGGCGATGACCATAGCCTTCTCGCGGACCAGGATGCCGTGGCCGACGACGGCCAGCATGCCACCGGCGTCCGTCTGGCGCGCCGCGACGGATCGGACAAGTTCCATGACTTCGTCGAAGGTGCCGAACGTCTGCGGTGCCTCCTCCATCGGCCCGCTGGACAAGGGAGGGTCGGGGGCCGGACTCATCCGGTACGGCGGACACGTTTCGACGATCGGCAAGATGACGTCGGCAATCGGGATGAGTCCGAACCGCATGCCGTCGTCCGCCGCAGGCGGCAGATCCGCGGCGCCCGCCTCGGCGCGAGTCTGCGCCTCGACGCGAGCGGCCTGCGCACGAAGTGCTGACAGACGTTCGCGCAAGTGCGCCTCGGATTCGCCCCCTGCGAGGAGAGTCGCGCCCAGGATGAACGCGAGCGCGGCCGGGAAAGCGTGGTGCATGGTCATGGCTTTTTCCCCCTGCCCCCGCACCCCCTAATCCGAATATCGCGTCGCGCCATTACCCAGGACTTCCAACGTGCCCCGCTTCGGGAGCGGGCGGTATTCGCCGAGTCCGTCGAGCGTGATGATGCCCGGCGCGCCCGAGGAAGATGCGCCGCGGCCGTACTGGAAGTTGCGAATCGACACGTAGCCGCCGAACAGGGTCAACGACACGCCGTTGACGGAGAGGTTCTTCGGGCGCCAGTCGCCGTCGAACGTCCAGCTCTTGTTGGCGATTCGGTCCTCGATGCGGATCTTTTTGTCTTGCCAGGTGATGAAGAACACCGGCTCGGTAGCGGACGGACGGCGATGCCTTCCGGAAGCCGTGGAGGATCCGCCCGCGCCGCCCGGCGTGCCGTCTTGCAAGATCGCCTCCCAGCCTTTGCGGGCGGACTCGAGGGCGTCGTCGGTCCCGTCGGCGAGAGCGACCGAGGCCGTCAGGCAGCGCCGTGCGGCGTCGCGGCGTCCGCCTACGTCACCGAGTGCCTTGAAACCGGCGAGGGCCTTGTTGGCCGCGTCGATGTGTGCCCCGCGGTCGCTCTTGGCGGCGTGGGCCAGGGCGCGGACGAGGGACGCGCGGGCCTGGAGGTGGGGGGCGCAGGGACCATCGCCGGTGACGAGTTCCTGGAGCAGTTCCAGTTTGAGCTTCGGGGTTCCGGCGGCGTCCGCGGCGCGGATGGCCAGGTCGGCGCGGACTTCAGCCAGCGTGTTTTGTGGCGCGAGCTTGGCGATGCGCTGTGCCGAGAGGTCACCGGGGGCGCGCCAGAGAAGCCGTCGCGCCAGCGCGTCGAGCGGAATGATGCGGGGAAGGTCCGATCTCGCGCCCGCCTTGAGCAGACGACCGATCCACGTGGCGGCGACGAGTTTCGGATCCGGCTTGGCATCCGGTTGCGCGTCGGCCGGCGCCTTGAGCAGGCGGCGGAGGTTGAAGGCCACGGCGGCTTGCGGCTCGGCCAGCGAGCGCCGGTGCAGGGTCTCGTAGCCGCGCGCCAGTGGTTCCAGCGCCTCTCTTTGTTTCCCCGTGGCGATCAGTCGGTGGGCGAGGTTGTTGAGGCTCCAGGCGTAGCCGGTCCAGTCGCGTATCTGCCGCCGTTCTTCCGCCGCCTTCCTGTTGAGCGCGATGCACAGGTCATCGTTGCCCGCATTGCCGGCGAGAAACGCGAGGTCGTGCAGCACCTGGGCCGCGACGCGCGGAAGATCCAGGTCCAGGGCCGTCCGGCGGACCGGGTCGAGCACGGCGGCGCGGGCTTCTTGGTCGCCGGACTTGGCCGCCGCCTGGTACAGCGCGTGGTACGCCGACCTCATTTCGCCGCCCAGCGCCGGGGACTCGGTCCGCAGTCGCATCAGTTCGCGCAGCGCCGTCTGGGCTTCCTTCAGCTTGCCCGCGTGCACGAGGTTGTAGGTCATCGCACGAATCACGACCGCCCGGTCGCGCCGGAAATCGGGGCCCGCTCTCTTGTAGATGTCCGCCGCGCGCCGCAACTTGGCGACGGCGTCGTCGAAGCGCTTTTTCTTCCAGTCGCCGTTGGCCTCCTCGCGTAGGCGCGAGGCATCCTTGAGATTACCGCCGTCCGCTCGCGTGGGTGCGGTGACCAGCGCGAGCAGCAAGAGGGCTGTGATGGGGCTTGCGATCCCTGCGTTCCTCATGGCCTCCACGCTATCATCCGGACATGGCCGAAGAGCTCCCCACGCCCGATTTTCAGGTCATGGTCTCCACCTTCGCCACCCAGGCCGCGGTGGCGCTGGGACAGGTGGCGAACCCCTCGACGAACGAAACGTCCGTCGATCTCCCTCAGGCGAAGTTCGCGATCGATCTGTTGCAGGTGCTCGAGGACAAGAGCAAGGGCAACCTCGACGAAGCCGAGGAGAAGTTCCTCAACGACTGCCTGTACCAGTTGCGCATGGTCTACATCGACGTGAGCTCCAAGAAGTAGCGGCGAACGTCGAGAAAACGCAACACGGGCCCGTCGAAGGGCGCTGAATTCGCGTCGGCACACGGTTTGATCTGGCACGGTGACGTGTCGATATCGATCAGGGTCCTATGCGTTTTGGTGTTGGCTGTGCCCGCGGTGGCGGACACGGTGGATGTCTTCACCGGCAACATCTTCGTGGGCTCCCACCAGAAGCGCAACACCGGCAATCCCCTCGACGCGTTCCGGGTCAACCCGGATGGCCGCGGCCGCCAGACGTTCTTGGGCGTCAATCTCGGACTCGACTTTTTGGTGGTCCACGCGGCCGGCGTCACGATCGACCAGCTCGGCGTCTGGGACGACAACGGTGACGGCTTCGTTTCCGGTCACATGGCCAGCATCTACGACATCCAGACCGGTGGTGTACTCGCCGTCGTCGCGATCGCGGCGGGGCAGGGCGAGTTGCGCGGCCAATACCGGTACATGCCGCTGGACGAGGCGCTGTTCCTGCCGGCCGGGACCGAGTTCGCGATCGTTGTTTCGTACGAGACGGACAACCGCGACTCGAACGGCAACAGCGGCGCGGTCTTTCAGGATCTTGAGCCGGTGCCGACGTTCTTCGACAACGATGGCGCCCTACTCGGCATCGGCCGCGCCCGGGCCGGCGCCCGCGGTGCGGGTGGCCGCTTCGGAATAGGCGCCTTCCCGACCATCCTCGACACCGGTCCCTTCAACCGCTACCACGCGGGCAGCTTCCGCTATTTCGCGAGCCCCGAGCCCGGCACGCTCGGGCTGCTGGGCGCGGTGCTCGCCGCGACCGCGTTCGTTGTGCGCCGCCGCCGCCAGCGTTCCGCGTGACGGCGGCGCCCCCGCCCCCCCCTTGGCTGGCTCCTTCGGCGCTCGCCGAACAGGATCCGGCGGGCGTACGAGGAGGTCGTCGAGCAGCGGTTGGTCGAGCGTTGCGTGACGATCAGCCCCTGCGCCCGGTAACGCGCGAGCCGACCACGATGATGATGCGACCCTCCGGGCGTTTCTTTTCGCCCCGGCCGATCGCCTCCCCGTCGTTGCGGGTGACCAGGATGTCGCACTTTTTGCCCCCGGGAGACGTGCAGCGCACCCGGACCGGCCGCCATCGACCGCGGTTTCTTCGGCGGCGCCGGTTGGACTTGCGCGCGCGCGGCTTCGGAGGTGCGTTCGCACCGGATCCTTGGGGAGCAACGAGCTGTGCCGGCTGCCCGGCTGCGACGATGGCGTTCGGAGCTGGCAGTGCCGCCGGCGCGACGGTTCCACGCACAGTCCCGCGGACGACCTCGAACCCCTGCGTCAATCTGTTGCCGTTCGTCGATGCCATGAGTTCGATGAGGCTTGGGGCGTTCGCGTCCTGTGCCAAGATTTCGCGAGCAGGGCGCCAAACGTTAAGGAAGTACTCCATGTCGTCCGGGGCGGAGCTATCGATGAAGAATCGGATGTCCTCGGCGAAGCCTGCCATCGCAGTCGTGCCCGCCGGGGAACGCACGTTCCACGGGTTGTTGCCGGCATAGGCGAACGGATTACCGTCCTGGGTGCCGGCATCGTCCACCAGGTCGCCCTGTGCAGGCCGGCCCGCAGTCACGAGTGGCAGGGCACTGTCACGGGCGAACGAGACCGAGACCGGGTCGTTTGAATTGGCCGCCTGATCGTTGATGGCTCCGGCGCTCACCGAGAACTGCGGACCGTCGCCCTCCTCTCCGGCGGAGATGATCAGGTCCGGCACAAGACCGCCGTTCACGTCGGCGAAGAAGTCCGGGCCGACAAGGCCGAACAGGCGCATGTCGAGTAGCACGTCGAATTCCGTCATTGCGCTGCTCGGGCCGCCCCAGAACCCGGCCGGGTCGCGGCTTAAGAACTCGCCCACCGTCGGGTCGTAGTAGCGTGCGCGGTAGTAGTACAGGCCGGTCTCCGCGTCGAAGCGGCGCCCCGTGAACAGGAACGGATTGCCGTGCGGATCCTGGAGCTGCGGCGCGAGGGTGCCGTCCCGAAACAGGGGCTGGCCGTTTGCGTCGTAGGCGTAGACCACGGCCGTGGCGCCGTCCTGGTCGATGAGCTGAGTGACGTTGTTGTTGAAGTCCTTCAGGTGGAAAAACAGCGAGTCCGGATCGCCATCGGCGTCCGTGTCCAGATCCATCGCCAGGATGTCGTCGGCCATCCCGGGACCGCAGATGTACTGGCGCGTGACCATGTCGCTTCCGTCGCGCTCCTCGATGACCTGGGCGCCGTCGTAGAAAAACGTCGTCTCGGTTCCGCCGACGGTCTTGCGCACGCGGCGCCCGCCGACGATCGCGGGGCTCGCGTCGTAGTCGTACTCCGCGACAATGATGTTTGGATCGAGGGCCATGCGCACGGTACGCAGGCGGTCCCAGGCGTCCCACTGGTACACGAACCGGTCGTCCGTCGTGCGCAGGCCGTTACCGGCTCCGCCGCCGTTGAAGATGAAGTCGTCGCGTTCGTAGACGTCATTGAAGGTGACGTCTCGGACCACATTGCCGGGCTGTGTCGTGAGCCGTCTCCGGTCCTGTGCACCGCCGTACTCGATGAACGTCATGTCGCCGCCGCCGATATCGACAATTCCCGCGAGCGCCGCCGGACCGCCCGGTTCGCTGTTGTCCTGCACGGTCACGCGCCGCAGGCTATCGAGGGCGGTGTTCTGGATGCGATCCAACGCTGCCTCCGTACCCGGCACCTCGAAACGAGTATTCGCGGCGGTGACGTCGTCGGCGCGGTTGCGCACGAGGCCGAGCATGCCCAGGCTGTCGCCGTTCGGGTTCAGAAAGTCGATCTGCTGCACGAGTTTTTTGGCGTCGAGCACCTGGCGGCGCTCGGCGACCGTGCCGAATCCGGGGCGGCTGCACGTCTCGAGGATGGTTGTGCGGCACGAGCCGAGGTAGCGCTTGCTGACGGTGAGTTTCGAGTCCGTCACCTCGACAAGCTGGTTGTGCAGGTCGTAGGCATGGTTCACCGTGCGCCCGTTCGGGTAGTGGCACGCCGCATAGTCGTCGGCGGCGAAGCTCCGCCCGACCGTGAGGCCGCCCTGGCCTTCCTGGACGCAGCGATCGAGCGAGTCCCAGATCATAGAGACCACGACGTCGTCCACCTCGTCGCCGGGATCGTTGTTGTCCGTGCTGCGCGTCATGCGCGAGCGGCCGTCGTAGGCAAACGTCTGTTCCGTGGTGCCCACGAGCAGCGGCACGCCCGCGTCCCCGCCTGCCAGTGATCGCCCCGCGTCCGGCACGACCGTATGGGCGGTCAGCCGGTCGAGCCTGTCATGGCCGTAGGTGTGGACGGTGTTGTTTTCGTCGGTCATTCCGATCCGGCGGTGGTCGCGGTCCCAGCGCCACAGGCGGATCCCGCCGTCCGCGTTCGTACGTTGCGTCGGGCGATCGACGTCGTCATAGGCGTAGCTCGTCGTGTTGCCGTTGTCGTCGATCCGCGCCGCGACACGGCCGTTGCCGTCGTACTCCGTGAGGGTCGTGACGAGTCCGTCCGCGTTGAATGCGCCCGTCGTGTCGCGTGCGTTTTCGCCTTCGCCGCCGACCCGCAGCTCGCGGGTCGTTGCCCAGCGCCGGCTCACGCCGTCAAAGAGGTGGTGGGTCGCGTTGCCGCGGTCGTTGATGTCGCCGGGGAACAGGCCCAGCGGATCGGGGATCACGGCGCCACGGGCGTCGTACATCGACACCATGTTGTCCCGGCTGTCGTACTCCAGACGTGTGGTTTGACCCTTGGGATCCGTGATCCGTTCCGGCCGGTTGAGCGCATCGTAGACGGTAATCGTCTCGAGCTGCACCGGCGGCACGATGTCCTCCGGGCTCGCGTGCGTCTCGACCCGCCGGACGGGGTTGTCATTATCGTCCCAGGAAAAGTCGACCGCGGTACCGGGGATCGGCAACACGGTTCGCACGCGCCGGTTGGCGCCGTCGTGGACGTGTGCGTACGTGGCGAGGTCGTCGCGGACCTGGAACGCAAGGCGCGAACCGGCGTCGTACTCGTAGGCGGTGCTGACCTTGCTGTCGCCCGGCGTCAGATCGCCATCCGTGACCGTGGCGCCGGCGCCGGCAAGCGCGGCGGCGCTTGTGACGAACAGGTCGCGGTCGATCCGGATGCGCCGGCCCAGTTCGTCGTAGAGCGCGTCGTGGCCTGCGAGCAGTACGTTCGCCTTGGAATCAGCGGTCGGCCTGCCGAGGAAGTCGAGCCGAACCATGTTGCTGTCGTTGTCGTACCGGTAGCGCGTTTCGTTGCCGTCACGATCGACCGAGCCCGAGCGCCGGTCGAAGCCGTCGTGGCCGATCGTGTGGGCATCGCCGTCGGCGTCCGTAAGCGAGGCCAGGTTGCCGTTGAGATCGTGGCCGTACGTCCAGGTGGAGGCGTCGGGAGATCCGTCGCCGCGCGTGACGGACACGCGCAGGTCGCGTACGTCGTACCCGATCGTCGTTCGGTTCCCTTCGGGCCGCGTCATGGAGACGAGGTTCTCGTTCGGGTCGTAGCGCAGTGTCGTGACGAGGCGCTCGGGTTGGGATGACGCGGGCAAGGCGGCGTCGCGCGTCGCGTCGAGGTCGCGCTCGATCAGGTTGTCGAGGATGTCGAACTTGAAGCGGTGCATAAAGAACGTGCCGCCGGCGGTGGGCTGATGGGTGTCCGGATCGGTCGTCACGGCCTCGACGTCCATCCGTACGACGTTGTCGTTGTCGTCGTAGAGATAGCGGTGCCGATAACCCGTCGCCTGGCCGGGATCGACCCGCGGACGCTCGGTCTCGACCACCTGGTCCAGCTCGTTGTAAACCCGGAGATACTCGAATCCGCCGCCGTCGGTGCGCGAGACCCGGTTGCCGCGGGGATCGCACTCGAACGTCGTCGTGATCTGTGCGGGATCGGCCGCGTCCCGGCGGCGTGGACCCGCGATCGCGTCGCGCGTCTGCTGCCTCAGGTACCCGCCTGCGGCCGCGTCGCGGCCCGGCGTCAGGTCCTGGCCGTCGCCGTCGGGGTCGTTTTCCCCGAAATAGTCCCACGTACCGATGTTGCCGCGGGGATCCTCGTGCGAGATCCGCTGGCCGAACGAGTTGTAGGTGTAGCGATCGACGATCTCCTGAGAAGCATCGCCGTCCGCGGCTGCCTGGTTTGATGTCGGGTTCAGTTGAACGGTGGGGCGGTCGCGACGGACGAGATTGCCCATGGCCGGATCGTTGGCGCCGTTCCCGTTCACATCGCCGAGGCCGAGCAGCGCGGCTGGGATGTCGATGCCGAAGTCGGTGGCTTCCGTCGGCGGGAACGCCCCCTCCTGGTAGTCGAACGTGAACGTTGTCGTGTAGCGCGCCGCGGACTGCGCACCGCCGTTCTGCGGCACGTAGGCCGGGTCGTTGCCGCGCGGCGTTGTCACCGTGCGTACACGGTTGTAGAGCGGATCGTAGGTGTAGATCGTCCGCAGTTCGGCCTGGTCGCTCGCGCGCGCGTCGGCCACGCGTCGCACCGACAAGAGATTGCCGCGCTGGAATACGTCGGGGTTGCCTTCGTCGTAGGTGTACTCGACGGAGTTGCCGATCGGAAACACGATGCGCGTGCGCTCGCCGTTCTGATTGTATTCGTAGCGCGTGACGAAGGGGCCGCCCGCGCCTTGTTCGGCCACGGACGTCACGTGGCCCACAAGGTCGAACTCGTAGACCGTCGTGTTGCCGTTGCGGTCGGTGACCGTGGTTCGGGCGGGGTCCGCCGCGGCGACTTGGTAGAAATAGGTGAGTTCCCCGCCCGCGGCGACGCCGGATGCGTTGGTTCCGCCCACCGTGGTGCGCAGCACGCGGCTGGCCGCGTTGTAGGCCATGGTCTGTCCCTGAGTCAGCGAACCGTCCGCGACCTCGTTGGGATAGATGATCCCGGTCACCCGGGCGAGGCCGTCGTACACGTAGCGCTCGGTCTTGCCGTTCGGGAAATCGTTGCCGTGCGGCGTGCCCGTAACCGTCGGCGAGGTTGCATCGGTCAGGCTCCCGGCGGCGTCGTACGCGTACCGCACGGTGCGCCCGGTGAAGTCGGTGATTGAGGCGAGCCGGTCGGCGGGGTCGTAGGCAAAGGTGTAGTTCCGTCCAAGATCGTCGGTGAACGTGACGAGGTTGCCGGCGGGATCATAGGCGTAGGTGCACTCGTTGCCGATGCGGTCGCGCATCCGCGTGATGCGTCCCAGGGCGTCGAAGAAGCACTTCAGGCCGTTGCGGTAACGCAGGGTGAAGGTCCCGTCGATCTCGTCGCGCAGCATGCGGTACCGGCCCGCCGGCCCCGGGCGGACGATGACGCCCGCTCCGGCGAGCACGGCACCGGGTGCGTAGTCGTCGAATCGACCGTTGCCTTCGTGATGGCGGACGGTCCCGTCGGCGAGGAACTCAAGCCGCGTGAAGACGTTCGCGTCCCAGCCGCGTCCGAGCGCGGTAGTGTGCGTGTTCATCGACCGCCACACGCGCGAGAACAAGAACCCGAGCCGCCGGCCGCGCACGGCCATGTCCGTCCGCTTCAGGACGTACTCACCGGTGTCCAACAAGAGGCTGCGCGGGTTGTCGTTGCTGTCGAGCCCCCAGGCCGGATTGCGCGAGGGCTCCTGCGTCAACTCGGGCGCGGGCTGCGGCACGCTGCCGCTGGAGCAACCGGAGAGGCCGAAGACGAGAGCGAGAACCAATCCTGAGACGTAGATCGCACGGAGCACAGCGGCCTCCTGTTCTGGTGTCGGTCCTCCCAAGACCGATCGTATCAATCTACACAGGCGAAGTCCGCGGCGAAGTGTTTTCGAGTCGCGCCGACGGACCGACATCCGGGGGATAACCCGCGCAGTTTTTCGCGCCGACGACCAGGCACCGCGCACACAACGGAATCTGCGGTGGCAATAGTCCGCACTAGGCGTTTCCCCCGCCTCCAACGCCGTCAGGCGTTGGGCAAAGGAAGTGGCTTAGCGGTTCCCCCGCTAAGCGGCAAACGCACCGTAATCACAGTTCCTTTTTCGGGTGTCGTGTCGATTTCGATCGTGCCGCCGTGGTCGTCCATGATTCGCTTTACGATCGGTAGGCCGAGGCCTGTGCCCGAGGTCTTGGTCGTGAACGACGGGTCGAAGATGCGCGCTTCGATGTCTTGCGGGATGCCGGCGCCGTCGTCGCGAACATCCACGCGGGCGCGGTCACCCTCGCGGGTGACGACGACTTCGATCTGTTGGGCGCCGGACTGCTGCGCGTTCGTGACCAGGTTGATCAGCGCGCGGCGCAGTTCGTCGGGATCCGCGCGCACCGTCAGCGGCGTGTTGTCTGTTTGCACCTTGAGCGCGCAACCGCCCGCTCCGGAAAAGAGACCGCCGATGTCTCGGGCCAGCGCATTGAGATCAACGCTCTCGAACCGCTGCGTCGGAAAGCGCGCGTAGGCGCTGAACGAGTCCGCGATGCGCTGCAGCGCGTCGATCTGATCCAGGATGAGCTGCGCGCCCCGGTCGAAGTCCTCGTCGAAAGCATCGCCGTCCTCGGCTTTCGCCGCGCGGAGGTTTTGCACCGTCAGCTTGATGGGGGTGAGCGGGTTCTTGATTTCGTGCGCGATCTGGCGGGCCATCTCCCGCCACGCTGCCGCCTTCTCGGCTCGCACGCGGAGATCCTGTGCCTCGCGCACCTCATCCGTCATGCGGTTGAACGCGCGGATCAGCGCACCGAACTCGTCGTCGCGTCCCTCGGGCAGTTTCGCGTCGAGATCCCCGGCCGCAACTCGCGTTGTCGCTGCTTGGAGGCGTTGCACGGGTTTGGTGAGCGAACGCCCCAGCGTGAGCGCGACAAACGACGTCAGCGTCGCGGTGAGCAGGTACAGCGCAAGGAGCGCGGCCTGCGATTCGGTTGCGCGTCGTTGCAGGGCGCGCCGATCCTCGAGCGCGGGCGCGGCCAGGATCAAGGGCTGCGGGTCGAGCGACATCGGCACGCGCCGGTAGGCGGTGCGCAGGCTGGAGTCGTGTCCGAAAAACTCGGTGCCCGCGAACTCGTCGCCGCGGTCGAGCACGAGTGCGACCTGGGCCGGTGCGGCCAGCCGTCGGCCGAGCAGGCCGGTGTCCCAGACCCCGGGCCGGCTTGTCGCGAGGAGCTCCTGGCCGCGGTAGACGTTGATATCGACGAAGTGATCGGCGGCAACGTCGGCGCACCAGTTCGCGTCCGGCAACGTCGTGCGACCGCGCAACAGCGCCTCGGCCAAATCGAGCCGCCGGCGCAGGCGCTCTTGCACCGTGTCCTCGTGGCGCTGCTCCTCGACGCGTGTCACATACTGCGCGAGGACCACGACGGGCGGCAGCGTGAGCAACATGACGACGAACCCGACCCGATGCCGAAACAAGAGCTGCGGCCGGCCCCGGCGCTGCGCGAGAACGAACAGGCTGTACAGGAACGCGAGCAGCGCGCACACCGACAAGACATGGGCGAGCACGAAGCCGACGTGACGTACGAGGCCCTGTTCGAACACGACGCCGCCAAACCCGTAGGGCCCCGGCACCACCAGAAGCCGCACCTCGCGCCCGGGCGTCTGCACTCGCAGCGACGCGAATCCGTCCTCGCGGGCCCGGGCGAGCACGGCTGCGGACGGCCGCGAGAGCGTAAGGGCGGGTCCGGCACTCGACAGGGGCCGCGGATCGCCGGTCGCCCTGAACTCGGCGAACGCGAGCGGTGGCGCCGTGCCCGGCACGAGCACGTCGCGCGGCTCGCCAAAGATCGACGGACGAAGCGGCGAGACGAGCATGTCCCACCGGTCCGGGGTCGCGAAGCGCGCGCGCCCGACGAGGCGCTCGTCGCCGATCGTCCGCAGCTCGAAGTCGCGCACGAAAAAGCGGATGCTCTCACCCTCGCCCCGGCCGGGCAGGACGCGCACCGACATGTCGGAGGCGGTGGGCGGCGCGGGCAACCAGCGTGCGGGCGGGCTGTCGAAGTCGAACGCGGACACGAGCGCGCCGTCGGGCGAGAACACCTGGACCGCGCACGGCCGCGCCGGGTCCCAGTCCGCACCCGACCAGAGCCGAAACGCGGCGTGCTTCGCGTCCCGGCCCTCCTCCGCCAGAATCTGCGCGACCAATCCGTGCACGTCGCGCTCTTCGCTCGAAAAGCGCGCGACCGCCGCCTCAAGCGCCGCGCGGGCGGCTTCGTCGTCGGCCCGGTTCAGCAGCGCGCGCGCCTCGCCGGCGACCGCGCGGTCCGTCGCGTCGCGATGCGCCGGATAGAGCAGCGGCACGGCGGCGAGTGCTGCCAAAAAACAGATCACGGCACCCTTTTCGGGACGTGTGGCAGCGCGCGCGAGACCGAATGCTGTGAGGGCGGCTATGGTGGCGAGGAGCGGGCCATGGAAGGGAAGCTGCACGACGGCGATGCACGCGAACGGAACCCATGCCCAGCGGCGTTGACGCGTGCCCGCATGCGCGACCAGGAACAGGCCCACGCACAAGAACGCGAACCCGGCGAGGAGCAGCGCGGCACCGGCTCCGGGCAAGACGCGCAACGGATCGAACAGGTCGGCTCGCATCGCCAGTAGGCCGGTGGCGCGGTGAAGGCCGTACGCGATGGCCGCGGCAAGCGCGCCGAAGCCGAACGCGGTGAGTTTGAGCGGGCGAAGCAGGGCGGCAACGGCCAGGGTCGCGAGGGCCGAGAGAAAGAACGCGGCGGGTGTGGCCACGAGACTGCCGGCGCACCAGGCAAGCAGCAGACGAAGAGTCACGACAAGCGCCGCGCCAGGAAGACATCGCCGTCCGTTTGCTGTCCATAGCCCGAGGGCTACAACAAGCGCGAGCAGGAACCCGATGACCTTGAGGCGGGTGGTGCGGGTTCGTGTTTCCGCTTCGGCGCGTGCCGCGTCGTCGGGAGCGACGAGGATGCCGTGCAAGAGGCCGTCGATCACCACGCGGCCGTGGTACTTCTCGCCGGTCGGGATGGGTACGTTGCCGGCGCCGTAGTCGAGACGGACTTCGGTCAGGCCGGTTGCGCGGCGGACTTCGTCGCCGAGGGCGCGGCGGCTCGGGAAGCGTTCGTCGAAGGCCAGGAACGCAACGGCGATGGCGTCGCCGCGGCCAATGTAGCCGTAGAGCACCGGGTGCGCGGGGTGGTCGAGGATGCGGGAGGAGACGCCGAGCTCGGCGTGGAAAAAGGCGACCTCCGGGTCTTCGATTTCGAACGTGCGGCCGGCCCAGAAGTGTGCGCGACCATCTTGCTTGAGGAGCGCCACGCCATCGACCGACTCCTCGCGCACGATGCGCTGTGCCTCGACGAACGGACGCCGCCCGACTTCCGTCCCCGTCTTGGCGACACGCTGCGCCGCGCGTTCGACGCGACCGCGCCAGCTCTCGAACCGCTGCTCCAAGAGCGTGCGGGCGCGGGCGAACTGCTCGTCGGGTGTGGGCGGTGCGCTGAAAAACCAGGCCCACGCCGCCGCCACGATCGCGAGGCCCAAGACCGCGAGGACCGGAATCGGTACGATCCTGCCGCGGATTCCAGTGTTTCCCGGCGTCGCTCCGCGCAAGCTCTACCTGCCCGGCTTTTTGAGGCTGTACTTCTCGATTTTCTTGTAGAGGTTCGAGCGCTGCATCCCGAGCAGCTCGGCGGTGCGCTTGACGTTCCAGCCGTTTTCCTGCAGCCGCTTTTCGAGGAACTCGCATTCCGCGCGGTCCTTGAACTCCTCGAACGTCTTGACGCTGCGATACGGATCATCGACCGGCGCGGTCGCCGGCGCGCTCTGGCTGCCGAGCACCCGCCGCACGTCATGGGCGGTGATGATCTCGTCCGGAGCGAGGATCGCCAAGTGTTCCGTGACGTTACGCAACTGCCGGACGTTGCCGGGCCAGTCCTCGCGCATCAGCTCGTCGCAGGCGTCGGGTGCGAGGGCGCGCGGCGGCGTGCCGTTGCGTCTCACGGACTCGGCCAGAAACGTTGCAGCCAGCAGCGGTACGTCCTCGCGGCGTTCGCGCAGGGGCGGGCAGCGCAGCTCGACGACGTTGAGCCGGTAAAACAAATCCTCGCGGAAGTTGCTGTTCTCGACCTCCTCGGGCAGGTTCTTGTTGGTCGCGGCGATCACGCGCACGTTGACCTCGATGGGCTTGTTGCCGCCGACGCGCTCGACCCGGTTTTGCTCCAGCACGCGGAGAACCTTGGCCTGCGCTGCGAGATCCATGTCGCCGATCTCGTCGAGAAACAACGAGCCGCCGCTGGCCAGCTCGAACTTGCCCTTTTTTTGCGCGTGGGCGCCGGTGAACGATCCTTTTTCGTGTCCGAACAGCTCGCTTTCGAGCAGGTCTTTCGGGATCGCCGCGCAGTTGACGTCGATAAACGGACCCTTCATGACGGGGCTCAAGTCGTGCAGCCGCCGTGCGACGAGCTCCTTGCCGGTGCCGTTCTCGCCGGTGATCAGCACGCGCGCGTGGGTGGGGGCGACGCGGTCGATGGCCGCCAGCAGATCCTTGATCACGCGGCTTCCGCCGAGAATGCGTGCCGCGTCGCGTTGTTTCAGGGCGACGTTCTCGCGGTGCAGCGACGCGTGTTTGAGGGCGTTGCGCGCGAGAACCAGCACGCGGTCGCGGTCGAGCGGCTTTTGCAAGAAGTCGTAGGCGCCCTGTTTGGTCGCCAGCACCGCGGTCTCGATCGTGCCGTGCCCCGAGATCATGATCACGGGCAGGTCGGGACGCGCCTCCACGATCTCGTCGAGTACCTCCATGCCGTCCTTGCCGGGCATCTTGATGTCGAGGAAGATCAGTCCGAGATCGGTGCGTGCCCGGATCGCCGCGAGGCCCGTGTCGCCATCCTCGGCGAGAACGGCATCAATCTTGCCGCTCTTCAGCGTCATGGCGAGCGCTTCACGAACTCCGGGGTCGTCGTCGATGATGAGGGCCTTCATATCGTCTTTAAGCATCCTACTATGTCCACTGGAGAGGACACCTGTTTCGGGCTATGTGTCTGAAATCAGGCGGAATCCACCCAAGGCAAAGACCGGGCCGAGCAAGGACGGGATCGGATGCGTTTGGTAAGGGTGAGACGTGCGAGCGACTGACGGCGAAGCTCTGATGACCCGCATGGCCGCGGGCGATGTGAAAGCCTTCGAAGCATTTATCGAAGGCTGGAAGGGGGCGGCGTATCGATTCGCCTACCGCATTTTCCGCGACCGACACATCGCCGAGGACGTCTCGCAGGAGCTGTTTTTCAAGATGTTTCGCAACGCGGCGCGGTACCAGCCGGCCGGGAAATTCAAGACCTACTTCTACAAGGTGTTGAACAACCTGTGCCTGGACACGCTGCGGCGCATGAACCGCAAGTCGCTGCCCGACTTCTTGTCGTACGAGAACCCCGTCCTGGACGGATTCCCCGAGGAGGAGCGGCAGGGGTCGCCGGAGGCGGCGGCCGAGATCAGCGAGGAGCGGCGGCTCGTGCGCGAGGCGATTGCGAAGCTGCCGGTGCAGCAGCGCAAAGTCATCGTGTTGCGCGAGCTCGAGGAATTGAAGTACAGGGAGATCGCCGAGGTCTTGCACCTGAGCCTCAACGAGGTGAAGGTGCTGATTCATCGGGGGCGCAAGTCGCTCCTGAAAATCCTCAAGCGTTCGCCCTTGTTCGCAGACGCCCCGTTCGAGGGCAAGGTGCAGAGGTAATCGGCCATGATCAGCGACGAAATGCGTGAACTGCTTTCAGCCTACGTCGACGGCGAACTGCGCGACGCCGACGTGGCGCGCGTGGAAGAACTGACCAAGCGCGACACCGAGCTGCGGCGCGAGGTGGCCCGGTTCAAGAAGCTGCGCCATCGCCTGCGCGAGTGGGACGCGGCGGAGCAGGGCGGTGCACCGTCGACGCGAATGGGCGAACGTGCCCTGACGCGGGCGCGGGCTTGGCTGTCGGCCCACGGCGTCAGCTCACGGTTGGCGATTGTCCATCGCGCCCTGACGCAGCCGATCGCCATCGCTGCGGCGCTGCTTGTGACCGTCTTGGCCGGTGTCTGGGCGGCGTCGGACAACACGCCGGCCCCCGCCCCCCCCCGACGCGTTATCGTGGCGCAACTCGATGCCCAGCCCCCACCTGCCCTGAATGGCCCGGCCACGCTTTCCGCGGTCGAGGTCTTGCAGTATCCGGTGCGCGATCGCGTGTTCGGAGATGTCTGGAACCAGCGGGTGGACGGCTACTTCCCGCGGAGCGAGCGCTTGAGTCTGAAGGCCCTCGTGCTCAAGGAAAAGGACGACGCGATGGTGCGGGGCTGGGAGCGCGTCGCGGCCCGTCGCGCGATCGGGAACCGGACCTACGCCCCGCGCAACGGCGCTCTCTTGTCGATTGTCGGCCCGTACCAGGCCGAGGACGCGCCGTACCCGGCCCTTGCGATGATCCACCACGCGGTCGATTTCTCCACCGCGCCGATCCTGCGCGCGCTCCCGCTGGACCGCGGGGTCGCCCAGGACTCGTCGGTGGA
Organism: Planctomycetota bacterium; assembly: GCA_021776735.1. Classification (GTDB taxonomy): domain Bacteria; phylum Planctomycetota; class PLA2; order PLA2; family PLA2; genus JAJFFH01. Next base: position 2,633 of record JAJFFH010000065.1, on the reverse strand, counting down.
TCCGGATCTCGTGCATTGGGATCTGTCCAGTGCCGACTCGCGCCTGCGCCGGTTGGCGCCGCTCGGCGAGGTTCTCGCGGGCCTGCGCGACAAGAGCGGGCGCATCCGCGTCGTTAGTCGCAGCACCGTGGTCGCCGGCGACCGCGCGATGAACGGTCCGATGGTCTGGGGCGATGCCACGGAGCTGCCGAACAGCAGCAAGCACCTCGTGCCGCTGGGCCTGATCCTCGGTCCGAAGACGCGCCAGCTCGTGCTCTCGGCGAAGGCGCGCGACCAGGCGCTGTATGCGGCCGTGCAAGAACTCGCGCGCGGCAAGTCGGGCAGCAACGTGCTCAAGAGCCTCCGCAAGGCGATGAAGAAAGACGAGCGGACGGTTCGCAGGCTGATGGACGCGCTGGAGTCGAGCACGCGGGTGACGGGCTTCGCGGTGCTCTCGCACGGCAAGATCCTCGGCGTCGAACTGTTCGCGACCCACGACCTGATGCTGCAACTCGCGCCGCGACTGCTGCATGGCTATCTGCTCGAGGCGCCGGGTGCCATCGAGGCACGCGCGCCGAGCAAGAGCAAGGTGGCCGAGGTCATGAAGACGGCGACGCGCCTCCTGGACACGCTGCCGGAGCAGACGATCGATTTCTCGGCCAAAAAGCATACGGACGGCGATGTCTCCGAGTTGTCACTACGCAGCCCGGGCGGCGGCTACGTCGGCCACGGCCTGGCCAAGGGCAAGCAGCCGATCCACCTGACCCTGTTTGGCGAGTAGCCCGCGTCCAGGCGCTCCAGCGCGTGTTCGAGCGTCTCGTCGATCTGCACCGTGGCGGGAACGGGGCGCATGAGCCGGGTAGGCGCTAGGCGCTAGCGTCGCGAGCGGGGCGCCATTCGTACAGCACGTCGGGCTCGCACTCGGGCGGCGGACTCTCGCCGAACTTCACGGCCAAAAACCGGTGCTTCTCGTAGAACGCCCGCGCTTTTTTATTGCGCACGTGCGTGTACAGCTGCAGCCGTTCGGGCGACAACGCGCGCGCCTGATCGAGAAGCGCTGCGCCCACCCCACGGCGCTGTCCGTCCGGACGCACATAGAGCCGGTCGATGAAATCCTCGCGAATGGCAAGAAACCCGGCGAGTGCACCGCTGTCAAGCGCGACCCACAGATCGTGGCGCGGCGCGATCGCGGACGTGAAGTAGCTGCGCGCGTCTTCGAGCGTGCGGCCGGCCTCGGCGGGAATGAAGTGGTAGGTGTCGAGGCAGGTCTCCCACCAGAGCCGGATCACGTCGTCCTGCTCTTCGGCCCGCATCGGCCGAACCGTCAATTGGCCGCTCATCGGACCATTATGGACTACAGTGGCCCCCGGCCATGACGGACATGACCGAGGCGGAGTTCGCCGCCTACATCGAGAAGGCCACAGCGCATTTCGGCGACGAACTCGCACGCGCGACCGACCGTACGCCGGAAGAGACGCTGACCTTGAGCCGGGCGAAGGTCGCCACTCTCTTGCCGCAAGGTCGCGCCACGCCGGGCCACCGGTTCTGCAACCTCCCGGACGGCGCGGGCTACCTCTGGTGCGGGCAGGCACACGGCGCCCTGTTCCTGTTCGACATTCAGGTCAAGGAGGACGAACGCGGAAAGGGTCGCGGACGGACGGCGATGCATTGGCTGGAAGACGAAGCCCGACGCCTCGGCGAAACGAGAATCCTGCTGTCGATGTTTAGCCACAACCAGGGCGCCATCCGGCTATACGAGCGGCTGGGCTACAAGGTCACTGACACGGGTCCGGGCGGCCAGAGAATGGCCAAGGATCTGGAGTAGTTGAGGACCGGCGTGCGGGTATCGCCGTCCGTTAGCTTTTTTCCTTCTTGATTCGCTCGAAGCCATTGGGCCCGACGACGTTGTAGCCGCCATCCGTGTTGGGCCCGAATCCGTCGGGAGTGTTGCGCAGCAGATGGATCCGCAACCGTTCGCCTTCCTTCGGCAGGCCGCGATGGCCGCCCGTGGACGGCGGTGGCGCGTTGCGCGCGATCCAGTGGCGGCGCCAGTAGCGGACATAGACGAGGCCACCCGCCTTGAGATCGCCCTTCTTGGGATCTTTGGGCTTTTCGGGCTCTTCGATCACGACCTCGGCGACATAGTCGGTGTAGCTCCACTTGCCGCGCCGCGATCGGCGCTCGTAGATGCGCTTCACCTTGCCGATGACCGTGTGGGTGGCGGTCTTGGCGAGGTTCGCGGGACTCGCGTCAGGCCGTTCGGCGAATGTGAGACAAGCGAGGGCGCCCGCCAGAGCAGCGGCGCCGAGGGCGATCGACATCGAGCGCATGCCGGATCATGGCACGCGTTTGGGATTGCTGGGTAAATCAAAGGTCACAATCAGATCGAGCCAGCGGTCGATGTCCTCCGGCGATAGATCGTCGGCCGGCCGCATCAGCCGGTCGTCGCCTTGCCGCACCGCGCGCGCGCAAAAAAGCTGCGCAGCGGCCAAAACAAGCACGACAAGAACAAGGGTGAGCATGGATTCACCCCTGTAAACGTCCGCCGGCGGGCGGAGGTTACCGGGCGGCGGCGCAATGGGGGGGCGGGGGCGCGGTTGGCGGGGTCGGGGTCGGGTCGCGACTCCGTCGCGGGTCGATCGAGAATCGACGCC
>JAJFFH010000064.1 GCA_021776735.1 Planctomycetota bacterium | reverse complement strand
CGACGCGCTGATCGATACCGGCGCGGACATCCTGCCGGTGGCGGCGGTATATGGCGGGCCCGACCCGCAGGCTGGCGGCATCCCGGGCGAGGACTTCGGCCTGTGGCCGCGTCCCGGCCAGTTCGACGACGTCACGCTGGTGACGGGCGACGAGCAGGCGCGCGACGGTGACCGCCTGACCGTTTGGTGGTCGGTGGACTCGCACAACACGGCGCTCAAGACTAAAACGACCGCGACCGAACCGGGCACGGAGGACTCGTTCGAGTTCCCGCACTACACCCACCTGGTCGCGCTGAACCGCCAGGTCAACGCCCGCTTCGATGCGAGCGGCGATGTCGATCCGAAGGTAGCGGATGTCCGTAACCTCAACCGCCTCGAGGCCTTCCCGTCCGGCGCGATGCCGGACAACCGGGACAGCCTGAGCGGGCCGGTGATCAGCGCGTCTGCGACCGGCGGCAGCCAGGGTGGTGGTGCGTTCCCGGCCGTGATCGACGAGATCATGGGCGACGAGCGTCTCCCGCTCTTCCCGTTGTCCCTGTCGGCTGAGGAGCTGAACGAGGACGCCACGACGGTCGAGGTCGTGTCGAGCGAAGGAACGCCGAACGAAGAGGATGTTCCGGACTCTCCCGGCGTGCTGCGAATCGGCCAGGAAATGGTCGTCTTCGGCACGGCCGAACTGAACGGCACGCGACTGGTATTCAGCGATTGCACGCGCGGCGTAATGCGCACGCGAGCGCGCCGGTACGAGCGCGGCGCCCCGGTCGAGGTGATGCTCGGCATCCATGTCGGGATCCTGACGCAGACGGCGACGGAAACCTCGCCCCAGGTCATCGGTACCGGCTTCCGCCGTTTCCCGCCGAACGGCGTGGTGCGGTTGGAGGATCCGGAACAGGACCAGGCGGAGCTGCGGCTTTACACCCGCAACGACGGCACGGCCCTGACGATGCCGCAAGGCGATACCAACTCGGGCCTGTTCGTGGCCCGCTACGGCACCACGGCACGCGCGTTTCAGTCGGGCCTGCCGGTCTTTTTCCAGCAGGTACGCACGCTGGACCGCTTTGCGGAGTACAGCGACTCTCCGGAAGTGTCCTTCTTCCAGTTCTCGACGGACTATCGCGACGCGTTCGTGAAGCGCGTCTACTGGGAGGAAGGCGACCCGGTTCCCAACGTCAACGTTCGCGTGGTCGTCCGTCTCGACGAAGCCATCGAGTGGAACGCAACGGCGCAGCGCACACTGACGCTGAGCCGCGATGGTGACAGCTCGGGCCCGGGCAGCCGGGGTATCGGCGGCGTGCGCGGCGGACTCGCCGGGCAGAGCTGGGCGGACCAGGCAAGAACCAAGCTGCGTGGTGCGCGCACAAAGGGGCAGCCGCGAAGCTTCCTCGGCCTGTGCGAGGATCCGCGTGGCGACAACATGATCCTGTTGCAGGCCAACAAGATCGAGGCCAGGCTGTATGTGATCTACGAGGAAGGCGCATTCGTCTGGAGCGATCCGGCCCGCGATGGCTGGAAGCGCGCCCCGAAGATCCGGCAGTTCGCGGTGGAGTACGTCCAGCAAAACCGGACCCTCCGCTTCATCGATCGGTAGGGCGCACTTGCCGCTCGTTAATCCACCGGGGGCGGCGCCGAGGTCAACCGACACGGCGAGAGCCGTTTGGATGCGATTGAGCTGGCGCGTGTGCATCTCGCTCAGCTGCATCCAGCCCTGCGCGTTGAACCAGCCCGCGACCGGGTGCTTCGACCGCAGCCGCTTCGGTGCCGCATCTGCGCACGCTCGCGCCGAACGCGGAACCGACGCCGAGAGCCGAAAACCCAAAAACGAAGCCGGGAATGGGAACCGCTCGGATCGCATCCAGCGATTCGCCAAAAACGCCGATGCCGGGCGGGATTTCGGCGCTAGGGTTCTAGGCAATCGGTTGCCAAAAGTTGCCTGTTGAGGCAATTTTGGACCCCAAACAGGCAATTCGAGTTGCCTGTTCAGGCAATTCCGGGGGTGAAACAGGCAACTTTTCAGGCAAAACAGGCAACTGGGTGGCAGTTCCCGGCCCCCACGACCGCGTGACGATATCGGGCAATACGGGAAGCGGGCGCCGTCACCGGTCGAGCGCAAGAATCAGCCCGCGAAAGATCGACGCAACCGACGCATCGACCGGTGCGCCGATCTGCGTCGATGATTCTCGGCTTTCTTTTCCGTCCGGACCGGATACACCGGGGTCGCAGCGGACGTTCCGCCGCTCGCAGAGCCCGGGAATCCCCTTGACTCGCGGACCCGCCTCGCGCCCTCATGGGGCCATGGACTCGCCTCTCACCTCCGACACCTGGCGCTGGCGACCGCTTCCGGCCGGGGACGCCGAGACACGGCGCGAATGCGGGCGGGACGCGGGGTAGCCGATGGAGTTCGCCAACGACCGCGATCACCGTCTCGCGACCATGGCCATGCTGCGCTACCTGCAGCCGCTGGTCCGCGGATTCGAGGACGCGACGACCGACGCCGGCTTCGAGATCGTCGCCCGGCGCCACGAGACGGGCGGGCGCATACCGACCCCGGTGCTGGAACTGGCGCGGAACGGGCGCCGCCTCGAACTCCGCCTCGGCAACGCGCTCGAGGACTTCCTGCTCGTGGACCGCGAGGCTGAGCCCGCCCGCATGGATGCGCGGCTGGAGGACGACGAGTACGCCCGCTGGAAGATGGGCGAGATCGTCGCCTCCCGGATCGAGCTGCTTGAGATCGCGCTGCTGCCGGAAGGCGCGGACCGGGAGCGGCGGCTGCGGGACGTGGCGGCGAAGTTCGAGTGGATTCGGATGGCGCGGCGGGACGGCGACGAATAGAGCTCCGCAGCCGGAGCGCGCTCGCCGGGTTGCGTCGATGTGCGTCGATCTTTTGCGGGCGTTTTCTTCTCGTACGCGCACAACCCGGCAAAAGCCGCCCGGTTTGGGGCGCCGGGGGGCCGGTCCTACCGGAAGGGTGTGCGACGCCGAGGATCTTCAAGCTGCAAAAGATCGACGCAATCGACGCACATCGACGCAACCGGCAGCCAGCCCTTGCCATCCCGCCCCACCCGAGCGTCCATGGGCGGCATGCCCCACGTTCTCGGATATGCCCGGGTCAGCACGGCCGACCAGGCCGAACACGGCGTTTCTCTCGCGGCGCAGCGCCACCGCATCGCGGCCTACTGCGAAGCGCACGGCCTCACGCTTGCCGGTATCGAGGAAGACGCCGGCATCTCGGCCAAAGCCACCCGGAACCGGCCCGGCCTTCAGCGGGCCCTGTCGGCCCTCAAGGCGCGCGAGTCCGTCGGGCTGGTCGTGGTCAAGCTGGACCGGTTGTCGCGCACCACGCGCGACGTGTTGGATCTTGTGGCGCTGTCGGAGCGGCAGGGCTGGGCGTTGCACTCGATCGACGAGAAGCTCGACACCGGCTGCCCCCAGGGTCGGTTCGTGGTGACGATTCTCGGGGCGCTGGCGCAGCTCGAACGCGAGCAGGCCGCGGAGCGGACCCGGGCGGCGCTGGCAGAACTGCGGCGGCAGGGCCGGCGCATCTCCGGCAAGCCGCCGTACGGCTTCCGGTTCGAGAACGGCATGCTGGTCGAGGTGCCCGATGAAGCAGCACTCCTCGACCGGATGCTGGCGCTTCACGCCGAGGGACTCGGAGCGCGGGCGATCCGAACGCGGCTCATCAAAGAGGGCAGCGCCAACCCGCGCACCGGCGGCGAGTGGAAGCACGGGACCGTGCGGGACATCGTGGCGCGGGCGGTGCGCCACCCTCCCTTCATCCGATCCTGAGCCGAGCACACCGTCGAATGAACCGGTCGACCACGTAGACACGGTCAGCACTGCTCTGATACCGCTGGCCCGTCACCGCGTCAAAACCGATGATCTGGGAGTGAAGAATCTCCCCGGCCGCCTCGACGACGAGCCACAACTCCTGCGCCTGATCGCGATACGCGGACATCTTCGGTTCCTTGGAGTCGAGAACGGCTTGCAGCGCAACCGCCTCGTCTCCTTGCCACTTCGCCATCGGCGTATGCCATGTCGAGCCGCGGCCTTCCAGTGGAGTCACGCCTACGCACCGAATGTAAGTCGCGAGGCACGCGGGCAACTCACGATGACTGGATGCTGTACCCGCGTGCCGTAGCACGAACCCGGCAAGGTCACGCGCCACGTCATCGGTGTCCTGTGGTCGCCGGGCGGTCCAATGAACGCTGACCGCGACGGACGGCCCGAACTCATCGTCGTAGACCTGGCGCGCCCTTTCTAGCGTTCTTGCTCGCTCTACGCTCGACCTCTTCGCCGGCGAACCTCTCAACTCCGCGTCCTGGTAGTAGCGAGCGATCTCGACTCCCAGAGACGGCTCCGTCGAAACGAAATCCGGTTCCTCTGACGGTTCAAGCGTCACGCCATCAAGGTCGGGACTCACTAGTTCCCGGAACAATCGGAGCGTGTCAGACTCACGCTGCTTTTGATTCTGGCGCGTCATGTGAACTCCTAGATCTCGTCAGCCGGGCGCCGAGTCGCCTACCCGACACAATCGAGGATAGCCCGACACCTGGCCGATTCCGCGCTCGGATGGGCGCACGCTCGACAAGGGAGACGTGCGCAAACCCGCGGCGAGCGTGGAGGCAACGAACCCGGTGCGATTCGCGCCAGCCGCTCGATCCGGACACTAGCAGAGCCCGATGTCATCTCGAAGCCGCGGCGCGTCGTACCAGGCTGGCGTCTTGGTCGCAAAGACCGGCGGTGCAGCCATGACGGCCGCTACCGCCCGTACGACCGGGCCCGGGTCAAGCGCAAGAGCCCGAGCCACCACAGGAAACAGCCGGGCTGCCATGGCCTCCAGCGACAGAAGGGCACAACCCCGTAGCACGTCAGCGCGGTGGCTACGGTCCCCCATCACATGGATGCTTCTCGGGCTCGGGTGGACAAAGTTCGATGCGCTGGAGAACCACGCCTCATACATCGCCGGCCACCACTCACCGAGCGACTTTGCCATGCCATGCGTCGAGGATCGGGCCCAGTGGTGCAGGTGACCCAGACGGTTCCTGAACTCGTCGAAGTCGCCTCGGAGCTCGGTGAGCTGGGCCGCAGCTGCAGTCGCCTCGACGATGCCACGCTCCACGAACCGGCTCAGCTCCACGTAGCGTTGAGCACGTCCGTACCGCCAGAATCGTGCCGCCAATTCGTCCCTCGTGGGCTCGAGCTCATCAGGGTTCTCTTCCAGATAGGCGCCCGTGAGTGCGCACTCGTAGACGCCTCGGCTTACTGAGAACACCTCTCCCCAACTGTCGGTAAGAGCGAGGAAGGCGACGACCCGGGCGCTGTTGTACGCGCGAGACGCAAGACCGTACACCGCCGACGAGTACGTCGTCTGTTCGGCAACCTGATGGAGTTCTTGGTCCATAACGACCTTGATGTGATCGGTCACGACCTTCAGGACATCGATGTAGCCGACGTTGCGCAAGTCTATCTCGGGAGGCATCGCATGACAGTACCGCTCTGCCCCCGCATGGTTTGGCAACAGAGAATGAGATTCGTCATATTCGTGTGGTTTATGTCTTCGCCTCATCGATAATATGGACATGCCGCCCACCATCCGGGACCGCATCAAAGAACTGCGCCGCGTCCCCGCCAAGGACCTCCGTCCCCACGCCAGCAACTGGCGCCGGCATCCCAAGGCACAACGCCACGCCCTCCAGGCGATCCTCCGCGAGGTCGGCTGGGCCGACGCCGTGCTGGCCTACGAAACCGACGACGGCCTGCGCATCATCGATGGACACCTGCGTGCCGAGACAGCGCCCGACGCGGAGATTCCCGTGCTGATCCTCGACGTCGATGACGAGGAGGCGGCCAAGATCCTCGCCACCCACGACCCGCTGGCGGCCATGGCCGAGCTCGATGCCGACATGCTGCGCATCGTGATCGAGCAGGCGCAGCTCGAGGACGAGGCGTTGCAAGCGATGGTCGACGGACTCCTGCCCGAGCCGCCGCTGTCGGACGGGCTTTGCGATCCCGACGACGTACCCGCGCCGCCCGAGGTGCCGGTCACGCAACCCGGCGACCTGTGGATTCTCGGCGAGCATCGCCTACTGTGCGGCGACGCCACAAGCGCAGAGGATGTCGGGCGCCTTCTTGACGGCGGGCGCCCGCTCCTCATGGTCACGGACCCCCCGTACGGCGTCGACTACGACCCGGTGTGGCGCAAGCGGGCCGGGCTGCGCAAGGGTGGCGCGGACGGTGCCGTGTCCAACGACGACCGGGCCGACTGGACCGAGGCGTGGAAGCTGTTTCCCGGCGACGTCGCGTATGTGTGGCACGCGGGCCGGCGAGCCAGCGAAGTGCAGGCAAGCATCGAGGGCACCGGTCTCGAAGTCCGGAGCCAGATCGTCTGGCGCAAGGCACGCTTTGCGATCTCGCGCGGCCACTACCACTGGGGCCATGAGCCTTGCTGGTACGCGGTGCGGAAGGGCCGGACGTCGCGCTGGTGCGGGGATCGGACCCAGAGCACGGTCTGGGACATCGTCCACGTCGCGAACGAGACTGGCCACGGCACGCAGAAGCCGGTCGAGTGCATGCGCAAGCCGATCGCGAATCACGGCGGGTCAAAGGACGATGTCTACGATCCGTTCGTGGGTAGCGGCACGACGATCATCGCGGCCGAGCAGCTTCGGCGGCGATGCCTTGCCCTTGAGATCGACCCGGTCTACTGCGACGTCCTCGTGAAGCGGTGGGAGCAGTTCACGGGGAAGACGGCGGAACGGAAGCCAGCATGACCTGGCTCGTCGCGACCGCTTCGTTGCCGGCATCGATCATCCGCATCCGGCGCCGCCGCATCACGCCGGTCCGCAGGCGCCCCCTGTGCGGCGCACGTACGCCGTGGGGCCGACCTTGCCGCGAGCGCGCCCTCTGGGACGACGAAGCCGACCGCCCCCGCAACGGCCGCTGTCGCGCGCACGGCGGGCTGTCCACCGGGCCGAAGACGAGTGTCGGCCGACAACGCGCTCTTCGCAACCTGCGCCACTACCGCGAGGGCTGGTGATGGCGAAGTCCGCGCTAACCGGACTCTCCCAACGCGACCGGCTCTTCGTCGAGGGCGTCTGCGCCGGCATGAGTGCGATCGAGGCGGCAAAGTACGCCGGGTCGCAGGCGTCTACGAAGGCCGGTCTCGCATCCCACGCCTCGCGCTGGAAGCGGCGCGAGAAGATCCAGTCAGCCATCCGGGAGATGCGCGACCTGCATGCCGTTGATGACGACGGATTGTGGGACTTGACCCGGCGTGCGCTTCGCGAGTTGATCCAGGACAGGTCCAACCCAAGTTCACGAGCTCGAGCGTGTGAGCTGATGGCGAAACTGCTCGGCAAGCTCCAGCCGGAACGGCACGAGCATCTCCACGCCCACGTCGATGTACCCGAGCTGGCTTCGCCCGAAGGAAGAACCGAGGTCCTTCGTCTGGTGCGCATCGCGTTGCGGGTCATGGCCCCGGAGGAACGGGCGGAGCTTGTGCGTGAGGCGTTCGACGGCATGGAGGCGTTGCCGGGATGACCGCGGACCTACTGACCCGGGCCCATGCGTGGGCTGCATCAGCGGCGCGAGACGACTTCGGCGCGTTCCTGACCTACGTGGGGGTCAACGAGCTAGGAGATGCGTTCGAGCATCGCGAGCTCGACACGTTCGTCTGGTCGTTTGCCGAGGAGTGTTTTTCCACCAACACGCCGTGCGGTTTGATGCTGCCGATGGGCTCGGGCAAGACGACGCTCGCTTGCTACCGGGCTGCGTGGCAGATCGGTCGTGATCCCAACGTGCTGGTCTCGATCGTGAGCTACTCCGCGGACCGGGCCTGCGAGCTGGTCGAGCTGGTGCGTCGTGTGGTTGATCTGCCCGCGTACCGCTGTGTGTTTCCCGACATCGAGGTGCAGGCAAGACGCGACGCGCAGGACCGTTTTTCGGTGAAGCGGACCGGGGTGTCGAACAACCCCAGCGTGTCCGGCCACGGCATCCTGACCGGCACGGGTGTGCGGACCTCGTTTTTGCTGCTCGACGACATCGTGACCCTGAAGAACGCGATCCTGGAGCCCACCAACCGGATGCGGGTGCTGGAGGCACTGCGCACGACATGGATGTCGCGCCAGCAATTGCGCAAGGGAACCAAGAGGCACACGCTGTGGTTGCAAACGGCCTATCATTGCGCCGATGCGGCAGCGGTCCTGCGCGAGGAGCCCACCGGCGGATGGCGCTGGCTCGTGGTCCGCGCGGAGGAGCCGTACGAGCAGCTCACGTGGGAAAAGTGGTCTCACGGCTGCTGTGTCGAGACCGGGTCGCTTGCGTGTCCGTTTCCCGAGGAGGTGCTGCGCGAACGTGCGGCGCAGATGGGTCCGACAGCCGCGGCACGCGGTCTCGGCAACCGGCCCGTCTCCGGCGAGGAATGTCCGTTTCGCGAGAAGCATTTCGACGGACCCGAGCCGTTGCCGGCGACGTACTACACGCGCCGCATCATGTTTGCCGATCCCGCCGGCGACGCGACGAAGGCACGGACGGGCCAGACGGACTGGTGCGCGGTCGTCGCGGTCGGCTATCACCAACAGGACCGTTGTTGGGACGTATACGTCGCCGACAGAATGCGCGGATCGCCGTCGCAGCAGGCGGAGTTCATTGCGCGCAAGGCTGTACAAGCGAGAGTTGGCGTCGTCTGGCAGGAGGCAGTCAAGGACGAGGCACTCGTCGAAGTGACGCAGCGCGTCTTGCGCGACATGGGCGCGAAGATCTCCGTGAAGCCCGAGAAGCCGACGACGAACAAGGAGCTGAGAATCGTTCAGTCGTTAGAGCCGGCACTTGCGGCAAGCCCGCCGTTGCTGCGCGTCTGTGGCCGGATGTTTCCGGACTTGCGCGGTGAGGCGCTGGCGTTCCCGGCGGCGGCACACGACGACCTGCTGGACGCACTGGCGAGTGCTTACGCGAAGGCGCCGCGGCGACCGAGCTTCCTGGCGAGCTTGTCGAAAGAACGGCGGAACCGGAAGCACCCGCTCGACGAACACCTCGAAGGGTTGATGCCGAAAGGGAACCCGTTTCGAGAGATGGTTGGAGGGGCGCCGTGGGAGGGGTAGCTCGCATCGTGCGATGATGGCCCGGCCGTGGCACACAAACTCGTCTTCTACCGCACGCTCTCCGACATGGTACGACGGTACGTGCTGCCCGAGATCGACCGTCGCCTTGAGAGCGGACGCCTCAAGTCGTTGCCAGCCGAAATCCGACACTTTCGCGTAGTGCTCCCGGAGGCAGGGAGCAAAGCGCCTTTCGTTGAGCTCAACGACGAGATCGACCTCATCGCCCAGATAACGCCGACGGGAAAAGTTGTTCCCGGGAAGCCCGTGTACTTGCAGGACATCAACCCGTCCCAAACCTGGCTCCTTCCCCCGGTTGTCGATGGGAAACAGACCAACTACTTCCTCGCACTCGCGCATTTTGTCGACTACCAGTTCATATTCGATTTCACTGTGACCGAAGATCCCGGCCAATCGCAGCGGGGCGTGGCCCTCGATGTTTCAAGGATCGTCCGGACCGCGACGCTAGCGACGCTAGTACGGACGCTCGATCCAACAACTCGCCTCAGGGAACTTGCCGAACGAAACTGGCCGCCCGCGCCAGCCCTGTTTCCGGCGACTCTGCAGGTCATCTCCGACAGCCCGGACATCTCCGATGCCGACATCGCGACCATGGTGGACAAGAACGCCACACGAGACTTCTGGGAGGAGCGCCTTGGCTTCTGGGCCGAGATCGCGCTGTTCCCTGATCGGCTCAAATACCTCCGGCATGCTATCGCCTCCCACTTCGCCAAGGACTTCGTCGCCTCGATTTGCGTCCTCGTGCCGCAGATCGAGGGCCTACTCGTCGCCTACCTCGACGAGCTCGAAGTCTCGACATCCAAAACGCCATTCAAGTCCCTCGTTGACAAGTTCCGCCGCCAAATACTCGACCGAGCTGTCCTACTCTTCCCTCGCGAGCTAGTGGAGATCGTTCTGGGGTTCATCCGGGACGGGTCATTTTGGGCAACGTCTGCCTCGATCGGAAATCCGGATCGCGAGATAAACCGGCACGGAATCGTGCACGGAGCGTTCACGGACTTCGAGTCACATGTGGTCTCGACCAAGTTCCTGCTTCTTATCGATGCCCTCTGTCATGTGGTCCTCCATGACCGCATCGTGCGGGGAAGGATGACCAGGTGAAACGGCAACTCCGGGGCTGGGACCCTTCGGGAAGCTGCGTCGCGAAGGCCGACCCCTGGGCACGACGCATCTTCTCTACCAGGGAGCCCGCAGCCGCCCTTCTTGGCGGCGACGTCCGGAAGGACGTTTTCCGCAAGAGCGCTGATCGGCCAAGCTGCTTAGCCGCGAAGACGCAAACGAGGAGACCAACCCCCGCGGCGATGAGCAGCGTTGCCGCAACCGCTTCGACTTGGGCGCTGCCAGCGGCATTCCTCCGAATCGTATCAATAACCTCTGCTTATTTATGGAGACCGGTCGCGCCCCGTGTCGTTGTATTGATCGAGAATCGGGCGCGTCATGGACAACCTCGACGACAAGACCGACCTCCATCTCGACATGCTCCATGCCGCGCGGGCAACGAGCGACAGCAGGGCACGGCTTCCGCAGCCGAGCCAAGACGACCGCGAGAACGCTGCCGAGCTGATCCGCCGATTCCTCCGCTTCGCCCGGGAGACGGGGCCTCCCGGCGCTCCGCGCCTGACCCACGAGGACATCCTCGGCTGCACCATGACGCGCCTGTTCTTTGAGTATCTGATCCCTGGCCGCCGGCCGGCCTGTCCCGAGAATCAAGCGCAGGCCCGGCTCCAGGCGATGCGCGACGTCGCCTCCGTTGCCCCGGGCGAGATCATGGACTCCGGCGGATTTGCGTTTTATTCCACCGAGTCGGACGGCTCCGTGGCGGTCATCCTCCTCCCGCATAATCTCTCGCGGTGGGCCCAAGTTCTGAGTCCGGACCGCATCCCGAAGACCGAACGCGAGGTGGTTCTGCGGCAACTTGCCGAAGCAGGAGAGATCTTGCCCAAGCTGTCCGACGGAGCCAAGGCCGCGGCGCTGAGGCAGATGCGGCGACAACACGACGGCTGGGCCCGGAAGGAGGCCAACGCAGCGGGCTCGGCGCTTCCTGCGGAAAGCGACTTCGAAGGTCTCGCCTCGGAGCTGACTCCGCTCACCAATAGCCGCATGGTGCGGCGGGACAAGAACGGTCAATACCACCTCGACTCGCGCGCCATGCGCGACGCCTTGCGCCGCGTTGAGCACACAGTCGAACATACCGTGCCCATGGCGTCGGATCTTGAGGCCACCGACGTACTCGCTGCCGCACACGCTAGTGCGGACCTTCCGGTCGTCTTCGACGCCCTCCACGCCCTTGTCCGCGATCGGGACCGCCCTGTCCTCGAAGCCATGCGGGACTTGGCAGAAGCGGGTGAATCCCCCGCTTCTGCGACTGCCATCGCCGACCGTCTCGGCTGCCCAGAGAGCACCGCTCGCGGCGCCGTCAAACGCATCCGAGAAACCGCCAAGCGGGCGGACCTCGGATACGTGGCATAGTTTTTTCTGACCTACTTCCGCGAATCTGCGGGAGACGTCTGCCTATTGCGAGTGGAGCCGAAGGAGGGCTTCTCACAATGGGCAAAAATCTGGCGACACAGGCCGTTCAAGAGGCCATCCAGCGGGCCTTCCTCCCGCCGATCCTGTTTGTCCCGCACATCGCTGAGGTCTTCGGAATCGGGGCTTCCGCCGCGCGGAAAGTCATCCAAAGAGGCGATTGTGGCCCGTTCTTTCGAGTCGGTCGTCGACTCGCGATCCGCCGGGAATCGTTCGTCGCAGCGTTGCAGGCCCGCGAATTCGATCCCGTCCGGGTTCGACTCGGCATCGTGCGAGGTCGCGCCCCGTCGCGCCCGGTCGCGTCGGAGCGTGATGCCGCTGCCAACGAGGACGTGCGATGAGCGCCGTCGACAAAATCCTCCAGCGCCTTGAAGGAGTGAAGACCACGCCAAGCGGCTGGACGGCGCGCTGCCCAGCACACGACGACCGCAAGCCGAGCCTTTCGATCAAGAAGGGCGACGACGGTCGGGTGCTCGTCCATTGCCACGCTGGCTGCACGCCCGACTCCGTGGTCGCACGTTTGGGGTTGACACTGGCGGACCTGCAGCCGGAGCAACGTGGCGAATGGACGCCTTACGGCCGCGCCGCTGCGACCTACGACTACGTCGACGAGCGGGGCGTTCTGTTGTTCCAGGTGTGCCGCACAGAAACGAAGCAGTTCCCCTGCAGACGCCCGGACCCCGGCGCGAAGAGTGGATGGAAGTGGAGCCTCACAGGCGCACGTCGTGTGCTCTATCGCCTTCCGCGCGTTCTCGACGCGGTGCGCGAAGGCGAGGCGGTCTTCATTGTCGAGGGCGAGAGAGACGTCCATGCTATCGAGCAGGCGGGAGGCGTAGCGACGTGCAACCCGGGCGGCGCCGGGCAATGGCGAGACGAGTACTCCGAAATGCTGCGGGGGGCCGCTCGCGTCGTCGTCGTCGCCGACAAGGACAAGGCGGGTCGCGACCACGTGCAAGGCATCCGAGCCTCGCTCAATGGGAAGGTCGACGAGTTGCTCTGCGTGGAGGCCCGCACGGGAAAGGACGCTGCGGATCACCTCGCAGCGGGGCACGGGCTCGATGAGTTCGTTGCCGGCCCGGTCGGCCCTTTGACAGGCGAGGCCGGCGGCGACGAATCCAGGAACCTGGGCTGGCCCGACCCGGTCGACGAGGCAGCGCTCCACGGTCTTGCCGGCGACTTCGTGCGGCTGATCGAGCCGCAAAGCGAGGCCGACCCGGTCGCGCTTCTCGCTCAGTTTCTCGTTGCGTTCGGCAATGTCGTGGGGCGCGGCCCGCACTTTCGCGCGGAGGCGGATCGCCACATGCTCGTGCTGTTCGCCACGCTGGTCGGCGCCTCCTCAAAGGGGAGGAAGGGATCGTCTTGGAGCCATGTCTTCCGGCTCTTCGCGCAGGTGGATGAGGAGTGGGCGAACAAGGCTCTCGCCGACGGATTGGTCTCGGGCGAAGGGCTGATCTGGGCGGTGCGCGACGAGGCCGAGAAGCTGAAGCGGCTGCCAAAGAAGGAGCGCGAAAAGCGCGGAAACGAGTACGAAACGGTCATTGAAGACCCGGGCGTCAAAGACAAGCGCCTATTCGTCATTGAGGCGGAGTTTGCGCGCATTCTGCGCGTGTTGGGCAGAGAAGGAAACACGCTGTCGGCGGTCATGCGGAGCGCGTGGGACCACGGCAACCTGCGGTCGATGAGCAAGAAGGACCCGGGCAAGGCGACGGGCGCTCACATCTCGGTCATCACCCACGTCACGAAGTCAGAACTCGTTCGTTACCTGGACAAGACCGAGGCAGGCAACGGCTTCGGAAATCGTTTCCTTTGGTTCTGCACCAGACGATCGAAGTGCCTGCCCGATGGCGGAGAAGTCCCTGAAGAGGACCTGCTCGGGCTCGGCCTCGCCGTGTCCGAGGCCGTCGAGTTCGCACGGACCGTGGGCGAGATCGTCCGCGATGACGAAGCTCGTTCGCTCTGGCACCAGGTCTATCCGACTCTCTCGGAGGGGAAGCCGGGTTTGCTCGGCGCGATGCTCGGGCGCGCGGAGGCGCAGGTCATGCGGCTCGCATGCCTGTACGCTCTGCTGGATCGATCGAAGGTCATCGGACATGTGCACCTCAAAGCTGCCCTCGCTTTGTGGGAGTACAGCGAACGTTCGGCGCGATACATCTTCGGGTCCGCACTGGGCGACAAGGCCGCAGATCGGATTCTTGGCGCGCTCAAGGACTCTCCCGACGGCCTGACCCGAACGGAGCTCAGGCAACTGTTCTCCGGGCACGTCTCCAAACCCGAAATCGACGCCGCCCTGACGCTTCTCCTCGAACTGGGAATCGTCCACTCTGAGACCGTCCGGACGGACGGCCGCCCGGCGGAGAAGTGGTTTGCGCTTGAGGCTGCGCGAAAAGCGCAAGAAGCCCCCGAAGCACCGCCCTCGCGCCCTTCCGACGCTTTCCGCGCTTTTCGCGCAAGTGCGCCGGAACCGGAACCGGGCGATTCCGACGCTTTGGACGCTCGAGCGCCCGGCTCTGATGACGACGACCCGGACGGCGAGGTGGAGGTCTTACTGTGACCATCGCCTGTTTCGTAGGGCGGCTGGCAAGAAGCGGCGCGTGGTTCTCCCTCGCCGGAGAGAACATCAAGTACCACGGACCCCAGCGGCTTCTGACCGACAAGCTACGAGCATTCGTCGAAGCGCACCGCGGGGGGCTGATGGCGTTCCTCCGCAAGACCGAGGATCAGCTCACCGACACGGAGCTCGACACACTCGGCTACGTGCGCCCCGACCACGGCGGCCCGATCTTCACGGGTTCTGAGGATCCGTACGGTGAGGGCTGGGCACCGCCGCCGGACTGGGACATCCCGGAGCCGCAGGGGGCCACGCAGCCCCCCAGACCGCAGGCGCGCCAGGCCGAACTGCTCAACGACGGGGAGGGCCCGGAATGAGCAGACGCAAACGCCCCCCGCGCCGGTCCCGCACGGCCCTCCGGCTCCTCCAGACTATCTGCCGCGAATGGCGCCGCGCGCTCGGGCACCGCGCCGGACACCGGAGGGAGCGGCGGTCATGAAGCCCGGCGACTACCTCACGGCGGCGCAGGTCCTCCAGATCCTCCCCGTGGGCAAGAGCACGCTGTACGCCCTCGTCGAGAGCGGCCAGTTGCGACATCACCGCGTCGCGGCCGTAGGTTCCCGACGTGGCCGCATCTTGGTCGCCCGCGCCGACCTGGCCGCCTACCTCGAATCGACGCGACAGACGGCCACACGGACGCCCGTGCGGCTCGATGTGGACGACCTTCTGGCGAAAGTGCGGAGTGCATCAAAAACCTAGTGGATGTGTCCGGAATTCAATGGCTGCATGTGTCCCGATGAGCAAGACGAAACGAAAGCCCCGACGACGCTTCGGGCAGGTATTCAGAAGGCCTCAGGGGCGCGGCTGGCTGGCGCGGTTCCCCGATCCCAACGGCGGCCGGACGGCCAGCGGGCGCCCGAAGGTCATTACGCGCAGCGTCGCGACGAAGGCCGAGGGCGACGCGCTCCTGAAGGAGGTCCGGCAGGCGATCCTCAGCGGGTCGTTCGCACCGAAGCCCGAGGCGCCGACGTGCGACCTGACCGTGCTCGAGGCGATCGATGGCCACCTCGCCGCGATGGAGGGACAGGGCAAGGCGCAATCGACGGTGCAACTGTACGAGTACTCGAAAAAGCCACTGCGCAAACAGGGCCTCGGGCACAAGCGCGTGACCGACGTTACCGTCGCCGACGTCGAGCGGTACCTCGCGTGGAGGCGGGTCAACGTGTGGAGAACGACATGCCGTCCCGGTGAAACGCCCCGAGCGGTCCGAGTCAAGGGCGGCCGTGCGTCGACGTCTACCGTCGCTCGGGACCGCGAACTCTTGAGCGTCGCGTTCAATCGACTCGTCAGGCTCGGCCTGCTCACCAAGAACGTGGTCGCGAAGGTGCCCAAACCGAAGCGACGGAAGAGAAAGCGCGTCGTCCTCGCCAAGGAGGAGGTCGCCCGCCTGATCGCCTGCTGCCGCAAGCATCTCCGGCCCGTCGTCCTGACGCTGGCGTACACCGGTGCCCGGAAGGGCGAGGTGCTCCGCCTGCGCTGGCGCGACGTCTGCCTGGCGACCGGGACGATCTCGTTGTACCGAGACAAGACCGGCAACGCGGACGCGATCCCGATCAACCCGGCGCTGGCCGAGGAGCTGCGGCGGCTCCGCGCGTCGCGACCGAACGCTCTACCGTCCGAGCACGTCTTCCTGAGCAGGCTGGGACGGCCGTACAAGACGATCCGAACCGGGTTCCTGTCGGCGGTGCGTCGGGCCGGACTCGAAGGCCGCGGCGTCACGCCCCACGTGCTGCGGCACTGCTTTGCCTGCCATTTCCTGAGCGGCGGCTCGGCGATCACGGACTTGCAGGGGCTGCTCGGGCACGCCTCGCTGGCGACGACGCAGATCTACGCGAAGATGATCGACAAGCGGACTCGGGCGAGCGTGGAGGCGATGCGGTTCTAGCCCAGCCCCGTGCCGGGACGAAAAAGTCCGTGTCCGAACTCTTGGCGGCACAAGCGAGGGATGTCGGTTCGTGGATCAGCGAGCGCGCTGCTTGAACCGCGCCGGACATAGATTCTTTTCGATTGAAGTACCGAATATGGCGTTCCTTGTCCCGCCGGGACGTCCAGCACTAGTACCTTCAAGCCCCGATACGAAACTACGCGGACATCAATTTCGATCTCAGGCACAACCGCGTCTTTCACCCGCGCCAGGACACTGCCCCTGTACCGTTCAGCGGCTTGATCGAGATCGCGCTCACCAGTCTCACGCGATTTCCGAACGCCCCTGTCGATTCCCGACACGGAACAGTCGTCTTCGACGCCGATCAGTAAACGCCCCCCTCCGGAGTTGGCAAACGCAATGACCGTCTTGACGATGTCGTGAGCCTTCTGCGAAGACAGGTCGATGAACGACTTGAACTCCAACGCCTCGCCTTCGCCTCGAGCGATCGCCGACTCGATTACCGCAGTGCCAGAACCGAATCCCCCCACATTCAACGGTATGGGCGCGTGGCCAGACGCCGCATATCGACCCTGCCGATGGCAGTCCAGGACCTCGTCCTGCGCATCGACTAGGAACGAATCGAGCCCGGTCCACCTCTCTGGTATCTGGAGCACGGTCACACGATCTTTCACCGGGGCATGGAAAGGCGCAAACTGCTCGCCAGGCCCAAGCCATGCGCCCCGTACGGCGAGCCCCGTTATGGCGGTTCCATCGATGCCGAACTTCAAGTCGTCGTCGTGTCGCTCGACAGATCTGAAGTAGGCCCGTCTCTGGGCAACGAACAGGCGCACGACACCGACATCTGTGTATCCGCGCACGCCGACGGAGGGCAAATCGACCCAAGTGGAGATCGCGGCCAACGGACTGGGATAGTACTCGTGAGCGTACGAAACCAGCGGGCGGTGAAAAGAAATGTTGGGTCTCCGTGTTGACTCCAACGAGAACAACTCTCCAGGCTGATGAGACCACTCGCTCTCACTGCGCAGGTAGCGCTGTCTCCAGTAGCTCCCCGGCGCCCGCAAACATGCCGACTGACCGCCGACATCCACTCGACCGACCGCGAGGTTGTCGAGGCACACCACAAAGCCCGCCTCGTCGACAGTCTCACGCAACAGCAAGAGTTCCCGATAGCGGCGAACTTCCTTCTGGATTCCAAGCCGGCCGCCGAGATCGATCCGGCACAACACAATCTCGGGTTCCGACTCACGGTCACTGACGAGCGCTGCGCACCGAACTCGGAACACGCGCTCGCTGGGCGGCAGTGCGCTCACGAGTCGCGCGATCTGATCCTTCACCGCTTCGTAGGAAAGATCGAGTTCATCTCGAATGCTCTCGTTCATCCGAGTGAGACTAGCAAGAGAATCCGCGAACGTGTCAACTCGCAGGCATGCCTGGGGCCCCGCGGTGAGCTGCGCTCGCCGGAGGCACGGCCGCTGACGATGCCGCTACTTGATCGTCTAGAGTCTTCTGCCAGTGCTCGAACACACAGATCAGCGGACCGTAACAGCCCTGCGAGAGCTCGATGAGCGCGCTCGATCGGGTGATCGATGGATCGTCTGGATCGGCGCGGGTGCCGGCTCGCTGTGCGGCTACCCGCTTTGGAGCGAGCTGGCCAGTCGATTCCACTCGGCGTACCCACGGCTCGAGCTCAGCTACCAAGCCCGGCCATGCAATTGAGCTTCTGGGCGCGAAGAAGTACTCCGACTACTTCGAGCTATGCCACCAGACCTCCTGCACGCGACTCCACCGGCTGATCACAGAACACCTGGCACCTTGACCGCAGACTCCAATCTATCAGCGCCTCCTGAACGGGCTGTGAGTATCACGGACCTGCCCGATGAAAGTGCCTGAAATGCCAGCCGAGTGAGGCCATGCTCGTTCGCAAACGACATCAAGATGGCCAATGGCGTCGAACTCGGCGACAGTTGTGCACGTTCTTATCCGCGATTCCTACGGCTCGACCGCCCGGCAAACTTGTGCCGACTTGACGGTGTCCTCGAGCCTGAGCTCAGCACCGCCAGATCTTCTGAGCCACCCGCACACGTCCTCGAAGTCGCGCAGGTGCAGATTGACCACGTCGCGTGCGAATTCTACAGCGTGGGGTGTAAACCATGATGTCGTTGCGACTATCGCGTGATCGGTGCCGTTCGCGCACTTGACGCCATAGACAGCGCGGGCAATCCCCACGCCGACCTTGTTCGGAGGCGTGTATCGCTTGCATTCGACGAGATAGCTCGTCGGTATGCCGAGCTTGTCCCTGGAGACCGCGATGATGTCTTTTCCGCCATCAACGCTTTGTCGAGTTAGCTCGACTTCAAATCCGAAGCGGCCAAAGATATCGGCGACAAGTTGCTCGAAGGCGCGCGGGGACAACGCGTAGAGCTGATGAGGTCTGCCCGCTAGCTCGCGAAGTAGCTCACGGCTTACAGTGACAATCTCGCCTCGATGAGACTCGTCGGCGGCTGAGAGAAGTACCGGACGGAGGACATCGGCCACACGGCGAAGAACGCGACGAACCCTTGCGGGCGTGGGTGAGAACGCACTGTTCGAAGACGAGAAGATTCGAGAGATCTGCTGTGTCGTGTAGATGTAGCCGTCGCCCAAACCCGTGTATAGCTTCATCATCTCGCGAAAAGCGAACGGGACGGAACGGTCGAGCGCCTGCGCAATTCGGAGCTGAAGAGACTCGTCCTGTAGTGTCTCCGGCGAGAAGACTGAATGAACGGAGCAGTAGAGGCTGTTCGAGGACCGCAGAAGGCGGCAGAACTTGACGACGCACGCTCGCCTCTTTGCCATGGATGAACTCCGGACGCTGAACGAGATTGGCTCCCACTGGCGCTGGCTCCCGTTCCACGCGACGAAACACAGCGTATCGCATGACCGAACGAAGGGCGAGTGGCACCGCCGTCATCCGACGCACTTGCTGATCGCAGTGCCTTGCAGGGGCCTCCTCCTTCGAACGCCCCCCAACTTCGTCCCGCACGCGTAGCACGGGACCCTTCCCGGCCAGGAACCGCAGCTGCACCAAAACCCGCCTATCGCGTCGCTCATGCCGAGAAACAAGCGCATCAAGATGCGCATCACCCCCCGCGCGCGCTCCCGAAAACGAAACCGGCCAGCCGAGGGTGCCGTCATAACCCCTTGGCTGGCCGTGGTTTATGGTACCGGGGAAGAGATTCGAACTCTTACTTCCAATAAAGGAAACTAGGCCCTCAACGAAGTGCTCGGCCCTTATCCCGCAAGGACTTACGGCTGCGAGTTGTCCATGGAGTCCATATAGTCCAGGGAGTCCGGAATCGTGCGTATCAGATGCGCATCCAGAATGCCCCTCAACGGATATCTGGCCAACCGGGTACGGACCAACCGATCCTTACGGTAGAGGCGTTGCTGTCGCTGCGGCGCTGGCTCGAGGCTCATCGCCCGGACGCCAGGGCGCGCTCTGCGGGAGACTCGTCATGCAGCTCCACACCCGAGATTCCGGCGGGGCCGATGTCCCCCCCCGCGCTGTGCGGAAGGGTCGCCGGCGCCGACCGTGCGACGGCCACCGATCTGGGAGACGCTGGGTCCCAGCCGGCGCCGACGGCTGATCGCCGTTTTAGCCGCGGCCCTCGAGCGAAGCGTCGCCCGCAGCAGAGGAGACGGCGATGAGCCAAGTCATGACACGGGCCGAAGCGACGGGGGCGATCGCGTCGCACAAGATCCAGCCTCGGCATCGCGAGCGTCGGGCGGTCGTCTACGTCCGCCAATCGACGGTCCAGCAAGTCAAGCGGCACCAGGAGTCGACGCGCATCCAGTACGGACTAAAGGACTTCGCCGTGCGCCTGGGGTGGCCGTCGGACCAAGTCGAGGTGATCGACGAGGACCTGGGCGTCTCCGGCGCGTCGAGCGAAGGCCGGTCGGGTTTTCAGCGGCTGCTCGCCGATCTTGCCCTTGACCGCGTCGGACTCATTTTGGGCGTGGAGATGTCGCGCCTGGCGCGGTCGTGCAAGGACTGGTACCAGTTGCTCGAGCTCTGCTCGGTCTTTGGCACGTTGATCGGGGATCTGGACGGGCTCTACGATCCGGCTCAGTACAACGACCGGTTGCTGCTCGGCCTGAAGGGCACGATGTCGGAGGCGGAGCTCCACGTGCTCAAGCAACGGCTGGAGCAGGGGCGGCTGGCGAAAGCGCGTCGGGGCGAGTTGGGCCGTCCGGTCCCGATCGGGTACGTGCGCCGGCCATCGGGCGAGGTCGCGCTCGATCCCGACGAGGAGGTGCGTGCCGTCGTGCGGCGAATCTTCTCGGAGTACGAGCGGATTGGAACCGCGTACGGCGTGGTGCGCTCCTTCGCAAACAAGGACCTCCGAGTCGGTGTGCGTATGGCATCGGGCCCGAACAAGGGCGAACTCGAGTGGCGTCGCCTGAACCGGCAGACACTCGTCAAGCTGCTCAAGAACCCGACCTACGCGGGCGCCTACGTGTACGGGCGCCGCGTGACAGACCCGCGCCGCCGCAAGGCGGGCCGCCGCGGAACCGGCCGCGTGGTCGCGGCCCGCGAGGACTGGATCGCCTGCGTGAAGGACCGGCTTCCGGCCTACATCAGCTGGGAGGACTACGAACGCAACGTGGCGCAGCTCAAGGCGCATCGCAGCGTGGCTTCCGAGCCGGGTGCGCCGCGCAAGGGCGCTGCGCTGCTGGCGGGCCGGGTCTTCTGCGGTCGCTGCGGAACGCGCCTGACCACCCGTTACGCGAAGCGAAGCTCTCCGCGCTACGAGTGTCGCCGGGAGCAGAACGACTACGGTGGCGCGACGTGCCAGGGCCTTGCGGCGCGCGTCGTTGACGCCGAGGTCAGCAGACTGGCGCTGCAGGCGCTGGCGCCGTCGGCGCTCGAGGTCAGCTTGCGGGTCGGCGAGGATCTTGAGCGCGCCCGTGCCGAGAAAGACGCCGACTGGCGGCGACGGCTCGAGCGTGCCCGCTACACGGCCGAGCGCGCCGAGCGGCAATACCATGCCGTCGAGCCCGAGAACCGCCTCGTGGCGCGGACGCTGGAAACGGCGTGGGAGAAGCAGCTTCGCGCACAGCGCAGGCTGGAAGAGGAGTACCAGAGAGCCTCCCGCGAGCAGCCGCGCATGCTCACCGCTGACGAGCGCGCCGCGATCTGCGCGTTGGCCGACGACCTGCCCGCGCTGTGGAACGCGCCGACGACGACGGTCACGGACCGCAAGGCGATCCTTCGCTTGATCGTCGAGCGCGTGGTGGTCACGGTCGAGGGCGAGACCGAGTGGATGGAGATGCACATCCACTGGGCCGGGGGACGCCAAACCTACCGGCGCGTGCGCCGCCCGGTGCGGCACACGCGGCAGCTGGCCGGCTTCGCGGAGCTGCGTGAGCGCCTGCGCACGCTCAAAGACGAAGCACTCGACGCCCCGGAGATCGCAAAAAGACTGAATGCCGAGGGCTGGCGGCGTCCCAGGGAAGGCGCCTGTTTCACGGGGCGCGTGGTCCGGCGTCTGCTCTCCCTGACCGGCCTCGCGCCGGCTCGCCGGCGCGGTGACCGGAGCGAACTCGGGCCGGACGAGTGGTGGCTGCCCGACCTCGCCCGCGAGCTGGAGCGCAAGGTCGATACGGTCTACAAGTGGGTCTACCGTGGCCGTGTGCGGGCCCGGCAACTCTACGGCCGCGGGCGCCGATGGGTCCTCACCGTCGGAGCCGACGAACTTGAGTACCTCCGAACGCGCCCCCCACGCACCCATGTCCAGAATGGCCCAGGAGGGGTATCGTGAGTGGTGAATTTCAGATGCGCATCAGCA
>JAJFFH010000063.1 GCA_021776735.1 Planctomycetota bacterium | reverse complement strand
GCTCCACCTCCGCTGCTACCTCAAGGCAGGACGCTGGGACGAACTCATGCGCCGCGTCCTCTACAGGTCACACCTCGGACGACGACGACCCGAGGACTTGCAACGGGTCGCATGAACGACAACTTTCCGGGACTGCTCCCCAGGGGACCGACCACGCTGTGCACCGCCATAGCCGGGGCCTTGGCCACATGACCGCGGACGTGTTTGAGTATTTCCGGTCGGGAGCACGCCCCACGCTCCGGGGGCTGGCGTGCCTGCATGGTGCGGCGCGCTCCCCGCGCATCCAGGTGCGCTCAAAGAACGGACTCGCGGAGTACCGACGTCGAAACGAGGAAACCGCACTCGATTTCTATCGACGAGTTGTCCGTCGCACCACGCCGGACGAAACCTCCGCGGCAGCACTTGCACCCGAGGAGCCGTGCTGGGCAGCGCTCTGCCGGGGAGATGTTGCGCTCGCTCCCGGCAGCACGGTCTATGCGCTACGCGGCAGCACATTCGATGCAAGCGTACTCACGCGAATCACGGCAAGCGACATGGTCGCGGCGCTCGCCGAACGTTAGCACGAACCGAATCCCCTCATGCGTCGGGCCAAGCGCTTACGATTCTCGGGTGGTGCCTAGGACTCGCAAGGATCAGTATCGGGCGCGCCTTGGCCAATGGTTGGCGCCTGCTGAAGCAGCGGACCGGCAAGAGCGCGTTCCGGTGATCGGCAAAGAGATCTTCGACCTTCAACTCCTCTTCGCCAACAAGGTCTACGCGCTGTCCGGCATGACGCTCGAACGTGCGCTGCTGCGCTATACGAACATCTACGTTCGACTCGGATTCGGGCGCGCGCTCGACCCCGAGCACGCCGGCTGGCGGTCGTACATCGCCGGCCTCCACGACGCCACAGCAGGCGACGCCGACACTGGCGCCGCCGCGTGGACCTATCGCTGTTACGTCAAGAACGCCGAAGCGAACACCGCACCGGGAGCCGTGGCCACGTTCGGTTGCTTTTCGTACGCCGTCTCTGACGCGGGTGTTGTTCGGCTCCATTTTCGGAACGCCGAAACGGACGGCGGTTCTTCGCTCGGGGCCGCCCGCGCGGACCAGCGGCGCGCGGAGCTCGCCGCCGTCTTCGGGCATCTCCGACAGTCACGCCACGACGCACTGCCGGTCGTCGGCGTCTCTTGGCTATACAACCTCGACGCCTATCGCCGGCTGTTTCCCGCGGCGTACGTGCAGTCCGCCCGGATCGTTCCCGACGCGTTTCGGTCGATGCCTCTTTGGGGGCAATTCGTGGATCGCCATGGCCGGATCAAGCCGTCGATGACACAGCCGTTCTTGGCGTCGCTAGAACAACAGATGACGCTGGAACGCCTGAACGAGTGTTTTCCGTTTCAGGTGCTCACGGTCCGCGCGCCGGCGCAGGCGTTCTACGACTTCTACCGGCTGGGCTGATACCGAACCACGGCCGCGCCCGCCGGTACAGTAGCGCGTCCCGCCATGCTGCTGACCCTCACGACGACGTTTGAGCCCGCCACCGATCTGGGCTATCTCCTACACAAGAACCCGGCGCGCGTGCAGGACTTCTCGCTCGCGTTCGGGCGAGCGCATGTGTTTTATCCCGAAGCGACCGCGACGCGGTGCACCGCCGCCCTGCTCCTCGACGTCGATCCCGTCGGGCTCGTTCGGCGGCGCCGCGGGTCGGCGGCTCGCACCCTGCTCGGACAATACGTCAACGACCGGCCCTATGCGTCCGGATCGTTTCTGAGCACCGCCCTCGCGCAGGTGTTTGGCAGCGCTCTGCGCGGGACCTGCACAGCACGGCCTGAACTCGTCGATGTAGCCCTCCCGCTCGTCGCGCGCGTGTCGGCACTGCCCTGCCGCGGCGGCGCCACGCTCCTGCGCGAGCTTTTCGAACCGCTCGGTTACACCGTCGAAGCAACACGCCTGCCGCTCGACCCGACCGTGCCCGAATGGGGCGACAGCACGTACCACGACGTCACGCTCACGCGCACCGGCCGGCTCACCGACCTGCTCTCGCATCTGTATGTGCTCGTGCCCGTGCTCGACGATCAAAAGCACTACTGGGTCTCCGAGGACGAGATCGAAAAACTGCTGCGCCACGGCGAAGGCTGGCTCCCGGACCACCCGCTGCGCGACGCCGTCACCACGCGCTACCTCCGCTACCAGCGGCGCCTCGTCAAAACCGCCCTCGCCCAGCTTGTCGAGGAGGACGACCCGTCGCTGGCCGACGTGGACGGCAGCGGAGCGGCGCCGGAGCAGGAACTCGAAAAGCCGATCCGCCTCAACGACCAGCGCTTGCGCACGGTCGCCGACGAAATCCAATCCGCCGGCGCCCAGCGCGTGATCGACCTCGGCTGCGGCGAGGGTAAGCTCGTCCGCGAACTCCTCAAGGACAAAACCATCGAGCGCGTCGTCGGCATGGACGTGTCGCCGCGCGCCCTAAACATCGCCGTCCGTCGGCTGCAGTTCGATCGCATGCCGAGCCGCCAACGCGCCCGCGTCGACCTGATCGTCGGCTCGCTACTCTATCGCGACGACCGCCTCAAGGGCTTTGATGCCGCCGCACTCGTGGAGGTCATCGAGCATCTCGACCCGCCGCGCCTGGCGGCACTCGAACGCGTCGTCTTCGAAGGCGCCGCCCCCACCACCGTCGTCGTGACGACCCCGAACGCCGAGTACAACGTGCGCTGGGAGTCGCTGCCCGCCGGCCGGTTCCGGCACAAGGACCACCGCTTCGAGTGGACCCGAGCGGAGTTCGCGGCGTGGGCCGAGCGCGTCGCGACGCGGTTCGGCTACACGGCGACGCACAAGGGCATCGGCCCCGACGACGTCGAGGTCGGCACGCCGACGCAGATGGCCGTGTTCACCCGGAGCGGGGCGTAGCCATGGACATCAACATCCCCGAACTCTCCCTCGTCGTACTCGTCGGCGCGTCCGGCTCGGGCAAGTCCACGTTCGCGCGCAAGCATTTCCGCCCCACCGAAGTGCTCTCGTCCGATTTTTTCCGCGGCCTCGTGAGCGACGACGAAAACGACCAGAGCGTAAGCGCCGACGCCTTTGAGCTGCTCAACGCGGTCGCCCAAAAGCGCCTCGCCCGCCGCCGCCTCACGGTCATCGACGCGACCAACGTGCAAACCGAAGCGCGCCGCCCGCTGGTCCAACTCGCCCGCCGCTTCCACTGCCTCCCGGTCGCGATCGCCTGAACGTCCCGGAAAAACTCTGCCACGCACGCAACGCGGACCGCCCGGACCGCAACTTCGGACGCCACGTCGTCCGCCAGCAGTCGCAGCAACTGCGCCGCTCCCTACGCTCACTCAAGCGCGAGGGCTTCCGGCACATCCACGTGCTCAAGACCCCCGAGGACATCGAGAACGCACGCGTCACGCGCACGAAGCTGTGGAACGACCGGCGCAACGAGACCGGACCGTTCGACATCATCGGCGATATCCACGGTTGCTTCGACGAGCTGACGACACTGTTGGGGGAGCTCAACTACGGAGTAGAGCAAACGGACGGCGATGTCTTGGTCGCGGCGCCGCCCGGCCGCAAGGCGGTGTTTTTGGGCGACCTCGTTGACCGCGGACCGAACAGTCCCGGCGTGCTGCGCCTCGTCATGGGCATGGTGGAACGCGGCGACGCGCTGTGCGTGCCCGGCAACCACGATGTCAAGCTCGTGCGCAAGCTGCGCGGCAAGAACGTCACGGTCGCGCACGGGCTGCAGGCGACGCTGGACCAGCTCGAGGCCGAGTCCGACGAGTTTCGCGATCAGGTGCTGCAATTTCTCGACCGGCTCGTCAGCCACAATGTTCTCGACGGCGGCAAACTCGTCGTCGCGCACGCTGGCCTCAGCGAGGAGCTGCAGGGCCGCGCGTCGGGCGGCGTCCGCTCTTTTTGCCTGTATGGCGAGACGACCGGCGAGACCGACGAGTTCGGCCTGCCGATCCGCTACCCCTGGGCCGAAGAGTACCGCGGCAGCGCGACCGTCGTCTACGGACACACCCCGGTACCCCAGCCGGACTGGCTCAACCGGACGATCAACATCGACACCGGCTGCGTGTTCGGCGGACGCCTCACCGCACTGCGCTACCCCGAAAACGAACTCGTCAGCGTACCGGCGGCGAAGGTGTACGCGGAGCCGGCACGCCCGCTAACAACACCCGCGGACGCCGGCCTGACCGCACAGCAACAGCACGACGACCAGCTCTACCTGAAAGACGTCTTCGGCAAGCGCGTCGTGACCACGCGCCTGCGCAGCAACGTCACGATCCGCGAAGAGAACGCGACGGCAGCCCTCGAGGTCATGAGCCGCTTCGCGGTCAACCCGAAGTGGCTGATCTACCTGCCGCCGACGATGTCGCCGTCGGAGACAACGCAGCGCGAGGGCTACCTCGAGCACCCGGACGAAGCACTCTCCTACTTCGCCTCGCGGGGCGAGCGCCGCGTCGTCTGCGAGGAAAAGCACATGGGCTCGCGCGCGGTGATCGTGGTCTGTCGCGACGAGAACACCGCGCGCGAACGCTTCGGTGTCGAGAACGAAGGCCGGGGAGTGATCTACACCCGGACCGGCCGTCCGTTCTTTGCCGACAAGGAGACGGAACAAGCCATCCTGGAACGACTTGAAGCGGCAATCGGGGGGGCCGGGGGCTGGGGGCTGGGAGAAGCTCAAAACGGATTGGCTCTGCCTCGACGCCGAGATCATGCCGTGGTCGGCGAAGGCCCAGGAGCTGCTCAAGCAGCAGTACGCCGCCGTCGGTGCCGCGGGATCGTCCGCGCTGGCGAGTGCGGTCCGGGCGTTGGAGCACGCCGCGGGCCACAGCCCCGACGCGATCGCATTGCGCGACCGTTTCGCCGCGCGCCTGACCAACGTGGAGCTGTACCGCGACGCGTACCGGCGCTACTGCTGGCCCGTCAACGAACTCGACGACTACAAGATCGCGCCGTTTCACGTACTCGTTTCCGAAGGCAAGGTGCACACCGACCAGCCGCACAAGTGGCATATGGAGACGATCGCCCGATTCTGCGCACAGGATCCGGAGCTGCTGCTTGCCACCAACCACCGCGTGGTCGATCTCGAAGACGAGCTGAGCCGCGCGGACGCGGTCGCCTGGTGGGAGCAGCTTACGGACGGCGGCGGCGAAGGCATGGTCGTCAAGCCAGAGAGCTTTATCGCGCACGGCAAGCGCGGCCTGCTCCAGCCCGCCCTGAAGTGCCGCGGCCGCGAATACCTGCGCATCATCTACAGCCCGGAGTACACCTCCGAGGAGCACCTGACCCGTCTGCGCGAACGCGGCGTCAGCCGCAAGCGCTCACTCGCCCTCCGCGAGTTCGCCCTGGGCATCGAAGCGCTGGAACGTTTCGTTGCGCGAGAGCCGCTCCGCCGCGTGCACGAATGCGTTTTCGGCGTTCTCGCCCTGGAAAGCGAACCCGTGGACCCGCGGCTGTGATGGGTCGGAATTGAGAGCAGAGAGGGGCTTTTCGAGTTGGCACGTCTCCTTGGCGCTCGTTCCTGAGCACGGTGGACTTGCAAACCCGATCTCGGTAAACTCCATGCCAGACTCCGGGGTAGACCAACGGGCAGGTCACTCGGCTCTACCGAGAGGGTGCTGGTTCGAGTCCAGCCCCCGGACCCAAACTCAAACATGGAAGAGAGAGAGTCGCGGGAAACGACGCCGCAGGTCAATCCGGGCTACGCAGCGTTTCAGCTCGCCAAGGCGCTCACGACCAGCGAGGAGCACGCGGATCCCAAGACGCGCGAGCGCGCACGGCAGAGAGTCTCCAAGTGGTCGACAGTCCTCAACGGAGCCCTGAGTGGATCCCTTGATGTGGGATCGCGCACGCCGGTTCCGGATGCGCCCGCGTGGGCGACTCTCGAAGTCGTCACAGGCGGATTCGCGACAGGGGATCTGCTCGCCGCCGGACCGCTGCACGACCACGAGAAGGCCTTGCTGGGCGAGCTGAAGCGCCCGGACGAGCCCGAGGTCCGACGGCTGCTCAACTCCTACTTCCTGAGCGACGACGGTTTCTCCCGGCTCACCGAACTCCTGAAGTCGGCGTGCTACGACATCGCTGTCCCAGAGGAGGGTGCATTTCTCGTCGCGGCCTGGCTGACGCAGAACGGCCACGAAGAAGACGCTCGTGAATTGCTCGAGCAGATCGCACCCTTCTTCGGGAAGCTGCGGTTCTACCCCGTCCCGGTCGAGCAACCTCGTCGCTTCGGCTCCCGCGTCTTCGTGCAGGACGTCGGAACCACGATCGACGCGATCAAGCGAATCCCGCCGAACGAGAGCATCCTCGCTCAGAAGGAAGCGATCCAACTATGGATCCCGCTCTACGATCGCGCAGTCCAGCTGTTCTTGGAGACCGTCGAGGGGGACCGTCTGCAACTCCAGAACGGGTGTGTCGCACCTCCGGGTGAGAGCAATCCGATCTCTGGCGGCTGGCCGTGCAAACAGTACCCCGAGGGCTGGCAGGAACGCGCGCAGCAAGTCCTCGACGACTACCGGAACGCTCGATCCCTCCAGCAGCGAGCGGCAAGGCGGAGAATGCCCACGGGAGCTTCGCTCCACTTCGAAAGTACCTGCGACGCTGCATCACAGACCCCCAGTCCCTCAGCGGACGGGATGTTGGCAGGATTCGGTTGATCCTCGCTCGATACATATCGAAGCGCGGGGTGCCAGACTCACCGGAATGGCAATCAGCGCGGGCCAGGCAGCGGAAGCAGGCCAGCGCACCCACGTACCACGAACTTGCTCGGATCGTTCTGGAGCGACTCGAACAGGTGCCGAAGGACACCGGGCTGGACAACGTGACACCGATCATCAAGGACGTCGCAGCCGAAGAGGCCGAGCGTTTCGACATCGCGGCGAGCACGGCCATCCCGCCGCCTCAGCATCGGAAAGTGCTGCGCAGCCTCTGCGAGACCGTGGAAGCCCTGGTGGAGCGCGGCATCGTGACCTCCGCCGACACGCTTGCGCGCGTGCTGCCCCAGATGACTTCGGGGCTGCGTGCGGCGGGTATCACCGATCCGGACCTCCGCCGACTCTACGCAGCGCTCTATCGAGCGTTCCGCTTGCGCCGTTCCCTCCTGCTGTTGAACCTCGAGAGTCAGGTCAAGATCGAAGAGTTGCCCTGGGTAGCGGCCATCCACCGGTTCCGTAGCAGCGATCTGTCCGGTCGCGAACTGGCGAAGCAGGCGCTGGAAGACGTCACGGTGCTCACGCTCACGTCGTTCCCACACGCGATTATCCCGAACAAGCTCCTGCAGGAGCTGCGCGCACTCGTCAAGGGCGCGGCACTTGGCCTGCCGCTCGTGGACGAAGTTGCGGCTGACATCTTCATGGGCGAGTTCTCGCCCAAGTTCACACAATCAGCAAAGCACGCGGCCGAGTTGCTGGCGGGAACGCTCTACGAGACCTACTACGGAATCGACTACGAGCGGATCCGTGCGCTCCCAGAAACCAAGCCGAAACCTCGACGGTGGTTCCGACCGGTCGTCAACTCCGACTCGCTGATCGATGTCTGCTCCTCTATGGCTGGCGTGAAGTATGGCGGCTGGAAAGTCGCGGTCAACGGCATGCTCATCGAGCAGCAGCAGATTGTCACAGTTCAGAATCTGGCTGCGCTCCTCAGTGGGCTTGGCCTCGTGGATGGACTACGTGGTCGATTCGAGGACCTTGCGAAACGCTCCTTCGAATGGATCTGCGCCCGCCAGCAGGTCAAGACGCCGGACCGCCATTCGCGTCTCATCGTTCTCAAGAACACCGCCTACTCGTGGCGGCAGATGGTGTTCTATCTCGCCCTGCTTCCGAGCGATCAGATCGCGGCGTTCATTGGCTGGGCGGACGACCATCTGAAGAAGCAGCCCAACGGCTTCCAGCTCCGGTTCGTTCCCGCGCTCACGGGATTGAAGCTGGCAGCGGAGGGTCGGTCTCCCGATGACGCCGCCGCGCGGGCTCAAGGGGCTCGCAGGTTCCTCGGCTGGACGCAAGGCGACCATTGGCTCATGGACTCGGTGAACGCTGGCCGTTCGTGACCTTTGCGATGAGCGGATCACTGGCCCGCTCGTAGAATGGAGCCTGTGCGATGAAGAGGTTCTCGATTGTTCTTCTCGCGTTCGTAGCCCTGCTGGACGAACCGGAGATCGCGCACGCTCAGGACGAAGCCCCTCTCGTCGGACTCGTCCATACCCCAAAGGGGAAGCCGCATCCCAACGCCGCGATCTACGTGATCTACCGAGAGCAGCGGTGGCCAAGAGTAAGCGGCGAGCGGCGGTCCGAGCCGACTGCTCGCAGCGACGCCGCCGGCAAGTTCAACATCCCGAAGCTGAAGCGCGAGACCGTCTGGGTGATGGCGGCAGCGGACGGGTACTGCGTCAGCGACTACGTGCGCATCGAGCCCAGCGAGAGGGCCGGTGGAGTAACGCTCACACTCCGGCGAGGCGGGACGTTGGTCGGCAAGATCGAACCCGCTCTAGGCGACGTGGTAGGCCGGGAAGTCTCCGTAATGAGCCACAACGGATCGCTCGGCTGGAGAACGGCCAAGACCGACAAGTCGGGTCGATTCCGACTCGAGTATGTGATCCCCCAGCACTATGTGCTCGATCTTCGCGGAGGCTGGAACGGGATCTCGTATCGAGTGCCCGTGATGATTCGGGACGGAGAGACCACGAAGGTCCGGTTCGGAGCGAGAGGGAAGCTCATCACGATTCGCGGAACGGTGAGTCAGAACGGACAACCAGGTTCAGGGATCCACGTTGGCGCGATGCTCGATGGCTCTGGCACAGGCTGGCCAGACACATCGACGGACGCGCGCGGAAGATTTGAATTGCAGATTCCGGAAGCGGGCCTGTATCGATTCGTCGTGGGCAACTCGGACGGTGCGTCCATGGCGATCTACCGCAAAGTCGCAGATCGCGATGTCGTAAACCTCGCGTTCGAACTCGGATCCGGGTCAATCCGGGGCTCAATCAAGTTCACCGAAGGCGCACGACGCTTCGTCGGAGTCACCCTGGTCCGATTGGCGGAACCAAAGGAGAAGTCCGACCTGTGGAATCGGTACTGGGAGGTCTACGCAGACCGTGGCTCCTTTGAGTTCGAACTTCTGCCCGCCGGTCGGTACGAGATCCGCGCTCCTGACCGCCTGATCAGTGACGGTGGCTGGCGCCCGACCCTCGGGCGCGTGGTCCGCCCCGGCGTCACGGTGCGAAACGGCAAAACGACAAGCGTTGAACTTCGGCTGTCTCCCGGTGGCTCGATCGCTGGATCTATCGAGGGTGCGAGCGGCAACGCTGTCGCGGGATCGGACGTGCGGATCCAGACACTTGAGGGCGTGAATCAGAGCGTCCACGCAGACAAGAGTGTGAGCGCGGATGGTCGGTTCCGTGTGCGCGGACTTGCCCCAGGAACGTACCGCGTTCTGGTCCAGTATCGGGGCAAGGACTTTCGAAGCCCGGAAGTAGCTGTCAAGGCAGGCGAGACCGCTACGACCAAGATCAGCGTTCGTTGAACTGGGGGCGCCCCCTCTTGACGACGTCGAATAGAGCCCATCGACCGTAGGCCGGACGCCACGAGAAACCACCCGAAACAACCTGACGAACGGGGTCTCCCACGGGGTCGCCGATTCAGCGATACTGCAAGTCAGTTGATCCCCGGCGGTTAGGGGCGACGACCCGCGCCCTCCTAATCAGAGCTGCGCCTCGCAAAGCGTCTGCGCAGCGAAGCGAAGCATGCGTGAGCAGGTTCGAGTCCTGCCGGGGTCGCCACGAAAAGGAGCTGGACAGGCAAGTACGCTGACATCGAGCGGAATGGCCGGTCCTGCCGCACCTCTATGATGCGCGTCGTGAAGAGTCGTCCCGTATTCACCAAAGAACTCTTCGATCTTCAGTTCCTCTTCGCGAACAGGGTCTGCGCGCTGTCCGGCATGGCGCCCGAACGCGCACTGCTGCGCTATACCAACTTCTACGTCCGACTCGGACTCGGGCGCGCGTTCGACCTCGAGCACCCCGGCTGGCAGTCGTACATCACCGGCCTCAACGACACCGGCGCAGCCGACCCCGGGGCGTGGACCTATCGCTGTTACCTCCAGAACGCCGAAGCGAACACAGCGCCGCCGTCCGCGGCCACGTTCGGTTGCTTTTCGTACGCCATCTCCGACGCGGGTGTTGTCCGGCTGCACTTTCGGAACACCGAAACGGACGGCGATTCTTCGCTCGGGGCCGACCGCGCAGACCAGCGACGCGCGGAACTCGCCGCCCTCTTCGGGCATCTCCGACAGTCGCGCCACGCCGCACTGCCGGTCGTCGGCGTCTCGTGGCTCTACAACCTCGACGCCTATCGCCGGCTGTTTCCGGCGGCGTACGTGCAGTCCGCCCGGGTCGTTCCCGACGCGCTTCGGTCGATGTCTCTTTGGGGGCAGTTCGTGGACCGCCATGGCCGGATCAAGGAGTCGATGACACAGCCGTTCCTGGCTTCGCTTGAACGGCAGACATCGCGGGAAGGCCTGAATGAGTGCTTTCCGTTTCAAGTTCTCACCGTCCGCGCGCCGGCACCGGCGTTCTACGACTTCTACGGGCTTCCGTAGTACCGAACCGCGTCCGCTCGCGCCGATACAGACGCTCACAACGAGCCTCACCCAGATTCGACCGGGGCTGCCCCCGGGCCCCCTAAACCAACTATCGGAGATATCATCGCAACGAACGGACATGAAGAAAGACGAGCATGTCGAACGCGGGCGAGAAAGAAGTGCGTCGTTCATCAAGGAGCTGATGCGCCGCGCGGCCCAGTTCCAGATCGAGCGGGGCGAGACCGCCCTTGAGGTCACGATGCGAGACATCGACCACGCTCTCGAAGAGCTCCTGTTCACGGGCGGAAGCCTGAACCGAAAACTGCTGGGCGCGAACTTCGGCCCGGAGGACGACGAATGAACCTGGGTACCCTGGAAATCGCGCGCATCGAATCGAAGCGGCAGGCGTTGCACACGTCCGATGTCGCAACGGAGTCCGAGGAGATCGCCGGCGGCACGATGTGTTTCGCCGGCCCCGGATCGTGGGCCAACCAGGCGAGCGGGCTCGGCCTCAGCGGGCCGGTGCCGGACGCCGATCTCGATCGTCTCGTGCGGTTCTACGTCGATCGCGGTTTCGAGCCGCGCATCGAGGTCTGCGCACTCGCCGACGACACCCTGGTGAACGGCCTGGCCTCGCGCGGCTTCACGCTGCGCGGGTTCGAGAACGTGCTCGCACGATCGCTGGACGAACCGATCGCGCCCGTCGCGCCGGTGCCCGGCCTTACGATCCAACACGTTGATCCCGCGGACGCAGCGACGGTGCGCACCTTCATCGAAACCGCCACGAGTGGCTTTCGAACCGCGCCGCTCGACGACCTCTCGTTCGAAGTCTCGCGCCGCACGGTGAAACACCCCGACTGCGACTCCTACATCGCGCTGATCGACGGCGTGGCGGCAGGCGGCGGCTCCATGGAATCGCGCGGCGAAGGCGCGGCGTTGTTCGGCACCAGTGTCCTACCCGAGTTCCGCCGCCGCGGCATTCAGGCGCACCTGATCAAGAAACGCCTGGACCGCGCCCGCCAACGCGGCTGCCGCGTCGTGTGCATCGATTCGAGACCGGGCATCCCGACCGAACGCAACGCCGCGCGCCTGGGCTTCGCCCTGGCCTACGCGAAAGTCGTCCTGGCAAAGCCCGGCGATGGCCTGGCTGGATTCCCGTAGGCGG
This sequence comes from Planctomycetota bacterium, assembly GCA_021776735.1. Classification (GTDB taxonomy): domain Bacteria; phylum Planctomycetota; class PLA2; order PLA2; family PLA2; genus JAJFFH01. The sequence continues at coordinate 19,467 of JAJFFH010000063.1, read as the reverse complement.
GAGCAAACGGGCCCGGCCCGCGCCGAAGCTCCGTAGGAGCGCAGGCGGGACGGCGATGTCTCTGACCCCGGCGCCGGAACCGGGGCGGTGCAGATCTTGCAGGGGAATCGCGGTCGGGACGCCGGGACCGCACGACCGATAACGAACATGGAGAGGGATCGTGAGAGTTGACGGCGTGCTCGCTTTTGTTGTCGCAGCGCTCCTTGCTGCCCCGGCTGGGGCGCATGAGGGGCTCCACATGCAGATCGCGGAGGTCACGCGCCGCCTGGCGAAGGCTCCGCGCGATGCGCGACTCCATCTTCGCCGCGGTGAACTGTATCGCCGTCATGGCGAGTGGGACCGCGCGATCCGTGACCTTACGCGTGCGCACGCGCTCTCTCCCGACCTGATCACGGTTTCGTTTGTCCGCGCGCATACTTTGCGCGAAGCCGGTCGCCACCGCGAGGCGCTGACCGCGATCGACGTCTATCTGGTCCGGCACCCCGATCACGGGACCGCACTCCTGGAACGCGCCCGGGATCTGCATGCGCTGCGCCGCCACGCCGAAGCCGCGGACGCCTACACCCGCGCGTTTGCGCGCCTCGCGACGATTCGGCCCGGCTTCTATCTCGCGCAGGCGCGTGCCCTGGTCGCCGCCGGCCGGTCCGCCGACGCCGTTCGTGCCCTCGACAAGGGCATCGCCAGACTCGGCTCGGCTCTTCCGCTCCGCGTGTATGCGCTGGAGCTGGAACTCGAACAGAAACGATATGCCGCGGCCCTCGCGCGGCTCGACAGGCTCCTGGCCAAAGCCCGGCGCAAGGAGAAATGGCTCGTGCGCCGCGGCGAAGTCCTGCTCGCCGCGGGTCGGCCGCAAAAAGCCCGCGCGGACTTCGCACGCGCCCTGGCTGCCATCGACGCGCTTCCCGCGCGTCACAGAAACGCTCCCGTCATGAAAAAGCTCCGGACCACCGCCGAACAGGGCCTCCGCAAGAGCCGCGGAAACTAGTCCCGTGAGAATCACGACCGTCCTGATCCCGCTCGTTTTTCTTGTCGCCGGATGCAGCAGCGGCACGCCCGTCGTCACCATTGTCGTGCCGCCCGGCCCGGACCTGACGGTGTCCGCCCTCGTGCGGGTTGGCGCAACCTGGAAGTTCCTCGACGACGGCACCGACCAGGGAACGGCCTGGCGCGAGCCGGACTTCGACGACACCACCTGGGCCTCCGGCCAGGCGGAATTCGGCTACGGCGACGGCGACGAGACGACGCTGACGAACTTCGGACCCGACCCGGCGAACAAGTTCGTCACGACCTATTTCCGGCGGGAGTTCCAAGTGGATGATCCGGCGCAGGTCGTCGATGCGCTGCTCACGCTGCTGGCCGACGACGGAGCCCTCGTCTACCTCAACGGTATCGAGGTGGTTCGCGACAACATGCCGGTCGGCGCGATTGCGTTCTCCACGCTCGCCACGGGCGCCATCTCCGGAACGACCGAAACGACTCGCCGCGTCAACGCGATCGACCCCGTGCTCCTGCGGCAGGGACGAAACGTCCTCGCGGTCGAAGTCCACCAGGGCGACATCACCAGCTCCGACCTGAGCTTCGACCTCGATTTCCTGATCTCGACCGGCGCACCGTTCGTGGTGCGCGGCCCGTATCTGCAACAGGTCACGCGCACAAGCATCATCGTCCGCTGGCGGACCCTGCGCCCGTCGGAGAGCCGCGTGCACTATGGTGCCGCCGCGGACGCGCTGTTTCTCAATGCCGGCTCCGACGCGCTCGCCACCGACCACGAGGTCCTCCTGACCGATCTCACCGCCGACACGGTCTACTACTACGCCATCGGCACGAGCACGGGTCTGGCGGCGGGTGCGGACGACTCCCACAACTTCCGCACGGCTCCGGCGGCCGGGTCGACCCGCTCGATCCGCGTGTGGGTCATCGGCGACTCGGGGACCGCGAACATCAACTCGCAGCGGGTCGCCGACGCGTACCGGGCGTTCGCCGGGAACGAGCGAACCGACGTCTGGCTCATGCTCGGAGACAACGCGTACGGAAGCGGCACGGACGCCCAATACCAGGCCGCCGTCTTCGAAACGTATCCCGATTTCCTGCGCACGACCGCGGTCTGGCCGACGATCGGCAACCACGATGCGGTCAGCGCCGACTCGCCCACCGAGTCCGGCCCCTACTACGACATCTTCACGCTGCCGCGCCACGGCGAAACGGGCGGCATCGGCTCGGGAACCGAGGCGTACTACTCGTTTGACTACGGCAACATCCACTTCATCTGCCTCGACTCGCAGGACACGGACCGGGCCGTGGACGGCGCGATGCTGACGTGGCTACAGGCCGACCTCGCGGACACGATGGCGGAGTTCGTCGTCGCGTTCTGGCATCACCCGCCCTACTCCAAGGGCTCGCACGACTCCGACGACGCCGGCGACAGCGGCGGACGGCTGCGCGACATGCGCGAGCGTGCCCTGCCGCTGCTCGAAGCGGCCGGCGTCGACCTGGTGCTCACCGGCCACAGCCACTCCTACGAACGAACCGTCTTTCTCAACGGCCACTACGGCACGTCCGACACCCTTACGCCGGCGATGATCCTGGACGGCGGCAACGGCCGCGAAGCCGGAGACGGCGCGTACGCCAAGAACGGAGCCGCGGGAGCTGTCTACGTTGTCGCCGGCAACGCGGGCCAGACCGGCGGTGGGTCACTCGATCACCCCGCGATGTCGATCAGTCTGAACGCGCGCGGCTCGCTCGTACTCGACATCGGCCCCGGCCGCATCGACGGACGCTTTCTCGACGAGGGCGGCGTGGTGCAAGACACCTTCACGATCCTCCGCGGAGAGTAGCGCACAGAGTCGTGCCTTCTGCCTGAGATGCATGGAACGCACGGAGAAAGTCGGAGACAGGAACGGACGGCGATGCTCGTGCCCACGCGCCCGGGAAACTCAACCGGCTGTGCGCCAAGACCGCGACAAGAAGGATGAGGATCAGGCACCTGAACCATTCATGAACAGGATCGGGCTTGAATCGGCACCGAGTCGATCAAACCGATCGTCGCCGCCGTGGCACCACACGCGAGCCGCCAGTGCTAGACTCGGCGCATGAACCCGCGCGTGATCTTTTTTGGCTGCTTGGCGGCCCTGGTCGTTGGCGCCGTGTTGCTGCCCGGGTGCCAGGGGTTTCGCAGCTTCTGGACCGGGCTCAAGAACGAGGATCTCGGGGGCAAAACCGCTCCGACACTTGCGTCAACCACATGGATCGCGCCCGGAGGCGAGCGCACCACTTCGCCGCCGCCTGCGAAGTGGCAACTGATTGCGTTTTTCCTGCCGCACTGATCACCTTGCATCGAGGAGGTGGTTCACCTCGTCGCGCTGCAGCAGGAGTACGGCAAGAAGATCGCGATCATCGGCGTGACCGAAGCTCCCGTCGAGGGCGCCTTGGAGTTCGCGGCGACCCACGGCGTCACCTACCACGTCCTTGCCGACGCACGCGCCGATCGGGAGGCGTACGGAATCGAGTTGATCTGGGGCAACCAGGTCTACCTTGTAGATCCGGGGCGCAAGATCGTCGCCAGCGGACCGGACGAAGTCGATGCGTATCTCACGAAGCACTTCGGTTGAGTTTCGTCGCGAAAACTCAAGAGCGCGGGCTCGGTCCCTGCCCCCGCACCCCCTCACCCACACAGATTCCTGAAGGCCCTCTCTACCGCTCCGTTCCCGTGGCCACGGCCAGGCCGAAGGTACCCAGGTCGCCCCGTTGCACCTTAAGGTTGCGCTTGTCGTCGTCGCGGAGCACGATCGATCCAGGGGCGGCTGAGCCCGCACCAGACTGCGCGCCAGCCGGCGCACAAACGCCGTGTGCGCCAGCAGGGCAGCCGGATCGTGCGACGACATTTCTCGGCTCATGATTTCACAAACGGGAATGCCGGCCGCACGGAATCCGGGTCTCCCCCCAAGCCCGCAGTATCAAATCGGGCGTAAGCGTACGGACGGCGATGCCTTGGGCACACGCTCTGCGTTCAGTCGATCAGCGCGACGCCGACCAGATCCAGCCTCGGGCCCGGCAGCATCGACGGCAGCAACGTGAACGAGTTCGTCGCCGGGTCGTAGAGTTCGGCGCTGTCATGGACCGTGCCGTTGTCCTGCCCGCCCGCGATCAGCACCCGGCCGCCGGGCAGCGGAACCGCGACGTGCTGTCCGCGGTTCAGCGTCATGTTCGGCCCCGCCGTGAACGTGTTCGTCGCGGGATCAAACAGATCGGTTGCCGCCGTCTGCTGGCCCGTGCCGCGCCCGCCGGCGATCAGCACCCGGCCATCCGTAAGCAGCGTTGCGGTCTGAAAGAACGAATGCGGGCTGCTCATCGGCCCGACATCCGTGAAGGTGTCGGTCGCCGGGTCGAACAGAGTCGCGGTATCGAACGGACTGCCGGAGAGAAAGACGCGCCCGTCTCCCAGTTTCACTGGCTTTCGCTCGGACCCCGGGTTGCCCGCGAGCACCGCAAATGTCCCGGAGGCGGGATCGTAGATCTCCGCGGCCGTCCCGGGTCCGAACAGCCCGCCGACAATCAGGACACGACCGTCGTCAAGCAGCGTGGCCGAGTGAAAACCACGGGTGGCCGTCATGTCGCCGGTCGGCGTGAATGTGTTCGTGACGGGGTCAAAGATTTCGGCCGTGCTCAGTGCCTGGTTGGCCGCGTCGAAGCCGCCCGCGACGAGCACGCGTTTGTCCGGTAGCCGCACCATCGCATGGTCACGCCGCGCCGCCCCCATCGGTCCGACGGTAGTCCACTCGTTGGCGACGCCGTCATAGAGATACGCTTCCGGCCCCGGGTCGTTGCCCATCCGAAACCCACCGGTGAGCAGCGCCTTGCGCCCGGGCAGGGCCACCATCGCGGCATCGTCGAGCACCCCGCCCGGAAGCGGCGCGATCGGAAACAACCGAACGCCGGGCGTCCCACCCTGGGTCTGCGACCCGGCGGTCCCCGATCCGTCATCGACCCCGGTCGCTTCGGTGCCCTCGGCGGCACCGCTCGAATCCCCGGCGCCTCCGGCGATGATCGCGCAGGTATCGCCCGGCTCGTCGGCCGGGTCGCCGCCACCGCAACCGACGATCGACCAAGACAGCGCAGCCAGCCAAACAAATCGATGCATGGCAACCTCCCTGATTCCCAGACTATCCGACACCGTCCAACCCGGTCAATCGAACCGGACCCGCTCCCGCAGAAACGAATCGGGCGTCGGGAACGGACGGCGATGTCTTGGAGACGCGGCCCCTGCCCCCGCCCCCCCGTTACCCCCATCCGAGTCCGCCTGATTCCTGCGCATATCATGTCGGGTCCATGAAGCCGACCATCGCTCGATTCTGGGAGGCGCAGGCCTCGCGGTCGCCGTCATGACCCTCACGACGGAGCGCGACACAACGCACGCCCGAGCGCCGGCGGACGACCGGCGCCTTCAGCGCATGAAACAGGCCATCGAGAGTCTCGCCGAAGTCAACCTGGCGAAGCTCTACACGCTGCCGCGAGGTGCGAAGCGGCGACTCTGGGCCGCCGAAGCGCGCGACCAGAACCGCGCGATTCTAGAGCTGGACGGGAACAACTGGGAGGCCCGCAACGCGCTCGCAACCGGGTACTTCCATACGCCACAAAACCTCAACAAGACCGCGGACGCGATCGCCGAGTTTGAAAAACTCCGCACGGTCCAGGAAGCGGGCGGCGTCGAGGCGCGCCACGCTCCGGTGTACGTCAACCTGTCGATTCTCTACCGGCGTGTGGGCCAGGACGACAAGGCGCAAGAGATTCTCGAAGCCGGCCTCCGGCGCCATCCGCAGGACAAGGAAATCACCAAAACGCTGGATGCGCTGGGCAAACCGGACACGGACAAGTAGGGTCAAAAAATGAACAGACCGGGCTCCTGGAACAGATTGGGTCTTGCGGCCATGCTCTGGGCGGCGTGCGCTTCATGCACGTCGCAAAGCGCACAGCGCCAGCCCGCGAAACAGACGGCAGCGGCGGCACCCGCACGCAAGAAAAAGACGAAAGAGAAGCGTCCGAAGACCGTCACGCCCCCGCGCCCCCTGAAGACCGAGGGGCGTCGGCCCAAAACGACACCGCCCCAGGAAAAACCGCCCGCGGCAAAGACCGCGGCGGACCACGCCCTGTATGACGGCGCAACCGGCGCGCCGGCGGCGATGCCGGCGTTCGTCGAGTCGTCGCGCAACGCGGACCTGATCGGCTTCGGGGAATTGCACTACCACGCGGTGGGGAGCCGGGTGCAACTCGAGTTGCTCCGGGCGCTGGCCAAGCAGCGGCGCCCGGTCGCGCTGGCGATGGAATTCTTCGAGCGCGATACGCAGGAGTTCCTGGATCGATACCTCGCGGGCGAAATCACCGAGGCGCAATTTCTAGGCTGGTCGCGGCAAAAAAAACAGTACGCGACATCGCACCGACCGCTGATCGAGTTCTGCAAGGAGCACGGGATCCCTGTCATCGCGGCCAACACGCCGCGGCGCCTCGTCCGTGAATACCGCAAGCGCGGCGAGGCGTACCCGGAGTTTCTCGAGGGGCTGTCGGACGACGAGCGTCTTCTTGTGCCCGCGGAGTCCAGTGGCCTGAACGAGGACGAACGGGGGCGCTTCAAGCGGTTCATGGGCGGGCACGGCACCGGCCGGGATCTCACGCCGTTCATGAAGTCCATGGCGCTCTGGGACGACACGATGGCGGATTCGGTCGCGCGCTTTCGTGCCCGAAATCCCCGGCACCGCGTGCTCCTGATCGTCGGCATGTTCCACGTCATGAACCGGATGGGAACGGTGCGCAAGTACATCGCGCGGCGCCCCAACGACCGCGTCCGCACGCTGATCATGGTCTCCGACGACGACGAAGCGCTGCCGTTTCAGGACGGCGACAAGGGTCTCGGCGACATCGTCCTCAAGGTCGCCCCGGGCGCGAAACCCCAACATTGATCCAGGCCGTCCACGAGCAGGCTGCGCGCGTGCCTCCAGCGAATCTCGTCGCCGCTGTGTCCGGACTGCGCCCGCGGACTAGTACTGCCGAGATAGGCCGGCGTGACGACGTTGTCCAGGCGCGTGTACCACTCGGCCTCGCTGATTCGCCCGGCCGCAAGATCGGCCTCGGCGCGCGCCAACAGATCATGCGTCCGGTTCTTTGCGGCTTCGAGCGAATCATCAGTCATGACCGCATCGTAGTGCCGATTCGTCGGACGCAGCAAACGGACGGCGATGCTTTTTTGGGGAAATCGCGCATCCATTCGAGGGGCGCGCCGTCTCCGTGGCAGGAGACCAACACCATGAGCAAAAATGACCACGAAGTCCGCGACGGCGTGCGCGAGCACTACGCCGCGGTTGCAGAGGGCGGCGAGAGCTGCTGCGGCACGTCTTGTTCCGACGCGGCCGCGCTCGGATACGGCGAAGAGGACGCGTCCGCAGCACCCGACGGCGCGGATCTCGGGCTTGGCTGCGGCAACCCGCTGGCTATCGCCTCACTGCGCACGGGCGAGACCGTGCTCGATCTGGGCAGCGGCGGCGGCTTCGATTGTTTCCTGGCCGCGCGCGAGGTCGGGCCGGACGGACACGTGATCGGCGTCGACATGACCCCCGAGATGCTTGCCCGGGCTCGCGCGAACGCGGCGAAGATGGCGGAGACCGGGATCCAGAACGTCGAGTTCCGGCTCGGTGAGATCGAGCACCTGCCGGTGGCCGATCGCAGCGTCGACGTCATCTTGTCGAACTGCGTGATCAACCTCGCGCCCGACAAGCGCGCCGTTTTCTCGGAAGCGCTACGCGTCTTGCGGCCCGGCGGACGCCTCTCGATCATGGACGTCGTGGCGATCGCGCCGATGCCGACCGACGTCACGGAGCGCAGCGAGGCGCTGCCCGCCTGCGTGGCGGGAGCGATCACTCCGGACGAGATCAGGGACACGCTGAAAGACCTCGGATTTCAGGACGTGCGCGTCGATATCCGACGCGAAAGCGCGACGTTTATCAAGGACTGGCTACCGGACGCGCGCGCCGACCTCTACGTCGCCTCCGCATCCATCGAGGCCGTGCGGGCGCGGGACACATCCCAGGACACCGGATGCTGCTAGGCTTGTCCGCGATGCCGCCGACATCGCAGGAAACACCGGGTCGCGTCGACTGGAACGTCGTCGCGGCCCGCATGCGGCCGTTCGTCATGCACCGCGTCCGCTCGGACGCGGATGCAGACGACATCCTGCAGGAGCTGTTTTTGCGGGTCGATCGCGGCTTGCCGAACCTGCGCGACACCGATCGTGTGGGTCCGTGGCTCTTTCAGATCGTGCGCAACCTGATCACCGACCACTACCGCGCGGCGAGCCGCATGCAGGCCGCGCCAACCGAGGTACTGGACGCGCGCGCCGCCGAACAGGACGAAAGCCGCGAAGCGGTGCGCGCACTGGCCGCATGCGTCGAGCCGTTCGTCAAACAGCTCCCCTCCCCGTACCGCGAAGCCATCACGATGGTCGAACTGGAAGGCTTGACGCACAAGCGAGCCGCCGAACAAGCCGGCGTCACGGAACCGGGCATGAAATCCCGCGTGCAAAGAGGCCGCGTGAAGCTGCGCGCGCTACTCGAGGGCTGCTGCCAGATCGAACGCGACACGCGCAACCGAATCGCCGGCTACGAGCGTTGGCCCGACGGCCAGGGCTGCGACGACGACTGCTAGTCCCGGTTAACGGTCCGACTCGTGCACGCGCAGAATCAAGTCCGTGCTTCCGGTCTCTACCCAGATTCGCGACTCATCGTCCGAACCCCACACGCCGATGCGGTACCGTCCGGGAGTGAGGTTCTCCAAGCGGAACCGGCCCGCTCGATCCATCTCGGTCGCGGCAATCGGCTCGTCTTCGCCGTCCCGCCAGACAGCGACGTCGAATGGGAACTCGGAAGGCCGACTGGCCTTGTTCAAGAGTCTTCCGGCGAGGACGCCCTTTCGGGTCAACCGCATCGTGATGTCGGTATCGCCGGGTTGGATCTGCGTTCGCGTGAAGGTGGCCCCAGGCGGGTACGCCGCGACGTCGTACCGCCCCGGCGGGCGCGGACCGAACCGAAACCGGCCGGCCGCGTCCGTACGGGTCTCGCCGCGCAGGGCCAGCGCGCCTTTGGGCCCGTCGGTCGTTGTGGCTTGCAAGGAGACGGCGACATCCACAAGTCCACGCCCCTCCGCATCCAGTACACGTCCCGCGATCGGCCGGCCGCGCCACAGCGTCAGGTCCCGGTGGAGCGTTTCCCCGGGCGGAGGCAGCTCGATTCTCACTGACGTGGCCGTCAGCGCCGGATGTGCGGCTTGCAGCGCGAACCGCTTGTATCGCCCGTTCCAGTCGCACGCGATACGAAAGCGGCCCGCGCTATCGGTCGTCGCCGACAGCCAGGCTCCCGTTTGCCGAAGCCGAATCGGGAAAGACGAGGCCCCCTGGTAAGGCCTCAGTTGCACAATCGCGTCGGCCACCGGGTCTCCGCGGTCGTCACGGACAACGCCATGGACCACGCGCGGCGGGCCGGTCCTCTCGGTCAGGTTCACTTCATGCACGCGGCCGGGCACGATGTCGAAGCGCCCGCTCGACACGCGCCGGTTCAGGGACAGTTCGGCATCGTGCACCGGCGGCACATGCTCGAACACAAAGCGGCCGTGCGCGTCGCTGTAGACCGTGCGGTGGTAGTGGTGTGCTCGTAGCCGCACCTTGCGCGGCGTGCGGTCGCCGCGCCGCACTCCCAACAGGCGCCCGACGATCCGTGCACCCGGCACGAGATCGAGGGTCTTCTGCACCGGGGCCCGATTGTCCCCGACGGCGAACTCGCACACCTCTCGCCGGACGCGCCAGACCAGTTCGCGGCCCTGCGCCACGATCGCGTAGTCACCTGGCAGCACGCCGTCAAACCGGTAGTGCCCGTCCGTGCCGGTCCACGCAACTGCCGCTTCCGATCGATCCGTACCCTCGCGATGCAGCAGTCGCACGCGCACGCCGGCGACCGGCTTCCGGTCCGTCCTGCGCACCGCGCGTCCGTGCACGACCGCGCCGACCGCGACAACCGGATTCCAGACTGTCTCTTCGCCCGGGACGAACTCGAGCACCGGCGTTTTCACCGGCCCCCGCGCCCCCCCATCCATGCCCATCAGCGTTCCCGCAGGCACGGCTTCGACCGCGAAGTTTCCCACCGTGTCCGTGCGGACCGGTACGCGCGCGGAGTGCCCGGACAACGCCACGACGTCGAGCGTAAACCGCATGTGCGCCACGGGCACGCCGTCCGTGTCGCGCACAGTCCCACGAAGGCGCGCGGGTTCGGCCACGACGAATCCCAGCGGCGTTTCGTGAGGGACCACCAAGAGGCGCCGTTCGCCGTTCACGGAGAGCTCGACCATGCCGGAAGGCACATCCTCGAATCGGAACGCTCCCGTCGTGTCGGTGAGGGTGCGCCGCGAACCGGGCGCCGCCGTGCCCGCGTAGTCCAGGCTCAGCACGGATCTGATGCGGAACATGATCGCGAAGCGATGACCGCCCGGCCAGACCAGCTTCACCAGCCCGCCCGCGACGGCGCGACCGGACTGCCCCACGACGCGCCCCTCGACAACGTGGCCCTGTTCCAGATGAAACACGACTGCAGGCGGATCGCCCGCGACCGGCAGGTACAACAGCTTGCGACTCTGCGCCGCGCCCGCCCGAATCAGTTCAACGATGACGCGCGAGCGCCGATCGATCCGCAACACGAAGCGCCCGCGACCGTCGGTCGTTGTCTTGGCGAACGCCGCCGGGTCGGGACCCGCCGACGTCTCCTGCCAATGGTCGGAATTGTCCGTCCAAACAAGGGGCACCTCCCCCGGATTCGCCCGGCAGGCCCGCACCGCCACACCCGCCGCAGGCTCGCCACCCCGCAGAACCGTGCCCCGCAGTTCAAGCGGCGGCCCCGGAATCCGATTCGGATCGTCCTGGAGACGAGCGACCGGCACGTCCTCTGCGAGCGCCGGCACGAGCAGTCGCAAGATCACATCGGCCCGGCGCCCGGGCGCATGGGGCTTCGAGGCGGCGTTCGGCTGACGCCTCGCAGGCCCCGCAGCGACATCACGCGCCGTCCGCAGCGCCGGCACGCGGGCACTCGAGAGGAGCAAGACAAACCCGAGCAGCACCGAGCAGAGCACAAGTCCCGTGGTCACGCGTCGCATCTGTTTTGTTTCATCGGTCGCGCCGAGGATATCGCCGTGTTCCCTACGCAGGGGAAGCGTACGGACGGCGATGTCGGTATCATGCATTCGTGGTCATCGCAACCGAGCACAAGGTCCGCGCAGAGGGCAGTCGCCTCAAGGAGTTGGACTGCGAGAAGTGCCGCGCGCGCTACGGATACGTCATGGAGCGAGACGCGTCGGCGACCGCGACCAGCGGGGGCAAGGCTGCCGGCTGGAGGGCCGAGGACCGGGCACTGGACGCGCTCGACAACAAGCTGGACACGGAACTCGACATCATTCCGTGTCCCCGGTGCGGCTGGGTACAAGCCGACATGGTGCGGTGGGCGAAGCGAACGCACTGGCGCGGACTGCGAAATGCTGGAATCGCGGTGACCGCAATCGCCGTGCTCTTCGGCGTCCCTTTCCGCTTCGCCGAGCAGTCCATATCTCGGCCGAGCGACAGCGCGTTTCCTTGGACAACATTTTTATTGTGCGCAGCAATCGGTCCCGGCCTGATCATCCTGCGGCTCGCCCTCGCCGCACTTCACGATCCGAACTCAGGGAGTCGAGAGGCGCTACGTGCCCTGGCGGAAGAACGCGCCATCCCCGCCGACGAGCTCGACGAGATCCACGCGGAGGAAGAGGAGCGAAAACACGGGGAGAAGGAACCGAGCCTACCCCTGGATGAGATCCTGCGCCGCCAGATTCGCCGCTGGCGCCGCCGGGGCGGTTGAGCTCTCGGGTCAGCCATCAGGCCAACGCCCAAGGCATCGCCGTCCGTTTGCTTTTGGCTTTCTTGTGCGTCCCTTCCACCGGCACCGGGCTACGCCAGCGCGGCTGGTATCCTGCGGCACATGACGACCGAGAAGATCCTGCGCAAGCATGCCAAGACGTACGCATCGTGGAAGGCGGCGCTGGAAGGGACGGACGGCGATGCTTTTTCGCGCGATCCTGGCGACGGCACCTGGGCTCTAGGTCGGATCTGCGACCACGTGCTTGAGGCGGCGCGCGTGTTTCTCGATCAGTCCGAAGCGCTGACGCGCGGCACGGGCACCGAGCGCGGAGCCGGGATGTTCGCGGCGATCATGCTCACCATCGGCAGCATGCCGCCCGGGCGCTTCAAGGTGCCGGACCTGCCGCCCGCACTCGCGCGGCTCGGCGCCCCCCAGGCGATGACCAAGGACGAAGCGCTCCAGGGGTTTGTCGCTCTTGATGCGCGCATGCAGGCGCTGGCGCCCGCGGTCGCCGCCGCACCGAAACGGCTGCGGTCGAAGCACCCGGTCGCGGGCTGGTTCAACGCGCCGGGCTGGATGCAGTTGAGCGAGATGCACACGCGCCACCACCTGCGCCAGCTCAAGCGCATCCAAGCGCTCCTCGATGGTTGAAATCGGCGGCGCTCCGTCGAGACGAAACGCCGCCTGGAGAGAAGAGTGCCACTATCGGGCCGCGATCACGCGGTCACCGGTGGTCAAGTCGATCGCCAAGAGCGCACGCAGTCCGGCTCCGCCGCCATTCGAGCCGACGAACACGAGGCCGTGCTCGGAATCGAGTGAGATCGTCGTCAGCATGTGGGGCAGCATCCCGCCGCCGGTCGCCTCGTCAAAGACGACGGACACAGCGCGGTTCTTGAGATCCACGGCGAGCATGCCGCCGTTCGTGAGAACGAGCAGGCGGCCGTTTGCCGTATCCACACGCACTGCGCGCGCGGCATACTCCTTGCGTTGAAACAGCAGCGAACGGCCCGGTTCCCACGAGGCATACACCTCGCCTGTGCCGGTGGCGGGATCGAGCCGGTAGACGGACCGCTCGCCACTGCGCACGGTGAACACGAAACCGGTCTGCGGATCGACGGCCATGTCCGTCGGCCGCCGGTGCGAGTTCTTCGGGAGGTTTTCGGCGGCGATCAGCGTTGTGAGCGCCCCCGTCTCCAAATCGATGGCACGCAGCCCGTCCTTGTAGCTGGCAACCAGCACGCGGTCCCGTCCGGCGTCGAGCACCATCTCGTACCAGCCCGCAGGTCGGCCCGCCGGATCGGACACGACGGTCTCGCGATTACCCGTGGCGGGATCGATCGACAGCAGCGACGACGCCATCTCGTCCAGTACGAAGATCCGGTCGCGGTCCTCGGAGTACGTGATGGCCTCCACATTGCCGAAACCCGGTCCGCTGCCGCGGCCGTTGCCCGAAATCAGGTTGCGCTTTCCCGTTGCGTGGTCGATGCCGCAGATCATGCTCGCCTGCCAGCCCGCATGGTGGCCGACGATCGCAACCGTCTGGCCCAGCACCGGCGCGTTGGCGGTATCGACGATTCCGTCATAGCCGCGGAACTGCGGCCCTTCGCCAACGGACGTCCCGCTGAGCAGCGTCATGCCGGCGTCGTCCATGTCGAACGCACACACGCCGTCGGAGATCCGATCGACGAAGATCGCACGATCGTTCTCGGCGTCGTAGACAAGATCCGTGGCACCGATAAACCAGAGCGGCCCGCCCGCCAGCTTGCGCGCGCGATTACCGGTCTTGAGGTCGACGGTGTAGAGCGAGTTGCAGCTCCGGTCAAACATCATCACGCGGTCGCCCGCGGCGTCGTATGCCATGCCGCCGACAAAAAACACCGCACCTGCCGGCAGTGCCGTGCCGGTTCCCGTGTCCGGATCCGACACGACCCGACGCACGCCGGTCTTGACGTTGACCGCCAGAACCGCAACCGGCCCGGGCCCGCAGTTGCGCAGCGCGACGAGTTCGCAGCGGCGCGCGTCGTAGGACATGAAGCGAAACGAGTGCAGTCCGGGCCCCGGGTCGCTCCCGTCGGAGACCGTACGCACCGCACCGTCGTCGAGCGTCAGTTCCAAAATGGCCTGGTCGTCGTGTTTGCCCTTCCAAAGAAACAGCGTGTCACCGCCGGGCCCGACGGCCAGCGCTCCCATGTCGCCGTCCGACTCGAACACAAAGCGGCGCTCGGCCGTCTTCAGATCGACCTCAATCACGTTGCGGCCGTCCAGGATGTAGTACTTGTGGTTCTCCGCATCGAGCGCGGCGGTCTGGATCTGCGGAATGGCGGGGCCTTGGCCCTTGCCGGGACCGGAGACGATCCGGCGCATCCCCGTTGCGAAATCCACCTCGACCACGGCGCCCCGTCCGGAGTCGACGACCAGCGCGCGATTGTCTCCGTACAGGGCCAGGGCAAGCGGAAAGAGCAGCAGCGGTCCCTCGTACGTGACCTTGGGGCCGCTCTCCTCGACAACCCGGCCGGTCGTGTCCCGGCAGACGATGTCGAGGTCGGTCGTGCCGGGCTCGAGATCGAGCACGACAGAAAAGGTCTCAAAGCCGTCGGCGCTCTCCGCCGCGACGCCGTTGACCGTCACGGACGCGATCGGATCGACGATTCCGCGTACGGCTCCGTGCACGCAGATACTCGGTTCCTCGACGGCCGCGTTCTGAGGCGGGAACGTCACCGCGACGACAGGATCGGGCAGCACGATCGACCAGCGATACTCCGCAGGCGTCGCGTCAACCGCGCCGGTCGGCGAGCTGGCCCGGACCAAAAGTACGTGGGGCCCGACGGCGAGTCCGTTCACGACAAACTCGGCGTCCGCCGCCACGAAATCGGAACCGTCGAACGACACGTCGAACGAACTCTCCGGCACCGCGGCCTCGAACAGGAACCGGGCCGTGGTGTCTCGTCCCTCGGGTACGGGTTGCTCGACGATCGTTGTGTCTTGGGCGACTTCGACGTCCCAGTCCATGACCGCGGGGGAGAGATCCTCGGTCGTGTCGTGACGGACGGCGATGATTTCGATGTGGTGGTGGCCGGGAGCCAGATGCTTGAGGTCGAGCGGGTTGCCGACCTCCTCGCGCACGGCACCATCGAGCGACGCCCAAAACGCCGCATCCGCGTAGTTCGACGACAGCTCCAGAATCACGCCCCCACCCGGGACAACGACGGATTCGATAACCGTCTCCACGGCAGGCAACACTTCCCATTCGTGGACAACGGATTCCGCACCGGCGGCGCTCACCTCGAAGCGATGAGTGCCGGCTGGCAGCCCGCCCATCCGGAACGGTGACGACAGGTCGCCCAACTCCACGCCATCGAGGCAGATCGAAAACCGTCTCGGCTCGGCCGATTCCTCAACGGTGTCGGTATCTCCCGACAGCACGAACTCGAACGCGAGCGGAGCGCCCTCGTAGCAGGGCTCGGGCGGCGGCGTGAGCAGCACGTTCAGGGCGAGCCCTGCCACCAGCTCGGGCTGTTCACCTCCGCCTCCGCAGCCTGCGAGCAACGCGGCCAGGATGGTCACGATCAAACAACGATGCGTTCGTTCACGATTCGCCATGTCTTGGACCTCCGGTCTCTCTGCCAACCAATAGCAGGTTGCCGGCCACGGCAAGAACCGAAACGGGTTTCGAGGGCCTGCCCCCGCCCCCCTATCACCTGTGCCCTATCGGGGCAGCCGGAACTGCCGCAGCGCGGAACCGGAAGGCGACGCCGGGAACTCACCGCGCGCGCGGTCCGCAACGATCCTGACTCGGTACTTCTGCGGCACGACCGAAAACGAGAAGCGACCGTCCCGGTCGCTCCACGCGTCGTCAAGCGACCGTCCATCGGCTTCCAGGACGACGTGCGCGCCGCCGATCTCACGTCCCGACGCGTCGAGGACGATGCCGCGCACGCGCGAGGACCGCGGAGGCAACACGAGGCGCACGTCGAGGTTGCCGGCCCGGGCCTCGACTTCGGTGTTCGTAGCCAGGGCGCGCAACCGGTGAGTTCCGGGCGCCAGGCCGTCCACGGCGAATCGGCCATCCGGTCCCGTGCGCGCTCTCCGATTGCCGATGGCGATCCATTCCGCGGGGCGCGGTCGGCCTTCGGCGCCGACGACTTGCCCCGCGATCCGCCGACCGCGGACAACGCGCAATCGCACCGTGCGGGTTTCGCCCCGCGCGAGCGGTATCGCCACGGCGCGGATCGTGCGCGGATGTTTCGGGTGCGTGGCGGCGACAACGAAACCGTTCGCGAGCCCGGCGGCGTCCGATTCGCGAACCACAAGCAGCGCGCGGCCGCGCCGGTCCGTGCGGCGCGACCAGCCCGGGAACCAGTAGCGGTCGTCCAGCTCGCGCAGCCGGGCCGCCGCGGGCCGCGCCAGCAAGGCAACGGCCGCGTCACGCACCGGGCGCCCATCCTCGTCTTCAACGATGCACGCAACCGCCGCGAAGCGATCCGGCCGGAGGCGAACATGTCGCACATCGCCCACGGGAACGAGGAACGGCGCGGACGCTTGCCAATGCGCCGCGGTGACGACGACGGGAGCGCCGGCAGGAACGTTCTCCAGAACGATCGGCGTGCGCGGATCGAACCAGCGTTTGACATCCAGTCCGGCGGCCTGCCAGCGGATCCACGACAAGGCCTGGCGATCACGACTGCGGCCCGCGGTACCCGCGTTCCCCAGATCCGCAACGGAAACGACGACGCGGCCCGTCGGCACACCGGGAAAACGCAGTCCCTCGATGTCGCGATCAACCACGACAAGATCAGGGAGGGGGGCGGGGGCAGAGACTTCGCGACCGTGCTCGCGACGGTGTAGGCGTGCGCGGCCCGGAACACGAAACTCCACCAGGTAGCCACCGGGCTCGACGTCATCGACGACGAAGCGACCATCCGCGTCCGCGCGCACGAACGCACGGTCCCGTATCCGCCCGCGTTCGCGCCGCAACAGCGTGACTCGGGCACGGGGCGCGACGAATCCGGACACCCGAAAACGCCGGGACGACAGCGGACTCGCGCCCTCGCCGCGCCGCAAGACGATGCGGATGGCGGACCCCACAGGATGGCGGTCCGGACGGACCAGCGTGCGCTGATCGAGGAAACCGCGGGTGTACACGCAGACCCGGACACTGTGCAACCGGTCCGGTTCCGCGACGCGGACGGCAAAACGGCCCTGTGAATCCGTTCGGGCTGCGACTTTGTACGGCGCCGTAATAATGCCGCCGGAAACCACGGTGACCGCGGCCGACGCGACCGACTGGCCGCCTTCGTCCTCGACCCAGCCACGAAGAACACGCCCACGCCGCAACTCGATCACGACCGGTCCGGGATCGCCTCGCAGGGGCGCGTGCATCAGCACGCATTCGGGTGCCGAACCCGGCGTGTGCGCGATCAGCGTCCACCGGCAACGCCGTGAGAGCGTGAGCAAGAAATGCCCGGCATGGTCGGCAACCGCCCGCGTCAACGGCGGTCCGGACTGGGCCCAGCTGACGCTCGACGCATAGGCGCGGCGCGCCTCGATCACGGCGCCCGTCACCGGTCGCCCGTCCCGCATGACGACGCCGGTGACTGACAGGTCGGACCCGTCGCGCCGGTTCGGATCGTCATCGACGAACGAGTAGGTGGGCGACGGTCGCGTATTGCCCACCGCCACTTGCTCATGCCGCTCAGACGACCCGGCCGCTGCGCGGGCGCGCGCATGGACCACCGACCGCTGAGAAGACTGAGCGCCCGAACGTCCCGACGCGCCGGTGCGCGAAACGGCGGCGAACATCAACGTCCCCACCACGAGCACGCCGGCCGCCAACACGGCGGCCCACGCAAGACCGCGCGGCTCTTCGCGCTGCTCCGGCAGCTTCGCACGAAGCTCGCGCAACGCCCGCCCGACGCGCGCCCGCATCGTGTCCGGCGCCCGCCGCGCAATTCGCCCCATCTCCGGATAGGTAAGTCCCTCGAAGAACCGCTGCTCAATCGCGTCCCGCAAGGATGTGGGCAGCGCGGAGATCGCCCGCGCCAGATGTCGTCGCTGCTCGTCCGCGTTCAAGCGTGCCCAAAACGAATCGACGGTCTCCGGTACCGCTCCGCGCTCTTCATGCCGTCGCCGCCGCAAGCGCGCGCGCCGCGCCATCAGCGCCAGGTTCCGCACGATTCCGGCCAGCCACGCCCGCCGCGCGGCGCCCTGCGGCCGGTTCTTCCACACGGCAAGCATCGTCTCCTGCATGATGTCATCGACATCCGCCCCGCTGCCGGCGACCGCGTGCGCGATCCGGCGCAGATACGGCTCATGGCGCAGGAGCAACTCGATGCGATGGTGCGGGCTGGGCAAGGCATCGCCCAATGTAGGCGACAAAAGACATCGGCGTCCGTCCCTGGAGTGACGTTTTCTCCGGCGAGCGGCAACTTATCTCAGGAAGGTCTCCACCGAGGCGCACCACCCGGAGAAAAAATGCATGACCTCGCGAACCTCTCTCAACCGCGCCGGTCTCGTCCTGATCTTGGCGTTTCTGCTTGTCGGTGCATGCAACAACAGCAAACGGACGGCGATGTCCGTCGAGGTCCTGGCGCCCCGGGAGTCCGCCGTCGTGGCCTTGGGCGCGCCGGTGACGGTCCGATTCATGGACACGGGCGCGCCGCAGGGCCGTACGGAGGTCATCGCGGACCGTGACGGCGATCTTGCCACGACCGCCGACCAGGTCGCGATCGCGACGTTGCCGCCGGGCGACGGTGCCGAGCGCGAGTTCGTGTGGAACACGGTCGGCACGCCGTCCGGCACCTACCGAATCGTGGTCCAAACGCTGGCCGGACAGGCTTCCGCGTCCAACGAGGCACCCGGCGTCGTCACTGTCAATGCGCCGCCGCAACTCGAGATCCTCGAGCCTGCGGAGACAACCATCGTGTCGCGGGGCGGGCCCGTCGAAATCACCTACCGCGACAGCGATCAAGACGACCCGGCGGCGACGTTTTTGTTCGCGGACGGCGACGGCGACCTCGACACGACCGGCGACCAGTTTCTGATCGCGAGTGTGCGCCCGCACCAGTCGGGGGCGGAGCAGCGAGTGCTTTGGACGGCCCCCGCGGGGTTCACGGGCGACCTGCACATCATCGCGATCACGTCGGACGGCACGAATCCGCCCGTCGAGGCTCGCGCCCCGGGAATCGCCCGGGTCGGCGCGGTCGGCTACTTCGTCGGCGCAGGCGCCGAATTCGAGGAGGTGGGCTCCACCGTGTTCCGCGATGTGGAGGAAATCAAGGGCTCCAATACTTCCACGGTCGTGACGGGGCACTTCGACAAAACCACGACCTTCGGTCGCAACGAGTCGATGGAAACCGTCCTCGTGGCGGACGCGGAAGCCCGCGCGTTTCTCGCGACCTACGATCCTCAAGGCGCGGTTCGTTGGGTTCGCTCTCTCGGAACCGGGGGGCCGACGCGTGGCACGGCTGCGGCCGGCGTCGCTGTCGGCGGTCCCAGTCGCCGATTGGCGGCCACCGGAACCTTTCAGGACGTCGTCCAATTCGGCACCACCCAATAC
>JAJFFH010000062.1 GCA_021776735.1 Planctomycetota bacterium | reverse complement strand
GGTCGGCGGGGGTGGGGGGGGGGGGGCGCCCCCCCCCCCCGCCCCCCCCCCCCCCCCCCGGGGGGGCCCCCCCCCCCCCCCCCCCCCCGGGGGTGGGTGTCTTTTTGGCTCAACGGCTGACGCCGTTGATGCCTCTGGTTCGGACGGACCAAGGACAGACTTTCAACGGCGTCAGCCGTTGAAGCCAAAAGACACTGCCCCGGTCCGCCCTGTTTCACCGGTTCGCGGTTCCCCCGCGAAGCGGGAGAGCCGCCCGCACGCGAGGCTCTCAACGGCGTGAGCCGTTGAAGCCAAAAGAAGCTGCCCCGCGCCCCCTTCTTTTGCGTCGCGGGATTGCTGTCGGATTGATTTACTTCGGCTTCTTGCGGTTGGGGGCGACCGAGCGGAGGACGCTGGCCAGCTTTCTGGCGCTGATCTTGCCCTCTGCTTTTTTCTTGGGCTTGCCGTCTTTCTTGAGCGCGATTACGGCGGGGCTTTTCTTGACGCCGTAGGTTTTCGCGTAGTCCTTGAAGGGGAGCTTCACGGCTTGAAGTTGCGTGGCGTAGTGGCGCACCAGCGGGTCCATGAACAGATTGTTTTGCAGGTTTTTGGAGCCTTCGTCGTCGCCGTACAGGTAGACGAAGATGCCGCCCTTCTTCTTGGCCTTTAGATCCTCGACTTCGGCTTTGACGTCTTCGCCCCAGTCGAAGTTCTTGTCGTCGCCGGGCGTGAATCTCCCCTCCATCGCGCCCATCCACCAGAGCAGATAGGGCGTGAGGGTGCGCGGCCATTTGTGTCCGAGGTTGGGCTCGAGGCGATACTGCACGCTTCTTACCTTGCCTTCGAGTGCGGGCACCGTGCCTTGGGCGGCGGGGGCGTTGCCGTCCTGTTCGCCGGCGAGTGCGAGCGCGCCGAGACGCTTCTTGGCCCAACCCGGCGGGCTGCCACCGCGGAAACCGGCCGCGATCCAGCAGGCGCTCACGCACTTCAGATCGTCGTCGAACGCGATCGGGTGTACGTTCCATCCGCCGTTCGAAAAGCCGGCGACGTGGATGCGGTTCTTGTCGATCGGCATGACCTTCAGGAGGTGCAGCGCGATCTTTTTTGCCTTGGCGAGATCCGCGGGGGTCCAGGCTCTTCCGGCGGCGGACGGCGCGCAGACCAGGTAGCCCTTTTGCGGCCAGTCGCGGAGAACGTGGGCCAGGTTCGGGCCGTTGTCGCCCATGCCGTGCAGAAGGATTACCAGCGAACAGGGGTTGCGGGCGGACAGCTTCTCGGGCACAAGCAGCGCTGTCCGGGATCCCTCGAGCGTGTGCTCGGACCGCCCCGGCGGGTAGGGCAGCTTGGTGGGGGCGTTGTCGGCACCGGCCGGGGCGGCGAGCCCGACGAGCCCCAGCACGGCGAAGAGTCGCAGGACCGTGAAGAGTCCAAGGAACGAGGGAAGCCGGGGGAGTGCACGCATCGCCTTACAATACGCGCCATGCGCCCCCTGCTTTTGATGATCGCGCTTTTCGTGGCCGGCGTACTTTCGGGCTGCGAGCCCCATGACCCCGAGGATCCCGCTGCGCCGGCCAAGCCCGGGAAAGCCGGAGCGGCCCCGCTGGTCTTGCGCGCCGCGCGCTTGCCGGAGGGGACCGGCGTTTCGGTGGACGGCAAGACGATCGATGCGATTTGGCGCACCGCGGCCGAACTACGCGTGCCGCTTGCGGGAAAGGGGCCCAAAGAGGTGCGGCTCAAGGCGGCGTACGATGGCGCTCGCTTTTATCTGCAGGCCATCTGGAACGACGACGAGGTTTCGCTGAACTGGTTTTGGCGTTACATGGGAAAACAGGCGGGCAAGGCAAAGAAGGCGGCGCTGAAGTTCGAGGAGCACAAGGGCGAAGACGCGTTCGCGCTCATGCTGTCACCCGGCGGCAACCGCAAGTTCGCGCAGCAAGGCTGCGCGATGGCGTGCCACGTCGCACCTCCGGCGGGCGGCCAGGGGAAGGCCAAGAGTCGCCATGTGTGGCCGGGCGAAGGTCGTGGCGTCCTGGACTACTGGTACTGGGGTGCGCAGACGACGCAGCAACACCCGCAGGCGCGCGACCTTTGGCTACGCCGCGGAAAGCAGCACCGGTTGCGCGGCGACGGCCAGCCGGACAAATCCGACAACCTTGACAACATCAGCACCGAATTCATCGGGCCGAAGTACGTGCCGTTTCGAATTCGCAAGGGCTTTCAGCGGGTTCTGTTCGCGGACAACGTGAACGAGCTGACGCGCGACATCCTGACGAACAAGATTTCCGGCCGCAAGGGCTGGGAGATTCCGCATCACATCCTGCGGTCACGCAAGGGAAGCCGTGGCGACGTCGTGGCCAAGGGGCTGTATCACAAGGGCCGCGCGTGGGTCCTGGAGTTGTCGCGGCCGATGCGCACGGGCAACACCGACGACCTGCCGCTCGTGCCCGACCCGCTCGTGAGTCGGCACTTTGCCGTGGCGGTGTGGGACGGCGGCACCGGCGCCTCGCACGCGCGTTCGGGCGTGATCGAATTGAAGTTTCTGCCGGTGCGGTAGCCACCTGCTGTCGGTCCCGCCGACACCCTTCAAAAAACCGGGCTGCGAGTGCGCCAATCCCGACCCGGCATGCCCCGTGCACCGTATCCTCTGACTAGCCAGAGCCCCCATCGAACAAACCCCATCCAAAAGAACCATGAGAAACATCGCCGTCCTTCTGCTCTTTTCATTGTCGTTTTCCTTTGCCGAAAAAAAGCCCGTTCAGCGCCCCGACAGTTCAGCGATCGCCAAGGGCCTTGCCTGGCTCAAGGCGCAAGCCAAGGATGGCAAGTGGCTGGCGCCGGATCCGCGCAACGGGAAGATGTATCCGAACGCCGCGTTCACCGCGTTCGCGATTACGCCGATTGCGGCGGCGTTGCCGGCGGGGAAGCGCAAGGACGATCCGCTTGTCAGGCAAGCCTGCGCGTTCCTGGTCGCGAACATGAAGGAAGACGGCGCGATTCGCCAGGGTGCGGCGAGCAAGTACGACAACTACTTCACCTGCGCGGCGCTGCTGGCGCTCGAGACCGTGGATGATCCGGCGCACGCCGAGGTGCGTGCGAAGATGCGCGGGTTCATCAAGACGATGCAGCGGCGCGAGAACGGGCGCATCGAGGGCGGGTTCGGCTACAACACCGCGAAGAGTGCCGACCTGTCGAACACCCAGTTCGCGATCGAGGCGCTGCGCGCGGCCGGGGTGCCCGAGAGCGATCCCGCGATGCAAAAGGCGCTGAAGTATCTCGAGCGCGCGCAAAACCGCTCCGAGAACGACGCGCACAAGGACGGCGGCGCGATGGAGGTCCAGGACAAGGAGAAGGGCAAGGTGAAGGTCGTGCCGGGCAACGACGGTTCGGCGGGCTACGAACCCGGCGTTTCCAAGGCCGGCCTGCGGCGGCTGCCCGACGGCACCTATATTCCCCGCGGCTACGGTTCGATGACCTACGCGCTGCTCAAGTGTTACATCCTCGTCGGCGTGAAGCCCGACGACGCGCGTGTCAAGTCCGTGCTCTCGTGGATCGGCGACAACTACACCTGGGACGAGAATCCCGGATTCGAGCACACCGCCAAGACGCGACCGGAAGCCGTCTACTGGGGACTGTACTACTACTACATGACCGCGGCGAAGGCGCTGCGGCTGTGCGGCGTGGACAAGATCAAGACCGCGGACGGCGCGCGCGACTGGCGTGCGGATCTGCGGACGGCAATCCTCAAGCGCCAGCGCGCGGACGGCTCCTGGAAAAACGGCCACTCGCCGCGCTGGAACGAGTCGATGCCGCTCATCGCGACCTGCTACTCGCTGATCGCGCTGCAGGAAACGCGCGCGAAGTGATCCCGCACCTCTGGCGCCTCTGCCGGCGAGCCACATGGCGATGATCGGTGTGACGCTTGTTCCGCTTGCCGGTCTTCCGCTTGTGGGGGCCGCGTTCGTGTTGTGGGCTCTGCCCCGGGCTGCGGGCAGCGATGCCGCGTTTGCGGTCGCGGGCCTCTCGCTCGTCGCCGCCGCGTGCGTCGGACCGTTTTTTTGGAAGCGTACGGACGGCGATGTTGCCTGGACTCCGGCGCTGCGCGCGGCGCAGGCCAGCGCGCTGTTCGGAGTGGCTTGCGTCGTGGCGTGCACGCTCGTGGCATGGCGGCGCGGCGGCCCCTTCGCGGCGTCGGCATGGGCCGGCGCGTTCGCCGGGCTGTACGCTTACGTTCTCGGCGCCGTCGGCTACGCACTGGGCGGCGGTCCCGCCCGAGCAGGCATCGCCGTCCTTGGCTGTTTCCTGTTGGCCACCCTGTTTTTTTGGGACGAGGCGTTCCTGTTCGACGCCGGTGCCGACGGCCGGGCGGCGAGCGCGGCGCGCGCGTTCGACCTGAATCCGGCAGCCGCGGCGTCGGTGACGCTGGGCTTTGACTGGATCCACGCGAAGGGGCTGTACACCGGCAGCCAGACCGCGGAGTCGCTCGTGGCGGTTCCCTTGCGTGGACTCGGTTCGTATTCGGCCAAGCTTGGACTCGTGGGACTCCTCGCTGGCGCGGCGGGGCTGTGGAGGAGGCCGTGAGCGAAGTCGTGAGGGAGCCGGCGTGTGGCGGCATCCTGATTGTGGGCGCAGGGGGTCTGGGGGCGCCGGTCGTGCGCATGCTGCTTGATGCGGACGCGCGCGACCTGACGGTTCTCGATCCTGACACCGTGGCCCTGGAAAACCTGCACCGCCAGATTCTTTACACCGACGCCGACGTCGGGCGAGGCAAGGCCCAGGTGTTGGCCGAGCGGTTTGGTCTCGACGCGCGGCCGATCCGGCTGGATGCGGGCAACGGCGCGGAGCTGATCGCCGGGCGGGACTGTGTGTTCGACGGGACCGATAATTTTGCGGACAAATACCTGCTCAACGACCTCTGCCTCGCCGCCGGCGTTCCGCTGGTGCACGCGGGCGCGGCGCAGTTCCGCGGCCAGGTTCTACTCATCCGGCCCGGTGGGCCCTGCCTGCGCTGTCTTTTGCCCGAACCGCCCGATGCCGCGACCGACGAGTGCCGCTGGACCGGGGTTTTTGGCCCTGCGGTGGGGGTGGTGGCCGCGCTGGCGTTGGGCGAAATCCTGCGCGTGCGAGCGGGCGACGAAACATCGGGCGCCGTGCTGATGGCGGATCTGGCCAACGGGCGCCTGTCCCGGGCCCGGCTCGAACCGCGGCCCGAATGCGCCTGCCGCGGCATACCGATTTCAGGCGGCGTGTCGTAGGATGCACCACGGACGGCGCCTCCTAGAACGGCCTCCCTCCTGGAACGGCCTCCTAGAACGGCGACTCCTAGAACGGCACTGCGCAGATGCGAACGAAACGAAAATTCATCATCACGTTCCCCACCCAGTTGGTGCGGGAGCCGTGGAACTACAACCTCATCACGCGGTTCGACATCATTCCGAACATCGTCGCCGGCACGATCTCGGAGGACAGCGCGATCCTCGGCTACGAATTCGACGGCGAGGATGACAACGTCGCCAAGGCGATCGTGTACCTCGAGGAAAAGGGCGTCAAAGTCGAAGCGGTCGATGAGATCCGCCTCTGATCGGGTTCCCGCGAGCTTGAAGAGGCGTTCGACGCCGTGAACGCGTTGTGAGCTTGACGCCCGAAGACGCCCGCCGCTACACGCGCCAGATCCTGCTCGCCCCGATCGGAGGCGCAGGTCAGCAACGTCTTGCGGCCGCGCGCGTCCTGCTCCACGGCGAAGCGCCGCTCTGCCGCACCTACATGGAACGCGCGGGCCTCGGCGCCGTCGTCACGCAGGGCCCGGCAGACCTGGTCCTGGATCTGGGCGATGGCGAAGCCTACCGCACCGCGCAGGGCCAAAAACTCTGGGGCGCAGCCTTGGGCAAGCGGGTTCTCCTAGGAGGACAGCCGACGGACGGCGATGTCCCCGATCAAGCGGCGCGCGCCCTCTTGGAAACGCTCGCCGCCGGCGAAGCCCTGTGGCGCCTGCTGGGCCACAAACCTCACAGCTACGACTTCCTGTCCGGCTCGGATTCTTACTAACAAGAATCGCCCACGATTCTTGCAGCGGAGCAGCCGCCAGGCTCATACACCATACGCACGCCCCAGGATCGTGAGCGCGTAGAACAAGACCACCAGCAAGAGCGCGACATAAAACCCCTTCGTCGTGTATTCGACGGCGCGCTCGAGCGCCCTGTCCGCGGCGCTCGCCTCCTCGGTTGCCATCCGTTCCAGTTCGGGCGTCAGCTCGCCCGCGATTTCCGATGTCGTGATTCGTGCCAGGAGGTCGGGCGGTAGCGCGAGCTTCGCGGCCAAGGCCGCGCCGAGCGGTGTTCCGGCTGTCACCGCGGGCGCGGCTTCGACCGCGCGTTCGAGGTGCGCGGCGCGGCCTGCGACGTCGGCCGCTCGGTCGAGGGTGAGCCCGGCGTCGTGGCCCGCGGCCAGCACTGAGGCGAACAGGGACTGGCGCTGATGGCGCGCCGCCTTGCCGAACAACGGCAGGTGATCCACGAACCGGCGGACCCGCTTGCGGCCCTCCGGTGTACGGCGAACGACGAAAACGGCGCCGATCAAGCTCCACGCCGTGGCGAGAATGCCGATCGTCCAGGGCTCCCAGCCTTTCATGGTCGTCAGGGCGATCGGCATGCAGAGCGCGGCGACATGGAGGATCAGCAGCGGATACCGCATCTTGCTGCGGAAGTTGGCCCACATCGCGGACCGGTGTTCATGGATGCGCGCGAGGCGTTCGAGGCAGGCACCGAGTTCGCCCGTGGTCTCGCCCGCCTCGATGAGCGTGACATCCTCCGACGGCACCTTGTCGGCATGGTGCGCCAGCGCCGCCGAGAGGCTCTCGCCGCGCTCGACGGCTTCGGCCAGGCCGGGCAGTTTCAGCGTGCCCGCGTCGTGCAGTTGCGCCAACGCGTCGCCGGTGACAAGGCCAGCGCGCCCAAGCTGCGCCAACCCCCGATAAAACGCCGGCAAGGACATGGACGCCTCGTGCCGTGTCCGCGCTCGCGCCTACTCGTCCTCGTCCTTGTCGTCGTAGGACGCGACAAACGGGCCCGGCATGGTCTCGAGTTTGTGCAAGTCCTTGACCCACCGACGGTAGTGCATCAGCAGGATGCGGTCGATATAGTCGTTTTGTGTCCCCGGACGGATGGGTTGCTTGCCCTTTCCGTCCAGGTGGCCGTCCATCATGCGCAGGGTCGTATCCGCGATCCGGATTGAGGCCTCGACCTGGAGCTCGTCGTGCGAGCCGTCGTCCTTGAGCTTGTCCCGCTCGCGGCGCATGCGGCCCAGTATCGGCAAGAACGCGGGCTTGCCAATCGCCGCGAGTTTGGTCTTCGCGCGACCGCTGTCTCGGCCGGCGAACGGGTCGAAGACCTGATCGACGAGCTTGTCGATCTTGGCGCGCAGCTCCGGGGCGGTGTCCTTGAGGTGACCGAGGTCGGCGGGCGGGTAGTACCGGTTGTTGCGGTCGCCGCGTTTCCGCTTGCCCTTGCCGGTCGTGCCACCGATTTTCTTGAGCGGCTTCGCCGGCTCGGTCTTGTCGGGATCCGTCTTCGAGGGCTCCGTGGAATCATCGCCGTCCGTTCCTGCCGCTTTCTTGGGCTCCCCGTCCGAACCGCCCTCGACCGGCGGAAGGCCCTCGTCCTTGGTTCCTTCGCCGTTTCCGGCGTCCTCGGTTCCGGTCGGACCGTTTTGGTCCGCTCCGGCTTTCATGGCGGTGTCGCCGCCACCGGGGTTGGACGCGTCGGCCTGGTTGGCCTGTTCGGTCTTGGCCTTGTCGTCCTTGTTGCCCAAGGCGAAGAATAGAATGCCGCCGACGACGATGAGCACCCCGACGACCGCGATGATCATGTTCGTCGAGTTGTTGCCCTGATTCGAGTAGCGGCTGCGCGGGCGCTCGTCGGCTTCGGCTTCCGCCTCCTCGCGGCGTCCGCGGCTTCGTTCTCTGCCTCCGCCCTGGGCCTTGCCCTTGCGGGGTGCGGGCAAGCGCTTGCCGCCGCGTCGCGCGCGGGTAGCTGCGCCGGCGCGCCGGGCTTTCGGCGTTGCCTTCGACGTGGGCTCGCCTTCGGCCCAGACCGTGGCACTGCAGCCCGTACAGGCGAAACTGGCCGCCGAGAACTCGGGCTTGAGCTTGAATTTTTTGCCGCACTGGGGGCAGACGCAGATTTTTCCTTCGGCCATGATGGGGTCCTTCCGATTCGGGTCACTATACCTGTTCAGACGTGGCGCAGAGCGTTTGGTTCGGGGTTTTGCCGCGTAGACTGCTGGAAATGAGCGGCTTTCGCCTCGTTTCGGACTTCGAACTGTGCGGCGATCAGCCTGCGGCGGTCGAGGGGCTTGTCGGCGGGCTCACGGCGGGAGTCGAGGAGCAGACTCTCCTGGGTGTGACCGGCTCGGGCAAGACCTTCACGATGGCCCACGTCGTCGAGCGCACGAACCGGCCCGCGCTGGTCCTCGCCCCGAACAAGGTCTTGGCGGCGCAGCTCTTCGAGGAGTTCCGCCAGCTCTTCCCGGAGAACGCGGTCGAGTACTTCGTCAGCTACTACGACTACTACATGCCCGAGGCGTACATCCCGTCGACCGATCTCTACATCGAGAAGGAATCGACGATCAACGACCGCATCGACCGCATGCGGCACCGCGCCACGTTCAGCCTGCTGACACGCCGGGACGTCATCGTCGTCGCCTCGGTCTCGTGCATCTTCGGCGCAGGCTCGCCGGAGTCGTACGAGAAGCTCCACGTCCGACTCGAGCGGGGGCAGGAGGCCGACCGGGACGACGTCCTCCGCCAGTTGACCCTGTGCCAGTATCAGCGCGCCGGGTTCGAGTTTCGGCGCGGCACGTTCCGCGTGCGCGGCGACGTGGTGGACATCTTCCCGGCGTATGCCGACGACCGCGTCATCCGCGTCGAGTGGTTCGGGGACACGATCGAGGAGATCAGTTCGATCGATCCGCTCACGGGCGAGATTGCCGGAGAGCTGGCGTTCGCCGATGTCTATCCGACCAGCCACTACGTAACGGAGGGCGAGCGGCTCGAAGCGGCGTGCATCACCATCGAGAACGAACTCGAAGAGCGCCTTCTCGAACTGAAGCGTCAAAAAAAACTGCTGGAGGCGCAGCGGATTGAACAGCGCACGCGCTACGACCTCGAGCTGATCCGCGAGATGGGCACCTGCAGTGGCATCGAGAACTATTCCCGTCACCTCGACGGGCGCGAGGCGGGCGAGCCGCCGTGGACGCTGCTCTCGTATTTTCCGAAGGACTTCCTCCTGTTTGTCGACGAGAGCCATGTCGCGGTGCCGCAGGTGGGCGGCATGTACAAGGGCGACCGCGCGCGCAAGGAGGTGCTCGTCGAGCACGGCTTTCGCTTGCCGTCGGCTCTCGACAACCGCCCGCTGCGCTTCGAGGAGTTCCGCGAGAACCTGAGCCAGGTCATCTACGTGAGCGCGACGCCCGGTACATACGAAAAAGAGCGCACGAAGGACCAAACCGTCGAGCAGATCGTGCGGCCGACGGGGCTCGTCGATCCCCCGGTCGATGTGCGTGGTGTCGATGGACAGGTGGACGACCTGCTGGCGGAGATTCGCGCGACCGTGGCGGCGGGCTATCGCGTCCTCGTGACGACGCTCACGAAACGCATGGCCGAGGAGTTGTCCGAGTACTACGCGGACATCGGCGTGAAGTGCCGCTACCTGCACAGCGACATCGACACGCTGGAGCGCACCGAGATCATCCGCGACCTGCGTCTCGCGGTGTTCGACGTCCTGATCGGGATCAACCTGCTGCGCGAAGGACTCGACCTCCCCGAGGTCGCGCTCGTCGCGGTTCTCGACGCGGACAAGGAAGGATTCTTACGCAACGACCGGTCGCTGATCCAGACCATGGGCCGCGCCTCGCGCAACATCCACGGCCGGGTCATCCTCTACGCCGCCAAGGTGACGGACTCGATGCGCCGCGCGATGGACGTGACGGCCCGCCGGCGCGAAACACAGCTCGCGCACAACAAGGAACACGGGATCGAGCCCAGGACGATCATCAAGCGGATCGGCGAGGTGCTCAGCAGCGTGTATGGGTCCGACGACGAGGAGGGGCCCTTGAACGTGGCGGAAGGGGGGGGCGGGGGCGACGCGCCGTACTCGCACTGGTCGCCCGCGCGCACCGCCAAGGAAATCGACAAGCTCACGAAGGAGATGCACGCGGCCGCGGAAAAACTCGAGTTCGAGCGCGCGGCGGAATTGCGCGATCAAATCCGCGAGTTGGAGGCGCACGAGCTCCGGGCCCGGTAGGGTCTTTGGCTCAACGGCTGACGCCGTTCAGGGTCTTCGGCTCGACGGCTGTCGCCGCTGACGCCTTGATGCACGCCATGTTCCTGCCCCCGGACCCCCTGCAAACACCGCCTGGTTCGAAACGATGACTTTGCGCGCGAAGATCGACGCCCTGCCGAAGTCGTGCGGCGTATATCTGTTCAAGGGATTGGACGGCAAGGTCGTCTACGTCGGCAAGGCGACGGACCTTCGTTCGCGCGTGCGCTCGTACCTGCGGCCCGAGGGCGACGTGCGCCCGACCGCGCCGTATCTGGCCAAGGCGATTGCGGACGTTGAGTTCATCGTGACCGGGAACGAGAAGGAAGCGCTGCTGCTCGAGAACACGCTGATCAAGCGCCACCGGCCGCGCTACAACGTGCGCCTTCGCGACGACAAGGCGTACCTGTGCATCCGCGTCGATGTGCGCCACGAGTGGCCGCGCCTACACATGGTGCGGCGTTTTTCGCGTGACGATGCGCTCTACTTCGGTCCTTTCTCGAGCGCGAAGGCGGTCCGTCGCACGATACGGACCCTGGGCGCGATGTTTCCGCTGCGGCTGTGCACGGACCGCACGCTCCAGACGATTCGCGCGCCGTGCCTGTACCACCAGCTCAAGCGTTGCAGCGCACCGTGCGTCGATCTCGTTTCGAAAGACGACTACCGGCGGATGGTCGATGGGATGCTCGCGTTGTTGCGTGGACGGACCGACGGCGTGTTGCGTGAGCTGCGCGACAAGATGGGGGGCGCGGCGGCTTCGCAGGAGTACGAGCGTGCCGCAACCCTGCGCGACCAGATCGACGCGCTGGAAAAGACCACGCAGGCCCAGCGCGTGGCCACGCCCGACCTGAAGGATCGCGACGTGATCGGCCTCGCACGCCGCGGGGAGGTCGCGACGGCGTCGGTTCTGCACATTCGCGAGGGGCGCGTGCTTTCCAAGCGCAACCTTGGTTTTCGCACGATCCTGCCGGACGGTGCGGTGCTCGAACGCGTCTTGCGCGCGCTATATCGCCCCGGCCGCATCATCCCGCCGGAGGTTCTTGTGCCGGATCGGCCCGAGGACGAGGAAGCGCTGACGGCGGATCTTCGCAAACGTCGCGGCGGTGCGGTGCGGGTCTATGTGCCGCAACGTGGTGCGGGGCGCGCACTGCTGGAAATGGCGACGCACAACGCCCGCGAGGCCGCGCGCGACGCCGAAGGCGACGAGACCCAGCGCCGTCTGTTGCTCGAAGCGCTGCGCGTCCGGCTCGAGCTCGACACGCCGCCTGCGCGGATCGAGTGCTACGACATCTCGACGATTCAGGGGTCGGACACCGTCGGCAGTCGCGTCGTGTTTCAGGATGGCCGCGAGGATAAGGACGGCTACCGCCGCTTCAAGGTGCGAACGGTCAAGGGCCAGGACGACTTCGCCGCCATGCGCGAGGTGTTGTCGCGCCGCTTCAAGAAAGACGAGAGCCGGCCCGACCTCGTGATCATCGACGGCGGTGCCGGTCAACTCAGCCAAGCGTGCCAGGTCATGCCGCAAGGCATCGCCGTCGTAGGCCTCGCCAAGGCCAAGCGCCGCGAGAAAAAACCGGAGCGCGTGTACCTGCCCGGACGCCGTACGCCGATCCCGCTGCCCGCCGACGCTCCGGAAACGTATCTGATCGCCCGGATTCGCGACGAGGCGCACCGTTTCGCGATCGAGTACCACCGCCGCCTGCGCCGTAAGCGAACCCTCAAGAGCGAGTTGGACGCCATCCCGGGCCTCGGCCCGAAACGCCGCACAGTATTGTTGCGTGCCTTCGGCTCCTCGGCCGGTGTAAGGGAAGCGGGCGCCGAAGAACTACGCGCGGCCGGCATGCCGGAAAACGTTGTTCAAGCCATCCGTGCGTGGGTCGAGGTGAAGGAAGGCCCAGAGGAAAGCGAGGGATAGTTCGGCGGGCCGTAGCGAGACCCGAGTGAATCCGACCGTGAGTAGCCGTCGGGGGGGGCGGCGGCGAGAAGTTGTGCCACTCACCGGCCCGAGGGCGTTCGCCGCCGGGACAACGGCTCGCCCGGGCTACGAAGAGCGCCGCAAGCGATTTTCGATATAGTCTGGACCGGATCGCGAGCGAAAAAGCGCCGTAGGCGGTTTTCGAGCGCGAATCCCGCCCTCCGGGCCCATCCGCTCAACTTCGCCCGGTTCGGATTCCGATAGGGATGCGTGGAGTTGCAGCAAGAGCAGGTGGCGTACGATCCCGCGCTGGATGTGTACGAGATTCTCGGGCTCGAGTGCGGAGCGCCCGTCGACCTTGTCGAGCAGGCGTACCGGCGCACGGCGCTGGTCTGGCACCCGGACAAGACCGATGACCCGGAGGCCGCGGAGCGGTTTGCCGAGGTGCGGGAGGCGGTCCGCATCCTCCGCGACCCCCGCGAGCGTGCCGCCTATGATCGCGCGCGCGCCGTGTATCAGGCCGAGGCAGAGCGCGCGCGCGTCCGGAACAGATGGGAGTCCGCGGAGGTGGGACCGGGGCAGCCGCTCGGGTCGCCGCCGCCGTGGCTCGCGGAGCGGGTCCGGCTGCACTTCGACTCGGTATTCCTGACCCTGTTCGTGCCGCAGCCGCTCACGATCGGCAAGATGGTCGCGACCGCCCTCGCGACCGTCGGCGTCGTGCTCGGCTTCATCTATGAACAGAGTGTGCTGGCGCTCCTTGTCGCCCTGATCTGGAGCGCGGGTCGCGCGACCAGTATTCTGCCGCACGAAGGCCGCACGGCGTGGGCGCGGCTCGTACCCGGCCGGCGCGTCGCGGAGTTCTTCCAG
Organism: Planctomycetota bacterium; assembly: GCA_021776735.1. Taxonomy (GTDB): domain Bacteria; phylum Planctomycetota; class PLA2; order PLA2; family PLA2; genus JAJFFH01. The sequence continues at coordinate 161,328 of JAJFFH010000062.1, read as the reverse complement.
GTCGAGCGCCGCCTCAAGGCGCACCGCCGCATGCAGTTGCCGTGGGAGTCCCTCGTGGTGACCGTGGCGGCCGTGGAAAGCGCGTACCGCGTCTTGCTGTTCGGTTTGCCCGGCGGCCACGCGCCCGTCTTCCACTCCACGCGCGACCTCGCCGAAGCGCGTCGATTCGCCGCCCAGGTCGCGGCGTGGCTGCAACTCGCGCTGCGCGACACGACCATGTCCAAAGAGCCGGCGCGGTGAACGAAGAGCGGCCGGCGTGGCAGGAGGTCGTGACCGGGGCCACAGGAACGGACGGCGATGCCTCCGAGTTCGAGCCGGATCCGTTGCCGCCGCTGCACCTGATTCCCGAGGACCGGGTTCACGACTCGCGAGAAGACACGGACTGGTTTAGGGGTCTCCCCGGCGAGCTGCAAGACGAATTGCGCGAGCGCTGGCGCCATAACGAAGGGGCCGGCGCCCGTCATCGGGCCCGGCGCAACCGCAACATGCGCACGTACGCCGTCGAGATGGCGGGCGCGTACGTTTTTCTCGTCTTGGCTCTGGGCGGTCTTTCGCTGCAGGTTGTGGCACTGGCCGCGCTCATGGGCACGGTCGCCGGGTCAGCTTGCGTGCTGTTTCGCGCCTCGACGCCGATCTACACGGCCCTGTTCGTGACCGGCTTCATGGCGACGGCGCTGATCGGCGGGGTCGTGAACAACCCCATCTATCTCGTGTACCTGTCCGTGTTCACGGTCGGGCTCGGTGGCGTTTTGGGGGTCTCCCACCAGCTCCAGCGCTTCGACGGCTCGGAATAGGACGGTAGCGCTCGCGGAACCCGTCCGCCGCAGCACGCGGGCCGAAGACATCGCCGTCCTTGGCTTCGCCTCCGTACGCCGCCTATCATGCGCGCCATGGCGCTTGGCTCCTTCTCCGTCCCCACCCCCGAAAACGAACCCGTCCGTGACTACGCTCCCGGCAGCCCCGAGCGAGCCTCGCTCGAAAAACGCCTCGCGGCGATGGCTGGTGAGCAGGTCGAAGTGCCGCTGCTCATCGGCGGCGAAGAGGTGCGCACCGGCCAGACGGCGGACATGGTCATGCCCCACGATCACGGGCATGTTCTCGGTCGGTTCCACAAAGCCGGGGCCGAAGAGGTCGGGCAGGCGATCGACGCCGCCGAGGGGGCGCGCGCCGAGTGGGCGGCGATGCCGTGGGAGGATCGCGCGGCGATCTTTTTGCGTGCCGCCGAATTGCTGGCCGGTCCCTGGCGCGACACGATCAACGCCGCGACGATGCTCAACCAGAGCAAGACGGTGCATCAGGCCGAGATCGATGCTGCGTGCGAGCTGATTGATTTTTATCGCTACAACGTCGCGTTCATGGAGGACCTTTACGGCGAGCAGCCCGAGTCGTCCCCGGGGTGCTGGAACCGGCTCGAACATCGGCCGCTCGACGGCTTTGTGTTTTCGATCACGCCGTTCAACTTCACCTCGATCGCGGGCAATCTTCCGACCGCGCCGGCGATGCTCGGCAACACGTCGCTGTGGAAGCCCGCATCGACGTCGGTCCTGTCCAACTACTACCTGATGCGGATGCTGCTCGAGGCAGGCGTGCCTCCCGGTGTGATCAACTTCGTGCCCGGAAGCGGCGCGACGGTCGGCGATCCCGTTCTCGCGGACGGACGTCTCGGCGGCGTGCACTTCACCGGTTCGACGGCGGTCTTTCAGGGCATCTGGAGCACCATCGGTCAAAACATCCAGAAGTACGGGCAGTACCCGCGGATCGTGGGCGAGACCGGCGGCAAGGACTTCGTGTTCGCGCATCCGTCCGCCGAGGCGCAGTCGCTTGCCGTGGCGCTCGTGCGTGGTGCGTTCGAGTACCAGGGGCAGAAGTGCTCGGCGGCGAGTCGGGCCTACATTCCGAAGAGCCTGTGGCCGGACGTGCGCGACGCGGTCGGCGAGATGCTGGCCGAGATCAAGATGGGCGACGTGTGCGACTTCTCGAACTTTGTCGGCGCCGTGATCGACCGCTCGTCGTTCGGCAAGCTGAAGGGCGTGATCGATGCCGCGCGGAGCGACGCGACCTGCACGGTCGTGTTCGGCGGGGAGTGCGACGATTCCAAGGGCTGGTTCGTGGCGCCGACCGTCATCGAGACCACCGATCCCAGGCACGACCTCATGGGGGTCGAGTATTTCGGTCCGATCCTCGGGGTGTATATCTACGAAGACGCCGACTTCGAAGAGACCCTGGCGCTTTGCGAGTCGGGCTCCGACTACGCGCTGACCGGCGCGATCTTCGGCCGCGACCGGACCGCCGTGCGCACCGCCCTGGACAAGCTCCGCTACGCGGCCGGCAACTTCTACATCAACGACAAGCCGACGGGCGCCGTGGTCGGCCAGCAGCCGTTCGGCGGCTCCCGCGCGTCCGGCACCAACGACAAGGCCGGCTCGATCCTCAACCTCCTGCGCTGGGTGAGCCCGCGGACGATCAAGGAAACGTTCGTGCCGCCCACCGATTACCGTTACCCGTTTTTGGGATAATCACTGCCATGAAGTTCTTCCTCGACACCGCGAATCTCGACGACATCAAACACTATGCGGCCATGGGGCTGCTGGACGGCGTTACGACCAACCCGTCGCTGGTCGCCAAGACGGGCAAGAGCCTGAAGCAGGTCATCACCGAGATCTGCGAGGTCGTGGACGGCCCGATCAGCGCCGAGGTCATCTCGACCGACAAAAAGGGCATGATCGCGGAAGGGCTGGAGCTCGCGAAGATCCACAAGAACGTCACGATCAAGGTGCCGCTGACGGAAGACGGCCTGGGCGCGTGCCGCGAACTGGCCCAGCAAAACATCAAGGTGAACGTGACGCTGTGCTTCACCTCGGTGCAGGCGCTGCTCGCGGCCAAGGCCGGCGCGACGTTTATCAGCCCGTTTATCGGCCGTCTCGACGACCTCGGCCAGATGGGCCTGGAGTTGATTGAGGACATCCGCGAGATCTACGACAACTACGCCTTCCCCACGGAAATCCTGGTGGCGTCGGTCCGCAGCCCGCAGCACGTCCGCTTCGCCGCCAAGATCGGCGCCGACGTCTGCACGGTCCCGCCGAAGGTCATCGGACAATTGATGAAGCACCCGCTCACGGACACAGGCTTGGCCCAGTTCCTGAAAGACCACGAAAAATCAAGCGAGTAGGGCTTGTCTCACTCATGCCGCGAGAATCGGCGCAGCCGATTCCTCGCCCCCGCTAACGAAAACCCGGTCCTCCGGATTTTCGCTATGCCCGCGGGTGATACTTGCCGTGAATCGCTCGTAGCCGCTCCTGATCCACATGCGTGTAAATCTGAGTCGTGACGATGCTGGCATGGCCCAGCAGTTCCTGCACGCTGCGGATGTCGGCATCGCCTTCGAGCAGGTGGGTTGCGAACGCGTGCCGGAACTTGTGCGGCGACGGTGCCGGATCGACGCCGGCTTTTTTGGCGTATTCGCGTAGCAGGCGCAGCACGCGGTCGCGCGTCAGCGGCCGGCCGCGCATGCTCGCGACCAAGGGGGCCTCGCCGTCCGTCTGCTCCCGTCCGGATTCATGCGTCGCCAGCCCGTCTTGATATGCGGCAAGGGCATCGCGTGCGGCCTGTCCGACGGGTACGACCCGCTCCTTGTCGCCCTTGCCCCGCAGGCGGATGATGGCGAGGTCTTCGCGGTAGTCGCGGCGCTCGGCTCCGAGGACTTCCCCGACGCGGGCGCCCGTGGCATAGAGCAGTTCGAGGAGCGCCTTGTCGCGCTGGCCGCGGGCGGTGTCCGTGGGGATGGCATCGAGCAGCCGGGCGACGGCTTTTTGGTCCGGAACGCGGGGGAGGCGGCGCCAGCGTCGCGGCGGGTCGAGAGCGGCGGTGGGGTCGGTGCTGCTGAGTCCGTCGGCCAGCAGGAAGCGGTAGAACGTCCGGAGGCAGGCGAACCGGCGGCCGAGGGTGGATTCGGCCCTTCCGGCGGCGCGCAGGGCCTTGAGATAGTCGAGGATGTCGGTCGGCCGGGCACGTTCGGGGGGGCGTTTGCGGCGCTTGAGGAACGACTCGAAGTCCACGAGGTCGCGGCGGTAGGCCTGGACCGTGAGGGGGCGATGACCCGCCTCGGCCTCGCACCAGCGTAAGAACTCCCGGACAAGCGTTCCCATAATCCGAGAGATCGGCTTGACGCGGGCGCAGGTCGGAATATTCTGGCGCGCTTTCGATCGCCGAAACGAACCCCGAGAGATCAACACCGAATGAACCGCAAGAGCCGCGCCGGCTGGCTCCTCCTCGCGGCGGCCGCCGCCTGGATCGACCTGTGGACGAAGGGCCTGTGGCAATACCCCGACGTCGGCAAGCCGAGGATCCTCCGCCGAACCCTCGTTGATGGTTGGCTGTACATGAGTGCGGTCATGAACAAGGGCGGTGTCTGGAGCCTCAACATCGCGGAATCGCTGCTGTTGTTTGCGACCATTCTCGCCGTCCCGCTCGTGACCGCGTGGATTTTTTGGCCGCGCCGGACCTCGCGGTTGGAGTGTGCCGCCAAGTCGCTCGTCCTCGGCGGCGCGATCGGCAATCTGTGGGATCGCTGGCAGTACGGTGCGGTGCGCGACTTTATCGACGTGAGCTTCGGCGACGTGGACGGCTGGCACTGGCCGACCTTCAACGTCGCCGATGTCGCACTGGTCGTAGGCATCGCGCTCTTGCTCGTGACCGGGTTTGTGAACGAGCGTCGCGAAAAAAGAGAAAAGAGAGACGAGAGCGAGAAAGCAAAGGGCGAGGCGGGGGCGTGAAGCTCTCCGACATCCGCGCATCGACTGTCCGCCTCGCTATCGATATCTTCTTGCGCCACGCTTACCCGGGTGCTTCCCGCTGGCGCGCTCCCGTGATCAGCCTCGACGAGGGAGAGTCCGCGGGAGACGTTCTTCCGCGCTTTGACGACGAGACGGAATCGGCGGTGGGCGGGTCCACGGCTTCCGAGGGGCGCCGCGCCTGCCGCTACGTCCTGCGGTTGGGCAACAGTCGCTATCCGCACATGAAACTCGTCCTCGAGGAGTCCATTCTCGAAAACGAATACTCGTTTGCCGTGGACACCCACGACGACCTGAACGTGTCTCCCGAGTCGCCGGACTACAAGCGCTGGAACGCGGTGCGCGACCACAACCGCCGGATCGCGGAAGAGATCGAGAAGGACTGGCAGGGCGAGGCGGTGCCGACGGTCGCCGACATCAAGGAGTTGCTCGGCCAGGTCGAGCGAATCACCGAGTCGTCGCGGTCGGTGCTGGTCGTCGACGATGACCCGTCGATCCGCGACACCCTGAGCGAGCTACTCAAGCGGGCGGGGATGCGCGTGCGCACCGCGCCGCACGGGCGCGCGGCGCTCGAGCGGGTTGCGGAGGAACAGCCCGACCTGATCCTGATGGACTATCAGATGCCCGAAATGGATGGGGTTGCCGCGTGCGAGGTGCTCAAGGGCAATCCCGAAACCAAAGACATCCCGGTCCTGCTCGCGACGCGCAGCCAGGTGGATCTCGCGTCGCTGACGTTCGCCGACGGCTTTTTGGTCAAGCCGTACCGGCAGGACGTTCTCTTTTCGCTGGTCCGGAAGTTGCTGGCATAATCCGCGGGCGCGGCTCTTCACGCGAACCGGCCCGGGAAGCTCTTCCGCATGTTCAATCCCCTGAATTGGTTCTTCCGTTTCTTCGGCTCCCGCAACGACCGTGTGATCAAGGGGATTATTCCCGTGATCACCGCGATCAACGGGCTTGAGCCCGAATTCGAGCGGCTGTCGGACGACGAGCTGCATGCCAAAACGGCAGAATTTCGCCGGCGGCTCAAGGGTGGCGAGACCCTCGACGACCTGTTGCCGGAGGCGTTTGCGGCGGTCCGCGAAGCGGCCAAGCGGACCCTCGGGAACCGGCTGTTCGATGTCCAGCTCCTCGGTGGCGTGGTCCTGCATCGCGGCGGCATCGCCGAGATGATCACGGGCGAGGGCAAAACGCTCACGTCGGTCCCGCCGGCGTACCTCAACGCGCTCACCGGGCGCGGCGTCCACATGGTCACGGTCAACGACTATCTGGCGCGCCGCGACGCAGCGTGGAACCGGCCCGTGTTCGAGCTGCTCGGCATGACGGTCGGCTGCATCCAGGGTCCGATGCATTCGCAGGAGCGATTGCCGGAGTACGGGGCGGATATCACCCACGGGACCAACTCCGAGTTCGGCTTCGACTACCTGCGCGACAACATGAAGACGCAGTTGGAGGACCAGGTCCAAAAAGACCGCTTCTTCGCCATCATCGACGAGGTCGACTCGATCCTGGTCGATGAGGCGCGCACGCCGCTGATCATCTCGGGCCCGTCCGAGGGCGCCACCGACAAGTATTTTTTGGCGGACCGGGTCGTTCGCCGGTGGGCGCAGGCCAAAAAGGGCGTCGAAAAGGAGGACTTGGACGACCTCGTCCTCGCGAAGGCGAAGGAGGCGGGTGCCGCGGACGTCGGGGCGCGTGAGGAGTTGCGGCTCCAGCTCGAAAGCGACTACTACTACGTTTTTTCCGATAAGGGCCACTCCGCCTACCTGACCGAGACCGGCATCATCGCCGCGCAGGAAGCGCTCGGGATCCCCGATTTCTACGCCATCGACGTGATGGACCAGAACTGGCCGCACCACCTCGAGCAGTCGGTGCGCGCCCACGCGATCTACAAGGTCGAGGTCGAGTACGTCGTCAAGGACGGCGAGGTCATCATCGTCGACGAGTTCACGGGCCGCCTGATGGAAGGCCGCCGGTGGAGCGATGGCCTGCACCAGGCGGTGGAGGCCAAGGAAAAGATCAAGATCGCGCCGGAGAACCAGACGCTGGCGACGGTCACGATCCAGAACTTCTTTCGCCTGTACGACAAGCTCGCGGGCATGACCGGCACAGCACTCACCGAGGCGGGGGAGTTCCACAAGATCTACAAGCTCGACGTGGTTGTCGTGCCGACGAACCGGCCGCTGCGGCGCAAGGGCTACGACGATCGCATCTACTTGAGCGAGGGCGAGAAGTACTCCGCGGTCATCGACGAGATCCGCACGATCCATGCGACCGGACGCCCGGTTCTCGTCGGCACGACCTCGATCGATTCGAGCGAGAGACTTTCGACTACTCTTGGCAAGCGCGGGGTTCCGCACGACGTGCTGAACGCCAAGCACCACGAACGCGAGGCCGCCATCATTTCGCAGGCGGGTCAGCTCGGCGCGGTCACTATCGCGACGAACATGGCTGGCCGCGGTACGGACATCCTGCTCCGCGAGTTCGACCCGCAGGAGATGCTGGACCACTGGCAGCGGTACCGCCTCGCGCCGAAGGGACTTGCGTCGAGCGATCCGCAGTTGCGGACCAAGCTCCTCGCCCACTGGGTCGAGCACTTCCTCGAGCCCGACTCGAAACTCGCCAAGAGCGCGAATTCCGGGGGCGACGACGCGAAGGAGAAGGCGCTCCAGCAATACTGGGAAGCGCACAACCATCCGCACCTTCCCACCGATCGGACCGCCGCCGTGGCCCGGCTTGGCGGTCTGCACATCGTCGGTACCGAACGCCACGAGGCGCGGCGCATCGACAACCAGCTCCGGGGCCGCGCCGGCCGCCAGGGCGATCCCGGGTCGTCGATCTTTTTCGTCTCGCTCGAGGATCCGCTCATGCGCCGCTTCATGCGCGAGGGCGTGAAGAAGCTCCTCGCGCGTCTCGGCATGGGCGAAGGCCAGGAAATCACCTCGCCGATGGTGAGCCGCCGGATTGCTGCCGCCCAGCGCAAGGTCGAGGACCGCAACTTCGACATCCGCAAGAACCTGCTCGAGTACGACAAGGTCAACGATGAGCAGCGCAAGGCGATCTACGCGATTCGTACGGACATTCTCAGGGGCCAGGATCTCGAAGCGACCGCCTGGCGGCTTGTAGATACGCTGCTCGGCCCGGTCTGTGCCGAGCACATGCCCGACCACGTCGCGCCGAGCGAGTGGCCGACCGAGGAGATCGGGCTCTGGGCCCGCCGCAAGTTCGGGATTGAGATCGACCCGGAAGAGCTGCGCAAGACCGGTAGCCCGGACGAGGCGGCGGGGATCGTGCGGGACGCCGTGGCCGTCGCCGTAGACAAGGCCAAGGAAGCGATGGGGGAGGAAGGGTACACCAGGACCCTCCAGTACCTGTTGCTGCGCGCGTTCGACGACAAGTGGAAGGAACATCTGCGCGACCTGGACGGCCTGCGGGAAGGCATCGGACTGCGCAGCTACGCGCAGCAGGATCCGAAGCTCGAGTACAAGCGCGAAGGCTCGCAGATGTTTGAGGAGATGCAGGTCTCGATCGCCGACATGGTGACCGATGTGATGCTCAAGGTCCACGTGACCCTGGACGTCGATGGCTTCGACGCACCGTCGGAGCGCCTGACGCTGACGCACGACGAGATCAGCGCGTACGAAACCGAAGCCGACCAGGGCCCGATCGGCTCAAGCCAGGAAAAGCCGGAACCGATGCGGCGCGACACCCCGAAAGTCGGCCGCAACGACCCCTGCCCGTGCGGCAGCGGGAAGAAGTACAAGAAGTGCTGCGGGCAGTAGGGCGAGCAGGGGCGGCAGCGTACGGACGCCGATGCCCCTGTAAAAATCGCCTGCGGCGATTTCGTTAGCCTGTACCCGTCGGCGGATGCGCCGGATTTTGGGGACGTTCTTCTGACGGCCCATACCGAGCCCGGCACAAAAGAGCGATTCTTGACTAGCGGCCGTCCCCGTTCCCCCCGCCCCCCCTTTCCCCCAGATTCCGGGCTCGTTCGCGGCTAGGTCCGCCGCTCGGACGCGCGGTTTTTTCGTTCCGTCGCCCCAAACCCCTACTATCCCCTTCCTCATGCTCTTTACTTCCGAGTCCGTCACCCAGGGCCATCCGGATAAGATGGCCGATCAGATTTCCGACGCTGTTTTGGACGCGGTTCTCGCGGCCGATCCCGAGGGGCGGGTGGCTTGCGAGACGCTGCTGAAGACCGGCCTGGTCGTGCTTGCGGGCGAAATCACGACGACCGCGCAGCTCGACTTTCCGGAGATCGTGCGGCGGACCGTCGAGCAGATCGGGTATGCAGACGCGACGTGGGGGTTTGATGCGCACACCTGTGCCGTGCTGATCGCGGTCGAGAGGCAGTCGCCCGATATCGCGCTGGGCGTGGATGCGGCAGCGGACAAGGACGTTGGCGCCGGCGACCAGGGCATGATGTTTGGGTACGCGTGCCGGGAGACGGACGAGCTCATGCCCGCACCGATCACGTTTGCGCACCGGCTGACGCAGAGCCTGGCGCGCCTGCGCGAGGACGGCACGCTGCCGTACCTCCGCCCGGACGGCAAGTCGCAGGTCACCGTGGAATACGACGACGCGGGCATGCCGCGGCGCATCGATACCGTCGTCGTGAGTACGCAGCACGCCACCGACGTGGCGACCGAGACGATACGCGCGGACCTTACCGAGAAGCTGATTCGCGCCGATCTGCCGGGCGATCTCCTCGACGACAAGACGATTATTCATGTCAACCCGACGGGGCGTTTCGTGATCGGCGGGCCGATGGGCGACGCCGGCCTGACGGGCCGCAAGATCATCGTCGATACCTACGGTGGCATGGGCCGGCACGGCGGCGGCGCGTTCTCGGGCAAGGATCCGACGAAGGTCGATCGCAGCGCCGCGTACATGGCGCGCTACATCGCCAAAAACATCGTCGCCGCGGGACTCGCCGACCGCTGCGAACTCCAACTCGCGTATGCGATCGGCGTGGCCGACCCGGTTTCTGTCCTGGTCGATACCTTCGGCACCGCCAAGGCGGACGAAGACGCGATCGCCAAGGCGGCGCGCGAGGTTTTCGCGCTGACTCCGCGCGCCATCATCGAGACCCTCGGCCTGAAGGCCCCGATCTATCAGCGTACGGCCGCGTACGGCCACTTCGGCCGCCCGGAATTCTCCTGGGAGAAGACCGATCGGGCCGAGCAGCTCAGAGCCCGCGTTGGATAGGGGGCCCGACGAAAGTCGCCATGGGCGACTTTCGCTAGCCGGGGCGGGTCGATGTTCCGTTGACGCACGGCCCCGGGCCGGTAGATGGGACGGTGCCGGCGTGGTCGAGCGCACTCTCGAGCACTGGTCATAGAAACGGACGGCGAAAAGCATCGCCGTCCGTTTGCTGTGCGGGCCCGCAGGCCCGCCTCATACTAAGTACTCGGTCCGCCCTGCGGACTAGTACCGGTAGTGGTTGGGCTTGTAAGGGCCGTCCACGGGGACGCCGATGTAGTCCGCCTGTTCCCGGCTCAGCTTCGTCAGCTTGACGCCGAGCTTGTCGAGGTGCAGTCGCGCGACCTTCTCGTCGAGGACCTTCGGCAGGGTGTAGACCTCGTTCTTGTAGTGGTCGTGGCGGGTGTGGAGTTCGATCTGGGCGAGCACCTGGTTGGTGAAGCTCGCCGACATCACGAAACTCGGGTGGCCCGTGGCGCAGCCCAGGTTGAGCAGGCGACCCTCGGCGAGGACCAGGATGCTCTTGCCATCCGCGAAGCGGAACTCGTCGTACTGCGGCTTGATGTTGATGCGTTCGATGTCGTCGGCGTTTTCGAGGCCGGCCATGTCGATCTCGTTGTCGAAGTGGCCGATGTTGCCGACGACGGCCTTGTCCTTCATGCGGCGCATCATGTCGAGCGTGATGACGTCGCGGTTGCCGGTTGAGGTGACAAAGACGTCCGCGCTGCCGATGACGTCCTCGAGCGGCTTGACCTCGTAGCCTTCCATCGCCGCCTGCAGGGCACAGATCGGATCGACCTCGGCCACGATGACGCGGCAGCCCTGGCCACGCAGCGCCTGCGCGCAGCCCTTGCCGACGTCGCCGTAGCCGGCGATGACGGCGACCTTGCCGCCGAGCATTACGTCGGTCGCGCGGTTGATGCCGTCGAGGAGCGAGTGCCGGCAGCCGTAGACGTTGTCGAACTTGCTCTTCGTCACCGAGTCGTTGACGTTGATGGCCGGGAAGAGCAGTCCGCCCGATTCGGCGAGCTGGTAGAGGCGATGCACGCCCGTCGTCGTCTCCTCGGACACGCCGCGGATGGCGGCGGCGATGCGGGTCCAGCGGTCCGGCTCCCGCGCGATCGTCTCCTTGAGCGTTTGCAGAAGGCACACCCAGTCTTCGGGGTCGTCGCCCTTCGGGGCCGGGACCGCGCCGGCCTGTTCATACTCCGCGCCCTTGAGCACGAGCATCGTGGCGTCGCCGCCGTCGTCGAGGATCAGGTTGGGGCTCTCGCCGTCCGGCCACAGCAGAGCCTGCTCCGTGCACCACCAGTACTCTTCGAGCGTTTCGCCCTTCCACGCGAACACCGGCACTCCGCGCGGCTCGTCCGGGGTCCCGTCCGGCCCGACGGCCACAGCGGCGGCGGCGTGGTCCTGGGTCGAGAAGATGTTGCACGAGACCCAGCGGACCTGGGCGCCGAGGGCGGTGAGGGTTTCGATGAGCACGGCGGTCTGCACCGTCATGTGCAGCGATCCCATGATGCGGGCGCCCTCGAGCGGCTGGGTTGCGCCGAACTCTTCGCGAAGGGCCATCAACCCGGGCATCTCGTGTTCCGCGAGCCGGATTTCCTTGCGCCCGAACTCGTGCAGGGAGAGATCCTTGACCTTGAAGGGCAAAGCCTCGGTCTTGGTCGTCACGCTTGACTCCGTGTCTTCTGTTTGGTTTTGGGTTTCGGTTTGGATTTTTTGGATTGGCGCCGGCGGAGCGAAGGTTTCGTCCCGTCGGCGAGAAAGATGCATAGTTCGGCGCGTCCGGCAAGAACGCGGTCGCGGGCGGGTCGTGCGTGCGGCCGATCGAAACCGGCCGCGGACAGATCGGCGAGCAGCCGGTCCGCGTCGAGCCCGAGCCGGAGGTCACCACGCTGTCGCCGCATCGACTCCTCGTCGTGCGGGGCGAGATCGGCAACGACCACGCGGCCGCCCGGGCGCAGCACGCGCCAAGCCTCGCGCAGCGCATCGACGATTCGGGGCACGTGATGCAGAACAAGACTCAGGAAAACGATGTCGCAGGTTCCGTCCGCGAGCGGAACAGCGTCGATTTCCCCGTGCGCAAAAGTGACCGTATCGTGCGGCGTGCGTGCGCGCGCGGCGGCCAGGCGACCGGGCGCGTGGTCGAAGGCGAAGACGCGATCAAAGGTGTCGGCCAGGATTTCGGTCAATCCGCCATCGCCGCAACCCGCGTCCACGACCACGCACTCGCGGGGAGCCGCCGCCGCCACAATCTCCTCGCGCAGCGTTCCGGTCGCGAGCGCGAGATCGTCGAGCGTTTCGCTCGCACGGGCAAAATGAGCACGACTGCGCTGGCGCCGTTTTTCGAGCACGCGCTGCCGTCGCGCCACATCCGCCTCCAGTTCGGCGTTGCCGCGCAAGCCGTGCCGGACGACCGACCACAGCGTGTCCCGGTCGCCGTTTTCCTCCAGCGCGGTCCGGTAAAACGTCCACGCTCCGTCCCGGCGCGCCCGCAGCAACGCGGCGCCGCGCAGGAGGCGGAGGTGGTTGGAAATCCGGGATTGGCTCATTTCCAGCACGTCCGCGAGTTCGTTCACGGCCAGTTCCTCGTCCTCCAGCGCGGCGAGAATGCGCACGCGGGTGGAGTCGGCAAGCAGGCGTAGAAGGTCGTACACGGGACTCAGGTCAATATATCATCATGTCATGATATGTCTAATTTCTGTCGGGCCGCGAGGGGTTGTTGGGATAGTGGCGGGGGGGCGGGGGCAAAACTAGAAGAGGAGTTTGTGTTTCCGCTTTGCGTGGGGAGGTTGGGTTCCCTATAATCCGCCCCAACGCAGCCGGCGGCGTCCGGTCCCGGGTCTGCGTCACGTCACAAGGAGACTGTGCTCATGTATGGGAAGCATAAGGGCTTCACCCTGATCGAGATTCTCGTGGTGGTCACGATCATCGGCGTGCTCGCTGGTCTGGTCGTCGTGCTCATTCCGAAAAGCCAGTTCGAACAGCGCAAGCTGGGTTGCATCAACAACTGTCGCAACCTGGCGGGCATGCTCGAAGCGCGAGGCACGGAAGCCGGCAAGTATCCGATTCTCTCGGGTCCGAACCTCTTGCTCTACTTTGTCGTAAAGCGGGAGATCGACCACAAGAGTACGGATCGACTCGGCATCCTCTTTTGCCCGGGTGATGCTAGCGAGAGTCTCGAGCAAGCTGGCGGCCTGTCGGCCTACGAGAAGCTCGACCTCAACAAGACTGGCCAGTACGGCGACCTCACCTCGTACGCGGCGAACGACCAGAAAAACGGGAGTTGCGCGGCCAAGCCGGGCGGACGCGAAAAAGTCCTGCTCTGCGACGATGACGAGGAACATCACGATGGCAAGGGATTCGTTGTCGGGCTAACCGGCGGCACCGCCAAGTGGTGGGACAAGTACGACAAGTGGAAGGTCGCCATCGAAACGAAGATGGAAGTCGGCGAAGGCTCGGAACAAGAAGAGTTCCAGTGCCTCCGGGCCGAGTAGGCCCCGCTCCACGAGCTCGACCGAAGAGAGCGATCAGATCACTGAGGCCGGTCCGAAATGACTCGAACGGGGCAACCCGTTCGAGTGGGGCCGAACTCGACTTGAAAACGGAGAGACCTCCAACATGACAAGACTCTTGGCAGCGTGCGCGTTGGCTGCGGCCCTTTCGGGCGGTACGCCGGCACAGGCCGCGCCCCCCTGGAACCTGCAGCTCAAGCACTCGAATCTCGAGAGCTACACCTTGAGCTACAAGGACGGCAGTGCGACGACGGTCTACTACATGACCTTCGAGCTGAAGAACGCCTCCCAGCAGGCAGCACGGCTGGCGCTGTACCTTCGCGCGGACGTTCAGGTCGGGCGTAGCAAGATCAAGCGGCATACGCACCACGCGCTTCCGCAAAAGGACGCGGAAGAGGCGATCCGCCGGGTCGGGCGCGCGCCTGGACTCAAGAACGTGCAGGCGATCAACGCCATGAAGATGCTGGCGCCCGGTGCGTCGGTGCGTGGCATTGCCGTCTTCGGCACGTTTCACCGCGAGTGGGACACCGCCACGATCTACGTGTCCGGACTCGAGTCGGCAGCCCTACACTGCCGCGTTCGCAAGTACGCGGGCGCGGGCCACACGATTTTCCATCGCGCCTACAAGCTTCACAACGACCGCGTAAAGACCAAGGTCGGTGACATCACGACGTACACCGAGGTCAACGCCATCGTGAAGCACGACGTTGTTCGCGTCATGCGTTTCAAGCGCAAGGGCGACGAGTTCGCGGCGAACCTCGATCCGATCTGGTCGGATGGCGAATGGTGGGACGCACTCAAGTCGACAATCGTCTACGAAAAAAAGCGCGTGTTTTCGAAGAAGAACTGACGCACGCGGTTGGGTGAGTGCCCCGGCGCTGAACGGCGGGGCACGGCAAAAAAGTCAGCTACGGTACGGGAGACGGGCCGGCGGTCGTGGGGCCGCCGGCCCGGTCCTATTCCTGGGCCCGCGAAGCGGGCCCAGGAATAGCGTGTTATCTGCTCAACGGCTCACGCCGTTGATGCCTGTCGCTCGGTCGGGCCAAGGACAATGCGCTTCTGCCGGGGGCTCAACGGGCTTGCGCCGTTGAAGGCCAGGAGGCGCCGGGCGCTCCCGACCTGTCTCACCGCTTCGCGGTTCCCCCGCGAAGCGGGCCCAGGAATAGTGTGTTATCTGCTCAACGGCTCACGCCGTTGATGCCTGTCGCTCGGTCGGGCCAAGGACAATGCGCTTCTGCCGGGGGCTCAACGGGCTTGCGCCGTTGAAGCCAAACGCCACTGCGCCCCGCCCGCCCCCGAGTTCACCGGTTCGGGGTTCCCCCGCGAAGCGGGAGAGCCACCCGCTCGCGAGGCTCTCAACGGCGTCAGCCGTTGAAGCCAAAAGACACGGCTCCGGTTAGCGGTTCCTCCGCTTAGCCGGAGCGTCCGCGTCGGCGGCGTTCCTTGCGGCGCGGGGGGGCGGCCAGGAGTTTTACGCAGTCCTCGCCGACCATGTCCCGGGCTTCGCGGACAAATACCGGGGTCGGATCGACGCGTATCGACTCCTCGGCTCGTACGGCGACTTTCAGGCCCGGCTCGGGGCGCAGGGTCAGAACGACCGGACGATCGCCCTTGTGGCGCACGAATAGCTCGCGCAGATCGGTGAGGTTTGCGGTGTCCAGGCCATCGATATCGATCTGGACCGATCCGGCGAGCTTGCGCGGCGCCTCGTCGGGCGTGTACGCGTTGTCGATCCGCACGTTCACCTCGTCGCGCGATGTATCGACATCGCCGGTGCAGATCAGGACCGCGGCATCCACCAGTTTTTCGCGGCAGCGCGCAAACGCATCCGAGAACATGACCGCCTCGACCTTGCCGGCGCCGTCCTCAAGGAAAAAGCGCGCCATGCGCTTGCCCTCGTTGCGGCCCGAGCGGATGACGCGCTCCTGAAAACCGGTGACGAGCCCGCCGAACACGATGGGCGTGCCCTCGTCGCAGTCGCGAAGCTGGCGCGTGTCGTGCGAGCCGAATACACGAACGATGTCCTCGTGCTCGGCGAGCGGGTGGCCCGACCAGTAGCGACCGGTCGTGTCGTGCTCGAAGGCGAGTTTTTCGCGTTCGCTCCACGGCGCGACATCGGGTAAGGGGGGGGCGGGGGCCTCGGCCAGAGCCTCGCCGAGCAGACTCATCTGTCCGGCGCGCCGGTCGGCCTGCTCGGCCGCGCCTGCGCGCATCGCCGTATCGAGGGCGGCGACGAGCTGCGCGCGGTGGCCGCCGAGGTCGCCGCACGCGCCGGCCTTGATCAGGGCCTCGAACGTGAGCTTGTTCGCGATGCGCGTATCGACGCGGCCCGCGAGGTCGTAGACGGATCCGAAAACATCGCCGTCCGTACGCCCCTTCAGGATCGCTCCGCACGCGGGCCGGCCGACGCCCTTGACCGACGCGAGCCCGAAGCGGATGGCCTCGCCCTCGACGACGAAGTCCACGCCGCTGCGGTTGACATCAGGCGGGAGCACCGGGGTCTCCATGCGGCGGCACTCCTCGAGCGCGTAGGTGACCTTGTCCATGTTGCCGGAGTCGACCGTGAGCAGCGCCGCCATGAACTCGCGCGGGTAGTGCGCCTTGAGCCACGCGGTTTGGTAGGTCACGACGGAGTACGCGGCCGAGTGGCTCTTGTTGAAGCCGTAGCGCGCGAACGTCGCCATCTTGTCCCACACCCCCTGGGCGATGTCGCGCGGCATGGCGCTGCGCTCTTCGCATCCGTCCAGGAACGGTTCGTGGAACGGTGCCATCAGCTCGGGTCGCTTCTTGCCCATCGCCTTGCGCAGGCTGTCCGCGTCGTTGAGCGAGAATCCAGCCACCGTGTGCGCGATGAGCATGACCTGCTCTTGATACACGATGACGCCGTACGTGCTCCTCAGGACCGTTTCGAGCGACGAGTGGTCGTACTTGACCGGCTCGACGCCGTTCTTGCGGTTGCAATACACCTCGGTCATGCCCGAGTCGAGCGGACCGGGGCGGAACAGCGCGATCAGGACCAGGCTTTCCTCGAACGTGCGCGGCTTGAGCCGGCGCAGCAGGTCGCGCATGCCGCTGGACTCAAGCTGGAACACGCCGTACGACTCGCCGCGGCACAAGAGGTCGTAGGTCTCCTTGTCGTCGTACTTCGTGAACGCGGTCCCGCGGAAGTCGGGGACGTCGCTGCCGCGTGCGCGGATCAGGCGGACCGCGGTATCGATCAGGGTCAGCGTCTTGAGGCCGAGAAAGTCCATCTTGAGCAGGCCGAGCTGCTCGATCGTCTCCATCGGGAACTGCGTCGAGACATCGTCGCCGTTCTTGTAAAGCGGCACATATTCCGTCAGCGGCGCGTCCGCGATCACGACGCCCGCGGCGTGCGTGCCGCAGTTGCGGTGATTGCCCTCGAGCTTTCGCGCGAACTCAAACAGCCGGGCGGTTTCCGTGCCCACTTCCTCGGCTATTGCCCGCAGATCCTCGTCCTGCTCGAGCGCGGCCTCCAGCGTGACCCCCGGGCCCCCCGGGATTTTCTTCGCGATCTTATCGACCTCGGAGAGAGGCACGCCCAGGACGCGTCCGACGTCGCGGACCACGGCCTTGGCGGCCATGGTGCCGAAGGTGACGATCTGCGCGACGCGTTCCTTGCCGCCGTATTTTTCCTGCACGTACTTGATGACGTTTTCGCGCTGGTCGCGGCAAAAGTCGATGTCGATGTCGGGCATCGACACGCGCGCCTCGTTCAAGAAGCGCTCAAACAGCAGGTCGTACTGCAACGGGTCGATGTCGGTGATTTCGAGCGAGTAGGCGAGGACGGAGCCGGCGGCGCTGCCGCGTCCGGGGCCGACGGGGATGTCGTTGTCGCGTGCGTGTCGGATGAAGTCCCAGACGATGAGGAAGTACGCTTGAAAGCCCATCCGACGAATGACTTCGAGTTCGTGTTCGAAGCGCTCGCGAATCTCGATCGCCGGTTCGGCGCCGTAGCGCTTCGAGAGGCCCTCTTCGCACAGCTCGCGGAAATAGCCGTCGAGGTCCTTGCCATCGGGCACCTCGAACTGCGGGAGGTGCACCTCGTCGAACGAGAGCTCGACGTTGCACTTCTCCGCGATCTCCAGCGTCGCGTCGCACGCTGGAGACAAGTCGTGAAACCGGGTGCGCATCTCCTCGGGCGACTTGAAGTAGAGTTCCCGGCTGCTCATGCGCATCCGGTTCTCGTCCTGCATCGTCTTGCCGGTGTTGATGCAGACGAGGAGCTCCTGCGCCTCGGCGTCGTCTTCCTGCTCGTAGTGAAAGTCGTTGGTCGCGACGAGCGGCCGCCCGAAGTGCTTCGCGAGTTCGACACAGCCCTCGAGACACTTCTCCTGGTCCTCGATGCCGTGTCGCTGCACCTCGAAGTAGTAGTTTTCGCCGAACACGTCGTTGTAGAACGCCGCCGCTTCCCGGGCCCGCTCGGTGTCGCCGCGCCGCAGCCAATAGCTGGTTTCGCTCGACAGGCACCCGCTCAAGACCACGAGCCCCTCGCTGTGCTCCGCCAGCAGATCGCGATCGATGCGCGGCACGTAGTAAAACCCGTTGAGATACCCCGCGCTTGAGAGCTTGATGAGGTTTTTCCAGCCCGCAAGATTGCGTGCGAGCAGGGTGAGGTGCCAGCCCGCGACGGGATCGCGCACACGTTCGTGCCGGCTCTTCGGCGCCACGTACGCCTCGAACCCGAGGATCGGCTTGACCCCCTCGCCCCGGCACGCCTTGTAAAACTCGATGGCCCCGAACAGGTTGCCGTGATCGGTCAGCGCGAGGGCGGGTGCACCGTGCGCGGCGGCGGTCCGCGCCAGGTTTTTGACCCGGCAGGCGCCGTCGAGCAGGCGGTAGGTGGAGTGTCCATGGAGATGTACGAAGGCGGTCACGAGGGCAGTGTATCTAGTCGTCCCCCGCGAAAGTCGCCTGGGGCGACTTTCGTTAGGTGGTGCCCCCTCGAAATCGCCATGAGGTGTTTTTCGCTAGCCGGACGGAGCGTATCCAGGTCGAGGATTCGCAGGCGGACGGCACCGTCGGTCAGTTCGATGGTGTGCGGCAGCAGATCTGAATAGTCGCGGCCGTCGTGAAGGGAGCACAGGACATTTGAGCGGGCCACAGCGCGTGGTCATCCTGACTTGGCCCGTTTCCCGAAACGCAGCCGGATCGGGCTTGATTTCGCGCCCGGCGAGATCGCGGACGCGGGCGCCCAGGGCGGTCAGCAACGTCATGCGCCGATCGATGTCCGCGGTCTCGAGCCGTGGCACGATGTCTAAATCCAGGGTCGTGACCGGCGCGCCGTGCAACACGGCGGCGGCGCCTTCCACGACGATGAACTCAAGCCCCGCGTCGCCCAGCGCGTCGAAGAGGGAGTCGAAGTCAGCTGTTTCGGGTGGTCCGGCACGGCGAAAGCGCTCCAGCATGCGTCCGGTACGGGTCACCGCCCGGAGCCGCTCGCGAGGCAAAAGCGAGCAAGACCAGTGCAGCAGCGACAAATCAACTTCGTAGCTGGCTCGCACGAGTTCGTCGTACTCCTGCGCAGTGAGCGGCGTCGGCTTGGTTTGAGCCGTCGGCGACGGATCCACAATTTGGATGCTACCACGCCACCATGTGCCGAATGGCGCGAGAGCACGTCCCGGTCTGGACCGAAATCGCCGTCCGTTCCTGCTGTCTTGGGTGATTCCCATGGTGGAACCGTGACCGATCGGCGGGCACAATAGAACGCGAATGTCCACATCGTTGCGACCCATCCTGTTTCTGGTTCTCTTGGCCCCGCTGGTTGGGTGCTCGTCCACGTCAGGCGGCGGCGGGGACGCTTCCTCGTCTTCGCGTTCGAGTTCTCGGAAGAAATCCAAGGCGCAACGGGCGCGGGACAAGAAGGCCGAGAAGGATCTGTTTTCCGAGCGCA
This sequence comes from Planctomycetota bacterium, assembly GCA_021776735.1. Classification (GTDB taxonomy): domain Bacteria; phylum Planctomycetota; class PLA2; order PLA2; family PLA2; genus JAJFFH01. The sequence goes on along the minus strand of JAJFFH010000062.1, from coordinate 141,907 downwards.
AGACGGAGAAGGTGGGCAAGGACAAGCCGGTGCCCAAGCCGACGCGGCGCGATCTGGAGGATTTTCAGCGCGTGTGGGGCCTGTACCGGCAGGGCGATCCGCGCTGGCCCATCGAGCGCGACCGGTACAAGCGGCGGGGCGATGCCGCTTCGTACATTCTCGCCGGGCATCTGATCCGCTACTACATGCAGCTCAATTCCGTGCGCGAGCGGACAGCGAAAAAGCTCACCTCGGTGAAGGCCGAAATCGTGGCCGTGGGGGCGCCCTGTGCGCCGTTCCTGGTCAACCTGATGGTGCTCGACCGCGTGCCGCTGAGCAAGGGCCAGTACTTTTACACCGACGACCTCACGCGCCAGGATTGCCAGGACATGCTGGAGCGGATGGGTTCCCCCGCCCTCCCTGAACTGTTGAAGGCCGCGCGTCGCAAGGATCTGGGGCCCAAGGGACGGCGGCTGACCGCGCTCACGCTCGGCGGCACCGGGGATCCGCGCGCGTACAAGCCGCTCGTGCTCCTGCTGCAAAAGGACCCGTCCTGGCAGGTGCGTGCCGATGCGGCCACGGCGCTCGGCCGGCTCGGGGACCCGCGCGCCGCGAAGCCTTTGCTGAACGCGGTGAGGACCGATCCGGACCAGACCGTCGTCAAGCGGGCGGGCAAGGCACGCTACGTAATCGCCAAGAAGCTGAACGGATGACCGAGTACCGCATTCGCAAACGGGCCCAGGAGTGCGCGGCCTCCGGTGAGGCGTTCGCCCACGGTGATGTCGTCGTCTCCGCGGTCTACGAGGATCCCGAAGAGGGGTTCTTGCGCAAGGACATTCACGAGCGCCGCTTCGCGGACGCCGAGCCTCCGTTCTCGCATTGGAAAACGGTCTTTCTCGTCGAGGAAGAGGATTCCAGAAAGCTCGATTTCGACGTTGCGTTGCAGTTTTTGCGCGATCTGCTGACGAAGGCCGATCCCGAGCGCGAGGGGCTCGTCTATGTGCTCACGCTGCTGCTGTCGCGCAAACGGCGGGTCAAGCTGAAGGACACGCAGTCCCTCCCCGATGGAGAACTCCTGAGCGTGGTCGTGCCCGGCGACGAGGACGACGACGAGATCAAGATCCGCGCGCCCCGGTTGAGCGAGGAGCAGGCCGATGCCCTGCAGGCCGAGCTCGCCGAGCTATTCGACTTCGGTCCGGTCACGAGCGAGTAGCTCGAAGGGGGCCCGCCTCCACCGCAGATCCACGAAGTGGGAAAGCGTGGAGCGGAACAGCAGGGGCAAAAAAAACCTGCGTTGTGGCGTAAGCCCGGATCGCGCAGGACTTTAGCGAATTCAAGAACGGTGTTGCAGCCTGCGGCGGTGGTGGTATTATGTGGTGACTTGTGGGAGTCAGTGTCAGCGGGTGTTTCAGTAGGACGGTCAATTGGCCCATCTATTCACGGGTACGCATGCGCGAAATCTCGACAGCAAGAATCGCTTGCTGGTTCCGAGCGAAGTCCGCGATGCCCTCTCTGTGGAGGATCGGCAAGGACTGTTTCTCATCCCAACGAAGCGGTGTGTTTTCCTTTGGCCTCGGTCGCTCCTCGACGCGTATACGGCCCAGCAGGAAGCGGACCCCTTCAAGAATATCGGATTCAACCGCTCGTTCTACTCCCGAACGATCTTTCGGCAGTTTGACGGAACTGGACGCATCGTCTTGCCGGGCGAAGTCGCGGATCGGTTCCCGGAGCGAAAGGTGCTGATCGTGGGCGCCGGTCGCTACGTGGAACTCTGGAATCCTGCGAGCTTCGAGCAGGCAGTCGACGCGCTCGACTTCGAGTAGCGGTGGGGCACGAGCCGGTCCTGCCCGAGGAGGTTCTGGCCTACCTCGGCGCGGCGGCGGGCAACGGCATCCTGCTTGACGCGACCATCGGCCTTGGCGGCCATGCGTCCCGGTTCCTGGAGAGGTTTGCGGAGGGAACAGTGATCGGTATCGACCGGGATGCGGAGGCGCTTGCGATGGCGGAAGAACGGCTGGCCTGCTACGGCGGGCGCGTGCAGCTCCATCATGCGGCGTTTGCCGACCTGGCCGACGCGGTCGCCCGGTCTGACGCGGTCGCCGGCGCCGGCGCGCCGTGCGTCCAGGCGGTCCTGTTCGATCTCGGCGTGAACAGTCCGCAACTCGATCGCCCCGAGCGCGGCTTTTCGTTTCGCGAAGACGGCCCGCTTGACATGCGCATGGACCCCTCCTGCGGCCAGACCGCCGCGGAATTCCTCCGGCGGATTCCCCAGCGCGAACTCGCGGATCTCTTGTTTCACCAGGGCGGGGAGCGTGCGTCGCGGCCCATTGCAAAGGCGATCGTCGAGGCGCGGCGCCGCCGCCGGATCGAAACGACCGACGAACTCGCCGAAATCATCCGGTCGGTCGTGCCGCGACGTGGCCGTCTCGACCCGGCGACGCGGACCTTTCAGGCCCTGCGCATCGCCGTCAATGACGAGCTTGGACAGATCGAACGCGGCCTTCGGGCGGCGGCGGGGGTCCTTGCGCCCGGCGGCGTGCTCGTCGCGATCTCGTTTCACAGCGGTGAGGACGGTCTCGTCAAGCGCACGCTTCGCGCCGACGATCGCCTCGAGGTCTTGACCAGAAAACCGGTGCGGCCTTCCGCCGAAGAGACGCGCCGCAACCCCCGGGCCCGTTCCGCGCGGCTGCGGGCGGCAAGGAGGGCGGCCTGATGCGCGACACGATGCTCTGGGGAACGGCCGTGCTGTTCTTGCTGGCGGCCCTGCACACCGTATCGGTGCGCCGTCGCGTCTACGGAATCGCCCGGGACAACGGGACGCTCGAAACCGAGCTGGTCGTGCGCCGCCGTCGGTGCGCCAACCTGGCCATCGAGCGTGATCGATTGGCCTCGCCAGCCGCCCTGCGCCGCCGCGCCGAAGAGCGCAGCATCGTCCCGGAGGTCATCCGGTAATGCAGTTCCGCGCCCGCGTCCTGTTCTTCCTGCTGCTCTGCGCGCTCGGTGCGCTCATGCTGCGCGCCGGCTGGATCCAGCTCGTGCGCGGCGAGGACTACGCTCAGCGTGCGCGGGACATGCATTTCACGCGGTTCGAGACCCCGGCCGCGCGCGGCCGAATCCTCGATCGCCACGGAGTGCCGCTGGCCGTTTCCTATCACGCCCGCTCAATTGCCGTCGATCCGACCCTGATCTGGGACATCGAGGGCTTCGCGAGCAAACTCGCCTTCCTGATCGGGGAAGCCGATGCGGCGCCCGCGCTGGAACGGCGCATTCGGGAGCGCAAGCAGGCCGGAGTTCGTTTTGCGTACCTGCGTCGTCATCTCGATCGCAAGCTCGTCGCCCGCGTCGAGGCCGCAAAGCTGTTGGGGCTCGACCTGCGCGAGGAACCGCGGCGCGAGTATCCGCACGCGGACGCTGCCGCCGCGGTGGTCGGATTCGTTGGTTCGAACGCCGACGGCCGGATCGCCGGGCTGACCGGACTCGAGGCCCGCTATGACGCCATCCTGCGCGGTGCCCCCGGGCGCTGTTCCGTGATGCGCTCCGGTCGCCGCGAGCGTCTGCACATGTTCCCGGAGCGCGAGGTCGCACCCGTGGCCGGCCGCGATGTCCGGACCGCCCTCGACGTGCGCATCCAGCAGATCGCGGAACAGGCCCTCGACGCGCTGCAGGAAAAGCACGCGCCGAAGGCCTCGTGCGCCATCGTGATGGACCCGTACACCGGCGAACTGCTTGCGATGGCGGGCCGTCCGCAGGTACGCCGGGAGCGGTGGCCGCACGTCTCGCCCGGGGCGCTGAAGAACATCGCGGTCCACCACGTGTTCGAGCTCGGCTCCACCCTCAAGCCGCTCGTGCTGGCCTGTGCCCTGTCCGACGGCGCCGTCCGGGAAGACGAGGAGTTCGACTGCGGCCCTGCCATCAAGTACTTCGGGCGCCGACCGTTGCGCGATGTCAAGGCGAACCACGTCATCGACGTGGAGACGATTCTCGTCAAGTCGAGCAACATCGGCATCGCCCAGGTGGGCCTCCGCGTCGGGATCGACGCGATGCGCCGCTACTTCGAGTCCCTCGGCTTTGGCGAGCCGACGGGCGTGGAGATCGCCGGCGAAGAGTCCGTAAGGATCAAGCCGCGCTCCGAATGGAGCGAGAACTACACGCTCGTGTCCGTGAGCATGGGCCGGGAGCTTCAGCTCACGCCCCTGCAACTGGTCCGTGCGTATGCGACGCTGATCAACGGCGGCTGGCTCGTTCGGCCCACGCTACTGCGGCGCGCCCCCGGCATGCTGCCGCGCAAGATCGCCCTGCGTCCGTCCGCGCGCCGCTTCGTGATTCGCGCGATGACGCGCGTGGTGCAGGAAGGCACGGGCCGCCGCGCCCGGGTCAAGGGCCTCGCCGTCGCGGGCAAAACGGGCAGCAGCGAACACTACCCGAAGGGGTCGGGCCGCTACGTCTCGTCGTTTGTCGGCTTCGCGCCGGCGGAGGCTCCGCGGCTCCTCGTGCTGGTCGTGGCCGACTCGCCGAAGTCCGTCGGTGGGCGCAAACCCTACGGCGGCGTGGTCGCGGCGCCGCTGGTCGGCGAGATCCTGCGCCGCAGTCTGCCCTTACTCAAAAAATCAAATCGCACGCTCCCCGAGACCGGGGTCCGGTTCTTGCAAAGGTCAAAGCAAAGACAAGGAAAGGTGCGTGTTGCGGCGGTTAATAGGTTTAGCGTGTCGGCCGAAGGGATGGTCTCTTCGGTTCGTAGCCGGAACCCGGTCTCAGTGGGCGTGCCTCCCGGCGCGCAGGATTGTCCGACTCAGGCCCGATGATAAGGGCCGCCAACGTGTCGCCCATCTGGAGCATCGAACGCCTCGTGCGGGAAGCCGGCCTGGTCATCGCCGGCCCCGCGGTGCGGGGCTCGGGTGCCGTGCCGGTGCGGGATGTCCATGAGGACTCCCGCCGGTGCGGCCCGGGCGACATCTTCGTCGCCAGACTGGGAGCCTCGCGATTGGGAGCCTCGCGATTGGGGGCCTCGGTATTGGGAGCCCCGGTGTCAGGAGCCCGGGTAGATGGCGCGGCGTACGCCGCGGATGCGGTCCGTCGCGGTGCGGTTGCGATCGTGGCGGCGCGGGACCCGGGTGTCGATGTGCCGTGGATCCGCACCGATGACCCGGCAGCAGCCGCGGCTGTCCTGGCCGACCTGGTCTACGACGACCCGTCGCGCAAGATCGCGCTGGCCGGCATCACCGGCACGAACGGCAAGACGACCGTCGCGGAAGTCCTCGCTCACCTCCTGTCGCCCGATGGTGCCAAGGGCGCTCAGAGTGTCAGGGGATCCGGGGGCATTGCCGGGGGCCGAAGCGGGCCGGTTGGCGTGATCGGAACCCTCGGTGTCCGCTATCCCGGCGCGAACGAAAAGACCGTGAACACGACCCCCGGAGCGACCGACCTGCGCCGCTATCTGCGCGGGATGGTCGATGCGGGGTGTTTCGCCTGCGCGATGGAGGTGTCGTCGCACGCCCTCGATCAGGGGCGGACGCGCGGGCTGCGTTTTCGAGCGGCGGCGTACACCAACCTGTCGGGCGAACACCTCGACTACCACGGCTCGATGGAGCGGTACGCGGCGGCGAAGGCCCGTCTTTTTCAGGGACTGCACGCCGAGGCGACCGCGGTCGTGAACGCGGCGGATCCCATTGCGGCGGCGGTGCCGACAAAGGCACGCCGGGTGCCGTTCGCGGCCGAACGAGTGCGCGTTCGTCCGAACGGCACCAGTTTCCTGTGGCGCGGCAAGGAAGCCATGGTCCCGCTCGTGGGCCGGCACAACGCGCAAAACGCGGTGTGTGCCCTCGAACTGGCCTGCGCGCTCGGCCTGGACGAGGACGCGGCGCGGCGGCGCCTTGCGACCGCGCGTCCGGCGCGCGGCCGTCTGGAGCCGGTCCAGCGCGAGCCGTTTCTGGTCGCGGTCGATTACGCACACACCGACGACGCGCTCGAAAACGCCCTGCGCACGGTTCGGGAGGTCATCCCGGGCCGCGTGCATGTCGTGTTCGGATGCGGCGGCGATCGCGACCCGACCAAGCGTCCGCGGATGGGTGCCGTCGCGGCCCGATACGCCGACGGCGTCTTTGTGACCAGCGACAACCCGCGTTCGGAGCAGCCGGAGCGGATCGTCGCCGATGTGCTGAAGGGCGTGGTCGATCGCGATGTGCGCGTGCTCCTGGACCGGCGTACGGCTATCCGCGAGGCGATTGCCATCGCGCGGCCCGGCGACGCCGTGCTCATTGCGGGCAAGGGACACGAGGCCGTGCAAGTCGTCGGGGGCTCGGAGATTCCCTTCGATGACGCGGCGGAAGCTCGCGCGGCGCTCGGTGCGTCGGGCGGAGAGGAGGCGGGGTTTTTCGTGGTCGAGCCCGAGGAGGGGCCCGGCTTGGGAGCCTCGACCTGACACCATATTTTGGTGTGCTGTATTTTGGTACGAAAATGTCATTAGGCCACTAGATGGTGTATCTAGTGCGGTTTGAGCCGGATCTTGGAGCGGGCAGGCATGGATCTGCCGGGGCCTTTGTCCGGCGAAGGAGACGCGGTGATGGAACAGGTATCCATTCGCCGGGTCGCGGCGTGGACAGTGGGGCGTTACGAGGGGCCCGACCTGCCCGTGACCGGGGTCGTTATCGACTCCCGGGCGGTGCAGCCCGGGCACCTCTTCGTCGCTCTGAAGGGCGCCCGCGACGACGGCCATCGATTCTTGGGTGAGGCGTTTGCTTCCGGTGCGGCGGCGGCGCTGGTCGATGCGCCGGAAGTGGCGGCGGCGCATCGTGCGATGGGACGTTCCGTCATCCTCGTCGAGGACGCGCGTCGCGCGCTCGGCCTACTCGCCGCCGGCTACCGGCGTTCGCTCGACCTGAAGGTCATCGGCGTGACGGGCAGTAACGGCAAGACGACGACGAAAGAGATGCTGCGGCTCCTGCTCGGGGCGCGGGCGGTCGTCTCGCCGGCGTCGTTCAACAACGACCTCGGCGTGCCGCTGACCCTGTTGCGGGCCAACCGCACGCACAAGTTCGTGGTCTGCGAGATCGGCAGCAGTGCGCCCGGGGAGATCGCGGCGCTGGCAGCGATCGCGCGGCCCGATGTCGGCATCGTTTTGAACGTGGGCGAATCGCACCTGAAGGGGCTCGGCGATCTCGACGGCGTCGCCCGGGAAAAAGAGGCGTTGATCGCGGCGCTCCCGGCCGACGGCTGCGCGATCCTGAACTTCGACGACCCGGTCACGCGCGAGATGATGGAGCGGGCGCCGTGCCTTGCCCTGTCGTTTGGCACATGGCCGGACGCGGACGTGTCGGCCAACGACGTGCGCGCGAGCGGCTACTCGCTCGGCTTCAAGCTGTTCGGGCGGCGCCGCGTGACCCTGGACGCGATCGGGGTCCACAACGTGCACAACGCGCTGGCGGCGATCGCGGCCGCGCTGTGGCTCGGCGAACACGCCTGCGCGGTCGCCGACCGGATCGAGGCGTTTTCGCCCGCGCCGATGCGCATGTCCGTCGAGCGTGTCGGGGCCGTCCGGCTGGTCAACGACGCCTACAACGCCAATCCGCGCTCGGTGGCAGCGGCCCTGTCCGAAATGAGCTGCCGGGATGCCGGCCGCCGCATCGCCGTCCTCGGCGACATGCGCGAACTCGGCCCCCGCTCCATGGAACTGCACGAAACGGTCGGGCGACGGGCGGGCCGGGCCGGAATTGATGTCGTCTGGGCGATTGGACAAAGCGGCAAACATATCGCCGCGGCCGCGCGGCGCGCGGGTGTACGGCACGTCCACTGGACGGCGAGCGTCGATGACGCCGTGGCCAACCCTCCGATAGAGCCGACGGACGGCGATGTCTTCTTGTTCAAGGCGTCGCGTTCGATGCGTCTTGAGCGCGTTGCGGCGGCCGTTCGTTCGCGCATCGAGGCCGGGGCTCCCTCCGGGCCGGACCGGAATCGGCGCCTGCCGCCCAAGACATCGCCGTCCGTTCCTGCCGTCCGGGACTCGTTGCCCCAAAGCATGACGCGCCGCAAAACGGAACTCCCGTCCCCGCAGGTCGAGGACCGTGGCCCGACCCGCCGATCCAAGAGATAGCTGCCCCTTCCAAACGTCGGTAATCCTCCTTGCTCTACGCGCTGTTTATCCCGCTGGTCTCCTGGTTTCAGGGGTTCAACCTCTTCCGATACATCTCGTTTCGGGCGGCGTTTGCGGCGATTCTGTCGTTCCTCGTGGTGGTTGTCGCGGGACCCGGTGTGCTCGGGTGGCTCAAGGCGCGGCGGATGAGTGGCTGCGCCAACCACGACTCGATCACCCTCGATCAGCTTCGGGTGGGCAAGGAACACGTGCCGACGATGGGCGGGCTGCTGATTCTGATGGCGGTGACCGGCTCGACGCTGCTCATGGGGCGGCTCGACAACGTCTACGTCGTTGTGACGCTTCTCGCGTTCTTGGCCTTCGGCGCCCTCGGCGCGCTTGACGACTGGGCCAAGGTCACGGGGCGCGGCCGCCGCGGACTGTCGGCGCGCGCGAAACTCGTCGGCCAAACCGTGATCGCCGTCGCGGCGCTGTTTGTCTGGTACACGAACGCCGCCCACGCTGATGCCGATAACATCGTGCGCGGCCCGTCGATTCAGCCGTCCCCCTACCGGATGCAGGCCGAGGTGGCCGCGGCAGCCTCGGTTCCCGCCTACGACGCCCCGCCGAGCCAGGGGCCCATCGGACCGACCGAGATCGGGCACCCGGCGGCCGACCACCGCACCGATTTTCAGGTGCCGCTCTTCAAGCACTTCTGCATCGACCTCGGGCTCCTGTTCCTCGTGTTCGGCGCGCTGGTCATCGTCGGCGCAAGCAACGCCGTGAACCTGACGGACGGTCTCGACGGTCTCGCCACCGGCTGCGTCGTGGCCGGGGCGTTGACTCTCGGCGTGGTCGCGTACCTCGTGGGGCGTGCGGACGCGGCATCGTACCTTTACATCTTCCACATTCCCGGCGCAGGCGAGCTAACGGTGTTTTGCGCGGCCCTCGGCGGCGCGTCGCTTGGCTTCTTGTGGTTCAACGGGTTTCCCGCCACGGTGTTCATGGGCGACACCGGCTCGCTGGCCCTCGGCGGCGCGCTGGGCCTGGTCGCGGTCGCGACGCGTCACGAGCTGACGCTTCTCGTCGCGGGCGGGGTGTTCGTCGCGGAAGCGGTGTCCGTCATCCTGCAGCGGCGCTACTTCCGGGCGACGAAGGGCAAGCGGCTGTTCTTGTGCGCGCCCCTTCACCACCACTTCCAGTTCAAGGGCCAGCACGAGGTCAAGGTGACCGTGCGCTTCTGGATCGCGTCGATCCTGCTCGCGCTCTTTGCGCTCGCGCTGCTCAAGATGCGATGAGGGTGACGGCTATGAGAATGCTCCGTGCGTTCCGGATCTCCTGGCGCGATCCGTTCGAACCCCGCGACGCACGCGCCGACGCGCTCGGCGTACTCATCCCGGCGTTCGTGCTGACCGGCCTCGGCATCGTTTGCGTGTACTCGTTCAGCGGCACGACGGGCGGCGGCTCCCAGGTCATTCGGCAGGCACTCTGGGCAGCCATCGCCGTCGCGTCGAGCATCCTCGTCTCGCGCGTTCCCCTCGAGCGCCTCCGCAGGGTCGCGGAGCCCGGCCTGATCGCCACGGGCGTCTTGCTGCTCGTCGCACTCCTGTTCGCGCCCCTGGTCGAGGGCACGCGGCGTTGGCTCGTGATCGGCCCGATCGGTTTTTTCCAGCCCAGCGAGATGGCCAAGATCGCGATTGTCCTTTTCCTGGCGGCGCGACTCGCCGGAAAAAAGCAGACGGACGGCGAGGTCTTGAAGATCGCGTGGCCCGTCATCGTGATTTGCGGACTGGTCGTTCTCGCACCGGATCTCGGCACCGCCGTGTTCCTGGGCGCGGTCGCGTTGTTCTTGCTGCTCCTCGCCGGTGCGCGGCTCGGCCGGTTGATGACCGCCCTGTTCGTGGCGGCGCCGATCATCGTGCTCATCGCGGCGCGATACCCGTACATGCAGCGCCGCCTCGAGTTCTTCAGGGGCAGCCTGAACTACCAGCAACACCAGGCGCTGATCGCGCTCGGCAACGGCGGAATGTGGGGCCAGGGGCTCGGCGCGGGCCACCAAAAGCACCACTACCTGCCCGCGGGCCATACCGATTTCGTCTTGCCCAATCTCGGTGAGGAGATGGGTTTTCTGGGCGTTGCGCTGGTGTGCGTCCTGTTCGCGCTGATCCTGATTCACGGCCTGCGCGTGGCTCTGCTCGCCGCCAAGCAAAAAGAGTACTTCGGCTTTTATATCGCGGCGGGTGCCACGTTCCTCGTCGTGTTCCAGGCCGTCGTCAACATCGCCGTGGCAACCGCCGCGGCTCCGACCAAGGGCATCTCCCTGCCGTTCCTGTCGCAGGGCGGTTCCAACCTGCTCATGGCCATGGTTGCCGTGGGGCTTGTGGTCGGGGTCAGTCGCTCGCTGGAGACCGCGAAGTGATTGGGCCGATCCGACGACGCGTCGTCCTGTTCGCCGGCGGCGGCACCGGAGGCCACACGTTCCCCGCACTGGCCGTTGCGCGCGCCTTGCCGCCCGGCATCGAGCCCGTGTTCCTCGTGCCGCAAGACCGCGGCGACGAGGTCCGAGTGGCGGGGGAGTTCCGCGTCCTCACGCTGGCCACCCCACGTACCGACCGTCAGCGGCTTCTGTACCCGGCACGCCTGACGCGTGCCGTTGCCCGCGCGCGTCGCATCCTGCGCGAGACGAAGGCTGTCGGCGTGGTGGCTCTGGGTGGCTACACATGCGTGCCTGCTGCCGTCGCCGCGCGGCTTGCTCGCCTGCCGCTCTATCTCATGGAGTGCAACGCCGTGCCCGGCCGTGCGACGAGAATGCTCGCGCGTTTCGCTGCGGGCGTGGGGCTGGGTGCCGCCGCCGCGCGCCCCCGCTTGCCCGCGCGCGTTGCTGCACGCGTGACCGGTACGCCGCTTCGAGGCGAGACAGGCGGGCCCGCGCAACCGTGTGACTTCGGTCTGGACGATGGCTGTCCGACGCTGCTCGTGCTCGGCGGCAGCCAGGGCGCGACCGGACTGAACACCCGTGTGCTCGAGGGCATGCCTGCGTGTCGCGACCGCGGCTTTCAAGTGCTGCACTGTGCGGGCGAGCAGGACGTGGATCGCGTGCGCGCCGGCTATGACCGCGCCGGCGTGCGCGCGCGAGTCCTGGACTATTTGCCCGAGATCGGCCGCGCGTACTCCGCCGCCGACCTCGTCTTGTCGCGTGCCGGCGCTTCCACCGTGGCCGAGTGCGCGGCGCGCGGTCGCGCGGCGGTGTTTGTGCCGTACCCGTGGCACAAGGACCGGCAGCAGGCGCACAACGCCTGGGAAGCCGTGCGGGGCGGCGCCGCGGAGCTGATCGAAGAGGCGGATCTGTCACCCGACGCGTTGTGCGGCATCGTCGACTCGATCCTGCTCGACACCGACCGTCGCGCACGGATGGGCGCGGCGGCGCAGTCGCTCGCGCGTCCCGACGCCGCGGCGGCGATGGCCGCGCACGTCCTCGAATGTCTCGGCGACGCGGTGGCCGAGGCGGCACAGATCAGGGAGCTCGCGGGATGATCGCGCACGACCTCTTGGACTTCTCGCGTCCGCGCCGACTGCACCTGGCCGGCATCGGCGGCAGCGGCATGGCGCCGTTCGCGCGCATGCTTCACGCCGCAGGTCACACGCTCACGGGCGCCGACGCAACCGAAAACATCGCCGTCCGTGAGCTGCGTCAGATGGGTATTCCCGTCGTAACCGGCACGGAGGCGGACGTGCTTCCGGCCCGCGTCGAGGCGGTGATTCACTCGGCGGCGCTGCCTCCGACAGCGCGCCCGTTGCGCGAGGCGCGCGAGGCGGGGCTGCCGGTGCTCAAGTATGCGCGCGCGGTCGGGCAGCTTGCGCGGAGCAAGCGGACGTTTGCGATCGCGGGTACGCATGGCAAGACGACGACGACGGCCATGCTCTCGTGGGTGCTGCATCGCGCAGGGCTTTCGCCGTCGTTTCTCGTGGGCGGAAACGTGCCGCAGCTTTGCGAGACCGGTTGCGGGCGCTCGGACCGGCTTGTCGTCGAGGCGTGCGAGTTCGATCGCAGCTTTTTGCACTTGCGGCCCGATGTCGCGATCGTGACCAACATCGAGGCCGACCACCTCGACTACTACAAGGACATCGTCGAGATCACAGCGGCCTTTCGGGCGTTTGCGACGCAGGTGGCCGAGGTGCTCGTGATTCACGAAGGCCTGCGCGAGACGCTTGGGCGGGCCGGGGGCGTGCGCGCGCGGGTCGTCACGTTCGGACCGTCGCCCGATGCCGACCTTCGCGTGCTGCCCGCGGATCGTGGATTCGCGGTGGGGCGACACGAGTTTCGGCTGGCTCTTCCCGGGTTCCACAACGCGCTCAACGCCGCGGCGGTGCTGGCAGTCGCGCGCACCGAAGGCGTGGCCGACGAGACCGTCGCGGCCGCATTGGCGGAGTTCCAGGGCGTCGGTCGGCGGCTGGAAGTGAAGGGGCGGCCGCGCGGGGTGTGCGTCATCGACGACTACGCGCACCATCCGACCGAGGTGCGCGCCGGTCTCGAGGCGCTTCGCGTTACGTTCGCGCCCGGCCGCCTCTGGGTCGTGTTTCAGCCGCACCAGTATTCGCGGCTGCGCCGGTTCCTGCCCGAGTTCGCCGATGCGCTCGCGTCCGCCGACCGCATCGTTGTGCCGCCCGTGTTCACGGCGCGCGACGCGGACGAGGACCGCAGTGCCGTGTCGTCGGGCGATCTGGTGACGGCCGTCCGCCATCGGGGCGGCGACGCGGTGCATCTTCAGGACTTCGACGCCGTCGTCGACTTCGTGCGCACGCAGGCGCGCGCGGGCGATGTCGTCGTGACGATGGGAGCGGGGGACGTCGGCGATGTTGCCGGTCGACTTGTCAGGGTTCTCTAGCTTTCGGGGCGGCTTCGCCCGCGAGCATCCGCTTGCGCCGCTGACGACGTGGCGCATCGGCGGCCCGGCGGAGCTGTACGTAGAGCCCGCGGATGTTGACGACGTGGTCGTGGCCGTGGAAGCGCTGCGCGCGTCCGGCGTACCCTACCGCGTGCTCGGCGGCGGCTCCAACCTGCTCATTTCGGACCGGGGCGTCCGCGGTGCGGTGATTTCGTTGGCGCGTCTGAACCGGATCGACGTGCTGGAAGGGGTCGTTGTTACCGGTGCCGGGGCGTTGTTGCACCAGGTCGTCTCGCGAGCGGCGGACGCCGGCGCGGCCGGGCTCGAGGCCCTGGCGGGAATTCCCGGCCGTATCGGCGGCGCGATCTTCGGCAACGCCGGCAGTCGCTACGGAGCGATCGGCGACGTGACCCTCGCTGTCGATGTGCTGACCCCGGACGGCGAGTGCGAGTGCCTTGTCCCGCCCGCCGGGTTTTTCGAATACCGGCGCTCCCGGATCGGCGACCGCATCGTTTTGGCCGCGCACCTGGCGACGGACGCGGGCGACCCGATCACGCTCCGTGCACGCCAGCAGGTGCTGCTGCGCGAGCGACTCGGCAGTCAGCCCGGTTGGGTCGGCAACGCCGGCTGCGTGTTCAAGAATCCGGCGGGTCGATCGGCGGGACAGATGATCGACGACGCCGGTTTCAAGAGCGAGCGCGAGGGCGGCATTGTCGTGTCGCCCCGGCACGCGAATTTCTTCGAGAATGCGGGCGGCGGCACCGCCGACGACGTGGATCGGCTCGTGAACCGGGTTCGTGACGCCGTGCATCGGGCCCACGGAGTCGAGTTGGAGATGGAGGTCAAGCGATGGCGGTGATCCGGGCTCGCGCGTTTTGGGCCCTGGTCACTGTGGCCGCGCTTTGGCTCATCGTCACCGTCGCCGTGCGAGGCCTGAAGCAGGATCCGCGTTTTTTGGCGACGCCGTCGTTCTCGAACGCGCGCGGTCCCGCGTGGGGCGGCGTTCAGGTTGTCGTGCCCGCACTGGAGCGATTGGAGGCGCTCGGCCCGATCAACCTCTTCGACCCGCAGTTGGTCCGAAAGATCCGCGCTGCGCTGCGCGAAGTTCCGGGCGTTGCCGGCGTGGACGACGTGCGCCGCCACTGGCCGAACCGGTACTCGGTTGCGTTTCGCGTGCACCGCCCGGTCGCCGTGGTGGAAATCGAAGGGCACCACATCCCCGTGACGCGCAAGGGCGTCGTGTTGCCGGCGGCGCCGTACGACCGGGCGACGCGTGGCCTGTTCCGAATCCACGGCGTGCGCACGCCGCCGCCCGCCCTCGGAGAACGCTGGGAGAGTGAGGCGCTGTTCGACGCGCTCGCGACGGTTCGCCAGCTCGCCAGGCACCGCACAGAATTCGAGGCGTTGCGACTGCGCTGGATCGACGTGAGCGAGGCGCACGACCGTCGCCAGGGCGTGCTGCTCGGCGGTGACGAGAATCTGACCGCGCGCTGGGGCGCCCCCCGGGAACATCTGGGCGAGAACATGGTCCCCAAAAAACTCGAGTACCTGAGGCTGGTCTCCCGCAACCTCGCCTGGGCCCGAGGCCACGAAATCGAGCTGCGCTTCGGCAGCCTGTATCGCCGTCCGTTACCAACCACTCCGTAGGAAACCGGACGAAAGCAAACGTACTCACGCGCTTTGACGCGCTCAACGCGGAACTCGGCAAACGCGATATCGCGGCCGAGATCGGACCGTGCGGTCGAGAGCTCATGGAACGCTGATCGCCTGATCGGCGCGTACAACCCGGGGCATGAGGCGCGGGTTGTTGTTCGCCGCCGTCTTGGGCGTCGTTGGGGTGGCTCGGATCCGCACGAGTCGGGCGCGAAGGCATCGCCGTCCGTCGGTGACCCGGATGCTCACTCACCGCGCGGGCCGGGGGGGCCGGTTGAGTTGTGCCTCGTTTCCAGCCCCGGTTGGGCCTGCCCCTGCGCCCTTCAACCTGCGTCGTCCATCAGGTTAACTCACGTCGCGCGGACCGCTTGGCCGATGTCTTCATGGGGATGACGCTGCTGTGCCTCGTACTCATTGCTTCGCCGTCGGAGACCGCGAATGACCGCGTCGAGCCGGTCGTGGCTCTGGTCCGTTTGGCACGCGGGGCGCGTCGGGCGTTGGCGTTGGGCCGGCCGTTTCCGGCGCAGCGGACCGTCCGTCAGGCACGCGCACGCGTGAGCTATCTGCTGATGGATCCGGACGTCGACGTGCGGCTTGCCGGTGCGATGCTTGCGCGCGCGCTCGGAGTTGATCGCAAGAAACTGACGGCGTCGCTTCGGACCGACCGGCGCCCTCCTCGTCGCGATGCGGTGCGCGCGCTCTTGGGAACTCGTCGAGCGCTTGACCGCCTGGTTGCGCGGCGCTGTCACGATCTGTTTCGCGCGAATCGTTCTGCCCGGGCGTTGTTGCTCCTGTCTGTTTCCGGCCGCCATACCGTGCGCCGTGCGCTCGCCGGCAACCTCGGACGTTGTCGCGAAACGCCGGATCTGTTGTGCGCTCTGCGCATGGTCGTGCGGCACCGTGTCGCGGTACAGCTGATGGTCCTCAAGAAACACCTGCGCCACGAATTCGTGGAAGTCCGCAGGGCGGCCGCCTCTGCGCTGGGAGCCGTGGCCGACAAAGCTACGATTCACGCGGTGACGCAGGATCGGAGCTTGGATGCGGAGGTCCGTGCGAGCGTCGTCCGGATCGGATCGGGGCGCCCGCGCACCATGGAAGTCCGCTTGGATCCTGCGAGCCAATCCTTCGTCATCTGGATCTGGGAATTCGGCGATATCGCTCTCAGATTTGGGGTCGACCGCCGTCACTCCGACCATTGGCGGCGCCGGCGGGAATTCTCCCGGATCTTCGAAACGATCGCCGCCCACGTCTCCGACACCCTGTGTGTCCGCGTTGGCGTGCGCTCGTTTCGCTACGACCCGGAGACAGACACGGCAACCGGGACCCTGGTTTGGCGCGAGCTGCGCCCTTCTCGCTGAGTGCGCACCCCGCGCGAGCCCGAGGCTCTAGAGTCATCCTCTTGATCCTGGCTCGGTATGGGGTTCCAGCCGGTCGTCCAATCTACAGCGGGTGCCCGACCGCACCGGGGCCGGGCTCCGCGCTACACTGCTCGGCGCATGATGACGCGGCGCCTTGCGGGCAGTTCGATTCTTTTGCTGGGGCTCTTGGCCGCGGCGTTTTGGTTCGCCGCCGAGCATCCCGGGCCCGGACCGCTCGGTCTTGTTGGGGCCGTCGCCGCGTTTCACGCCGCTGTCCTGGGGCCGTCGTGTGGCGTGTACGGCTTCTTGCCGCTCGCCCTGAGCCTGCCCGCCTTGGCTGCGGCGTCGTACGGCACGGACAGCCTGCTCCCGAGCGTGTTGCTCGTCGCTCTGGCGACCCTCGCCGGCGCCGCCGCCCGTGCGCTCGGGCGGTTGTACCTGCCGATGATGACGCTGCTCTTCTTGGCGCCGTTCGCGCTGTCGTACCTCGTCCTGGAGTTCGGCCACCTCGCGAGCGTGCCGGCCTGGCGTCTCGTCTCGCCCGTGGCGGCGTCGTTTCACGTTGCCGGAGCTGCCGGTAGCGCGTGGCCGCCCGCCGCGTGCGTCATCGGACTCCTCGTCGCCCCCGTCGCCTGGATTGCGCGCCGCGGCCTGAAAGGGCGTGCGCGATGATCCGCGGCGTGCTCGTTTTCCTATTCTTCGCCGGGGCTGCCGCCGCAGAAGCGGACTTGGGGCCCTACGCGCGGCCGGGGGTGCCCGTGTTGATCGAAGGACGACTGCACTATCCGAACGCGCTTCCGTGGAAGCATACGGACGGCGATGTCTTCGAGGCCGTGGCGACCGGTCGGATTCTGGTCGGGTACGCCGGTATGGAGCCGTGGACGCCGGACGGCGTGCGAATCCGCCTGCCCGCCGCGCGCGGGCTTTGGCCCGCACTCGACGTCTTCGACCGGATCGTCCTGCCGCGAGCCGCTGCGTGTACCGACGCGCTGAAGGCGTGGGTGCGCGCGGGCGGCGATCTCGTCGTGACCGACCGGGATCCGCTCGACGGTGACCACGGGCTCGGCCGCGCATCCATCGCCGCGTCCGCGGCGGAAGCGCCGCCCCCGCGCCCCCTGTTGATCCCGCCTCCCGGCTTGGCCCGCCCCGATGTGTACGACCTCTTGCCCCCGCCAGGCGGTCCGGCGCCCGCCCTGGGCCGCGCGCGGCAGGTCTTTTGGGCCGTCGCCGCCGTGCTGGCGCTCCATTTCCTGTTGTGGGCCACGGGGCGTCTTCAGGGGCGGACGGCGCAGGTGGGGCTCGTGCTGCTTGTCGTTGCCGGAACGGTGCTCGGGCTCACGATTCCGGGGGCGGCGCACACTCCGACCGCACGCGGGTACCTCGCCGTCCGTTGGCTACGGGGCGGTTGGGCTCGCGAACGGATTTATCATTTCTACGGATACATGGGGCCCGGTTCGGTCTGGCCCGGGGGCGGCGGGGCATTGGTGTACTACGGAGCAAATCGGGAGGAGTGGCCCGAGAGCCTGGAAGCCGGTATCACGCGACTCGTGCGCGAGGATCGGATTGTTCGGGCGGAGGCGACTTTGCCGCTGGTCGAGTCGGTGCTCGCGGCGCGTCGCGAGCGGCCGGTCGTGCGGCTTTTGAAGCGCGCCCGACCCCGGGGGGCGGCGTGGCGGGTGGGGGCGAGCCGGGGGGTCTTGCCGCCGGGTGCCAGAGATCGCGAACTCGCTCGGCTCGAGGTCGTGCTCACAGATTGACAGGCCGCCGATTGGGGCTTACGGTTCCGGTTTCGACTTGAGCATCTTATGAAGACTCCGATGGCCAAGGCTGGGGACATTAAGCCCCAGTGGCACCTCGTCGATGCCTCCCAGGAGGTACTCGGCCGCGCGGCGGTGAAGATCGCTGCCATTTTGCAGGGCAAGCACCGTGCGACCTGGACTCCGCATGTCGATACCGGCGACTACGTCGTCGTGCTCAATGCGGGCCAGATTCAGGCGACGGGCGACAAGGACCGCAAAAAGATCTACCAGTGGTACACCGGCTGGCCGGGCGGTCAGAAGGAGCGCACCCTGGCGCAGATGCGCGTGCAGCGGCCCGAGGAAATCCTCCGGCTGGCGGTCCGGCGCATGCTGCCCAAGACCCGGTTGGGACGCGCGATGCTCAAGAAACTGAAGTTGTACCGGGGCACTGAGCACCGGCATGAGGCTCAAAACCCGCAGCCGCTCGATCTCGGGACCGGCAGGAAGGCGAGAGCATGACCAGCACCGGTCTCGGCGGTTTCACACTCGGTACCGGTCGTCGCAAGACGGCGATCGCCCGCGTTCGGATCAAGCCCGGCAGCGGGGAGTTCATCGTCAACAAGAAGAAGTTCGACGAGTACTTCCCTACCATCGACATGCGTAACCTCGCCAAGGGGCCGCTGGTGGCCTCGGAGGCGGTGGAAAAGTGGGACGTGTTCGTGCGCGTCCACGGCGGCGGGCCTCTCGGCCAGGCCGGTGCGGTGCGGCTCGGGATCGCCCGCGCGCTCATCGGCGCCGACGACGCCCTCGAAGAGGCGCTGCGCGGCGGCGGATTCCTCACGCGCGACCCGCGCATGAAGGAACGCAAGAAGTACGGCCAGCGCGGAGCACGCCGCAAGTTCCAGTTCTCCAAGCGCTAGTCGATCCCTCGACATCAAGCGTCGGCTGAAGGGTCTCGGAGAAATCCGGGGCGCTTTGCCCGACGTTTTTTTCGTCGAGTGGCAGAGACGGGCCGCAGGGGTACGCCCGTATACTCGACCCGTGGCGGTTCTTGTTTGGGAGGCGGCCTCCGGGCGGGTCGAGTTCGGGCTGGATCGCGGCGTGCTCGTCCTCGGACGGGATCCGAGCGCCGACATCCAGATCGACGATGCGACCGTCTCGCGCCGGCATGCGCTTGTTCAGGTCGAGAACGGGCGGGTCACCGTCACCGATCTCGGCTCGAAGGGCCACACCAAGATCAACGGCGCGGGGCTCACGCGCGATATGCCGAGCACCCTCGAATCGGGCGACCTGCTGCAACTCGGCGCGGTCGTGCTGACGCTGGAAGCGGGCGCTGGGCCGCCCGCGCCTGCGCCGGCGCCCCTCAATCAAGCATCGCCGTCCGTTCCTGCCGTCACTCGGCAGCTCCCCAAGAAACCGGTCCGGCCGCGTCGCAAGCCGGCGCCGGCCGCGCCCTCCGAGCGCAAGGGGCCGTGGATGTGGATCGCGGTGGGGCTTGGGGCGGTGCTGCTGATTGTCGTCGGCGTTTTGATTGGGGTGTTGGCGGGCAAGGATGAGAAGGAGACGTCAGGGACGGACGGCGATGCTTCCGGGGCGTCGGCGGACGGTTCGCGGTCGGAGTCGGGATCGGGTTCGGGCATGAAGATCAAGACCGCGGGGCCGGTGAAAAAAAAGCGGGAACGGGCGGCGCGGGGGGAGTTGCCGCCGCGGCATGGGGTGTCTGTGGCGGACTGTCCCGATCTTGTCGAGATCGACGGGGCGCAGTACTACCCGCTCGAGGTCTTGGACTGGACCTCGCGGGTGGTCGAGGGCGTGGGGGGCGACGGGCGCATCTACTCGTTCGCGCGCGGGCTCGTGACCAAGGTCGAGGACCGCGCGGACTTGCGGGCGCGCGTGCGGGCGCGGCGCGGACAGCTTCCGCAAGACGATGCCGATGCGCGCGCGCAGTTGGCGAAGTGGTGCGCGAACCGGCTCTTGGCGCGCGAGGCGGGCGAGCTTGTGGCCGAGGCGCTGGCGCTCGACCCGCGGCATGCGGACGCGCAGCTTCTCAAGGACTGGCTGGAGCGCAACGACAAATGATCGTCGTTGTTACGCGGGACCCGCGACGCGGCAAGGCCTGGGTGGCGGCGCGGCGGGCGGAAGGGCACGAGCTCGTTTTCGTACCGCTGACACGCATCGAGGACGCGGCGCCGTTTCCCGACCCGGCGGCGTTCGACGGCGTGCTGTTCACGAGCGTGAACGCCGTGGCCCGCGCACCGGCGGGCGCGACATGGCCGCGCGTCGGCGCGGTGGGCCCGGCCACCGCGGGTGCGCTGCGTGCACGCGGGATCAAGGTCGATGTCGCCGGGGAGGGCGCGGGAGGGGGCGCGGACCTGGCTCGACTCTGGGGGGCAGCAAACGGGCCCGCCCACGCCGAAGCGCGGAGCGCGAAGGTGGGACGGCGATGTCTCGTGCCGCAAGCCGAGGACGCGCAGCCCGATCTCGCGGACGCGCTGCGTGCGGCGGGCGCGGACGTCGTTGCCGTCGCGGTGTATCGCTCGGTGCCCCGTGATCGCGCGGACGTGGACGTGGCCGCACTCGAGCGCGCCGACGAAGTCTGGTTCTTCGCCGGCTCGCAGGTGCGCGCGTTTTTGACGCTGGGCGTGACTACCAAGGCGCGCCTGCGTGCGGAAGGCCGCACGGCGCAGCTAGAGCTCGATCGCCTCGATCCGTCGTAGGACGGCCGGCCAGTCGGGCCTGGTTTGGCCGAAGAACTCGCGGACTTCTTGTGCGCTCCCACGCCGGCCGAGCGCGACGTACGCGACGAGGCTCCAGGCGAGTCGCATCTCGCTGGGTTCGTCACCGTATGCCTTGGCCGCGTGAAATACGTTGAGGCCTTCCTTGAACTTTCCCTGTTCGATGAGCACCATGCCCCACGCATCCGTGACGTACGAAACCCAGGGCAGCGCTTCGAAAGCTCGGCGGGCGGCCCCCTCGGCGTAGACGAGGTCCGCGCCGCCGCGCCCGCGTAGTACGAGTCCAAGCGCGAGGCACGCTTCCCACAAGGCGCGCATGCTCTCGTCCGTCGCTGCGGCAACACGCTCCTCGGAGAGGGCGACGACTTCGTTGAGCCGGTCCAGATCCACGAGCAGAGAGCCCCGCAAGTACGCAGCTCGATCCGTTCCGCGCATTCGGCCCTCGGTCAGGAACCAGTACGCGGGGTTCCCGTTCGTCTGCTCATCGAGCACGCGAGCCGAGTCATCGACTCGTGCCAGTGCCTCCTCGCGAAGACGGGGCAATTGGATCAAGCCCAACAGGCCCGAGAGGCGCCAGTCGTCCGGTGTCTTTTCTAGCGCTTCTTCCAGAACGGTCGCCGCGCGTTCATGATCGCCGTCGCGGATGCACTCGGTTGCCCGGGCCCACACGCTGGTACGCTGAAACTCCACCTGTGTCGCCGCGACATTCCGCGTGAGCCGCAGAAGCGAGAGTCCGTCGGTCGGGAGATGTTGGCCATCGTGCAGGATCTTGTGCGGCCAGACGTTGAGCACGAGCGCCGCCACGTTGTAGATACCCAACCCGAATAGCGCCGCAGCCGAGGCATCTGGCGAAGTCTGCCACGGGCCTATTCCGGTGTTCGATCAGAGCGGAACCGACACGCTCTCGACGATGTCGCGGAGCAGGCGCTCGCGGTCGCGCTGGGTGCCGTCGCCCGGCAGTGCGCTGTCCAGGATGATGCGGTGGGCGAGCACCGGCAGCGCCAGGCGCTTGATGTCGTCCGGGATGACATATGCGCGGTCTTCCAAAAACGCATGGGCTTGCGCGGCGCGTTGCAGGGCGGTCGCGCCGCGGGTCGAGACGCCCAGACGCAGCCGACGGCTTTCGCGCGTGGCGGCCACGATCGCGAGTAGGTAGTCGCGCAATACGTCATCAACCCGAACCGCCCGGACCTTGTCCTGCGCCTCCACAATGTTTTCCGCCGTGACGACAGCTTCGAGACCTTCCAGCGGATCGCGCTTGCTTTGCAGCTCAAGCACGCGCTTCTCGTCGTCGCGCTCGGGGTAGCCGACGTCGATGCGCATGAGGAACCGGTCGAGTTGGGACTCGGGCACCGGATAGGTGCCCTCGAACTCGAACGGGTTTTGGGTCGCGAGGACCATGAACGGTGCGGGCAGCAGATGCGTTGTGCCATCGACCGAAACGCTCGCGGCGTTCATCGCCTCGAGCAGAGCCGACTGCGAGCGCGGTGTCGTGCGGTTGATCTCGTCCGCCAGAACGATGTGCGCGAAGATCGGCCCCTTGCGAAACTCGAACTCGCTCGTCTTCTGGTTGTAGATCGAGGTGCCGAGCAGGTCGGACGGCAAGAGATCGGGGGTGAACTGGACGCGGTTGAATTTCGCGCGAATGCACCGCGCGAGTGTGCGCGCCAGCAGCGTCTTGCCGACCCCGGGCACGTCTTCGAGCAGGACGTGGCCGTCCGCCAAGAGTCCCGTGAGGACCAGCCGCACGACACCCGGCTTGCCGAGGAACACGGTGCCGATCGCACGCTCAAGCCGTTCGACGTTTTTTCGTGCCATGATGATTCTCGCGTTGCCTTGATTCTTGAGCCGTTCGGGCTGGGCTATCCACCGAGTTCGGCCAGAACCTCGTCCGGGAGGTCGGCGTTGGTGATGGCGGATTGGATGTCGTCGTGGTCCTCGAGCGCCTCGATGATCTTGATCATCTTGCGCGCGTCGGCGGGCTCCAGCATGACCCGTGTTTTGGGGATCATGGTGACTTCGTTGGTCTGCGTCTTGACGCCGGCGTTTTCGAGCGCTCCGATCAGCGCGCCGAACGCGTCGGGCGGCCCCGTGATCGAAAAAACATCACCGTCGCGCTCGATGTCCTCGGCCCCGGCTTCCAGGGCGACCATGATCAATTCGTCCTCGTCCTGGTCTTCGGCGGACACGGTGAAGAGTACTTTTTTTTCGAAGTTCCAAGCGACGCTGCCCGGCTTGCCGAGATGACCGCCTCGTTTCTCCAAGAGGAACTTGATCTCGGGCGACGTGCGGTTGGAGTTGTCGGTTAGCGCCGAGATCACGATCCCCGCACCCCCGGGCCCGTAGCCCTCATACGTCAGCTCCGAGATCTCTTCGCCCGCGAGTTCGCCCGTGCCCTTCTTGACGGCGCGGTCGATGTTGTCGCGGGGCATGTTCGCCGCCCGCGCCTTGGTAATCGCGTAGCGCAGGGACAGGTTCATTTCGGGATCGCCGCCGCCGGTCCGCGCCGCAGCCATAATGGCGCGGGCCATCTTCGAGAATATCTTGCCGCGTTTGTTGTCTGCCGCGGCCTTGCGGTGCTTGATGTTCGCCCATTTACTGTGGCCAGCCATGGAGGGGATTATAGGATGCCGGTGTCGCCTGTCGCGCAACGCGGCGCGAGGGACCGCCTTCCCTTGATCCCGACCCGGGCCGAGCCTAGCGGATCGCGGCGCGGGCGGCGGCCAAGCGGGCGATCGGCACGCGGAACGGCGAGCAGCTCACGTAGTCCAGGCCCGCGTCGTGGCAAAACGCGACCGACTTCGGTTCGCCGCCGTGTTCGCCGCAGATGCCCAGTTTCAGGTCCGGGCGCGCCGCGCGGCCTTCTTGGCACGCCAGCTCCACGAGGCGCCCGACGCCGTCCCTGTCCAGCACCTGGAACGGGTCCTCGGGCAAGACGTGTTTTTCCTGGTACTCGACGAGGAAGCCGCCGGCGTCGTCGCGGCTGAAGCCGAACGTCATCTGCGTCAGGTCGTTGGTGCCGAACGAAAAGAACTCGGCGGTCTTGGCGATGTCGCCCGCGCGTAGCGCGGCGCGCGGCACCTCGATCATCGTGCCGACCAGATAGGAGATTTTTTGGCCGCGGCTCTGGAATGTGGTGTCCATGATCGCGCGCAGGCGCTGCTCGCAATAGTCGAGTTCCGCTTTGAGGCCGACAAGCGGCACCATGACCTCGGGACGGACGGCGATGCCTTTTTCCGCGGCGTCGCACGCCGCTTCGGCGATGGCGCGGCCCTGCATCTCGATGATTTCCGGGTAGGTGACCGCGAGACGGCAGCCGCGGTGTCCCAGCATCGGGTTGAACTCTTCGAGCTCGCGGCAACGGCGTTCGACATGTTCAAGCGAGACGCCGAGCGATTCGGCGAGTTCTTTTCGCCGCTCGGTTTCGTGGGGCAAGAATTCGTGCAGCGGCGGATCGAGCAAGCGGATGGTGACCGGCAGGCCGTCCATCGCTTCAAAGATGCCCGAAAAATCCTCGCGCTGCGACGGCAGGAGCTTGTCGAGTGCGGCGCGGCGCGTGTCCTCGGTCTCCGCGAGGATCATTTCGCGCACGTGCGCGATACGGTCCTCTTCGAAGAACATGTGCTCGGTGCGGCATAACCCGATGCCTTCGGCGCCGAATTCACGGGCGTTTTTGGCGTCCTTCGGGTTGTCCGCGTTCGTGCGCACGCCAAGCCGGCGGTACTTGTCCGCGAGCGCCATGAGCTGCTCGAACTCTTCTCCGAGTTGCGGTGCGCGCGTCGGTACCCGATCCAGCATGACCTCGCCGGTGGAGCCGTCGAGCGAGATCCAGTCGCCTTCGTTCAGTTCGTTGCGCGAAAACGAGAGGGTTTTGGCCTTGGCGTCGATCTGCGCCGCGGCGCAGCCGGCCACGCAGCACTTGCCCATCCCGCGGGCGACGACGGCCGCGTGGCTCGTCATGCCGCCGAGCGTGGTGAGGATGCCCTTTGCCGCGTGCATGCCGCCGATGTCTTCGGGCGACGTCTCGCGGCGAACGAGGACTACCTCGACGCCGCGGCCTGCCCATTCCTCCGCCTCGTCGGCGGTGAATACGATCTGGCCACTGACCGCGCCTGGCGATGCCGGCAGGCCGGTCGCCAGGACGTGCCGTGCCGCGGCTGGATCGAACGTGGGATGCAGGAGCTGGTCGAGCTGGTTCGGCTCGACCCGTTGCAGGGCTTCCTTTTCGTCGATCAGGCCCTCGGCGAGCATCTCCATGGCCGTCCGGACCGCGGCGGCAGCCGTGCGCTTGCCCGCGCGGGTCTGGAGCATGAACAGGTGCCCCTCCTGCACCGTGAACTCGAGATCCTGCATGTCGCGGTAGTGGCGCTCGAGCTTGTCCTTGATCCCGATCAGCTCCTTGTAGACAAGGGGCATGTCCTGCTCGAGCCGGGAGATGTGTTCCGGCGTCCGGATGCCGGCCACGACATCCTCGCCCTGCGCGTTGACCAGATACTCGCCATAAAACACGTTTTCGCCCGTGCTGGGATCGCGCGTGAAACAGACCCCGGTCCCGCTTGTTTCGCCCAGGTTGCCAAACACCATGGCCTGGACGTTGACCGCCGTGCCGCGCAGACCCGTGATGCCTTCGATTTCGCGGTAGCGGCGCGCGCGGGGCGTGTCCCACGAGCGAAACACCGCCTCGATGGCCTTTGTGAGCTGCTGGCGCGGATCCTGGGGGAACGGGTGGCCGAGTTCGCTCTCGTAGATCGCTTTGTAGCGCGCGACGACCTGTTCCATCCCCGCTTCGTCGAGGTCCGTGTCTTCCCGCGCGCCGGTCTTGTTCTTGACCGCGCTGAGCGCCTCCTCGAACCGCCCGTGTCCGAGGCCCATGACGACGTCGCCGAACATGTTGATCAGCCGGCGGTAGGCGTCGAGCGCGAACCGGCGGCTCTTGGAACTCGCGGCCAGACCTTCAAGGGTCTTGTCGGTGAGGCCGAGGTTCAAGACCGTGTCCATCATGCCGGGCATGGAGACCGCGGCGCCGGAGCGGACGGATACAAAGAGCGGTGCCTGCGCGTCGCCGAGACGCAGACCCATGCTCCGTTCGAGGAGGGCGAGGTTTTGATCGACTTCGCTCAGGACATCGTCGGGAACCGCGCCGTCCGCTTCATGAAGTGCTTCGTGAAACCGGCTGCATACCGTGGTGGCGATCGTGAATCCCGGAGGGACCGGGAGCCCGAGTCTTGCCATTTCGGCCAGGTTCGCGCCCTTGCCGCCCAAGAGCTCTTTTTGGGAGGCATCGCCGTCCGTTTGCTCCCCTCCAAAGAAGTAGACCGACCGTTTGCTCATTGCCCCGCCTGCTTCTTTTTTTCCTTGCCGAACTCGAAGTCGTCGATGAACCACCATGTCCCGGCAAAAAAACGGCGAAAGCCGGCGACCTCGGCGAGATCGTCGGCCAACAGTTCGACGTCGTCCGCGGAAATCACGATACCGGCAACGTCCTTGCCCCATCCGAGGCGCCGCTCGTCCAGCTCCAGGTACACCGGGGTCTCGCCTTTCTCGTTGAATTCGATCCGGAGCACATCCTGCCTCTTCATCCAGACGCGTCCGGACAGCCACAGCGGTAGGTCCAAATGAAGCAGTACTCGTCCGTCGGGTAGGGACTCGCCCCGTTCGACCTCCGCGCGCAGAATGCCGCGTATTGCCAAGGAGTCCTGTTTCAGCGCTACTTGGCGCGCGTCGCGGTACTCGGCGCGGGTGGGGACGCCAAAGCGGCGGCGAAACCCGTCGCTCAGACAAATCCACTCGGTGAAGATGTCCTCTTGCGCGACGGCGCCGCGGAAGACACGGAATGCGCCCGCCGGCAGCGAACGATCGAGGTGGTCAGGGGGGGGCGGGGGCCGGGATGCGCACGCGGCGAGGGCCCCGGCGACCAGGAGGACGCGAGCGAGAAGAAGGGCTGCGCGTTGCACGCGCGCGAGCTTACTCAATCCGGCCCCCCGTTTGACTTTGACTTGAGCCGCCCGAATACTAGGTAGCCGTGACCGGGGGCGTGGTCCCCGGCGTTCGGCTGGACACAGGGCCCTCCAGGGCTACGCAGGGGCCCTTCCCGGGCCGGAGGAGTAGATCGCGCGTGGAGCCTCGAAAAAGACTGGGGGAGATTCTTCTCCAGATGGGGGCCGTGACCCCGGAGAAGATCGAAGAAGCGATGACGCACGCCCGGCGGACGGGTACCCGCATCGGGGAAGCGCTCATCGACCTGAACATGGTGGCCGAGGAAACGGTGACCAAGGCGTTGTGCCGGCAAAACAAGCTGCCGTACGTCGATTTGTCCAAAGCCAAGCTGCGCCAGGAGGTGCTCGATCTTGTTCCGCCCAACGTGGTGGAGGAGTACGACATCATTCCAGTCAAGCAGCAGGGCCGGCAGCTCATCGTGGCGATCTCCGATCCGGCGCAGGTCTATCAGGCAGACAACCTGCAGTTTGTCCTGAATGCCGAGCTGAGGTTCGCGCTCACGACGCCGACGTGTCTCGTGAACGCGCGCGCCGAGCACTACGGCATCGGCGAGAAGGTCCAGCGTCGCGGACCCGCGGCCGCCGCGGCTGCCGAGGAGGACGACGAGGCGCCCATCATCCAGCTTGTTCATACGATGCTGGAGGAGGCGCTGCGGGCGCGCGCCAGCGATGTTCATGTCGAGCCGATGACGGAGCGCGTACGCGTTCGCTATCGCGTGGACGGGATTTGTTTCGAAGCGAAGTCGCTTCCGAAAGACATCCAGGGCCCGATCCTGAGCCGCCTGAAGATCATGGCCCGGATGGACATCGCCGAAAAGCGCAAGCCGCAGGACGGCCGCATCCAGGTCGATCTGCTGGGCCGCTCCATCGACCTGCGCGTTTCGGCGCTGCCGGCCACGCACGGCGAGTCGATGGTGATGCGAATCCTGGACAAGGAAGTCGCGCTCGTCGATCTGGAACAGCTCGGGTTCCACAAGGACGACTTCTCCCGCTTCCAGCGGATCATCAAAAAGCCCAACGGCATCTTCCTCGTTACCGGGCCGACCGGCTCGGGCAAGACCACGTCGCTCTATGCGGCGCTCAAGGGGCTGAACCAGCCCAACGTGAAGATCATCACGGCCGAAAACCCGATCGAATACAACCTGAAGGGCATCAACCAGTGCCAGGTACGCCACGAAATCGGCCTGGACTTCGCGCGGATCCTGCGCTCGATGCTGCGCCAGGCTCCGAACATCATTCTGGTCGGCGAGATCCGCGACATGGAAACGGCGGACATCGCTATCCAGGCGGCCCTGACGGGTCACCTCGTGTTCTCGACCTTGCACACCAACGACGCGCCGTCCGCGCTCACGCGTCTCGTCGATATGGGCGTCAAGCCGTTTCTCGTCTCGACCGCGGTCCTCGCGATCATGGCGCAGCGCCTGGTTCGCGTGCTCTGCAAGTCCTGCCGGGCGCCGTGGGAGCCGGAGCCTGCGAAACTGCGCGCCCTCGGGCTCACGCCGGAACAGATCGAGGGCAAGACCATCTATAAGGCGGTTGGGTGCAAGGAGTGCCGCTTCGACGGGTATCGTGGGCGCAAGGGGGTCTTTGAGATGTTCGAGATGGACGCGCGGACGCGCGACCTGACCTTTAACGGCGCGTCGACGCTCGAACTGCGGCAGCAGGCTCGCGCTTCCGGCGGCATGCTGACGCTGCGTGAGGACGGCGTACGCAAGATCCTCTCGGGAATGACTTCCGTCGATGAAATCCTCCGTGTGACAGGCACGGTCGGAGAGGTCTAGACACTTGAACCTGACGATCCAACAGTTGTTCGACCTCCTCGTGGAGGAGAACGCTTCCGACCTCCATATCACGACGGGGCGGCCGCCCGTCGTCCGCAAGCACGGACATCTAAAAAACGTCCGGCACCCGCCGCTCACGCCCGCCGACACGATGGAACTCGTCGAGTCGATTTCGCCGGAGCGAATGCTGACGGAGTTCCGCGAAAGCGGGAGTGCGGACTTCGGCGTCGCGCACGGCCAGCGGGCACGGTTTCGGATCGCGATTTTTCGTCAGCGCGGCCATGCGGCGCTCGTCGCCCGCCTGATTCCGAGCCGGATCCTCACCTTCGACGAGGTCGGGCTCCCGGAAGCCGTGCGCGACCTCTGCACGAGGCCGCGTGGGCTGATCCTCGTGACGGGGCCGACAGGGTCCGGAAAAACGACGACACTCGCGACGATGCTCGATTCGGTCAACACGAACTACGACAAGCACATCATCACGATCGAGGATCCGATCGAGTACTACCACGAGCACAAGAAGTGCATCGTGAACCAGCGCGAAATCGGTGTTGATCTTCCGAACTTCGCGGACGGACTGCGCCGCGCGCTGCGCCAGGATCCCGATGTCATCCTGCTCGGGGAAATGCGCGATCAGGAAACGATCGCGACCGCGATCACGGCAGCGGAGACGGGCCACCTCGTGTTCGGGACGCTGCACACGACCGGCTCGGCGCGGACGATGGACCGCATCATCGATCAGTTCCCGGCGGACCAGCAGGAGCAGATCCGCGTGCAGCTTTCGGTGTCGATCCTCGCCGTGATCTCGCAGGTGCTCATGCCGCGCGAGGACAGGACCGGGGTCATCGCCGGATTCGAGGTCATGATCATGAGCCCTGCGATCGAGAACCACATCCGCAAGGCGGAGACGTTCAAGATCCCGTCGACAATCCAGACGAGCAAGAACCAGGGCATGTTCCTGCTCGACGACCATCTGGTGCAGCTCGTCAAGGAAGGCAAGATCTCGATAGAAACCGCCATGGTGCGTGCGACCCAGCCCCGAACCATGAAGGACAAGCTCTCGGGCCTGTAGCGCAAGAGAGAAAAGGAAACAGCCATGGCGCACGCCGACCGTTTCGGAGCCCGCAAGAAGCTGCTGGGCCAGGTCTTCAAGGACATGAAGCTCCTCCACGAAGGGCAGATCCAGGAGGCGCTTCAGGTTCAAAAGAGGGAAGGCGGCCAGATCGGCCAGATCCTCGTCCAAGCCGGCCACATCACCGAAAACCAGCTCATGATGGCGCTGGGCCGGCAGTCCGGCATGGAGGTCGTGGACCTCACCCAGATTGCGCCGCAGCCGGACGCCGTGGCGAAAGTCGATGAGGCGATCGCGCGGCCGTTCCAGTTCGTGCCGCTGACGTTCGACGGCAAGCAGCTCGTCGTCGCCATGGCCGATCCCAACAACAAGCCGGCGCTGGACGACGTGCGGTTTACCGCGAACTGCGACGTCGTGGGGGTCGTGGCCGACGCCGACCAGATCAAGGTGGCCATCGAAAAGGCCTACGGCACCGAAGAAAACGTCATGCAGTCGATCCTGAAGGAGATCGAGGACGACGCATCGATTCCGGCGACGGCGAAAAGGGGGCGCGGCGGCGTCACGGACCTCGAGGACGCCGAGGAGATGGCGAACGCCGCTCCGGTCCGCAAGCTGCTGAACTACATCCTGTATCAGGCGATCCGCGACCGCGCATCCGACATCCACCTCGAGCCGTTCGAGGATGAATTCAAGATCCGGTATCGCGTGGACGGCGTGCTGTTCGAACTGGAAGCGCCGCCGCTGCACCTCTCCACGGCACTGATCAGCCGGGTGAAGGTGATGAGCGGTCTCGATATCTCCGAGACGCGTGTGCCGCAGGACGGCCGCATCGACCTCGCTATCGGTGGCCGACCGGTGGATCTGCGCGTCTCGACGCTGCCGACGATGTTTGGCGAGTCATGCGTGATGCGTATTCTCGACCGCTCCGTCGTGAGCCTCGACCTCCATCAGATCGGGCTGCGCGACAAGGAGGCCGAGCACATCCGGGAGCTGATCAAGCTGCCGCACGGCATCATCCTGGTGACCGGGCCCACGGGTTCCGGCAAGACGACGACGCTGTACAGCATGCTCAACCATGCCAACGACGTCGCGATCAAGATCATCACCACCGAGGATCCGGTCGAGTACGACCTAGAGGGCATCGTCCAGGTCCAGGTCAACGAGGAGATCGGAACCACGTATTCGCGGTGCCTGCGGTCGATCCTGCGCCAAGACCCGGACATGATCCTCGTCGGTGAGATTCGAGACAGGGAGACGGCCCAGATCAGCGTCGAAGCGTCCCTGACGGGCCACGTCGTGTTTTCGACGCTTCACACGAACGACGCCCCGCTGGCCATTACGCGCCTCGTGGACATCGGCGTGGAGCCGTTTCTGATCGCGGCGACACTTGAGGCTGTGGTCGCCCAGCGCCTGGTGCGGCGGGTCTGTCCGGACTGCGGCACGTCGTACGAACCGTCCATCGAGGTTCTGCGGGAGCTCGACATCGATCCGGAGCAGGTTGTCGGCAAGAAATTCCGGTACGGCAAGGGCTGCGACACCTGCAACGGCACCGGCTACCGCGGCCGAGTCGCTCTTTTCGAGATCATGAACGTTTCGGACACGATCCGGAACCTGGTCATGGACGCCGCCCCGACCTCTGCGATCCGCACGACGGCCCGGCGGGAGGGAATGCGGACGTTGCGTGAAAGCGGCCTGCTGGCGCTGTACGACGGCATCACGACGGTCGAGGAGATTCTGCGCGAGACGATGCAGACCGTCTGACGCGCTGTCCGAGACAGCGTACGGACGGCGATGTGCGCCGAACGTGGATCGCCGTTCGTGAGTTTTTTTGGTCCGTGTTCGTTACCCGATTCGGACCGCTACGGGGTCTCCGTGGGGACTTCGAATCGGCTCCGGCGGACGTCGGCGGCCAAATCCCCGCTGAGGGATTGCCTTTCCTTCACCCTTTGTGAATGATGTTGGCCCGTCCCGGCGGTCCGAGGTCGCGGGGAATCGGTACGCAGGTACACGGAAGGAGCATCGATGGCCAGCAAGAAGGCCCAAGCAGTCGCGAACGTCCCGCAAAAAAAGGGTGGAGGCTTCGGTCTCGGCGGGGTGTCCGACAAGCAGCTGGCACTGTTCACGACCCAGCTCAGCACGCTGCAGGACGCCGGCCTTCCCATCGTCTCCTGCCTCAAGATTCTCGAAGGACAGCTCGCCAAGGGGCACTTCAAGAACGTGCTGATCAACGTCACCGACGATGTCGAATCCGGCGCGTCGTTGTCCGAGGCGCTGGGCAAACATCCCCGCTGTTTTGACGGCCTGTACGTCAACATGGTGCGGGCCGGCGAGGCCGGTGGTGTCCTGGACGTCATCCTGGCGCGCTTGGCGAGCTTCAAGGAGAAGGCCCAAAAGCTCCGGCGGCGCGTCAAGGGCGCGGCGATGTATCCGATCGCCGTCCTGATCGTGATCGTCTTGATCCTGCTGTTCATCATGACGCAGGTCGTCCCGAAGTTCGAGCAGGTCTTCCGTGGCCTGCCCGGCGGCGAGGAGGGCCTGCCGCCCATCACGAAGTTCATGATGAGCATGTCCGAATGGCTCGTGAAGTGGTGGTGGGCGTTCCTGCTCGGCATGTTCTTGCTGATCTGGGGGCTTCCCCGCCTTGTCGGGATGACCCCCGGCGGGCGCTACTTCAAGGACAAGACCAAGCTGCGCATGCCGATCATCGGCAACCTCTACAAGAAGGTTCTCGTCGCCCGGTTCACGCGCACGTTCGGTACCCTGATTTCCTCGGGTGTACCGATTCTCGAAGCCCTCGACATCGTCAAGGGCGCGGCAGGCAACGCCGTGATGGAAGAAATCATCGGCGAAGTGCACGATGCCATCCGCGAAGGCGAATCGATCGCCGAGCCGCTCGGCAACTCCAAGGCCCGCATCTTCGACGACCTCGTCATCAACATGGTGGATGTCGGCGAGAAGACGGGTGAACTCGACAAGATGCTGATGAAGGTGGCCGACAACTACGATGAGGAGGTCGATGTCGCCGTCGGCAGCCTGACATCGCTGCTCGAGCCGCTCCTCATCGTCGTGATGGGTGGCGCCGTGTTCGCCATCGTCTTGGCCCTGTTCCTGCCGCTGCTCAAGATCATCGACTCGCTGACAGGCGGCTAAACACGTGGCCACGAGCAAAGCGGGCTAGGCGAGTCACGGCGCATGTCGCTGCGCCTGCGTCTTCTTCTCGTCATTGCCGCGGTGAATGTAGGGGTCCTGCTGATCGTGGCCGGCGGCGTCGGGTTGCGCAAACCCGAGGTGGGGTCCGCTGCTTTCGCCGAGGCGGTGCGGGTCGCGACCGCACCCGACGCGGAGATGGAATCGACCAAGCCGTGGCGTTTTGTCCGCGGCGTCGTTCGGCTTCGTGGACCGGACAGCCGGGTCGAGACGTCATGGCCCGCCGGTCACGAACAGGAGCGCGAAGAACGGGTCAGCCGGCTGCGCGTGCTTGTGGGTCGGGGTGAGGCCATCGTGCACCAGGACCGAGATGGGCTGCTTTTCTTGAGTGCGGACCGAAACGCGTTCGTCCGCGGCTACTACGTGTCGTACTCCCACGAGGCGCGCTGGGTGGCGGGCGAATCGCAGCGCCGGATTTTTCTGTTCCTTGGTGGCGGGACCGTCGTGCTCGTGCTCGCGACCTACCTGCTTTTCAGCCGCATGGTCCTGCGGCCGCTCGAGGATTTGATGGCGGCTTCGCGAGCCGTGGCGGAGGGGCGCGCGCCCGAGCCGGTCACGCCTCGCGGCGACCACGAGATATCGCGCCTTGTCGAGAGCTTCAACCGCATGGCGACCGAAGTCCACGAGTACCAGCAGCATCTGGCGGAGCGGGTCATGGGCGCGCTCGGCCGGGCGAAGTCGGCAGAGGGGCGCCTCGTCGTGGCGCAACGCCTTGCGGCCACGGGATCCCTGGCCGCGGGGTTTGCTCACGAGATCAACAATCCCCTGGGCGGCACCCTGAACGCGCTGCGCAAGCTTCGTGGCGACGACCTCTCCGCGGAGCGCCGGGCGGAGTACTTCGAGTTGGCGCTGGACGGACTCGAACGGATCAAGACGATCGTCGAACGCATCCTCGATTTCACGCCGCGCCAGCGCGAGCCCTCCGAGGTGGACGTGCTGGACGCCTGCCGGCGCGTCGAGGCCCTGGCGCGGCACCGTGCCCAGAGTTCCGGCTGCGTTCTCTCGCTCGAACTGGAGCCGGTGGCCCCGGTCGTGGGAGACGAGCAGGAGTTGACCCAGGCGCTTTTGAATCTCGTCCTGAACGCCATCGATGCGACGGGCGCCACGGGCCGAGAAGCGCGATCCGTGACCCTGCGAACGCAAACGGATCGCGGCGACGTGTGCATCGAGGTGGTCGATAACGGTACCGGAATGGACGAGGAGGCGGCCCGTCGCTGCGTCGATCTGTTCTATACGACCAAGCCGGAGGGCGAGGGGACCGGCCTGGGCCTGGCCATCGTGCAGCACATCGTCACGGACCACGGCGGCGCCCTTGGAATCGACACGACGCCCGGCGAGGGGACCACAATTCGAATCCGCCTGCCGAGTGCGTAGGTCAGCGGGGGCCGGTCGGGCCGCGGATTAGCAAGCCGCTCCGTGGCGTCGGCGATGGCCCAGACCACTGTCAGATAACGGGTTACGTCGATAGGGGCGGTTGCCGCCCGGATCTTGGAGCGTGGCGCAGTCCCTGCGTGAGGGGCGGCCCGGGGCGGTCCGAGGCCGGCTCGTGCCCGGTCGAGGAGCCGCCACAAACATCGCCGTCCCAGCCGCCGCGCCTCCGGCGCCATGGCGGGCACGCCGTTCCCGCGTTCGCGGGTTTTGCGTGACTTCTTGGTGACCGCTGACGCCTAGCCTGATCCGTTCGGATCCGGCATCTCGGGTGGGGGCTTGCAGGCTCACGGGGAAATTGTTTCAATGCTGCAGCTCCTGCTCCGGCGTGGCCGTGAATCTTCGTGTCCGGGTCAGGAGAAACGAATGCGTGATCGAAGAGATGTCCTCATCGCCGTCCTCGCGGCGACGCTTGTGTTCTGGGCCGGACTTACGGTCGGTCGGGGCACGTTCGGCATTGGTCTGCCCGCAGCGGAGGCCCAGGACGGCGGGGGTGGGACTGATCCGGAGACGCCCGTCGGCGGGACCGGCGCTCCGGTGACCCCGCAGATTCCGACGCCTCAGATCCCCGGCGATCCTTTCCGGCCCGGTATTCAGGGGCGGACGACGACGGTCACCGCATCGGATTCCAACAGCAACAACCGCTTCGTCGCCGTCACCTGTCCGGTCGGTAGCGGCGAGTCGGTGCTCTTCGTGCTCGACGCCAAGAACGAGCAGCTTGCGACTTATCGTTTTGCCCGCAAGAAGGGGCTTGAGTTCCTCGGCGGTCGAAAAATCGACTACGACCTCAGGATCAGCGGCTGGAACGATCGGTCCAAGTACACCCGGGACGAAATGAAACGGCTCTTCGACCGTCAGATCGCAAAGGCGGCGGCGAAAGCGCTGAAAAAGAAGTAGAATTCGCGGGCCGTTCGGCGCTGATGCCGGCGGGGTCGCAAAAACAGGAACGGAACAACGCGATGGCAAAGAGTGGCGAGTTTTACACCTTCGACGAGGTCGTCCGTCAGCTCAAGATCGACGAGGGCAAGCTGAAGCGCCTGGTCTCTGAGGGCGAGATTTCCGCCTTCCGCGAAGGCGACATCATGAAGTTCAAGAAGACGGAGATCGATAAGATCGCCACGAAGGGTCCGGGGTCTGAGACCTCGGAGACCGTCCTCTCCGAGATCACGCTCGAGGACGAGGCTCCGGCGTTCGAGGAGTCCGGAGAGACCCTGACCGACGATCTCGTGTTCGAGAGCACCGATGATGACCAGGTTGATCTCGGTGATCCCGGACTCGCCACCGAGGAGATCTCCAGCCAGGACACGTTCATCGAAGACACCGGCGACGATGTCGGCATGACGACCGAGCCCATCGACCTCTCCGCGGACCTCACGCAAGAGGTTGATGACGAGGAGCTCGAAGAGATCGATTCTCCCGCCGTCCGGCGACCGGCCCGCGCGACCGTCCGGCGCACCACTTCCGACGCGGATGCTGGCAGCCCGGGCATGACCTTTTGCCTCGTGCTGAGCGCGATCGTGATCGGTCTCGGCGTGTCCGTCGCCCTTAAGGCTGGCAACAACGAGGTCGTGCCGGTCAAGAACGCGCACCGCCCGCTCGCCGGCATGTTCAAGACCATGTCCGGCTGGTTTTACGAGAGCCTCGGCACAAAGAAGGATGTCGACGAGGCGATCAAGGAAAAGGGCAAGGCCATCAACAGGATCAACGTCGTCAAGGAAGAGGCCGACGGCTGCGGCTGCGGCTGCGGCGAAGGCGACGGGTAGAGCCTGGGCTGACGAACAAGCTGGGCCCGAGGGCTAGGCAGAGTCTGTTGATCGGGGCGGACCGTGGTTCTGTTGACCGGGTCGGCCGCGGGTCTGTTGACGGGCGCTGCTGCGTCTGCCTTCGGGGGTGCCCAGGGGTATCCTTATCGGGAGTAATTACGACCCGGTTTGGGAGGATCGGAGTGCCGGTCCGGTTCGCACGCGCTGCTGCTGTCGCTCGTGTCACTCGGACTGTCCGGTTTCCGTCCGCCCAAAGAGGAGACCAACGTGGTTCGATCCGCCCCGTCCATTCGGACGGTTCAATCTTCCCCCTTGCGCCGACCCTTGGCGTTGTTGCCCGTGCTGTTGGGCTTTTTGGCGCTGAGCCTGACTGGCTGCCAGTCGGGACCCGACCCAAGAGGCATGGAAAACGAGAATCGCAATCTCCATGGGGTTCTTGAGCAGCAGCAACAGCGCATCGACGACCTAACCGGCGAGAGGGTTCGACTGCACCAGCAAGTGCGAATGCTGGAAGCGAAACTCGAAAAGGTCCAAAGCACCGAAGAGGTCGTCGAGGAAGCGAAAGCCGATATCAGCGAGCAGGTCCGTCGGGCGCTCGACCGTTTCAAGGGGGACAGCGATATCGAGGTCGAACAGACGGGCAGCGGCTATCGCCTCGTCTTGCGCGAGTCGGTGCTGTTCAAGACGGGGCTTGCGAACCTTACGCCGGAGGGCCGCGGCGCTCTGGTCCGTGTTGCGGCAGCCCTGCGCCAAGGGGGGGCTCGCATCAGCGTCGAAGGGCATACGGACGATGTCCCGGTGAAGCGCGCCGAAACCAAGAGACGTTTTCCGCGCGGCAACATCGAACTCTCGGTCTCTCGCGCGCTGTCGGTGTGGGGGTACCTCGTGGGTGCAGGCAAACTCGACCGTGCCCGGGTGAGTGTCGCCGGATTCGGGCCTCACCGGCCGCGGGTTCCCAACACGAGCGAGACCAACCGGTGGAAGAACCGGCGCGTCGAAATCCTCGTCGAGGACCGATAGCCGTTCGTCGCGTGTCCTGAGGCCGAGTTCTCCCTTGGCCTTGGCCGTTCCGTTCACTCTTCAAACAGAGCCTAGCGCACCAGCGTGGCCTTCCATCGCTCGAAGAGGGCGCGACGTGATTCGCCGAAGGTCGCGCGCAGGGCGCTGTCGATGGACTCTTCTTTGGCCAGCGAGCGCAACAGGTCCTGAACCGCTCCGCTCCGGGTGCGGTTCAGCCAGGCGGTGTACGCGAGGGCGATGTCGTAGAACCGGCTGACACGGCGTGGATCGCGCTGCGAGAGGATATGCGCGTCCAACTCTCTGGGCTGAGGTGACCGCCCGCGTGCAAGGCGCGCTTCCGCGGTTTCCGCCTGCTTGCCCTCGTTGATCTGGGCCAGCCCTTCATGCAGCCAGACGGGCGCATGGCGGGTGATCGCGCGCACGAGATGGTGGGTCAATTCGTGACGAATTGTCGCTCTCAACTCCGCGTCCTGCGGTCGGGGCCGGACAGCGAGGCGGATCGTGCCGTCCCAGAGACCCGCGACCCACCCCTGGGTTCGGGTCGCCGACCGAAACTGTGCCGGCGTGTAGAGCGTAACGACGATGCGGTCCGGATAGCTCTGATAGTTCTTCGACAGCTCTCCGTACGCCTGCTCGCATAGTTGAAGGGCTCTCGCCGCGAGCGGCTCGGACACATCAGGCGAGTATCGGAGCAGGAAGACCTGCCCCGGAAGCTCACGAAAAGACCGTTCCACGGTCTGCTCGCGGCGGGCCTTCGCGAGCCGCGTGGTCACGTCGGCATCGTGAGGTCGTAGTGCGAGCGCTTGGCTCCACAGCCGGACAGCCTCGTCCAGCCGCCGTTCCATGTATTCGATCTCGCCCAGGCTGACCAGAGCATCCAGATGGTCCGGGGCGCGTTTGAGAACCCAACTGAAGTCCTCATGGGCGCTGAGCCGCGCGCCGTTGTTTTCGGTCTGAAACCGAGCGCGGCCTAGTTGGACCCGGTAGAGCAGGCGCTCGGGGTGTAACCCAACGGCCTCGAGAAACAGCGCCACCGCCTCCCAGGGCTTGCGCTCCAGCCGCCGTCGCTCGCCGCCGGCCGCGAGCGCCGCCGCCAGGTTGCGGCGCACGACGACGCTGTCGGGCGCCTTGGCGAGGGCATGGCGGAACGCGGTGGCCGCCTGATCCGCCTCGCGATCCAGCAGGCTTCGAATGCCCTGCTCGTTGGCCTGCACCGCTTCGGTGCTCGGTTCTGTCGGTTCCGCTCGGGCGAGCCCCCCGGGCGCCAGCGTGGTCCAAATCGACGCCATGGCGAGCACGGCGGGGCAGAGCACGAAAGTGGAAAGAAGGGCGGACTTGGAACGAACCATGGCGCTGCGCGTCTATTGAAACACCGGAATGCCGTCTAGGTCGCGGCGATCTATCCCGCGGTCTCTCGAAAGGGGAATCGTCCGCCCGGACGATGCGCGACGGGTTCCCTCGTGGCGCCGCCGGAATGCGCGAGATTGGAGACCTGGCTGGGCTGGCGGAGCCGGGCCGACCGGACCATCCGGTCGGCGGCGGAACAAGCACACACGTTGCCGCGGGCGGCGCGATTCCCCGATCGAGAAATGTCTTGCGGGACGGGCTTTCGTGGAACTCAGCGAGCGAGTGAAGGGCCATCCAAGATGAGGGATACCAATGCGCGGACAACCAGTGTGGGATGCGGATTGTCGGGGAGGCCCTGTCGGGGAGGCCCCGTCGGGGAAGGGCCTCGGCCATACCGCGCACGATTTGTCGGGCGGGTCATGGTCCTACAACAGGCCAGCCTCCTTGAAACTGGAGTACTCGCCGTCGCCGATGATCAGGTGATCGAGGATCGGGATACCGATCACCTCCGCCGCTTGACTCAGCCGGCGCGTGACGGCGATGTCTTCCTCGGACGGACGCGGATCGCCCGAGGGGTGGTTGTGGACGAATACCACCGCGCCGGCCGAGTCCCGGACCGCGGGCATGAACACTTCGCGCGGGTGGACGATCGACGAGGTCAACGAGCCCTCGGAGATCACCTCCTCGCGCATGACGCGATGGCGGGCGTCCAGCAGCACGACCAAAAACACCTCGCGTTTGTGGTCACGCAGGGCGGCGTGGTAGTGGCGAAAGATCTGGCGCGGTCCCGTGAACGGTTCGCCCGGACGGATTCTTCGCTCCAGAAGCCGCCGGGCGAGTGCGAAACAGGCGCAGAGTCGGTCGGCGGCCGGAGCATCGAGGCCACCAATCCGGCGGAGTTCGCCCGGGCTTCGGGTCGCTAGACGGCGCAATGGACCGGCCAGGGCAAGGAGCCGTCGGGCCGCGAAAAGGCCGTCGTGTGCGCCTCCGCGCAGGCCAGCCGGCGCGCTCGCGGGATCACTCGCGGGATCACTCAAGGGATCACTCAAGGGATCACTGAGCGCGCACGCGACGATCTCTTCGTCACTATATGTGTTGAGGGGGCTACATCCGTCGACAGGGCTGCCGGTGTCGAGTGACGTGTCGTCCGGGCTTGAACGCGGGGGCTGACAGGTGCGGTTCACGTCCCTTAAGGGCCACGAGATCGCACGAAGTGGCGGAATCTAACCAGTGGCGCGCATGGCGCGATTGCGGAGCCCGCCGGGGTGTCAAAACCTAACCGAAAAAACTCGGCCGCATGGTCCCGCGCACGGCGGACATCGCCGTCCGTTTGCTCCCTCGCACGGTTCTTCCACGCCACGGCGCTCCCGGTGCCTAAACCTCGATGCGTTTGATGGCCTTGCGGACGTAGCGGCTCTCGAAGATCGTCCACGTCGAGGACACGCACATGTAGATGGAGAGTGCGGACGCGTAGCGGTACAGCATGAAGAAGAAGAGGTACGGCATGAACCGCATCATCTTCATCTGCATGGCCATCTGCGGATCCTTGCTGCCCGAGGTCGGAGCGAACTTCTGCTGCACGACCCACAAGACGAGCATCAGGATCGGGAACAGGTTCAACCAGTGCGGCCAAAACGGCAACGAGGCGACCCGGTCGGGCATGGAGAGGTCGCTGGCCCACAGGAAGTCGGCGTGGCGTAGCGCGAACTCGACCCGCAGGGCCTGAAACAGCGCGAACCAGATGGGAATCTGAAGAAACATCGTCAGGCACCCCAAGGGGAAGCCGACGCCATGCTCCTTCATGACCCGCATTCGTTCCTGGTTCATCTTCTGCTGGTTCTTGCCGTACCGCTTTTCCAGCTCCTCGAGGATCGGCTTGATCTTCGCGATCTTTTTTTGGTAACGCTGCATGCCGACCTGCGTGCGATACGAGATCGGCAGGAGCATCGCGCGGACCGCGAAGGTCAGGAGTGCGATGGCGACGCCCCAGTTGCCCACCAGGCCTTGGAACAGCCTGAGCAGCCACATCAGGCCTCGGCCGAGAAAACCGAAAAAGCCGAAGTCGACGGTGTCCTCGATCCGCAGCGGCTTGAGTTCACTGCGCGCGTTCGGACCCGCGTAGAAGCGGTATCGCACGCGGCCGGAACCGCTGGAGCTCAAGGGCAGGGCGGCGGTCACGCGGCCGAGCACGGACTGGTCCGACATCGAGCCATCGGGTCGCTCGACCGAACTCGTGAGGCGTAGATAGCGCAGGCGAGCGGTGGTTACCGTGGGCGGGCTCGCGCCGTCGGTGTCCGGTTCGTCCGTGACGAGTGCGCAGACGAAGTACGCGCCACGAACGAAAATCGCGCGCAGCTTGCCGCGGTTGGACGGACCGTACGAGCCGCTCAGCTCCCCGTCCGTCTCGAGGTCGTCGATCGTGCGATCATCATCATCGCCGCCGCGCTCGAGGATGCCGCCGCCGGCGGGTTCGGAAGCGAACGTGCCACGGTAGGCATCGGCGACGTACGATGCGGCGGGCCCCACGAGGCTGAACTTCGCTTCACTGGCACTGCTGCCGTCCGGGCGCACGACTTCGATAGAGATGTCGAGGGCGTAGCCCTCGCGCGGAAGCGTAACGGTCTTCCGGAACCGCCAGCCGTTCGACGACGTCACGGCGAACACGACCCGGTCGGCGGTCGCCTCGGCCACTTCCCAGATCTCGTGCGCCGGATCGGATCCGTACGTCGAAGATGCTCCGCTCAACGTCAGCGCGCGCTTGCCCGGGCCGACCAGATCGCGAATCATGGGAACCCACGTGTCCTCGGTGGGCTCCTCGCCGTCTTCGGTCGAAAACGTCTTCAGCGCGAGCGATCGCAGCGCGGCGCCGCGGCTCGTGAGGACCGCGCGGAAGCTGTCGTTCTCCAAGACGACCTGCCGCGCTTCCGTGCGCGTCTCCCGGGCCACGCTGTCGCTCGGCAGCCAACGCAGGCCGAACGTGCCCTTGTAGCTGCCCTTCCCGGGCGCGATCTCGATCCAGCTCTCGATTTCAGGGGTCTCGCCGATGTTGTCGCGGCGTGTGCGGAACACATCCAGGCGCAGCGTGGTCACCTCGTCGGGAAGGTCGTGGAACGCGACGGCGTACTTGGCGCCGACAAGGCCGAACC
The DNA here is from genome assembly GCA_021776735.1 of Planctomycetota bacterium. Taxonomy (GTDB): domain Bacteria; phylum Planctomycetota; class PLA2; order PLA2; family PLA2; genus JAJFFH01. The sequence continues at coordinate 100,735 of JAJFFH010000062.1, read as the reverse complement.
GGGTCACGTGCTCATGCGCGTTGATCCCGACCCGCTGGGCCTGGTCGAAACGCCTGGGCACGGTCTCGTCGTTGCGGGCGGCGCGCTGGCGCTTGAGCCGCTCCTCCTCGCGCTCCTGCACGAGCTCGGCGAACGAACGCAGTTCGGCGTCGCCCGCCGCCACGGCCTTGTCGTGTTTGACCCAAAACGCGCTGCCGCCGTCGTCGGGCATGGCGACGCCGCTCGCGCCGGTCAGCCACAGCGAGTCGAGGTTCTCGGGCATCCCCGAAAGCTCGATCTCGAGGTCAAGCCCGTCGCCGTCCGGAGCCGGACGAACGGTGCGCACGACTTTGAACCCGTTCTCGTTCTCCAGCGTGAATCGCCGTCCCGCGCCGCCGTCGATTGTTTCGCGCCGCCACTTGCCCCCCAGGGCCTTCTCGAGTCCGATCTTGTGCTGCTTGACCCGCAGCAGCAGGTTGAACGGACGGCGCCCTTTCGCAAGCGGTCGCAGCACCGGATCCTGCGGCCCCTGCACAGAGACCACCGTTCCGTCCGGCGCAAGCTCCACCGACATGTCGCCGACGGTCAGCTTGTCGAGTCGGGTTTCGGGCCGCTTGCCGGACTCGACGGGGCCGAGGGCGGGGGGAAGCTGGTCCTTCGATGAGCAGGTCTGAAACAGGAACAGGCCCAGGAGCGCGAAGATGACGATCGTGAGGACTTGGCGCGGCATCAGTCAAATGGGGGGTCGCGGCGGCGCACCGCCGGGCTGAGAAAGAGGAGCTGAACTCCGAGAAGTAAAAAAGCGGGGGCGGGGGCGACAGCCGTTGGCTAGCGTCCCTGAGCCAGGCGGTCGGCCAGGTAGTCCGGCAGTCGCGGGATCTTCCTGATCTTTTCCATGGTCTTGTTGAAGTCGTACTCGAGGCGGTGAAACTTGATCTTGCTGCCGTCGAACGTGACGTACGAGGCGCGCGGGTCGCCATCGCGGGGCTGTCCGACCGCACCGACGTTGATCAGGACCTTACGCCCCTCTTCAAGCCGGTATTCGCTACCGATCGTCTTGGGGTCGATATAGCGCAGTTCCTGCGTGTAGACCCCGGGGATGTGGCTGTGGCCGATGAAGCAGACCCGATCAAAGTGCGTGAAGATGTCACGCAGCTTGTCCTTGTTCTTGCGGGTGTCGTCCGGGGTGACGTATTCCTTCGTCGGATCCCGGGGCGACGCGTGGACGAACATGGCCTCGTCGGTCTCGACGATCTGCTCCATCACGCCGAGGAAGTTCCACAGGTCGTAGTTTTCTTCCTTGGGGCAGTCGGGCCGGTTGAGTTGGTCGCGGGTCCAATCGATGGCCTCGCGGGCCTTCGGGTTGAAGTCCTCGCCGTAGTACAGGACCGCTTCCTCGTGGTTGCCCATGAGCACGACCTTGCAGTCCATGAGGGCCTGGAGGCACTCTCGTGGGTTCGGGCCGTATCCGATGATGTCCCCGAGGCAGACGATATTCCCGATCATCTTGCGCTTGATGTCGGCGAGCACGACCTCAAGGGCCTCGACGTTGCCGTGGATGTCCGAAACGATGGCGATCTGCAAGCTGTTCTCCGGCGGGTCGACCCGACGATAAGGCGCCTAGTATGTTGGCCGCGGCGCCCCGGGTCAAGCAGTCGCTACGACCGGGTCTGCGGCGGATTGACACACAATCCCTAGCGTGCTAGCGTCCCGAAGTGCCCACATCTTGTGCCTTTCGGCCTGGAGTGCCCTCTTGAGGTGCCCGTTTTGCAAGGCGGGCAACAACCGCGTCCTTGATTCGCGGGCCAGCGCCGACGGTTTTGCCATCCGCAGGCGGCGCGAATGCACGGCCTGCGGGCGGCGTTTTACGACCTATGAGCGCATTGAGGAGTCCCCGATCCGGGTCGTCAAAAAGGACGGCTCGCGCGAGCCGTTCGAGCGCCGCAAGATCCTGATGGGGCTGCTGAAGGCGTGCGAAAAGCGGCCCGTGAGCATGGACACCCTGGAGAAGATCGTCACCAGCGTGGACCAGACCGTCGCCGACCAGTTCGAGCGCGAGGTTCCTTCCCAGTTCATTGGCCGACTGTGCATGCGGGAGCTGCGTAAGGCGGACAAGGTGGGCTACGTGAGATTCGCGTCGGTCTACCGCGATTTCAAGGATGTCGCGGAGTTCGTCGATGAGGTCAAACCGCTGCTGAGGACGGGAGCGAAGCGGTCAAAGCCCCGGGCACCGGCGGCCAAGACCCAAGGCAAGGGTCGGAAGAAGAAGCCGAAGAAGTGATCAGCCGAATCACGAAGGTCCGCAAGCGCGACGGCCGCCTGGTCGAGTTCGACGAGGCGAAGATCGCGGATGCCGTCCACAAGGCCGGGGTCGCGACCGGGCGCGAAGACCGGTTCCTGGCCGAGGAGTTGGCCGGCGTGGTGACCCTGTTTTTGGAAAAGAACTTTGCAGGCCGCGTGCCGGGCATCGAGGACATCCAGGACATGGTCGAGAAGGTCCTGATCGAGACCGGGCATGCCCGTCTGGCCAAGGCCTACATCCTGTACCGCGAGCGGCGGGCCCGGGCCCGCGAGGTCGTACGCGTGGAGCAGACGGGAGGCCTTGGCGAGGCGGCGGGGCCCGTCGTGGGCAGCCCCGTGCGCGGTCGGCTGACTTCCTGGTCGAAGGCGCGGATCACGGATGCGCTGTCGCGGGAGGCCGATCTGGACACGAAGGTGGCCGCCCAGGTCGCCGCCAGCGTCGAGCGCCGCATCATGGAGCGCGGCGTGGAACGCGTCACGACGTCGGTGATCCGCTCGCTTGTCGAGGCGGAGCTGTTCGACCGTGGATTCCAGGATCGGGTCGGGCGGCAGGCGCTGATCGGCCTGCCTCGCTTTGATTTGGACGCCCTGGTTCGCGGCAAGCGCCACGACGGCTGGCGCGCCGACGGCCCCGCACCGCTGCGCCGGGCGGTGTCCAACTCCGTGCTCGCGCAGTACGCGCTCAGCGAAATCTACGGCGAAGACGTCGTGGACGCCCATCTGGGCGCGCGCCTGCATGTGCTGGACGTGGGCAGCCCGTTCGAGTGGGCCGGTGCCGCGATCCGGCTTGACCGTAGTGAGGCCGGGGACGGCGATGCCTGGGTGACGGCCATCGCGCGGCGGATCGGCCGGCTGGGTCCGCTGGTGACCCGCGAGTTGCTGGTCGAGGACGCCGCACCCGAGGGGCTCGAGTGGGCCGGCTCGACAGGGGCGCGGGGGGCGATGGCGTCCGCCCGCCGTCTGCTATCGCACACGGCCCTGGAAACGGGCAATGACGCCGCGGGTTTTCGGGTCGTCTTGTCGGCCGGATTACCGGATGAACCCGACAGCCTGGCCGAAGCCCTGGTGCGCGAGCACTGGGCGCGGTTTCGCAGCGGACGGGTGCAGCACTTGCCGGAACTCGTGCTGCGCGTTCCCGCGGCGCGCATCGACGAGGCGGGCTACCGGACAGTAATGCTTCCGGTTCTGGCCGCCGCGGCCGAGACCGGACGGATTCTTGTTGCGTGGGACCGCGATGACGCCGTGCTGGCGTCATCGTGGTACCGGCTGCCCGCGCCCGAGCGGAGCGGGACCGCGGCGATGCCGATCGCGTCCGCCGTGGCGGTCAATCTGGGGGCGCTTGCCGGCCGCTCGGAAGACGACCTGCTGGAAGCGTTGGACCAACTCCTCGTGCTCGCGGTCAAGGCAGCCAAGCAAAAACGGACGTTTCTCGCGGCTCTGGCTGCCGATCCGGCCGCTCCCCTGTACCGCGTCGCGGCCGGCGCCCGACCGGTGCTGCCGCTCGGCAAGGGTTACGACCTCGTCCACCTGGTCGGGGTCCGGGCCGCCGCTGACCGCTTGGCAGCCGGTGCCGCCGGCGCTGCGCGTCTGGCCGGCCGGCTGCGCTCCTATGCGTCGGTGCGTCTGGCCGAGGAGGGGCGGGCCGTCCGGCTGCGCGTCGCCGCGGCGCCGGACCGCGACGGGGAGGCCGGCCGCCGGTTCGCGGCCGTGGCGCGTCCCGACGACCCCGAGCCGCACGTCGACACGGAAGGGTACGCGCTGCCGCCCGAGCTTTGCTTTCACGAGGTGGAGGCACGCCTCGAGCCGTCGTCCGGCACCTTGACGCTGCGCTTTCCTCGCGAGGCCGCGCCCGCGCCGGAGGCGTTGTACGACGCCGCGTGCCTGCTCGCGCGCGATCCGCGCGTCGATGCTGTCCGGTTGGCTCCGTGGCCGGACCGGTCCGTGCTCCCGCCCCGAAGAAGCGGTGGCGAGAACCCGGGCACGGAAGGCCCGGAACGCACCGAACGCCCGGGAGGCCCCGAACGCCCGAGAGACACGGGGAACCCCGGAAGCGCGGGTGGCCCGAAGTAAACTAGACTTTCCGCTGTTCCGCGTCGCACCGCCGCATCTTTCAGCGCGACTCCCAGCATGAAACTCAAAAAGCTCATCCTGCACGGCTTCAAGAGCTTTGCAGACAAGACCGAGTTCGACTTCTACGACGGCATCACGGTCATCGTCGGCCCGAACGGCTGCGGCAAGAGCAACGTCGTGGACGCCGTGAAGTGGGTGCTCGGCGAACAGCGGCCCAGCAGCCTTCGCGGCAAAGAGATGCAGGATGTCATCTTCTCGGGCACGGACTCGCGAAAGGGCCAGGGGTTCGCGGAGGTTTCGCTCGTACTCGACAACGAGGAGCGGACGCTGCCGATCGACTACCTCGAAGTGGTCGTGACGCGACGACTGTACCGGTCGGGCGAGAGCGAGTACCTGATCAACGGCAACAAGGCGCGGCTGCGCGACGTGCGCGAGCTCTTGATGGACTCCGGCGGCGGTCCCGGGGCGCTGACGGTGATGGAGCAGGGCAACATCGACCGGCTTCTGCGTGCCGATCCCCGGGAGCGGCGCCAGGTCTTCGAAGAGGCCGCCGGGATCGCCAAGTACCGGGCGCGCCGTCGGGAGACGGAGCGCAAGCTGGAACGGACGCGCGAAAACCTGGCCCGGATGCTGGATATGCTGGCGGAGTACGAGACGCGCCAGCGCAGCCTGAAGATCCAGGCGGGCAAGGCGCGGCGGTGGAAGGAGTTCACCGAAGAACTCAAGAAAAAGAGGATCGTCGGCGCGCTCGCGCGGTACCACGACCTCTCCCGCCGCCAAAGCGACGTGCAGGGCCAGCTTGAGGAGATCGTGACCCTCGAGACGGCGGCGCGCGGCGATCTGGAAAGCGCCGTGGACGCGGGCGCGGACGATCGCAAGGTGATCGACCGGCTGCGCGACGAGGTTTCCGTGGCCGAGGCGGCGGTGGCCGAACTCGTCGCCGAGCGGCGCGCGGATGAGGAGCGGCGCGCGGCGCGCATGCGCGAGGCCGGGGAACTTGTGACGCGCGCGGACGATGCGGGCCGGCTTGGTGCGGACGCCGCGCGGCGCGCCGACACCCGGTCCCAGGAGCTCGAGCAGGCGCGGGCCGCCACAACGGAGGCGGACGGCGAAACGCGCGCGCGCGCCGCGGCGCTGGAGGAAGCGCAGGCCCGTCTGGACGAAGTGCAAAAAGGCATCGCCGTCCTTCGGCTCCAGCGCGAAACGATCGACAGCCAGCGAGCCGAGGCGTTCGCGGCGGAAACGATCGCGCGCAACGAACAGGTCTCGTGCGATGCCGAGGAACGGACGATCCGGGCGCGGCTGGCGCGGATGGACGAGCGGTCGTCCAGCGCGGACCGGGAGCGGGTGGAGATCGAGGCGCGCCGGGATGAGCGCGACTTGTCCGTGCGCCGGGCCGAGGAAGAGGTGCGGGCCATCGAGGACCGCCTCGCCGCCGCGGACGACGCGATCCGCGCGACGCGCGAGGAGATCGACGCGGTCGCCGAGAGGGTGGCCCGGGCGCGGCGCGAGGGCGCGGCGCTGCAGGCTCGCGAGGAGATGCTGCAGGGACTTGTCGAGAGTGGTGAGGGTTTGACCGACGGTTCGCGCGCACTGCTGGAAGCGGCGCGCGAGGGTGTGCTCGGAACCGTGGCCAACCTCGTCCAGGATGCCGGCGAGCACGCGGCGGCGCTCGACCAGGCGCTCGGCGATCTGGCCGGAGCGGTGATCGTCGAGACGACCGAGCAGGCGCGCGACGTGATTGCGTGGCTCAAAGAAGGCAAGCGCGGGCGCGTGCGGATCGTGCCGCTGGACCGCGTACGCCGTCGCCCCATGCCGGATCGATTCGCGTCGATCACGGTCTCCTCGATCACGGGGAAGGGCCGTGATGGGTCGGGCCGTGATGCGTTGGGTAGGGACGGCGATGTCTTGGGCGGGCTGTTGGCCGGAACGCGGGTCGTCGCCACACTCGAGGAAGCGCTGGCGCAGCCCGAGAACGGCACGGCGCGCTGCATCGCGTTGACCGGCGAGGAGGTCGAGGCGTCGGGGGCGATTGTCGGCGGCACCGGCGACGCGGGGCGCGGGCTGGTGGTGCGCAACACCGAGCTGACCGACGTCGCGGCGCGCCTTGAGGCCAACCACGCCGACGTGAGCCAGGCGGAGTCGAGTCTCGCGGCGGCGCGCGAGCGCATGCGGACTTGGGAAGAAACGGTCGCCGACCTGAAGCCGCGGCTGCTCAGCGCCCGGTCGGCGTTGCGCACCGCTGCCGAGTCGTTCGCGACCGCCGAGAAGGAAGCCGCGGCACGGGCCGAAGAGTGCCGGCTCGACAAGGCCGAGCGCGAAGAGGTCGAGCGGATGATCGCGGAGTGCGGTGCCCGGCGCGAGCGCGCGACCAAGCGACTCGCGACGTCGCAACAGATTCGCGAGGAACTCGACGCGGAAGCGGGCGCGTCGCAGGAACAACTCTCCGGCGCCTCCGGGGAGCGCGAGGAAGCAGCAGCGCGCCAGACGGAAGCCCGCATTGACGTAGCCCGGTGGACCGAGAAACTCGAGGCCGTGAGGCACCGCGTGGAAGCGCTGGAGGAGTCGATCGAGGCGGCGCGGCGCGAGGCCGAGGCCCGGACCGAGGAAGCCCGCATCTGTCGCGAGCGGCGCGCGGCGTGTCTCGATGAGATCGAGGCGCTGGAGCGCGTCGCGACGGAGCGCGAAAAGAAGTTCACGGAACTCGCCGCGGATGTTTCGAAGCGGCGTGCGGCGGCGCGGGAAGTGCAGCAACGGCTCGAAGCCGGCGACCGGCGCGTCCGCGAGCTGCGCGATCTGCACGACAAGCACCGCGAGGAACTTGAGCGCCACCGCTTGCGCGAGAACGAGCTCCGGCTCCGCGTCGATACGCTGCTCGACCAGGTCCGGCGCGACTTCGGCCTCGAACTCGCAGAGGTCGAGATCGACGAGGAGACCCGCGAAGCCGATGCCGAGCAGCTCGACACCGAAATCACGGACCTTCAGCGGCGACTCGAGCGGCTGGGCAACGTGAACCACGCCGCGCTCGACGAACTCCAGGAGGTCGAAGAGAAGCTCGAGTTCCTGCGTAAGCAGGAAACGGACCTCGTCGAAGCGGACAAGCAGCTCTGCGACACCATCGAAAAGATCGACGAGGTTTGCACGAAGCAGTTCACGGAAACGTTCGAAGAGGTTCGCGGGCATTTCCAGGTCACGTTCCGCAAGCTGTTCGGCGGTGGCAAGGCGGAGATCTTTTTGGAAAACCCGGAGGACGTGCTCGGCTCCGGCATCGAGATCCGCGTACGCCCGCCGGGCAAGGAGCTGCGCAACATGGCGCTGTTGTCCGGCGGCGAACGCTCGCTCACGACCGTCGCGCTCCTGTTCTCGATCTACCAGACCAAGCCGCCGCCGTTCTGCCTGCTCGACGAGGTCGATGCCGCCCTCGACGAATCCAACACGGTGCGCATGTGCCAGATGATCAAGGAGTTCGCCGAAAAGGGCCAGTTCGTGATCATCACCCACGCCCGCCCGACAATGACCGTCGCGGACACGCTCTACGGCGTCACGATGCCGGAAGCGGGCGTGAGCCGGCACGTCGCGGTGCGCTTCGCCGACATCGAAGCCGGGCGTGTCGTTGGCCTGAATTGACGGGCGAAACTCCGCCTGCGGCGGATTTTCGTTAGCCGGGGGCACAGGATCAGGGGGCGCGGGGGCAGCGGGCCGCCGGTCGTCTCCCGCGATCGGTTGGGCTTCGGATGCGTCGCGCTCCGCCCGGCCCGCGGCGACTGGATGTTGGGCCGGGCGAGGAGGAGTTCTTGCCACAGAGATCACAGAGATCACCGAGAGGGGAGATCGAAGCGTGGCCTGGTCATTCGGCAGTCCGCGATTGGTGGATGGCATCTAGCGAGTCTCTCTGTGATCTCGGTGTCCTCTGTGGCTCGAATCCAGTTCCCAGCGCGGCCGGTCCAACAAGCCGATGCAGCGGACGGCCGTCACCGGGACTGCTCGGGTATCCTCGATGCGGCGAGCGAGATGGACAAGCGTGGTGACACATCCGGCATCGTGCCTTTTATGGCGGCGTGGTTTTTGTCGATGTTTGCGATGGGGCACACCCTTGACGTTGTGCAGGGGGCCGTTTCGCTGGTCGCGGGCTGCGGAGCCGCGTCGCTTGCCATCGTGCTGGCCCGTTGGGCGCCCCGTCCCGGCGCGTTCGAGGGGCTTGCCCTAGGCGTGGCGATCGGGTGCCTGACCCACGTGCACGAACAACTTGGCTGGTCTCCTTTTTTGATGACCCTGACTGCCGGGGTCTTGGTGGCCGTGGTGATTCGCAGGCGGCAGCGGCGTACTGCCGGCCCCGCCGAACTGTCGAAGGGTTTTCGATTAGGGCTGTTTCTCGCCAAAGGCGACGTCTCGCGTAAACCTACGGGGCGACCATGGTCTATCTGCTGGGAACTGCGTTCGGGCTTGGGGCTCTGCCTCGGGCGCCGGGGACTTGGGGCACGCTCGCCGGTGTCGGTGCGGCGGTGCTCTGTCTTTGGTTGCCCGCACCGCATCTGGGCATCGCGGTTCTCGCGGTCGTGATCACGCTTGTCGGCGTGCCCCTGGCGCGCGCGGCGGAACGTGAGGCCGGCCGCACGGACCCGGGTTGGTTCGTGGTGGATGAGGTGGCGGGCTACCTTGTCGCCGTGCTGTGGCTGCCGTTGGCCTCGCGCACCCTGCCGGTGCTGGTGGCGTCGTTCCTGCTTTTTCGACTGTTCGATATCTGGAAGCCGTGGCCGGTGCGCCGCTTCGAAGCCATTCCCGGCGGGTGGGGCGTGATGGTCGACGATCTCATGGCAGGGGTGTACGCGAACCTCGTCGGGCAGGCGCTGTTCTTGACGCTGCTCTCGTGAACATCGGATCAGGATTGTTGGCGGTAGCATGGGGCATGATCGCAGCGGGCGACAAACGAACCGCGCCGGGCAACGGCAAGGTGGCCGCCGTGGTGCTGTACGTCCTCGTTGTGTTGCTGGTCGCGGCGGTCGCGACGTTCGCGCTCGAGTCCCTCGGCGTCGGCGGCTGGACGGCCGTCGGTGTCGGCATCGTTGCGTACGCGGTCTTCTTCGCGCTCGAGGATCCGACCGGACTCGACGTGAAGACCGCCATGTTCTTCGCCCTTTGGCTGGTCGCGACGCTGCGCGCGATCGACGACTTCGGGTGGTGGGCATTTCTTGTGGTTGTACCGCTCGGTCTCGGCCTCGGTTTGCCCGTTCGGCTTCGGCGCACCAAGCGGACGCCGCCCCAGGACTGGTCCGCGTTCGACTAGCAATCGGAGATACCCGTGAAACAAGGCGATGCCATCGAACTCGTGCCGACTCGTATCGGCAAGCGCGGAGAAGCCGAAGGGGAGGCAGACGGACGGCGAGTTCGCGTGCGCGGCGGACTGCCCGGGGAGCGAGCGCGCGTGCGCGTGCTGCATGTTTCCAAGGGCGGTCCGGTCGCGGTCGGGAAGTGGATGGAGGCGATCGAGCCGCACCCGGCGCGGCGCGAGCCCCCGTGCCCGATCCACGATCGCTGCGGCGGCTGCGGGCTGCAGCACATCGAGGTGGGCGCGGCCCTTGCGCTCAAGCTCACGCAGGCTCAATCCCAGCTTCCCGCTGTCAAGGAGTGGCGTGAGACCGTCGCGTCGCCGAACGCACTGCATTACCGCGCGAAGACCTTCCTCCTCGCGGTCGATGTGCGGGGTGGCCTGAAGTTCGGTGCACGCCCGCCCCGCGGCACGCGCCTCGTGGACACCAGCGGATGCGTCGTGTTGCGCCACGAGATAGAAAAGGTCGCCGCCCGGGTGCGCAATCGCGTGGACGATCCGCGCATCCGCACCGTCCTGATTCGCGGCAACCGTGCAGGCGAGGTGCAGGCAACGCTCGTTTACCGCGGCAGTCCGCCGAGCTATCCGCGCCTGCCCGTCGCGGCGCTCTACCTGCAGCGCCACGACGACCCCGGCAATCGCATCTGCTCCGACGCGTCCGAGGATCTTGTGGCCGGCGAGCCCCTCGTAGAGACCTACGACGGCATGGCCGCGGGAATTCCGCCGACCGCGTTCATGCAGGGCAACCCGGATGTCGCCGAAGTCCTGTACCGCGACGCCGCGGCGGCGCTGGAAGGGAACCGACTCGCGGAGTTGTACTGCGGCGGCGGCGTCGCCGGCCTGCTGGCGCTGCGCGCCCAACCGAACGCGCGCCTGCACGGGGTCGATCGTTCCGCACGTTCGATTGACACGGCCCAAAGCAACGCCCGCCGCAACGACCTCGCGAAACGCTGCAGGTTCGAGGCGATCCGTGCCGAGGACGCGACAGGCGACTGGGACAGTGTCCTCGTGAACCCGCCCCGCGCGGGTTGCCACGAATCCGTCCTGGCCGTGATCAGCAAGAGCAGCGCGAATCGCCTCGTGTATCTGTCCTGCAACCCGGTCTCGCTGGCGCGCGACATCGAGCGCCTCGGCTGGCCGGTGAAGTGGGCGCGGGCGGCGGACATGTTCCCGCAAACACCTCACCTGGAGATCCTTGCCGTGCTGGAGCGATGACGCTGCAAGATCCGCTTCGCGTGTTTTGTCAGTTCCAGCGTGCGTGTTGCTGCTGCGCGGCTATTTGATGGTTAGGCCATCCGGGTCCGGGGTGAACTGCAACGGGTTGCCGCCCGCTTTCTCCAAGGCCTCACGGACATCGCCGTCCTTGGCTTTGTCTACCACGAACACCATGCAGCCTCCTCCGCCCGCGCCGCAGACCTTGGCTGCGCGGGCGCCGGCTTTTCGGCCCGCTTCCACCAGTTTTTCGATGGCCGGGTTCGAGACGACCGGGGCGAGGGCGCGGCGTTCGTTCCATTCGGCGTCGAGGGTCTTGGCGAGGGCGTCGAGGTCGCGCTCGGCGACGGCGTCGCGCATCTGCTCGGCGAGATCCAGGATGCGGTTCATCGAGCGGCGGACAGCCGTATCGCCGTCGAGAAAGCGCTTCGTCACCTCCCAGTTGTTCATGCCGCTTTGGTGTTCGATCTTCGTATCGACCAAGACGAGGTGGTCCGCAAGGAACTCCTCCGCACCGTCCAGGTGCTCGAGTTCGAGACCTTCGGGGACCGCGCGGATGGCGTGGACGCCGCCGTACAGCGGCGGAACGTAATCCTGGTAGCCGGTCGGGACGCCGAGCAGCATCGTCTCGACGTTCTGGATCGCGCGGAGCCTCGGCGTCGTGTCGCGCAGGCGGCCGATCGCACCGGCGATGGCGACCGCGAGGGTGCTCGATCCGCCGAGGCCGGACTGCGGCGGCGGGCCGGAGCGCACCCGCAGATGCAGGCCGTCCTCGCAGCCGAGCCACGCCGCGATCCGCGTCGCCAGGCCGAGACGCTCGTGCGTGATCGCATCGACCGGCAGGCGCACCGCCTCGTCGCGGTCCTCGGACACGATGTGCAGAAACCCGTCGTCGGTGTCTTCCGCGATGGCGCGGGCGCGCAGGTTGATCGCGAGGTTGACGGTGACGGCGGGCCGGTCGAAAGCGAAACAGACCGGCCAGATGTCGATCGTGCCGCCAGCAAGATCGATCCGGCAGGGTGCCGACGCGGTAGCCTTCATGCCGACAACATTAGCAGTGGGCCCCACGACAAAAACCGCAGATACCGAGAGCCCCCGGGGTTACGGTGGCGGCGTGCGTCCGATCATCGGTCTGACTTCCCGCACCATGATGCTTCCGGCGGCGCGGCAGACGCGTCCGGCGGAAACGACGGCGCGGGCCTACGTCGATGCGATCGAAGCGTCCGGCGGGCTCTGCGTTGTCTTGCCGAATACCGCTCCGGCGGCGGCCGGCGCGCTGCTGGACCGGATCGACGGTCTCGTGCTCACCGGCGGGGACGATCCGCACCCGCGTGCGTTCGGCGAGCAGCCGCATCCGCGCATCGACGTTGTGGACGAGCGGCGCGATCTCTTCGAATACGCCCTGGTCACGGAAGCCCTGGAGCGCGACCTGGCGGTTTTTGGGATCTGCCGCGGCGTGCAGATGATGAACATCGCGTTGGGCGGCGACATTTTTCAAGACCTCGTGACGCAGGCCGAGCATCCGATTTGCCACAGCCAGCGCACGGTCGAGGACGCCCCGTGGCACGACCTCGTCGTCGCCCCCGGCACCGTCTTGCACGAAGCCGTCGGGGCAAAGAGCATCGCCGTCAACAGCTTCCATCATCAGTCCTGTCGCGGTTTGGGGCAGGGACTTGTGGCCTCGGCATGGACCTCGGACGGCCTCGTCGAAGCGCTGGAACACCCGTCCCGAAGCTGGTTCTTGGGGGTTCAGTGGCACCCGGAACTCTTGCCCGGTCGGGCCGGCCGCGAACTCTTCGGGGGTTTTGTGGCGGCCGCGGCGTCCAAATCGCGTGACTACAAGCGATAATGAGGCGGGCACCGAACCCATGAAGGGGCGGGGCACCGAACCGATGAAACGAAAAAGTTCCCTGGCCATGGTCGTCGCGCTCGCTGCGGGTGCGGGGGCCGTCGTGTTCCTCGTCCTGAACCTCATGGGCGACGACGGGCCGGGCCATCGTGGCCGCGGGACGCCGTTCGCCGGAACGTCGGGCGGAGCAAATGGGGGGCGCGGGGGCGCGGAGACCGGAACCGTAGCGACCGTCGTCACGAACCGCGGGAACCGATCCGGCCGCGGCATCCTCGGTCGAAACGCCACCCCCAAGCGGGAGGGTTGGGACGACGCCACGACGATTGCCGAGCGCGCCCGGATGTCGTCGCGCGTGCTCGCGCTGCTCGACCAGATGATGGCGCTGGACCGGACCAAGATCAAGCTACGCCAAGACACATATCGCGAACTCCTGGACCTTGTCCGCAAGCTTGGCCACCGTGTTGCGTTGCCGGTAAAGCAGAAGCTCTTGGAAATGCTCACGACGGTCGAGCCGGGGCAACGCTGGATGATCGGTGAGATTCTCGGGCAGATGCAGGGTGACAAGGCGGTCGCCATTGCGCTGCTGGACAAGGTGCGCGACGGATCGACCCGGGATACATGGACCCTGAGGGCCATCTACAACGCACTCGGAAAAATCCACGCGCCCGGGGTCAACGAGGCACTGCTCGACATGCTCGGGAAGAACCTTCCTCTTGAGCACCAGATCGTGCGCGCCATCGGTCAGTCGGCCGGCCCGGCGGAGACCCGCAAGCTTCTGGACATGCTCGGCAAGCCCCTGAAATCCCAGACCGAGTCCGCGATTTTTCAGGTGCTGCGCCTCAAGCGGGGCCTGCCGGGACTGCTCGACGAGGTTGCGACCAGGTTCGACGAGACCACCGAGCCGGGGCTACAGCAAAAATTCCTGTCGGTGCTCGGGCTCTCCAACGATCAAAAGCACGTCCAAAAGATCCAGTCGATCTTTTACAACACACCGCACCCCACGGTGCGCCACGCGGCGATCCGCGTGCTGGGCAAGCTTGGGGACAAAAAGTCGGGCCAGATACTCCTTGAACTGGTCGAGAAGGGCACCCCGGACGATCGACGCCGCGCCGCGTCCGCGATGTCCAGTATTCGCGACCGCGATACGATCGACGCACTCGCGGGCCACTGGCGGACGCTGGGCGCCTCCGGGCGTCGCGCCGTCATGGCGGCCAGCGCGCAGTTGCCCCGGCCCACCGAGCGGGTTTATGAACTGGCACGGACCGAAGGGCTGCGGGATTCGGACATGCTGACCCGGATGCGCGCAGCGCGGGTGCTGGGGCGAACAGGCGTGGATAAGAACGTCGAGCCGCTCGTCCGCTTTGTTCTGGAGTCCAAGCACGCCGGATCACGTACGGCGGCGTTCCACGCACTCAAAAAAATCCGCTCAAAAAAGGCAGCGGAGGCCGCCCTTTCGGCGCTGCACGTCGTTCCTCATAAGGTACGAAGGGACCAGCTCGTGCGCGAATTCGAAAAAATCCTCGCCCAGTTCGCCAAGCGCGGGCGCTGATGCGGCGCGCGGGGGCCTTGCTGCTCGTCGCGGCGCTCGCCCATGGGGACCTCGCCGTGCAGGTTCGGCGTGCGTTTCGGCGCGACGATGCGAGTTCCCGTGTCGTGGCGCTGGAGGAAATGCGGCGGGCGATCGGTCCGGACGCCGACCGCAAGGAACGCAACAAGGCTGCCGCCGAACTCGGCAAGCGTCTGCGCAAGGAGCCCGCACCGCATGTGCGCCGGGCGATCCTCGATGTGTTCTTGGCCCTGCGGACCGAGCGGAGCCTCGACCGGTTGGTGAACACCGTCTTTGATCGTGACGAGACGGTCCGGGCCCATGTGCACGGTATCGTGCGCGATCACGCCGACCCCATGTTGCGGGCCGCGATCGTTCGCGTGCTTTCGGAAGACGCTTCGTGGCGCGCCCGCGCCGCCATGGTGGACCTGCTGCTTTCCGGTAGCCGCAACACGGCGATCCATCCGCTGATCGACGCGCTGGCCGACAAACACCTCGCCGTCGCTTCGCGTGCCGCCGAGGTGCTCGAGCGGCTGACGGGCATGGCGTTCGGCACCAACCAGCAGAAGTGGCGCGACCACTTCGCCCAAAAAACCAAGGAGGCGGCGGCCAAACACCGTGCGGACGGCTCGCGCCGAACGACGACGAAACCGCGCAAGGTGGAGGTCAAGAAGGGTCCGATCCGGGGGCTTGTGCCCACGATCTATGGCATTCCTATCCAGGAAAAGCGGGCCATCTTCGTCGTCGACATGTCGAGCAGCATGCATCGCAACGCGCGCTCGTCGCACTTTCGGCAGCTCAAGGAAGCGCTGTTTCACCTGCCCTCGGACGTGCGCTTCAACGTCTTGTGCTTCGACCAGCGCCTGTTTTTCTTTGCGAAGGCCAAGACCCTGGTGCCGGCGACAACCAAGGAGAAGGCGCGCGTCGAGCGCTGGATCAACGATCTTCCGGCGGGCAAGAAGACCGACATCATGCGCTCCATCCTGACGGGCATCGCGATGCTCCGAGAGGCCCTGGAAGATGATCCGAAGTCGCGCGCCGAGCTGTTTATCCTGACCGACGGCCACGAAACCAAGCGCACGACCTCGCTGAAAGCGCTCCAGGCGCACTACGCCCGGCTCCCGGCCGGCCGCTGCAAGGTCCATGTTGTCGCCCTGGGCCGTGGCAAGACCCCGACCTTGAAGGCGCTCGCGGTCAACAGTGGCGGCCTGTTCGTCGAAGCGGAGACGAAGTAACGCGCATCGCCGTCCGTTTGCTCTCGCCTGAACCTGGTCCGGAGACTTGATCCTAGAACAGGGGGTGCGGGGGCGGCGTCAAGGTTTGAGGGGCGCGGGCCGAACTGTAGATGGGGGAGCAATGCGCTCCGCACTCAGATCTTTGGCGAACCGGCGTTGCCTTCAGCGGTTGAACCCCTTGGAAGGCCTATGAGGCGCCGCCCGCAGGGGTGGGACCTCATCGGCCTTTTTTCATTGGAGTCGCACAAATGGTCTCGAAATCCGAACTTGTCGACGCGATTCGCTCTGCGCACAACCCGGAGGAGTTCCGGGAGTTGTCGTGGAAGGGGACCTTCGGTCAGTACCTCGACCTCGCCATCGGCACGCCGGACGCGATCCGAACGGCACACCAGCGCCTGTACGACATGATTATGTCGTTCGGGACCGAGGAGGTGACCGTCAGCAAGGAGAGGATCACCAGGTATAAGTTCTTCTCGGATCCGCTCGGCTCCGGGCACGACGCGATCTTCGGCCTGGAGAAGACGCTTTCGACGCTGGTCGACTGTTTCAAGTCGGCGGCGTACGGCTACGGGACGGAAAAGCGCGTACTGCTCCTGCACGGCCCGGTCGGCTCCTCGAAGTCCACGATCGTGCGGCTGATCAAGCGGGGGCTTGAGCACTACAGCCGGAGCAAGGAAGGCGCGCTCTACACCTATTCGTGGAGAGTGGAGGAGAACGGCAAGGAGATTCTCGTTCCCTCGCCCATGCATGACGAACCGCTGCGGATTCTTCCGAAGGAAGCGCGCCGGCGCATCCTCGAGCGGCTCAACGCCGATCGCTCCACCGACAGCTACCGGCTGCGTTGCGAGGGCGAACCCGATCCCGTCTCGCGCTTTTACATGGATCAGCTCATGGAGAAGTACGACGGCGATCTCGACAAGGTGCTCGAGCACGTCGAGGTGCGCCGCATCGTCCTCAGCGAGCGTGACCGCATCGGCATCGGGACGTTCCAGCCCAAGGACGAGAAGAACCAGGATTCGACCGAGCTCACCGGCGACATCAACTACCGCAAGCTCGCCGAATACGGGACCGAGTCCGATCCCCGCGCGTTCAACTTCGATGGCGAGTTCAACGTTGCGAACCGCGGCGTCATCGAATTCATCGAGGTGCTCAAGCTCGATGTCGCCTTCCTCTACGACCTTCTCGGGGCGTCGCAGGAACACAACATCAAGCCGAAGAAGTTCGCCCAGACCTACATCGACGAGGTCATCATCGGGCACACCAACGAGCCCGAGTACAGAAAGCTCATGAACAACGAGCTGATGGAGGCGTTTCGGGACCGCACGGTCAAGATCGACGTGCCCTACAACCTCCGGCTCGACAACGAGATCCGCATCTACCAAAAGGACTTCAACCAGGAGCGCATCGCGAAGCACATCGCGCCGCACACCCTGGAGGTCGCTGCGATGTGGGCCGTCCTGACGCGGCTGAAGCCCGCGCGCAAGGGCGACCTGTCGCTGCTCGACAAGCTCAAGCTCTACAACGGCAAGTCGCTGGAGCGCTACACCGAGGAGAACGTCAAGGAACTCCGCGAGGAGAGTGCGCGCGAAGGCCTCGAAGGCATCTCGCCGCGCTACATCCAGGACAAGCTCTCGAACGCGCTCGTGCGCGACTACTCCACCACGTGCGTGAACCCGTTCATGGTGCTCAACGAGCTGGAAGGTGGCCTCGACCACCACTCGCTCATCACGAGCGAGGATTCGCGCAAGCACTACGGCGACCTCCTGACGATCGCGAAGGACGAGTACGCGGAGATCGTGAAGAACGAGGTCCAGCGAGCCATCGCCGCCGACGAGGAGCAGGTGCAGCGGCTGTGTGCGAACTACATCGACAACGTCAAGGCGTACACGCAAAAGGAAAAGGTGCGCAACGTCTACACCGGCCAGGAGGAGGAGCCCGACGAGCGGCTCATGCGGTCGATCGAGGACAAGATCGACGTGCGCGAGAGCGCGAAGGACGACTTCCGCCGGGAGATCATGAACTACATCGGGGCGCTGGCTGTCGAAGGCAAGAACTTCGACTACCGCATGAACCCGCGTCTCCAGCGCGCCCTGGAAAAGAAGCTCTTCGAGGATCAGAAGGACTCGATCAAGCTCACCAGCCTCGTCAGCTCGGTCGTCGACCGGGAGACGCAGGAAAAGATCGACATCATCAAGGCGCGCCTGATCAAGAACTACGGCTACAACGAGGAGTCGGCGACCGACGCGCTCAACTTCGTGGCCAGCATCTTCGCGCGCGGGGACGTCAAGGCGAGGTCGTAGCGCGCATGGTCCAAAAGATCGATCTCGACCACACGCGGTTTCGCCAGATCGTGCGCGGATCGATCCGTCGCGACCTGAGAAAGCACATCGCGAACGGCTCGCTTATCGCGCGACGCGGCGAGAAGACCGTCACCATCCCGCTGCCCCGAATCCAGATTCCGCGCTTCCGCTACGGATCGAACGAGGGCGGCGGCGTCGGGCAGGGCCAAGGCGATCCCGGCGATCCGATCGACGGCGACGAGGCCGGGCAGGGCCAGGGCGAAGCCGGCGACAAGGCGGGCGAGCACGAGCTTGAAGTCGAAGTTTCGCTCGAGGAACTTGCGCGAATTCTCGGCGAAGAGCTGGAACTGCCCAACATCCAGCCGCGAGGCAAGAAGCAGCTCACGACCGAGGTCAACCGCTACACCGGCATCCGCCGGGTCGGACCGGCTTCGCTGCGCCACCTCAAGCGCACGTTCAAGCGCGCGCTGAAGCGCGAAATCGCGTCGGGCAACTTCGAACGCTCCGGCGGCGTCGTCGTGCCGGTGCCCGACGACATGCGCTATCGCTCGTGGGAACCGCGCATGATCCCCGAGAGCAACGCCGTCATCGTGTACATGATGGACGTGTCGGGCTCGATGGGGGACGAGCAAAAGGAAATCGTACGCATCGAGGCGTTCTGGATCGATACCTGGCTCAAGAGCCAGTACAAGCAGATCGAGACCCGCTACGTCGTCCACGACGCCGAGGCCAAGGAGGTGGACGAGCACACGTTCTTCCACCTGCGCGAGTCGGGCGGCACGAAGATCTCTTCGGCGTACGAGCTGTGCGAGTCGATCATCGCCGCCGACTATCCGCCCGAGGAGTGGAACATCTACCCGTTCCACTTCAGCGACGGCGACAACTGGTCGGGCGGCGACACCGCGCGTTGCCTGGATCTACTGCGCGAGCGGCTGCTGCCGAAGGTGAACGTGTTTTGCTACGGGCAGGTACGGTCCACGTACGGGTCCGGCCAGTTCAAGAACGACCTCGACGGCGCCTTTCCGAACGACGATCTCGTCATCACGTCCGACATTCCGGACAAGGACGGCATCATGGGCTCGATCAAGGAGTTCCTGGGGACCGGTCAATGAGTCTTCCCCGCGAACTGGCTGAGCTGCAGCGCCGCATCCGCGACGTCGCCTCGTCGTACGGACTCGACTTTTTCACGACCGTCTTCGAGATGGTGAGCTGGGCCGAGATGAACACGGTCGCCGCCTACGACGGGTTCCCGGTGCGCTATCCCCACTGGCGCTTCGGGATGGCGTTCGACCAGATTTCCAAGAGCTACTCCTGGGGCTTGTCCAAGATCTATGAGTTGGTCATCAACAACGACCCCTGCTATGCGTACCTGCTGCGCGGCAACTCGATGGTCGACCAAAAGCTCGTCATCGCGCACGTCTATGCGCACTGCGACTTCTTCAAGAACAACCTGTGGTTCGCGCCGACCAACCGGCACATGATCGACGAGCTGGCGAGCCACGCCACGCGGATCCAGCGCCACGGCCAGGCCGAGGGCCACGAAGATGTCGAGACCTTCCTCGATTCGTGCCTCAGCCTCGACAACATGATCGACATCTACAGCCCGTACTCGCCGCGCCGGCCCCGCAACGGCAAGAACGGGCACAACGGCGACGAACCGGAGGAGCGGGCAAAGCCCGTGCGCTTCGAGGCGAAGCCGTACATGGAGTCGTTCATCAATCCGCCGAAGTTCATCGAGGAACAGCGTCAAGAAATCGACGAGGCCAGAAGGCAGCCGGCTGCGTACCCGGAGCGTCCGGAGCGCGACATCCTGCGCTTCTTGATGGAAGAGGCACCGCTGCGCAGTTGGCAGCGCGATGTCTTGTCGATGGTTCGCGACGAGGCGTACTACTTCGCGCCCCAACGCCTGACCAAGATCATGAACGAAGGCTGGGCGAGCTACTGGCACAGCCGGATGATGACCGAGAAGCTGCTCGACCCAAGCGAGGTCGTCGACTTCGCCGAGCGGCACTCGGGCGCGATGGCGGTCCAGCCCGGCCAGATCAATCCGTACAAGCTCGGCATCGAGTTGTTCCGCAACGTCGAGGAGCGCTGGGACAAGGGCCGGTTCGGGAAGGAATACGACGAGTGCGACGACCTCGACGTGAAGCGCAACTGGGACACCGGTCTCGGCCGCGGCCGCGAGAAGATTTTCGAGGTGCGCCGCATCTACAACGACGTGACGTTCGTCGATGAATTCCTTACGGACGGCTTCTGCGAAGACGCGAAGATGTTTACGTGGGAGTTCAATCCGAAGACCGGCCGCAAGGAAATCACGGGCCGCGACTGTCGCGAAATCAAGGACAAGCTGCTCCAGAGCCTCGCGAACGGCGGCCAACCGGTTATCGAAGTGACGGACGGCAACTTCCGCAACCGCGGCGAGTTGGTCCTGAGCCACCGCCACGACGGCGAAGACCTCGACCTCGGACAGGCCGGCGAAACGATGCGCCACCTGCATCACCTCTGGACGCGCCCGGTTCACATCGAAACGATGCTGGAAGGCCGCCCGCGCCGGTTGTCGTTTGACGGCGAATCCCACGAGACCGCCGATCTTTAGCGACGTAGCAAACGGACGGCGATACGCTGCAAGATTCGCCTGCGGCGCCTTTTGCTAGCGGGTCGTGCGATCCCCCTGCCCGCGCACGATGCGGGCCGCGGCCCCGCCGCTGTACCAGCGTGCGACTGGTCGCTGCGCGGCTCTTCCGGGGACTCCTTGAGAAGGGGTAGAATCTAGACGTGATCACGTCCGTGACGTTTCGGAACTTCAAGGTTCTCAAGGATTCGACGCTTCGATTGGGGCCGTTCACGGTCCTGATCGGCCCGAACGGAGCGGGAAAATCCACCGTGTTCGAAGGACTTCTGTCGGCCGGGCAACGTGGCATGAATCGAGAGGCTGTCGTTAGCCGTGGCGTAGACGAGGATCCCAAGATCGTGCTGCGCCACGCGGAGGAGGGCTCGTCGGGCACCTACACGGTGTCTTGGAATCGCGCCGAGTTCCAGCAACAGCGTACGGCGTTACCGCCGGGCTTCAGGCATGGGATCGTAGGCGATCTTGCCCAATTGCGAGTATTCGATCTCGATCCACGAGGCTCGCGGATCCGGTTGCGCTGCGCCCTGGCGCCGAACTCATGTCGGATGGCACAGGCTTGGTGGCGGTTCTTGATCGTCTTCGGGATGAGTTGCCTGAGCGCTTCGAAGCGCTAAATGTCGAGCTTGGCTTGTGGCTGCCGGAGTACGACCGTGTTCTCTTTGAAAACGACACGCCGGGAGCACGTTCCCTCTTACTGCGCACGCGCGAGGGACATCACCCGACCCGAGCGCGCGATCTGTCCGACGGAACACTGCTGGCTTTGGCCATCCTGACGCTGGCGTATGTCCCGGATCCGCCCGCTATTGTCTGCTTCGAAGAACCGGATCGGGGCATACATCCGCGGTTGCTTCGTCGTGTTCGGGATGCGCTCTACGGGCTTGCCTACCCGTCCGGTGATCGGGAGCCCGTGCAGGTCATCGCCACGACGCATTCGCCCTACATGTTGGACTTGTTCCGCGACCACACCGATGAAGTTGTCATCGTGCACAAGACCGCTGATGGGTTCGGCACGTTCCAGCGCCTATCCGAGTATCCGAACATCGAGGAGATTCTGGGCGATACCCAGCTTGGTGACGCCTGGTACTCGGGGATTCTCGGCGGCGTTCCCGCCGAGTCATGAAGATAGCGGTCGTGGCGAGGGCGCCGCCGACGAGGCAGCCGTTCGCGTCTTTGTGGAGGCGCTGCTCGGCCGGCCCGTCGAGCCGCTCGCCGGGCCGAAGCTGCAGGCCCGAGGATGGCCCTCGCTTCTTCAATCCGTGCCCACGATCGTTCGGCACCTGCACTACCAGACCGATGCCGACGCGCTCGTCGTCGTGGCGGATTCAAATCACACTGCGCTTGAAGGCGACGGGAGCCGCCTCGTCGCTCTGGCCGAGCGGCTGAAGGACGCACGCGAACGCTTGAGCCCGGTGCCGGAGAGGGCACCGCTACGCATCGCCGTTGGACTGGCCGTGCCTTGTCTCGAAGCATGGCTTCTCATCGGTCGCGAGAAGCGCGTGAACGAGCCTACGTGGGAAAACGGACTGAAGACCAAAAAGGACCCGTTCAGGAAGTCGTGGCTCAAGCAGAAGGTGTATGGCACGGAACGTCCCAACCTTGACCTGAGTCGAGAGCGGGCCGCGGAGGAAGCGACGCGTGTCGCCGGTGAAATCGGGCGCCTCGAGAAGCACTTCCCGGTCGGTTTCGGCCACCTCGCGCGCGAGGTTCGTTCCTGGGCCGAGCCCCGTTGAGGCGCCCGAGGCGAATTTCGGTATTGTCTGACGCGTGCTTGAGTATGTAACCGCCGGTGAATCGCATGGGCCCGCGCTTCATGCGATCGTGTCCGGCTATCCTGCCGGCGTTCGGGTGGACCGGGCGTTTTTGGACGGGCGATTGTTGCGGCGGCAGGGTGGGTATGGCCGCTCGAAGCGCCAGCAAATGGAGACCGACCGCGCGCGCTTCTTGTCCGGCGTTCGGCGCGGGGTGACCACCGGCAACCCGATCACGATCCGGATCACGAATCGGGCCAGCAACCTGGCGAAGTTGCCGTCGGTGACGCGTCCGCGGCCCGGCCATGCGGATCTGGCAGGGGTCTTGAAGTTCGGGCATGACGGCGATGCACGCGATGTCCTGGAGCGGGCGTCCGCGCGCGAAACCGCCGTGCGGACCGCCGTCGGCGGTTTGGGGGCGCTCTTGCTGCGCGAGTTCGGCATCGACGTGTTCGGCCACGTCGTTCGCGTCGGCAAGGTGTCGTTTCGGGGCGGCGCGCTCGACGAAGACGTGCGCGACGCCTCGCCGTTTTTTTCGCTCGATCCGGAGCGTGATCCGCAGGCGCGGGAGGCGGTCGATGAGGCCGGAACGGATGGCGATACCTTGGGCGGCGTGGTCGAGGTTGTGGCTCAAGGCGTGTGGCCCGGTCTGGGCTCGAACAACCAGTCGGATCGGCGTCTTGACGGGCGGCTTGCCGCCGCGCTCATGGCGATTCCGGCCATCAAGGGGGTCGAGATCGGCGCGGGTTTCTCCGTCGCTCGCTTGCGCGGTTCGAAGGCGCACGATGTGATCCGCCATGCGAAATCCGGCGGGCTGGTGCGGCCGACCAATCGCGCCGGCGGTCTCGAAGGCGGCATGACCAATGGCCAGCCGCTCGTGGTCCGGGCCGCGATGAAGCCGCTCTCCACCCTGCGGCGTCCGTTGGAGTCCGTGGATCTCAAGACCGGCGCGCGTAGCGACGCGCACTTCGAGCGCAGCGACGTGACGGCCGTGCCTGCGGCGTCCGTCGTAGCCGAGGCCGTCGTGGCGTTCGAACTCGCGCGCGCGCTGTGCGTCAAGGCCGGCGGCGATTCGCTGGCCGATCTGCGTGCCGGTGGCGACGCCTACCTTGGGCGCATCGCGTCCTGGTGGACCCCCTAGGGGCATGGATTCGCCTCGTTGCCTGCCCCTGCGGAGCGTGCGCGCGGTACGATGGACTCGCCGAAGAATGCTCCGCACACTCGTCGTATTGCTCTCCGCCTCCGCCGTCGCGTCCGCCGGTGCCCCGGACCGCATCCTCAAGCGCGACAATGGCAAGCTCGTCGGCAAGCAAAGCATGGCTGCGTCCGGCCATGCGCTGGGTTTCTTCGTGCCACCGGGAAAGTGGTTCGTTCGATCGGTCTTGATTCACGGGTCGCGATACGGCGGCAAGAAACACCCGTTCCCTGTTTTCGTCTGCACGCCCAAGCTCCGAACGCTGACGAACGGCCAGGGAACATGTGGATCGTTCCGCGAGGGACTCTTCACCTGGGTCGAGGTCCCGGTCAAGCCGGTTCCCGTCCGTGGCAAGTTCAAGGTCATCGTGGACTTTCGGCCCACGCGCGACCATGGCGTGTACGTCGCCTACTGCAACGCGTCGAAGTCCCACTCGTCCTACGCGCGCCCGGGCGGTGTCGAGCGACGGTTTGCCAAGGGCAAGGAGTGGATGATCCGCGTGCGCTTGTCGTCGAGCGCCGCACGGCTTCCGGATGCCGGCGCGCGAACGCGGGATGCGATTCGCACGCGCCGTGGCCGCGCAACGCCGATCGTGTGGGATCCGGCACGGAAGGGGAAACCGTATTCGCTTGATTGGGGCGCTCCCCTCGACACACTGGACGAAAAACAGGAACCCTACCTATTGCAGTGGGGCGTGATTTTCGTCACGACGCGCCGCCTTGTCGCCACCGAGCAGCACGCGCCGGCGGACATCCGGACCATGCCGCTCTTCGACGGCCTCCATCATAGACGGATTGACCTTGTGGCGGGCAATCGTGCTGTCCGGGCGTCCGTCGAGGAGGTCGCGCGGTGGTTCGAGGCGAAAGTCGACTGGAAGCCGGAGGGCAACGGTCGGAGGCTCACCATGCGGGTGTCCGGCGTGCTCGGTCGGGATGCGCTGGATCTGCTCCTGGTGCCCTGTGGGTTCACGTGGCGCATCTCCGGCGACCGCATCGTCGTCACGTCGAAGTAGCGGAGCGCGAAATCGCGGAAGTCAGAGGGCGCGCGCCATGATTTCGTGGACGCGGTTCTTGAGACCGCGGAACTCCGCGGGGGACAGGTCCGCCGCGTGGATCGGGTCGTGGATCACGACCGTCACCGTGGAACGCGCCAAGCGGCGGGTGCCCGTGGGGTGCAGTTCGAACATGCCCTTCAACGTCACCGGGACCAGCGGGACCTTGAGTTTTCGGGCCATGCGAAACGCGCCCTCCTGAAACGGGCCGAGTTCTCCGGTACGCGTGCGCGTTCCCTCCGGAAACATGATCAGGCTCGTGCCGCTCGTCAGGGACTCGGCGGCGCGCCGGTACGTTGTCTTGAGGGCGGCGGGCGACAAGACATCGGGGACCGGCACGTTGCCGAAGCGTGTCGCGAGCCAGCCGTACACCGGAATCTTGAAGTGCGACTCCAACTCCACGCCGCGCGTAACCGGTGGCAGCTTCGCGCACAAGAAAAACGGGTCGAACAGGTTCACGTGGTTCACGACGTAAAAACACGCCGGCAGGCCATCGAGCTTCGCAAGTCCCGAAACGGCGAGGCGTGCGCCCGCGCAGCGCGCGATGTTTTGGCAAAACCAGCGCAGGATCGGATCGACGCGCTTGTGGCCGAAGATGATCCCGGCACCCACGAGCAGCGGACAAGCAAGAAAAAAGTGCAGCCACGTGAGGGCCCAGAAAAACGCGGCGCGCATCATGCGAACACGTCCAGGGCGTGGGGCAGGACTTCGAGAGAGCGCGGTCGCAGATGCACCACCTCACCGTCCACGACGGCGTCGATGGGCTCGTCGAGGTCGAAGTCGACACGCGTGCAAGCGTGCCGCGTCACGGCGCCGTGATCGAGCAGCGTCCCGCGAAACAGGCGCGGCAGCGTCGTCAGGGTCGCGAAGCGGCCGATCGGTCCGACGGACACGATCTCGACAAGGCCGTCCGCCGGATCGGCCTTCGGGGCGATCATCATGTTGCCGCCGGTGAAGCGGCTGTTGGAGAACGTCACGAACAGGCAGC
The DNA here is from genome assembly GCA_021776735.1 of Planctomycetota bacterium. Classification (GTDB taxonomy): domain Bacteria; phylum Planctomycetota; class PLA2; order PLA2; family PLA2; genus JAJFFH01. The sequence continues at coordinate 75,306 of JAJFFH010000062.1, read as the reverse complement.
GGGCGTCGTTGGCGATGCCCTCGTTCGCGCGCCAGGGAAACGCGCGGCGCGGGTGCCGAAACAGGCAGCCGAGCACGCCGAGGACGTAGCCGAACTTCCCGAACGGCTTGAGCCGCCGGTTGGTCAGCGTGGCGACGTTCGCGGGAAAGCCGAGGCAGAACAGGTTGATCGAAAAAAGCTCGCCCTCGTCGTGCACGACGCGGACCGCGTCGGCGGGCCGTGTCTGTCCCCGCGCGATGGCCGCGACCGGATCGTCGGCGACGTAGTCCTTGAGAAACGAGTTGCCGGTGCCCAACGGCAAAAAACCGATTGTCGCGCGCGGGCCGGGCAAGAGTCCGTTCACGACCTCGTACGCCGTGCCGTCGCCGCCCACGGCCAGAAACCGGGTGACGCCGCGCGCGCGCGCCGCACGCACAAGTGCGGTCGCATCGCCGGGCCCCGCGGTGTGCGCCACGTCGAGCGAAACCCCCGCCGCGCGCAGCCGCGCCAGTTCCGGCTCCGCGCGCTTGCCGCAGCGCCCGCCGCCCGCCGCCGGATTGACCACCGCCAACATCGCCGTCGTGCAGCTGTTCTCACGGCCCGTCACAGCGCTCGCCTCGTCACAGTGTCCACCCTCGTCACAGTGTCGCCCTCACAGTGTCCGCCCTCGTCACACAGCGTTTGCCTGGTCATAGTGCCACGACTCCGTCGGGTCCGGCTTCCTGGACTTCGCGGGCGAGTGCGGGGCGCTTGATCTTGAGCGACGCCGTACGCGGAAACGCCTTGTTCCAGAGCACATATCCCGCGACGCGCTTGAAGTTCGGGAGCTTGAGGTTGCGCGTCCGCAGGTCGGCGACGAACTCATCGTCGTTCGCATGCACGAGGAGCACGAGCTCTTCGGTTCGTTTGTCGCTCCAAAGGTAGTGCGCGGCGAACACGCACAGTTCGCGCACGGGGAGGCCGTCGAACGCGTGTTCGATGTCTTCGGGGTAGACGTTCTTGCCGCCGGCGGTCACGATCATGTTCTTGCGGCGGCCCAGCAGCACGAGGTGGCCGGTCGGTTCGAGGCGGCCGAGGTCGCCGGTCATGAGCCAGCCGTTCACGATGGTCTTTTGGCTCAGCCACGGGGCGTCGTGGTAGCGCGCCATGACCGTGGGGCCCGCGACGGCGACCTCGCCGATTCCATCCGCGTTCGGTTCGAGGATGCACACCTCCGTGCCGGGGAGCGGCTTGCCGACCGTCTCGGGCTTGTAGTCGCGCAGGTCGTTGAGCGTGACGACGGTGCCCGCCTCGGTGAGGCCGTAGCCGTTCGCGACCTGGATGCCGAATTCGTAGAAGCGCCGGAGGGTTGCGGGATCCGTGAACGCGCCGCCGACGAACAACGTTTTCAAGTTGCCGCCGAACCGCTTGTGGATCGGACGGAGCAGGAATCGCGCGAGGGGCAGGCTCGGCTCATAGCGCGTGCAAAAGCGGTGGATCGAGAGGCAGAGATCAAGCAACTTTTTCTTCGGCCAGGAGAGCCCCGCGAGTGTTTCGTCGAGCCCCGTGCGCAGGTTCTCGAGCACCATCGGCACCAGCGCCATGAACGCGATGCGGTACTTCGGGAAGGCGGCGCGGATGAATTCGGGGCGCAGCGAACGCAGGTGCACGACGGTGGCGCCACACGCGTAGGGACCCAGGAACCCGACCATGAAATCGATGGCGTGGTTGGTCGGCAGGATCGAGAGGTAGCGATCGCCGACGGCAAACCGGTGGCGTTTGAGAAGGGCGTTGAGCTGCTCGAGGTAGTTGCCGTGGGTCAGTACGCAGCCTTTCGCGCGGCCGCCGGTGCCCGACGAGTAGACGATGCACGCGGGATCGTCGCGCGTCCGCGCCACAAACGCAGGCGCTTCCGTCCCCCGGGCCCCCTCAAAACGCGTCGCGTGTCGTACGTCCGCCTTGGCCGGCGCCTCGGTCACGACGACCGTGCCGTCGAACGCGCGGTCGCGCCAAAACGGCCACTCGACGAACAGCGTGTCGGCTCCGGAGTGCGCGAGAAGTGCGGCGTGCTCGTCCGGTGCGAGTTTCGGGTCAAGCGGGACGAGTTCCGCGCCGATTGCGAACACGGCGGCGGCGGCGGCGTGCCAGCGCCACTGGTTGGTCATGAGGATGGCCGCCCGGCGGCAGTCGCGCTCCTGCAGCCACGCGGCGAGCGGGGCGACAGCGGCGCGCAATTCCTGGAACGTCAGGCGCGCGTTTTCGCGGTCGCGGTCCGCCTCGATCAGGCAGAGCCGGTCGCCGTGGGTTTGAAACGCGGCGCGTAGCGCGTCGCCAATGCTGGCGCACGCTTCGATGTCGATCATGCGAGCCGGTCGTGGATGCGCGCGGCCAGTGTCGAAAAGTCGGTGACCCCCTGAAGCTCGTAGTCGGGAAGCTCGACCGAAAAGTGCGCTTCGAGTTTCGTCAGGAGCTCGAGGACCTGAAGGCTGTCGATGCCGAGGGTTGCGAAGAAGTCGTCCGTGGGGCGGAGCGCCGCGCGATCGACGCCGAAATGTTCGGCGGCGAGATCGAGCAGTTTCGTGGTCGTGGCGGCGGGGCTGTCCATGTCGTTGGGGAAAGGGGGGGCGGGGGCGGTGAACTACGCAAGGTAGGGCATCGGTCCATCGTTTTCGACGAAGCGCTTGAGAGCATCCTGGACCGCTTCGCGCTCGAACAGCTCGAGGAACACTTCGATTTCCTGTCTGGTCTCGTCGCGCACGAGAGGTTTGGCGAACGCCTTGCACGCCGCCACGGCGCGCGTGTCGAACTTCAGGGCCTGTGCGGCTGCGCCGAGGGCCGCGCGCCGTGTCGCTCCGGGCTTGACCACCTGGCTGATGAGTCCCGCCTCGTGCGCGCGCCGTGCGTTCAGGCTGCGTCCGGTGAACAGGAGGTCACGCACGAGGGCGTTCGAGATGTCGCGGCGGAGCCGGGGGATGCCGCCGAAGCCCGGAATGAGACCGAGTCGGAGTTCCGGGAAGGCGAACCGCGCGGTCTGGTCGGCGACGATCATGTCGCAGGCCAGCGCGAGCTCGAGACCGCCGCCGAAACATACGCCGTGCACGGCGGCGATCGTCGGGATCGGAGCCGCGTCGATCGTGTCCAGCACGCGATGGATGCGCATCAAGAAGTCGCGTACGCGCGCGACACGCTCGTCCGACTCGAGATTCCGGCCACGCGTGTACAGCTCGCGCAGATCCGCTCCGGCGCAGAATCCGGCCTCGACGGTGGAGTGGATCACCAGCGCGCGCGCGCCCTTGAGCGACGGCAGGAACGACTCCAGTTGTTCGAGTGCCTTGGTGCTGATCTCGTTGCACGGCCGCGTCGCCAGTTCGAGTTCGAGGAGTCCGTTCGCGAGGCGCCAGTTCAACGGTACATCTCCTCGATGCGGGGCCCGTAGTGCTCGCATACCGCGGCGCGCCGCAGCTTGCCGTTGGCGGTCAAGAGGCCGCTGTCGGTGGACAGCGTTTCGTCGATCACGGCGAACTTCCGAATGCGCTGGTGATCCGGGAGCTGGGGCTCGATCGCGGCGAGTACGGGCTCGATGTCCGACGAGCGCAGTGAACCGAAGACGAGCGCGCTGAGGTGCTTCTTGCCGTGTCCGACGATGACGACGCGCGGGCCGCCGGGGAGCGCGAGTTGCAGCCGTTCCTCAAGCGGTTCGGGTGCGACGTTGTGGCCGGATGTCAAGACGAGCAGGTTCTTTTTTCGTCCGACGATGCGCCAGTTTCCGTGCGTATCCGCCTCTCCGATGTCGCCGGTCGCCAGCCAACCCTCGTGGGGCGGGCGCCCCCAGTAGCCCGGGAACACGTTCGGGCCGCGGACCATGATCTCGCCATCTTCCCCCGTCTTCATTTCGCAACCGTCGATCGCCTTGCCGACGCGGCCCGGCACGACGGAATCCGGCTCGTCCATCGTGCAGATCGCGGTCGTCTCGGTCAGGCCGTAGACCTGCATCACCGGCATCTTCATCCGCGCGAAAAACTCCTGGGTCTCTTCCGACAGGGGCGCCGACCCGCAGATAAACGCGCGCAGCGAAGGCGCGAGCTGTCGCCGGATGGCCGGATACAGCAGCCAGCGTGCGAGCCATGGACGCCGCCAGATCCAGGAGGCGAATCCGCCTTGCGAACGGATCAGTTCCTCGATGCCGCGGCGGACGCGGTCGAGCACGAGCGGTACGTTCAAGAAATAGTGTGGGTCGGCGGTGTGGATTTCCTCTCCGAGTTTTTCGACGTCGCCGCAAAGCGTCAGGAGGGCGCCGCGCTGGAGCGCGGTGAGCATGAGGATCCACGAGCCCGCGAAACAGCACGGTAGGTAGTGGTAGACGCGCTCTTGGCCCTCGTGGCCTTCCATGAGCTCGTCGAGGCGCTCGGACGTGCGGCGCAAGACAAAGTCGACGTTGCCCAGGGTGAGCACCGCGCCCTTGGCCTGGCCCGACGTGCCCGAGGTGTAGACGATGCGCACGGGGTCGGAGTCGTCGAGCGCGACCGGTTCGCCGGGATCGCCAGTCGCCGTCGCATCCGCAAAACGCGCGATGCCCGCGCGCTGGTCCGGATCGCGATCGACCGTTTCCATGAGCTCGTCGGTGTCGCACAGGATGAGGGTCGGTTGGCAGTCGCGGACCATGTCGGCGATGCCTTTGGCGTCCAGCCGGCCGTAGACCGGAACAGCCAGCGCCCCTTCCCAGCCGATCGCGAGGTCGATCGCGGCCCAGCGCGCGCTGTTGTCTCCGCACACGACGACACGGTCGCCCTTCGCGACGCCGGATGCGCGCAGGAACATGCGCGCGCGCTGGGCTGCCTGAAACAGCTCGCGCGCCTGCACCCCGACGGGCCCGTCGCGCAAGACGGGCTGTTCGCCGCCCGCCCGCAGGCTGGAAAAGATCTCCTGCCAAAAGTTCACAACCGCGGCTCCACAAGATCCTGTCTTGTCGTGGCGCCCGAGGTCTCGACTTCGGCGATCAGTGTTTCAAGTTCCGGGGAGAGCGGCGGCAGGTATTCACGCCAGCAGTGGACGCCGGTTCTCGTCTCGAATTCGGGGTAGTGCGCCTTCACGCGCTCCTCCAGGACAACGCCCATGTGCGCCATCGTCTTGAGGTGCTCGACAACGGTGCGACCGATGCCGGCACGAATTGCATCGCCGTCCGTACGCAACCGCTCGAGCATCGCCAGCGTCTTGTCCCCGAGATCGGGGTCGTCCACTTCGGCCACGAGCGAGGGTTGGCCGCGCTGCCGCATCAGATTGCGAATTCGCTCGTCCATCGTCACGCCGCAGGACAAGACGCGCGCGGGCATCGTCGTGACGATGCCGTGGTAGCGCGACGAGACCATCCATGTCGCCTGGCGGGCGATCGAGACGAGTTCGTACATGTCGTGATCGTCGGACGTGAGCACGGGCAAGCCACCGAGCCGTTCGGAGAGTCCGGCACATGCGCGCGCGTCGAGCCGCTCCATGGCGACGAGCACGGGGAAGACCTTGTGGCGCTGCCTGAATGTATCGACCGCGCGCGCGAGGCCGTCGAGGTACGCCGCGTAGGCGCGCTCGACGCTCCGGCCCGTGCGGTGAAAGTAGATCGAGCGGTAGTGGGCGTCGCGGTACCGGCCGCACAGCCGCGCCGCGCCCTTGAGCAGCGACGCCTTGACGGGCCACCAGAACGGATGGATGGGGCAAACGGCGAGCACCGGCGTGGTGCCGTCCCAGCCCGCCGCGCGCAGCGCCGCCTTCCCGTACGCGTCGGGTTTCGGCTCGAAAGTCCACGCGGTGTCGGTGCCCAGCTCGACCGGGACACCGAGGCCGGACAAGAGGTCACGCGACTCCTCGGAGCGCGCGACAACGAGCGAGCGGCGCCCGTAACGCGACGTCATCCAGCGCGGCGCGAAGTTCATCGCGCCCGCCTCGGCCCCGTACCCGACGGACACGCGGTTGTGCGCCGCGGCGAGGCCGAGGGCGCCGACCATCATCACGGTGAGTGCGTCCGCGAACTTGCTCTTGAACATCGAGCCCTCGCACGTGATCACACCGTCGTGCCGCGGCACCTCGCGCGCCAGGAACGGCGGGAAGATGTCAGGCAAGCGAATCTGGTGCGCGGCGCCGAAGTACCCGCGCGTAAGTGCTTTGTCCTGCGTGAGCACGGTGAGTTCGACGCGGTCCGGCCTGAGCACCTGGCGCACCTGCCGCAGCATCTCCTCGACGCGCACGTCCGAGCCGGTGTTGCGCGCGCCGTTGTACCCGACAAAAAGCAACCGCAACCGCCGACCCGGTGTCCACCGGCGTCCGGATCCGAAGACGTGGCGCACTTTGCCCCATTCAATGAGCCCACTCATCCAGCCCGCGAGCGCCATGTCCATCACGGGGAAGTCTCCGCGTCGGGAGGAACGGACGGCGATGCTTTTTCGTCGGGATCTGTTGCGGTGTTGGGGCCTGACGGCGCGTCGGATTCCGTGTCCGGGGCAGCCGGCGGACCGGCCTTTTCGGCGTGCGTGGTCGCCGTCGTTTGGCTGGGCGAGCCGCCCAACTCCCGATGCGGATGGCGAAAGCCGTGCTCGAGGCTCCACGCCAGCAGGGAATGGGAGTAGTCGGAGAACGCCGCCGGACGCCGTCCGAGTTCGGCCGCGACGCGCGTGTTGTCAAACACCGTGTTGTTGGTCAGGTACGGCATGAACACTTCGAGCCGTGCCGCGGAGCGGGCAATCTTGGTGCCGTGTGCCCGGGCGAGCTGCCGGATGTACCAGGTAAACGGCGCCTTCAGCCACGGCCAGAACCAGGGACGTGCGGTGCCCTGGGCCTCGGAGAGGTTGCTCACGATTTCCAAAAACGTCGCGGAACCTTCTCCGGCGGAGAGGTGGTAGATCCCATGGGCCGGATCGTCTTTCAGGTGCAGCGCGACGATGGCGTCGCGCACGTAGTCCACCGGGACGATGTCGAGTCGGTGGTGCCTGCGCAGCGGCAGCGTCCAGCGTTGCGCAAAGTAGGCGAAGGCCTGCACCATGTCGAACTGAGTGGTCTCGGGACGCGTGCTGTCGCCGAGGACGACGCTCGGCCGAAAGACGAGCCGTGACACGTCGGGTAGCTCGGTCGCGATCAGGTGCTCGCAGAACTTCTTGGTGCGCGCGTACGGATCGTAGTCGCGCCGCTCCCAGTCGATCGCACGGTCCTCGGCGACGGTCTCGTCCTGCCGCTCGCCAGCTACTGCCGACGTGCTGACGAACGAAAAGCGCGACAGCTCGGGCACGGTGCGAGCGAAGCGGACGACCTCGAGCGTGCCCTTCAGGTTGACGGCGAGGCACTGGCGCTCGGACTTGCGGTTCAGCGATGCGGCGCAGTGCAGGACCGAGGTTGTGCGGCGGGCGATGGCCTCGAGTTCGATCGCGGACAGGCCGAAGCGGCTTCGGGTCAAGTCGCCGCCGACCAGTTCGATCCGCGCGAGGCGCTCGCGAAAAGTCGCCTCGTCCCAGTGCAACTGCATGGCGCGCCACAACCGCTCCGGCGAGGGGTCGCGCGCGAGCACGATGACCCGCTCGATGCCGCGGTCAAACAATCCCGCGAGAAGGTACGAGCCGATGTAGCCCGTCGCGCCCGTCAAAAACACCGCCATTTTCCGCTAGGCCTCCGATTGCGCCGCCGTTTTCGGCTGGCCCTCGATCAGGGGATAGGCCCAGCGGCGGAGGGCCGGGATGTGGATGTCGATCCAATACTCGGACCAGTCGATGCGGCCCTCGTCATAGCCGAAGTCCGCGCGTTCCTCGGGCGGCAGGGCGGCGTTGAGCAGGCGAACATGGTCCGCGGTGAAGAACTGGTCGGTGTCGTAGATGAACGGCGCGTAGAGCTCGATAAGCTTCTCGACGCGATCGAGGCTGCGCTCGGCGCGGCGGAGTACGCGCAGCGGCAGCACGCGGCGCAGTCCGCGCACGAGCGCCTTTTGGCGCGGGGCCGAGAAAGCGCGGTAGCGGCGGCGCGACACGGGCACGGTCTCGAAGCTGAGGCGCAGCCACGCCTGGAGCCCGATTTGTTTTCGGTAGTGCTTGCGGTGGGCGAGTGCGGTCAGTTCGATCGAGCGCCGCATGTCGCAGGGGTTCTTGTCGGATGTCGCGAGCTGGTAGCAGCGGTGGTGGACCCGGCGCACGAGTGCGGCCGCGATGAGCGTCATGCCGCGCGTAACGAGATCGACCGGGATCACGTCGAGCCGCTTTTGTTCCCGGGTCGGGAGCTGGCGGAACGGCGTTCCGAGCAGGTACGAGAGCGGCGCGGACGTATTGACACCCTCGTTCCAACCGCGGAACGGTTCCTGGGTCGAGGTCTCGACGATGGACGGACGCACGATCGCCATCGGGAGGTCGTGCCCGCGCGTGGCGAGCAGCGCCTCCGCGAGACCCTTCGTCAGTGTGTACGTGTTGGGCCAACCGTGGATCGCCGCGCGCGCCGAGGCCTGCGCACGCCTTTCGCGCGCCACGTCCACCGAACGCGCCAACTCGTGCAGCGCCGCGTATTCGTGCTCGGGATCGAACGCCCGGTCTGCCGGCGTCTCCCGCGGCGAAAGCGTCTCGTCGACGCGTCCGTTGCGACGACCGGCGGCGAAACACGTGGACAGGTGCAGCAGCGCCGCGCCCGAGCATCCGCGCACAAAGTCGAGCACGTGCAGCGCCGCATCGACGTTGACGGCGAGCGCGAGGCGCAGATCCGGATTGAACTCCGTTAGACCCGCGGAGTTGACGACCAGATCAACCGATTGCAGGCGTTCACGCACCGCCGGCTCAAGCGCCAGGCCGGGTTGCGCGAGGTCGCCTTGTACGACCGCGACCTTTTGGTCGAACAGATCCGGATCAACCTCGCGCAGGGCCGGCGACGTTCGTACTTGATCGAGCCGCGCGCCGGCGTCACAACCGTGGCGCGGTCGGATGAGCAGCCAGATGCGGCCGATGTCGGGCACGCCGCGCAGCAGATTGGCCAACCACACCTTGCCGATGAACCCGGTGCCGCCGAGCAGCAGAATCTCGCGTCCGCGCAGTGTTTGCTGGACCGAGAGACGCGCGTCGGACTGCCGGTCGTGAAACACGACGATGGGGCGGTCCGAACAGGAGCTGCGCGCACGCGTGGGACGGGTTGCGGCGGCGATGGGCCAGCGAACAGGCCCCCGCCCCCCCACAACCGGGTCAAGAAGTCGACCCGTCGCGATCCCGTCGCGAAACTCGAGGCGGTTGCACGCGATCCGCGCCACACCGAGGCGTCGCCCGAGCGGGACCACGACATGCTCGAGCCAGGAACTCGTCAGCACGATCGGGTCGCCGGCATCCAGCCCCCGCCGCAGGCGCGCCACGGCCGCCGGTCGAAGCGTCGGCCACAGCCGCTCGACGTATTCTTCGCCGAGGAACGCGAGCCGGTCGCGCGAAAAACCGCGAAGAACCGCGTGGATCAGGCGGCGGCCTGCGCGCGGGTTGGCGGCGTCGAGCAACGGCACGAACGGCCCGGCCACGGCGGCGGCGAGGGTGCGCACGGCCCGCGCTCGCATGCCGTGCGCGCGCCCGGCAAAGAACAGCGCTTGGCGCACGACATCGGGCGGCGCGAGGTCGCCCTCGACTCGCCAATGGATGTCCGCGCCTTGCGGCACCGGCCCTGATGCGCTCTCGACGCGCCACTCCTGTCCTTGCACTTGTGGGATCCGCCTCCCGACCCGCATTATTGCATTACCGGCGGCAGTGAGCGCAGAAGTATCCGGTGAGGGGGGATAGGGGTTGCGGGGAAAGGGGGGAGCCCGGCCAGGGCGAGTTTCCGGGCGAGGCCCGCTGGGGGTATGAAGGTCGCGGCGCCCGGCTCCAAAAACGGGCTGCCGCGAAGCACACGGACCGGGCCGGGCGTGAACTCTGGGGCACCGGAAGGCAGCCCCTGAAAGATCATTAGGTTAGTCTGGCGTCGTGAATCGTTGGGCCCTGATCGCGGATGTACACGGGAACGCCGCCGCGCTGGACGCGGTGCTGAGAGACCTCGAAGACATCGCCGTCCGTCAGCTGATCCTCATGGGGGACTACGCACTCTTTGGTCCGCGACCTCGCGAGTGTTGCGACCGGTTGCAGGAGTTGGCTGCGACGGGCGCGGTGGCGCTGCTGGGCAATACCGACCAGTACGTGCGGGATGATCCGCGCAAGCACCCCGCGGCCGAGGTGATCGGTTGGACGCGCGACGAGATCGGTCCGGACAACCTGGCGTGGTTTGGGTCGCTCGCGTTCGAGCACCGGATCGAGGCCGGGGATGGGAATGAGGGGGGCGGGGGCGGTGCGCTCCTGGTGCACGCGACGCCGACGGACGTGGAGGGGATTTGGGACGACCACACGCCGGAGGACGGTGCGCGCCGGTTGCTTGGGGATGCGCACGCGGACCTGATTGTGTACGGGCATATTCACGTCGTGCGTGCGGGCGCGGTGGGGGCGCAGCGGGTGCAGTCGATCGGGGCGGTGGGATTCCCGTTCGATGGTGATCCGCGGGCGGCGTACGCGATCCTGGAGCGCACGGACGGCGAATGGAAGCTGGAGCACCGCCGGGTGACATACGACCACGAGTCGGTCGCGAGAGAGATCGAGCAACAAGCGCAGCAGTGGGCCGGCCAACGAGCCGAACGGATCCGGGCGGCAAGACCGATCCCATTCCCGGGTCGCCGGTAGTAGAACCGCGCGTGGGACGCGGTAAAGTTGACGCGCCCGAACGCACCAGACGCCGATGTAGCTCAACGGTAGAGCACTGGTTTTGTAAACCAGGGGTTGGGGGTTCAAATCCCCCCGTCGGCTCCGGCTGGAAGGACATTTGGGAGGCGGGTTTTCGCCTCCCATTCGGATCCAGCCATGCGCCGGCAGCTGCTCGGGACCCGGTTTGGGAGCGCGACATCGTGCGCCCGTTGGGGCGGGTGCCGCAGCCGAGTCTGAGGCGGACCCTGCAGACCCGCTACACGGAGTTTCGCGAGGTCCTCGAACGTTCCCGACAACCACGCAGTCGCCGACCTGTTCTGCAGGCTGCGCTCGGTGCCGAGCCGGCTCGACTACTACGCTGACACAGGGGGACCGTATCCGCTGGTCGGACGGGTGGGCCAACAACTCGACGACATCGATCCCCTTCCGGAGGCCAGCACAAGCGGTTCGAACCACGGGTCGGACCGGACCAGGGCGTATTCTGCGAATGATTCTCAAGATCTAGCTTTCCTGGCGAGCCTTCGGTACTATTTATGCGAATGAGAATCAATCTCAATAAGTAGAGGAGGCGCCATGCGGATCGCGATCGTTTGGGGGAGCACGCAGGGGAGTACCGAAAGCGCCGCGGAGGCGTTGCGCGAGCAGCTCGGCGGGTTGGTGGTGGCGGTCCACAACGTCGTGGACGTGTCCGCGGCGCAAATGCACGAGTACGACGTGCTCTTGTTGGGCGCGTCCACCTGGGACATCGGGGAGCTGCAATACGATTGGGCGGATCGGCTGCCGGATCTCGAAGAATTGGATTGGACCGGCCGGTACGTTGCCTTTTTCGGCTGCGGTGACGCGGTCGGCTACGCGGACACCTTCGTCGATGTGTTCGGCATCCTGTGGGAGGTGCTGGGGGAGTCCGGCGCGAACCTCCTCGGAACGTGGCCGGTCGAAGGATGTGAATTCACGGCGTCGCGATCCCTGTGCGAGAACGACACCAAGTTCATCGGGCTGCCGATCGACGACGACAACGATCCCGAGTTGACGGACGATCGGATCGCGGCGTGGGCAACGCAACTGAAGGAGGAACTGTCCGCGCTGTCCGTGGACGCAGTCGGATGACGGTTGCTACCGGCGAAGCAGCCGCATCGCCCACACAACCAGGGCGACCACGAGCGCAGCGACGACGCACCAGCCATGCGAGATGCCTTGGCCGCACTTCGGGCATTTACGGGCCGTGAGCGGCACACGGGTGTAGCACGAGCCACATTTTCCGATCGCCATTTCGCCGCGCATTGTACCGGCCAATTCCCGCTTGTTTCGTCCCTGTCACGTTGGGGTGACATCTGCGTGCCCCGGACGCGCCGCGCCGTTTTCGCCCGAAACCTTACGGACCTGGGGCCGGGCGGCAATTCACTCGGTAGGAATGCGTATTCGAACGTGCAAGGCATGCTGGACCCGGGTCCCGCTCCTCACCAGAACCTGTCCGAAGTGCCGGGTGACCCTGCCGGTCGTCGGGTGCGTCCTGTGGGCCGCGATCACGGTCGTCTTGGTCTGGGCTGTTCGGGCGCTGTTTCGCGTGGGATAGCCGGCCCCAAGTCGTGCATAATACGGATCGGACTCGGAGCCCGTGCCGCGTGCATGACGTCTTTATCTCCTACGCCAAGGCGAACGGCAACGTCGCCGACGCCATCTGCCATTCGCTGGAGGGCCGCGGTGTGCGCTGTTGGTACGCCCCGCGCAACATCGATCCAGGCAAGACGTGGTCCGCGGCAATCATCGACGGCATCGACGGCGCCCGCGTGATGGTCGTCGTCTTGTCGGAGCATTCCAACGACTCGGTTCACGTCCGCAACGAGATCGAGCGCGCCGTCCACCGCGGTCGTCTGATCATTCCGGTCCGCATCGAGGACGTCGAGCCGAGCAAGGACCTCGAGCTGTTCTTGTCGAGTCACCACTGGCTCGACGCGATGACTCCGCCGATCGAGAAGCATCTCACCACGCTCGCCGACACCATCACGCGCCATCTCGACATGGGCGAGGCCGACCTCGCCGCCGCACCGCCCCCGCCCCCCCCTCCGGCGCCGTCCGTTGTGTCCACCCGTTCCTCCGGCGGGCGTCTCCTTGCCGTCTTCCTGCTGCTCGCCCTCGCCGGCGGCGGGTACTGGTACTACACCCAGCGATACCAGCGCGCGCCGGATCGCGCGGACACGATGGCTGCGGCCGACCTCGTGGCGCCCCGCGCGGCTGTGCGCGACACGCGCGGCCGGCTCGAGGCCCACGAGCACAGCGAGCACCCGCTTGCCGCACGCATGCTGCAACGCGCCGCGCAGGCCGAGACCGAGGCGCGCCGGCTTGAGGGTGCGCGCGAGTTTGCGGCGGCGCATGCGGAGTGGAAGCGTGCCCGAAAAGCGCTGCAAGACGGGCTCGAAGCGACAAGCGCCCTCGCCGAACGGCCCGCGTCGGTCGTTCCGGCGGCGGATAACGGCGATGTCGCAGCCGCGTTCCTCGAAGCGACGGAGAGGCTGGCGGAAGGGGATCAAAAGCTGACGGACGGCGATGTCTCCGGCGCGCGGGCGAAGTACCGCGCCGCGGCCGCCGGGTTCGCCTCGCTGCGGGGCCTGAACGAACTCGCGATCGGCGCCGAGGTCGCCCTGGAAAAGGTCGAGAAGCTGCTTACCGACCCCGCGTTCGACGCACCGGAGGCGTCTTGGGCCACGCTCTGGAACAAGGAGCGGGCGCTCGCGCGCGAGTTGGCAAAAGAGGCGCGGACAGCCTACGACGCGGGCGAGTTCGAGGGCGTGGAGCATATGTGTACCGACGCCGACAGGCACGCGTGGGCGTTCATTCGCGGGTACGGCCCGGGGCGCAAGCTGGCGAGCCGCCTGGACGCGGTGAATCTGGACTGGGGCAAACCGGTTTACTCCGCGGTGGTTCCGGCGCGCGAAGAGTGCCGCGCGACGATTCGGAATCTGTTTGCGGCGTTGGCGGGCGGCGCCTTGCCCGAGGACGAAGTGCAAGCACTCGAGAATCGCGCGCGCGCTCTGGGCGAGCGCCACGACCGCGCGTGGGAGGCAGCCGTACGATCGCTGCGTACCAACCGTTCCTCTGGTTCGGCATACGCGGCTGCCGAGGAAGCGTTCGGCGAAGGCCGGTTCGACGAGGTAGTCGCCTTGTTGGCGAAGGAGAGCTCGGGCCGGACCGCGGCCAAGAAACTGTTGTCGGCCGCCGAGTCCATGGCCCAGCGACTACCTCAACCCCTCGCCGTTTCCGCTGCCAAGGAGGTCCTCGCCGTTCGGATGGCGTTGGGCAAGGCCGCGGCGGCCTACAAGAGCGGGGATGATGCGGTGCTTGAGGAGGCAGTCGCCGCCGTCAAGCAATCGGTCGCGGCCGCCACGCGAATTCACAACATCGCCGCGGGCGAGTGCAAGGACGCCCAGTCCCGCTACATGAAGGTGGCGCGCCACCTGGCCGGTCGTCCTGTGAACATCGTGTATGCGCGCGAGGCTCGGCGCGCGGCGGAGTTGGCCAAACGCGGTGCGTATCGTGACGCGTGGGAGGTCTACCTGCGGACGGCGGCCTTGATGGAGCGCGACGCCAAGAGCAAGCCGACCCCGACCAAGCCGCGGCCGGTCAAGCCCACACCGATCAAGCCGCGACCGGTTTCCACGGCCGCATTCGTGCGGGGCAGCGTCTACTACGGCAGCGTCAGCGCGAGCGCGGGCGGACAGAGGCGCCGCCGCAGCCGCGCGTCGTCCATGCTGCTCTACTTCGCAGGGAAGAAGGGAGACATGTGGTCGGTGACGCTGATCGAACTCGGTCCGCCCCCGGTGCGCTCAAGCCTCACGGGGAAGTACGACGGCAAGACCCTCCGATTGCAGGGTCGTACTCGTACCGGAACGATTTCGGTCGTGCTTGCGAAGAGCGGCGACACCATGCTTTCGGGCTCTGCGACGCGCGGGGGACAGAGCTACAGCGTGCGCCTGCGGCGCGACACGGCGAGCGTGCCCAAGACCGCAGGCAGGCGCTACAACGGTGAGTTCGGCAAGGACATCGGCGCGCAATTCGATTTTCGGGTCTCGCGAACCGCAAAGATCGTTCGCTATCCGAACCGCGGCGTGGCGGAAGGCACGCTCGTGATCACACAGGGTCGCAGCCGTTACGCCACCGCGTTTCGCGGGACGCTGTACGGCCGCTACCTCATCGGCGCGTGGAAGCAGACCGGGCGCCAAAAGGTATGGACCGAGGGTTCGTTCTGGCTGCGCATCGACGACCCGTCGCTGTACGGTCGCTGGAGCGCGCCGCGCCACGGCTCGGGGTCGATCAAGGCGAAGCGGTAGGGCTGCCGGTTATTCAAAGACCTCGGGGTCGTCGCCGGGACGCCGACGCTGTTTGCGGTCGGCAGCCTTGCACGCGACGATGACAAGGGCCCCGAGGAGCAGCGCGGGAAGCCCGAACATGACCGCGAGCGAACCCGCGCGCCCGGCGTCCGAAAGCACGACGTTCAGCGCGACGACCCCACTGAGCAGGACCATGAACACGGCGACCGCGGCAACGAGTTTCATCGATATCGGCTCGGGAGGCGCAGCGCATTCCCCTCCCGTACGAGCACGATGGTCAGTCTCTCCCCGTCTTTCGAGCGAGCGGTCACGACTACGTTTCGCCCGCGCGTTTTCTGAGAAACGAATGTCATCGGGGCACGAACCGCAGCACTGGCCTCCTCTTGGCGACGCCGCAGCAGCCACACGCGCTTGGCGATGGACCGGGAGGTCATGTGCAGCGCTCGTGGCCCGAGAGACATGATATGGACCAGTTCCTCACGCTGGCGCTCGCGGCTCATCAGGTTCCATAGCCCCTCGGCATCCTGCGCCTCGAACACACGGTTCATGGCATTCACGTAGCGGGCGCCCTCGTCGTCGCGTACCTCGCCCAGCGGAGGGGGTAGCTTCGGGACGGCGATGTCGTCGTCGGTGCCGAACTTGCCGTCGGGACCAAGCGACCGGACTCGGTACTCGGGATCATCGCCGTCCGTCAGCTTCTTCTGGACGTAGGCTCGTCCCCACGGATCCAGGCCCTCGGGTTTTGTCGGTGGTGCCGAGAGACCCATGTCGCGGATCGCGTCGTCGCGTCGCATGTCATGGATGAAGGACTGCAGGAACGGGAGCGGCACGCGCGCGCCGAGCCGGTACCCGGAGCCGGTCGGACCCGCGAACAGAATCGCGTTGCCACCGGCGCGAGGACGTGCGAAGTGGGGCATCGGTAGATTTCCAAGTCCGCTCCGGAGGAAGATGCGGGCGATCGCGTGGACTTGGCGCGACAGTGCACCGGTGTCGATCGCGAGGACGATGTCACATGCGGGGCCGGCTTCGGCCAACGCGCGGCGCAGACGCGGTGGCGGCGTCGCGTGCGGGACGAGGAGTTGCTCCGCGAGGTCGGGTGCACCGTTGACGGTCAGCGCGATGATGCCGTCTCTGTGCATGAGGCGTACGAGGATGCCGTTTCGTCCCATGAGTGCGCGCATCTTCTTGCGGGCGCCGCGGACGGTGAGGCCCGGGCCGGTTCCTGCCGCGCGCAGCGGTCGCTCGAGGGGCGGCGAGGCAAGCGCCTCGAACAGGCGTGCCCCGGGAACGTCAAAGGTAAGACGCGATTCCGGCGAGCCGGCGGTGATCACCTTCTCCTCGATCACAATCGCGAACGCGGATTGGCGGTCCGCTCTTGTATCCGGTGCTTCAACCAGGATGCTCGCCGCCGTGGCCGCTGTGATCCGAGCGTCCTTGACCGGCTTTCCCAGCAGCCACCCGTCGCGGTGAAAATTCCTGCTCACGCGCGATGCCGCTTTCGCGGCGACGCGGCGCCAGACCACGTCGCGACCGGGCGGACGTCCCGCTTGGCGACGCTGCCACGAGCCTTCGAACGTCGCCGTCCCAGGCCTGACGATTCTGAGGAACTCCGCTCCGCCGCGACGCGTGAGCGCGCGACGGACGGTCTCGCCGGATGCCCTGAACGAATCGACATACAGTATGCCGCCATCCACCTCGGCAAACGCCCCAAGAGTGTTCAACCGGTCGTACACGCCGAGCTGGTCAAGATCGCCGCGGAATACGAGAGACTTCTCGTTTGCCGAGTTCGGCACCCCGAGGAGGAGCCCATCGCGGCGGTGCTCGACGGGTGTTCCGAGTGTCTTTGCACGCACCTCGATTTGCCGCAAACCCGCCTGGATGTCAGCGTCAGCCCGCGCTCTGCCCACGAGCGCGAGGGTCAGGCCGTGCTGCTTGGAGTATTCGAGACCAAACGCCCACCCGGGCCGCACGAGTGTGCCGAGCGCGGCGAGGGCAGCGCTTGCCCGAGCGTCGTTCAGCGATTGAAGCGGCGAGTCGGTGCCTCCGGACCAACCCGCGATGGTGAAGTCGCGTGGCAGGTGGTGTGTGAGGTCGGTCGGGGGTCGCTGGGGGCCCCATCCGCCCGGGATATCCACGTCCAACTGAAGCCGGTCGCCGCACCGGTCCAGGACCGCGGTCGTCCATGGGAGCTTGTCGAGGGCCGCGCCAACCGGGCCGCCGCGGCGCAGTCCGAGTTGACGCAATACGGGGACCATGTGGCCCGTTCGGATCCAGATCGACACGAGGCCCTCCGGTAAGTCGACCGGCTCGTCGTGAAAAGTGGGGACAACGCCCTGACCCAGTGCGGCGTACCCATGTTTCGTGAAGCCATGCCCGAGAACGGCGCGGCGCGCCGCGTTGACATCGAGAACCGGCGCAATCTTGACGGAAGTATTTCGCGACCAGGCGAAGCCGAGGGACCGGTTCGGATCGACCAGCTTGGGAGGCACGCCGGTCACGCGAACAACGAAACGTGCCCAAACGGCATCGACCGCCTCGAGCGCCTGCGCCGAAGACACCCTCAGGACCACGTCTCCGTGTCGGGGCAAAAACCGTTCGCAGACCTGCGCCGGTCGATGCGTCGGAGCCGCCTCTTCCCTCGCGCACCCCGGCAACAAGAGGATCGTCGCCCAGAGCACGCCGCGAGACATGCCAGTAGGCTACGCGGGAGGACCGCTGAAATGCCATACCGAGCCTGACTCAAGAGAGGATGGTTCCCGGCCTAGATGACGTAAGTGGTGGGGGTGCCAATGGTTTACGTACTATGCTCCGACCAGGGGTCGCGGTCATCGCGATTGTCAAACCCATCCATGTAGGCCGGGCTCGATATGGCGTTCCAGCCGGGTGGCCGCTACCTTTGGCGGCGCTCCGAACGCGCACATCGCCGTCGGTTTGCTCTTTTGTCGCGGGAGGCCAGCCAGCTCTGCCTTGGGAAAGGCGCCCGGCGACAGCGTGGCTCGGGGCAAAAAACCAAACCGGAGGTCTTCCGAGCGGTTTGTTTACAAGCCCCCTAACATGGTCGATTCCGGTTGCGGTATCGCTGTGGTTTGCAGTATCCGGCGAGAAAGCGGGTTGTTTGACAGGCTTCGGGCCGGTCCTAGAATGCGCGGTCTCGCTCGGCAGAACATGGTGTTCGCCCGGGCGTTTTTGACATTTAGAGGAGCTCCAAAAGGAACCCGAGGCGGGCGTAGCTCAACGGTAGAGCCCCAGCCTTCCAAGCTGGTGGTGTGGGTTCGATCCCCATCGCCCGCTCCAGAAACAACCCGGCGCCGGTGGGTTCCGGCGGCGGGAGACCGACAGATACGCTGCCGTAGCTCAGTGGTAGAGCACCTCCTTGGTAAGGAGGAGGTCACGGGTTCAAATCCCGTCGGCAGCTCCATAGGCAAGCTCATAGGCACAGGACCGGCCCGTCCGGCGACGAACCGGCACGAATTCGAACGAAACGCGAAGAAAAGGATCGGAAGCAATGGCCAAGGAAGTCTTTCAGCGGACGAAGCCCCACGTCAACATCGGCACCATCGGCCACATCGACCACGGCAAGACCACGCTGACGGCGGCGATCGTGCGCACCCTCATGTCCGGCAAGGAGGGCGTGAAGGTCAAGTCGTATCAGGACATCGCCAAAGGCGGCACCGTGCGCGACGAGACCAAGGTCGTGACGATCTCCGTCGCCCACGTCGAGTACGAGACGGAAAACCGCCACTACGCCCACGTCGATTGCCCGGGCCACGCGGACTACGTCAAGAACATGATCACGGGCGCGGCGCAGATGGACGGCGCCATCCTCGTGGTTGATTCCTCGGACGGTCCGATGCCCCAGACGCGCGAGCACATCCTGCTTGCCCGCCAGGTTGGCGTCCCGTCGATGGTCGTGTTCCTCAACAAGGTCGATCTCGTCGATGACCCTGAGCTGCTTGAGCTCGTCGAACTTGAGGTTCGCGAGCTGCTCTCCGAATACGACTTCCCGGGCGACGAGATTCCGGTTGTCCCGGGCGCGTCGCTGCCGGCGCTCCATACGGAGAACCCGGGGCCGGACAACGCGGACTGCAAGTGCATCTTCGACCTCATGAAGGCGTGCGACGAGTACATTCCGCTGCCGCCGCGCGAGACGGACAAGCCGTTCCTCATGTCGGTCGAGGATGTGTTCTCGATCAAGGGGCGCGGCACGGTCGCGACCGGACGCATCGAGCGTGGCGTCGTCAAGGTCCAGGACAAGGTCGAGATCATCGGTCTAAGCGACGAGATCGCGCACTCGGTCTGCACCGGGGTCGAGATGTTCAACAAGACCCTCGACACCGGCGAAGCGGGTGACAACGTCGGCCTTTTGCTGCGTGGCGTCGAAAAGGACGCCATTCAGCGCGGCATGGTGATCGCGGCGCCCAAGTCGATCACGCCGCACACGGAGTTCGAGGCCGAGGTCTACGTCCTGACCAAGGAAGAGGGTGGCCGTCACAAGCCGTTCTTCCCGGGCTACCGCCCGCAGTTCTATTTCCGCACCACCGACGTGACCGGCAGCATCGAGCTGCAGGGCGCAGAGATGTGCATGCCCGGCGACAACGCCAAGATGAAGGTTGTGCTCATTACGCCGATCGCGATGGAGGACGGTGTCCGGTTCGCGATCCGCGAGGGAGGCAAGACCATCGGCGCGGGGGTCGTGACCAAGGTCCTCAAGTAGACGATCAAGTAGACGAGACAGAGACAAAGGAAGACGCACGGGGCCGGCGGCCCGCCGGATTCTCGGCACCAACCACTGCACGGGCGTAGCTCAATTGGCAGAGCACCTGATTCCAAATCAGGCGGTTGGGGGTTCGACTCCTCCCGCCCGTGCCCACCGACTCCGGGTGTTCCGGGGCGGGTTTCAAGGGTGTCCCGGGCGTTCCGGGAGACCAGACAGAGCGATCGAACATGGAAACGTACAAGGCAGGACAGGGAAGTCTCACGCGGCTCGCCGTCTGGGTCGGGATGATCATCGTCTCGTTCCTCGCGAGCCTTGAGCTCTACTCGTGGATCCAGACCAAGGGACACGACAGCGCGCTGATCAACCTTGCGGTGTTCAACGATCTGCCGTTGCTCGGGGTTCCGCTCTCGTGGAAGTTCCTGCTGTGCGTCTGCGTGTTCGCCGGATTCGTGTGGCTCGTGCGCCGCTACATGTTCCGCAAGAAGACCGTCGATACCCTGGTCGAAGTCGAGATGGAGATGAAGAAGGTCTCCTGGCCGACGCGCGAGGAGGCGATGAACGCGACCTGGATCGTCGTGTTCGTCACGATCATGATCATGGGCGTTCTGGCGGCGTTCGACGTGGCGCTCTCCAAGATCTTCGAGTTGTTCTTCGACACGAGCGCCAGAAGTTGAGCGTGATGGCGATGCAGTGGTACGTCCTCCGGGTAGCAAGTGGGCAAGAGGACCGCGTACGGCGGAGCCTTGAGGCTCGGGTGAAGGCCAAGGGCATGGAAGAGGGAATCCCGAGGATCCTCGTTCCGACCGAGACCGTGACCGAGATGAAGAGCGGTCGCAAGCGCACGGTGAAGCGCAAGATTTACCCGGGCTACGTTATCGTCGAATTGGAGATGACTGAAAACGCCTGGTTCCTGGTCCGCGAGACGCCCGGGGTCGGCGACTTCATCGGGTCGCACGGCAAGCCGGAGCCCATGTCCGAGGACGAGGTCGAGAAACTGCTCGGCCAAGTGGATCGGGCGACCGAAAAGCCGAAGCTCAAGATCGAGTTCGCCAAGGGCGACGCGGTGAAGATCAAGGACGGGCCCTTCGAGAACTACGACGGTGTGATCGACGAGGTCGACACGAAGAAGGGCGCCGTGAAGGTCATCATCACGGTCTTCAACCGTCCGACGTCGGTCGAACTCGGTTATTGGCAGGTGGAGACGATCTAAGATGGCCAAGGAAATTACAGCGAAAATCAAGCTCCAGTGCCCCGGTGGCGCAGCGACACCGGCTCCCCCGGTGGGCCCCGCTCTCGGCCAGCACGGAGTCAACATCGGCCAGTTCGTGCAGCAGTTCAACGCCGCAACGGCGGATCGCAACGGGCTCACGATTCCGGTTGAGATCACGGTCTTCGCGGACCGGTCTTTCACGTTCATCACGAAGTCACCGCCGGCGGCGGTCTTGCTCAAGAAGGCAGCGGGCCTCGACAAGGCCTCGACCGAGCCGGGCCGGACGACCATCGCGACGGTGACGTGGGATCAGGTCCGCGAGATTGCGGAGACCAAAAAGGAAGACCTGAACGCCGCGTCCGTCGAGGCCGCGGCGCGAATCATCGCCGGCACGGCGCGTTCGTGCGGCATCAATGTTGAGTAGGCAGACATTACCGTGGGAGTCTCCTCCCGGGACGCTCGCACCACGGAGGACCAGATGAAGAAGAGAAGCAAACGTTACGCCCAGGCCGCCGCCCTGGTGGAGCACGGGAAGCGATATCCGCTTGCCGACGGGGTCGATGTGCTCAAGAGCATGCCCACCCCGAAGTTCGACGAGTCGGTGACGCTCTGTCTCCGCCTCGGCATCGACGCGCGCAAGTCCGACCAGATCGTGCGCGGCGCGTTCTCGCTACCGCACGGCATCGGCAAGAGCGTGACAGTACTTGTGTTTGCCGAAGGTGCCGAGGCCGACGCCGCCACCGAAGCCGGTGCCGACTACGTCGGAAGCAAGGATCTCGCGGACAAGATTCAGGGAGGCTGGGCCGATTTCGACGTTGCCATCGCTCATCCCTCGATGATGCGCGTCGTCGGCAAGTTGGGCCGAATCCTGGGTCCGCAGGGCAAGATGCCGTCCCCCAAGGCCGGCACGGTCGTGCCGAACGTGGGCTTGGCCGTCACCGAGTTCAAGGCGGGCAAGATCGAGTTCCGCAACGACTCCGGCGGCAACCTGCACGCATTGATGGGCAAGAAGAGCTTCGAGGCCGGCAAGCTGGCCGACAACATCGAGGCGTTTGTCGAGCACGTCAAGACAATGCGGCCGGGTGCCGCGAAGGGCAACTTCATCCTGGGGGCGTCGATCGCCGCCACCATGAGCCCCGGGGTCGACCTGGCGCTTGCGTAGGGGGCAACGATGGTCAAAGCAATAAAGCAGATGATGGCCGAGGAGGTTCGGGCGGAGCTTGAAGGCTCGGCGAACGTCCTCGTGATCGGTCTCGGGCCGATGGGCGCGGAAGCCACGGTCGAGTTTCGAGACGATCTGCGCGCTCAGGGCGCGCACATGCGCGTGATCCACAACCGCACTTCGCGCCACGCGCTGGATGACGAGCGGCAAGGGCTTGCGCAGTACTTCACGGGTCAGACGGCGCTGATGCTGGCGCCCGGCGACGAGCCTGACATGGTCGCGATCGCGAAGATCGCGGTCGAATCGGCGAAAAAGAAGCACGTCGAGGCCCGCGCGGGCTTTGTCGATGGCGAGCTTCTGGACGCCGAGGGCTTCGACCGGCTTTCCAAAAGTCCTGACAAGAAGACCCTGCGCGGGATGCTTGCCGGCACCATCGTGGCTCCCGGCCGTGGCATTCTCACCTGTGTCGATGCGGTCTTGGCTGGTCTTGCGCGTTGCCTGCGGCAACGCAGCGAGAGCGCCGAGGGCTCCGAGGGCGAGGGTGAGGGCGACAGCGGTAGTGACGGCGAGAGCGGCGAAGCGACCGCGGCTCCGGAGGCCGCCGAGTAGAGCCGGGACTCCCGGCATTGGGCGCAAACCTGGTCCGGCCGCACGGTCGGGCGTGAATCGATAAAACCGGTCAAACCAGCGAAACAACCACTCCTTTCACGGAGACAAGAAGATGTCCGAGGAAACCACCAGCACGATCGAACTCGAGCCCGAGCTCGAGGAAATTTTTCAGAAGCTCGATGCCCTCCCGATGGGGAAGGCCTCCAAGCTCATGCAGGCGCTCGAGGAGCGTTGGGGCGTGAGTGCGGCGGCTCCCGCGGCGGTCGCAGCGCCCGCGGCCGGCGGCGAGGCAGTCGAGGAGGAAAAAACCTCCTTCGATGTGGTCCTGAAGGGCCCTGGCGACAAGAAGATCGCCGTTATCAAGGCCGTCCGGGCGATTACCGGCCTGGGCCTGAAAGAGGCCAAGGATCTCGTCGACAAGGCGCCCAGCAAGATCAAGGAAGGGTGCAACAAGGACGAGGCCGAGAAGGTCAAGAAGGATCTGGAGGACGCGGGCGCGGCTGTCGAGCTCGCGTAGATGCCCGACCGGCTTCTCGCCCCCGCACCCCCATTCCCTTGTTGGGGCCCTCTCTTTTTTTGGGGCCCTTTCCCTTTTTTGGGGGTGCTGGACCTACAATTGAAGATCGAGAGTTCCCTTTGGCTGCGACGATGGTCCGCTCGGACCGAGAAACGCGGCCCGCGCGCCAAGACCGCCACGATCACTCAGAAGGCCATGCAAGTGGCCGCTCAAGAGGCCACTGTCCGTAGCGACGAGAACGGCCCCGGGAAGACAGATGTCCCGCGGGCCGCAATTGTCGTGAACGTGACCAATCATGCTCTGCGTCGCACGACGGCAGTCCCCAGCGGTTCCAATCGGGCTGGGAGTGCCGGTTTTCGTGTGGCCAGGCGGTGAGGAAAGCTCCATGGAGATTATCAAGTTCGGCGCTACCGATACGATCGACCTCCCGGACCTCGTTGAACTGCAGACCCGTTCATACGAGGAGTTCCTGCAGTCGGACATGCCGTTCTCCGAACGGCTGCACCACGGGCTCGAGGCGATCATCTCCGAGATTTTCCCGATCGAGTCGTACGACGGGACGATGTCTCTGCAATTCCTCGGCTACGAGCTGGGGGCCCCGCGCTACCGACCCGAAGAGTGTCGGCGCCTGCGGCTGACCTATGGGGCGCCGTTCCGCATCCGCGTCCGGCTCAACAAGGAGGAGCCGGTCGAGGAGGAGGTCTACCTCGGCGAACTGCCGATCATGATCGGCGGCGGCGAGTTCATCATCAACGGGACGGAGCGCGTCATCGTCACGCAGCTCCACCGCTCGCCCGGCGTTGATTTCAGCGTCGAGATCCATACTTCCGACAAGAAGTTGCACTCGTGCTGGATCATCCCGGAGCGCGGGTCGTGGATCGAGCTGAACGTCTCCAAGAAGGACATCCTGCAGGTTCGGATCGATCAGTCGGGCAAGTTTCCCGCGACCAGCCTGCTCCGCGCGCTGAGCGAGGACTACTCGACCAACGCCGACATCATCCGACTCTTCCACAAGACCAAGCGGGTCAAGCGCACCGCGCGCGGATTCTTGGGCAAGATCACCGCCCGTTACACCGTCGAGGATGTGGTGGACGAGGCGACCGGAGAGATTCTGGTGCCGGCTGGCGACGCCATTTCCGAGCACCACGCCGAGATCATCCAAAAGAGCAAGATCAAGGACGTCGAGGTCATCGAGAAGCTCAGCGACCCGATCCTGCTCAACACGCTGGCGGAAGATACGACGACCTCGCACGAGGACGCGCTGTTGCGCCTGTATTCGCGCCTGCGCCCCGGCAACCCGCCGCAGCTTGAAAAGGCGCGCGATCTGTTCCGGGAGAAGTTCTTCGAAGAGAGCCGCTACCGCCTCGGTCGCGTCGGTCGCTTCCGCCTCAACCGCAAGTTCGGCGAGAGTACGCCGGAAGAGGTCCAGACCCTCCAGAAGGAGGACTTTGTCAACGCGGTGTCCTATATCCTGTCGCTCCGCGCGGGCGAGGGCGAGGTGGATGACATCGACCATCTCGGCAACCGCCGCATCCGCACGATCGCGGAGCTGGCGGGTGACGAGATTCGCAAGGGCTTCCTGAAGCTCCGCCGCACAGCGCAGGAGCGGATGAACATCGAGGGGCGCGACACGGTCACGCCGCGTTCGATCATCAACAGCAAGACGATCAGCAGCTCGATCGACTACTTCTTCGGGCGCGGCGAGCTCAGCCAGGTTGTCGACCAGACAAACCCGCTGTCGCAACTCACGCATGAGCGCCGCCTCTCGGCGCTGGGCCCCGGAGGCCTCAACCGCAAGCGCGCGGGCTTCGAGGTTCGCGACGTTCATATCTCCCACTACGGCCGCATCTGCCCGATCGAGACGCCGGAAGGCACGAACATCGGCCTGATCTCGTCGTTGGGAATCTTCGCCAAGGCCGACAAGTACGGATTCCTGGTTACGCCGTATCGCATGGTCGAGAACGGCCGGGTGACGGGCGAGATCCGGTACCTGCGGGCCGACGAAGAGCGCGACCGGATCATGGCGCCGGCCGACACCCGGCTGGACAAGAACGGTCGGTTCCAGGGCGACAAGGTGCTGGCGCGCCGCAACGAGGACCTTGTTGAGGTCGAGGCGAAGGACATCGACCTCATGGACGTCAGTCCGATGCAGCTCGTGGGCGTGTCGGCCGCGTTGATTCCGTTCCTCGAGCACGATGACGCGAACCGCGCGCTCATGGGCTCGAACATGCAGCGGCAGGCCGTGCCGCTCATTGAGACCGACCCGCCGCTGGTCGCGACCGGTATGGAGCGCGCCGTGGCCCGGAACTCGGGCATGGTGCCTCGCGCCCGGGAGAACGGCACGGTCGTGAAAGCGACGGCGTGCGAGATCGTGGTGCGAAACGGCCGCGGCGAGCGTACGTATCCGCTCCAAAAGTATGTCGGTCTCAACGAACGCACCTGCCTGAACCAAAAGCCGCTGGTCCGCGCCGGCGACAAGGTCGAGGAAGGCCAAATCCTCGCCGACGGTGCCGCCACGCGGGATGGCGAACTCGCGCTGGGCAAGAACATCCTCGTCGCCTTCATGCCGTTCGACGGTTACAACTTCGAGGACGCCGTCCTGATTTCGGAAGAACTGCTCCGGCTCGACACCTACACGTCGATCCACATCGAGGAGTTCGAGATCGAAATCCGGGAGACCAAGCTCGGACGCGAAGAGTTCACGAACGACATTCCGAACGTCTCCGAGCGCGCGCTGCGCAACCTCGACGAGGACGGCATTGTTCGCATCGGAACAAGGGTCAAGTCGGGCGACATCCTTGTCGGCAAGGTCTCACCGAAGAGCAAGAGCGAACTCTCCCCGGAGGAGAAGCTGCTTCACGCGATCTTCGGGCGTGCCGGTGAGGACGTGAAGAACGACTCGCTCGACATTCCGAGCGGTGTGGACGGCGTCGTGATCGACGCGCAGAAGTTCACTCGCAAGGTCAACCTCACCGAGGACGAGCGGCAGCGCAACCTGGCGGAGATCAAGCGGCTGGAGCGTGAGTTCCTTACGCAGTATCAGCAGATCGTCGAGCAGGCCATCGAGGAGATGAACGAGGGCCGCGACCGGGCGCTGCGTGACCCCGATACGAGTCGGAACTTCACGCTGGGCGCCGTCCTGAGTGCCATCGAGTTCAAGAAGATTCGCGACCGTCTGCGAAGCGTGATCCTCAAGACCGACGCGTCCCGCACACGCGAAACGCAGCTTCGGTTCCTCAAGGACGCTTACGACCGCATCGACGCGCTCGAGGCCGAAAAGAACAAGCAGGTCAATCGCCTCAGCCGGGGCGACGAGCTGCCGACGGGCGTGCTCGAGATGGTCAAGGTCTACGTCGCGACCAAGCGCAAGATCTCGGTGGGCGACAAGATCGCCGGCCGGCACGGCAACAAGGGCGTGATCTCGCGCATCATGCCGATCGAGGACATGCCGTTCCTTGAGGACGGCACGCCGGTGCAGATGGTGCTCAACCCTCTCGGCGTGCCGAGCCGCATGAACGTCGGGCAGATTCTGGAAACGCACCTGGGGCTGGCCGCCAAACGGCTGGGCTACCAGATCGTGACGCCGGTGTTTGCCGGCGCCAAGGAGGCCGACGTCGAGACGCTGCTTGAGCGCGCGGGTCTGCCCAGGGACGGCAAGGTCACGTTGCTCGACGGCCGGACAGGTTCGGAGTTCGAGCAGAAGGTGACCGTCGGCTACATGTACATGCTGAAGCTGCACCACCTGGTCGATGACAAGATTCACGCCCGTGCGACCGGCCCCTACTCGCTGATTACCCAGCAGCCGCTGGGCGGCAAGGCGCGGTTTGGCGGCCAGCGTTTCGGCGAGATGGAGGTTTGGGCGCTCGAGGCATATGGTGCCGCGAACATCCTCCAGGAGCTTCTGACCGTCAAGTCGGACGACGTCGACGGGCGCATGAAGATCTACGAGGCGATGGTCAAGGGCGACAACATCCTCGAGGCGGGCACACCCGTTTCGTTCGAGGTCCTGACGAACGAGATCAAGGGTCTGGCGCTGAACCTCGAGTTGGTCAAGCAGGTTTTCTAGGGGGATCGAGATGGTCGAAACGCTCTACAACCGCATCAACGACTACAGCGCCGTCAAGATTCGCTTGGCGTCGCCGGACGACATCCGGGCCTGGTCCTACGGCGAGGTCAAGAAGCCGGAGACGATCAACTACCGGACCTACCGGTCGGAGAAGGACGGACTCTTCTGCGAACGCATCTTCGGGCCGGAGCGCGACTGGGAATGCGCCTGCGGCAAGTACAAGGGCATCAAGCACAAGGGCATCATCTGTGATCGCTGCGGCGTCAAGGTGACCCACAGCCGCGTGCGGCGCAAACGCATGGGGCACATCGCCCTCGCGGCGCCCATCGTGCACATCTGGTTTTTCAAGGCCATGCCGTCGCGGCTCGGCACGCTCCTGGGCATGAAGACGAACGCGCTCGAACGCGTCGTCTATTTCCAGGACTACGTCGTGACCGACGAGGGCGACACGCCGCTGCAAAAGTACCAGCTCCTGACCGAGGAGCAGTACCGCGAGTGCCGGCTCAAGTATGGCGACTCCTTCAAGGCCGGCATGGGCGCGGAGTCCCTGCGCGAGCTGCTCAAGGTGCTCGATCTTGACGAGGTGTCCGAAGAACTTCGCGTCGAGCTGACCACGACACGTTCACGGCAGCGCCAAAAGGACATCATCAAGCGGCTCAAGCTTGTCGATGCCGTGCGCGAGTCGGAGAACAAGCCGACGTGGATGATCCTGGACGTGGTCCCGGTCATTCCGCCGGATCTCCGTCCGCTGGTTCTGCTCGAAAGCGGCAACTTCGCGACGTCCGACCTAAACGACCTGTACCGCCGGCTCATCAACCGCAACAACAGGCTCAAGAAGCTGCTGGACCTCAACGCACCCGAGGTGATCATCCGCAACGAGAAGCGGATGTTGCAACAGTCCGTGGATGCGCTGTTCGACAACAACCGCTGCCTCCGTGCCGTCCTCGGCTCGTCGAATCGACCCCTGAAGTCGCTGACGGACATGATCAAGGGCAAACAGGGTCGCTTCCGCGAGAACCTGCTCGGAAAGCGCGTCGACTACAGCGCGCGTTCGGTCATCGTCGTCGGCCCCGACCTGAAGCTCAGCCAGTGCGGTCTGCCCAAGAAGATCGCACTCGAGCTTTACCAGCCGTTCATCATCCGCCGCCTCAAGGAGATGGGCCTGGTCGACACGATCAAGAGCGCAAAAAAGATGCTTGAGCGGCGGGACGAGGAGGTCTGGGACATTCTCGAAGAGGTCATCCAGAACCATCCGGTCCTGCTCAACCGCGCGCCGACGCTTCACCGCGTCGGGATCCAGGCGTTTCAGCCGGTGCTCGTCGAGGGCAATGCCATTCGCATCCACCCGCTGGTGTGCGGCGGGTTCAACGCCGACTTCGACGGCGACCAGATGGCCGTGCATCTGCCGCTCTCGTTTGAGGCGCAGATCGAGGCGACGACCTTGATGATGGCGCCGCACAACGTCTTTTCGCCTTCGGACGGGCGGCCGATCATCGCCCCGTCGCAGGACATCGTGCTCGGACTTGGCTACCTGACGGCCTATCACGACCTTCAGGAGGGCGATCCGCTGGTCGTCTGCAACGTTAACGAGGCGTTCCTGGCCTACGGCACCGGCCGGCTGCGCACGCACAGCAAGGTCAAGCTGAGTATCGGCGACCGTTTGCTGGTCGCGGATCCGAAAGCGTCGCGGGTGCCGGCCGACGGGCTCGTCACGACGACCATGGGCCGCGTGATCTTCAACGACATCCTTACGGAGGGCATGCCCTTCTACAACTTCTCCCTCACGAAGGGGACGGTTCAGGGGGTCATCTCGGACTGTTACAAGATCCTGGGCCGCGAAGCCACCGTCCGGTTGCTCGACGACATCAAGGATCTCGGATTCAAGTCCGCAACGCGTTCCGGGGTTTCGTTCGCGAAGGACGACATGAAGACGCCCATGCGCAAGGACGAGATCATGGCCCGGACGCAGGCCGAGGTCGATAAGATCGTCGAGAACTATCGCTCGGGCGTGATTACGGACGACGAACGATACAACCAGATCATCGACGTCTGGACCGCGGCGCGCGAAGAGATCGGGAAGGAGATGATGGGGGAGCTCAAGCGCGACGAGCGCGACGGACGTCCCTATCTGAACCCGGTCTATCTGATGGCAGAGACGGGTGCGCGTGGATCGGTGGAGCAGATTCGCCAGCTTGCGGGGATGCGTGGCTTGATGGCCAAGCCCAGCGGCAAGATCATTGAGACCCCGATCAAGGCGAACTTCCGGGAAGGCCTGAGGGTTCTCGAGTACTTCTCCAGCACGCACGGCGCGCGGAAGGGCCTGGCCGATACGGCACTCAAGACCGCCGACTCGGGCTATCTGACCCGCAAGCTCGCGGACGTAGCGCAAAACGTCGTCGTTACGATGGACGATTGCGGCTCGCTCAACGGCATCTCGAAGGCCGTCGTCTTCAAGGGTGACAAGGTCGAGGTCGCGCTCAGCCAGGCGATCCGCGGCCGAGTAGCCCGCGACACGATCGTCGATGTCATCAGCGACGACGTCATCGTCCAGGAAAACGAGGTCATCACCGAGGAGACCGCGCGGCGCATCGAAGCCATGGGCTACGAGAAAATCCGGGTGCGCAGTCCGCTGACGTGCGAGGCGCCGCTCGGCGCCTGTGCCCGCTGTTACGGCATGGACCTGTCGCGCGGCAAGCTGGTCGAGCGTGGCTTGGCCATCGGCATCATCGCCGCACAGTCGATCGGTGAGCCCGGCACTCAGCTCACGATGCGGACATTCCACATCGGCGGCACCGCGCACAAGGCCGTCATCGAGGCCGAGATTCGTGCCCGCTTCAAGGGCAAGATCCGTTTCGAGAAGATGAAGGCGGTCGTGAACGATGCCGGTCAAACCGTCGCGCTGAACCGCAACGCCGAGATCATCATCGAGGATGACAGGGGACGCGAGGTCGATCGGCAGCTCGTACCGGCCGGCGCGATTCTCGCCGTCAAGGAGGGGGGCAAGGTCAAGGAAAAGCAGAGCTTGTGCAAGTGGGATCCGCACCACGTCCCGATCCTGTGCGAGCGCGCGGGAGTCATCAAGTACGACGAGATCGTCGACGGCAAGACGATGAAGCAGGAAACGGACCCGCACTCGGGCGTCACCCGCCGCCAGATCATCGAGCACAAGGGCGATCTGCACCCGCAGGTGATCATCGCGGATGACGAGGGCCACCCCCTCGCGCTGTATCCGATCCCGGAACGCGCGTATCTGGAGGTGCTTGACGGCCAAGAGATCTCTGCCGGCACCCTGATCGCGAAGACGCCGCGCGAGGTCACCGGCACCCAGGACATCACGGGTGGCTTGCCGCGAGTGACCGAACTCTTCGAGGCACGCAAGCCGAAGGATCCGTCGGTCATGTCGGAGATCGACGGTGTCGTCGAGCTCGGCGA
The DNA here is from genome assembly GCA_021776735.1 of Planctomycetota bacterium. GTDB lineage: Bacteria > Planctomycetota > PLA2 > PLA2 > PLA2 > JAJFFH01. Next base: position 44,601 of record JAJFFH010000062.1, on the reverse strand, counting down.
GAAAAAGCGAGGCAAGCGCATCCTGCGCGTGAAGACCGACACGGGTATCGAGAAGGAACACCTCATCCCGCAGGGCAAGCACCTGCTGGTCCACAACGGGGACCGTGTCCGCGCCGGCGAGGCGCTGACCGAGGGGCCGGCTGTGCCGCACGACATCCTGCGCATCAGCGGTGAGGAGGTCGTGCAGAACTACCTCGTACGCCAGGTGCAGGATGTCTACCGCACGCAGAGCGTCACGATCGATGACAAGCACATCGAAATCATCGTGGGTCAGATGATGCGGAAGGTCCGGATCGAGGATCCGGGCGACACCGAGTTCCTCCCGGGCTCGGTCGTCGATCGTTTCCGTTTCCGCGGCGCGAACGCCGAGGTCATCGAGGAAAACGGCCGGCCGGCGCGCGCCACGCCGTTGCTGATGGGCATCACGAAGGCGTCGCTTCAGAGCGACTCGTTCATCTCCGCGGCGTCGTTCCAGGAGACGACGAAGGTGCTTACCGAGGCCGCCCTCGCGGGCCGGACGGATCAACTCGTCGGCCTCAAGGAGAACGTGATCCTGGGCCACCTGATTCCGGCTGGGACCGGATTCTCGTGGTATTCCAAGGCGCGACTGACAAGAAGCCTCACGTTGGACGAGGAGGATGGGCTCGAAATGCCCGAGCCGTTCGCGGGAGGCCCTCCGGGAGTTGTGGCCTAGTGCAAAACAGCTGCGGGGCGGAGGCGGACGACAGGAACGGACGGCGTTTTTCGCTGGCGTTCCTGACCTCCAAAGCTGGCCCGTGGCTGCTATAGTGCGCGATTCGAGATAAACGACGCATGCCGACGATTAACCAACTCATCCGCTTTGGCCGCAAGCCGAAGACTTATCACAGCAAATCGCGCGCGCTGGACCGCTGTCCGGCGAAGCGCGGGGTCTGCCTCCAGGTCAAGACGATGACGCCCAAGAAGCCGAACTCGGCGTTGCGCAAGGTCGCGCGTGTCCGGCTTTCGAACGGCAAGGAAATCACGGCCTACATCCCGGGCGAGGGCCACAACCTGCAAGAGCACAGCATCGTGCTCGTGCGCGGAGGCCGCGTCCGTGACCTGCCGGGTGTGCGATACCACGTCGTCCGCGGAACGCTCGATGCCGCCGGTGTCGACGACCGTCGCCAGGGCCGATCCAAGTACGGAACGAAGAGGCCGAAGTAGCCATGCCGCGCAACTTCAAATCGACCGAAAAACTGCTCAAGCCGGACCCGCGGTACGGCAACAAGCTGATCGGCAAGTTCATCAACTCGGTGATGCTGGCCGGCAAGAAATCGACCGCGCAAAAGATCGTCTACGGCGCCTTCGACATCATCCAGAGCCGGATGGGCGATAAGGATCCGGCCGACGTATTCACCCAGGCGGTGAACAACGTCAGGCCCCTGATCCAGGTTCGTTCCAAGCGTGTCGGTGGCGCGACGTATCAGGTTCCGATGGAGGTCAACCGGCGCCGCGCGCAGATGCTCGCGATTCGCTGGATTTTGACCGCGGCGCGCTCGAAGAAGGGGCGTCCGATCGGGCGTGCTCTTGCGGACGAGCTCATCGCCGGATTCAACGGCGAAGGTGGCGCCATGACGACGCGCGACAACGTGCACAAGATGGCGGAGGCCAATAAGGCGTTCGCGCACTTCGCGTGGTAGGGCGCGCGCGGCTTCGCGAAGCGAAGCCGGGAGGCGCCCAGCGTGTTTTTGGCGCCAACATCTGACGATGTTGTCGCGGCGAAGTACGGATAGCGCCTTAACGTTGCTGGCGTCGCCGCCTGACGGCGTCGTCGCTGTTCGCCGCGTCCGCGGCGAACGGGCGTTCGCGCACTCGCTTGGTAGCGCCCTCCGTGTTTTTGGCGCCGACATCTGAGGATCTAACGATGTTGTCGCAAGCGCGCCGCTTCGCGCTGGCGCGAGGTGCGGACGTTGCTGGTACCACCACCTGACGGGGTCGTCGCTGTTCGCCGCTTCCGCGGCGAACGGGCGTTCGCACACTTCGCTTGTTCGGACGACTGCTCTTCTTCGCTCGGTGGCGAGCGGTTTCTTCGCGTTGCTGACGCTATCCGGCTATGCAGGCGGGGTTGAGTTTCTTTTAGGGACTCGACATCCCAAAGGTCCTGGGGGCGGGCGACCGATTGCTTGTTCTTGATCAGGTCCTCCCGGGAGAGTACCGAGACCGTGCAATCGCCAAAGCTCCCCGTGGTGCGCTGACTCCAGGCTCGCTCGAAATCCACGGCCTGCAGGCCGCACAGGATGGCGATTCGGTTTGGAGCAACGCCGATCTCAAAAATCGTGCGCGGGTTGGCGAAGTCCTCCTTGGTCACGTCGTGGAGCGGGGCGCCGAATTGAGCGAGTGCCGCGAAGACGCGCTGGGCGTTTTGGGGCGAGGCTTCCACCCAAACGTCGAGATCCTTGGTGTATCGCGGGCGGCTGTGGTGCGCGACTGCGTGCGCTCCGACGATTAGGTACCGGACTTCAACGTCGTTGAAGGCGCACAACAGATCGTTGAAGTCGGGATTGACCATTCGGCTCCTCCGATTCTGATTCGCGCACGATGTCCCACATGGCCGCGAGGCGTGCGGCAGAACCGAGGTCCCGCCAGAAGCGCAGATCCCAGAGTTCCGCCTCGTCGTGGCTCGTTGTCACGTGGGTAACGATTCGATGCTTTCGTGACTTACGGCTCACACCTCTATTCTTCCCTTTTCCGCTGTGCCCTCTCGACGTCGTCGGTCGGAACATCGCCGTCCGTCCCTGACTCCGGCATAATCCACAAACGGCGGCTTCGCTCTTTTTCCCCCCACGTTTTGAGTCCATGGCTGACATCGCACAGGTCCGCAACATCGGCATCATCGCCCACATCGACGCAGGCAAGACGACGGTGACCGAGCGTGTCCTCTACTACACCGGCAAGGAGCACCGTATGGGCGAGGTCCATGAGGGTGCCGCCAAGATGGACTGGATGGAGGAGGAGCAGCAGCGCGGGATCACGATCACCGCCGCGGCCACCGCGTTCGCGTGGAAGGGGTAGTCGATCACCCTGATCGACACTCCGGGGCACGTCGCCTTCACGGCCGAGGTCGAACGCAGCCTGCGGGTGCTGGACGGCGCGGTTGTCGTGTTCGATGGCGTACACGGTGTGGAGGCGCAGAGCGAGACGGTCTGGCGGCAAGCGGATCGCTACGGCGTGCCGCGGCTGTGCTTTATCAACAAGCTAGACCGCGCCGGAGCCTCGTTCGAGCGATCCGTGGCTTCGATAGAGAAACGGCTGTCGCTGCCGCCGCTCATCTGCCAGATCCCCGTGGGGCTCGAACGCGAGTTGCGCGGCGTCGTGGACCTCGTGGCGGAAAAGGCGTACATATGGTCGGACGACGACGAGACAGGTGAGACGTTCGAAGTCGTCGATGTGCCCGACGACGTCGCCGAGGATGCCGAAATTCGGCGCCTTGAGCTGATCTCGACGGTGGTCGACTACGACGACGAGCTGGCGGAACTCTATCTGGATCTGGACGAGGAGCCCGTGCCGGCCCAGGCGTTGAGTGCGGCGATTCGCCGGATCACGCTTGCCGGCCGCGTGGCGCCGGTGCTGTGCGGATCGGCGCTGCGCAACAAGGGGATCCAGCCGCTGCTCGACGCCGTTACCGCTTGGCTCCCGTCGCCGCAGGATGTGCCGCCCGCCCACGGGTTGCACCCGGACACCGAGGAGCCCGAGGAGCGTCCCTGCGATGTCGATGCGCCGCTGTCGGCCCTCGTGTTCAAGAGTTTTTCCGACCGCCACGGCGATCTCTTCTACATCCGCGTGTACAGCGGCGTGCTCGAGGAGAACGGCCACTCCTACAACCCGCGGGCCGAGCGTGGCGAGAAGATTCGGCAGCTCTACAAGATGCACGCCAACAGCCGCACTCGGGTGAAGCGCGCGCCTGCGGGCGACATCGTGGCCGTGGTCGGCCTCAAGTTCGCGGTTACCGGGGACACCCTGTGCGCCAAGGCCGCGCCGGTCGTCTTCGAGCCGGTCCGGTTCCCCGAAACGGTCATCTCGATGGCGATCGAGCCACGCAGTTCGGCCGATCGCGACCGGCTGGGCGAAATCCTGGAGCGCCTCAAGAAGGAGGATCCGACGTTCGACGCGCGCGAGGACGCCGATACGGGCCAGACGATTATCTCGGGGATGGGGGAGTTGCACCTCGAGGTGCTCAAGAACCGGATGTTGCGTGACTTTGGTCTAGATGCCAATGTGGGCAACCCCCGGGTCTCTTACCGCCAGACGGTGTCGGGGTCGGGCCGGGGCGAGGGCGAGTTCGACCAGGAAACGGCGAGCAAGCGCCAGTTCGGCCAGGTCGTACTGCGGCTCGAACCCGCCGAGGAATACGAGTCCTTCGAGTTGGTCTGGGAGCCGGCTGCCAAGGCCGCGATTCCGGAGACATTCCACGGGGCCGTCGAGCGGGCGATTCTCGACGAGGCGCGCTCGGGTGCCGGTGTCGGGTATCCGCTGATCGGCACCGTCGTCCGCGTCGTGGGGGGGCGGTATTCCGTGGAGGACTCGACGGACCTGGCCTTTGAGGTGGCCGCGTCGCGCGCGGTCCAGGACGCCGCCGAGGCCGCGGGTCGAACCATCCTCGAGCCCTTGATGAGGGTCGAAATCCGGACCCCGACCGACTACGTCGGCGAGGTGCTGGGCGACCTGAATCGCCGTCGGAGCACAATCATGGGCACCGATCCCGAGGACGCTCAATCGACCAAGTTGACCGCGACCGTGCCGCTCGCCGAAATGTTCGGCTACGTCGGCACCCTGCGCAGCCTGACGCAAGGCCGCGCGGCGCACGCCATGGAGCCGACGGGATATCAGCCGCTTCCACCGGCGATGGCCAAGAAACTCCTGTTCTAGCGCGAATCAGGCTGCGCCGGATTCTCCGAAGGGGCGACGGTTGTTGGGGGGCCGGGGGCACGAGCCCGCCTGCCCCCGCGCCCCTTTTGCTTTCGCTCCGTTTCTTGCGGTCCCCGGCTAGACTCTCCGCTTCCTTCCGGGTTCGACCGGGAAGTGCAAACGCGAGTCCCGAGCGACCACGTTTGGTCCGGGGTCCGGACCGACGACGAGTCGAAGGGGCGTGGAGCGAGTCGCCATGAGCGCCCCCTTTCCTAGGGCAGGGCGCCCGGCACCCGTCCCGTTGCGTTGACTTCCCTCGGGGCACCGTTAGCATGGTCCGTTTGGCCGGACCCGGGCGGAGAGAACGGGGTTCCGGCATCCTTGGGAGCCGGCAATCGCAAGACGGGCGGGGTTTGTATCCCTCCCGCGTAAGTGTGCGCTGTTGGAACCCGCAAACGGCAGGGCCGGACCCTTTGGGGCGTCCCTTTTTTGGGTGAGCGATCGATGGACGAGATCAGAATCCGAATGGAGGCGTACGACTACGAGTCCTTGGACTCGTCGGCGCTTGAGATCGTGGACACGGCGAAACGAACCGGCGCGAAAGCGATTGGTCCGGTGCCGCTGCCCACGCGCATCGAGCGTTACACCGTCCTGCGCTCCCCGCACATCGACAAGAAGTCGCGTGAGCAGTTCGAAATCCGAACGCACAAGCGTCTGATCTACATCAAGGAACCGACGCCGAAAACGGTCGACGCGTTGAGCAAGCTCAACATGCCGGCCGGTGTCGATATCCGGATCAAGGTCTGAGGATCACGATGGACGTCTCGATCCCCAGCCTCTCCGCGTCCGGCGAACTCGGCCAGCGCACCGTCGATTCGGGCAAGTTCCGCCGCCGCGGCAAGCGCGTACTTCTGAAGGAGTACGTCCACATGGCCGAGGCGCGCAAGCGCGTTGGCACCCATGCGGCCCTCTCGCGCGGCGAGGTATCCGGCACGACGGCGAAGATGTATCGCCAAAAGGGCACGGGCAGCGCACGCAAGGGCAACCGCAAGGCGGCCCAGCTCCGCGGAGGCGGCATGGCGTTTGCCAAAAAGCCCCGCAACTACGGCTGGTCGATGCCGAAACGCGCACGCCGCGAAGCGCTGGCCGCCGCAATCCGGGGAAAGCTCGACGATGGCGAGATCTTGGTCGTCGAGTCATTCAACTTCTCCGCGCCGAGCACCAAGGCGTTTACCGAACTCCTCGGTCGGCTCGGGGTGGAAGCAAGCTTCCTCATCGTGCCGGCCGTGCACGACGACAACCTCTGGAAATCGTGCCGCAACGTTCCCGGCCACGCCTACCGGGTTGTCGCCGACCTGAACGCGTACGAGGTCTTGAAGCAGCGCCGCGTCATCCTCGACGAGGCCGCGCTCCAGGCCCTGGAGGAGCGTTTCAATGGCTAACGTCGATGACATGGCCCGCTTCTACCGGATCGTCCGGAAGCCGCACGTGACGGAGAAGGCGCTCAAGCTCGTCGAAGGCGGGCGTGCGTACTCGTTCGAAGTGGCGACGACGGCGAACAAGATCGAGATCCGCAAGGCGGTGGAGACCCTGTTCGACGTGAAGGTCGAGAAGGTGCGCACGCAGCAGCACATGGGCAAGCGCAAGCGCGTCGGCCGGCACTGGGGTCGGCGTCCCGCGTGGAAGAAGGCGATCGTGGTTCTGGCCGAAGGCCAGGCGATCGAGGACTTCTATTAATCGTTGGCGGAGGGGAACCGATGGGCCTTAAGCAGTTCAAACCCACGAGCCCCGGCCGTCGCGGCGGATCCGGGCCCGACTTCGCGGAAATCACGAAGACGACTCCGGAGAAGTCGTTGCTCCGGCCGCTCAAGAAGAGCGGTGGGCGCAACAACCTCGGCCGCATGACGCAGCGTCGGCGCGGCGGTGGGCACAAGCGCAAGTACCGCGTGATCGATTTCAAGCGGCGCAAGGACGGCATCCCGGCCAAGGTCCACTCGATCGAGTACGACCCGAACCGCTCCTGCCGGATTGCGCTGTTGCACTATGCGGACGGGGAGAAGCGCTACATTCTCGCGCCGCTTCGCCTAGTTGTCGGCCAGGTCATTTCGAACGGCGTGAACGCCGAACCGAAGGTGGGCAACTGCAAGTGCCTCGGTGACATTCCGGTCGGCCTTGAAGTCCACAACATCGAGCTGACGCCCGGACGTGGCGGTCAACTCGTCCGCGCGGCGGGTGGCGTGGCACGGCTACAGGCCAAGGATGGCAAGTACGCCATCGTGCTGCTGCCGTCCGGCGCGATCATGAAGATCCACCTGAAGTGCCGTGCAACCATCGGGCAGATCGGCAACATCGAGCACAACCTGATCAAGATTGGGAAGGCCGGCCGCAACCGTTGGCGGGGCCGGCGTCCCAAGGTCCGAGGCAGCGCGATGAACCCCGTGGCCCACCCGATGGGTGGCGGCGAGGGACGTCGCGCGGGCGGCCGCCATCCCGTTTCGTTCAGTGGCGTGCCCGCCAAGGGCGGGAAGACGCGAAACAAGCGCAAGGTTACGAGCCGCCGGATTATCCGCGGCCGCAAGAAGGGTAAGCACCAGAGGTAGCCATGAGTCGGAGCCTCAAGAAGGGTCCCCACGTTGACGAGAAGCTGATCCATAAGGTCGAGCGCTCGGATGCGACCGGCCAGAAACAGCCGATCAAGACGTGGTCCCGCGCCTGCACGATTGTGCCCGAGTTCGTGAATCACACGTTCCTCGTGCACAACGGAAACCGGTTCCTCAAGGTCTTCGTGACCGAGGACATGGTGGGCCACAAGCTCGGCGAGTTTGCGCCGACGCGGACGTTCCGCGGCCACACCAATAAGAAGGAAGATCGGAAGAGGTAGTCAGCCGTGGCGGCGAAGTCGAAGAAACCCGCGTCCAAGACGGGCGCCGAGGAAAGGCGCTACCGCGCCAGCCATCGCCATGCACGGATCGCGCCCCGCAAGGCTCGACTCGTCGCGGCGATGGTTCGAGGCATGCCGGTCAACGATGCGCTGGCGGCGCTGGAGCACAGCCCGAAGCGGGCCGCGTTCCTGATGCGCAAGATTGTCCGGTCGGCCATGGCCAACGCCAGCAACGATCTCGATGTGGACTTGAACGCCCTGGTCGTCCGCGAGTCGCGTGTCGATGAAGGACCGTTGCTCGGCGGCCGCGCCCGCTGGCGTCCGCGCGCTCAAGGGCGCGCGACACCGATCCACAAGCGCACGAGCCACATCATCGTCGGCCTGGCCGAGGAAGACGCCCTGCGGACACGGCGTTCACGACGCGGCGCTGCCGCTCCCACTGGAACTCCCACAGGGGGAGGGGGCGCCGAGGAGACGGGCGCCGGAGATAAGACGGCCACCGAGGCCACGGAGTAGTCATGGGTCAAAAGACGCATCCGATCGGCTTCAGGGTCGGCATCACGCGGCGGCACGATTCGCGCTGGTACGCGAACAAGCGGGATTTCCCGGCACTGCTCAAGCAGGACTTCGAGATCCGCAAGTTCATCAAGAGGCTGTTCTATGGCGCGCAGATTCCGCGCATCGAGATTGAACGCAGCCGTGAACTTGTTCGGATCCTGGTGCACTGCGCCAAGCCCGGCGTCCTGATCGGTCGCAAGGGCGCCAAGGTCGATCAACTCCGCCAGGATCTGGCGAAGATGATCGGCACCCGCGTTCAGCTCGACATCTACGAGATTACGAAGCCGGAGCTCGAGGGGCAGATCGTGGCGGAACAGATTTCCGACCAGATCATGCGCCGCATGCCGTATCGGCGGACGCTCAAGAAAATGCTTGAGCTGTGCCGCGAGCGCGGCGCGAAGGGCGTCAAGCTTCAGGTCAGCGGCCGTCTCGGCGGCCGAGACATTGCCCGCACCGAGAGCCAGTTGTGGGGCCAGGTACCGCTGCAGACGCTGCGGGCGGACATCCGGTACGGCTTTGCCGTCGCGCGCACCACGCACGGAACGATCGGTGTCAAGGCTTGGATTTTCCGCGGCCTTTACGGCGAAGTGAAGGACGACGGGATTCTCAGAAAGGAGCGCCGCAATGTCTCTGATGCCTAAGCGCCTCAAGTGGCGCAAACCGCATCGCGGTCGCATCAAGGGCAACGCGACGCGTGGCAACACCGTGGCGTACGGCGATTACGGGCTGCAGTCCCTCGAGGCCGGCTGGATCACCGCCGCGCAGATCGAGGCCGCCCGTGTGACCGCGACGCGCGCCCTGGCCGGCACCGGCCGCCTGTACATCCGCATCTTTCCGCACAAGCCCGTCACGGCCACGCCGGAGGAAACGCGGATGGGCACGGGCAAGGGCGACATCAGCTATTACGCCGCCGTCATCCGTCCCGGCACCGTTCTTTTCGAGATCGGTGGCGCGGAGGAGTTGGTCGCCAAAAAGGCGCTGAACCGCATGAGTCACAAGCTGCCGCTCGGCACCAAGATGCTGCGGCGGAGGGAAGCACGATGAGGGTGCGCCGCATTCGTGAAATGTCGGAGGTGGAGCTGACGGAGCAGCTTGGCGAATTGCGCCGGGAGCTCTTTCAGGCTGGCTTCCGCAAGGGTCAGGACGAAGTCGAGGAGCGGGGCAGGACCAAGAAGGTTCGCCGCGACGTTGCCCGCGTGCTGACGATTCTGCGCGAGCGCGAGCTCGTGTCGCAGGATGCCGGTTCGCCGGGCAGTGGCACCAGTGCCGGGGAGGAGTCGTAACCATGCGAGTCAAGAGCCGCAAGGTCATGCAGGGCGTCGTCCACGGTGACAAGATGGAGCGGACGATCACTGTCGACGTCGAGCGCCGGTTCCGGCACCCGAAGTACGGCAAGTACATCAAGCGTACGAAGCGTTACGCCGCGCACGACGAGAAGAACGAGGCCCGCACGGGTGACACCGTCGAGATCGTCGAGACGCGACCGCTTTCCAAGACGAAGCGTTGGCGCCTCCAGCGGATCGTGACGCGTGCTCCTACCCGGGAGGCGTCGCAATGATCCAGATGCAGAGCAGGCTCGAGGTCGCCGACAACAGCGGCGCCAAGAGTGTCATGTGCATCAAGGTGCTCGGCGGCACCCGCCGACGCTACGCGTCGGTCGGTGACATCATCGTCGCTTCGGTCAAGAAGTCGATTCCCGGGAGCGACATCAAGCAAGGCTCGGTCATCCGCGGGGTGATCGTGCGGCAAAAAAAGAACATGCGCCGCGACGACGGGTCGTACGTTCGCTTCGACTCGAACGCGATCGTGATCATCGATGGCGAAGGTAATCCGAAGGGGACGCGTATCTTCGGCGCCGTCGCGCGTGAGTTGCGGCAGAAGCGCTTCATGAAGATCGTGTCCCTTGCACCGGAGGTGGTGTGATGGAACGCATTCGCCACGGCGACCTGGTCGAGATTGTCGCCGGCAACGACCGAGGCACGCGGGGACGCGTGCTCCGCATTCTCAAGGACCGCGATCGTGTGGTCGTGGAGGGTGTGGCCATGCGCTGGAAGCACTTGCGCAAGAGCCAGCAGCATCCCCAGGGCGCTCGCATTCAGCGCGAGACACCGGTGCACATCAGCAACATAATGCCGGTCGACGAAGCCGCCCAGGCGGCCACCCGCGTTGGATACGAGGTGGTTGACGGAAAGAAGGCCCGAATCGCGCGGGTGAGCGGCAAGTCGCTTGTGGTCGGCGAGAGTGAGACCAAGACGAAGTCGAAGAAGAAGGCCGGCAAGAAAGACGCCGGCGACGGGTCGGAGTCCTAGCTATGGCACGCCTGCAAGCGAAATACCGGGACGAGATCCGGCCCGCCCTGATCGAGGAGTTCGGATACGGCAACATCCATGCGGTGCCGGAACTGAAGAAGATCTCGATCAACATGGGCATCGGCAAGGCTCGCGAGAACAAGAAGCTCCTCGAGGATGGAATCCGCGACATGACCCGGCTCGCCGGCCAGAAGGCCGTCGTGACCCGGGCCAGAAAATCGATCGCGCAGTTCCATGTTCGAGAGGGGTATCCGGTTGGCTGCCGCGTGACGCTGCGCGGGCGGCGCATGTACGAGTTTCTCGATCGCCTCATCGCGGTGGCGATTCCTCGTATCCGTGACTTCCGCGGCTTGTCGGACCGTCTCGACGGTCGCGGCAGCTACTCCATGGGACTCGGCGACCAGGTCGTGTTCCCCGAGATCAACGCGGACAACATCGAAACCCCGCAGGGCATGACGATCACGATGCAGATTACCGGCGGCCGCGACGACGTGAGCCGCCGCCTCCTGACGCTGATGGGCTTCCCCTTCAAGCGCAAGGACGAGAGGAGTTAGCGGTGGCCAGGAAATGCCTGATCGAAAAGGCGAATCGCAAGCCCAAGTACAAGACTCGGGGCTACAACCGCTGCGGACTCTGCGGGCGGGCCCGAGCCTACTACCGTCGGTTCGGTATCTGCCGCGTGTGTTTTCGCACGTTGGCGCTCGAGGGACAGATCCCCGGCGTCACCAAGGCGAGTTGGTAAGGAGAGCGGCACGATGACAATGACCGACCCGATCGCCGACCTCTTCACACGCATCCGGAACGCCGGACTGGCGGGCCATGCGCGGACCGACATTCCGCATAGCACGGTCAAGGATGCGGTGTGCGACGTGCTTGTCCGCGAGGGGTACCTCAAGGAAAAGCAGTCCACCGACGTGGAGGGACGCAAGCGCCTTCGCCTGTACCTGAGCTGTGACGGTGACGGCAAGAGCATCATCGAGCGCATCGAGCGCGTGAGCAAACCCGGCTGCCGCGTCTATGTTCGGGCGCGGGAGATTCCGCGGGTTCTGCGCGGCATGGGCGTAGGTCTCTACAGCACGCCCCAGGGCGTTTTGACCGACCGTGAATGCCGCGACCGCAATGTCGGCGGCGAATACCTGGGCAGGATCTGGTAGCGCCATGTCGAGAATCGGCAAACAACCCATCGGGATCCCCGGCGGCGTCGACGTGACAGTCGGTCCCGACACGGTGACGATCAAGGGCAAGCAGGGAACGCTGGAACAGCCCATCGTTCCCGGGGTCACCGTCGAGCTGAAAGACGACCAGCTCCTCGTGACCCGAGACAAGGACACGAAACAACACCGGGCCTTTCACGGCCTGATGCGCTCCCTGCTCGCCAACCACGTCCTTGGAGTCGTGGAGGGCTACAAGAAGGAGCTCGAGATTCACGGCGTGTCCTACCAGGCGCGCTCGACCGCCAAGGAGGTCAAGCTCAAGGTCGGGTTCGCCAACGAGATCTCGAAAAAGATCCCCGTGGGCGTCAAGGTGGAACTGCCCAACCCGACCCTGATCGTGATCACGGGGCCGGACAAGCAGAAGGTGGGGCAGTTCGCCGCGGAGCTTCGTTCCGTCCGGAAGCCGGAGCCGTACAAGGGCAAGGGCATTCGGTATCGAGGCGAACAGATCCAGCGCAAGCAGGGCAAGTCGTTTGTGGGGAGCGAGTAAGCGATGAATCGCCGGAAACGCTTGAACAAAACACGCGCCCGTCGTCGCTTTCGCGTCGGCAACCGTGTGCGCGGTACCGCCGCACGGCCGCGCCTGACCGTGTTCCGCAGCCATCGTCACATCTATGTGCAGCTTGTCGATGACGAGGCCGGCCGCACGCTGTGCGCCTCCTCGACGCGGGCGCTCGGCGATACGTACGGCGGGACGATCGATCACGCGAAACGAGTCGGTGCGGCCATTGCGGAGAAGGCCCTGTCCTTGAATGTGCAACAGGTGAAATTCGACCGGGGAGCCTACCGCTACCACGGTCGTGTCCGCGCGTTGGCCGACGCCGCGCGCGAGAAGGGACTGGAGTTCTAGATGTCGCGCAGCCACGAGTTTCGTGACCATGTCAGTCCGGAGGGGCTCACCCTCACGGAGACGGTCGTCAAGATCAACCGGTGCGCCGCCGTTGTGAAAGGGGGCCGGCGTTTCTCCTTCAGCGCGCTCGTCACGGTCGGGGACCAGGCGGGCGTCGTCGGAATCGGCTTCGGCAAGGCCAAGCAGGTTCCGAACGCGGTCGAGAAGGGCGTGAAGGACGGACGCAAGAACCTGGTGCGCGTGCCGACGATCGGTACGACGATTCCGCACGAGGTCATCGGTCGCTTCTGCTCCACCAAGGTCGTGCTGATTCCGGCCTCGCCGGGTACGGGTGTCATCGCCGGCCAGGCGGTGCGTGCCCTGCTCGAGTCCGCGGGCATTCGCGACATCCTTACCAAAACCTACGGCTCGACCAACCCGGTCAACGTCGTGAAGGCCACGTTTGACGGCCTCGCGCAACTTCGCACCCGGAAGTCCGTCGAGCGCCTCAGGGGGGTTGAGCTTCAATGAACCTCGCCGATGTTCGTAGCGCCTATCTGCCGCGCAAGAAGCGCAAGCGCGTGGGACGGGGCATCGGCTCCGGCCGGGGCAAGACGTGTGGCCGCGGGACCAAGGGCCAGCAGTCGCGTTCGGGCGGCGGTACGCCCCCCGGGTTCGAAGGCGGCCAGATGCCGCTCTATCGCCGCCTTCCCAAGCGCGGTTTCAACAACGCGAAGTTCCGCAAGGTGTATTCCATCGTGAACGTCGCGCAGCTCGAAGTTGCGTTCGAGGACGGAGCGAAGGTCGATAACGACGCGATCCGCAAGGCTCGGCTGGTAAATGCCAAGACGGGGCCGATCAAGGTTCTGGGCGGCGGCGAACTGACCAAGACGTTACACGTTCGCGTGGATCGGATCAGCGGCGCCGCACAAAAGAAAGTCGAGTCCGCCGGGGGCACGGTGACGGACAACGCACCGGCCGGTACGCCGGAGGGCGAGGCGTAGACCCGCGATGTTTCAGGCCGTAGCCAATATCTTTCGCATTCCCGAGCTCCGGAAACGGCTGGGCATCACGCTCCTGCTGCTGCTGGTCTATCGGCTCGGCTGGAACGTGCCGCTCCCGGGGATCGATCCCCAAAAGCTCGCGGCCGCGGGCCGGGCGGGCTCGGACAACCCGCTGATCAACTTCCTGAACCTGATCAGCGGCGGCGCGCTTCAGCAGGCGGCGCTCTTCAGTCTCGGGATCATGCCCTACATCTCGGCGAGCATCATCTTCTCGCTGCTCGTGAAGGTCTGGCCGGCGCTTGAGAAGCTTTCCAAGGAGGGCAGCGCAGGCCAGCGCAAGATCAACCAGTGGACGCGATATGCCACGGTGCCGATCTGCGTGCTTCAGGCCGCCTTCACTGTCCGACAGTTCACGGGACAGGTGAACGTCGGGGGCGGCGACGCGCAGACTTTTTTGACGTTCAGCGGCGCCGAGCCCGGGTTCAGCCTGATCCTTGTTTGGGTCTTGGCGCTGACCTGCGGAACCGTATTCCTGATGTGGGTCGGCGAGCAGATCACAGAACACGGGGTCGGGAACGGGATCTCCCTGCTGATCATGGCGGGCATCGTGGCGCAGTTGCCGCAGAGCCTCCTGGCATCGAACCTTACGCCTGCGCTCAGCTTCTTGATCAGCGCGATGTTCGTGCTGGTAACCCTCGGTGTTGTTTTCATCACGAAGGGCCAGCGCAAGATTCCCGTGCAGTACGCCAAGATCACGCGCGGCCGGCGCGTGATGGGCGGCCAGCGCCACTACATGCCGATTCGCGTCAATATGGCTGGCGTGATGCCCGTCATCTTCGCCTCGGCCCTGCTGGCGTTTCCGCCGCTACTCTTCGAGTGGACCGGCCTGACCGGCATTGCGCATGCGCTCGGGTACGGCCAGTTCTTGTGGTCGATCCTCTACATCATCTTGACGTACTTCTTCGCCTTCTTCTGGGTGGCGCTCATGTTCAACCCGGTCGAGATGAGCAAGAACATGAAGGAGTATGGCTCGTTCGTCCCGGGCATTCGGCCAGGCCGGCCGACGGCGGAGTACCTGGAGAAGATCATGAACCGGATCACGATCGCCGGTGCGAGTTTCCTCGCCCTGATCGCGGTGCTGCCCGTCGTGCTCTCGGGCACTCTCGGCCTGCCAGATGTCTTGACGATCTATCTCGGCGGGACCACGATCCTGATCGTGGTCTCCGTGGCACTCGACCTCGTGGACAAGCTCAACTCGTACCTGGTCATGCGCAACTACCGCGGCTTCCTGAGTGGGGCCGACGACAAGGGTCGGAGAGGCTAGGGCGACCGTGCGCATCGTATTTCTCGGACCTCCCGGCGCCGGAAAGGGCACCCAGGCCAAGCTCCTCGCGGAGACAAAGGGCTGGCTGCATCTGTCCACCGGGGACATCCTCCGGGACGCGATCACGCGCGACACGGAGACGGGCCGTCTTGCCCAGGGGTTCATGGAGCGCGGCCAACTGGTTCCCGACGACGTCGTGGATCGGATCGTGGCAGAGCGGCTGGATCGCGACGACGCGGGCTCCGGCTGGATTCTCGACGGCTATCCGCGCAACCTGAGTCAGGTCAGCGCGTTGGAGAAAATCCTCGGCGCGGCAGGGGGCAATCTGGACGCCGTCTTGTTCCTGGCCGTCGAGGACGAGGAGTTGGTCCGCCGCATCCTCGGCCGCGCGGGACAAGGAGGCGGTCGGGCGGACGATACCGAGAACGTTGTGCGCGAACGCCTGCGCGTGTACCGCGAGCACACGGAGCCGCTGGTCGCACAGTACGACGAGGCCGGTCTGTTGCGGAGAATCGATGGCGCGCGTTCGATCCCGGACGTGAGCGAGGCTGTTTTGAGAGCAGTCGATCCCGCAGATGGGGGGCCTGGGGCATGATGGTCCTCAAGACCGATCGCGAGATCGAGATCCTGCGCGAAGCGGGACGGATCGCCGCGACCGCTCTGCGCTGGGCCGGCGAGAACGCCGTGCCCGGTCGCACGACGGCCGAGCTCGACGCCGGCGTCGAGGAGATCGTGCGCTCCAACGGCGCCACTCCCGAGTTCAAGGGCTATCACGGCTTTCCCGCCTCGATCTGTGCTTCGATCAATGATGAGATCGTGCACGGGATCCCGTCGCGCAAGCGCACCCTGCAGGAAGGCGATGTCATTTCGATCGATGTCGGCGCGCGTTACCGCGACTTCGTTGGGGATACGGCCTGCACTTTTGCGGTCGGCGAGATCTCCGAAGCCGCACAACGCCTGCTCGACGCGACCGACGAGGCGCTGGAGGCCGCGATTGCAGCGGCCCGCGTGGGCGGACAGCTCTCGGATATCGCGCGTGCCGTGCAGGCCGTGGCGGAGAATCAAGGCTACAGCCTTGTTCGCGACTATGCCGGCCACGGCGTGGGGCGCCAGATGCACGAGGATCCGCAGGTTCCCAACTATGTCGATGAGAACCTGCTGCGCAACGATGTAACCCTCGAGGAGGGGCTGGTCATCGCCATCGAGCCGATGCTTTGCATCGGGTCCGGGAAGACCCGCGTGGGCACGGACCGTTGGACGGTTCTCACCACGGACGGCGGGCTGGCGGCCCATTTCGAGCATTCCGTGGCCTTCACGCGCAACGGCGTCGAAGTCCTGACTCGCCCACAGAGTAGTTCGCGAGGCGGGCCGGGTGGTTCGCGAAGCGAGACGGGAGCGGAGAAATGAGTGCTTTGGCGGGCATCTTGAAGGCTGAGGTTCTGGAGACGCTTCCGAACTCGCGGTACCTTTGCCGGGCCGAGGACGGTAGCGAGCTTTTTTGCCACGTCTCCGGCCACGCGCGCATGACGGTCGTGCGCGTGCTGCCTGGTGACGATGTCTTGGTCGAACCGTCTTCGCTCGATCCCGGCAAGGGCCGGATCGTGGGCAAGCCGGCGGCCGGGAGGGGACGATGAAGGTCCGCGCTTCCGTGAAACGAATCTGCGAGAACTGCCGGATCATCCGGCGCAAGGGCGTCGTGCGGGTGATCTGCACCAACAAGCGCCACAAGCAAAGGCAGGGCTAGACGAATGCCTCGTATTTTTGGCGTCGAAATCCCCAACAACAAGCCCACGTGGATTGCGCTTACGTATATCCACGGCATTGGGCGCCACCAGTCGCAGCGCATCATCGACGCTTGCCAACTCGAGCCCGGCAAGCGGGCGGGCGAGCTGGACGAGGACGAGTTGGCGCGCATCGCGGGCGAACTCGAAAAAAACCACGTCGTGGAAGGCCAGCTCAAGCGGCAGGTCTCGGCGAATATTACCCGTTTGAAAGACATCGCCTGCTACCGGGGCATTCGACACCGCCGCGGGCTCCCGGTTCGCGGCCAGCGGACCCGCACCAACGCGCGCACGCGCAAGGGACCGCGCCGAACCGTGGCAGGCAAAAGAGGCGTCCGGGGCTCGTAGGGGTTAGATGATGGCGAAGACGAAGAAGCGCAAGATCAAGCGCAACGTTCCCAAGGCCGTAGCGCACATCAAGGCCTCGTTCAACAACACGATCGTGAGTATCGCGGATCCCGCGGGCGACGTTATCTGTTGGGCCTCGTCCGGCACGATCGGGTTCAAGGGCTCCCGGAAGTCCACCCCGTTCGCAGCTCAGCGTGCGGCGGAGAAATGTGCCGACATCGCGATCAAGAACGGCGTCAAGGAGATCGATGTCCGGGTCAAGGGCCCCGGGTCTGGACGGGAATCGGCGATCCGATCCCTTCAAGCCCGCGGCCTGAAGGTCCGCACGATCGAGGACGTCACCCCGCTGCCGCACAACGGGTGCCGGCCGCGGAAGCGGCGCCGGGTCTGATCCCGGTCCGTCTGGTTGCGAGTTCCGAAGTTTTGGTCAGGGTCTATACTCTGGGGTTTCCCGGTGCCGGCCGGGACCGTCCGGTACGGCATTTGCCCTACGGACGCGGCCGGCAAGCCGAGGCTCTGGAAGTCGTGGAACGTCGCCCCCGCTGAGAGGGGGAAAAGGAAGGGTCGCCCATGCGAATCCGTTGGAGGAATCTGGAGCTTCCGACCCGTGTCGTCGCCGAGGAGAGCAAGGACACGTTCGGTCGTTTCGTGGCAGAACCGTTCGAGCGTGGCTTTGGAACCACGATCGGCAACGGTCTGCGACGAGTCCTGCTCTCGTCCATCGAGGGGTCCGCCGTGACCCATCTCAAGCTCAGCGGCGTCCGGCACGAGTTCACAGCGCTGCCGCATCTTGTCGAGGACATCCCGGATGTCATTCTCAATCTGAAGAAGCTGCTGGTACGCCTCCATCGCGAGGGTCCGGTCACGCTGCGGATCGCGCGCAACACGAAGGGTGCCGTCACCGGTGCGGATGTCGTCTGCGACCCCGGTGCCGAGGTCATCAACCCCGAGTTGCACATCGCCACGTTGGCCGAGGACGCCGAGTTCGAGTGCGAGCTGACCGCGACTCGCGGTCGCGGATATGTGACCGCTGAAGAGAACACGCACGAGGAGCAGGAGCTCGGTCTGATCGCGATCGACTCGATCTTCTCGCCCGTGCACCGCGTGCGATATCGAATCGAGAACACGCGTGTCGGCAAGCGCACGAACTACGACAAGTTGATCCTCGAGATCTGGACCGACGGCACGGTGACTCCTTCCGACGCGCTCGTCGAAGCCAGCAAGATTTATCGCAAGCACTTGAACCCGTTCGTCCAATACGGAACGCCGGGTGCCGAGCTTGCGACCACGCCGCGGGTCGAGGAGCCGATCACGCTGCCGGAGCCGACCGAGACCGGCGTGGACGTCGGGCTAAAGGATCAGCTCGGGCAGCCGATCTCCGCCCTGGACCTTTCTGTTCGAGCGAGCAACTGCCTGGAGTCGGAGAACATCCGCACGATTGGCGATCTGGTTCGGCTGGCGGAAGCGGACCTTTTGACGATGAAGAACTTCGGCAAGACATCGCTGCGCGAGGTCGAGCTGAGGCTCAGGAATCGCAACCTGCACCTCGACATGGACATCGAGGCGCTCATGGGCCAGGACTAGCGGCGCGAAGCGAACGGACAAGAACGAGGCGTCATGAGACACCGAAAGCGTCGAGGCCAACTAAAGGTCTCGCCCTCCCACAAGCGCGCGATGCGCCGTAACCTCGTGGCCTCGCTGTTCGAGCACGGGATGGTGACGACCACGATCGCCAAGGCGAAGGCGTTCCGCCCGTTCGCGGAGAAGCTGATCACGATCGCGCGGAAGGGCATCGCGGCCAAGGCCGACGGAACCCCCGATGGCATTGCCGCACATCTGCATGCGGTGCGCCGTGCGGCGCAACTCATGCCGGACAAGGCTGCTGTCCGCCGGCTGTTTGGCGCGGTGGCGCCGGCGGCCGCGGATCGACCTGGCGGGTACACGCGAATCCTGCGTACGGGAACCAGTCGCCTCGGCGACAAGGCGCCGCTCGCGGTCTTCATGCTTGTGGACGAGTCCACCGGTGCGGAGTCTGGCGAGGAAACCGTGGAGGCTGCGGCGGCCGAGTAGGGCGCCGCGACCACGAGTCCGAAACGGATCCATGCCGTGGCTCGGTGTCGTTCTCTACCTTGCCGCGTTCTTCGCCCTCCTTCATCTCGTTGACCGGCTGGCGGCCCGCGCGCCGCGCGAACCCGAGGACCGGTAGTGGCCCGAGGACGTGAATCGCGTCGCCGCGGCCTTGCTTGGGGGATGGTGCGCGCGCACTACCTTTGTCGGCGCACGTTCACGGAGATTCACCGCGCCTACGAGGAGCGCGTCGCGGCGTACGTGAAGAAGTCCGGCAAGACGCGCGAAAATCTTCGCCTCTCGGTCAGCGAGACGCGATCGCTGTTCGAGACCAGCGCGCTTGACCATCTGATCGACGATGGCCTGGAGCGGCTGCGCGACTTTGCCCGGACGTGTTTTGGCGACGAGGACGACGTGGAACTCTACGATTCGCGGGTTTCGCGCATCTACCACGAACTAGCGATCTTGCGCGAGGAGCACCGTTCGGTTCGCAACTTTCCAAGGGAGGGTAGCCGGCGGGAGTTCACCCGCCTCTTCAACGAGATCTCCGAGTACTACCCGGAGCGGCTGCGGCGCGTGAAGAAAATCTTCGCGAGCGCGGAGCGACGGCTTGAGGAATTGCTCCCGCGGTACGCCGAGGATCGGATCCTCTTGCGCTCGGCATATCTGTTTCGCACGGACTTGTGGCCGGACGGTTCCCGCGGAGCCCTCGCGCGGTTCCTCGGCAAGATGTTTCCCGACGCGGGTGAGGCCCACGGGTTCCTGCAGGTCGCGCGCTCGTTTCTGAGGGCGGGGTTCTTTGACGAGGCGGAGGAGTGCGCCCGGATGGGTGTGGCCGTCGCCGGAAAGAAAGCGCAAGCACGAACGACACGGGCCAAGGAGGTTCGGGAGACCATCGCCGAGCTGGACCGGTTGACCGCGCGAGCCGCGGCCGAGCGGCAGGCTCTTCAGGAGGAGGCGAGCGGTCATGACGGTTGATACGGCCATGAAGCGACTGCATCTGATCAGTTTCGGCTGCCAGATGAATGTTTATGACAGCGAGTTGATGGCGTCGGCCTTCAAGCGGCGGGGCTACGGCGTCGCGGAGACTCCGGAGGATGCGGATGTCATTTTGGTCAACACCTGCGCCGTGCGCGAGCACGCCGAGGAGAAGGTCTTTTCGCATTTGGGCGAATTGCGCAAGCACAAGGGCCGACGTCCCGATGTCCTGCTGGGCGTAACCGGATGCATGGCCGAGCGCATGGGCCGCGAAATCGCGCGCCGCGCTCCGTATGTCGATATCGTGGCGGGCGCGCGCTCGTTCGGCGACATCCTCGACCTGGCTGCTGCCGCGCGTGACCATCGTGGTCCGGTCGTTTCGGTCGGCCACGACCGGCCGCCGCCCGAGCGTGACGTCAGCGTTCGCCGGGACAAGTACCGCGCGTTTATCGCGGTCTCGCGTGGTTGCAATCACCGCTGCACGTTTTGTGTCGTGCCGCGTACGCGTGGAGACGAGAAGGGCCGTGCTTTGGCAAGCATCGTGCGGGAGGTCGAGGAACTGGTCGCGGACGGGGTCGTCGAGGTCACGCTCCTCGGTCAAAACATCGACAACTACGGCGTGGACCGGCCGGAAGGCGAGGACCTGCACCACCTGCTGCACGCGTGCCACGCGGTCGATGGGCTTCGCCGGCTTCGCTTCGTGACCTCGCACCCCGCCGACATGGACCCGCGGATCTTCGATGACATGGCCGAGCTGCCGAAGCTGTGCGGTGCCTTGCACATTCCGCCGCAGTCGGGCAGTAACACCGTGCTCAAACGAATGGCGCGCGGATACACGCGCGAGGAATACATGGACATCGTCCACGAGTTCCGTCGGCGTTTTCCGGCGGGCGAGGTCGCCGCGGACTTCATCGTCGGTTTTCCCGGCGAAACGGAGGCGGACCACGAGCAGAGCGTGTCGCTTCTGCACGAGGCCGGGTTCCAGCAGAGCTTTATCTTCCGCTACTCCGAACGGCCGGCCACCACGGCAGCCCGCCGGCTCGAGGACGACGTGCCGCTGCCCGTCAAGGCGGCGCGAAACCTGCATCTGCTGAAGGCACAGGAAGCGGTTTCGATCAAAAAGCACAAGACGATGGTGGGGCGGACCTACGAGTTGCTTGTCGAGGGGCCGAGCAAGAAGGACCCCGCGATGTTCACAGGTCGTACGCGCGGCAATCACATCGTTCACTTCCCCGGAGGCTCCGAGCTGATCGGCGAGCTTGCCGCAGTGACGATCACCGACTTCTCGCCGGTGACGCTGCGCGGCGTTCTGGCGCGATGACGCCGGGCGCCCCAACGCTGATCAGCTCTGGGTCGTGCATAATTGTCGTCGGCGATGGACGGCGATTCTTCCTATCTGCGCCGCGCGGCGGAGTTGGCCGAGCGGGGGCGGCTCCGCGTTGAGCCCAACCCCGTCGTTGGCTGCGTCCTCGCGAACGGCCGCGGGATTGTCGGCGAAGGCTGGCACGCACGTTGGGGACGGGCGCACGCCGAGGTCGCCGCCCTCAAGCAGGCCGGCCGTCAGGCCTGTGGCGCAACCGCCTATGTCACGCTTGAGCCCTGTGCGCACCGGGGGAAGACGCCGCCCTGCGCGACCGCGCTGATTCGCGCCGGCGTGCGTCGTGTCGTCTTTGCCGCGTCCGATTCCAACCCGGCCACGGCGGGCGAGGGGCCGCGGCTCCTGCGCGAAGCCGGCGTCGAGGTCAGGAAGGTCCGCGAGCCGGTCCTGGTACGCCGGCAATTGGAACCGTACCGCGCGCATCTGGAGCGCCGCCGCCCGTGGGTCATCGCAAAGTGGGCCATGACCCTGGACGGCCGGATTGCCACGCGAACCGGATCGTCACGCTGGATCACCGGCGAACGCGCCCGGCGCTGGGTCCACCGCGAACTGCGCGCGACCGTCGATGCCATTCTGACCGGCGCGGGCACGGTCCGCGCGGACGATCCCGCCCTGACCAACCGATCCGGCCGGGGCCCCTCGCCGCTACGCGTAATCGTCTGCGGCCGGAGCCGCCTTCCGCCCCGGGCCAGAATTCTCCGCGACGGCGGCCGAACGCTGTTGGCCGTCCCTGAAGGATTTCGCAAGCCAAAGCAAACGGACGGCGATGTCTTGACCTGCGGGCGCACCGGGCGGGTCGATGTCAAACGGCTCCTGCGCTTGCTGCATGACCGTGGCCACCGGCGCATCCTCGTTGAGAGCGGAGGGGGCCTGCTTGGTTCGTTGTTCGATCGGGATCTGGTCGATCAGGTTGCCGCGTTCGTCGCCCCGCGCATCGTGGGCGGACTGGGCGCGCCGTCCCCGGTCGGCGGCCGCGGCAAAGCGCACGTCGAAAACGCGTTCGAACTAGGCACGGTTGCCCGTGCCGAGTTGGGCGATGACCTCTTGATCGAGGGGCTTGTCCCGGCAAAAACCCGCTGAGTGGATTTTCGCCAAGGGGCCGGCGGGGGCTGCTTCGCACCCCCAATGGCCTAGACGAACAGGTCGTCCAAGATTGCTTGGAAGACGTATCGCCGTCCGTTTGCTGTCGGGGCCGCGCGGGCTGCGGAACAGCGCCCGCGCCCGCTCTCAGCGAATGTCGCCGTAGGCGAGATTCGTCGGCACCTTCCGCTATCCGCCGGTTACGCGCGGCCTGGCGTTGGTGAGTTCCGAGACCTTGAAGGTGATCCGGTTTTTTCGGATTTCCTCGACCATGTCGAGGGCTTCTTCGTGGATCGGGTCGTAGTACAGGACCTTGCGGACGTACTTGACGGCGCCCTTGTAGTTGCGCTGCTGCATGAGCGAGCGAGCGACGCGAAGGTAGCACTCGACGAGTCGATCGCGGATGACGTCGTATTGCTTTTGCAGCTCCGCCTTCGGCACGATCTGTCCCGCGCGGTCCAGGCGAGCGATGTTGCGCAGGTGCTTGCGCACCTTCTTGTAGTACCGCTCCGCGCCCACGGGTTCGACGAGTTTCTTTTTCACGCGCGAGACCTGGCGCTTGGCGATCGCCGCATCGGACTCCTTGAACAGTGTTTCGGCGGTCGCGAAGGCCTTGTGGCGTTTTTTATTCTCCGCTTGCACGCGTTTTTGGAGTTTTGCCATCGCCTTGTCGACGGTCTTTTTCTCCTTCTTGGCGAGGGCGGCCTGCTTTTTCTTTGCGATCTGATCGACAAGCGCCTGAATCTGCGCCTCGTAGGCGCGGTTCGCGTCGTGGTCGGGGTAGCGCTCCTTGAGGCGCTTGATCGCGGCGAGACACTCCTCGGGGTTCGCCTTCGACTTCAACAGCTCGTCGATTCGCAACCGGAGGTAGGCGACCTCGGCTTTTTGCAGTTCCGCCTCGCGCTTTTCGTAGCCGGCCTCGTCGATCCCGCC
This sequence comes from Planctomycetota bacterium, assembly GCA_021776735.1. Lineage (GTDB taxonomy): Bacteria > Planctomycetota > PLA2 > PLA2 > PLA2 > JAJFFH01. The sequence goes on along the minus strand of JAJFFH010000062.1, from coordinate 21,051 downwards.
CAAAGCCACGGCGATCTCGAGTTGCTCGATCGCCTCGGGGTACATGTGGCGCTCCGCCGCGAAGTCCGACAGTTTCTTGCGCTTGACCCCGTCGTCGAACGGCGTCAATGCCTTGCGGGCCCCGTACGCGGACCGGGGTGCCAGCTTGTTCCATTCGATCGTGTGTTCGGCGTCCGCCTGCTCGTAGGTGAGGCCGCCTTCGTCGAACGACTTCAGCTTTACGGTCCGCTTTTGGCCGCCCTTCAGGACGATGGTCATGGTCGGGCCGGCAAATGCAAAGCCGGCGGGCACGAGGAGGGCAACGAGGAAGGGAATGGCGATGCGCGACATGGCGGTGTCTCCACTATAAGTAAACGGACGTGGCCGTCCTGATTCTCGCGATTTCGCTCGCTGCGCCCTCCGGCCCCGCGGAAGCGGTCTTGGCGCGCCTCAAGACGTACGATATCGTGCGCGTCGAGGCCGATGTGACACCCACGGCGGCCGGTCTCGCCGTCCAGGCCCGCCTCACGCTGAGACTCCTGCGCCCGGGCCCGCATCGGCTGCTGGTCTCGGGCCGGTTCCGGGGTCTTGAGATATGGATGGGACGCCGCCGTATTCCGGCGCAACTCGGCCTGCTCGGCTCCGCGACCCCCGAAGTATTCGAGAACCTGGTCCGCCGTTTCGCGCCGCGGGGAGCCGCGGTCCCGACGCTGTTGACGCTGCGACCGAATCTGCGTCAGGGACGAACGGCGACGTTCTTGCTGCGCTACACATGGCAGCCGGACGGTGGGTGGGGCTGCGCACGCGCGGGAGCCGTGGACACGCAGATGGACGGGCTCTGGCTGCCCGGCATGTTGCGCGAGCGGTTCGAGAGCGTGCTTCGCATCCACGCCGCGACCAAGGGGTCCGGGGAACTTGCGGTGCTCGCGCCGGGCCGCTTGCGCGACGGTGCGTTCCACGCCCGCGATTCCCAGGTCGTGCCGATCGTCGTCGGCCGATTCGCCCACCGTGTTCGCGACGGCCGGTTCACCGTGTGGCTGCCCGACGGCATCGATGCGGATCCGCGCGCGCTGCTCGCGGACCTGAAGTCCGTCCACGAAAAACTCGCCGCGCGTTTCGGCCCGGCGTGCACCGACGACGACAAGAGCCCGTTTACACTGGTTATCGACCGCGCCCTGCGCCCCGCGCCGTCGTACTGCGCTTCGACGTTTGCGGTTGTGCGCCGCCATGCGCTGCCCGGCGCCGTGGGCCGCGCGCGCTGGATTCAGCACCTGGCGCACGAGGTTTCGCACCGGTGGTGGGGCCACAAGGTCGCCACGCCCCTGCTCGGCCGCGGCGGCACATGGTTGCGCGAGGGCCTCGCGGAATGGTCGGGCCTGTCGATTGCGGGCGAGATCGTCGGCGCGGACGCGGAGCGACGGATCGGCCGAGCGTTGTTTCGCGCGTACCTGCGCCAGGCGGATCTGCGCCGCCGCGGCGATGCCATCGTGGCTAACGAAGCGACGCTTGAGAACGCGACGTATCTCGACCGAACGGCCGTCCCGTACTGGCGTGGCGCGCTTGTGTTCCGGTTGCTCGACCATCGCGACCGCAAGGGGTTCCGCCGTGCGTTGCGCGCATGGGCGCAGCGCGGCCACGGCGACCTGGGCGAGTTCTCAAGACTCCTGCCCAAGACGCTGCGGCCGCTCGTGAACTACTACGTCTCAGGCGCGTCCCTGCCGGACCTTGCGCTCGTCAGGGACGGACGGCGATGTCGCGTGTCCTGTTCCGATCCGGCGTGGCCGCGCAGCCCGATTCCGGTGCTGGCCGACGGCGAGCTGGTCCAGTTCATGCCGGATCAATGGTTCGAAGCCAGGAGCGTCCGCGTCGATCCGGAGCGTATCTGGCTGGATCCGGTGGTATCGAACAATAGCGGGTAGCCGCCACCGCTCGGCCTGGCCGCTACCCCGCGCGCTTTTTGGCCTGCTTTTTTTCCAGATCCTCGAAGCGCTTGATGCGCAGGTTCACCGTGATGAGGTCTTCGGTCAGCCTCGTCAGGTCGCGGGTCTTGCGGTACGCCTTCAGGTCCCGGACCGCTTTCTTGTAGTTCGGCGGCTTGAGGTAGGCGTAGGCATTGCCGCGCAGCATCAGCACTTCGTGGCGTTCCGGATCCAGCTCGAGGATGGTGGTCGCCTCGTCGATGCCATCGCGGTAACGGTTGACGTACAAGAGCGTCAAGAGGAGAGCGGTACGGATTTCCGATTCCTGGCGGATGGTGCTGAAGATGCGCGCGGAATACCGGTTGGCTTCGCGCGGATCGATTGTCTTGGCGCCCGGGGAGCCCTCCTCGTGGAGCGGATCCGTAACGAGCAGGCGTTCGCGGCGCTTTTTCCAGAACCGGCGCGCCTGCTCGGCGACCTTGGCGAACTTGAGGATGTGGGCACGGGCGCGCGAGAGGTGGCGGCTCAGCTCCGCGGGATGCTCCGGGTCGAACTTCGCGAGGAGGATTTCGCAGTGCGCCATGCCGACATGGGCGTCGGGTGTGAGCGAGGCGCTCACGCGCATCGGCGCCAGGATTTTCTTGCCGGCGAGCGTGCGGTCGAACTCGATTACCTGCCCAAAGTACCGCAGGCCGGCCTCTGCTTTCTTGTGCGACGCCTTCTGGTCTCGCTGCGACTCGTCTTGGAGACCTCGCTTGCTTTTCATCCGTGCCCGGCGGTCGTACTGCACAGCGAGCCCGCGAGCGTTGAGCCCCATGCCGTATGTCCGCTTGACCTCGTTCTGGACTTTCTTGAGCTTGCCCATCGCCTTGAACTCCTGCTCGGCGATCATCAGGTTGCTGGGCACGTTCGAGTAGGTCAGCGAATAGGCGTAGCCGAGCCGCGTGGAGACGTGCTTCGGCCGGTACTTGAGCGCTTCCTTGTACTGGAGTGCGGCGCGCACGTAGTCCTTGCCGTCGTAGTACGTCGCTGCACGGCTGCGCGCTTCCGCGAAGTTGTTGAGATCCCTGTCCCGTTGCGAGGTCTTGTCGCCGAACAGGACGCCGTGGCATCCTCCCAGGATCCCCATCGCGCAGAACCCCGCGGCGAGGAATCCCGCGAGGGCGCGCACGGGCGTAAGCAGACCGGTTCGAGCCATTCGGCCAGTCTGTGCGTGCGCTGTCACGGATGCGTCATTACCGGGGCTCACGCCGCTGTGCTTACTCCACTGGGGCTCACTCCATGGCCATGAGCAGGCGGGCGAGTCGGTCGGGTTCGCGCCGGAGCCGCAAGACTTTTTCCCGCTGGACCGCCACGAGCCCCGGCTTGGCGCCGCGTGGCTTCGTCACGTACTTGCGCGCGCACCAGGTGACGTCCGCCGACGCGGCGGTGCGCATCTTGGAGTAGTGCAAGGCCAGCGTGGCGGCGTCGAGCAGCGTCTCCTGCGGAATCTCCTGGCCGCGATCCAGGGGCACGATGACGTGAGCTCCCGGAGTGCCGCGCACGTGCAGGAAGATGTCGTTGGGCCGTCCGACCTTCAGCGTCGTCTGGTCGTTGTCGGCGCCGCCGCGACCGACGAGGATCCGCAGTCCGTCCCGACTCACGAACGCCCGATACGGACGGCGATGTTTTTGGGGCCGTCCGGCGCGCGCCGCGCGAGCCGGCATTTCGCGGTCCGGCACTTCCTCCCCGGCCTCGATGCGTTCGATGAGTGCGTCGAGTTCTGCGAGTCGGTGTTCGAGGGCGGGTCGACCGCGTTCGGCCTTGCGCGCCTTTTGAAAGACCGCATCGACGTTTTCCTGCGGGTTGCGCTTGGGATCGAGGGAGATGCCCTGAAACGATTTGAGCCCCTGGCGCAGCTCGGCGTAGTGCAACAGAAGCAGCTCACCCTGCTTGCGGAGCCGCGCCGGGTCGTGAAGGTCGCGAAGGTCGCGCGCGGTCGCTCCGCGGGTCTTTTTGAGTCGCGCGAGGGTCTTTTCGCGGTCGCGCCCGGTCTTGGCCGCCGCTTTGTTTTCGCCGGTCGTGCGGGCGAGCGCGTCGAGGGCGTGGTTGGCAGCGAACGGACCGGCCGGAAGATCGGCCGGCAGCAGCGACGCTTCGTTTTGTGCCGCGTCCTTTACGTTGGGCGGGGGCTTGGGCGGAGCGTAGGTCGAGCCGACCGGATTGCCGCGGTGCCGCGCGGCGTCGCCGTTCAGAACGCGGTCGACACGGCCGTTCTCATCGAGCAGATACAGGTTGGGATGGCGCGGAAGGGCCTCGACGACCAGGCGACGCATCGTGCCGGCGTCAAAATCGAGCGCGAAGACGCGGTCGTCCTGCAACAGCATCGAGCCGAGAAACCGGGCGCCGCGCAGGGCCCGGCGAAAGATGCCGCCGAGCACCGCCGGCCGCTCCGGTACCGGCGGCGGCTGATCCGTTACGACTACTCGCGCGCGTCCGGGGTGGCAGTCGATCAGGAGATGGATCATGCCGGGCTTGAGTTTCAGGAGAAACGTGCGCGGATCGCATTGGTAGACGTTGTCCACAATCAGGTCGCGCAGCGCCTCCTGCTCCTCGACGGCCTGCCTGAGATCTCGGATGGGAAAACGCATCGCCGTCCGTTTGCTACCTCAACCGCTTGCCGACGCGTCCCCACCAGACGCAGGCGGCCTTGCCCAGGATGTCGTCACGAAACACGTAGCCCGGTGTGGGGTGGCGGCTATCACGCGCGCGCTGGCGATCGTCGCCGAGCACGACGTACTGGCTCTGCGGAATCTTGTAGGGGCCGTAGGGTTCGCGCGCCCGGACGGTGACGTACGGCTCGTCGAGTTCGCGGTTGTTGATCCGTACCCGTCCGTCGCGGACTTCCATAACGTCGCCCGGAAGGCCGATGACCCGATGGATCCAGACCGACGACCCGCCCTTCTTGTTGCGCGCCTTGTAGCAGATCACGTCGCCGCGTTGTGGGTCGCGAAAGCGGCGCCACTCGCCGCCCTTGAAAGGGTGGGGGACCGCGTACGCCGCGAGATTGACAAGCACGCGTTCGCCCGCGCGGACGGTGTCGCCCATTCCGGCACCCCGGACCCTGAACGACTGTGCGAGTGCGTTGCGCCAGAGCCGGGCGATCTGTTGGCTGGCGAGAAACGAGAGACCGAAGAGCGCGACATACAGCACCCAGCGCCCGACGCCGCCGGGCCGCGGGTTGGCGCGCCGCCGTTCGGACCGGGCGGCATGCCACGCGACCAGCAGGCGAAACGAGAGGTAGACGCCGGCGGCGACGAACAGGGCCGGTCCCGCATTCCACCAGACCGCGAGCAGAAGCATCGCGGCGGCCACGCCCCACTCCAGCAGGTAGCAGAACGCGCCGAGGACCGGGCGTCCGGCGTAGACGTGGCCGAGACCGCAGACGGGCAGACTCAGGAGCGCGGCGACCCGGGGCGCGGCTATGCGTCGTCCTCGGAAATCAGCCAGGAATCGAGCGACCGCTCGTACTCGACCAACTCGCCGGGCTGAAAGAACAGCCCGATCTCGCGCTCGGCAGACTCGGGCGAGTCGGAACCGTGAACGAGGTTGTAGGCCGTGGAGTTCGAGAAGTCGCCGCGGATCGTGCCCGGCTCGGCCTTCCAGCCGAAGGTGGCTCCCATGAGCTTGCGCATTGTGTCGATGACCCGCGGCCCCTCTAGCACGGCCGCCACGACCGGAGCGGAGGTCATGTAGCGGACCAGCCCGGGATAGAACGGCTTATCGACGTGCGGCGCGTAGTGCCGGGCGGCCAAATCCGCGGAAATGCGCATGATCTTGAGACCGGCGAGCTTGAGGCCCTTGTCCTCGAAGCGGCCCAAAATGCGGCCGGCGAGCCCGCGTTGGACGCCGTCGGGCTTGATGAGCAGGAGGGTGCGTTCCATGGGGCGGGATTGTCCCGCCACGCCGCATCGGCGCAAAGAAACGGACCCGACGCCGGTGAACCGCGAGCCGTACAATGGGGACCGCATGGGGACGCGCCACAAGACGCTGCGAACGACGCTGCTCGCGATTCTGCTCGCCGTCTTGCCGGCGTGCCGTGGCCGAACGCTGAGCTTCCTCGAGCGCGAGTCGCTGCTGTTTCGCGCCGACAACGAGGAGCTGCGCGCCGAGGATCTCGAGGCCCGCTACCAAAAACACAGGCAAAAGGCCGATCGTCTTTCGGCCGAGCTGCTCGAACTCGACCGCCAACGCGACGCGTTGTTCGTGGGGTATGACGCCCTGCGGAGCGAGTTGGCCCAAGCCCAAAAGCAGCGCAACAAGGCCGCCGCGGCCCTGAATGCGGAGAGGCAAAAGAGAAAACAGCTCGAACAGGCGCTCGCCAAGGAAAGATTGGCGGTGGCTAAGCTGAAGGACGCGCAAAAAAAGCGTACGGACGGCGATGCCTCGTCCGCCAAGAAGGCGAAGACCAAAAGTCCCGAGTAACGCGGGCGAAAGACATCGCCGTCCGTTCCCGACCCGTCCTGGTGCGGCGCCCTTGAATCGAATAGGGCGTGAATAATGGCGGCATGGAATCACTGACGCCCCGCCAGGTTGTCTCCTACCTCGACCGCTATGTTGTCGGCCAAGCGGCAGCCAAGCGCGCGGTTGCAGTCGCGATTCGCAACCGGTATCGGCGCCAGCAGCTCGATCCCGACTTGGCGCGCGACATCCTGCCCAAAAACATCATTTTGGCCGGACCGACCGGGGTCGGAAAGACCGAGATCGGCCGCCGCATGGCGGATCTGTTGCATGCACCGTTTCTGAAGGTCGAGGCGACGAAGTACACCGAAGTCGGCTACTACGGCCGCGATGTCGAGACGATTGCGCGCGACCTCGTCGAGAACGCGATCCAGCTCGTGAAGCGCGAGGCACGCGAGTCGGTCGTGGAAAGGGCGAAGGAAGCGGCGGAGGAAAAGCTGCTGGACGTGCTGGTCGGGGACGATGCGGAGTACGCGATCGATGACGAGGAACGGGCCGCGGTGGGCCGGCGGCGTGAGGAGGCGCGCGTGCGCCTGCGGGACAGGGAGCTCGACGATGAACGCGTGCTGCTCACGATGGAGGATCGGTCCACGACGTCGATGGAGGTGTTTTCCGCGGCGGGCGTCGAGCAGATGGGCATGGACATGCAGGGATTCTTGGACCGGGTCGCGCCCCCCAAGATGGTGGACCGCGGCCTGACCGTGGCACGCGCGAGGCACGTTCTGGAGGTACGGGAGGCGGAGAACCTCATCGACCACGACGATTGCGTGCGCGAGGGTATTCATCGGGCCGAGCACTTCGGGATCGTCTTTCTGGATGAGCTGGACAAGGTCGTGGCCGCCGAGGGGGCGGGTCCGGACGTCAGTCGCGGCGGCGTGCAGCGCGACCTTCTGCCGCTTGTGGAGGGTTGCACGATCCAGACGCGCTACGGCCCGATGTCGACCCAGCACGTCCTGTTCATGGCCGCCGGGGCGTTTCACCATGCACGGCCCGAGGATCTGATGCCGGAATTGCAAGGGCGCTTCCCGCTGCGAGTCACGCTCGATCCGCTGGATGCCGGTGATTTCTCCAGAATCCTGACGGAGCCGGAGCATGCTCTGACCAAGCAGTACCGGGCGCTGCTTGGGACGGACGGCGTCGAGCTCACCTTCCAGCCCGACGGGATCGAGGAGATCGCGGCCCTGGCGCAGCGCCTCAACATCGACCAGGCCAACATCGGGGCGCGACGGTTGCACATGGTGTTGGAGCGGCTCCTCGAGCCGGTCTCTTTCGCCGCGCCGGAGGAGAGTGCACCGGTCGTCGTGGACGCCGCCTACGTGCTGCGCCGGGTCGAGGCGATCTCCGCCCAGCAGGGAACCAGCCCTCGATGACGGAGGCAAACTAGAAAGTAGGGCGTGTCTTTCCTCCCGGTTACCTTGCGCGGTTGCCGAACCACCGGCTGGCGGGCCGGTAGACCGAACCGTGTACGAAACCCATTACCGCACCCACACCTGTGGCGAGCTGAGGCTTGAGGACCGCGGCAAGACCGTGTGCCTTGCCGGCTGGATTCATCGCTGCCGTGACCAGGGCGGACTCGTGTTCTTTGATCTGCGGGACCGCTACGGCCTCACCCAGGTTTCGGTCTCGAAAGAGGAGTACCCCGAGGCCCACGCCGTCGCTGCCGGGCTCAAGAGCGAGTACACCGTCCAGATCGAGGGTTCGGTCCTGGAGCGCCCGGAGAGCGCCCGCAATGCCAAGTTGGCAACGGGCGCCATCGAGATCGCGGCGCATCGCATCGCCGTCCTGTCGCTGTCTCCGACCCCGCCGATCGACGTGGCCGGCAAGGAGGAAATCTCGGAGGAGGTCCGCCTCAAGCACCGGCCGCTCGACCTGCGCCGGGCGGAGAACCAGGCGCGCCTGATGATGCGGCACAAGATGAACCGCACGATTCGGGCGTTCCTGGAAGAGCGCGACTTTGTTGAGATCGAGACACCGATCCTCGCCAAAGCCACGCCGGAGGGCGCGCGCGACTACATCGTGCCGAGCCGAATCCACCCGGGAAAGTTCTATGCGCTGCCACAGGCACCGCAGATGTACAAGCAAATCCTCATGTGTGCCGGCTACGACCGGTACTACCAGATCGCGCGCTGCTTTCGCGACGAGGACTTGCGGGCGGACCGTCAGCCCGAATTCACCCAACTCGACATGGAAATGTCGTTTGTCGGGCAAGACGACATCCTGGGCCCGATCGAGGAACTGCTCTCGCGGTGCGTGAAGGATGTTGCGTTTTGCGGATGCGAACTGCCGCGTCCCTGGCCTCGTATCTCGTACGACGACGCGCTGAAGCAGTACGGCTCCGACAAGCCCGATCTCCGTTTCGCCCTCGAAATCGTCGACTTGACCGACATCGCCCGCGACTGCTCGTTCAAGGTGTTTCGCGGCGCGGTCGACGGTGGAGGAGCGGTCCGCGGCATTCGGGTTCCCGGTGGCGCAGCGTTTTCGCGCCGCGAGATCGAGGCGTTCCAGCCGGTCGCGGCAGTCCATGGCGCCAAGGGCCTCGCCTGGATGAAGCTTGGTCCCGACGGTGCTTCCGGACCGGTCGCGAAGTTCTTTTCCGGCGACGAGTTGCCCCGGGCGATGCAAGCCGAGGTCGGCGACGCCCTGCTGTTTGTGGCCGACGCGTCTACCGAGGTCGTAGCGCTCAGCCTCGGGGCGGTTCGCCTGGCCGTGGCCAAGACGTGCGGACTCATCGACGAGAACGCCTTCGCCGCCTGTTTCGTTGTCGATTTTCCGATGTTTTTGCCTGACGGGGATGGTGGCTGGACGCCAGCACACCATGCGTTCACCATGCCCGTCAAAGAGGACCTGGCTCACCTTGAGTCCGACCCGGGCCGGGTTCGGGCCCAGGCTTACGATCCGGTGCTCAACGGTGTCGAGTTGGGATCGGGGTCGATCCGGATTCATCGGCCCGAAGTTCAGCAGGCGGTGTTTCGCGCCATGGGCCTTTCCGAGGAGATCGCGCAGGACCGGTTCGGGTTCTTTTTGGAACTGTTGCAGTATGGCGCGCCGCCCCACGGCGGCATTGCGCTGGGACTCGATCGCTTGGCGATGCTGCTGTGCGGGGCGCAAAACATCCGCGACGTGATCGCGTTCCCCAAGACAGCCAGTGCCGTCGACCTGATGGCCGATTCGCCGTCCGCGGTCAATCAGGAGCAGCTCGACGAGTTGCGGATTTCGGTGGACCTTCCTGAAGCCTCTCCGGGGGCCGGTCGGGTGATATAGTCATGCACTTGATGGACATCCGCTTCCGATGAGCGCCGTCGCGCGCGTGACTCTGCCGGACGGCAAGACCCTTGAGGTCGAGCGCGACAAGACCTGCGGCGACGTGGCGGCCATGATCGGGCCCGGCCTCGCGCGGGCGGCGATCGCCTGCTATTGGAGGGGCGAGCTGTGTGCATCGGAGCAGCAGCTCGGCGGCGACGGCTCGCTGTCCATCATCACCAAGAAGAGCCCGGACGCGGTTCGGGTACTCCGGCACTCAGCTGCACACCTCCTCGCGGCAGCCGTGCGGGACTTGTTTCCGGACGCGCAGCTCGGGTTCGGGCCGCCGACCGACGAGGGCTTCTACTACGACTTCGTCGTTGAGGAGCCGTTCACCCCCGAGGATCTCGAGCGGATCGAGTTCCGGATGCGCGAGCTCAAAAAGGAGGGACTGCCCTTCACCCGGCGCGAGATGGATGCCGCGGCGGCTGCGGCCGAACTGCGCCGTCTCGGCTACCAGCTCAAGGCCGAATACCTTGAGGAGTTGAAGCTCACCGCCGAGGTGATCTCCTTTTACGACAACGGCGACCGATTCACCGACATGTGCCGCGGCGGCCACGTGGCATCGTTTCAGGCGATTTCCGCGTTCAAGCTCGTCGGCGCGTCGGGGGCCCACTGGCGCGGCGACGTGGACAACGCGCCCATGCAGCGCATTCACGGCACGGCGTTCTTCACGCAGGAGGATCTCGACCACCACCTGGCCATGATCGAGGAGGCCAAGAAGCGCGACCACCGTCGTCTCGGTCCCGCGCTCGACCTTTTCTCGTTCCACGAGGAGGCCCCGGGCTTTCCTTTCTGGCACGCCGGCGGCATGGTCGTTTGGCACGAGATCGAGAGTCTCGTGCGCGGCGAACTGTTGGGCCGCGGCTACAAGGAAATCCGGACGCCGCTCATCATGACCGACGAGCTATGGCGCAAGTCGGGGCACTACGACCACTACCGCGACAACATGTACTTCGTCGAGAAGGACAGCCGATCGTACGCGGTGAAGCCGATGAACTGCCCCGGCGCCTGCATCGTCTACGCCACCGATCTGCACTCGTACCGGGACCTGCCGCTGCGAATCGCCGAATTCGGGTTCGTGCACCGCTACGAGTTGTCAGGGGTACTGCACGGGCTGTTTCGTGCCCGCGGTTTCACCCAGGACGATGCGCATGTGTACTGCACCCCCGACCAGATCGAAGCGGAAGTGCTCGACTGCCTCGACATGCTGCGCGTCGTCTATCGGACCTTGGGATTCGACGATGTCCGGCTCTTCCTCTCGACCCGTCCGGAGGATCGGATGGGCGAAGAGGAACTGTGGGATCGTGCCGAGAGCGCCCTCGAATCGGCGCTGCGCGCGGCCGACGAGGAATTCGAGGTCAACGCCGGCGACGGTGCGTTCTATGGCCCCAAGATCGATATCTATCTGACCGATAGCCTCGGGCGCGGTTGGCAGTGCGGCACCATCCAGCTCGATTTCCAGATGCCGGAGCGGTTCGACCTGGAATATGTGGGCGCGGACGGCGCGCGGCATCGCCCGGTCATGATCCACCGTGCGATTCTCGGCTCGATGGAGCGCATGATCGGCGTTCTTGTCGAGCATTACGCCGGCCAGTTGCCGGTCTGGCTTGCACCGGTTCAGGCCATCCTGCTGCCCATCACCGACCGCCAGAGCCCGTACGCTGAAGATATCGCCGTCCGTTTCCGAAAGGCCGGATTGCGTATCGATGTCGATGGGCGAGGCGACAAGATCGGCAGCAAGATTCGCGACGCGCACAACCGCCGCATTCCCTACCTGCTTATCGTGGGGGATCGCGAGGTTCAAGACGAGACCGTCTCGGTCCGCCCGCGCGGCGGCGCGGACCGCGGCGCGGTTCCGGTCGATGACCTGGTCGCCGAACTGGCGCGGCTTCATGCGGAGCGGGCGCCGATGAGTGACACGGCCCAGTCGGATGAGGGCCAATCGGCCGAGACCCAATCGGTCCGAACACAGTCAGCCGGATCCGACGAACCCGGACCGACCAAACAAACCTAACTAGGAGGAGACTAAGATTCCGCGACGACCGCATCACGCCAAGCCGCAGCGCCAAAGGGGCCCTCGCGTCAACCAGCGTATCCGCGCCCGAGACGTGCGCGTCGTGGGCGCCGGTGGCGACCAGATCGGGGTGTTTCCCCGCGACGAAGCCCTACGCATGGCCCGGGACCAGAGTCTTGATCTTGTCGAGGTCGCGCCCGACGCGCGCCCGCCCGTTTGCCGCATTCTCGACTTCGGCAAGTTCAAGTACGAACAGAAGAAGAAGGCCCGCGGACAAAAGAAGAAGGGCACGACCAAGCTCAAGGAAATGCGACTGCGCCCGAAGACCGAACTAGGAGACCTCAACACGAAGACCGGGCGTGCCCGCGGCTTCCTCGAGGCCGGCGACAAGGTGCAGTTCACCGTTTTGTTCCGTGGTCGTGAACTGGCGCGCCAAGATCTAGGCATCGACCTCCTGAAACGGGTGGCCCAGATGCTGGAGGACATCGCCAAGGTCGAGAAAACACCGAGCATGGACGGACGTCGCATGCACATGACGCTTGTCCGGAAGTCATCGTAGGGGGCTTGGGCTCCCTAGGGGTCGAACCGGCGCCTAAAGAGCGGCGCGAGGCGCACGAGCGGCACGCGGTACGGCTCGAGCATGCCTGCCTCGGTATCCAGGGCAGCGGCGATCATGGCCGCGTCCGCGAACCGATCCTTCGCCTCGGCGTATGCCTTCGCGTGGGTTTCGTCGAGACCCGCGCCGAGCAGGCGGTAGGCCTTGCCTAGTTGGCTTTGGACGAAGTCCTTTGCTTCCGGCACGTCAGCCAGAGCCAGCGCCGCGTGCCGTACGGTCTCTCCGTGTGCCTTCAGGCGCGCGATCCACTTTGGCAGGTCCTCGAGGTCCTGCGCGAGCGTGCTCGGGGCGACCGTGTTGTTCCAGCGCAGGCGGGCGGTCCGCGCCTTGCCGGCCGGTCGCGATGGCGTACCCAGGGCTGCCGCCAAGTTGTCGGTATTCGTGCCCAGGACTCGGAAGAGTTCGGCATCGTGGGCGTACAAGGGATTCTCCGCGTCCCGCGGGGGGACGGCGACGGATCCGAGATCGACCTTGCCCGAGGATCCGACTCCGGCGAGGAGCACCGCGTCGCGTGCCTTTCGGGCGATTCGCCGCGCGGTGCTGATCTGACGCAAATCCTCGACGGCGGCCTCAAGATCCGAGAGCTCCCGGTGCGTACCGGCGTCGAACCAGGCGCTGCCGAGCGGATACTGCCCGCCCGCGATCTTTTTGAGGTCGGCCCGGTCCGTCATTTCTTTGAGCCTGCGGAGTCCGGCATCGCTGGATGTGGCCACGTCGCCGGCCACGATCTTCAAGACCGTCTTTCGGCCCGCCTCATCCAAGAGGTCCACGATTTCGCCCGCCTTGCGCTTCATGACGAGGTATTCGGAGTCCCGCTCCGCCTCCAGGAACGCGGGCCAGGGTCCGTCCTTGATCTGGCTGTAGGCCTCGTCTGGCTTGATGCCCGAACTCCAAAAGGTGAAGACCAAAATGAGGACCACGGCGATCCCCACGAAAAGGAGGCCGCCGCCGATGATTCGCTGCTCTGCTGCCATATCGCCCGCAAGGATAACCCGCAGCCGGGGCGGTCGGAAAGCCCGAAGACGTTGGACACGCCGAAGACTTGCCCCTTCGCGCGGCATCGCTATCCTATCGAGCTTCCCCATGCCCAAGCAGAAGACCAACCGCTCCGTGTGTAAGCGTTTCAAGACGACGAAGAAGGGCAAGGTCCGAAGGAACAAGGCGTACCGACGGCACCTGCTGGCCGGGCGTTCGACGAAGCGGAAACGCGGTCTCCGGCGACCCGGGTTCGTGGTTGCGGCCGAACGCCGCACCTATCTTCGTCTTCTCGGTGAAGCCTAGGAGTGAAGCCTAGAACCGAAGGGCAGTTTGCGAGGAAGTCATGCGAATTAAGCCGGGTGTAGCCAAACATCGCCGTCTCAAGCGGATTCTCAAGCAGGTCAAGGGATATCGGGGCGCCCGCCGCCGCCGGATCAAGCTGGCCAAAGAGGCAATCCTCCGCGCGGGCAAGAACGCCTACGTGGGCCGCAAGCTCAAGAAGCGCCAGTTCCGCCGGCTCTGGATCGCCCGCATCAACGCGGCCGCTCGGGAGCGGGGCCTGACGTACTCTCGATTCATGAACGGCCTCAAGAAGGCCGGCGTCGATGTCGATCGCAAACAGCTTGCGGCCGTGGCGTACCAAGACGCTGCCGCATTCGACCGATTTGTGGAGACGGCTCAGGCAGCTCTCTAGACGTAGGCCAGAGGGTCTCTAGACCGACTTCAAAGCAAGTCAGGGGGGCTGCCGGCAGGCGGCCCTTTTTCGTAAGAAAACAGGACGGACGTTCACGTGGACCTTCAAGCAATCCAAGACGAGGCGTTGGCGGCGATCAAGTCGTCGGGTGACGAGGCGGCGCTTCAGGAACTGCGGGTGCGCTATCTCGGCCGCAAGAGTGAACTGGCCGGAGCGCTACGTGGGCTGGGCAAGCTCCCGGCGGCGGAGCGGGCCGTTGCCGGACAGGCTACGAACCGGGCGAAACAGGCGGTCGAGGCAGCTCTTGACGCCCGCCGCGACGAGTTGCGTGCGGCGCGCGAGGTCGGGTTGGCCGATCACGAGTGGCTCGACCTTACCCTGCCCGCGCGGCGTCCGCGGCGAGGGCATCTGCACCCCATCACGCTGGTGGAGAACGACCTCGAAAAGCTGTTTTGGGGGATGGGCTACCGCGTTGTCGAAGGACCGTGGATCGAGGACGAGTTCCACAATTTCGACGCGCTCAACATCCCCGCGAGCCACCCGGCCCGTGACGACTGGGACACGTTTTGGCTTTCTGACGGCAACCTGCTGCGGACCCACACCTCCCCCGTCCAGATTCGGGCGATGCGACGCTTCGGAGCGCCGCTCAAGGCGGTCTTTCCCGGCCGCGTGTTTCGCAACGAGTCGGTCGATGCGACCCACGAGGCCGTGTTCGGGCAGCTTGAGGGGCTCGTGATCGGTCGGGACATCACGCCGGGCCATCTGTTCCACTCCATCAACGCCATCCTCGGCGCGCTCTTGGAGGAAGGCGTCCGGACGCGATACAGGCCCGGATTCTTCCCGTTCACCGAGCCCTCGTTCGAATGCGACATCATGCGCGACGGCCGCTGGCTCGAACTCTGCGGCATGGGCATGGTGCATCCGCATGTGCTCCGCGCCGGGGGAATCGACCCCGACGAATGGACAGGGTTCGCCTTCGGTCTCGGGATCGACCGGCTGGCGATGATGCGCTACGGCATTGACGATATCCGTTGGTTCCACAGCGGCGACCAGCGCTTTCTGGAGCAGTTCCCATGCGCCTGAGCATTCCGTGGCTTTCCCAGTACGTCGATCTCTCGGACCTCGGGCCGGAGCGCATCGGCGAGGCATACACCCTTCACGTCGCGGAGGTGGACGAGGTTATCGAGCCGGGCCGAGGCTGGCCGGGCGTGGTCGTCGGGCGGGTGCGCAACGTACGACCGCACCCCAATGCCGATCGTCTTCGTCTGGTTACGGTCGAGGTGGGGGCGCCGAAGGACACCACGGAGGACGCCCCGGAGGTCGTCTGCGGTGCGCCCAACGTGGCCGAAGGCCAAAAAATCTGCTTCGCGCCCGAGGGGACCGTTCTTCCGGATGGGACCAGGCTCAAGCGTCGACCGATTCGGGGTGTGCAAAGCGGCGGGATGGTGCTGTCGGAGCGCGAGTTGGGCCTCTCCGACGAACACGAGGGCATCTTGGTCCTGCCGGACTCGGCTCCGGTTGGGGCGCCGGTCCGAGACGTGCTGCCCGCGGGCGCCGTGCTGGAGGTCGACAACAAGGCGATCACGACGCGGCCAGACCTCTGGGGGCACTTCGGGGCCGCGCGGGAACTCGCGGCGGCACTGGGCCGGGACCTGAAGCCGCTCGAGCTAGGCGCGGCATTTCCGCCCGGCGAGCCGCAACTGGCGGTCGAAGTGGAGCGGCCGGATCTGTGCCCGCGATATCTCGGTTGGCGTCTGACCGGGATCGAAGTCGGTCCGTCCCCTGACTGGTTGCGCCGCCGTCTTGAAGAGGCCGGCCAGCGCTCGATCAACAACGTTGTCGATCTGACGAACTTCATCCAGCTCGAATGCGGGCAGCCTCTGCATGCGTTCGACGTCCGTCAGATCAAGGACCAGCGCATCGTCGTCCGTGCGGCGCGTCCGGACGAGAGCGTAGTCACGCTGGACGGCGTGAAACGCACACTGCCCGAGGGCGCGTGTCTGATCGCGGATCCGGAGCGTGCGGTCGCAATCGCCGGCGTGATGGGGCTCCAAAACTCCGAGGTTCGCGACGACACGACGGAGATCATTCTCGAGGTCGCCAATTTCGAGATGGTCTCGGTCCGGCGCACGGCGCACGTCCTGGACCTGCGCACGGATTCGGCGACCCGGTTCTCGAAGGGGCTCGACCCCGAGGGCGTGCCCCTCGCGGCGCGCCGGTTCTTCCACCTGCTGCATGAGGTGTGCCCGACCGCAGCTCCGATCGGGGCCCCGTGCGACGCGCGCGTTCCGTCCGAGCCCGCGAGGACCATCTCTTGGTCCCCGGGATTCTTGGGAGAGCGGCTCGGGCTCGAGCTGTCCGCGGAACGGATCGACGACATTTTGGGCCGTCTTGGCTATGAGGTGGTGCGCGGCGCGAAGAGGGTCACTGTGACGGTTCCGTCTTGGCGGCGGGGTGACACGGCGATTCCCGAGGACCTCGTCGAGGATGTCGGCCGAATTTTTGGCTACGACAAGATCAAGGCGACGCCGTTGCGTGAACCCAGCGAGCCTCATGCCGAAGAGCCGGAGCGCGTCGCGCGCCGGACCGTTCGCGAAGTTCTCGCACGCGAATCCGGTCTAACGGAGATCTACTGCTATCCGTTCTCGACCGCGGAAGAGTGTGGCAAGGCGGGCCTGGAGCCGAGTCCGCTGCGGCTGGCCAACGCGGAGCAGCCCGGGCTTGACCTGATGTCGCGCAGCCATGTTCCCGCGGTACTGCGGGCAGTTGCGACGGGCCTCAAGTACCGCGCCGAGAGTGCCTTGTTCGTCGTCCAGCCCGTGTTCGAGTCTTGCGACGGGAAGCTACCGCGGGAGAACGAGCGGGTTACGTTCGCACTGGCGGCGCGGGACGGCGATGCGGCCGTTCTTGAGTTGAAGGGTGCGGTTGAGGCCGTCGTCGAAGCATTCCGAATCAACGGAGCGCGCGTCGTCCAGGAGGAGGGGCCCCCGTGGTTGCACCCCGGGCGGTCCGCGCGCGTGGGCCGTGGCCGCGAAGTATTCGGATGGTTCGGCGAAATCAATCCGCGGGTTCGGCGTTCGTTCGACATCGGCGGTCCGGTCGCCATCGCGGACTTGGACGTAGACGCTCTGCGCAAGGCCGCCGGGCGTCCCGTGCGTGCAGCACCGGTGCAGCGGTATCCGACCGTGCCGTACGATGTCGCCGTCGTGGCGGATCAACGGACCCCCGCGTCCGACGTTGAGGAGGCGCTGCGCCGCTGCGACAAGAAACTGGTACGCGATGTCGTGCTCTTTGACGTGTACGAAGGCGACAAGCTGTCGATGGGCAAACGCAGCCTCGCATTCACGCTGACGTTTGGGGCGCCGGACCGGACCCTGGATCCGGACGATGTCCTCCGGCTGCGGGCCGCCGTGGATAAAATCGTCGCAAAACGCGGCTGGAGGCTGCGCGAGAGCTAGGTGACGTCTCAGCAGCGCCTAACCCCTCCTGCTGGAGCGGCCGAAGAAGTATCATGGGCAGGTCCTCCTTCCGGGGAGGTCTTGCTGCGGACCTCTTGAAAAAACAAATCCTCTGCCATGTTCGTGAGGCGGATCACGCAGCTTGGTTGATCCGATGACCCTTGAGCTGGGAGCCAAACGCAGGCCTTAGGCCGCCACGCCCTGTTGCGGCGGGGACGGCGAAGTTCGGTCGCGCGGCACCCACCTTGTTGATAGGGATCACCACTCCGGCCGCCCACGGCATTGCGGTGGAGGATTTTTTCGGTCCGCGCGGGTTAGACTTATCGCTGCGCCGCCTGACCAGCGGCCAACCTGTCGGCCGCCCCGCGTAACCTGCCCACCATGGGAGACTCCATGCGTTCATGGGTTTGGATCCTCATCGTCGGTGCCGGCGGCTACTGGGTCTACAACGCTTGGTTCACAGAGCAGGACAGCGCCGAGGACGATCAGTCCGTGGTTCTCGACGTGTCCGGCGACCGCTCCAAGGTCGCGCCGGGAACGGCGGGTGCCGACGGGGCGGAGACGGGCGTCAAGAAAGGGGGGGGGGGGGGGGACCCCGGTTCGAGCGCGGCCGGGCACCGAACGATGGGAATCGACGGTGACCTTGGCGCCGACCCGGCTCGCCGCGACTCCGGCGAACGTCCGCGCCCTTCTCGGGAAGACGCTGCGGCCCGCGCACTGGAGCGCGAACTCAAGAAGGCGCGAACCGGCGGCGACCGCGCAGCGCAAAAGCGGATTGGTGCGCGTCTTCTCAAGGACCATCCGGAGTCCAATGCGGCACGCTGGCTCCGCCTAGAGATGGGCAAGCGCCATCTGCGCGCCTACCGCGAACGAGGCTCCACGAAAGAGGGGATCGCCGAGGCGCGCCGGGCGTGGCGCGAGTTGACACCCGCGCTGTTCATCACCGACGCGTCCGAGGGCGACAAGGAGCGGCTGCGCGAGATCCTCGGACAACTGGCCGACACGCTGTTGTTTTCGTCGCGTCACATCGAGGGCTTCGACAGGACCTACAAGCCGCGCAGCGGGGACACCCTGAATCGCCTTTGCCGCCGTGTGTTTCCTCAATGGGGCGCGCGGCTGAGTCCCGGGTTTGTGGCGCACATAAACGGCCTATCGAGCCCGAAAGGCCTCCGCGCTGGTGAGCCCATCAAGGTGCCGGTCGGCGAAGTCCAGATTCGGGTCCAAAAACACGAGTTCCGGCTGTACGTGCTTTTTGACGGCTGCTACGTCCGCGACTTTCCCGTTGGGCTGGGCAAGACCGGCTCGACCCCCTTAGGGCGTTTTGTGATTGGCAAGATGATGAAAAACCCCGACTGGTACCCCCAGGCGGGCGTCCGCGTGCCCTACGGAGACCCGGAGAATGTCTTGGGCACTCGATGGATGGGGTTCAAGAACACGGCCGAGTATCGCGGTTTCGGTATCCACGGCACGAAGCAGCCCAACTCGATCGGTCGCGCCGAGTCGTCCGGATGCGTGCGGATGCTCCGGCGCGATGTAGAGATGCTCTATGGCTGGACCCGCCCCGGCACAAGCGTCAGGATCCTTCGCTAGGGGCCTGCTGCGATCCGCTCGACCAGGGCAGGGGGGACTCCGATGTCAACGATCCGGATACGGCCGGTGTGAGCCGGGCCCTCGCCCGCAAAAAAACCCGCCTTGGGCGCGACCATCGTCGCGGTGATCGAGGCTTTCACGGCGTCGCCGAGGATGGTACCGGTGTCGGCGTCGAGCCCCGATGGGATGTCGACGGCGACGACGGACGCGGACGCGGCGTTGATCGCCTCCACGGCCTCGAGAAACGGTCCCGAGAGAGCACGGTCGAGGCCCGTACCGAACAAGGCGTCCACGACGATGTCGCAGCCCTCGAGGTGCCTTGGCTCCAGCCCCACGGCGAGTGATAGGCCAACTTTGCGGGCGACCCTCAGGTGAACGGAGGCGTCGGATTCGGGCGGGTAGGGGTCGCTGCCGGCTACAACGATGATGCGCACAACGACATCGGCGTTCGATAGAATTCTTGCAGCGGCCAGGCCGTCCCCGCCGTTGTTTCCGGGGCCGCAGACCAGCGCGACCGGTCCGTCAAACGGGCGCAGTTCAAGAACGGCGTCCGCCACCCCGCGAGCCGCATTCTCCATGAGGACAAGACCGGGCAGTCCAATCTCATGCATCGCGATGCGATCAATCTCGCGGGCCTGAAAACGGGTCAGAACAGCCAATTTGACCTCTTTCCGGCCATTGTCCCACATTCTTCACCACCCGGTTTCTGACCGGTCCGCATCGCCGACATTACGTCCGATGACCACTCTCTGCGCGTACGTTTTCGGTCCGTTGTTCGACCTGGCGTGATGAATAACGCGGTCGTTCACAGGTCGCCATCGCACGCGATTCCGAATTGCTGCCGGCGAAGTCTTGACGCCATGGAAACGTCGCTATAATCGGCGGCTTCCCCGGTTGCGGGCGATGAAAGTCGTTCGGCGTCGAGGGGAAGATTGCTCTTTTCCCGTCCCTAGAATCTTGCACAAGTCGCGCGGCAGCGATACAGTACGTCGCTTGCCGTGCCGGCTAGCTAGAGAGAGTCGGCGGGCACCCCAACGGCGCGGAAACGCGCAGGCGTTGGATGATCTTTGAAAATTGGAGACGACTCCTGTTTAGACGAGCCGGTTGAGGCGTTTCACGGCGCCTCGACTAATCAGCAGTTCCGAAGGGCATCATGTGTGCCCGAGGATCAGCGAAAAGAAAAAAGAGACCGCGATCAGCCTATGGCTGGTCGTCGCCAGATCAATTTCCATGAAGGGTTTGATCCTGGCTCAGAGCGAACGTTGGCGGCATGGCTTAGACATGCAAGTCGAGCGGTAAGGCCCCTTCGGGGGTACACGAGCGGCGAACGGGAGAGTAATGCCTGGGCAACCCACCCCGGAGACCGGGATAGCCACTGGAAACGGTGGGCAATACCGGATAGTCCGCATTGGCCGATGGCCGATGCGGTAAATGGTCCGCCGCTTCGGGACGGGCCCAGGTCCCATTAGCTTGTTGGTAGGGTAACGGCCTACCAAGGCATCGATGGGTAGCGGGCCTGAGAGGGTGACCCGCCTCACTGGGACTGAGACACTGCCCAGACTCCTACGGGAGGCTGCAGTCACGAATCATTGGCAATGCGCGAAAGCGTGACCATGCAATGCCGCGTGGGCGATGAAGGCCTTCGGGTTGTAAAGCCCTGTCAGGGGTGAGGAAACGTGCTTCGGCACTTGACGTTAACCCCAGAGGAAGTCACGGCTAACTCCGTGCCAGCAGCCGCGGTAAGACGGAGGTGGCAAACGTTGCTCGGAATCACTGGGCTTAAAGGGCGTGTAGGCGGCCGTTTAAGTCGGATGTGAAAGCTCCCGGCTCAACCGGGAAATTGCATTCGAAACTGGACGGCTAGAGTGCGGGAGGGGCAAGTGGAACTCCAGGTGTAGCGGTGAAATGCGTAGATATCTGGAGGAACGCCGGTGGCGAAAGCGACTTGCTGGACCGCAACTGACGCTGAGGCGCGAAAGCTAGGGGAGCGAACGGGATTA
>JAJFFH010000061.1 GCA_021776735.1 Planctomycetota bacterium | reverse complement strand
TCCCCCCCGGCCCCCCCGCCCCCCAATACGGGTAGACTCACCCGCGCATGAACTCGCGCACGCGTCATCTGGAGCTCTGCCGCATCCTCGTGGATGCGAACCACGCGTACTACGTGCTTGATGCGCCGACACTGTCGGACGACGAGTACGACCGGTTGATGCGCGAACTTCTGGCGCTTGAGGACGCGCACCCGGAGTTGCGGACCGAGGATTCGCCGTCGCAGCGTGTGGGATCGGAACCGGTGGGGGCGCTGCCGACCTACACCCGTACCGTTCGCATGCTGTCGATGTCGAACTGCACCGATGCCGACGAGTTCGCCGATTGGGCGGGCAAGCTGGACACGTTTCTCAAGCGCGACGAGGACGCGGACGACCTCGTGTTTTTTGTCGAGCCGAAGCTGGACGGGACCGGTCTCGAGCTGATCTATGAACGCGGACAGCTTGTGGTCGCGGCGACCCGTGGCGACGGTACGACGGGTGAGGATGTCACGCCGCAGGCCAAGACGATTCGCTCGATCCCCCTGCGTCTGCGGGTGGACGATCCTCCGGCGTCGGTCAGCATTCGCGGCGAGGTCGTCATCGCCAAGACCGATTTCGAGGCGCTGAACCAGCGCCTGAGCGCGGAAGGATCCGAGCGCGTCTATGCCAATCCGCGCAACCTTGCGGCGGGCTCGCTGCGCATGCTCGACCCGCGCGTCACGGCGCAGCGTTCGCTCGACTTTTTTGCGCACAGCTTCGGCGCCATCTCTGGGACTTCCGCCAGCGTACAGCCGGCATCCCAGCTCGGATTCTACGAACTCGCCGCGCGGTGGGGCTTGAAGACACATCCCGAGGCGCACCGGGCTCAGGGGGTGAGCGCGACGCAGGCAGCGTACGATGACCTCGTCGCACGCAGGCACGACTTGCCGCACGAAATCGACGGAATGGTCGCCAAGGTCGATTCGTTCGAGATCCAGGATCTGCTCGGCACGCGCACGCGCACGCCGCGTTGGGCGATCGCGTGGAAGTTCCCACCGATCGAACGGTCGACGCGGCTCCTGGAAATCGAAATCAACGTGGGCCGGACGGGGGCGCTGACGCCGGTCGCGATCCTCGAGCCGGTGCCCATCGGCGGCGTCACGGTTTCGCGCGCGTCGCTGCACAACGCGGACGAGATCGATCGGCTCGGCCTGAAACCCGGCGACAAGGTCCTCGTGAAGCGCGCGGGCGACGTGATCCCCAAGGTCGTGAAGGTGCTGGAGGCGGGTGACGGCGAGCCGTTTGTGATGCCGGACCAATGCCCCGTCTGCGAAACGGTGGCCACCCGCAAGGACGGGGAGGTCGTGACCCGCTGTCCGAACTTCAACTGTCCGGCGCAGCTCGAAGGTCACATCCTGCATTTTGCGGGCCGCGGCGCGATGGACATCGAGGGTCTCGGCACGAAGCTGGTGCAGCAACTCGTCGCCGGGGGAATGGTGCGCGACATCGCGGACCTGTACTCGCTGACCGCGGAACAGCTTGAAGGCCTGGACCGCATGGCCCAAAAATCGGCGGACAACGTGGTTGCGGGCATCGCCGCCAGCAAGCGCCGGCCCCTGCCCCGGTTCCTGAACGGCCTCGGCATCCGCCATGTCGGCTCAAGCAGCGCGATCCTTCTCGCGCACCGGTACGGAACCCTCGAGGCGATCGCGACCGCGAGCGAGGACGATCTGCTGGCCATCGACGAGGTCGGTCCGGAGGTGGCATCCAGTTTGCGCGAATTCTTCGATCGCACCGAGGTGCAGGACGTCTTACGCCGCCTCGCCGAATGCGGCGTGAAGCCGACTCCGCCCGAAAAGCGAACCGAGGGCGGCCCGCTGGCGGGCGAGGTCATCGTCTTTACCGGAACGCTGCCGACCCTCTCGCGCGATGCGGCGAAGGCGCGCGCACAGCGGGCGGGCGCGTCGGTCGGCTCGAGCGTGACCAAAAAAACCACGCTGCTCGTCGCCGGCGAGAAGGCGGGCACCAAGCGCAAGAAGGCCGAGGAGCTGGGCATCACGGTGCTCACCGAAGAGGAGTTCCTGGAGCGCATCGCGTGACGCCTGGCGACACGTGGCAGGCGCGCGCGTTGCGCGAGTGCGCCTCCCGGATCGGCAAGCGATGGCTGCGCGGGCGCGTGTATGCAGTGGAGGGAAGCAAACGGGCCTGCCCGGGCCGAAGCGCGAAGCGCGAAGGCGGGACGGCGATGTCCGCGGCGATGTTTCCGTGGTGGGGCAAGCCGTCCGGACGGCCGCATCGCAACGTGCGTGTCGTGTTCGGTCCGCCTTCGTGGACCCTTCTGTTTCTCGACGAGCTCGAGCGCAATGGACGCGCTGTGCGCGACGTGCTGCCCCGGTGGCGCGGTTACGTCCACTACGGCATGGACTTCGGACCGTACGAGGACCTGTTTCGCCACCGCCTCGGAAGGGGTATGGAGTTCGTGGCGGGCGAGTCACCTGCGCCGGACGACGTAACGCTCAACGCTTTCGGCGAACGGGTTACCGACAACGATCTGCGCCAGGCGGTCGCAGCGGCAGCATTCGAGCAGGGCTGCGAAATCGTCTCCCACAAGATCACGCCGGAGTTCCCCCGCGCCGAAGAGAGCCGCGGACGACACGTCTGGCACTGCGCGTTCCGCGGTACCCCGCCGGATCTGGAGGCCCTCGCCGTGTCGCTGGACTGTGCCCTGACAAGAGAAAGCCCAAGCTACACCGCACACCGGGAAGGCACGATCCGTCCTCCGCACGTGTTGCTCATTCCGCGGCGGTAGCCGGCGGGATCAAGCCCACGGCCAGCACAAACAGGCCGAGTTTGCGGGCAACGCGGTTGACTACGAGCCAGCCCCCAAGGAGCCAGTCCGACCTGCTTTCAAAGATCCACAAAGGGGGGATAGATCCGTTCCGGTGTGCGAGGAACAACGTCATGAGGTCGGAGAAGTCGTTCCGGCTCTGGTCGGTAGATCGTCGCTTCAGGCGCTTGCGGACTTGGCGGGCGCTGCGGATGCGCTCCCAGTGCGCGGAGACGACGTGGATGCTGGCGTGCGGATGGTCGGCCAGGAACTCCGCCGAGAGCGCCTGTGCCCAGCGCGCGTCGTTGGACCGAACGAGAATCACCACGGAGCCGGCGTCCGGCACGCCATGCCACCGCTCAACCCTTGTCGCACCCTTCACGACTTCTCCGAGGTCCGTGTCCTTGTGCGTGACGCGGTACCGGTACATCAAGACATCGCCGTCCTTGGATCTCCATCCGACGAGATGCTCGCCCAGGGCCGCATCGATCTCGGCACCGTGCAGCGCGTACTGGTCGCGAAAGCACCCGCCCGAAACGAGTAGGAGAAGCAGTACGTACCTCATCGGGCCTGCTCCGACATGAGTCGCGCGATGGCGCCCTCGACCTTGAGCCTGGCCATGTACCGGTCCAAGTCCGCGTTCGTCCGCACGCCCGCCAGCGGTGTACAGGCGCGGACGAGGTGGCGGGTCGCGCGCGGGTGCGAGTCGGCGAAACGGAGCCAATGCTCATAACAACGGGCGAGGAGGGGGGCGGGGGCGTCGAAGGGCACGGCGATCAGAACCGACGAGGCGGGCGCGGGCTTGTCGATCAACCGATCGTCGAGGGCGTAGCGCCATGTCTTGCCGGAGTCGTCGGTAGGCCAGCACAAGAGTCGTGGTCCGGGCGGCGCGAAGTCCGTGCCCCACACCCGGACGGTGCATCCAGCGAACAACGTCAGAAAACAGACGGCGAAGCGCATGCCTTTGAAGCGCGGGAGCCGCCCCAAAGGTTCAACGCAACGTCAACGACGCCGCAAAAACAGGATGGCGGCGGCGGCGGCGAAGCAAAAGACCGCCAAGGCGCCTTCCATAAGTCGGCCGTCGTTCTTGCTCGCGTTCATCGTGACCGCGCCCTCGCCGCCCAAGCGGGCGAAGTGGTAGACCTCACCTTCCAGCGGTAGATCCACCCGCAGCGAGATGCGGCCTTTGGCGCTGCCGACCTTGAATGCTGCTTGGAACACGGGCCTGGGATCGAGACTGTTCTCGAACGTGATCGTCACCGCGCCCGGATTCGTGAGTGCCGGGTTGTTCAGGCCGTTGAATCCGTCGTCGAATCCGCCGGATCGCTCCGTGAGGACAAAAATATCCGCCGTGTCCACGACCGACTTGTCCTGCAGGAACTTGCCGTCCAGACCCGCCAGCACGCGCTTGGACGCGGGTATTTCGGCCTTCTTGTTGGCCTTGCGGTCTTGTCGCTCGCGCCGTTCGGTGTCTTGCCGGCGGCGGTCCTGCTGTTTGCGCGCTTCGTCGTATGCTCGAACCTGGCGCCGGCCCTCTTCGGTCGCGTTTTTTATGTACGCCTTGTTTGCGGCCCATCCGAGGCCTTCCTGCGCGACTTTCTTGCCGAGTTTTGTCTGGCCCGGTGTGCGGCGTAGGCTGCGCGTCAGCGCGTCGAGTGCCGCCTTTTGTGAGACCACCTTCTTGCGCGTCGTGTCCTCGCGCGCGACGCGGCTGGCGTTGTCGAGCAGCCGGTTCGCCTCCTGTTGAACGCGAAGCAGGTTGTATCGCGCGCGCTGCGACTGCAGCTCGTTGCCGAGCTCGACGACGTTCGCCAGCTCCTGGACCTCCTGGTACATGTCGTCGGCTTCGCCTGCCGCGATGTTTTCGGCACCGACTTCTTTCATGTCCGTTTCGAAGTCGTACGCGAATCCGCGGGGTACATAGAGCGACAGCGTCGTGCGCCGCACCTCGAGGTCGCGCACCTGCGGCAGTTGCACGGAGAACGCGCCCTGATCGAGCGCGCGCCCCTCGTACGCGTAGACGATGTCCACGTCGAACGTGGGCGCGCCCAGCGCGACCTTCTTGAGCGGCACGAGCAGATCGCCGTCCTCGCCGAGGGGCCGCACGCCCTCGCCCGCCACGAGTACGCTGTACAGGTGCGCGCCTTCGGGCAGACGGAGCCGGAGAAACTGCTTGGAGCGGTTGTACACCCGGTACTGAACCGCGCAACGCGCCCAGCCCGAACTCTCGACGACCGCCCGAGCAGCCGCCCGGTAGATCACCGCCTTGGCGACTTCCTCGAACTGATGCCTACGGACGGCGATGTTGAGGGAAAACGGTCCGGAGGCGCCAACGAAGACCGCGGCGACCGAGCGTTCCGTTGTGCCCGCCGGCACGAGCGGGAGGTCGTCGAAGCCGCCCGGGTCCAGCTTCTCGGTGCCTTGCACGCGCACTTCGCCGTCCGCGACCTTTTCGACCGCCACATAGCGGTGGATGCGCACGACACCGGACGGCTCCACGCCGCGGATCAGCGTGCCGTACGGGACGTGGTAGACGATCGTGGCCGCGATCGCACCGCGCGTCGGACGACGCAGCAGCAGCGTAAATCGCCGTCCGTTTGCTACCTCCTCTGAGCGCTCCTCACGCAGGTCGGGAGCGTGAACGAGTGTCGCGCCCTCTTCGGCGAGGGGGACGACGAAGCTCACCTCATCGACGAGTCCGCGACGCACGTGAAACGTTGCCAGCGCCTCGACGCGGACGCGGTCGGCCAGGGGCACGACGCGCGATACGACGAGCGCTTCGAGTTCGCGCGGCTCTTCTTTTGTCTTGGCGACCAGGCGCCACGGGGTCGTGACGTATTCGTACAGACGGCGGACGTTCCAGCCGCGGATCGAGCCGGCACGGGCGACGTCGCGGGGCAGCAGGCCGTTTTCTTCGTCAACCTGCAGGTCGAGGCCGTCGGCGACGGCGACGCGCACGCGACCGCGTTGGCGGACGGCGCCGCGGACGGTGATGGCCGGGGCCGTGACGCCGTCTCCCGTTGCGCCGGGCCGGCGAAGATGCACGCGCAAGGTGGCCGCGTTTTGAAGGCGCTGTCCCAGATCGACGTGCAGGAATCCGTCGCGCTCCCACCAGTCCGCGTGCCGTCCTTCAATGGATGTGACCGCGAAGCCTGCGGGCATCGACAGGGCGATCGTGAACGGGCCGGTGCCGCGCTCTCGTTCGACGCGGACCGAAACGACGGCGCGCGTTTCGCGCCGGTCGAGCAGGACGTCGATGCCGACGTTCGCGCGCAGCCGCGCCGGTTCGAGGTACACGCGCCAGGCGAGTTCGAACGGCCGGACGGCGTAGCGCTGCACGCTGTGGAACGCGCCGCGGTCGCGGGCGGCGACGAGTTTTCGGGGCCACTGGCGCTTTGTGCCGCGCAGGAGGCCGCGGTTCCTTACGACCTCGAGCTTCAGGTCCGGCAGGGTCTCGACCGCGATCACGCCCGCGTCGCGGACGACATCGAGTGGTGCAATCTCCGGGAACGATTCCGTGCGTTCGCGTGCGGAGGCGGCGCGTTCGGCGTGCACGGTCAGGGTCAACGCGCGCTCCGCGGGTTTGCGCAGGGCCACGATCAGCGTGTTGGCCTGAACCTGCCAGCCGGCGAGTCCGGCGCAGGCCACGCGGCGCACGTCGACGCCTTGTCCGAGACGCAGGCGCAGCCGGTCCACCTTGCCGCCCGCGATGCCGTAGCGGATGCGCGTGGCGACACCGGTGAATCCGTCACGGACGGCGATCACCGTTTCCGTCTGTGCGCGCAGTTCGGCGGTGGCCGCCCGAAACGACCGCGTCTTCGGTTTCCAGGTCACGCTGAGCACGCCGACGGGGCCGAGGTGCCACGCGCTGTCGTGCTGACCGCCGAGGGCGACGGCATCGACGTCGAAGTCCGCGCGATCGTGCGTGATGGCGAGCTGGGCATCCGCGACCGGGCGCACGGGAATCGAAAAACGGCCGTCCGCGAGGCGCGGTCGCAGCGTCAAGTCCAGGACGAAACGGCCCTTGCCCTTGAGCACGAGCACGTACCCGCTCTTCTCGATTTTCAGCGTCGCGGGGCGGTCGCCGATGCGCGCGTTCGTGACGGCGGCGCCGTTCAGGCCGAGCGGCAGGCGTTCGGTCTCCTCGGTTTCCTTGACGATCTCGTAGCGAGCAAGGACCGTCAGGTCGTCGCCCTTGAGTACGGCGGAGTACTTCGCTCCGCGAAGCGCGGTGCGGCGGCCCGTGGTCTCGGGATACGCGAGTGCGCGCAATCGGTGGTACTCCTTGGCAGGCAGGAAGACGCGGTCGATCTTGTGCGGATCGTCGCCGTAGGGCACCAAGACATCGCCGTCCTGACCTGTCGCCGCGTTGATCATCACGACCGAAACGAGTAGCGCTCCCGCGATCCGGCTCTGGAGCCAGCGCGGCCGGCGTCTCGGGATGACGACAAGTACGAGTGCGAACACAAAGACCGCGGCGAACGACTGCGCGGCGCCGACGGCGAATTCCGACGGCACGAACGACAGGCCGCCGAAGTGCAGCGCGGCGATGCCGAGCGCGATGGCGGGCAGCAGCCGCCACTTCGGGAGGCGGCGCACGAGTGCGAACAGGCCGGCGAGCGCGCCGAGCACGAGGCCCAGATAGTGCGCGCGCTTGTCGTGCGTCTCGTGGCGGAGCGAAATCTCTACGCTGCCGGTCGGCGCGAGCGAGTCGAAGCGCACGAGGTTGTCGGGACGCAGCGGGTGGATGTCGAGGCTCAGGAGCGCGCGTTCGGGCCGCGTGCGTCGTTTCCTGTCGTCCGCGTCTCGGCCATCGGCCTTGCTGCCGCCCGGCGTGGGTCGGCGGGGCTGTTGGGCGATGAATCCGGGGCCCCCCGATCCACGTCCGTTGAGTCCTCCGCCGCCGCCGCCGCCAATGCCGGACTTGGATCTGTTGGGCTTGGACGGTGTCGTCGGACCGTCGGCGGGCGGGGCAGCCGGCGGCTCGGGGTCGGACGACGTGCGAAGTCCCGGCGCGACGCCGCCATTCGGGCCGCGGAACGGCGCGTCTTTGGCCGCGTCTTCGGCACCGGCGGTCTCTTCAAACTCGGCGTCGTCGGCGGACTCGTCCGGGGACACTTCCTCTTCTAGCAACTCGTCGTTGTCGCGGGCCTTGTCCTTCTCGGCCTTGACGCGGTAGCCTTTCTTCTCCTTGCGAACCCGGTTGGCCCTCGACGGCTTCCGCTTGGGCGGACCCGCACCGGAATCCAGAGGCGGATCCTGGGGCAGGGCGTGGATTCCAGCGCCATCGCCTCCCTTGGCTACAACACCATCCAGGCTGTCTCTGTGCAAGGGCGTCGACGTTGCGAGTTCCGGTTCCCCCGTTGCTCCGTCCACCGTCATCATGCCCTTCGCCCGAAACACAACGCCCGCCAGCGCGCCGAGCACAGTGCGCCGCTCCGGCTCCGACAACGGCACCAGATCGCCGTCATGGTTGGCGACGGTGTAGCCGCGCGGCAGGTGCAGCGTGTAGCGGGTCTTGAGAACATCTACGTCGAGCGCGGGCCGGTCGATGCGCAGGCTCTTGCCGCCTTCGAGCGTCGCGACGCGGCTCTCGTAGACCACCGCAACCGGGAACGGAGTCTCGCGGTTCTTGGATCGCGGCAGCGGCAGGCGCAGGGCGCCGTTTTCCAGCAACGGTTTTTGCGGATTGCCATCGACGGTGACGCCGAGCAGAACGGCACCGCCGGGCAGGCGACAGGACAAGAACGGCTGGTCGTTGTTGCGTACGCTGTACTCCGCGCGGCAACGCAAAAGCCCGTCCGGCGTCAGCACGCCGTACACATGCGCCGACAGTGCGATCGCCTGCACGACGGGCTCGGACTCGTGCTTTTTGGACGAGAGTCGAACCTGAAACGGGTGCTTGGCGTAGGCGAGCACCTCGAGCGGGGCGCGCGCCGGCCGTTGCGGCAGCTCGCCGACATCGGCTTCGCGCAGGCCACCGCGATCCACCGTCAGCTCCGTGGTCGCAGCCGGATGGACAACCAGAAACCCCTGATCCTGGACGTCGGGCAACGCGATGTCAGGCACCGTTGTCGTCCAGGCGTCGGCACCGAATTTCTTCTCGAACCCAATGTGCAGCTGGTATCGCCCGCGCACGCGCTTTTGAAACACGATGGTCCACGTCTCGGGATCGGCGTCCGCGGCCGGCGCGCGCCGTTCCTTGATGTAGGGACCGGTGAACTCGACGAGCGGACCGGTGCCCTTCGGCAGCGCGACCTTGAGCGTGCGTACGCCCGTGCGCTTGATGTCGAAGTCGGCAATGGCGCGCACGCGCAGCAAGCGCTCGCTCGGTGCCAGATGCGTCACGACGGTCGCACGCACCACGGGCCGGTGGCGCCGCAGCGTAAACCGCACGCCGAAATCGGGCTTGGCAAAGCGCCACGCGTAGAGCAGCCGATCACCACTCCCGGCGGCGACGGCAGTCTTCTCCAGTCCACGGGTGCCATCCGCGCTCACCCGAAACGCCCGGTCGGCCATCACGTAGAGCGTGCCGCGCTCGTCCTCGAGCCCGGAGCGCACGCCCGCGAGGTCGAACGAAACGGGCGCATCCCCCGGCACCCAATCGACCTCGTCGGTATCGACGCGCAGGTCGAGTCGGTGCAGCCCCGGCTTAAGCCCGTGCGGAAACTGGAGCACGATGCGCCCGTCCGGCGCATACCGGTACGCCCAGTCGCGCCCGTCGAGACGCACGCGGCGCACGATCCAACCGGCAGGCACGGCAGGCTCGAGTTGGAACAGGGGCCGGCCGGCAATGTGGTAGTCGGTGCGAATGCGCAGGCTCTTGCCGCCTTCGCGGAACCCGAGCAGCGCGGCAAGTGTGGCACGCGTGCGGGCGGCGATGCGCTCGAGGTTGAACGTGAGCTTCGCGTCGGGAGTCCACGCCGAAAAGAGCGCGCGATCCCCGCTGCGGCGCGAGACGGGTCGACGCCGGGCGCCCTCGGCCGTCATGCCTGTAAAGCGGATGGCGGATAGCGAACGGACGGCGATGTTTCCGGAGAAACGGACCGCGTTCTTCAGGCGCGGCACGGTCACGACCGCGTGGAGGAAGTCGTTGCGCGGGATTTCGGACTCGATGCCAAGGGAGAGCACGCCCTCGGTCCGCTGCACGAGTTGGATGTCGAGCCGGTCGCCGGCCGCGTCGCGCACGACGTGCCAGCTCTTGATGCCCTTGCCGGTCAGGCCGCGGATGGTCTCGCCCTTCGCGAGCGCGAGGCTGAGCCGATCGATCGGTGCGCGCAGCACTTCGACACGCAGGGCGGTGCGCACGACCGTGCGCGCCTCGCCGACCTCGCCGCGGGCGTCGAATGTCGCGGACAAGAGCGGATCGAGTTCGCGCGCGGGCGATCGCGGCGCGATCCAGACCGTGAACACCCCGTGTTCATCCGGATAGCCGACAACGCGACCGCCGTCCTTGCCCGACGAGAATGCGCGCACGATCGGACCGACTTCGCCTTCCGACTGCGGCGGCAGTGCGAGCGACACGGTGTGCGCCGCGGCGGGCGGTAGCCGAAACGACGCCGACTTCCGTTCGCCGCTCGTCTGTACCTTTGCCGCGAGGATTGCCGAAACCGAAAACGTGCCCGGCTTTTCGAACCGGAGCTGCTGGCCCACGAGTTCACCGCCCTCGACGGCGATGCTCTCGAGCGCGATACCTTCGAGCGGGAACGGCACGGAGGCCCCTCCCTCGTGGACGACGGCGACAAACGTAGTGGTCAGGCGCAACACGTCGCCGTCCAGCCGCGCTTCGGCGGTACCGCGCACGAGGCGGGCCGCCAGCGGCGGACGTGCTTTCTTGTGTTCTTCGTTGCTCTGCGCGAGGTCCACGAGCTTTGCGTACTCGGCCGCGGAGATCAAAAACCCGGCACCGCGTTCGGGAAACAGCGCCAGGAGATCCTCGGCGGGCGCATGGATCCAGACGCGCGTCTTGTTGGGGGGGGCCGGGGGCGCGGGCCGCCGTTTCGAGTCGGCGGGCGCGAGCGGTGTCAGCAACAGGAGGACGAGAGCGGCGAGTCTCATGCCGTCTCCTTTCCGGTCGTCGGAGTTGTCGGGGGGGTCGGCGGCGGTGTGGGCACCGTGGGCTTTTTCCCGCGCACGAGTGCGACGAGCGTGCCGACCAGGCCGCCGATCAGCGCACCGTTCCAGAGCGAGGTCCAGCCCGGGCCGGCGAAGGCCAGCGCGACGAGTGCGATGCCGACGACCGCGAGCCCGGCGGTCAGGGTCGGATAGGAACGGCCGAGGACGATCACGCACGCGGCCGCGCCGATCAGCCCGAGGATCGCGAACACGATGCCGGCGGTGCGGGTCGTGTGGTGCAGCGTGACTTGCGCGTCGCCGTTGCCGTTGGTGAACAGCGTGTGCGCCGTGCCGCTGACGTACATCGGCACGAGCATCTTGTCGAAGCGCGCGGGCGCGAGAGTGATGCCATCGACGTCCGACGGTGGCGGTTTCACCGGGCGCACCAGCGCGGCCAGATGGCCGATCGCCAAGCGAAGCCAGGATCCCTTCTCGTCGTCGCCGCGGGCGGGGGCGACGTTGCCGTCAAACGACGTGAGCACCCAGTCCCGCGGGTAGTGAACGCTCCAGGTCAGGAGAAGCTGTCTTGGCGCGGGCTTGCCGTCGAACGCCGGCAGCACAGGGCCTACCATGGCCTTGGAACCGCGCAGGCCCCCGGAACCTTGGACCGGATGCGAGTAGGCCAGGGCGACGACGAACGTCGCGTCCTTCTTGAGGCCGGTCGGCAGCCGGACGAGCGTGACGCCGCCCTCTCCCGTGCGCGGGGTTTCGGGTTTGCCGCCGACGCGCAGTCCTTCCAGTTTGGTTCCGTCCGGAAGTTTCACGGCGAGGAACTGGCGGTCGTTGTTCAGGATCTCGAAAAACGCCTGGGTTGTTGCACGCAGGCCGTCATCGACGAGCACCGTTTTCAGGTGCGCGTGGCGGACGACGAGATCGGCGACCGGCTGATACTCGTGCTTGGTCAGGTCGAGGCGGAAACTCTCCGGCGTGTCAAGGCGGCGCAGCGCGACGAAGACGTCGTTGCCGCGCAGGGCCTGCGGAAGCTCGGCGGGATCGATCTGCTCGTAGTCCGTTCCGGCGGGATCGACCTTGATCGTGGGTGCCTTGCGGATGGCAACGAACGCGTTCGTGCGATCGAGGTTGAGCGGCACGATCGCGGGAATCGCGACCGGACGGCTTTGGCCCGTCTGAAGCGGCTGCGGGAAAGTCTCGTCGTACTCGGCGACGATCACCAGTTTGCCGAGCACGGGCCGCTGCATCGTGACGGTCCACGTCGTGGTGGGAACATCGCCGTCTTTGACTGTGTCGTCCTTGGGTTCCTTCTCACGAAACCCGGCGACATCGACCTTGAGGTTCTTGCGGATCGACTTGGGCACGCGAAACGAGAACGTCTCCACGCCGCTGTACTGCACGTTGTAGTGGAGCTCCGCGCGGACCTGCACGCGCGATTCGCCGGCTTCGAGGCGGTAGTGCACGTCGCAGGTGACCTTGGGCTTGCGTTTTTCGATCGTGAACGCGACCTCCGGGCCCTCGCCGCGCCAGCGCCACGCGAAGGCGAGCGGGAGTCCGGCGGGCGAGCGGTAGCGGTCTTTTTGGACGAATTCCTTCGGCTCGAGCGGCACGACGCTTTTTGTCTTCGCCGAGGCCTTCAAGCCCGCGTCCATGAAGACGCCGAGCGTGCCCTCTTCGCGGTCCGCGCCCGTCATCGAAAGCAGCGGCACCTGGAGCCGGACGTTCTTGAGATCCTCCTTGGGATCCCTGCCGAGATCGAGTTCCATCTCGCCCTTGAACGGCAGCGTGAACTTGCCCATCCGCCGGCCGCGCAGTTCGATGACCAGGATGCGCTTGCCGTCTTCCTTGATCTCGCGCCACGTATCGACGAGCTGCGGAGTGCCGATGTCGGTGAGCGTGATGCCGTCCGGCACGTGTACGCGCACCGAGAACAGTCCCGTGCGCTCGACGTCGAACTGGAGTTCCTGGTGCAGCGACACGAGGCGCCGTCCGACGTTGAGCCGTGCGCGATGCACGAGGGAGACGAGTGGTTCGATGCGTTCGGTGACGAGGCCGATCGAATACGGCACGGTTGCGAAGCGAAAGCCGAGGCCGCGGCCGCCGCGGATCGCCTTGGGCAGGGAGTTCAGGTCCGACTGAAACGCGTTTTCAAGCGCTCCGGGACGGACGGCGACGCCTTCGGCGCCCGTGACGCGAACGAAACCGCGCTCGCGCGACGCGTCGACGAGGCGCAGCGCAGGCACCGCGACGATGCCCGGCACTTGAATGGAAACGGTGCGCTCGAAGCGGACCTCGAACGTGTACGACCCGATGGCGGGCTTGTGCAGGCGCACTTCGAGACGCCGCCGGGCCTCGTCCGTGAAGTTCCAGGTGCGCAGGCGTGCGCCGGAGACCTCGAGTACCTGGACGCCCTCGGGAATCTCGACGACGAACTTTTCCGTGGGCGTGCGCAGGACCTTCAGCTCGAAGCGGGTCAGTCCGCGCAGCGAACGCTCCTCGACCCTGAGATCCACGATGTCGGTCGAGAACACGAGCGACGGCTCGCGTTCGGTCTCCTCGGGCTTGTACCGCCACTTGAGCTTGACCTTGCGCTGCGGGCCCAAGAACGCGAGCAGCACCGTTTCGTCGCCGTCGTTTTTCGTCGAACTCGCGCGCGCGGGCTCGAGACCGACTTCCGTGCCCTTGCCGGGGACGCGGAACGTCAGCCGGTGCAGCGGCACGGGCGGGAGCCCGAACTCGCACGTCGCGACCTCCTTGCCGCGGGCGATGCCGGCCACGAGGCGCGCTTCGACCTTGTGGCGGCCCTTGCCCTGCAGCAGGAGTTCGTAGCCGCCCCGGGTCGGCGTCAATACGCCCGGCTTGCCATCGACGGCGATGTCTTCGAACGCGATCCGCGAAAAGCCGAGCGGGATGCGCTGCCAGCCTTCCGCAAAGACCTCGATCTGAAGGACCGCCTGAAACACGACGAGTCCGTTTTGTACGCGCCCGTCGTAGCGCGCGGACTCGACGGCGAACGGCACGGGCGGCTCCGCCGCGGACGCCTTGGGTCCGTACTTGAGGTTCCAGAGTTCGAGGAACTCCTTGTACGGCACCATGACGCGTTCCTTGTCGGTGCCGAGGAGCTCATCGAGCTTCTTGTACGGAACGTAGATCTTGTGCAGCTCCGGCTGCGGATCGGCCTTCTTCTTGGGTTCCGGCTTCGCGGGTTTCTCCGGCGGACCGTCCTGGGCCCAAAGCACGTGGGGCAGCAGGATGGCAAACAGGAGCGGGAGCACGAGGGTGCGGCGCATGCCCATAGGTTCGCAGATGAAACCCGCGCTCCTGTCAAATTTGGTTCGAAGGACGCGCAAGAATCGCGGCCCGGGTTCGCCAACCGAGCGCTCCTGTGCCGCGGCACGGGGATTGCGCCTAAACCCGTGGGCTCTCGTGGAGGTTCGCTATGGTTCGCGGTCTGGCCTGCACGTTACTTTTTGTACTCGGTGGTTGTGGATCGGGAGGCGGCGGTAACGCCACCGCCGACGCCACGCCTACGCTCGTGTTCCTGTCGCCGGAGGCCGACGTAGAGGCGAGCCGGGGCGGCCGGATCACCATCGAGATCGTCTCCAACGATCCCAGCGACGCGGTCCTGGAGGTCTTCGCGGAGCCGGATTCCGGTCTCGCGACCAATCCCGACCCGATCCCGATCGCGACGGGCGTGGACGACGACGGCAACGGGCAGACCGTGGCCTGGGATACGACCGGCGTTGCGCTGGGTACGTATCGCATCGTGGGCCGGTTGACGGCACCAGGGGGCACGCCGGTCGTGGTCGTTGCGCTCGGGCTGGTGACCCTGGCGAATCGGGCCTATGCACAGGCGGTTGAGGGGGCGCACGTGCGGGACATCGCGTCGTTCTCCGACGGTTCTGTCGTCGTGGCCGGATCGTTCACGGGAACCGTGGTGTTCGACGACGGCGGAGCCAACGAGACCGTCTTGGAAACTCCCGACCCTTCGAGTGCCGTCGTGGAACGCATGTTCTTGGCTCGCTACGACAACGACGGGGCCCTTGTCTGGGCGCGCCGTGACGGAGGCACCAGGGTGACCCGCATCGTCGCCGGAACGGACGGGTCGTGCGCGGTCTTGGGAGACCTGATACCTCAACAGGGAACCCGCTTCGTGTTTGGGGAGGGGGAGCCGACGGAGGCGTCGTTCCCCGGCGCCCGATTCGGGCCCGGTGCACGTTTCGTCGGGCGGTACGGCGACGACGGGTCTTTTCAATGGGCACGGCGCTTTTCGCCGGATGCGGTACAGACGAGATCCTACGGCCTGGCCGCCGGCCGGGACGGGGCGGTCGTCCTCGCCGGTTCGTTCATCGATACCCTGCTGTTCGGTGACGGTGAGCCGAACGAGACCCTGCTCGTTGCGGACGCCGGTGAGATCGGTGACATCTTCGTGGTTGCCTACGAGCCCGACGGAGACCTCGCGTGGGCGCGAACTGCCGGCGGGCCGGGGCGCGAGATACTCCGGGACGTTGCAGTGTTTCCGGACGGAACGTGCGGCATCGTCGGAGACTTCAGCCACATCACGACGTTCGGTCTGGGCGAGCCCGGTGAGACTTCCCTGGTCAGCCGCGGCAACCGGGACATCTTCGTGGCGCGGTTTGCGGAGGACGGAATGCTGGTCGATGCGTCGCGTTTTGGCGGGACCGACAATGACGTGGCGTACGGGCTCGTGACGGATCCGGATGGGTCCTGTGTCATTCTCGGTTCGTTCGACTTCGCCATGCGACTGGGGGAGGGCGGGCCGAACGAGCTGGTCTTGTCGGGAAGTGAACCAGGAAACCCATTCATGGCGCGGTTCTCGGCAGACGGTGGCCTTGTTTGGGGACGGGTTCTCGCGGACCGGACGTTCAACTTCGGTTTTCTTCGGCAGCCGGGGCTGTCCCGAGCTCAGGACGGATCGCTGATCGTTGCGGCGAACTTCAGCTCCGTCCTCACCCTTGCTCCCGGCGAGCCCCAAGAGGTGACCTTCCCGGCGCTCGGTGCCCAGGGCTTCTCTGAGTTGGTGGCTCGCTTTGAGCACGACGGAACCCTTGCCTGGGCGCGTGCCATTCCCACCAACTCCGGCGCACGCGGCATCGCCGCCGCGGCGTTTGACGACGGCTCCGCCGCGATCATCACGATTTTCAACGGCCCGATCGTCTTGGGCGAAGGAGACCCGAACGAGACCACGGTCCAAGGCGCCTCCGGGTTCAATCTTCTCTTGGCGCGATTCAACGCCGACGGGGACTTTTGACTACGTCAGAGCGGGCAACAGTGCGCGGAGCCTCGCCGCTGCGGTTTCGGGGGAGCGGGCCGCGCAAATCGCCGCGCCGACGGCCAGGCGGCTTGCGCCCGCGGCGACGAGTGCCGTTGCGTTCGCCTCCGTGATCCCGCCGATCGGGAACACCGGGAGGTCCGTTGCTACGCCCTGCAGCAACGCGGGGCCTCCCGGTCCGCGGGACAGCGCCTTTGTCGTGCTCTCAAACATGGGGCCGAGTCCGACGTAGTCCACCGGAATCCGCTCGGCCGCCTCCACTTCTTCCGCGGAGTGCGTCGAAAGGCCCAACAGCGCGCCGGGCGGGAGCAGGGCGCGCGCTTTGTCGGGCGGCAGGTCGTCTTCGCCGATGTGGGCCCCCGCCGCGCCCGCCGCCGCGACCAGATGGACGCGGTCGTTGAGGATCACGGGCACGTCGCGACCACACAGCCGCACAAGTTCGCGCGCCGCCTGCAAGACATCGCCGTCCGTTCCTGCCTTGTCCCTGAGCTGCACCATGTCCACACCGCCCGCGAGGGCCTCGGGAATGATCGGCAGCGATGCGATGTCGACGATCAGGTAAAGACGACCTATCATCGTCGCCAAGGTTAACTGCGATGAACCGTTGGCAGCTTGTTCTCGATTCCGACGTCGGCGACGACGCGCGCAAGGAGGCGTGGCGCGGGCTCAGGGAGCGCGTGCGTCCGCCGATCCTGTTTCAGATGCGGCGGCGCGTGGACGGCTGGCGGCACACCGAGGATTTGACGGATCTCGTCCTTGAGGATCTCTACGAGCGTTGTGCAGGGGGGGGCGGGGGCGAGAGCCTGCGTGCGTGCGTCCTGGCACAGATCGACGCGACGTTGCGCGAGGACGGGGCGAGCCCCGGTGTCGATCCCGACTTCGAGCGCGATTGGGCGGCCGGTCTCTTTCAGGCGGCACTCAAGGAGTACGGGCGCGCGCATCCCGAAGCGCACCAGCTCCTGCTGCGCATGTACGACCGGCCCGATGGCGCGCACCCGCTGAGCGCGGTGGAGGTTGCGAACAAGCTCCAGCTTCCGGCGGAGGACGTAGTGGACATGGTCGAGGACGGTCGCGAAGGACTCCGCCGACTGTTCGAGGACGAAATCCGCCACACGGTCATCGACAACGCGAGCGAGGAAATCGCCCGGATACTGCCCAAGGCTGCCCTGCTGCTCTCGGGACACTAGCAGGATAGGCTGCGGCGGCTTAGCGGTAGACGGGGGGTTCGTCGACGGTGGTGCAGTCCAGGCGGTAGAGGCTCATCACGACGCCGTTTTCCCACTCCTCGCCGACGTGGAGTTCGCCGTGGATCGTGATGGGAACGTCGAGGGCGAACGGCGCGGTCTTGCCGGGCGCCATCTTCACGTGAATCCACTCGTTCATCTTCGGGTAGACCCCGAAGCAGCAAAAACTCTGGTTGCGGACGAGCACGAACTCCAGCACGTTCTCGCCGTCGTTCGCCATCGGGATCATGAAACCGCGGATCGAGATCGTGCGGCCCTCTAGCTTTTGCACCGACCCCGGAATCTGTTTCGTGTCTTCTTCCTTGGCGCCGATGTCGGGGAACTTGTAGTCGTAGCTCGCGAGCTTGTCGAAGGTGAGCGAGAGCTTCTTGAGCTTCGCCTTCTTCGCGTCCTTGCTGTCCGCGGTCTCTTCCGGCGTCGGAAGCTTCTTGATCAGCACTTCATCGTTGCCGGCTTCGCGCTCGCCGGCCTCGTTGTCCTTCGCCTCGTTCGGTGCGAGTCCGACCGCGACGCCGCCGTCCGTTCCGTTCGCCGACCCGATGCCGCCGGCAATGTTGGGCACGTCGGGAAGCTTCGGCCCGGGAATCGGTTCGCCTGCGGTTGACGCACCGCCCGACGTGGCCTCCGAAGTGGCCGGGCCCCCGCTCTGAGCGCCCTTGCTCGGGGGACTCTTGCTCAGGAACGCGGCGCCCTCCAGCCGGAGGTTCGCGTTCACGTTGATGTTTTGCGGCGGCTGGCAGGTCAAGCAACGGTTGAGCTGCGTGCCGAGCACAACGCATGTGCCGACGCCGAGAACGAGCCAGAGGGTCTTGCTCATAACCCCATTATCGTATCACTTCGCCGGATACGTGAAGGTCGCCGGGGGAAAGATCTTCCCGCGCAGAGCGAGTTTGCCCAAAGCGCCCGAAAACGTCGTTACGCCTTTCAAGACCTCGATTCGGGCCCGGAACACGGAAACGGCGCCGGCCTTCTCGCTGCTCAACGGGTCGATGTAGGGCAGGAGCTCGATCTCGTGCTCTTTGCCATTCACGAGCACCGTCAGGGGCAGGCGTTTCATGGCGCACGGCAACGGATGGACCGCGTGCGCGTCGCGAATGTACGTCGTGATCAGTCCGGAACCTGGCTCGTGCACGATCTCAACCCACGCGGCATGTGCGCCGATCTCAACCATGGCCCCGCCGAACTTCGCATCGTCGGCGTGCGTGTGTACATGGCCGGTTTTGGTCTGGGGTTGCTCGTCGTTGTTGCACGCGGCAAGAACTCCGATCAACAGCGAACGGACGGCGATGTTTCCGAGGTGTTTCATTACGATTGAGGGGCGAGGTTTTCGGCCACGTCGGTGGCATAGGCCTTCCACGCGGGCAGGATGCCGGCGACTGCGCCGAGTGCGATCATGGCGAGCGGGGTCTTCCACAGCTCCGGCTGGCGCCTGAAGTCTATCGCCGTGTCGAGCACCACGCCGGTGTGCTGCCGGATGGCGATGGCGGCGGAGAAGAGGATGGCTCCGTAGACCAGGAAGCCAATCAACGCGCCGATGGTGGCGATCGCCGCCGACTCCATGACGATGGCTGTAAACACGGTGCTACGTCTCGCGCCCAGCGCGCGCAGGATCGCGAACTCGCGGCGCCGTTCGTTCATCGTGTTGTAGAGACTCGCGAGGATGGAGCCGGCGGCAACCGCGACGACCAGATACGCGATCATTTCCAAGACGCGGAGAATCCACGCGAACTTGTTCAGAAAGCGTCCGATCACGGTGGAGATGGGCCAGGCGAACGTCGCTTCCTTGTTGCGGTTGTTGATGGTGTCGGCCAGTTGCATGCCGAACGCAGGCGACTTCAGCCTGATCAGGACCGCGCTGACCTCCTTGAACTCGTCCGGGATCTCCTCGCCGTCCTTGGCGACGGTGCCGTCCGCGAGCGGATGGCCACCCATGCGATAGATGCCCTCGATCGGAATGAAGATGACGCGGTCCAGAGGGGAGTTGGTCGGCTTGAGCACGCCGACAACCACGTACTGATCCTCCGTGTGTACGGCGGCGTTCGGATCGGGCTGCACCCCGTGAACCGGGAAGAAGTGCGCGCCGGGCTTGAGGCTGGTTTGCGCGGCGACAAAGCTGCCGATCACGGCCTGGCGACGCTGCGAGTTGAAGACGAAGCCGTCCACCTGGAGTTTCTTGGCGGCAAACAGCTCCTCGGTCGTGCCAACGATGCGAAAGCCCTCGTAGTTGTCACCGACCGCGTACGGCACGGCGATCTCGACGCGCGGGTCGTTCTTGATTGTCTTGTAGAGCTTCCACGGGATGTTGCCCGGCGACGTTTCGAGGTGGTAGATGCTGTTCAGCACCAGTTGCAGTGGGCTCCCGCGCGCGCCAAGCACCGCGTGGAACGTTTTTTCGCCGCCGCGGAACGCCTTGTCCGCCTGGTTGTTGATCGCGAAAATGGACATGACGAGCCCGCTTGCGAGCCCCAAGGCAATCGCCGTCACCAGGGTTGACAGGAGATGCTGCCGCAGGCTGCGGCGCACCATCAGGGGAATCGCCCAGAACTCGTTCATGCGCGCGCGCGGTTGAGTTCACTCAGATCGCGGATGTCGTCGAACCGTTCCAGGATGCCATCGTCGTGGCTGACGAGCAGCATCGCCGCGTCGTTTTCCTCGCAGAGCTTCCGGACCAGGTCGAGCGCTTCCTGCGCGTGGCGCGGATCGAGGCTGCCGGTCGGTTCGTCGGCGAGCACGAGATCGGGGTCGTTCGCGAGAGCGCGCGCCACGGCGACGCGTTGTTGCTGTCCGACCGAGAGCTGGCGCGGCCGGTAGTTCATCCGGTCCTTGAGCCCGACCGCCTCGAGTAGTCCCTCGGCCCGGCCGCGATCGGCCCGGCCGCCGAACACCATGCCCAGCACGACGTTTTCGACTGCGCTGTAGCCTTGGAGCAGGTTAAACGTCTGAAAGACATAGCCCAGGTGCCGCGCCCGAACGTGGTCGCGCTCGGACTCCGACATCGCGGTGATGTCGTGTCCCGCCAAAACGATGCGCCCCTCGTCGGCCCGCAAGACCCCTGCAATGAGATTCAGCAGCGTCGTCTTCCCGGACCCGCTGGTCCCCCGCAACGCAACCTGGGCCCCGTCCCCAAGCTCAAGCCGCTCGATGTCAATCACGGTTTCCACCTCCCCGTCGGGCGAGGCATACCGTTTGACAAGCCGATCAATCTCAAGAACCGCCATGGAAAGAAGCCCGCAGTCTACCCGCAGGGGTCATTCAGGCGTTCGGTGCCGCGCCGCAAGGTCTCTCGGTCACCTCCGAGCGCGTTCGACTTGGCGTGCAGCGGCTCCGCCTCAACGGCGTGCGGACCCGGTGAAGGCGTTGTAGTCCTCGTGGGAGCCGATCCAGTACCAGACGTTGGCTGGCGCATGCTGCTCGGAGCCGGTCTCGTCGGGCACATAGATGGCGCGATACCTGCGAGTAATCGAGACCGCCCAGCTGCCGTTCCTGTGCCGACCGCGCTTGGTGTCATCAAGTGCGTGGTGCTCCAGTCCGGGATGGCTGGGGTCTTTGCGGAATTGCGAGTATGCCTTTTCCGCGAGGCGCGCCGTTGCCGTCGGCAGCTTGTCGCACATCCTTCGGAACGAAGACGTGCGGACGTTCCTAATCGGAGAGTTTCTCCAGCGGCACCGTTCGTCCAGTGCGATGTTCGTCGATCGCATTGTCGCGAACCGCAGCCACGCGGTCGTGCGCAAACGCCTTGTCGGCAGGAGTCAGCATCCACTTCGCCTCGGCGA
Organism: Planctomycetota bacterium; assembly: GCA_021776735.1. Lineage (GTDB taxonomy): Bacteria > Planctomycetota > PLA2 > PLA2 > PLA2 > JAJFFH01. Next base: position 116,729 of record JAJFFH010000061.1, on the reverse strand, counting down.
AGTGCTTTCGAAACTCCGCGGCGCCCTCAACCATGTATCCCTTGTCTTCAAGGGATCGAATCACACGATTCACCGTTTCGCACGGCCGTAGCCACCACGCCAAGAGGCTGTCGAACGCGGCGCGGGCCTGCCGGGGGGACTCGCACCGATCAGACAGGATCGCGTCACTGATCACCTCGTCGGTCTTCATGAAGAGGCGATAGATCGTCAGGCCGAACTGAAGAACCTGTTCAAGCTCCCAGCACGCGTTCGCGTCTTCATGGTCGCGCTTCCACGATTCGTCCTTGACGAGTTCGTCGAAGCACTCCACCTGACGCGTTAGAACGGGGGAAAAATCAGACGGCGACATCTTCTTCCTTCTGAGTTTATCGGACGGGCAAGGTCGCGAGGTGCGTTTTCTGAAAGCTGCGGCCCAATCTGGGCCGAAAGCCCTCTGGAAAGAGCACTGGCGCGACCAAAAAACCCGCGAAGAACCCCGGTTCCGCAAGATTTCCCGACGGTTACCGCCCTGAGTCCGTAGCCCACCGACAAGCGCGGCCGAGTATGCCGTTCATAGAAAAAGCCCCCCGTTTGCACGAGGGGCTCTGGAACATCCGGCAGGCTAGCGAGAATCCGCGAAGCGGAGTTTCGTCGGTGCTATCCGCACTCACCAGGCAGTGTTAACACCCGGCAGGAATATCAACGGTTGTTTGGACCTTGGCCACGCTCAGTTCCGGTAGCTGAATGCGGACCGGGTTCTGGCTGGCGTTCAGCGCGATGGCGGCGCCGAGAGCGGTCTGGAAGACGTCGATCGGCTTTTTGAGCTGGGTGTGCGTCGCCTGGATTTCCGTGCGGGCCATCATCTTGGCGCACAGAATCTTGTGCATCCGGTCGAAGTGCGCCTTGGTGTCGTCCGCGAACTTGCGGAGCTCCGGCGAGTTGACCTGCTCCGCGAACTGGTAGAGCTCGTTGTAGGCCTTCGCGCGCTTCTTCTTGTTGAAGGTCGCGAACTTCTGCACGATCCGGTTCACCTTGTCGTTGATCCGGCGCCGTTCGGCGTAGGCGATGCGGAGCTTCTTGTTGCTCTCGATCTCTTTCTTGAGTTCGGCGAGATCGTGCTTGGTGTACCAGCCACCCGCGAACTCGACGAGGCCCTTCTTGCGGTTCAGCTCGTCCGGCGAGACCCATTCGCCTTCGTACATGGAATAGCTGAGCGCCCGGCGCGCGCCGCGGTGATCCGGGTCCAGATCGAGCACCTCGCGGTAGGCCAGCTTGGCCCGCGAGGACCAGTCGTTCTGGTCGAGCCAGCGGCCGAACTCGAAAATCGCCTCGGCGTCATCGACCGGCAGCTTGTCCAGCCGCGCCTGGTACTTGCTCATGAAACAGTTCGACTCGGCGACCTTTTTCACCAGCGACTTCTTGATGGCGAACTTGCGGTCCCGGTCCACGACCGTGTACCGCGCACCCTCGTCGACGACGAGGCCGGAAATGACCTTGCCGTTCTTGAGGTGGATTTCATCAGCCAGGGCCGAACTGGCGCACAGAGATGTGATCACCGCGGTGATCAGGAGGAGGGATCGCGAAAGTTTCATGGTTCTCGCCCTAAAAAACGCAGCCCGGGGGGTGGTTTCAGCTAGAGCTGATTTTGTCAGAACGAATGGGGGGGCGGGGGCGACCCCGCCAAAATGGCATCAAAAGGCATCGCCGTCCGTTTGCTGTCGTTCGTGTAAGTCATTGTCGAAAAAAGACTTATGTCGTCCGATCGGGGTTTGGCACCCCGCTTGGTATAGGCCCCAGTTCTTACGGACGAAGAACCTGTATCAGGAGACCAGTGGGATGGCTGACACCCCCAACATCAAGCCCCTCGGCCAAAACGTGCTACTCAAGCGCCTCGAGGCCAAGGACAAGACCAAGGGCGGTATTTACCTGCCCGACACCGCCAAGGAGAAGCCGCGCGAGGGCGAGATTCTCGCGATCGGCGACGGCGAGGTCGGCAAGGACGGTAAGCACCGCGATTTCCAGGTGAAGACCGGTGATCGCGTCATCTTCTCCGCCTACGCCGGGACCGAGGTCAAGGTCGGTGGCGCGGACTACATGATCATCAGCGAGGACGACATCCTCGGTGTGGTGGAGGCGTAAATGGGTGCCAAGCGAATCCTCTTTGATCAGGACGCGCGCGACAAGATTCGCAGCGGCGTCCGCAAGCTCGCCCGGACCGTCAAGGTCACGCTCGGCCCGCGCGGTCGCAACGTCGTGATCGCGAAGTCCTTCGGCAGCCCCACGGTCACCAAGGACGGTGTCACCGTCGCCAAGGAGATCGAGCTCAAGGATCCCTACGAGAACATGGGCGCGCAGATGGTGAAGGAGGTTGCTTCCAAGACTTCCGACGTCGCCGGCGACGGCACGACCACCGCGACCGTTCTCGCCGAAGCTATCTTCGAGGAGGGCCTCCGGAGCGTGGCTGCCGGCGCAAACGCGATCTCGGTCAAGCGCGGCATCGAAAAGGCGGTTTCGACCGTCGTCGATTCGCTGCAGGGCCAGAGCCGCGAGATTTCCGGCAAGAAGGAGATCGCGCAGGTCGGGTGCATCGCCTCGAACAACGACCCCGAAATCGGCGACATCATCGCCGATGCCATGGAGCGCGTCGGTCAGGACGGTGTGATCACGGTCGAAGAGGGCCGGACGCTCAAGACCGAGGTCGACTGGGTCGAGGGCATGCAGTTCGATAAGGGCTACCTGAGCCCGCACTTCGCCACGGACCGCGAGGCGATGGAGTGCGTGCTCGAAAACCCGTACATCCTCATCCACGAGAAGAAGATCGGGAACATCCGCGACTTCCTGCCGCTCCTCGAGAGCGTCGCGAAGGCCGGCCGGCCGTTGCTCGTCATCGCCGAAGACATCGAGGGCGAGGCGCTCGCCACGCTGGTGCTCAACCAGCTCCGCGGCATCTTCAAGTGCTGCGCGGTCAAAGCGCCCGGCTTCGGTGACCGCCGCAAGGAAATGCTCGAAGACATTTCGACCCTGACCGGTGGCGAGGCGATCATGGAAGCGCTGGGCCGCGACGCCAAGAGCCTCACGGTTGCCGACCTCGGTTCGGCCAAAAAGGTCGTGATCAACAAGGACAACACCACGATCATCGAGGGTGCAGGCTCCGCGGACGACATCAAGGGTCGTATCGCGCAGATCAAGCGCCAGGTCGAGGACACCTCGTCGGACTACGACCGCGAGAAGCTCCAGGAGCGGCTCGCGAAGCTCTCCGGCGGCGTCGCGCAGATCGATGTCGGCGCGGCGACCGAGGTCGAGATGAAAGAGCGCAAGGCGCGCGTCGAGGATGCGCTCCACGCCACCCGCGCCGCGGTCGAGGAAGGCGTGCTGCCCGGCGGCGGCTCGGCGCTCGTCCGCGCGATCGCGGCCGTCGAAGCGATCTCGACCGATGGCGACGAGAAGCTCGGGGTTGGCATTGTCCGCCGCGCGCTCGAGGCGCCCATCCGCGCGATTGCCCGTAACGCGGGCGTCGATGGCTCGATCGTGCTTCAGAGGGTGATCGACAGCAAGGGTGGCTTTGGCTACAACGCGCTGACGGCGACCTACGAAGACCTCGTCGAGGCCGGTGTCATCGACCCGACCAAGGTCGTGCGTTGCGCGGTCGAGAACGCCGCCAGCGTCGCCAGCCTGCTGCTGACCACCGAAGCCATGGTTGCCGAGATTCCGGAAAAGAAGCCGGAAGGCGGCGGCGGCCCCGACCATGACCACGGAATGGGTGGCATGGGCGGAATGGGAGGCATGGGTGGTATGGGCGGAATGGGTGGCATGGGCGGCATGGGCATGATGTAGCCCGACGTCTCGACATCTATCGTCCATCCCATCGATTCACGGTGCATAGTCGATTTCAGAGGGGTCCGCTTCGGCGGGCCCCTTTTTCGTGGGCGGTCGCCCAGGGACTGCTGGTGGGGCTGAGGGCATAGCGAGTAGACGTTTCCGCCCCAAACTTCTACCTTTGGGCTGCCATGGGAGCCGACCGGCCTGATGAACGATCGCGGAGTCGTGGTCCAAGTCGGCCGTCGATCTCAGCGCGGATCGCGCCCTGGTCGGTTGCGACAAGATCGAGTTCGAAGGCGAGAGGCGCCCGTCGGTCGGCAAGATTGCCCTGCTGCGCGAGTTGGGCCGCGGCGGAATGGGCGTCGTGTACTACGGGGTCAATCCGCGGCTTCAACGCGAGGTGGCGGTCAAGGTTCTCCCGAGCGGGCTGCAGGTGAAAGACGAGCCGATCGTCGAGCGGTTCATCCAGGAGGCGCGGATCGCCGCCAATCTGCCGTCGCCGCATCTCGTGAGCCGCACAACATCATGATCCCGGCTTCGCCGGACGGACAGTTGCTCTTCGGGCGTTCAAAGCTCGCCGACCTCGGTCTTGCCCGCGTGGAAGACAGCGAGGAGGAGTTGACGAGCAGCAGGATCGGGATGGGCACGCCGGGCTATGTGTCCCCCGAGCAGGGGCGGGACGCGCGCTCGGCGAAGAAATCCGCGGACGTGTTCGGCATGGGCGCCACGCTGTACGCCCTCTTGTGCAACACCGCTCCCTATCGTGGGCCCGACCAGATCGATACCCTGCTGAAGACGATCGAAGGCCGCTACGTGCCGATTGCCGAGTTGCGGCCCGACGTGTCGAAGCCGACGGTCGCGATCATCGAGCGCTGCCTGCCGCCGAAGCCGGAGGACCGCTTTCAGGACGCGAACGCGCTGCTCGAGGCGCTCGAGTTGGCATACGCGTCGCTCGGGCATCGTGATGGGGGGGAGCAGACGATTCGACGGGTCTCCGCGATCGCGAAGCGTGCCGAGCAGGGTCAACAGGTCGCCGTGCGGCCGCGGCCACGGCGCCGCGCCCATGTTTCCGGGCCGCCCGTCCCGGCCGATCGTCATGCCCGTCGTGGCCAGTGGATCGGCCTCGCCGCCGTTGGTCTCTTCGTGGTGATCGCGGCGCTGTTTTTTTTCGGTCGCGATTCGGAGCCGCCTGCGCCCGCGGGCGAGTTGCTTGCCGGGAGCACGCCCAGCGGAGCGACGGTTCGCATTGACGGTGTCGTGCGCGGCACGACGCCCTTGACGCTCACGGGCCTGTCCGGCGATCACGAGGTCCGCATCGAGAAGGAGGGATACGTGCCGTTCGTGCGTCCGCGAGTGTCACTTACGGATCGGCGGGTGGATCTGAACGCGGTTCTCGTCCGCGTGACGATCGAAACCGTGCTGCGGATCCAATCGACACCCGATGGCGCGGAGATCACGATCGACGGGCGCGTGCGCGGGCTCACCCCGTTGAACGTGACCGATCTCGATGAGGGCCGGCACGCCGTGACGCTCTCCCTTGCGGGCTACGAATCCTTGAAGAAGGTCATCGCGTTCCGTTCGGGCAAGAGCGAGACCCTGTCGCGACCGACTTCCTGGAGGACGGCGTGGTTGCGCGACGCCTGCGGATCATCGATCTGGACCGTGCTTCGCGAGTCGCGTCCCAGGCTGACTGTGCCCTCGCAGGGCAGCCGAACCGCGTTTGCGTCGGTTTTGTCGAGCAGGTAGGCCGGCATGTCGCGAGCAGATTCTAGCGGAACGGCGTCCCGTGCCCCGCGCTCGTCGAAAAACCCGTGGAGAAACGCGGCCAGGGCGCCGGCTCAGGGCGGGTGCAAACCCAGGCATTCGTGGGGTGGGGGGCGCGGGGGGAGAGGGCAGAATGCGACCAATTCGGTGGGAATGCGACCTTTTGGGAGAAAACGAGAAATACTTGTCGGAGAAAGCGGCCTTGTGTCGTGTACCTCTGTGTGGGACGTTTCGACCCGATAGGAAGTTGCGCTGGCCTTGGTGGCCACATGCCGGGGGCAGGTTCGTGAAAGTGGCGGCCCGAATGGGAACCAGGCAAGCCCCCCAGGATCCGGGAGACCGGGTTTCGAAGAGCGAAATGACGCTCTTGTTGCGCCGTGTTCGTGAGGGAGACGAGCACGCGCGCTGTTGCCTGTACGAGACCCTGTACGCAGAGTTCGAGCGTCTCGCCGCCCGCCTGCTGCGGGCGCGGGGGCCCAGCCACACGCTGGAGCCCGCCGCGCTCGTGAACGAGGCCTATCTGCGTCTCGTCGATCGCGACGCCGCGGGCTACAAGGGAGCCAGCCACTTTCGGGCCGTGGCCGCGAATGCCATCCGCTGGGCGCTTGCGGACCATGACAAGGCCAAGCGGCGCGACAAGCGCCGGGCTGTCGGCGCACGGATCCCGCTCAGCCAGATGTCGGTCTGTGTCATGGGACACGAGCTCGAACACCTGGAGCTGCACGAGCTTCTGGAGGATCTGGCCGATCGCGATCCGCAGTCGGCACGCGTCGTGGAGCTGAAGTTCTTCGGTGGCCTGAGCAACGCGCGGGTCGCCGAGGCGCTCGGTGTGTCCGAACGAACGGTCGAGCGCGAGTGGCAGTTTGCGCGCGCCTGGCTAGAGGCACGATTGAAATGACCACGGAGCGCTGGGAGCGGATGAAGCGCCTGTTCGCGGAAGCCGTCATACTTCGCGTGGAACAGCGCTCCGATTTTCTCCGACTCGAGTGCGACGACGACGCCATGCGCCTCGAGCTGGAGGAAATGATACAAGCCCACGAGGCAGAGCAGCGCATGCTCCAGACCCCGGGCGACATCGCTGCGGGCGAGGATCTACCGGAGGGTCGGCGACTCGGAGAGTACGAACTCATGGAGGTCGTGGGCCGGGGCGGCATGGGCGTGGTCTACCGCGCCCAGCATCCGTCCGGCACCGTGGTCGCCGTCAAGCAGCTACACCCGAGCCTCGCCCTGTCGAAGCTGCACCGCGACCGCTTCGAGCGTGAAGCCGAGGCGACGTCGAAGCTCGACCACGCGGGCATCGTGTCGGTGCTCGACAAGGGCAAGGTCGACGGCATTCCGTTCTTCGTCATGGACTTCGTCCATGGCCGGTCCGTCGCGGACCTCGTGGCGGACGCGCGCGATGCCATCAAGCACGGCGAGTCGGGCAACGGCGGACCCGAGGCCCTGCGCCGGCGCTGGGCGCGGATTGCCGCCGATGTCGCCGGCGCGTTGCACTACGCGCACGAGCACGGCGTAATCCACCGCGACGTCAAGCCGCAAAACATCCTGGTAGACAAGGACCGACAAGACGACGGGGCGGGTCGCCCGCATCTCGTCGACTTCGGCCTGGCCAAGTTCGAGGCGCTCAAGAGCCTGACGATTTCCGGCGACATCGCCGGCACGCCGTACTACATGAGTCCCGAGCAAGCACTCGCGAAGCGGGTCAAGATCGACCGGCGTGCGGACGTCTTCTCGCTCGGCGTCGTGCTTTACGAGATGCTGACGCTGCGGCGCCCCTTCGAGGGCGAGACGCAGCAGGACGTGCTCTACAGCATTTCATTTCGCGATCCCGACTCGATGCGCAAGCTCGACGCGGGCATCCCGCGCGATCTCGAGACGATCTGCTTCAAGGCCATGGAGAAGCGGCCGGAAGACCGATATCGGACGGCGGCCGCGTTAGCCGAGGATCTGCGTCGGCACGCCGACGGCAAGCCCATCGCGGCACAGCCGCCGTCGTTTCTGGGCCGCGCGCGCCGCAAGCTGCGCCCGCACCGCCGCAAGGTGCTGATCGGCAGCGTCGCTGCGGGCGCCCTCGCCCTCGGTGGCGGCGCGACCTACGGTGTCTTGAACTGGTGGCGCCGGCGTGACTGGCCCACCTTGAGTGTCAGCGCAGACGACGGGACGGACGGCGATGCAGTCCGACTCCTGACGATCGACCCGCTGGGGTATGTGGAACACGCCGAAGACCTCGGCACCACACCGATCAAAAACATCGCCGTCCGTCCCGGTTGGTACCGAGTCGAGCTCTCCCGTGACGGATCCATTGCGGCGGAGCGTTTCGTGCATCTCCCCGCCGGACAGGCCCTCGACTTGCGCATGCGACTCGTTTTAGATGCTGCCGACGGCATGGTCCGCGTGCCTGCCGGGAAGTTCGTGTTCGGTAGCGGCGATCGCGCGGACGAACACTTCTACTACGAGCGCGAGCTTGAGCTGGGGACGTTTCTGATCGACCCTGTTGAGGTTTCGAACGCGGAGTACAAGCGCTTTGTCGATGCAACGGGCCGGAAGCCTCCCGGGTTGTGGGTGGGCGGCTACCAGCGGGCTTGGGACGACTTGCCGGTTGCGTTCGTTGACTGGTACGACGCCAACGACTACTCCGCGTGGGTCGGCAAGCGGTTGCCGACGGTCGCGGAGTGGGAGCGAGCCGCCCGTGGCACCGATGGGCGTTCATTTCCGTGGGGCAATGACGCCACCCGGATCAGGACGGACGCTGTCGTTCGTGGACCGCCCCCGGTACCGCCTTCGGATGATCCGCCGCCGGAGTGGATCCGCGACGTCTACTTGGCCAACGTGCAGTCGGTGGGTTCGGGTGCACCCGGTCCGCACGGTCTTCGTCATACGCTCGGCAACGTCGCCGAATGGACGGAGAGCCCGTTCGTGCCACGCACCGTGGCCGGCCCGCAACCGGAGTCAAGGGTCGCGAAGGGCGCGTCGTATCAGGCCGTGCCCGCATGGAAGAAGAGCCTCGCGGCGGTTGAACAGGTCTACTCGAAGGTTCACACTTCGACGTTTGGATTCCGCTGCGCCAAGTCGGCGTAGTGACAACGGGAGAAATAGAGGGAACCATGATTCATGATGCCAGCGTCCAGTTTCGCTTCTTCGTTGTGGCGGCCACAAGCGACGCAGATCGAGAGACGATCCGTGAGGCTTTGAAGACGAAGATCCAGGGGGACATCCCGAAGTTAGTCCGCGACGCATGGTCGCACTTCTCGCTCGCACTCTCCGGCACCGAGGCGCAAAAACGAACTCAGTGGGAGGCGGCCCTGGACCAGTTTGTCGCAGAATGGAATGCTGCGACCGGCGGCGGCAACCACGCGTACGACAAGAACTCAATCGAGGCGACGTATTGGGTGGATGGCAGCAAGATCGTGTGCCAGCACCACTACACGGTCGATCCCAGTGGAGCGCCTACCGAGTGGTCGGTCGTCGTCGCTACCGGCGGGGGAAATGTTACCGTCAAGATTCGCCTCGCGATGACGATTCGCACACCGTGCACGTAGCGCCCGACCGAAACGAAACAGGCCCGCGCCCCACGGGGGCGCGGGCCGATCCTTGTCGTGAACGAATTCGTGCGCGGGCCCTAGAACTTCGACAGCACGAACAGCAGGAGGACCGCGCCGCCTGCCGCCATGATGATGGTGCCGATCAGGCCCGCGAACTGGATCCCGATCATCGGGAACAGCCAGCCGCCGATCAGGCCGCCGACGATGCCGACGATGATGTTCTTGAGCAGGCTGCCGCTGTCTTTTTTCATCGCCAGCGACGCCAGCCAGCCGGCGACCGCTCCGATGGCGAGGAAGATGAGGATTTCCTTCATCGCCTGCGCCTAGTGGGTGATGACGGGATCGGTGGTCTGCGCCTTCTCGATCCAGTTCGTGATCATGGTCGAGGCGGGCGAGGTCTTCGCGAGGTTCTTCTCGCCGTTGATCTCGGCCATCTTGGTGGCGAGATTGTCGGCGTTGCGCTGGCGCAGCTCCTTGACGGTATCGACGCCGGAAGCCTGCAGCAGCTCGGCGTATTGCGGGCCGATGCCGGAGATGCGCATCAGGTCGGCCTGGTTCGCCCACTTGAGGATGAGCCCGTGTCCGAGGCCGGTCTGCTCCTCGATGGTCTTGCGGCCCTTCGTGTCGCAGCAGTGCTTGAGGAAGTCCTCGGTGGTCTTGATGCCGACCTCGCCGAGCTTCTCGCCGTACGCGGGGCCGATGCCCTCGATGTCCTGAATCTCGTAGTTCATGGCGTTCCTTTCGAAGAACGGCCGCCCGCGTTGGCGATCAGACGGATCGAGAGCGCGGACGCACCTTGCCTGTAGTCAAGAGGAACGGCGCCGGCAAGGTCGGCTGTGAATCGTGTGGTGCAGGTCGAAAAGGGGGGACGCCCCGTCGGTGACTGAGCGCGCCGTTCAGCGCCCAAGCATGCCGCGCGAGCGCCCCCAAGTCAAGCCCGCTGCCCCCGCCCCCCTATATCGCCCCGTTCGCACGAGCCCCCGGGCTAGACTTGTCGCCCCATGATCGCTCGAATTGCTCTCGTGCTCGCGTGCGCCGGCCTCGCGCTCGCCCAGGACCCGGACTCCAAGGACCAGCCCCAGTCGGCCGTGGAACGGTTGACCAAGTTGCAAGCGCTCCGCGAACCGCTCCCGGCGACCGCCGAGAAGCTCGAACGGGAGCTGGCATCCGTGCAGGCCACGCTGGCGAAGCTTGAGGAGACCTACGAAGACTCCGATGCGCGACGCCCGTCGCAGGCGGAGGTCCGGGTGATGTTGCAACAACTCGAGGCGCGGACGGACCGGGACGGGCACGAGTCGCGCTTGCGTCGGTTTGATCGCGCGCTCGAGACGTTTGCCTTGGTTCGGGATGGTGCGGCTGCGGAGCTGCTGGAGCAAACGGACGGCGATGCAGGTCGGGAGGAACTGGAGCGCCTGCGCGACGAGGCGCAGGAGGTCTACCTCGAGGTGCGGGCGCAGCGGGCGCAGCGCGAGCGCATCCACGACGCGCTACGCGAGACGCTGTTTCTGCTCCGCCGCGAAAACCTGTTCCTGCGCGGCAAGAGCGCGATCTCCGTATCGGCGTTGCGCGACGGCGTTTCCGATCTGCGGGAACTGCCCGGCTGGCTGGCCGCGTCGGCGCGGGCCACGGGAAGCTACGTCGTCGATTCGGATCGTCGCGGCGGGTTGCTGCGGCTGGCCGGTGCGTTGGTCGTGTTGTTCGTTCTGCTCGTTGGCGTCGGTCGCTGGCTTTCGCGCCGCGAGAAAAAGGAGCGCCGCACCGCACTCGGGCGCCTGCTCGGCGCGCTGACGCGCGAGTACCGTCCGCTCGCGTTCGCTCTGCTGTGTGGCGGCGCCCCGCTGCTGGCGTCGGTGCTTCTGACCGGCCTTCCGCCCGGTGTGGCGTTGTGGCTGCGCAAGGTCGCGTTCGTACTGGCCGGGTTTTTTGCGGCACGCTGGCTGATGAAGCTCATGCTTCCGGGCCTGCGTGCGGACGTGGCGCGGCGCCTGCGCTTCGGGCTGCGGCTGCTGCTCTACCTCACCGTCACGCTGCTTCCGCTGCTCTACGCGCTCAAATACTTCGGCTACCAGAACCACGGCGCGCTCGAATTGCTGTGGCTTTGCTACCAGGTGCTCGTGGGCGCTGTGGTGCTCTTTGTCCTGTTGAAGAAGTCGTTCCTGCTCGGGCTCCTGCCGGCGCGCGAATCGGGGCTGGGGCGCCTGCTGCATTTCCTCGTGCGGTTCCTGCAGCCGGTCGCCGTGCTCCTCGTGCCCACGTTGCTCGTGTTGTCGGCGCTGCGGTTCGACATCCTTGCCGGACTGATCACGCGCTTCGCGGTCGGCGCGGTTGTGGCCGCCATCGCGGGCGCGCTGCTCTACCAGTTGGCGTGCACCCTGTCGCGCGCGTGGTTGCGCAGCCGGCAGGCGGTCCATGCGGCCGAGACCGGTTCCGACGGCCCCAAAGGCGCGCCCCGTGCGACCTCGGCGGAGGCGCAGGAACGCCACGCCGCCACAGAAGGCGCATGGATGTTCGCGCTGTCGGTCGGCTTCCTCTTGTTTTCGTTGTGGCTGTTCCTGACCCTTTCGGGCTCCGACCTCGACGAGCTGCGTGGGTTCCTGGAAACCCCGCTCCCGCTGCTCGGCGGCGGAGGCACAACCTGGTGGGACCTGATCGTCGGTGCATCCCTGCTGACCTTTTTCCTGGCCGCGACCAAGCACGTCAAGAGCACGCTCCAACACCAGTTCCTGCGCGGCACGAAACTCGACCCGGGCCTGCAGTACACGGTCACGATGATCGTTGGCTACATCATCGTCGGCACCGGTCTGTACCTCGCGGTCCGCCGCGTGTTTGATCTGTCGCACCTCGGCACGATCGTGGCCGCCCTGTCCGTCGGCATCGGCTTCGGTTTGCAGGAAATCATCTCGAACTTCGTGAGCGGCCTGATCCTGCTCTTTGAGCGCCCGCTCAAGGTCGGCGATCTCGTCGAGGTCGGCGACAAGGAAGGCATCGTCAAACAGATCAACATCCGCGCGACGACGGTGCTCACGCGTGACAACGTATTCCTGCTGGTCCCGAACCGCGAATTCATCGGCCAAACGGTGGTGAACTACGGCCACAGCGACCCCCGCATGCGCCTCAAGGTCGGCGTCGGCGTGAGCTACAGCAGCGACACCAAAAAGGTCCGCGAACTCCTCCTGGAAATCGCAAGAGAAAACGACCAGGTCCTGAAACGCCCGGCCCCGAGCGTACGTTTCACGGGATTCGGCGCCAGCTCCCTCGACTTCGAGGTACTGATCTGGATCAACAACCCGCCCGCCAAGGACGACATCGCCAGCGACGTGTGCTTCCAGATCTTCGACAAGTTCGAGGAGCACAAGATCGAAATCCCCTTCCCCCAAAGAGACCTGCACCTGAAGTCCGCGATTCCGATGCCGCCCGCAGAAAGCGAAACCAACAAGACGTAAGCAAACGGACGGCGATGTAGCCGAGTCCGTTACGGCGCCACCCAGGCGACGCGCATCGGGCGCTTCGTGCATTGAAAGCCGCGGTTGGGGCCGCGCAGCGTATCAAAGCCCGAGACGGCGACGTTTGGGCCGAACAGTTCGGCGGCGGCCTGGGAGAGTGCTTGGCGGTTCGAGAAGCCCGACGGTTCCTTGGCCACCAGGACGTATTCGATGCCCGCCTCGGCGTGCGCGGCTTCGCCCAGCGCTTGCACGACGGCTTTCACGAGCGGTTCGGGATCGGCGGCGACGTTGTTGGAGGGGTTGAACGCGTCGATCAGCAGCGCGCGTTCCCTGCCGTCCGTGACCACCAGCGCCGAAAGGTAGCCTTGAGCCCGCGGCCGCCCGTCAATGCGGACGATGAAGATCGCGTGGTCGGGTTGTCGCAGTCGATGCACGCTGGCGCGGGTGACGCTGCAATCTTCGCCATGCACGCCGGCGAACAGCGCGAGCAGGCCGCGATCCGGCGTCAGCGTGACCCGCGTGGTCTGGCCGGTGTGGACGCGCTCGAGTTCGCGGATACTGTCCGCCGCGGCGCGCAGCCTTCCGTAGTCGTCGGTTCCCAGCGGTGTGCCTTCTTCGGGGAGGTCGCGCCATCGCGTGCCCGGCTTGGCTCCGGCTCCGACGAGCGGGCCGTCGTAGTTGGGAAAACGCTCGAAGGCGAGTTCCGCCAGCGCCTCGATCAGGCCGACGGTGTCGGCGTCGCGCACGCGCGCGACAAACGCCGGGTCGTGGCGCACGATCGCGCCCAGCGCGACGCGGTAGGCCGCGTGGCCACGGCCCGGCTCGGCGCAGCGTACAGCCAGGGTCGGCGCGATCAGGTGCTCGGCCTCGTCGAGGTCCCCTCGCCGTAGCGCCCTCTCGATCGCGTCGGGCTCGGAATGGTCGCTTTGCAGCAGGGTCCAGTAGCGGCGTTGTCCCAGTCCCAGTCCTAGTGAGTCCGCGGAGCCGAGAACCGCCGAGCGGGCACAGTCAAGTTCGCCGATCGTGCGCAGCTTGGTGCCCGTGCGAATCTTCTCGAACTGAAACGAGAGCGGCCTCGCCCACGCCGTGAACGGTTCGGGCGTCAGGCCCTCGGCTTCGTCGAGGATCGCGGACATCACCGTCCGATCCAGGCGCCCGGCCATCGCGCGCCCAAGTGCCGCGTGAAGCAGCGTGCGTCCTTGCGGGTCGCGCGGCGCGGCGTCGAGGGCGAGCCCGTCGGGTTGTGCGAGTAAGCGGGCGCGGGCGCGCACTGCGCCGTGCGTCGTTTCGCCGTGGACGACCGGCAGGACGATCTCGCGCTCGGGCGGAAGCCCGTCGGAGTTCATGCGCGTGAACAACTCGGCGAGCGCGGTCTGGTTCGGTGCAAGCGTGCGCATGTGTCTGCGGCCCCACGGATCGTTCACGGCGCGTGAGAGCAACGGGGAGGCTTCCGGCGCGAGTAGTTCGAAGGCATCGCCGTCCGTTCCCAACGTTGCCCAGTGTCCGAGTCCGGCCAGGACGTCGATGTACCCGACATCGATGCTGTCGCGGAACCGCTCGTCCGGGTCGAGGCGCTCGTCGAGGCGTTGGTTGAGGCGCTGGTCGAGGGCGCGCGTCACGCCGCCGCGATGCAGGAACCCGCGGATCTCGTCGCGACCGATCGCGGCCTGGAGCGTGGCGCCGTTCGGGATCTCCGGGATCGCCTCCAGAGCGACCTGCAACGAGCCGCCGGCCTCCGCCTCGATGAACTCGTGCCATCGGTCGCGGCCGATCACGTCGTCGAGAATCCACTCCCAGCAGTGCGCGCCGGTTTGTAGCAGGGCGGCGGCAAGGTGTCGCTTCTCGCGCCGCCGCGGGATCGGACCGATGTGCTCCTCGTAGCGGCGTGCGCGTGCTCCGAATTCGATCCGGATCCGATACGCGCGGCGCAGGCGTTCGAGACGGGAGCGCGCATTGTCCGTCGTGCCGCGGGCGACGTCGATGGCGAGCGCGCGACGCAGCGTGCGTTCCAGGCGCGGCCCGAGGTGGTCGGCGAGCGCATCGAGGTACGAGCAGCGGATCGATGCGAGCAGGGCCGTGCACGCGTGCGGGAAGTCGGCGCCGTAGTTTTCCACCAGGTCGCGAAACAGGGGAGCGCCGAGGACGCGGCGCATCGTCCGCACCGCGGGCGAGCGCAAGGCGCGGAACAGGGAGACGGTTTCGAGCAGGCACAAGAACCCGTCCGGATCGCGCAGGAACAGTGGGTCGAGGTCGAGGCCGATTTCGCGAAGCTGGTTCAGGGGGGGGCGGGGACCGGCGCGCAGCAGATGGTTCAGGCGTGCGCGTGATCGCGTGATCGGTTCCGGACTCGGGAACGCTTCGGTTTCGCCGGGTCCGATCGGCCGCGTGAAGGCGTTGCCGTGGGCCGTGGCGGGCGCGCGTTGTACGGGCGGCGGCTCCTCGCCCAAGAATGCGTCGTCTTCGCCTTCTTCCGGCTGGTCGGCACCGGGATCCTCGATCTCGCGCGCGCAGCGTCCGGGCGGCCAGAGTTCGATCGCACCGAATCGATCGCCGGAGTCCCGGTCCCGCGGATGCGCCAGCAGGTATCGGATGTGACGGACGACCCGTTCAGACAACGAGTGCATGCATCTCCCTTCGATGAGGATTCCCCACCATCCGTCTAACCGCTCGCGCGCGTGCCGGTTGGGTCACGGCAGCAGATGCTCCGGAATCCAGCCGAACTCCAGGCCGTCGCGGTAGACCCACAGCGAGCTGTCGTTGCGCGCGACGACCAGGCCCGGGATGAGCACGCCAGCGATTCGCGTGCGCATCTTCGCGCGCTCTTCTTCCGGCATGTGGCGGACATCGGCGGCGGTCAGGCGCAGGATGCTCGCGCGTCCGACGGGGACACCCTTGGCCATCAGGAACACGTCGAGCGGCTCGGGCAGGTCGTCGCGAAAGAAACTCGCGGCGGGGTTGATGCGGCTGCCGGCGGCACTCTCGAAGAGTCCTTGCGCAGCATCGGGCGAGAGGCGGGAGCAGACGTAGCTCAGCGAGCTGACGAGCAGGTCGAGCTCGGAGCGCGCGAGAAAGACCTCGCGTTCGAGGATGGCGACGCCCTCGACATCGGTGACCGCCCAACCCTCGGCGAAGCGTGTCCCGTCGGCCTGGCGCGGCCCGACGCGCACGCCACGCGCGTTCAGAAAGCGCATGACCTCGGTCACGCGCTCGATGTCGAGGCGCCGGTCGCGCGCGATCGTCTCCTTCGGCTTGCCCGCGGCGAGATCGGTGTACACGACGGCGCGTTCCGACGCGGTACGCGTGGTCGCGTCGAGCGTGGAGAGTACGTGCGCCGCAGCCTTGCCGGCGTCCGAGATCGAGTAGATTCTTCCGCCGGTTCCAGCCGCGAGAGCGTTGAACTGGCGCGCGTGGCGCTGCTGCTCGTCCCCCTCGCCGCCACCGCGAATGCAAAGCCCGACGATGCGGACGTCACGTCGTCGCGCGTCGGCGACAAGATCCTGTGCGCGATAGCCGTGGGGGTTGCGGACGTGCCCGGGCTCGTGAAACGAGTTGTCGCCGATCAGGCAGATCACGCGGCTCGACAACCGGTCGCCGCGCCACTTCGTCGCACTCAGCGCACTGTGGAGGCCGTCATACCCCGCTTCGGGCCAGTCGATGCTACCCACCTTCGCTTCGTGCAGTGCCGCGACGCGACGGAGAAACTCGTCGATGTCGCCGGTCAGCGCGAAGTGTTTCACCGCGGCGCGGCCGGGAAACAGGATCTCGGGAACATGGTCGCGAAACAGGACGAGGCCGAAACGAACGTCAAGGGAGGGACGGACGGCGATGCTTTTGGCGATCTGGTTGACCGCGATCTTGATCGCGGCGAGAAACGGCTGCGTGCTGCGCGTGTTGTCCGCGACAAACACGAGATCGACGGTGCCGAGGCTGCGGCGCACGCTTTCAACGTTTTCTTGCGCGTCGCGCCCGCGGGCCGGAGCGGTCGGTTGCGCCGAAAAAGCATCGCCGTCCGTTCCCAAAAACTGCAGCTTGATCACCTCGTGAACCCGTCCCTTGGCCTCGACCTGCGCGACGTCGGTGACCGGCCACGGCATGCGGGCGCGCGGGGCGTCGTGGGTCGTGCGCGCGATCGGCTCGACGTTCGTGAGGCCCTCGCGGAGGAAGCGGGCGGCGTCGTCTTTCGTGCGGAACACGAGCAGCGGCGGCGTGCGTCCGCCGGGCGCGCGCTTGTAGCGTGCCCCGACGCGGGTCGGCCAGCGCGCGAGTCCTGACGCCGGGGCCCAGCCGATCGCGCCGGAGCGCCGCGGGGTTTCGCCGACCAGGCAGTGCTGCGGCTTGCCCTCGTGGGGGAAGACGTCGAAGACGAAGTACGGGCGGAAGTAGCGCAGCGGCGCGCCCGAGATGTCGCCGTTGCCGGGCTCGGCGCGGCAGCGCACGCCGCGTGTGGTCGGCACGACCTTGACGCGGATGCCATGGCGGTTGACGAGACAGTCCATGCCGGGGACCGTGTACGTGTTGTCCGCGATGAGCTTCAGCTTCGGGCGCTCGGCGGCGGGGCGCTCTTGGTCGGCGAGCAGCGGGCGGACCGAGGCCCACACGCGGGCGCGCAGCACGGGGCTGAACGCGAACACCGCGACGGCGGACACGAGGAAGAACAGCGAGGCACGGATCAGAATCTTCATCGGGTTCTCCTTTGAGCGCGTTGTTTGTGGGGGGGCGGGGGCAGCAAGAAAAAGGCGCGCGGGGCCGGGCCCCCGCGCGCGGAGTCAGCGGTTAGCGGTTGGGCTTGTTTGAGAGAAAGGAGTGGAGGACGTCGCGGGCGTCGGGCTGGTCGGTTTCCCGGCCGTCCCAGTCGACCAGGGCCGCGTCGTCGGAATGGAGGTTGCCGGCGCGTCGTTCGAGGGAGGCGGCCTTGCGGCTGAGCCGTTCGAACTTGCGCTCGAGTTCGGTGCGGGGACCGAGCGGGTCGGTGCGGACGCCGTCGGTCAGGGCGACGACCTCCTGCAGGAGCTTGGCGTTGGCCAGGCGCGCTTCCAGCGCCCGGAGCTTGATCGTGTTTTGTTGGCGGGTGGTCTTGGCGCGGGCGAGGATTGTTTTGCCCTGGGTGGCGCTGTGGGTCAGTTTCTGGGCGAGATCCTTGAAGAAACCTGCCTGGCGTTCGAGCTCGCGGCAGCGGTTTACGCGGGTCAGCGCGTCGGCGTTGAGCGTAGCGCGGGTGTAGGTGCGTCCGGCGACGGTGAAGGTCTCGTCGGGCCGTGCGAGGTGTTCTTGCGCGCGTTCGAGGTAGCGACGCTCGCGTCCGGCGGCGGATTTGAACTCGGCGGACTTTCGGTGGGCCGCATCGACGCGGCCCTGGAGTTCGGCGAGGCGGTCGGCGTAGTCGTGGATGCGGCCGTCGAGGTCGTGCAGGTGGACGCGGATTTCGGCGAGCTGCTGGAGGTCGGGCTTGGCGCGCTCGAGTTCCTCCTGGAAGAGGTTGGCGCTGGCACGGAGGGAAGTGAACACGTTCGAGGGACCGAGGACGGCGGCGCCGAGCGCGGCAGAGACGAGCGAGAGGACAATGATTTTTTTCAGCATCGGAGTGGCTCCTCAAAAAAGCGGTTTGGGTTGACTGCGTTGACCCGTGTCCAATCGCAGAGGCCGTGCCAAAGCGGCGGCTGCGTGTTTCAAGCGATTCTTCGTTCGGGCGCGGTCGGGTTTCCGACCACGCGGCCGAAGAAGCGACCAAGGAACGCGCGGCGAACGTGGACGTGGCGGTGTTTCAGCCATGGCCCGTGAGTTGCGCTAGGCGGTGGCATGCTCGCGCCGCTTTGTTTTTTCGCGCTCGTCGGTCTCGGTTCCTACTGGCTCGGTCGCGCCCTGCGCCGCACGCCGAATCTCGGACCGGTATCCGCGCCTCGCGTGCGGCTCGTGCCCGCCGTGCGACCGCCGCTACTTGAGCTGCGCGACGTCGCCAAGGCGTATCGCGATCGATCCGGAGCCGTCGTGCCGGTGTTCACCAACCTGTGCGGCTCGTTTGCGGAAGGCGAGTTCGTGGCCGTTCTCGGCGCGAGCGGTCGCGGCAAGAGTACGTTGCTCAATCTGCTCGGCGGCCTCGATGCGCCCGATGCGGGCGCGCTCCTGTTTCGCGGCGAGCCCGTGCCGTTTTCCCGGCCCGCGCTGCTGGCCCGGTACCGCGCGCGCCACGTCGCATTTGTTTTTCAGTCCTTGAATCTGGTCGCGCATCTGCGCGCGGCAGAAAACGCGGCCCTGCCGCTCTTGTGTACCAGGGTGCCGTGGGACGAAGCGATCGCGCGCGCGCAGCCCGTGCTGGCGCGCATGGGCCTGTCCGGCGCCGATCGGCTGCCCGCGGAACTGTCGCGCGGCCAGCAGCAACGAGTCGCCATCGCGCGTGCGCTGTTGTCGAACGCCGACGTGATCCTGGCCGACGAGCCGACCGGCAGCCTCGACCCCGCCTTGGCCCGAAACGTATTGTCGCGTTTTCGCGAACTGGTCGCGGGCACCGGACGCACCGTGGTCATGGTCACGCACGACGTGGCCTTGGCGCGCCGCTATTGCGACCGGCTCGTTGCGTTCGGCCGAAACCCCTTCGAGTTTGGTCGGGATTCCGACCACCCGGCCGATGAGCCGACCGCGCCGCAGGCCAAATCCCTTTCGCTTCGCATTGGTACGCCCCGTGTTTAGGAGACTGCCATGTTGATCGTCATCTGCCTCACCGTCCTCGTTGTCCTCGCCGGCCGTCTCCTGAAGCTGCGCGCACCCGCGTCCCCCTCCGCAGCGTCTTCCTCCTCCCCCGCGACCCCCTCCACCCTCTCGTCTGCCCGTCGCATCGTCGTGCTCCGTGGCCTGCGCTTTTGCGAGGACGAGCCCATGGCCGCCGGCTGGATTTGCCCGAGTGGTAGCGACGCCGAGTGGTCGCGGCACCTGATCAACCCTCTCGGCGAGCCCGCCCGGTCCCTGGCGGCGGCGCTGACCGCGACGGCCCTGAACGACGACCGCGATCTGTGCCTGTGCGCGACCGGCTGGGACGTCGACGAGCGTCTGTCCGTACTCGAACACCTGCGCCACGACGCCGCGCGCCTGCTCGCCCTGACCGGCCTCGTGTCGAAGTCGTCCCTGCCCGCCGACCAGCTCTCCCCGAAGTCGCAGGCCGCGCTCGCGGTCGCCCGCGCGTTCTCGCAAAGGCCCGCTGCCGTCGTCGTCGATGAGCCGTGCGCCGCCGGCGCCTCCGTCGAGTCCGTCGATGCCGCGTTCAAGACCCTGCGTCTGCTGTCCGACGAAACCGGCGTCCCGGTGGTCGTGCTCACCCGCGACGAAGCCCGCGCCTGGCGTTACTGCGACCGCGTCGCCCTGCCCGACGGCTTCGGCACGCCGCCGCGCCGACCGCCCGCCCGCCAGCCCGTCCCGACCGAGTCCTTCGTCACCCTCGCCGTGTCCGATCACCGCGTCGCGGCCCCCGCTGCCGACAGTCAGGAGGTCGCGTGAACAACCTGTTGCGCTTCGCGTTGTCGGACCTGCGGCACCGGCGCGGCCTCGCCCTGCTCAATGCGGGCGTCGTCTCCGTCGCGTGCCTGTACCTGCTCGTCCTCGGCGGCCTCGGTGTGCGCGTCTACCAGCGCCAGCGCGCGACGATCGACACCGGCGTGCTCACGCGCCTCGTCGCGACCGCACCCGACATCGCGCAAGGCTCCCGCTTCACGCCGGCGCGCCTCGAAGAGATTGCCGCGTGGCCGCGCGTCGTGCAGGCGTATCCGTGTGTCGAAATCGGCGTGCGCCTCGTGCTTCCGAACGGTCGCGCCGTCGATGTCGTTGCGCAAGGCATTGTTTCAAACGATCCGATCGCCGCGCCGCGCCGCCTCGCCGCGGGCCGCGGCCTGTCCGCGCCGGGCGCGCACGAGATTCTCGTGCCGCGTGGGTTCTTCGTGCATGGAAACGAGGAGAAAAGGGAAAAGGAGGGGGGCGGGGGCACCGGCGCGGACGCGGACACGCGCATGGTGCTCGAGGTCGCACGGTCCGACGGCGGGCGCACCAGGCAACTGCGCATTCCGGTGCGCGTCGCCGGAACCCTACGATCGAGCGCGACCAATCGCATCCTGGCACCGGTCGCGCTCGTGCAGCGACTCGACCTGTGGTGCACGCGTCGCGTGGACTCGCTCTCGGACGACGGTGCGGCCGCGCGCGCGCCGCGCGTTCGCGCGATCGTGTATGTCGATGCGCAACACGTGGCCGAACTGCCGCGTCTCGCGCGCGAGCTGTCGATCTCGTTTGACCGCAACGGTGCGGGATCGATCAAGGACATCGCCGTTCCGCCTTCGCGCCCTGCGCTTCGGCGCGAGCAGGCCCGCTCGCTTCCGTCCGGGTCATCCACCCCGGCGTGGGCGGCGTTTCCGGTGCGCTGGATTCGGTTCCTGGTGCGCGATACGCGTCATCCGCGCGGTCTCGTCGAACCGTCGCTCGTCACGACCTTGCGGCTGAGCCGGCCGGTGTGCCTGGCGGCGTTCGCCGAGGTTGCGGTCGAGGCGCGGTCCGCCGGCGGCGCGCTGCGCGTGGTCGGGACCGGCGCGGATGACCCGCGGCGCTTCGAGCGGGGCGCGTTGACCGCCGGGAGCTGGATGCGCGAAGACGCCGTCGTGCCCGGGGTGGTCTGGCCGGCGGGTCGCGAGCCCGTGTCCGAGTTGCGGTTCACGCGCGGCACCGGGCGCGGCCCCGGTGATGTTTTGACCGTTCCCGTCCGAATACAGGGACGGACGGCGATGCCTTTCGCCTTTGCGCCGCGGGCGTTCCTGCGTGGCGTGCGGCGTTGGCAGCGGGGTGCGGCGTTGTACAACGAAACGCGGGCGCGCTTTGAATCGCCGCGCGAGGTGGCGCGGGCGCGCGGGGCCTTGCGCGCGGTCGTGATTGCGCGGTCCGCGGACGATGTCGAGTCCGTGGGCGAGCGACTGCGGGACGCCGGCTACCGCACCGAGGATCGGCTCGCCGAGCAGCGGTCGCTGCGCAAACTCGGCCATGTCCTCGCCGTGCTCGTGGCGGTGTTTGTACTCGGCGCGGCGTTGAACGCGATGGTCGGCAACGGCGTCACGGCCAGTCTCAACATCAGAAGCCGCGTGCGCGAGATCGGCATCCTGCGCGCGCACGGTGTTGCGCCGGGCGCCATCGTTTCGGTGTTCGCCATTCAGGCAGCGCTGATCGGCTGCGTCGCGTTCGTCGCCGCCGTGTTCGTACTTGCGCTCGGGGAGAACGCCTTGGCCGGCCTGTTGAGACGCGTCTTCGGCGACGGCGCTCCCTCGTCCGTGCTTGCGCTCGATCTTTGGTGGCTGTTCGCCGTCGCCTTGGCCGTGTCCGTCTTGTTCTCGCTTGCCGGTGTGGTGTTTCCGGCCGTGCGTGCCGCGCGCCGGCACCCCGTGGAGTCGCTGCGCGCACAAGGCTAGGCACTGAGAGGAAATCCCATGAAGAAGATGTCTTTCGCCTTCGCCCTGTTGGCCGCCGGCTTTGCCGCGGGTCGCTCTTCGTGGCCATACGCGTGCCCGGCCGAGGATCGCGCGGTGACCGCGCCGGGGTCGCCCGAGGATCCGTTCGCCCTGGCCGCCCGCTTGTCGGGCTACGCCCGCGACCTCGATCGACGCATTCGCGAAGAGAGCGCGCGCGCTCGCGAGGCAGACCTGGCACTGTCGATGCTACGCAGTCGCGGCACGGAAGAGTCCGCTCTGGAACAACTGCGAGAGCGAAAACGCGCGGCGGAACGGCGTCGGCGCGGGCTCAAGCAACGCCGCGCAACCGTCGCGGAACTCGAACGCCGCGTGCGCGCAACCGCCCCGAAGAGCAGAGTCCGATCCGACGACCGCGAAGATCTTTTGCGCCAAGCCCGAAGCCGAGTCCTGCGAGACGGCTGATACGCGCGGGTCCCGCCGCTCTTACTCGACCGCGTGGTCGCGGGCCCACTTCACGGACTCCTTGACGGCCCCGTGTTGGAACGGCAGCAGCTCAGCCGCCGCTACCTGCGTCCCCGCCTTCTGGATCGCGCGCTTGACGTACTCGTAGCGCAGCAGTTTCTCTGCCGTGTCGCACTCTGCCAGGGGTCGATCCAGGATCGGGTGCCCGCTCGTGATCGGATCATCGAGCCGGACGGCCAGGTGCTTGGCCCGGATGACGCCGTCCGCCGGAACGGTGGCCATGCAGTACTGCATCACGTTCTTGACCTCTCGGATGTTGCCCGGCCACGCGAACTCGTCGAGCTTGGACCAGGCGTCGTCGGACAGCTCCATCCGGCGACCGAACTGCCCGTTGATGGCGTCGAATTCCCGTGTCAGATGGGCGCGTCGATCGTCCGGGTGGCGACGCCGTAGCGGGGGGATACCGATGGTGATCGGGGCGAGTCGGTAGTACAGGTCTTCGCGAAACGTGCGATCGCGACACATCTTCTTGAGGTCACGGTTCGTCGCCGCGACGATGCGCACGTCGATCGGCCTCTCGTCGGTCTCGCCGAGCCGGCGCACGCGCCCTTGATCCAGCACGCGCAGCAGCTTCGCCTGGGTCTCGAGCGACAGTTCGCCGACCTCGTCGAGAAAGACCGTGCCGCCATTCGCGGCCTCGAACAGCCCGGCACGGTCTTCCTTGGCATCCGTGAACGCGCCCTTCCGGTGGCCAAACAGCTCGCTCTCGACAAGCGCGGGCGAGAACGCGGCGCAGTTGCAGGGGACGAGCCTGCCGCCTGCGCGGGGACTCTCGCGATGAATCGCCTGCGCGAAGACCTCCTTTCCGGAGCCGGTTTCGGCGTGAAGCAGGATCGCCGCGTCGGTCTGGGCCGCGCGCCGGGCGACATCGAGAACGTCCTTCATCGGCTCGTGCCGATCGGGAATGTCCTCAAACGTCATGAGCCCGCCCGCTCCGGCGCCTCGGCGAAGTGCAAGGGCGAACGGAACTTCGGTGAGTTGGAGCGAGTCGTCGCGCTTGGTTTCCCAGTTCGAAGACTCGACCAAGCGAGCCTGAAAATCGGTCTTGGAAAGGATGATCCAGACCGCGGACATGGCGGACGTGCCGGGGCTCAAGAAAAACGTCAGCTCGCCTTTCGGGTCCTTCTTGATCACGGTCTTGATCGCCGAGCGCGCCGCGTCCATGATCCCTTCCCAGTCCATGGCGGTGCGCAGCGCGGGATTGGCGATGCTCGTGAATCTCTTGGTGGCGTACTCCTGAACCCACTCGCACCAGATGTCCCACTTTTCGTGGAACTTTTCCGGCAACTGGTCGCGCGGGCTTCGGAGGAGATGGACCTCGTCGTAGTACTTGTCCTTCAGCGCCGCAGCAACGGGCCCGGCGCGTAGTGGCTGGTGGATCCCGTTCAGGTCCGCCGTTCCCATCCAGGTGAAGAGATGTTTGCTCATGGTTCCTGATCCTCCCTATTGACGCGAACATAGATTACCTGCGAGTAGATGCCGCCGTCCACATGGACGCGGATGCGGTCGGGGCGCGTGCGTTCGGCTCGAACCTGAAAGCGGCCGAACCCCGATTCGAGGATCGCGCGCACGCAGTGCTCGATTGCGTTGCGCAGTTCCTGGTTGCCGTTCGTGGACGCCACGCGTCTTGTTTGAGCAACGACCGGGCCAAGCGAGCGCATGCGGTTTCAGCCCTGAGTTCCGGTCGGGAACCCGGCCAGGCGGGTCCAAAAACCGACCTCCTGATACGCTGATCGTGTGATTGCCGCGCTTCTCTTCGTTTCCTTGGCCGCACCCGATCTCTCCTGGTCCAAAAAGCATGAGGTCGGGGTTTGGTTTCCGCGTACCTGGAAGGTTGTGACGCAAGACAAGGGCGATGTTGCACTGGCGGTCGAAGGGCCGCGTCTGGGCAAGGGCGTTCCTCGGCTCGTGCTTCAGCGTGTCGGGTCGGCGAATGCACCGCTTGAGACCGTTGCCAAGAGGCTCTTGGCGCAGGTGCTGAAACGACCGGGCTGGACGAAAACGGCGCAGATACGCAAGACCGTCGGGGGCGGGGCGTTTCCGTGCATTCGCGTTGGGCTCCGGTTTCTCAAGGAGGGCGAGAAGGGTCGGGCGCGCTTCAGCGTCGTGCTCTTGGGGGACTCGTACTGGGTGCTCGATTTTTCTGCGCACGCGTCGCATTTTCCCGGGGGCACGTTCGACCGCATCGAGCGATCGCTTTCCGTGCGCTGGAAAAAACACTCGATCGGCGCCTTGAAGGTGCGCGTTCCGCGCGGCTGGCAGGCGACCAGGGCGGACGGAAAGCTGCGCATCGCGGGCCCGTCGCTCGGTGCGCGAAAGGCGCCGACGGTGATCCTCGCGTCGGGGCAGACTCTGCGGGCGCCGCCCAACCTGAAGCCCCCCAATGCGAAACATCCTGAGAAGATCGAGTTTCTGGGGGGCAGCCGGGTGCCGATCGAGAGTCGCTTCAAGGACCTGCTGTTGCGTCTCGTCAGCGCGCACGGCCATTCCGCCGCGATGATCATTCCCGAAGCCGTGGCCGCGGACGTGGCACCGACCATACGCGCGATCCTGAAGTCGGTCCGGCGTGACCCGCCGGACAAGAAGAACTAACCTCAGGTGAACACGGGGGTCGCGGCGGCCTGAAGGTCGGGACCGAGCCGCACCGGCAGGTTCAGGCTGGCGATGCCCGAGTCGATCTTCCAAAGGCCACCCTCGCGCGCCATCGGCAGCATGAACTCCCGTTCGCGTCCGCCAAGAATCTGGCAAACCCGCACGCGGGCGCGGTCGCCGTACTCCTTGACTTCGAGCACCACGAGTTGCAACTGCTTCAGCCGCTTGAGCGACGTGGGCTGGGACCTCTTCGCGTACTTGATCGAGGCGTCCATGACTTCGGAGGTGGTCATGTCCTTGATCCCCTTCATCCCGATGTCCGCGAGCTTGTCCGACGGCAGCGCCGCCGCCATCCCCTTGAGCGCGCGCATCGCTCCATCGACCTCGCGCTGCGCACTCTTGGTCAGCAGGCCGTAGCACTGCCCCAGTTCAAGGTCGCGAATCGCCGCCTCGAAACTCTTGACGGTTTCCTTCGGCGTCTTGCCGGCCTTGTGCGTCTTGCCGCAAGCCGCCGCAAACAGCAGCACGAACAGCGCGAGTCCCCTCATCCCCATGCCTCCATGATCGGATTTTCGACTATCCCCTTGAGGGCGGCACGCGGCGTGCATCAGAGCGAGCGCAAGCCGGTTTCCCGGGTTTGGGGCCGGACATCACACGATCAGGAGGACACGTTGTCCACGTTGAAGGCCACCTACATCGCCGTCCTGGGGCTGACTCTTCTGGGTTGCAGTTCGTCGAGCTTCGGTCTGTTCGAATTCGAGGAGGACTTTCTGGCGGAAGACGTCTCCGACATGATGCGCGTGGTGTTTCACGCGAGCGACAACGCCCTCGCCGGCGACGACGCCTCCGAGCTAAACATCTTCGAGCCGGCGACGGCGGCGAACGGTTTCACCGTGCGGTACTCGCTGCCGGCGGCGGACCGGCCCGGGCTGGGCTTCGGATCCGGCGAGGTCGCGCTGCGTATTGTGGTCGATGGCACGCCGGTCGAGGATCCGTTCGCGTTCTCGTTCGCCGGCAGCGACGGGCTCGAGGTGGCGATCGACTACCGGCTGGACTACGACGGCGAGACACCCGGGAGTCGTTTCACGGTCGTCACGCTCGACGTGAACGCGACCGCGCGGCGCGACGGACCGACCGACGAGTTCTTCGTCGAGTACTTCGTGCGCGGCTTCGTCGATCTCGGCGTGACCCGCACCGACGTGCTCTTGCAGTTCTTCGCCCCGGGGCGGCCGGTGGACGGCATCGCGGGCGGCCTAGGCGACGGAGAGGGCGTGATCGACGATCCTGAAATCGGGGCCGGGGTCTTCGACTACGACATCGACTGGGGCGATCTCGTGTTTCGCGTCGAGGGCGAGGTCGGGTCGTGCTGCGAGTTCCGCAGTAACTTCTCGTACGCCGACCTCGTGCGCCCGTAGGAATCTTGAGTTGGGTAGTCCGCACTGTTGATGGCGACGTGGAGTATCGGCCCGATGCATACGCGCAGAAACAATCCTTGGACGGCACCGGCGCCGTTCACGCGGGCCAAGGGGGGCGGGGCCGCGCCTAACCGCCGCCGTTCGCGCGGGCCTTGTTCTTGAGTGCCGTGATCGCCTTGCGGACGATGTTGTACGACGGGTGGTTCTTGTCGCGGCCCGACGTGAATTCTTCGAGCGCCGGCAGCGCGTCCGTGATGCCGAATTCAACGCAGTAGGTCGCGGCGTCGTCGGTTTCGTGTTCCGTTCCGATTGCGGCAAGGAGGCGTCCCTTGAGCTCTTCGGTCGGGGTCTTGCCGTAGCGCGCGGCGGCAACGGCGAGGCCCAGCAGCGGCTCGTCGGGCAGTTCGCCGAGCCGGTCGGGCGCGAGGCGGGCGAGTGCGGCCACGGCCTGACGGCGAAAGAAGACGTCGCGGTCCGGGTTGGCAGCGAGCGCAAGCAACAGCTTCGCGTCGGTCGGCTCTCCGAGTCGACCGAGTGCGGCGACGATCCCGCGCGGACAGTTCAGGTCGGTGTCAAAGCGGAGAGCCGCGCGCAGGGCGGGCCGGGCTTCCGTCACGCCGAGGTCTGCGGCCAAGCCGACCAGCACGCGCTGCGCGACCGGACTGTAGCCGGACGCATCGTGAAACAGCGCACTCGAGAGCAGCTTCGCGAGGTGCACCTTGATCACGGGGTACGCGGACTTCTTGAGCGTGCGCGCGATCGCATCGACATCCGCCGCGCGTTGATTCGAGTGCCGCAGCGCGCCGAGAAGTGCGGCGGCAGCCGCGTCGCTCGCGTCGAGCCCCAGCGTTTCGATGATCGCTTCGCGCTTGGCCTGCGAGACCGGAAAGATGCGCGGCGCAACGGTGCCGATCGTGTCGGTTCCCTGGTTGTACTTCCGCGTGAGGTGCTGGTTGAGTAGCGCGCGCGGCGCGAGCAGCGAGACGGGGCCGTACACCGCCGGCTCGTACTCGAACGGAATCGTGTGCGAGCAGAACGCGAAGACGAGCGCTCTTTTGTGCAACAACTCGGCCTTGTCGTGTTGTGGGTGTGGGCGCAACAGCTCAAGCGCGTTGGCTTCGTGGTCGAGCAGGGCCATCTTCGCGAGGAGGTTGGAGAGGGGGGCGGGGGCCGGCCCGACCCGGAGCGCGACGATCGCGCCCGCTTGCAGCCGCAGCTCGCGCGCTTCGGTCGCGTTCTCCTTGGGGTCGATTCCCTCGAGGGCCTGGGCGAGATCCGTCCGGAGCTTGTCGTCGTTGGGCACGGCGCGGAGCCCGGCGCGAAGGTGCGGCGCGGCTTCCACGAACAGTTTCTTGGCCGCCGGCGGGATCAAACGCTGGGGTATGGGAAACGCCCGGCGTTTTCCGTTGACGATGATGACTCCCCCGAAGCCTCCGAGCCCCATCGCGCGCGCTTCCGCGACGAGGGTACGCCCGTAGAGTCCGCGCATTCGTCCCTGCGCTTTCGGGACATCCTTGACCTGCTTCATGACGATCGGCCGGAGTTCCCGCAGCCGCCCGAGCTGATCCAGGTACGTCGCGAGACGAAGCAGCGCCCCGTCGTCGGAATCCTTGGTCCATGCGACGCGAAGCAGCGCAAATGTTTCGGCGTACCGCGCCGACGCACCTTCCGAGACGTTGATGCCGTTCGCCTTGTGCACCGGAGCCTGCCAGGGCTCCGCAAGACAAGCCGACCCGCGCGCGCCAAGAACCACCAGGCCCGCAATCAAGACAACGAAGTACCGCATGGCAATAGTCTAAACCGAACGCGCGCGCCCGGCTCCCGCGGCGGCCCGGCCCCCCGGTGGCGCTCGACGACCGGCCGTGCTGGCTCCGGTGGCCGTTCGGTGACCGGCTGACGTTCGAACGTAGCTCCGGTGGCCGTTCGATGACCGGCTGACGTTTGAATGTGCCGCTGCCGTGCCATTACCGAGCCGGGATCAGAAGGATGGTTTTGACAATCGGGCGGCAACTTTGTTGCCGAAGGACGCGGGCGCGCGTCAGTCGATCGTGAATCTTCCAGAGTGCGATTACCCGCTTGAGCGCCGGGCTTGCTCCCCGAGGCTCGCGGCTTCCTTGACGCAGGCGTTCAGGGATGTGCCGCGATAGCTGGCACCGATCAGGGTGAGCCACGGCGGGCAGGCGGCTTCGATTCGTGCCAGGCGGGCCCGGTGGCCCAGTTCGTATTGGGCGAGGCCGCGCCGGTAGCGAAAGACGCGGAACCAGCGCGGCTCCTTCCAGGTGCCCCACGCCCGCCGTAGGTCGCGCGCGCAAATCTCGCGCAGCGCGCCGTCGTCCAGCGACACGGCCTCAGGGTCCCGCCGCCCGCCGATCATGACCCGAAACAATCGCACCCCCTTGGGCGCCCGGTCGGGAAAGATCGAAGACGAGTACAGCACGCCGAGCACGCGCAAGCCCTGGCCGTGCGGCGCCAAAAAACCGAACGCGTCCGGCACGTCGAGCGGGTCGTCCACCGCGAACGCCGCCACCGCGACGGGAGCCGTCGGAATCTCGCGCAGTGCGGCAGCCAACTCCCCAAGACCGGCACTGCCGTCCGCCAGATCCGCGGTCCGCGCCGCCGGAGCCGCACAAACCTGGGAAGGGTCGGAATCGGCCAAAAAGCTGACGGACGGCGATGCAAGCCGAAGGTCGACGCGCGCGGCCAGGGCGTCCGTCAGCTCGCCGATCCCGCCTCGCAGCGAGGTCAACGTGCCGCGCGGTCCGAAACCGCCGCCCTTCGCGCCGCGCATCAGCGAGCCGTGTTTTTCCTCCAGGGCCTTCAGTTTCGGGAATGCGCTGCGCACGCTGAGCCGCTTCGGGTCGCCCGCAAACACGCCGGTGACGAACGCATCGACCAACACGTCCGCGGCCGCGCGCCCGAGCCGGCGCCGTGCGAAGCCCCAGACCGACTCGTCGGTCTCATCGGATTCGCCCGGCTCGCCCGGCGCGCCCGTGTCGGAGACATCGCCGTCCCGCCTTCGCGCTCCGCGCTTCGGCGCGGGCGGGCCCGTTTGCCTACGTACGAATGGTTCGAGCAAACAACGCAGGCGTCCGAGCAGCGGAAGACATCCGCTGACCAGAAACTGCTGCGGTTTGGACGGCAGCTTGTGCAGTTTCTCGGCGCGCCAGATGTAGCGGACGGCGGCGCACTCGCGCGCGCGCACGAGTCGGTCCGTCAGGCCGAGCTTTTTGACGAGCGCCAGCGTTGCCGGCTCGTTGTCCAAGAAGCCGTTCGGGCCCCAATCGACGATGCAGTCGTCGATGGTTTCCGTGCGGACGTTGCCGCCCGCGCGGTCGCTGCTCTCGATGACCGGGGCGCCGAGGTACAAGCCCGCGGTGAGTCCGGAGATGCCGGCGCCGATGACGCGGGGGGCCGTCATACCGCGCGGGCGGCGTCCGCGAACGCGTGCACGCTCTCGATCGGGGTGCCCGGCAGCACGCCGTGGCCGAGGTTGACGACGTAGCCCGTGCCCCGGAGCGGCGCTGCCATTTTCTGGACCGCGGCGCGCACGGTCGCCGGGTCGGCGAACAGGGCGGTCGGATCGAGGTTGCCCTGGACCGGCCCACGCCCACGTGCTTCGGCGAGGTCGATACGCCAATCAACACCTGTCACGGTTGCGCCCACGTCGCGCAGCGGTCCGCGCGCGAAGTAGATGACCGGCACGCGCCGCTTGAGCGTGGCAACGATGCGCCGCAGCCCGGGGGCGAAGAATTCTTCGAACTGCGCGTGCGAAAACTCGCCGCCCCAGGAGTCGAACAGTTGCACGGCGTGCACGCCCGCGTCGATCTGGCGCTCGAGATACGCGAGCATCAATTCCTCGAGGCGGCGCAGGAACGCGTGCGCGCGCGCCGGGTCGGCGTGCAGCATCTTGCGCAGCGCGGTGAAGTTCTTCGAAGACCCGCCTTCCGCGAGGTAGGTGCCGACGGTGGCGGGCGTGCCCGCGAAGCCGATGAGCGGAACGTCGAGCTCGGCGCGCAGAAGGCGGATGGTCTCGTAGACGAAGTCGACATCGGCGACGGCGTCCGGCGGCCCGAGCGCCTCGGCATCGGTGACAGGTCCCGGCAGTGTCGGCCCCGGCGCGAAGTCGAGCCCCGGCACCGCGGGCAGCATCGGTACCATGATGTCGCTGAAAAGGATCGCGGCGTCGAAATCGAACCGGCGCAGCGGCTGCAGCGTGACCTCGACCGCCAGCTCGGGGGTCCGGCACAACGAGAGAAACCCGCCCGCCTTTTTCTTGGTCGCGTTGTATTCGGGCAGGTAGCGCCCAGCCTGGCGCATCATCCAAACGGGCAATCGCTCAACAGGCTCTTGGCGCAGCGAGCGCAAAAAAAGATCGCGGGTCATCCGCCCGAAGTGTAGGCGAACGTGGCCTGGTATTCCCCGTTTAGCGGCTTGCCCGTGAGCGAGCGGGTTCCTTGGCCGACCACGACCGCGACGATCGCACCGGGATCGATGGCCTGGTCGGGCGCGATGGTAATGCGCGATTCGAGCGAGCCGCTGCAACCGAGGAACTGGGTGAGCGCGAAGCGAAAAGAGAGGGGGGCGGGGGCGCCGCCGGTGTCGATGCGTTCAAAGCGGATATCGAGCCGGTTCGGGTCGAGCGGCTCGTTGAACGCCAAGAGGATCTCGCCGTCCGTTGCGGGCTGACCCGGAGATGGTGCCGTCCCGATCACGCGCAACGGCTCGCCGGGCTCTTCCTCGACGGGGGCGACCGCGTCGAAGGCCACCTGGATCACGTCGGAAAGGTACTCGCCGGTCACCGCGCGGATGCCGTTGGCGGCGCGTGCGAATTGCAGCGTGTAGATGTCGCCCGGCCGCAGTCCGCCGGGGTCGCCCGGTTGCAACGGCAGGCGCGGAAGGAAACGCAGTCGATCCCGGTCGATGCACCAGGTGCCTTCGGCGAGGTGGCCGGTGCCGATCACGATCGTCGCGGAGCCGGCAACATCCTGGTTGGGCTCAAGCTCGACGTTGAAGATGAAATCGATGTGCCGGTTCGACGGCTGTCCGTTTTCCAGGGCCGGAGGCGTACGTAAGCCGAAGGACGGCGATGTTTCCGGAAGCAGGATCGTTTCGACGGTGTAGTCGCCGGGGTCGCCGACCCAGCCCGCGACGAACAGATGCACGACTTGGCCCTTGGTGACCGTAAGTCCTACGTACTCGGGCTGAAACCCGCTCATCAAACCTTCGGCAAGCCGGTCCAAAGCCTCCGCGTCGCGCGAGACGATGAGGTCGATGTTGGCTTCCTGATCCCAGGCCAGCGAGATTTGCAGGCGACCGTCCGCGGGCGCCTCGATGGTGAAGTGGTCCACCTCGCCGGTGTAGCCGAGACCGTTGTTGGAAATCGTTCCCAGCGCATCCGCGACGGGCGGCGAAGCATAGGCCCCGGTCCCGGTCGGCAAAAGCTGGATGAACGGCTCGGGAGGAAGAAAGCCTCCCGAAGACCCTCCGCACGCGCCAAGCAGCGCGCCAAAGGCAAGAATCGCCAGCCGCTTCAAAGAAAACCCCGGACCGAGCCCACCGAATACTAGCAGATTTGGGCCTCGTCGTGGGGAGGGGGTCGGATGGATTCCGTCGAGTCGCCGATCCGAGACAGTTCGTCGCTGGGGGCAGTGGCGTGGTCCAATCACAACGTCTTGACGTTAGGACGTTGAAGCGGTGGCCCCATTGAAGCCCCCGCGTGGTCCGGTTCACGTTCGCGCGCGGCGTCGCGTCGCGGCCCTTCCACCGCGTTGAAGCGGTGGCCCCATTGAAGCGACGGCGTTCGGGTAGATGCGGCGCAACACGCGCGAGCACCGGTGGCCCCAATGAAGCGAACCCGGGCCGCCAAATGTGGATGCCGCCCGACAGCCTTCCACCGGGTGCGGGTGCTCGCGCCGAACTTCGCCGCCTGCCCGTGTGCTCTTCGGTGACCCGGAGCCGTAGCCCCGTCGGCGGCGCGGTTCTCGGCCATCGCTACTCGCGATTGCGCGCGGGGCGTTTCGCGCCGCCTGTGCCACCCGCATCGGGCGGCGTCTGGCCGGAGGGCCGGGCGAAGGCGGAGAAGGCGGCGAGGGTTGCCGGGGCGGTGGCGGCGGCCGTTGTGAGGGTGTCTGCGACGGAGTGGTATCCGAGATGCACGATCAGGACTGCGTATCCAAGCAATACCGCACCGACCGGAACTCGGGCACGGCGCGTGCTGACGGCAAGTCCCGTCGCCAATGCGATCGCGACGCCGGTGTGGGTGCTGAAGTCCAGGCCCGCCGAGGACCACCACGAAAACCAGCGATCCAGTCCCGCGAGGGCATAGACCCCGGCCGTAGCGGCAGCGGTGCGCGCCCAAAGATCGCCGGTCCTGAATGGGCGACCGGGAAGGGCCGGTGCCAGGATCACCGCGAGGCCGAGCGCTGGGCACACGAAATCCGCCAGAAGCGGCAGCGACATCTCCGTCACCTCCGAGCGGTCGCGGAAGGTCCGCGGATACAAGGTCGTCCGCCGATCACTTCGGCGTCGCGCGTAATCCGCGAAAGATCCACGGCGCTCACACCGTCGCGATCGAGAACGACAGCGTGGCGTCGTCGATGCTTGCTTCGTGCTTGTTGTCGGCGTTCGGCGCGCCGCGTTGCGTCGTGGTGGCCAGCGTTTCCCGGCGGATGTGGGACTCGTGTTCGGTGACGGCTTGGGCAAGGTCATCGTCGTCCGTATGCCACGTGACCTGGATGCGCGCTTCGTACTTCAGGTCCAGCTTTTTTCTTGCCGCCTGGATGTGGTGGATGACCTCGCGCGCGGCGCCTTCGCGCTTCAGCTCGTCGGTGACCCGGGTGTCCAGTACCACCACGCGGTCGCCGTGGCTCGCGGCGGCGTAGCCTTCCTTCGCGCGCAGGCGGATTTCCACCTCGGCGCGCGTCAGCTCAAAGGCATCGCCGTCCGTCAGCCTCATCCGGATCGTGCCCGTGCTCTCGAGTTGCGCGTGCAGTTTGGAGCCGTCCGCCGCGGCGAGTGCTTTCTTGCACAGCGGCATGCGCTTGCCGAGCTTGGGGCCGAGCGCGCGGAAGTTCGGCACGACCTCGTACTCGACGTACTTCGCCGGCTCGTCGGACAACGTGACGCGCTTGACGTTCAGCTCGTCGGCGAACATGTCCGTGTAGCCCTCGACCCGGCTCGGGTCCCCGAGAACCAGGATCGCCTCGGCGAGCGGCTGGCGCACCTTGAGCCTGTTCACGTTGCGCACCTGCAAGCCGAGCGCGACCAGATCGCGCACCGCCGCCATCGCCGCGCGCAGGTCGTCGTCAGCCAGCTCGTCGCGCGCGTCCGGCAGGTGCAGGAGGTGCACCGACGAAACGCCGTCCGAGTCAACGCCGCGCCCGAGGCGCTGGAACAGGGTTTCCGCCAGGAACGGAGTGAACGGCGCGAGCAGCGTCGCGACGTCGCACAGCACCTCGTGCAAAGTCGAGAACGCGGCATGCTTGTCCGCGGAGTCGCCCTCGGTCCAGAACCGGTCGCGACTGCGGCGCACGTACCAGTTCGACAGGCCATCGACGAGCGCCTGCAGCCGGCGCGCGGCGACGTTGCTCTCGAGGCGTTCGAACGCCGCGTGGACATCGCGGACCGTCGCGTCGAGCTCGGCGAGGATCCAGCGGTCGAGCGTCGGACGCGTAGCAACAGGGGGGGGCGGGGGCTGCGGCTCCCAGCCGTCGATGCGCGCGTACGTTGCCAGAAACGAGTACACGTTCCAGACCTTCAACAAGAGGTCGCGCACCGCCTCGGTCGCGATCGGGCCGTCGAACTTGGCACCGAGGCCCGGCGCGGTGTTGGATAGTAGCGCCCAGCGCACGGCGTCGGCCGAGTACTTTTCGAGCGCCTCCATCGGCGGCTCGTAGTTGCGCAGCCGCTTGCTCTGCTTCTTGCCCTCGGCGTCGGTGATGAAACCGAGCACGACGCAGCTTCGGAACGGATGTGGCACCGCGCGATCGGGAAACAGCAGCGTCGAGATTTGTAGCATCGCGTTCCACCAGCCGCGCGTCTGATCGATCGCTTCGGTGATGAAGTCCGCCGGAAACGCCGCCTCGAACTTGTCGCGGTTTTGGTGCGGATAGCCCCACTGCGCAAACGGCATCGAGCCCGCGTCGAACCAGCAGTCGATGACTTCGGGCACGCGCCGATAGGTTCCCGGCTCGCCGTCGCGCGTCCACGTGACCTCGTCGATCCACGGCTTATGAACCCGCAGGTCGTCGGGCAGGTCGGGGTCGGCGGCCTTCGCCCGGTCGAACGCGGCAAAGGCGTCCGGGTTGCGCACAAGGATCTCCGCGGTCGAGGAAACGGCCTCCATCGTGCCGGTTTCGTCGTTGATCCAGATCGGCAGGGGCGTGCCCCACCAGCGCTCGCGCGACAGCGCCCAGTCGACGTTGTTGCGCAAAAAATCACCCATGCGGCCGTCGCGGATGTGCTCGGGCTGCCAGCGGACCGCCGCGTTGTTTTTGACCACGCGATCCTTCTCCGTGCTCGTACGGATGAACCAGGATTTTCGGGCGTACTGGATCAGGGGGTCCAGGGGGGCGCGGGGGCAGAACGGATAGTCGTGGCGGTACGTCGCCTGCGAGAAGAGCAGTCCGCGCTCCTTGAGGTCGCGCATGATCGGCTTGTCGGCTGCCTTGAAGTTCATCCCGGCGACAAACTCGCTGTCGGCGTTGAACGTGCCGTCAGGTTCGACGAGCTGCAAAAAGCCGAGTCCCTGCTCCTTGCCGTAGCGGTTGTCGTCCTCGCCGAACGCGGGCGCGATGTGCACGATGCCTGTACCACTGTCGAGCGTGACGAAGTCGCCGCAGCCGACGACGTGCGCCTTGCCGCCCGGGTCGCCCCAGTTGTAGAGCGGCTCGTACTCGAGGCCCTCCAAATCCTTGCCGACGAACTCGCGCACGATTTCGTAGCTGTCCTCCGGCAGGTGTTTCTCGACGAGCGCGCGCGCCATGATCAAGACGTCGCCGTCCGTTTGCTTTACTTCCGCGTAGTTCTCCTTGGCTGCCACGGCCAGGGCGACGTTGCTCGGGAGGGTCCAGGGCGTCGTGGTCCAGGCCAGGAGCGAGCGGCCGTCCCCGGTCCTGAAGCGCACGACGACCGACGGATCATCGACGGCCCGGTAGCCCTCGCCCACTTCGCCGGCGGAGAGGCCGGTGTTGCCCTGCGGCCACCACCAGATGCTCTTGTAGTCCTGGTAGAGCAGGTTCTTGTCGAACAGGGTCTTGAGCGCCCACCAGACGCTTTCGACGTAGTAGGTGTGGTAGGTCGCGTAGCCGTCGGTGTCGAGCCAGAAGCCGATGCGCTGCGACATGTCGTGCCAGGCGTCGATGTAGCGCCAGACCGACTGCACGCACTTGCGCGAGAACGCCTCGATGCCGTACGCCTCGATGCCCGCCTTGCCCTTGACGCCGAGTTCCTTTTCGACCTCGACCTCCACCGGCAGCCCGTGCGTGTCCCAGCCTTCGCGGCGTGGGACGAAACGGCCGCGCATCGTCTGGTAACGCAAGAACACGTCCTTGCTGACGCGCGTGAACACGCTGCCCCAGTGCGGCTGGCCGTTGGCGGTGGGCGGGCCCTCGTAGAAGATGAACGGCTTGCCGGCGCGGTTTTGCTCGAGCGATCGTTCGAAGATGCGCTCCTCTTTCCAGAACGCGAGGTGCTCGCGCTCGAGTGCGGGGAACGAGACGTTTTGCTCGACTTCGAACATGGAAAGACCTTAACCGTGATGCAAACCGGTGAGAGGGGTTTGGGTTCAGGATGAAGAAGGGGTGGGGGGTCCGGGGGGCGGGGGGGGGAGAGACCCTGCGGGAGCGGGGGCGGCGCGGGTCAGGGTCGTGGGATACCAAATGCAGCCGGCGGCGAGCAGGGCCGCGGCCGACAGGGCAGCGACGCGGCCGCCGAGGCCGGTCCAGAGCAGCATGGCCAGCCCGAGCGCGGCGAGCGCGTTGGTGATCAGAAACAGCAGGAACGTGCGTTCGAGCGGGTTGAATCGCCACGGATTGTCGGGCTCGTTGCGCAGGTCCGCGAGCGTCGCGGAGTGCTGCGCCAGCGCCACGCGGAGCCGCGCGATCATGCGTGCCGAGAGGAGCAGGAAACCAGTCAGGTAGGCGCTGAGCACGGGAACGGCCCACAGACGGAATGTCGCGGGTGCGACCGGCAGGATGTGGGAGTCCTTGACGCCGCCCAAGTTCGCCATGGCGGCCAGAAAGCCGGCAAAGAGCGCGGTGGCCATGGTGACGATGACCGCGACGTCGGCGTTGGTCGCGTCGAGCGACATCTGGACGTGTTCTTCGCGCACCCGCGAGGGCAACTCGGCGTGCTGCCAGTGGCCGGCGAGGCGCTTCACCAGGTCGTTTGCGTTCAGGTGCTTTACGCGCAGGACCAGAGGCAGGAGGACGACCACGGCGAGCGCGCCGATCCACGCCAGCGTTGTCCAGCCGATCGACAGCAGGGCGAGACCGAGCCCGGCGCCGGCGGCGAGTCCCGCCAGCATCACGAAGTTCGTCGTGACCCCCAACCAGTTGAGACCGTGAAACACGACGTTGCCCGTGCGGACCTTGGCCAGCTTCGAGCCGTTGATGACCATGCCGAAGTGACACCGGCCGAGCACGACGGCCACGACCGAGCCGACAATGAAAAAGACCAGCCCGGCGATCAGGAGAATGTGGCGCGGCAACCACGAGACCGCGTCCGGATACCCGTCGTGCGACAGGCAGTCCGCGATGGCGACGACTCCGCCCGGCAGCATGATGTTGACGACCACGAACATGAGCCGCCGCACGTCGAGATTGCTCTTGATCTCGCGCGTCGCGGCCCGGAAATCCTGCACGGCAGCATCAACAGACACCCCACCAGTATCCGATCCCGAACGACATTGCCCGCTGCTCCTGCTTGCGGATGCCCGCCACGCGTCCGCCCTGTGCATCGCCGTCCGTCAGCTGACGCCCGGTCTTGTCCCCCCCCGGATTTCGTGCGGCTTGCCCGCTCGCCAGGCTCGGTATGGGATGCCAGAGCAGCAACCTTCTAGAGGCTGCATACGCCAGCGATCCGGTAGCAGAGCGAGCTCGGTAGCAGCGTCCCTTCTCGGCGGCGGCGTTAGCTCGCGTCCGCGGCGGCGGCGCTACCGGACCGTGAGGGATGCGGCGGCGGCTTCTCGGCCGGTTCTTACCATGCCCGGTTTCAGGTGGACCTTGTCGATCGGGCGATCGTCTTCCTCGATACGGTCACGAAGGTCGAGGTCCAGCGGGGACGCCAGTGTGCGGCCGGATTCGTCCGTCATGATGCGCACGCGGGGATGGTGCGGGGCGTCCGGATAGGCCTCGATCACCACGCCGCGTTCGCCGGTGTGGAGTGAGACCTCCGAGCCCGGAGGCGAGATGGTGAGGCGGCGGATCAGCGTGGCAAGCGCGTCTTGGCGCGCCTCCATGCCCTTCATGCTTCCGATCGTGCGCACCGCCCGCTCCGCGCTCATGCCCTCCTTGTAGGGACGGTGCGCGGTCAGCGCCTCGAACATGTCCGAGACCTGGACGATGCGCGAAACCGGGCCGGGCCTGATGGGCAGGCTCGGCGTGGGATAACCGTGGCCGTTTTCGCGCATGTGGTGGCAATACGCGACCTCGATCGAGAGCGGATCGATGTGCGGGTTGCGCGCCAGGATTTCCGCCCCGAGTTCCGGATGCAGCTTGACCTGCTCGAACTCCTCGTCGGTGAGCTTGCCCTGCTTGTAGAGGATCTCGCGCGGGACGAGCGTCTTGCCGACGTCGTGGAGTAGTGCCGCCTGACTGAAACGGGCGAGCTGCTTGCGGTCGCGGGCGAACGGTTGGAGCAGCGACGTGGAAATCAGGAAGACGTTGACCGAGTGGTTGAGCGTGTAAGCGTCGCCCATGATGCGCTGGGTCGTGGCGACGAGCCGCGTGCCCTCGCTGTGGGCGGCCTCGGCGACCCACTGGGTGAGCTCCACGATCTCGCGGAAGTCAACGTCGCGGCCGAGGCGCACGTCGTCGAGGACGTGTTCGATCACCTCGACGGACGCTTCGCGCACCTGTTGCGCCACGCCGAATTCGCGGAAAGACTCGACCACCCGCCGCGCTTGCTCGTCGTCGCCGCCCTCCCCGGCGCCGTCGGCCAGGAGCGTGATTCCCGCCCAATTGCACTCATCGGCAGGCCTCGGGTTGCCATCGACGACCCATTCGATGAACGAACGCAAGGAGTCGGGGCCGACAGCCGCGCCGAACTCGATGCCGCCGACCTTGCGGCTCGCGAGCAGACCGGCCAGTTGGCGTACGGAACCATGGCCCGCGCACAGGGGTACGCCGGCGTAGGTCAGCAGGCCGGCCGCGGTCGTCACCCGGAACTGCTCGCCCGCCGCAGTGACGGCCTTGAGCGAGCCGAGAAAGCCGCGGATGGCGCCTTCGATGCGTGAATGGCCCGGCGCGTAGATTCGCCGCGCGGCCAAGGTGCCGGCCAGGCCGGTTGCGAGCAGCTCTGCGTGCTCAAGGTCGAGTTGAATTGCCGTGTCGTTCATCCTTCGAACTCCACCAGGATGTTTGCGGCGAGCCGTCGGAGCCCGTCGCGGTACAAGGGAATCCCGAGGCGTCGTGCCCCGGCCACTTCGTGGATGAAGTCGAGACTTTCCTTCCGGGTCATTCGGCTCAGCGAATGCAGCGCCGCGCTTGCCTCGGC
The DNA here is from genome assembly GCA_021776735.1 of Planctomycetota bacterium. Classification (GTDB taxonomy): domain Bacteria; phylum Planctomycetota; class PLA2; order PLA2; family PLA2; genus JAJFFH01. Next base: position 77,511 of record JAJFFH010000061.1, on the reverse strand, counting down.
CGAACGCAGCTCTCCGGTGTTGGAACGGTGCACGACCTCCCGCAGCGCTCCGACGGCGAGCGGATGGTCGAATGAGCCGAGCGCGCGCAGCAGTTCGCGGTCGCAGTTGCCGCCGCCGAAGGGCATGCCGATCACGAGGATGCGCAGCGCTTTCGACGAGCCGTCGCGACGCAGGCGGGAGATGAGCTCCACGCGGTCGCGCGACGGGCCCCGCGCGAGGATTTCCTTCGCGATCGGCCCGACGAGTTCCGTGCCGCGCCGGAAGAGCGGAGCAAAGACCTCGGGCCGAAAGAAGGCCGAGCGGTTCTTGAGTGCCCAGCGGTTCAACGCCTCCTGGCGCGCGATCGCCGTCTCCAGGAGTCGGTCCGTCAGCGCGGGACGGAACGACTCCAGGAGGGGCGCGCGCAAAAGGCGTACGAGGAGAGGGAACGGGTCCGGACGTTTCGCGAGCTGGGCGAGAATCGGCCGCGCCAGATCCTGCCGGCTGCTCATCGAGGCGAGAAACAAGACGAGCGCCTCCTCGTCGTCCGTGGTCGTGAACACCGCCTGCACGAGAGAGTCGTTGGTCTCGAAGCCCACCGGCTTCATCTCGATCACCATGAAGCGGAGGACGCGGGCGAGCGACCGGCTGGACCAGGCTCGCCCCGAGATCGCGCCCAGGAACATGTCGCGCCGCTCCTGGTACTTCGCCTGGTTGCTCGCCGCAACCATGAGTTCGCAAAGAATCAGGAGCGCGTTTTCCTCGTGGCAGTGTTCGTCCATCTCGCGGCGGACGGAGCGGACGGAGTCCCCGGCGTTCGCCACATCCCCGAGGAACTCGTCCACACCCTCGGCGTCATACGACACGGCGTTCGATTCGCTGAGATCGTCGTCGCCGTCGCCGTCGCCGTCCCCAGCCCCGGCCGCGCCCCGGTCCGAGCCGCGGGCCAGGTCGTCGGGATCGAGGCTCCTGAAAAACGACTTGAGGCTGTCGATGCGGGCGCGGTAACCGTCGCCGGGTCGGCCGGCCAGGGTGTGCTCCAGGAGGTCGAGGAACCCCAGCAGGGCCCGTTTCGCCTCCGGTTCGGAGAGGCCTTCCCATTCCGGCCGGGCCAAGAAGTCGTGCAGCACGTCCTCGAACTCGGCCTGTGCCTCGACCGCGATGGCGTCGTCCCTGGTTTGGTCGGCGATGGCGGCCCGGATCCGCTCGAGGCGGCTCAGGGTCTCGTCCGAGGCGAGAGTCTGGGCCACGACGGCGGCGATGCGGGACAGACCGTCGCCGTCACCATCGCCGCCGGCGCCCTGGAAGAGCCGCACTTCCACATGCGCCGTCGCGTCGTCGCCGTCCGGCGACAGGTACTGGACCGGCCCGCCGGCTCGCAGGAGCTCCTTGTGGTCGAGGGCAATCATCTCGGCCACGCGCTCCAGCTCCCTGCGCTGGACCCCCGGCCGCAACGTCAGCATGCGGATGCGCCGGCGGCGGAGCTTGAACGCGAGTTCCCCCGCAAGCTCCGGGGAGCAGGAAGGCTCTTCGCCGTTCAGCTCGAGCTGCCCGCCGCGAACGACAAAGTGCAGCGGCTGGCATTCGTCTCCGAACCGGAGCGCCAGCGCCTGCTCCAACTGGGCCAACTGCGCTTCCACGCGCTGGTGCCCGGTCGGATAGAGACGCAGCACGCGCGGCACGGAAAGAAGCGCCCGGAGCAGCCGCGGATCGACCACGGCCGGGGCGCGCGCCGACTTGGCGTCGCTCTTCCCGAAGTTGGATGTTCCCTGTTTACCCTGCTGCACGTTCTCCCGATTCCCTGCCACTGGCAAATGAACCACAACACGGCCGAAGCGCAAACGGCCTCGCGGCGCAGCTGTCTCGAAGGTGGATTTCCGTCGAAAGGAGCCTGAAAAATGCCTTCAGATGCAAAAAAGGGGGGGTGCGGGGGCGGCGGCGCGCGCGCTGTCCAACCTGTGCCGGCCCCGATACTGTCAGTAAAAAGCATCGCCGTCCGTGCCTGTAGGCCGTCGGAACGCCATGGCCGAGGGAAACGGGCGAATCCGAGAACGGATGGCCGGAACAGGCGAACGGCACCGGTGCCGTCCAAAACCCACTCTACGCGTCCGCATTGGTCCGACACGTGGACATGAATAATGCCGGCTAGTAGCATGGCCGCCATGCCGTATGACCCGCAACTCGTCGCGCCCATGCGCCAGGAAATGGTCGAGATGGGCGCCGCCGAACTCACCACCGGACAGGAGGTCGATGACTTCCTGAACGCCCGGGACGGAACCGTGCTTCTGTTTGTCAACTCCGTTTGTGGGTGCGCCGCAGGGAGTGCCCGGCCCGGCCTGCGGGTGGCGCTCGGCAACGACAAGAAGCCGGATCGCGTCGCGACCGTGTTCGCCGGCCAGCACGCCGAGGCCACCGCCAAGGCGCGCAGCCATTTCAGCCAGTTTCCGCCCAGTAGCCCGTCTGCGGTGCTCTTCAGGAACGGCGAGGCGGTGTACTACATGCCGCGCCACATGATCGAGGGGCGCGACCCGCCGAGCGTGGCGTTCGAGCTCGTCACCGCATTCGACGAGTTTTGCGCCTAGCGCTTCTGAAGGAATCGCTGATGGGCACGTTTCACGACGACAAGGGCGAGCTGCACGGGATGACGGTGGTCGTGCGCACGCACGGCCCGCGCGTCTACGTCGGGCGCTGCGACACGCGGACCGACGAAGGCATCGTCCTGATGGACGTCGACCAGCACGACGACGGCCAGGATGGCAAGACGACCGCGGACTACCTCGACTTCGCCGTCAAGTACGGCGTTTTCAAGAAACACGACATGCTGCGCGTGCCCGCGGGGGAGATCGCCGACGTCTCGCGCCTCGGTGAGCTGCGCTAGCGCGGTTTTCGCGGCCCGCGACCCGGTTCGCGTCGTATCGGATTATGCAATGACGGGTCCGGCGCTCGACTGAAGTTCTGATGCAGACCATCCTGACTCCGGGCCAGCGGAGCTTCTTCAAGTGGGTTATCGGGCTCGCGCTGTTCTTGCTGGCCAACTCGGCGTACCTGTTTCTCACCGACGGCACGCGCGACCTGACGGTCTTTTACCAGTTGATGCTGATCGCCCACCTCGTGGGCGGCACGCTGCTTCTGGTCCTCGCCACGGTCTTCATCGTCTGGCACCTGGGTCGCGTGCGCAAGCTGCTCGACCGGTCCTCCGTCAGCTCCGGTCTGACGCTGACCGCCGCGGCGTACCTGCTGTTCGTGTCCGGCCTGTACATCTTCTACGAGGCCAACTCGCGCGAGTTCGCGTGGATACTGGTGGCGCATCAGGTCCTCGCCGTCCTGGCGCCGCTCGCCTACGGACTGCACCGGCTCGTCGGCCACTTCAAGCCGCCGCGCCGGCGGGTCTTGCGGGCGTGCGCGGTGTCCCTGCTCCTGACCGGGATGCTGCTCGCCGCCCACGCCGTCGCCAAGCCGGAAACATCGTCGTCCGTTCCCGTTGCCCAGGGATCCTCAGCCGGGGGTAACCCATACGGAGCAAAGCAAACGGACGGCGATCTTTCCGATCCGTTTCTGCCGTTTCTGGCGGACAACTTTCCCGCGGCGTCGGCGCCGTTTTTCCCGTCGCTGGCCACGACCTCGACCGGCGGATTCGCGAAGACGCATCAGATCATGCGTGACGAGACGTGCAAGCGTTGCCATCCGGATGTGTTCGCGCAGTGGCAGGCGTCGGCGCACCGGCACGCCAGCCTCTCGAATCCGTTCTATCTTGCGGCGGTCGAGTCGGCGCGCGAGGCCGTGGGCCGCAAGGCGTCGCAGTGGTGCGCGGGCTGCCATGATCCGGCGCTGCTGTTTCCGGGCAACTTCGAAAAGGACTTCGATCTCGACGACCCCGCGGCGACCGCCGGGCTGACCTGCATCGCGTGCCACGCGATCGACCGTCGCCACGGTCTCGCCGGCAACGGCAACTACAACCTGGATCTCTCCGCGTCGCCCTACGTGTTCGACGAGGCGGACTCGGGCTGGCGGCGCTACGTCGCCGACCAGATGATCAAGGCCAAGCCCGGGGCGCACCGACGGCAGTTCATGAAGCCGTTTTTTCGAACGCCCGAGTACTGCATGATGTGCCACAAGGTGTCGCTGGACGTGCCGGTGAATCGGTACCGATACCTGCGCGGCCAGGACGAATACGACGCGTGGCAAAACAGCGGGGTGTCGCACGGGGCGGCGCGGACGTTCTATCTGCCGGCACAGCCGACCCGCTGCCAGGACTGCCACATGCCGCCCGAGGCGGCGACGCGCGGCGACGTGTCGGCGCACAACGGTACCGTGCGGTCGCACCGGTTCCTGGCGGTCAACAACGCGCTGCCCGCGCTCCGCGGCGACACGGAAATGCTTGACAAGATGGAGCGCAACTTGCGCGGCCGAATGTCGATCGACGTTTTCGCGGCGACGTTTCGCGACGGCTCGATGGTGCGCGCGCTCGATGCCGCACGGCCCGGTCTGCCGCCCGGCGAGGAGGTCGTCGTCGATGTCGTCGTGCGCAACCGGCGGGTCGGGCACACGTTTCCCGGCGGTACGAACGACTCCAACCAGGGCTGGGTGCACTTTTTGGTGTTCGACGGGGACCGCATCGTGTTTCAGAGCGGCGCGATGGGCAAGGACCGGCGGGTGGACAAGAAGGCGCACTTCTACCGCGTCGTAATGGTGCGCCACGACGGCACCGAGGGTACGGACCGCGACGCGTGGAACTTTCACGCCGCGGCGTTCAAGCGCGTGGTCGGTCCAGGTACGGCAGACGTGGCCCGCTACGCGTTCACCGTTCCGGCGGATGCGAAAGACCTGCGGATCGAGGCGCGGCTCATGTGGCGCAAGTTCAACCGGACGTATACCGAGTTCGTGTTTAACAAGCTCAAGCGGCCCGTGCCGGAACTCCCCGTGATGACGCTTGCGACCAGTGCTGTGACGCTGCCGGTCGGCGCAAAGGCGGCCACCGCGGTGGCGACGCCGGCGATCTGGATGCGCTACAACGACCACGGGATCGCGAACCTGTTGCAGGGTGCGTTCGATGTGGCCGAGGAGTCGTTTCGCGAGGTCGCCCGCCTGCAGCCCGGTCGCGCCGACGGATACCGCAACCAGGCGCGCCGGTGGATTCAGAGCGCCACGCCGAACAGGGCCGTGCCGTTGCTCAAAAAGGTCGATGAGGTCGCGCCGAGCGACGCGCAGCGGCCCTACTTCTGGGGCCGCCTGTTTCAACGGCTCGAGGAGTTCGAGAAGGCCGAGGAGATGTTTGAAGCGTCGCTTGGGGTCTTTGCCCGGGATCGCGACGTGTGGCGCCGGCTCGGCGAGGTGCGCTACAAGATGCAGAAGTACGACGCTTCCCTGCAGGCGTTCTTGAACGTGCTGCGGATCGATCCCGAGGACTTTCAGGCGCACAAGCGCCGGCTCGACATCTACCGGCAACTCGGCAGGGAGCCCGAGGCCGCCGAGGCCAAAAAGGCGTTTGACAAGTACAAGCGCGACAACGAATCCATGGCGGTCGCCCGCCGGTTCCTGCTCGAAAACCCCGCTGTCAACCATGACGCCCAACCGCGCCACATCCACCGCTAGCTTCGTGACCGGGAGCCTGGTCAACGGCCTCCTGTTGATCGGATTCCTCGCGCTTGCACGAGGCTGCGCCGAGGAAGAAAAACCGAAGTCGCCGATGTTCAAGGGCCGGATCGAAGCCGGTCTGCCGGAGTTGACGGTCGTCGAGGCGGGCGTCGAGCTCATTGACGTGACGAATCAGACGGGCATCGACTTTCGCCACGTCAACGGCGCGGCCGGCAAGAAGTGGCTACCCGAGACAATGGGCTCTGGGGTCGGCATGTTCGACTTCGACGGGGATGGCGATCTAGATCTCCTGTTTGTCCAGGGCGGGACGTGGGAAGAGGACGCGCCGCAGCCGACGATGAAGCTGTATCGCAACGAGGGCGACTGGACGTTTCGCGATGTGACGAAGGGCTCGGGCCTCGAGATCCCGTGTTACGGCATGGGCTGTTCGATCGCGGACTACGACGCCGACGGGGATCCCGATGTCTTTGTCACCGCGCGCGGACCGGATCTCTTGTTTCGCAACGACGGCGGCGGGAAGTTCACGCGCGTGTCGGGCGCCGGCGTGCCCGGCAGCGACGCGTGGTCGACCGGCGCGGCATGGTTCGACGCGGACCGCGACGGCGATCTCGACCTGATCGTGGTGTCGTACGTGAAGTGGTCGCCGGGCAGCGACGTGCACGCCGAACTCGTCGCCGGCGTCAAGGCCTACACCCGGCCGCAAAACTACGAGGGGGATACTCCGCGCCTGTTTCTGCAGGAGCCCGACGGCAGTTTTCGCGACACGACCGCTGCGTCAGGGCTGAGCAAGACCGCGGAAAAGGGCAAGTCGCTTTCGGTGTGCCTCGACGACTTCGACGGCGACGGCCGGATCGATGTCTTTGTCGCCAACGATACCGTGCAGAACTTCCTGTTCCTGAACCAGGGCGAGGCAAGCTTTGTCGACGTCGCCGTGAAGGCGGGCGTAGGCTACGACGACACCGGTCGCGCGCGCGCAGGCATGGGCATGGACGTCGTGGACTGGCGCAACGACGGCAAACTGGCCGTGGCGATCGGCAACTTTTCCGAGGAGATGGTCTCGCTGTATTCGGTCGCGCGCGGTGACCCGCTGATCTTTCGCGACGACGCAGGCACGGCGCGCATCGGAACCGCCACGCTCGCGCCCCTGACCTTCGGTCTCGTGATGGCCGACGCCGACCTCGACGGCTGGTGCGACATGGTGCTGGCCAACGGTCACATCGAGCCGTCGGTGAGCCGCCTCAAGAAAGAGCTTTCGTTCGCGCAGACCCCGCAGCTCTTTCGCAACCTCAAGGGCAAGCGGTTCGCCGACGTCTCGCGCCGCACCGGACCGGGATTGACCCGCCAGATCGTGGGACGCGGCCTCGCCGCAGGAGACCTCGACGGCGATGGTGACCTGGATTTTGTAGCGACGTGCAACGGCGGCGGCGCCGGCGGTCGCCCGCTTGTCCTGCGCAACGACCTCAAGACGAACAACCGCTCGCTGCGCCTGCGCCTGCGCCAGCCCGGCACCAGGAATCCGGAAGCTTTGGGCGCGATCGTGCACGCCAAGACCGGCCCGATCACACAGCGCCGCGTCGTTCGCACCGGCGGTTCGTATCTGAGCCAGAGCGAATTGACCCTGACTTTCGGCCTGGGCGACAACGAATCCGCCGAAGTCACGATCCAGTGGCCGAACGGCCAAAAGGACAAGCGCGGCCCCCTCAAAGCAGGCCAGCACGAAATCACCCGCCGCCAATAATCCTTGAAGATCGAAATCCCAGTGTCGGATCTTCAAGGATTGCGGCGTCATCGCTCCCTGCTTTGAGACCCCGGCGACAAGGACTAGGCGCTCACGGACAACATCAGCGCATTGCCTTTGGCGCATGTGCATGGCTTCGCCCCGATCTGACGACGGCGACCGGTATCGCCGTCCGTACGCTACGGGGCTGTTTGGGACAGTTCCAGCAGGGCTGCGCGCAGTCGCTTGTGGGTGTCGATCCGCTTGACGAAATCGGACTCGCGCCGGCCGCCCTTCGCGCGCATCACGTCGCGTAGGGTTCTTTTTTGCGCGGCGGTCCAACGCTCGATACCGGGCAGGGCGAGGGCCAGCGGGGACCAGCGGCGCCACGCCAGCTTTTCTCCCGGCGAGAGGCGCGTGTTCTTCCGCAGGCCGAGGAGCGGGGCGGTCTCGCGGGCACATTCGGCAAGGCCGCGTTCGCGTTCGGCGCCGAAGCGGTCGGCAAGGAACCGGCTGACGTGGGCGCCGATGTTGCCGAGATCGATGTGCCCCAAGACATCGCGTCGGGGCGCGTCGAGGTGCAGGAACATGTACTCCGCAGCGAGTTCGTTGATCCGCGCGGGCGAGGTGCGGTAGCCGCGGTCGGCCTTGAGCGCCGCCAGCTCTTCGCGCACCAGCCGGCGCACATCCGGGTCGTGCGGCCGGAAGCCGAGCTTGTAGTAGAACCACCACGCGCCCGACTGCTGGCCTTCCTTGTTCTCGTGGCCGAGTTGATACGGATCGAGGGCGAAGGAGTCGACGCCGAACAGGCGGTGGACCGCGCCGAGAAATTTGGCGTACACCTGTGCGGCGCCGCGGCCGCGAAACGTCTCGAAGATGTTGTAGGCGATCTCGCTCGACGAAAACAGCGCGCTGCACAAGACGTAGCCGATCGGCACCCCGTTCATCAGCGTCAGGAATCCGTAGACCGCCTCGAGGACCAGGCGGCGCTGCGGGGTTGCGCCGATGCAGGCGAACGAAAGGCCGTCGCCGCAGTCGATGATGCGTACGTCTTGCGGATCGCCGTGCAGGAAAACCAGCAGGTCGCGGTGTCGGCTGACCATGCAGGCGTTGGCGAGGTCGATGAGTTCGCGCGCCTCTATCGGGCTCGCGGCGCGGACACGCGGGCGCGAGGCCAGGACCGCACGGCGAAAGTCGGGGGGCCGGCCCCGTTCAGGCGGCTCGCGGCGGTACACGACGGGCGCCCGGGCAAAGCACTCGCGTCCGCGCGCCGGCGTCGTCGGCCCCGGATCGAGTCGCAGCGGGACGTCGAGGTCTTCGTACATCTTTTCGCGCACCGGCGTCGGCACGTCGAGCGCTGCAAACCGCCGGATCAGGAACGCCGCATCCGTTTCGTCGGCACTCTTGAGATCGTCGATCCACTCGCGGGCCCCACGCACCTGCGCGTCCAGCGCCGGCGTCTCGGAAAACGTCACCAGGAGATGCAGCAGACCGACGACATCCGCCTTGCGCTCGAATTCCTTCCAGTCGATCGAAATCGCATCCGGCCAGCGCTCGGCCAGCCGGATCGCCATCAGCCAATAAAAACGGAAGTAGACCGCCGCGCCCGCGATCCCGGAATCGCCCAGCCTCCGCCGAAACCGCCGCACGTCCGCGCGCGCGCCGAACTCCTCCAGCAGCTTCTCGGTCGCCCCGCGCACGGCGGCGTTCTCGGGAAACGCGCGTGCAAAACACGCCGCCTCGTGCAACGACTTTACGTCCTCCGGCGTCGCGCAGCGCCGCTTGCGGAGCGCGCGAAACAACTCGGTCTTTTGCCGGGCGGCGTCGGGAGAAAAGTCGTACCGGAGCGAAACGAGTTCCTGGATTTGTGTGGCGGACGAGGGCGGCATGGGGGGAGGGGGTTTGGGTTTGGGGTCGGGGTCGGGGTCGGGTGTAAGGAAGATGCGCCAGGGTCATGCGGCGAGGGGTAGATCCAGCCAGTCGCCCGCTTCGCGGGCGCAGCGCCTGGCCTCGGCGAGGTCGCTCGTCTCGTGCAGGATGGGGATTGCATCGTGCGGGAAGCCGTGGATCAAGACGACGTAGCCCGTCCGTTGCGCCGCAATGGTCACGCTCAGCGCCTGGTACGGGACGGCGATGCGGTCGTATCTTTGGACGCTCTGATCGAGCGAGTGGTACTCCGCGACCTTGCGACCGGGGGCGATCTTGGCCCACAGGAGCAGTCCATCGTGGGGCGGTGCCGCCAGCGCGAACGCGATCAGGAACAGGACGAACGCCAGGGCTCCGGCGACGAGGCTGCCGGCGACGAGGGAGCCGCCCATGACCGTGAAGGCGGCAAACAACGCGAGCCGGTGGCCGGGCTTGGCGACCCGCGGCAGATGCATCGTGAGCAGCGCGGCGTCGAAATGGACCCGAACGTGGTCCGCCATCCATTCCGGCGGCGGGCGCAGCGGCGCGTGCGCCTTTTGCGGCTCTCCTCGGCCGGGCTTCGGACGGGCGCGAGCGATCGGACCGAGGTGCAGTTCGCGCTGTTGGTCGTACGCGCGACGCGTGACCGGGTCGCGCAGGATCGTCGCCGCCGCCGTGACGTCGTGGAACCGTTCGGCCGCGTCCGGAGCGACGGATTTGTCCGGATGCCATGTGCGCGCCGCTTCGCGGTAGGCATCCTCGATGGCGTCCTGGGACGCCCCGGGAGCGACGCCGAGGATGGCGTAGGCGTCGCGGCTGGGGTCGTAGCGGAGCAAGCGGGTATTATGCGGGAATGCGTCGGCTTATGCTGCAGACCATCCCGCTCTTGTGTCTCGCTATGACCGGATGTCTGGAATTCGAGGCCCAGACCGTCCGGATGGAATACGACAAGGACGCGGATCGCCTCGTCCTGCACGTCGTGACGCACGGCATTCACTGGGCGGGCGACGACCTCGACAAGGGCCGATCCCGCTTCGACAGATTCGTCGCGAGCAATTCCGCGTGCCTCTTGGCGTGGCCGTTCGTCTTCGACCCGACGGGCCTGGAAGACGAGGAACATCCGCTGGCGCGCAGCCTGCTCAAGTCGGTCCAGGTGCGCCGCCTTGGATTTTTTCTCGATGATCAGGGGCGGCTCTCCGGCGCTCAGACAATCGTGATCACGGGGGCGTCGCAGCTGATCGCGGCAGTCAACGAGGCGATCAGCCGGGAGGCGCAAAGTATCCCCGACGCGAAGCCCGACAAGAAGGATGGCCCCAGCGCGGAGACGGTTGCGTTGATCCGAGCAGCGGCACGCAAGGGCCACCGCTGGGCGCGGTTGCGCGGTCACGCGCTCGAGCTTGTCGCTCCGGTCGCCGAATCCGACTTTCGACGGGCCAAGCGCGAGTTTCTGAAGGGGCTCCGCGAGGCCAAGGACGACGACCATGGCCTGTTGAGTTACCTGATCTCCGAGAACACCGTTTCCGTGATGCGCGACGGCGACATGGTGCACCTGATCTTCGGCAATCCGGGACGCCCCACGACGTTTCGGAGCAGGACGGGAGACGGGTCGGGCGACAACCTGACCGCGCACGTCCGTGGAAAGTACGGCCTCGACCTCGACGCGAAGTTGGCGCCGCTGCTGCTCGCGCCGCCGGCGCGCCTCGATCCCAAGATCCTGAAGGCGCACTTGGCCGACCTGGACGCGGCGAGCCCGGAGCGCCGAGCCCGTGCCGCCCGCGCGCTGGCCGGGGCGCCCGGCAACGTGGCGGAATTGGAGGCGTGGGCGAAAACGGCCGGGCCGGAGGGGAGGCGCCAGCTCAAGGTGATCCTGACCGGGCTGCAGAGTCGCGCCGCGCTCCAGGACTTCGCCGCGACGCTGCCGTTGCACGCGCGTGTTCGTGTTTTGCTCGGTGTCAAGGGTGACAAGGCCGATGCGGCGCTGACCCGCCTGCGTCGCACCGCGACCGGCGAGAACAAGAATCCGTCGGACGTGCGCGCGTACTGGCAGGCGTGGCTGAAAAATCGCCGCACGAGTCGGGACGAGTAGACTAGCGGCTCCCAAGCCCCTATAGCTCAACGGATAGAGCGGCGGCCTCCGGAGCCGTAGATCTGGGTTCGAGTCCTAGTGGGGGTACCAGAGAAAAAGCCCGCGTCGATCGGCGCGGGCTTTTTCGTGGGCACGTCAACCGTCGAAAGCCTGGGGGACGACCGTCGGGCGAGAGCCTACGGACGGCGATGCTTTCTGACGAGGGGCGGGCGGCGAGCCGGCTTCTTCTTTTCGACGGGGGCATCGCCGTCCGTACGCTTCCTCACGAAGTCGAGCTCACGGGGATGGAGGAGGCGATACGCGCCCTTGCGCAGGTCGTCGAGGCGCAGCGGACCGATGCCGACACGCAGGAGCGCCTGCACGCGGAGGCCGACCTTGGCGAAGACGCGGCGCAGTTCGCGGTTCTTGCCCTCGTGGATCGTCACGGTGACGAACGTGCGGCCGCGGTTGCGCTGCACGCCGCGGATGGCCGCAGGGGCGGTCTTGCCGTCGGATAGCCAGACGCCGCGACTGACGCGGTCGAGCTGCTCGGGCGTGACCGGGCCGGCGATGGTGAGCCGGTAGGTCTTGTCGACCTTGTAGCGCGGGTGAGTCACAAGGTTCGCCAGCGCGCCGTCGTTGGTCAGGATGATCAGGCCCTCGGAGCCCTCGTCGAGACGGCCGACGGTGTACACGCGGCGCTGCTGCGGGATCAGGTCGATCACCTTGGGGCGGCCGTGCGTGTCCTCGTTCGTGCAGAGGTAGCCCCGCGGCTTGTGCACCAGGTAGTACACATGCGGCTCGATCTTGACCTTTTCGCCATCGACGCGGATGCGGTCCGCGGCCGGATCGACCTTCGTGCCGAGTTCGGTCACGACCTGGCCGTTGACATCGACCCGGCCCTGGCTGATCAGCTCTTCGCAGTCGCGCCGGGAACCGACGCCGCAGTGGGCGAGAATCTTGTGAAGCCGTTCCATGTCGAACCGATCAGTATAGCGTGCCCACTGGTTTGACGAAAAAGCGCGAGTCCCGTGGCCGGATCCGATACGACCTGTTCTGGGGCGTTTTTCTGGCCGCGACGTGCCTCATGCCCGCCACGCTCGAGGGTGGCTCGTACCTCTGGAATCTCGTCGCGGAGCACGAAAACCCGTGGGTCCGGACGTGGCTCTTGCTCGCCCCCGTGGCCGCTGCCGCCGCGCTTCTCGGCGCTTTCGTGGGCTGGCGCTCCCGCGCCCGCCACTTCGTCAACTTCGCCCTGGCCGCCGCCCAGCTCATCCTGCCCATGGCGGCGGGGCTGATCTGGATGGAGTTTCCGATGTCGAATCCGGCATCCCTCCCGCTGACCAGCCTCGGCGAAATGGGCTGGGTCGTGCTGGTCGCCATGACGGCGATCTACGTCGGTTCCGGAATCAGGGTCACGCGTCCGAGCCAGGTCGCGGGCCAGGCCTTCGCCGCTCTCGGCTCTCTCGTCCTCGCGGTCTTCGCGTTCCTGCCGACGGCATCGGGCGACACCCCGTTCGCCATTACGCACCTGAAGCAGCTCCCGCAAATCGCGACCGAATGGCGCGATCAGGTTCCCTTCGTGCTGCTCGCGGGCGCCGCCCTGTGCAGCATGCTGAACCTGATGCGCTCGCGCGCCGAAGTCATCCTCGCCGGCCTGACCCGCCTGCTGATGGTGGCCGGCCTGTTGTTTTGGATCGTGCGCCCGTTCCTCGAAGGCGGCGTCCCGCTCCGCACGCATGTCCCGGCCGCCTGGGGCGCCCTGCGTTTCATCGCTCCGTGGTTCTTGGCCCTGGACGGCGGCGTCGCCTTCGTCGCCATCTCCATCACCCGCAGCGAAAACTGACCGCGAAGAAAGCCTCTCGGCCGACAGCAAGCGGCTCGTCCGCCAAAGCGCCGAAGGCGCGAAGGCTGGGACGGCGATGTTTTTGTCCTCGTGGCCCGTGTGCAGCGGGACGGATAGACTCCGGGGTCGATGAGGGTTGTCGCTGCCGGAGACCTGACGCTTGTGCCGCAGATGGCGGCGCATGCGTCCGAGATGTTTTTGGTTCTCGGGGACCCGGCCATCTACGAGTTCGAGAACGAGCCGCCGTCTTCCGTGGGCTGGCTTCATGACCGCTTCTTGAAGCTTGAGTCGCGGCGCTCTCCCGACGGTACCGAGCACTGGTTGAACTGGGTCGTTCGTCTTCCGGACTCGCGGCTTGCGGGCTATGTGCAGGCCACGACGCACGCGGACGGACACTGCTTCATCGCGTACATCCTCGCCAGCGCGTACTGGGGCAAGGGCTACGCAAACCGTTGCGTTGAAGCGATGATGGCGGAACTGGCCGGCGAATACCGTGCGCACACGTTCTGGGCGATGTTCAAGGAGCGCAATTTCCGCTCGCGCCGGCTGCTTGAGCGCCTGGGGTTTTCTCCGGCAACGCCGGGCGCGTGCGCCCGGAACTCCGTTGAACCGGACGAAGCGCTGATGTTTCGACCCGCTCGCGCCAAAGACCCCTGATCCGAAAACATCGCCGTCCGTCCCTGACGCCCGGACGTAGACTCGCTCCATGCGTGCGCTGGCGCTGTTCGCCTTTCTTTGCGGATGCAATTCGATTCCGCGCATTCCGGTCGAGGGACGGGTAGGCCTTGAATCTGTTCAGACGACGGTCGATTCCGAATTGGCGCGTTACTTCATCGAGAATTCTCCGAGCCGGTCGGGGGCGCGGCCCGAGTTGGATGCGGAGATCGCGCGGCTTCTTGCCCGGTACGATTCTGCGCCGTTGAGTCGCGACAGCCTGCGGGCCTTGTCGGACGAAGCGTCGCCGGACTTTGCTGCCGTGTACTTTGTGCGCCGCCTTCTCTCTGTGCCGCGACATCGGCGGATGCAGGAGCGGTTCATGGCCCATGTGGCGCGGTTTCGCGAGCAACGGGCGCGGGGCGTTGTCCGGATCGATTCCAAGGGCGCCGACGACTACGTCACCGTGTTTGTGCCGGGCCTGCTTTACGAATCCAAGACGGAAACGAAGGGCGACATGGCTGAGCCGCGCGCGCTGTTGCGGCAGGCGGGGTTAGGGACCGCGTTCATTCGCGTCCGGGAGGCCGGCACGGTCGAGGTCAACGGGGAGCACATCGCGGCCGAGCTGCGAGCGCTGCGTGCGGCGGGCAAGAAGGTCGTGCTGGTCAGTACGAGCAAGGGCGGTCCCGACGTGGCCTACGCGATCGGCAGCGTCATGGCGGCGGAGGATCGGGACTTCATTCGGGGCTGGGTGAGCATTGGCGGGGTCTTGCGCGGCACCGAATTCATCGACGCAAACATGACCTGGCCGAAGCGGTGGATTGCGGCCGTCGTGGGCTGGATCATCGGCATCCCGCTGGACACGATGAAGAGTATGTCCGCCGAACGCAGCCTGCAGCGGTTCGCGGGCCAGTCGCTCCCCGGCCACCTGACGGTCCTCCATTTTGTCGCCGTCCCGCTCTCCGGCACGGTCCTCCCGCAGGTCCAGCGCACCTACTCGGCGATGCGAAAGTTCGGTCCCAACGACGGCATGACGCTGCTTTCGAACCAACTTCTGCCGGGCGGACACATCGTCTTGGCCGTGGGCCTGGATCACTGGTTTCGCGACCCCGAGATCGACCTCAAGACCCTGGCACTCGCCCAAACGATCATCGATCTGTTGCGCGAGTGACCGGCTGCCGGGGCGTTCGCGCGTCCGCCGGTCATCGAACGGCCACCGGGACTCTCGTTCAAACGTCAGCCGGCTATCGAAAATCGCCGTCCGTTTGCTGCTTCGGGGATCGGTTCAGGTTCGGCTTGGGCCGTAGATCAGCGCCGTGCAGGATCGGTCCGGCTCCAGGTGGCCGGGGCCGGCTGCCTTGGGGAGCAGGACGGTTTCGCCGGGTCCGGCGCGGGTTCCGGCGACGTTGGCCGAGCCCGCGACGATCAGGACCGCGATCCACTTTTGGCCCGGGTCGAGTGTGTGCGGCTTGGTCGTGTCGATGCGGTCGACGAAGAAGAAGTCGCACTCGACGAGGCGGAGGGCGCCATCGGGGCGCGGCTTGGGGGTGGGCAGCGCGGGGGCGCCGTCGAGATCGCAGTGGGGGAGGCCGGTTTCCAGGTGGAGTTCGCGACCGCGGCCCCAGTCGAACAGGCGGTACGTGGTGTCGCTCGACTGCTGGACTTCGAACAGGAACAGCCCGGCGCCGATCGCGTGCACGGTTCCCGAGGGCACGAAAACGGCCTGGCCGCACTGCACCTCGATGAACCGCATCCGCTTCGGAAGGCTTTCGTCTTCGGCCGATCGGCGCAATTCGTCCGTGCTGATCGCGTCATCGAAGCCGAGAAAGACGCCGGCGCGCTGGTCCGCCTGGAGCACCACCCACGCCTCCGTCTTCGGGTCGCCGTCCTTCGGGTGCACCTGGACGGAGAGGTCGGCGCGTGCGTCGAGACGCTTGGCGAGCAACTCGATCGGGCCGCCGAAGTCCCCCTCGTTGCGGGCGACGACGGTGGCGAGCGATTCGCCCTGAAGCGGTCCGTTCGCGATCGTCGAGACCCCGTGCTCGTGCACGGAGAGATCCCACGCCTCACCGATTCCTTGGCCGAGGATACTCCCACCCCAGACCCGGTCCGCGAGGTGGGGGGTCAGCAGAAGCGCGTAGTCGGCATTCGCCATGGCTTGATTCTCCCATTCCACAGACTCCGCAGGGAATTTCACAGGTGAGTCCACAGGGGAAACGAAAAAGAGGGCCGGCGTGTGGGCGCCGGCCCTCTATGTATCGGTGCGGGTTGTGTCCGCCCCTTAGCTCCTTTGCCTAGCGCTCCGGGTTGCGGACGATCTCCTCGACGATGGAGCGGAGCTCCTCGAGCGAGACCTCTTCGCAGCCGAAGAACGGCAGTCGCGGGATACGCTTCATGGCGGTGGCGACCTTCGTGGCCTCCTTGGCCTCCTTGGCGGTCGCCTCGTCCAGCGCCTTCTTGGCAGCGGCGTCCTTGGCCGCATTTGCCGCATCCGCAGCCTTGGCGGAAGCATCGGTCGCGTCAGTGTTGCTCGCGTCGGCGTTGACCTCTTCGCTGTCGTCGCCCGCGGCCTCGACCTTCTCGGCGCCGTCCGTGTCGGACGCGTCCTCAGAGGCGTCGTCCTCACTTGAGTCCGCGGCGTTGCCGGAATCGTTGTCGTCCGTTACCTCGATGACGTCGTCCACGTCGTCGGCGCTCTCGTCGCTGGCGCAACCGTCGGAGTCGTCCGCTGCGTCGTCAGCACTCTCGTCGCTGGCGCAACCGTCGGAGTCGTCCGCTGCGTCGTCAGCACTATCGTCGCTGGCGCAACCGTCGGTGTCGTCCGCTGCGTCGTCAGCACTCTCGTCGCTGGCGCAACCGTCGGTGTCGTCCGCGGCGTCGTCAGCACTTTCGTCGCTGGCGCAACCGTCGGTGTCGTCCGCTGCGTCGTCAGCACTTTCGTCGCTGGCGCAACCATCGTCGAGCGATTCCTCGTCGGCGACCACGTCGTCGTCGTCGTCACTTGAGCCGTCGCCGCAGCCTTCGACCTCTTCGACATCGCTGTCGTCGCCGTCGTCGGTGCTCGCGTCGTCGGAACCGTCCTGGGTCTTCTCGCCCTCGGCCGCGTTTTCCCCGGCGGCCGCCTCTTCGCCGCAACCGTCGGACGAGTTCCCGTCCGTGGCCTCGGCGTCTCCCTCATTCCCGTTCTTGCTCTCGTCGCCCTCGGGCGTCGCGGCGTTCTCAGTGCCGTCGCCGTCTTCGGCCGACTCGTCGGCGGAGGCCTCGGCAGAGTCCTCGGATGCGTCTTCGCTGGCTTCGCTCTCGCCGTTCACGGCAGCAGCAGCAGCGGCGGCATCGGCTTCGGCAGCCTCACGGGCGGCACGCTCGGCGCGCACCAACTCGCCTCGCTTGGCGAGCTCGAGGTGCCACTTGGCGGCCTCGGCTTCGACCTCGGTCGGGTCTTCCATGAGCCGAATGATGTCGTCGACACCGTTCTCGCTCACGGCCTTGCTGCTCGGAGCCAGGTCGCCCTCGGCCTCGGCGTTGCCGGCCTTCGCCGCGGCGATCGCCGCGTTCTGCCGAAGGACCTTGCTGTCCGGCGCAGCCTGGAGCGCCTTTTTGTACTCGGCATGCGCGCCGCTGAAGTCGCCCGCCCGAAAGCGCGCGTCCGCGAGGCGGCGGTGGATGTCTGCACGAACACTGCTCGCAACCTTCGACGAGGTCGCCTTGCCGTAGTGCGTGGCGGCTTCGTCGTAACGGCCGGCGTGGTAGTAGGCGTCGCCCGCGATGACACTGCGAACGGCGTCCTTGCTCAGCCCCTCTTCGCTCAGCACGGCGAAGTCGTCGATCTCGATCCACGCCTGCCCGCGAAAGACCTCGCGGACGGAGCAGCGCAGCTCGACCATCGTGAGGCGCTTGATCGCCTGCAGATTCTTCCAGCGCTTGCTGACCCGGCTCATGAAGAAGAGCGGGTACGAACGCTGCCAGTCGCGCTTGTCATACAGACGCGCGTCATGCGGCCACGCCGAGAAGTTCGCATAGAGCTCCTCGGAAAACCGCGTGAAGTAGGGGTTGTAGCTTTCGCCGGTCGAGCCGAAGTAGACCTTGATTTTGAGGTCGACGTCGACGTACGAGCGAGGTGACCGAAGAACGTCGCCCAGTGCGACCTCCTTGGTGTCGTCCATGTCGCTAAACCAGCCGTCCGCGATCGCCACCGAGGGAATCGCGAGGGCAGCCGCGACAAGGGCGAGCAGAGCAAACCGAACCTTGTCGAACTTCATGAAACCCTCTCCTCATCAGCCATGATTTCGCACAAAAGGCGATGAATGGCATCGTTGAGCTTGTCCTCAGTGAGGTACTCGCCTCTCTCCAGACGCGTGCGAATGTCGTCCACCAGGTCCTCACGTACGCCACCCACGTCGGACAACATGTCCACGATCTCTGCGAGGTTGCGATACCTCACGGGAACGTCGCGGTTATTGGCGTAGAACATTCGTCACGTCCTGGGGCAGGACCGGACCCGCCTAAGGATCAGCCGCTCTATCGACGGGCTCGGGAAGGTGACTTGAGAAAAAACGTCTCGAAGCGGTCCATGACGGGCCTGAAAAGGGGGTGGAGGGGGTTTGGGGGGGGCGGGGCAGATCCTCCGACCGCACCGCCAGTCTTTTGTTTGTTAGCCTCTGGACCATGACATGGAGGTCCGCCGAGTGGGTCGAGCCGCTTGATCAGGCCGAGAACCACCTGCTCCAGGTGCTGCTCGACGACTTTCGGCTGACCAGGAACGGGCTTCGTACGTTCCTCTCGGTCCGGTTCGACGGCGAGACCCCGGCGATCCGCCACCGCCGTTCCAAGTCCACCTTGGCCCACACGATCGACGAGGCGGCCCGGCGCGACTGCCAAGAAAAGCTGGACGCGATGCTGCTTGGCGGCGCGATGAAGCCGTACCAGCACGCCGAGCACTACGACGACTTCCCGTTTCGGTACGCCAACGGCGGAACGCTGCCGATCGTCAACCTCGACGGAGACGACTACTACTGCTTTTTTTACCGGGACGTGTTTCCGGTCGGCTGGAACATCGCCAACGGAGGGTCGGATTCCCGGGATGAGCTGGTTGATCCCGACCCCATCATCGAGCGCGAGCTCCGCGAGGAACTCATGGTGTTCGATTTTCACGGCAGGCGCCGCTTCGTCTTCCAGTGGGACGACGCCGAGCCGTTCGACCGGGCCGAGTTCATCGCCGCCCGCAAGTTCTGGATGGATTTCTTCCCTGGCTGCGACCTGAACGAGTTCGAGACATCGTTTCTTCCGCTGATCTGGATGCCGGCGCCCGACTCGATCACGGTCAACGGCGGTGCGCCGTGCGACGACATCCTGCTCAACATCAACGCGCTCGACCTCAGCATCGAGATCGATCGCGTCGCCACGCTGAAACTGCCGCCGGGCGCGGCAATCTGCGACGGCGAGATCGTCTCCGGGCAACTCCTCAATCGTCCGGTCGGCCTGTTTCCGATTGCGGACGTGCGGCAGGCGCTTGCGGACGACTCGGTCGCATTCCGGCCGAAGATCGTCTTTTGGAACGGCCTCCGTCGAGACGACTATCCCGACATCGACGAGATCATCCGCGGCGACCGGAGTTTTTTGCCCAACCTGGTCGAGCGGGGGATCCGCACCGAAGAAGAGGCGCGCACATGTGCCGACGACCCCCGTTTCCTCGGTCTGTGCCCCGTGACGGAGCGCGTCGTGCGCCGTCATCTGGACTACTACGAGCACGAGTACCCGGTCCGACCGGTCTCCCCGAACAGCCCCGAGTACTTCGTGAGCTTCGCCAGCGAAGACCGGAAGTGGGCCCGCCACGTCTACGACCGGATCCGGAAGGCCGACAGTCGGGAGCGCGGAGTGTTTTTCTCCGAGGAGCTCAGGGATCCGAGTTTCATTCCCGCTATCAACCAGGCGATAGAGTCGGCGGCGAAGATGATCGTCGTGGCCACAGACCCGCGGCACGTGACCAAGAACTGGGTCCAGTACGAGTGGGAGTCGTTCTTCAACGAGATCATGGGCGGTCGAAAGCACGCACGCGCCGTGCTGGTCCCGTTCATCTCAGGATTCCACCACCACGAGTTACCGCTGACGTTGCGCTCGAAGTCCGCCGTGAAGTTCGAGCCCGACAATCCGGAGTCCGGCCTCGGCCAACTCATGGGATGCCTGGGTCTGGAGTAGCAGGCAGCGCTAGCCGCTAGCCGTCGCCGGTCGGCGCGTCCCAAAACGAAATCGCGGACTGGCCGGTCTGGCGCGTGTCGCGCCCGCCTGCAAGCCCCGCAGCCTCTCCGGCTTCCAGCGCCGCCGGGTGCTCCAGCACGAAGACTCCGTCCGGCGCCAGAAGCGTCTCGACAACGTGCCGGAACAACGTGTGCAGCCGGTGGCACCGGCGCGTCTCCAGGAGATCCGGAAACGGCGGTGCGGCAACGGCGATGTTCACGGTCCCCGGTGCCGGCTCGGGCGCATGCGGCATCGCGTAAGCCGAAAGCTCGATGAGTTGCGCGAGTTCCGCGGCCCCCACGGCGGAAAGGTTGCGCCTCAATATTGGCAGGACGCGGCGCCCGTTCTCGACCTGCCACACCTGTGCCGCCCCGCGCGAAAGCGCCTCGAGGCCGATCGCCCCGGACCCGGCGAACAGATCCAGCACCCGCGCCCCCTCGATTCGCGGCCCCAGGATCGAAAACAGCCGCTCTCGCTCGCGATCCTGCATGGGCCGAATCCCCGGCGGCACCTCAATCCGCCGCCCCCGCCAAGTCCCGGCAATGATCCGCATGCGCGGGCATTATGGCGCGAGGTCGGAAGGAAGCACACGGACGGCGATGTAAGTGCTGCCGTCACCTTGGGCACCCCCGGCGATTCCCAGTGCTGGCAGGGCGGACGAGGAGAAGTGCCACAGAGGTCACAGAGAAGGGAGATCGAAGCGTGGCCTGGTCATCAACTTCGGCAGTCCGTGCTTGGTGGATGGCACTCGGCGAGTCCCTCTGTGATCTCTGAGTCCTCTGTGGCTGAAAACCATTTCCCGGATGCGGCCGCAGCAAGCCGATGGCCGATGCAGCGGACGGTCCTTCAGGCCGCCACTGATCGGCAAGGCGCAGCATGGGGCCTGCCCCTAGTGCCCTGGCCACCCCGGCCGCCCTGGCCGCTTCAGTAGACGTTTTCGGATTCCCCGAGGATCGGCGCGTGTCTCGTTCTCTCGGCGCGTGGTTTCCGCGGTTGTCTTTCGGGCATTGTGGTACTTGTGGACGTCGTCTTGGCGACGCAGGTAGTACGCAATGACCGAGTACACATCCGCCAACGCCAGAGACGGATACTGCTGGGCGAGTTCCTCAGGCATATTGACACAGAGGACCCGCCCCTACGGGCGGTGCAGATCACGTCCGGCGATTCCATTGCTAGAGGGGCGGACGACGCTCCGGCGCGGACACTCGCCGGCCCCCGATCCGGCCGTTACGGGCGATCGGTGGCTTCGCGGCTCCCGGAGACCAGCGGGTATTTCTCCGGATGGGTGATCGATTCCACGTGAAGGTCTACGTCCATCGCGGGCCAGTACAGATGGTTGGGCCGTGGTCGTTCGACGTGCAGGACCGCCCGCACGGGAGCGTCCTCGAACCACGGGAACTGTTCGAAAGGCAGGAAGTGCTCCGCCTCGTCGATCAGCATCCAGATTCCATTCGGAGTAATACCGACGACCTCAGCCGCCGAAGTGCTTGTTCCAGGCTGTCCGGATCTCATCTTCATGCTCTCGAACCAAGGCCTCGATGGTACCAAGGTCTTTCTGCTTCAGCCGATGGCTAACCGCGAGTTCGATTCGAGGCTCCAACCAGAACTTCGCCTCGCCGTCCGACGACTGCGCATGCACATGCATCCGCGACTCTTCGCGTGAAAAAAAGTAGAAGCGAAACCCCTTCGCCCGGAACACCGTCGGGCTCATGTGGCGTCACCGAGCCTCCCCTGTCGCCCGCCATGCATAGCTCGGTGATTTTGGTTGTCCACGGGAATGCCGGGGCATCCTCGGCAGAGACTCGTGGTGACACTTCTTCGATGAGTTCCGCCTGATTCGCGGCCAAGGAACACTCGTGCCGGCACCGTTGCCAGTAGGGGGCGGTAATCCGGAGAGGAGACGCCGACTAGATCCCGAGTACACATCCGCCAAGCGCCAGAGACGGATACTGCTGAGCGAGTTCCTCAGCCGTGGCGCCGGCATCGAACGCCAAGACGATCGTGTCCAAGGTCACACGAGTTCCGGCGACTCTCGCAACTCCGCTCGAATCCACCTTGACAGGCACGAGTTGCGTGGGAATCAGGAGAGTCATGGCGCCACGCTATTGTACCCCGCAGGGCCCTGCCTCGACCGGGCAAATGTCACGATCTGGACTGCGCCCGCGTGAGCCGCATTCGCAGCCAAGTCCCGGCAATGATCCGCATTGCGAGGCATCATGGCGCGAGGTCGGAGGGAAGCCTACGGACGGCGATGGCATTGATGCCCGCCACGTGGGAACCCTCCGGCGATTCCCAGTGCTGGCAGGGCGGACGAGGAGAAGTGCCACAGAGATCACAGAGATGGGAGATCGAAGCGTGGCCTGGTCATCAACTTCGGCAGTCCGCGCTTGGTGGATGGCACTCGGCGAGTCCCTCTGTGATCTCGGAGTCCTCTGTGGCTGAAAACCAGTTCCCGGCCCACGCGTATCGCCGTCCGTATGCTGCCTCGCGGGGCTGGTCCTTTGGGCGGTTCGGGGTGCTCCCTGAAACCGGCGCTGCGTCGTGGCAGAATAGGGGGCGTGGAACGCGTTCGGCTTTGTGTCAACATCGATCATGTCGCGACCGTGCGGAATGCGCGGGGGACGGTCTATCCGGATCCGGCGCATCTTGCCGTGTTGGCGCTGAATGCCGGGGCGGATGGGATTGTGGCGCATTTGCGGGAGGATCGGCGGCATGTCGTCGAGCGGGACGTGCGGCTCTTGCGTTCGCTGTGTCCGTACTTCGGGTTTGAGTTCGCGATGGCGGACGACATCGTTTCGCTGGCGCGGGAGCTTCGGCCGGACTTGGCCATGCTCGTGCCCGAGCGGCGCGAGGAGGTGACCACCGAGACCGGACTCGACGTGGTCGGGGAGCGTGATCGCGTGGCCGGCGTTGTGGCGCAGCTTCGGGAGGACGGGATTTCGGTCAGTCTGTTTGTCGATCCCGTCGAGGCGCAGCTCGAGGCGGCGGCGGCGGTCGGCGCGCAGTTTGTCGAGTTGCACACCGGTCCCTACTCGGACGCGGAATCCGAGGAGGCGACGGTGGATGAACTGCAACGGCTGCGTGTGGGCGCCGCTTTCGCGGAGCGTCGCGGACTGCGGGTCAACGCCGGGCACGGCCTGCGCGTGGACAACGTCGGGGCGGTCGCGGCGATTCCGCAGATCGAGGAGCTGAGCATCGGGCACGCCGTTGTGGCGCGCGCGCTGTCGCTTGGCATCGAAGGCGCGGTACGCGAGATGCGGGAGGCCATTCGTGGCGACGGCTGAGTTTTCGGGTTCCCCGGCGGAGTTTTCGGGTTCCCTGGTCGCGATCGTGTCGCCGTTTCGGGACGGGGCGCTCGATCTCGACGCGTTTACCGGACTGCTTGAGTGGCACCTTGAGTCCGGCACCAGCGGCATCGTTGTCTGCGGCACCACGGGCGAGGCGGCGACGCTGCACTTCGAGGAAAAAGAGCAGCTCACGCGCCGTGCGGTCGAGGTTTGCGGCGGCAAGATTCCGGTCATCGCCGGCACCGGCACCAACGCGACGTGGTCCACGGAGCAGCTCACGCGCGCCGCGGCGGGCTGGGGCATAGACGGCCTGCTCGTCGTGACGCCGTACTACAACAAGCCGACCCAGGAAGGGCTGTTTCGCCACTTCGAGGTTGCGGTGCGGGCGGGCGGCGGCTGTCCCGTCATTCTCTATGACGTGCCGGGGCGGACCGGGGTCACGATCGCGGAGCCGACGATTCACCGGCTGGCGAAGCTGCCCGGCGTGGTTGCGCTCAAGGACGCCACCCACGACGTCGAGCGCGCCGCGCGGCTCGTTGCGGAAACCCCGCTTACGATTCTCTCCGGCGACGACGCGCTGACCCCCGCGATCATGGATGTCGGGGGGAAGGGCGTGATTTCCGTCGCCGCCAACATGGTCCCCGCCGGAATGGCGCGCCTGTGCGCCGAGCACGCCGATGGGACCGCTGGCGCGACGCGTGAGCAGCTCGCCCCGCTCTTTGTCGCCGAGTTCGTGGAGAGCAATCCCATCCCCGCGAAGTTCGCCCTCGCCCACATGGGCCGGATCACCAACGAATTGCGCCTCCCGCTCGTTCCGCTCGCGCCAGAGCACGAAGACACGGTCCTTGCCGCCCTCCGAACTGCCGACGCTATCTAGACGGAGTGCTCCCCGTGCTTGCCCAGTTTTCGATCATCCCGCCGGAACTCATCCAGAAGATTGGCTACGTCGTCCTGATTGTGGTCGTCACCCCGATCTTTCCGTTTCTCTACCTGGTGCTGCGGTCGCGCGCGGAATCGTCCGGCAAGAGAGAACCCGGCACGGGCACGTACGGCGGCCTGCTCTACTTCCGCACCGCGGGCCTCCTCCTGTGCACCGCCGGCGCGGCAAACCTCACCTACGGCTGGATTTCGACGACCCCGATCGAGCCGGAGCTGACCCGCCTGTCGTGGGGCCTGTTCGTCGGCAGCGGTTTCGTTATGCTCCTGAACACCGCCCTCGGCCGCTTCGTCCACGTGCCCCGCTCGGGCCGCGAAGCGCGTCGCGTCTTCGGCGGTTTCGTCATGATCCTGGGCGGCCTCGTCGCGTTCTTCGCCGTCGTGATGCTGTTCATCACCTGGTTCGAAGAGCCCGGCAAGGCGCTGGCGGGTCAGGAACCCACGCCGGCGGAGCTGCGCTCGGACGAAATGAAACTGTGGGGCGTCTGGACGGTCTACTTCCTCGCGCTGTACCACGTCGCCGTGCTGCTCCTCTCCCGCGCGGCGGCCGCTCTCGCCGACCCGTCCGAAGAACTCTAGCTTCCGCCCCGTCGAGGTCGGTCCGAAGACGAGGGCAGCTGCACGACGGCGATGTTCGTGCGCGCGCGCGCACCGGGGCCCAAAACTCGCGGGTCCGGGGGCGTACTCTGGTTCGTATGTGGATGTCCCTCATTCCGGCCGCCCTCTTCGTTCTCTGGTTGGCGCCGTTTTTTCCGTTTCTCTATGTGATCGTGCGCTGGCGCTCGGCGGGCGCATCGGAGCCCGGCATCGGGTCATACGGCCTCGTCTTGTTCTTCGCGTGCGGCGCGGTGCTCGTGGGTGCGTCCGCGATCGCGATGCTGATCTTCGGAGGGATGAGCGACGCGGCAGAGGATGAGATGAAGCGTGCGATGTGGGGTCTGCTCGGAGCCGCCTCGACGTTTCTCGTGCTTCAGGTTGCCATCGGTCGTGCCGTGGCGCCCGCGGAGCAAGCGGAGGCCGCAACCCGCGTGTTCGGCGGCTTTCTCATGGCGGTCGCCGGTTTCGTTGTCTTCGCCTCCCTTGCGACGTTCTTTGTCGCCTGGACCATGGACTTGGACGAGATGCGCGACCGGGCCATCGAGGCCCGGTCGGACACGATGAAGGCGTCCGGATCGTTCCTCGGCGTGTTCGGCGCGGTCTATGGGATGACCGTGGCCAGCATGCGCAGCTGACGCAGGTCACCTGCGAAAATCGCCATGGGCGATTTTCGTTAGGCCGGGCCGGCGGGGCGGCTTCGCCGCTTTCCGGCCCCGCGCGTTCGCGCGTACGGCGACTTGAACGGCCCCGGCCGCGTTCGATCCATCCGGTTGCGTGTGCGGGGCGGGCCGCTAGACCCGGCCCGGCTCACCGACGCGCCGCGTTACGTCGAGCCGCGCCCACGAACTCGGTGTCGGTACCGGGTTAGGCCCCCGGCCCCCCCAACGCTTCTGCGCGCTCTTTCCGGTCCACGAACGCCGGCTCGCATGGAACAATAAAGGTTGGAATGCGTGTGCTCCTGATCGTTGTCGTTTTTTCGCTGGGCGTCCTTGCGGACGATGTGGCGGATCTGGCGGCCTGGTACCGGGCGCGCAAGAGCCTTCCCGACCTCTTGATGCCCGCGTTCGTGGTCGTGGAGTTCGACGGCCGGCCGCACGAGTGGGGCTTTGCGCAGCCCGGGGGGCGCGTGCTGACCGGCGACTTGCGCACGCTCACGTTTACGTCCGAGCGCTACCGGGTTCGTGACCGGGAGTTCAGCCGGTTCGTTGTCGGGCACCTCGACGGGTCCGCGCGCCGCCGCATCCTCTTCGATTTCGAGCGTGGGGATCCGTACTCGCGGTTTGCCACGCTGATCGTCGCGCTCGAGCTTCGTGGCCAAAAAGAACTCGCGCGCAACGTTTTCGAGAGGTCGCGGCGGTGGCTGGCGAAGCCCGTCGCGGAAATGAAGGCGGGCCTCGGCCTCGCCGCGCTACACCGCCTGCGGGCGCGCGTCGGCTCGCCCGGACGGCGCTGGAAGGTTCTCGCCGACAAGTACGCCGCGCTCCGGCGCGACTTCCCGTTGCACGTGATGATTGACGATCTCGCCGCCCTGCGTGCGACCGCCGCGCTCACGCCGGCGGACGGGCTTGCCTTCACGCTACGCGACACCCGCAAGGACTGGCGCAAGCGACCGGGCGACCGGTCCCGAAAGCTCGTCGCGCGTTCGTTTGCGGCGGTGCCCGAACTGCTCGCGCTTGCCGACGATCGCCGCTACACGCGCATCGTGGTTTCGGCGGGCCGCAACGTGGATGCGCCGCGCCGGCTGGGCGCGCATGTACGTGACGTGCTCAGCGAGATCGCGGGCCGGCGGTTTACGACTGCACGGGAGGCGCGGACATGGTGGGCCGCGGCAGGCGAGCTCGGCGAGAAGCGATACCTGATTCGGACCGTGGGTTTTGGGGGGGCGGGGGCGGCGCACCTGGCGGCGCGGCTTGCGAAGCAGGCACCTGATGCCGCCGTTGCCGCGATCAAGAAGGGCCTGCGCTTCACGCCGCAGCCGGTGGACCGTGTCGTGCTTGTGCACGCACTTGATCCGCGCCGGCCCGCCGCGCGCGCGTTGTTGCTCGCCGTGCTCGAGCGCGACGAGGCGCCGATCGTCGCCGTCGCCGCCGCCGAACTCGTCGGGTCGCACGAACGGGAGTTTGTGCGCAAGAGTCTGCGCGCCCGCTGGGAGGCCAACGCGACCGGGGAGGTTGCCGGCCTACTCGGCCGACTCGGGCTGCCGTTCGATCCGGTCCGGTTGTCGGTGCGTGCGCGTCTCGATCTCGCGCGGTCGGATGCGCCCGAGTCGGTCCTCGTACAGCAGCTCGACGACAACGCGTTCGTGGGCGGTGAGGTCGAGGGCCTGCGGCATTTCGTGCGTGTTTGCGACGTGGCTGCCCGTTCGCTGGCGCGGCTGGCACCCGACCGCTACGACTTCGACGACGCCGATCCCGAACCCGTGCGAGACCGCTGCATCGCCTCCATCCGGAACCGCTACCGGATTGGCCGCGGTCTGGAGCCGCTTGCGGAGCCCGCGCCCCCGCGCCCCCCTGCACTGAGCCTTCGCGAAGCTCTCGATCTCGGCGACCTGCTCTCGTCGCGGCCGCAATTGGCCCTGCGCGGCATCGAGGACGCCGGCATCCGGGCAGCGCCGTGGATCAATCGCTGGCTGCAGCGATCGCTGGACCGGGACACGCGCGCGACGCTCGAGAAGTACCGGGCCGCGCAGCACACGACTCTCGCGTTCGTCGAGATCGTCGGTTCCGAGGAGTTGGCCCGGAAGCTTCGCCCGGCGCACGGGTACGTGTTTGACGGCAACGACGTCATGCCGTGGCTGGTGGGACGCACGGACCAGGTGCTGTCCGGCGTCGATCGCTACACGTTCGTTTTGTGGCGCGAGCCCGGCATGCCCGGTGTTTGTCTTCGCGTGTTGGCCGGCAAGAAGAAGGCGTCACGCGGCCCGCGCCACGTTGCCCTGGTTCGGAGCGACGGACGCACGCTGTTCACGGCGTTTCGCGACGGAGCCCCGGCGAGACGGATGCCCTACGAGTTCACCCGCTCGGCGAACGTGGCTTTGACTGCACCGGAACCGTTCGAGATCAAGATCGTCGTGCGTCGATGAGCCAGAGCCTAGACGCGCTTCGCGCGCCTAGTAACCCACGATGGTATTGCGGCCGGCTTCCTTCGCGCGGAAGAGCGCGCGGTCGGCCAGCTCGACGAGCTCTTCCCAGCTCTTGGCCTGGGCCGGGAGTGTCGCGACGCCGCCGCTGATGGTGAGCACGCGCTTTCGGCCCTGCGGTCCCTCGAATTCTAGACCGAGGTCTTGGACGCTCTCGCGCGCGCGGTGCACGAATCCGACGCCGTTGCCTTCCTTGCGGCTCGTTTCGGGCATGATCACCACGAACTCCTCGCCGCCGTAGCGCACGACGATGTCGGCTTCGCGAAAGCTCTCGCTCAAGACCCTGGAGACCGCGGCCAGCGCGCGGTCTCCGGCCTGGTGACCCATCGAGTCGTTGTATTGCTTGAAGTGATCGACATCGATCATCGCCAGGGTCAGGTCGTGCTTGTAGCGCAGCGAGCGCACGACTTCCTGCGGCAGGACGCGGTTGAAATAGCGGCGGTTGAAGAGCTGCGTCAGTTCGTCGATGGTCGCGAGTTCGTCGGCCGCGCGGTATTGCAGCCCGTTGAAGACTGCCTGCGCCGCGGTCTCGGCGAACGCCTGCAGGTAGGCGAGGTCTTCGTCGCGAAACGGTCCGTGCTCGAATCGGTCCGTCACGCAGATGACGCCGACGACGTCGTGGTCCTGGACGAGCGGCGCGATCATGTACGAGGACCGCTTGTACGAGCGGTTCGTGGCCGGTCCGTCGCGGCCCGCTTCGCGGACGAGTGCAACGCGCTGTCGCTGGGCGAGTTCACCGGCGATTCCCTCGCCGAGCGTCAGGATCGCCTCGTCGCGCACCTGCTTGTCGAGGCCCGCCGTGCCCACAATCGTGAGCTGTCCGGGATCCTTGCTTTTCAAGAAGAGCGACACGCGTCCCGCGCGCAAGCGCGCCTTGAGAACGGCGACGCACTGGTGTGCCATCGCGGAGAGATCGTTCGTGCACCGGTTCAGCCGGCGCGAGTCTTCCATGAGCGCACCGAGCCGGTCGGCATCGTTGCGGAAGTTGACGACCGCCTTGGCGGGTGCGGGCATCGCCGTCCGTTCCACGCGTCGCCAGAGTTCGTCGGGATAAAACGGCCGAACGAGCACTTCGTCCTGATCGAGGAAGCCGTGCGGACGCACTTCCTCCCATTCGTCCGAGGTCATCGCGACGAGCACCGGTCTGGCGCCGGCAGCGGCGCGCAGTGCCGTGACCGCGCGTCCCGGGTCGGGCTGGAGGCGATCGAAGTCGATGACCGCGGCGCCGACGCCCGTGCGCTTAAGCTGCGCGATGCCGTCGTAGACGTTGCTGGCATCGTGCACCACGCCCCCGCGTGAAACGATCTCGTGGACCGTTTCACGACCTTCAGAGCCGACGTAGAGAATCTCGAGTGCACCCATTACCCGTACCGTGCACCTTGGTGTACCAACGCATGGATGCACCGAGAAGAGCAAACCGGCGCGTGCTGGCGGCTCGTTGTGTCGAAATGAAACAACATGTCGGGAAAAAAGAACATCATGCGCACCGCGCCGTGCATCCCGCCAAAACCGTGCCGTACGGTCGTCTACTCGCGAAGGACTTGGTGCTTGCCGTGTCCCGTGTTGCGTGGCGACGCGCCGTCTTGCGGCGCGGGTCACATCGCAATGAACGCGCTGACGAGGTCGGGATCCCACTGCGTACCGGCGCCGGAGCGCAGGATTTCCAGCGCCTCGCGCGGTGGCATGCCCGCGCGATAGGGCCGGTCCGATGTCAGCGCGTCGTAGGCATCGACGACGGCCAGCAGGGCTGCCGCCCGCGGGATCTTGCTGCTTGCGAGTCCGTCCGGGTAGCCGCGCCCGTCCCAGCGCTCATGATGGTGGCGCACGATCGGGCGGGCCTCGGCCAGAAAGTCTAGCGGCTGCAACAGTTGTTCGCCGAGGACGGGATGACTCTTGATGATGTCGAATTCCTCGTCCGTGAGCCGACCCTTCTTGTTGAGGATCTCTTCGGGGATTCCGATTTTTCCGATGTCGTGGAGCTTGGCGCCCGTCTCGATCAGGTCGATGTCGCGCTCGGCAAGCCCAAGATGACTCCCGAAACGGACGGCGAGATCCGCGACGCGGCGGCTGTGGCCCTGGTTGAACCGGTCCTTGGCTTCGACCGCCTCGATCAGGGTCGTGACGATGCCGAGGTACGCGCCGCGCTGCTCCGCGCGCAGTCGATCGTTTTCCGCGGCCAGCGAAAGGTCGCTCGCCGTAATCGCGAGCACCCGCAGGTGCTCCTGGCGAAACTCGTCGCCCCAGACGACGACGGCGCCGCGGGCCACCGGTGCCGCCATCGCGCCGGGCATGATCATCGGCGCGTCTTCGAGCCTGGCGCGGCGGGCGAGGGCACGCAGGCCCGCCTCGGGACCCGAACCGTAGCGGGCGATGACCCGATCCTCTTCTGTCAACAAGACGAGGTCCGCGCCGAAGTGGCGCCCGAGTCGCGCAAGGCATTCCGTGAGCGGCGTGTCGCGGTCGGCGATGAGGCGCGTCAAGTCGTGCAGCAACGTCAGGTCGGCGAGCTTGCTTTCGGCGGTCTGTTGCGCCGACTGCACCTGCGCCGAGAGCGTCTCGACTTGCGCACGTTCTTCGCGGCGCCGTCCGCGCGAGCGCAGGCACTTCGCGAGCGCCTCGCGGATGTCATCGGCGCCGAACGGCTTGCTGAGGTAGTCCGTGACGCCGCGGCGCAGCGCATCGACCGCGGTTTCCGTCGATGCGTACGCGGTCATCACCAGCGTGTCGATCGTCGGATCGAGGCGCTGCGCCTCGGCGATCAGCTCCATCCCGTCCATGCCGGGCATGCGCAGATCGGTGACCAGCAGGTCGAACCGGTCCTGGCGCAGCCGTTTCAGTGCGGCCTCGGGAGCCGTGACGCACTCGGCGTCGTGGCCCTCGCCGCGCAGAATGCCGGTGAGCAACTCGGCGATCTGCTTCTCGTCGTCAACAACCAGGACACGGACGGATTCGGCGGGGGCGACCATCTGGACTTAGATCGGCCACCCCTGCCTCCCACCCCCACCTAACCCCAGGTTAACCTTGCTCGGAGGCCTAGTTTGAAGGTCGTTAGCCCGCATTATCACGACCACGCGGGTTCTGGCCGGTCCATATCGCCGATCTCTGCGTCTCTTCTCCTGGACGGCTCCTCCGAGCCGCCTTCGTCGTCGTTCCTTGACCTCGACGATCTGTCCTCGCCCAGAACAAGCAGCGGGAATGCGTGAACGACGCCCGTACCGTCCAAGGATTGCTTCTGCGCGTACGCACCGGGCCGATGCTCCACGTGGCCATGAATAATGCGGGCTAGCCGCCGCTTGCGTTCGGCAACCGGACCCGTCCGATCGGCCGCAGGAAGTTCGGCGCCACCGCGCGGATGCCGAACAACCGTCCGAGGCGGCGCGCATGCACCCAGCTCAGATGGAATTTGAGGACGCGGCCCGGTCGGGGAAACCGCTTCAGACCGATGCGTTTGCGGCCAATCAGCAGGAGCTGAATGGGGCCGCTCGGCACGCGATCGAGTTCGACGGTGAGCCAGCGGCGTTCGACTGTGTAGCGTGCGACGCGTGCCGGGTCGTCGGGCACGGCCCGGCCGCCTGCGGGCGGTCTTCCGGGGCGAAGGTGGCGGTCGAAGAAGTCGAGGAACGAGCGTCGCCATGCCGCGGGCTTCATCAGATGCGACGACAGGTGCCCGCCCGGCAGAGTCACGACATCGACGTGTCCGTTCGCGGCCTGCACCATTTCGGCCGCGTCTTCGGGCGGGTGGAGCGTGTCGTATTCCGGCAAGAGCAGGCGCGTGGGCACTGCGGCGCGGGCCAGTTGATCCGCGACATCGACGTCGACCGACGTGCGCACGAAAAGGAGCGACAAGAACGCGCCGATGTGCGTGTATTGCGCGACGAACCGACGGATGACGGTCTTTGGAGTGACGGGCCGGTCGAGCACGGCGGCGGCAGGCGGATCCGGATGCGTGAGCAGTTGCGAACCGGCCACTGCACCCATGGAGATACCCATCACGCCGGCCGGTCCGGGGCGCTGCGTGCGCACCCACTCCCACAGCACCGCGGCGTCGTCGTCGATGTAACGGCTCGTGCCCCAGCGCCCGGAGGAGTATCCGGTGCCGCGGTAGTCGGCGTTGAGCACGGCGTAGCCGCCCGCGTACAGCGCCTCGATAACGGGCGCGTTGCGCGCGATGCTCATGCCGGAGCCGGAGAGCAGCAGGACGGTCGGTCCCGGCCGCTCGAACAGGACGCCGCGAAGCACCGTGCCGGGTTTCACCTCGACATCGACCCAACGGTGCGGAAGCCGTGTCAGCGAAGACGGCAGCGGGCGGTTGCCGACCTTTGCGTGCGTCGGAATCGCGACGCAGCCCCCGGCGGCGAACGCGAACAGCAAGACAACGATGCGCACGCCAGTGGTATAACCGGACGCAGAGGTTGTGAAGAAGTCCCATCGTAGCATCGTCAGATGTCGGGCCCGACAAGCACGGCTGCAAGAATCGGGACGAACGCCGAAGGCGGCCGACATGGCGCAGCCGTGGCCGGCCGAAGCCAGACAGGGTTTCTTCGCGACCTCCAGGCGTCGTCTGTTTTGTTTGCTGCTTGTTGTCGCGCCGCTCGCCGCGAAGCCCGGGTTCGACGACGCGGCCTCGCTCACGGCCCTCATCCGAAAGCGCGGCCTCAAGGCGGCCATCCGCCCGATGGCGGACTTCGAGAAACAGGTCGCCGGACTTCGCACCGCCGTCGAACGCGAGCACAAGAACCACATACGGCTGTCGGACAAGTGGTGGGGCTGGCGCCGCAAGTACGAACGCGACTACCACAAGCGCTACAAGCGGCCGCCCGTCGACTACCCGGTCCCGCAGGGGCTCAACCGCGCGTTCATCGACCAGGAGGTCCTCTTCGGCTCTGCCCGGTCGCGCAAGCTCAACCTCGAGGTCTTTCAGGACTCG
Organism: Planctomycetota bacterium; assembly: GCA_021776735.1. Lineage (GTDB taxonomy): Bacteria > Planctomycetota > PLA2 > PLA2 > PLA2 > JAJFFH01. Next base: position 44,629 of record JAJFFH010000061.1, on the reverse strand, counting down.
GTCGTTTGGTATCTGAAGGACCAACTAGAAAAGCAAACGGACGGCGATGCCCTTGCGGCGCTGGGCAAGGGACTGCGCGACAAAAACATCCATCAACGCGTCCGCTGCCTGCGGATCCTGCGCGCCGCGGGCGAGGCCGCGCGTCCGTACCTGGAAAGAGCAGCGAAGTCCGAAAAGCATCCGGTCCTGCTCGGCGAGATCCTGCGCGCGCACGGTGGCGTGGAGTTCCTGACGCCGTTCCTGAACCACGCGGCGTGGCCCGTCCGCTCCGGCGCCATCCTCGGCTTGAGCAAGAACGTTCCTGCCGGCCACGAGGAAACCGGCCGGCTCCGGGACGACCTGGCGTGGGCGCGCGGGAAGCCGTCCGCGGCGGGCGTCGAAATCCTGGGCATACGGACCTCGACGCTGGCGATCCTGTTTTGCATTGACGCGTCTTCGGAGCAGGTTTGGACGCAGTTGAAGGACCACGCGAAAGAGGCCGTCGCGGCGCTCCCCGATGCGGCGCGCTTTTCGATCGTGCTGCAGGGCGGCGAGACGCCGACGGTTTTTGGCAAGGGCTCGAAGAGTGCCGCGCTCAAGTGGCTGGACCAGCACAAGGTGCGCGAGGGCGCTGATCTCGCCGGGGCCCTGAATGTGGCGCTGAAACTCGCGGGCAACGGCAAGGGCGTCGCCAAGTTCGACACGCTGTTCATCCTGCAACCGTGGGCGCCCTTCCGGCCGCAATTTGGTCCTTACCGGCAGCAATACGTCCGCCCCCGCGAAATCGTCATGGAGATCGCTCCCCTAAACGACATTCGCGGCCTCCGCATCTACGGATTCGGCGAGAGCGGCCCCAGCAAAAGCTTCTATCTGGAGTCGCTGGCCGAACCGTTCCTGGGCCGGCCCCGCCGCAAGTAGCGCCGCTCGCCGCCCCCGCCACCCGGTGCGTCCGGCCTGTCCGCTGGACTCGGCACGGCACTTGATGAAGACATCACCGTCCGTCTGTTTCTTGCAGCGGGTCGTTTCGCCCCCGAACGTTCGGCCTCCAGCTAACGAAAATCGCCCATGGCGATTTTCGCCACTACGCAAACGGAACGCGCGCAACGAAGACGAGCCGTGCTTCATCGCTCACGACCGACAGGGATCCGTTCATGCTTTCCAGCAGCGCGCGCGGCAGTGCCAGGCCCGGGCGGACGCTGCGGTCGGGTCGGACCGCGAACACCGCGTCGAGCAGCGCGTTTGCGCCTTCCTGCTCGAAGGGTTCGGCGGGAACCACGATGCGGATCGCGGCGGAGTCGGACTCTGCGGATAGCCGCGCGGTCGGCTCGAAGTCCTCGCAGCGCAGCTTGAGGCCCTCGAACAGGCCGCTCAGCGCGGCCTCGAACTGCGTCGCGTCGATGCGTACTGACTCTGTTTCGTGCGCTTCGAAACCGATGCCGACGGCATTGGCGGCGGCCTCGAGGAGCGGCGCGGGATTGGTCGCCATGAGGTTGGGCTCGGCCGTGGAACCGAAGTCGCGCAACAACGAGACAACCTGCTGGACGCGTTCGAGCGGGTCGGGAAGCCCATCCATGAGCTCCTTTTTGGTGACGCGTTCCTTGTCCAGCAAGAGCCGCAGCACCTGCAGCGGGTTGTTGACCGCGTGGGCCACTTCGCGCGCAAGATGGCGCACCGGACCGGTCGCCGCGCGCGGCTGAAACGGCGCCAGCTGTCCGCGCACAACCGCCGTGACCTCTTCCGGATAAAAGGGCTCGAGCAGGTAGCCGTCCGCGCCGGCCCTGAGCGCGAGCACGGAGAGATCGCGTTTCGGCGACGGATAGGTAACGAGGATGCGCGGCGGGCGCTTCTCGTCCTTGAGTGTGCGTACGAGTTGAAGTTCGGCGGTTGCGAGGCCGAGCAGCCCGAGCAAAATCAGGTCCGCGGGCTCATCGACAAAGCGGGCCATGCACTCGAACGTCGACGCCACGGCATCAACACGAAGACCCTCGCGCGACAAGACCTCCACCAGGAGCGCCCGCGTCGCGCGGGATTCGTGAACAACCATGACCCGTCCTGCCGGCACAGACAAATGCCTCCCAAGGAACCCAGACTTCCGTTTCTGCCGTATCGGCAGGCGGAGTTGTCGAATCGACCGAAATCCTTGGACGGCAGCAGGTTACATCGCCGTCCGTACGCTTCACTCCGATTCGCTTCGTTCTCGTAAGCCACTGTAGCTCAAAACGTTGCGTCGAGTCAGCCCCCGATTCTTCCGCTTGGCACAGTGGATGCGAATGAGACGTCCATGAGATTCGACAAACTGACCCTGCGTTCGCGCGAGGCCGTCGAGGCGGCGCGGCGATTGGCGGAGAAGAGCGGGCATCAGGAGCTGTTGCCGGAACACTTGCTTTTCGCGCTGGTCGAGGACCGGGACGGTGTCGTGCGCCGCGTTTTCGAGCGCATCGGCGCCGACGAGACCGGATTGCGCGCGGGGATCGGCGATCGGCTGGCGTCGTTTCCGTCGGTGTCCGGGCCGGGCGCAGGCGAGGTCGTTGTGGGACGTCGTCTCGGGCGCGTCCTGGAAGGCGCGTTCGAGGAGGCCAAGAAACTCAAGGACGAATACGTGTCCGTCGAGCATCTGTTGCTTGCGTTGCTCGGAGACAAGGACACGAAGAAGTTGTTGGGGGGGGCGGGGGCGACCCGCGACGGATTCGCGGCGGCGCTCAATGAGATTCGCGGCACACACCGAGTCACCGACGACGATCCCGAGTCGAAGTACGAGGTGCTTGAAAAGTACTGCCGCGACCTGACCGAGTTTGCGCGCGAGGGCAAGCTCGATCCGGTGATCGGGCGTGACGAGGAGATTCGGCGCGTCATGCAGGTCTTGTCGCGGCGCACCAAGAACAACCCCGTCTTGCTTGGCGATCCCGGGGTCGGCAAGACCGCGATTGTCGAGGGGCTCGCGCGGCGCATCGTCGCCGGCGACGTTCCCGAGGGCCTGAAGAACAAGCGCGTGCTGACGCTTGACCTGGGGGCACTGCTCGCGGGCACGAAGTACCGCGGCGAGTTCGAGGAGCGGTTCAAGGCGCTCTTGACGGAAGTCATCGCTTCCGCGGGCGAGATCATCCTGTTCATCGACGAGTTGCACACGATCGTCGGTGCGGGCGGCGCGGAAGGCGCGGCCGACGCGGGCAACCTGCTCAAGCCGGCGCTGGCGCGCGGCGAGTTGCACTGCATCGGCGCGACCACGCTGGACGAGTACCGCCAGCATGTGGAGAAGGACAAGGCGCTCGAGCGCCGGTTCCAGCCCGTGCATGTCGATCAGCCGGATGTCGAGGACACCGTTGCGATCTTGCGCGGTCTCAAGGAGCGGTACGAGGTGCATCACGGCGTGCGCATTCAGGACGCGGCACTGGTGGCGGCGGCGCGCATGTCGCACCGCTACATCCCGCAGCGTTTCCTGCCGGACAAGGCGATCGACCTGATCGACGAGGCGGCGAGCCGGCTGCGCATCCAGATCGACTCGATGCCCGAGGATCTCGACGACGCCACGCGGCGCTTGCGCCGGCTTGAGACCGAGCGCGCGGCGTTGCAAAAGGAAAAGGACCGCGGCAGCGTGGAGCGGCTCGAGACGTGCGTGCGCGAGATCGCGGAGCTGCGCGAGGAGTCGGACCGGCTGACGGCGCAGTGGCAGGCCGAAAAAGACGAGATCGAGACGAGCCGCGGCGCCAAGGAGCGCCTTGAGGGTGCGCGTGACGAGCTCCAGCGGCACGAACGCGGAGGCAACTACGACAAGGCCGCCGAGCTGCGCTACGGCACGGTCCCGAGGCTTGAGAAACTGATAGAGGAGGCCGAGGCGGCGACCGACGACAACCGGTTGCTGCGCGAGGAGGTCACGCCGGACGAGATCGCCCAGGTCGTGGCGGTCTGGACCGGCATCCCCGTCGCGAAGCTGATGGAGGGCGAGGTCGAACGCCTTCAGCACATGGAAGAAGTCCTCGCGGAGCGGGTGGTCGGCCAGACCGAGGCGGTTCAGGCCGTGTCGGACGCGGTGCGCCGCGCGCGCGCCGGTCTATCGGATCCGCGCCGCCCGGTCGGGACGTTCCTGTTCCTCGGCCCGACCGGCGTCGGCAAGACCGAACTGTGCAAGGCGCTCGCGGAGTTCCTGTTCGACGACGAGTCTGCGATCGCGCGCATCGACATGAGCGAGTACATGGAGCGCCACGCGGTGTCGCGCCTGATCGGCGCCCCGCCGGGCTACGTTGGCTACGAGGCGGGAGGCCAGCTCACCGAACGCGTCCGCCGCCGCCCGCACAGCGTCGTCTTGCTGGACGAGGTCGAAAAGGCGCACCCGGAGGTATTCAACGTCTTGTTGCAACTCTTCGACGAGGGCCGGCTCACCGACGGCCAGGGCCGCACGGTGGACTTTCGCAACACGGTCATCATCATGACCAGCAACCTCGGCTCGCAATTCATCGACGAGACCGAAGAGCTGATGCGCAAGAAGATGAACGACGCCCTGCGCCAGGCCTTCCGCCCGGAATTCCTCAACCGCATCGACGAGACGATCACCTTCCACAGACTGCAAAAAGACCAGCTCGAAAAGATCGCCGCGATCCAGTTCCGCTTGTTGCAACAGCGAGCGGAAGAACGCGGCATCAAACTCGAACTGACCGGCCAGGCACAAAAAACGTTGGCCGAGCGAGGCTACGACCCGAGCTACGGCGCGCGCCCCCTCAAGCGCCTGATCACCAAGGAAATCGAAAACCCGCTGGCCAGAGGCATCCTGAGAGGCGACTTCGGCGAAGGCGACACGGTCGAAATCAGCGAACACGACGGCGCCTTTGTCTTTCGCAAGGCCGAGTAGACGTTGCGACACCAAAGTCCGCTGCGCGGACTTTGGTTGAGGCGGGGTCGCGCGCGGCGCCCCCACAGACAGCAAACGGACGGCGATGTTGTGTGGGGTGGCGGCTACAAGTCCCGTCGTGGAAAGGGGTTACGATAAACGCCATCGGCCTTGGCGCAAGGCTGAGGTGGCCGGAAGGCCAGTTCGCCGATTCACTGCTTATGATGGTGTCGAACTTGTCTTCTGCGATCGAACCGCCCACGACCGATTACCGCGATCTCGGAGCCTACCGGGTCGCGGAGGCGGCGTGGTATCTCCAGATAAGCCCCAAGACGCTCAGGAACTGGATCAAGGGGTGGACTTATTCGACGAAACGGGGGCCCGTTCGATCTGAGCCGCTCCTGCAACTGCCGGAGCCCGATCCGGAAGAGGATTTCGGATCCACGGTCCTGCTCTCGTTTAGGGTTCGCCGGATTCGATCAGGGATCGCAGGCGTTCGCGATCGATGCCCAGGTCGCGTAGGACTTGCGTGGCTACGCTGTCTTGTCCGGCGAGCAGACCGAGGAGAACGTGCTCCGGGCCGACTCCATCGGTTCCGAGTTCGCGTGCCTCATCGGCGGCGAGCTTGAGCGCGGCTTTTGTTTTCGGCGTGAACGGCAGCCGGGCGGTGCTGTGGGCCAGGAGCGCATCGACGGCATCGTGGAGCTTCCGGGCATCCACCCCCAGCGAATGGAGTGCTCGCGCAGCGACGGTATCGCCGTCTCGGGCGATTCCCAAGAGCAGGTGTCCGGTGGAGAGGTGGTCGTTGCCCCGTTCGCGAGCGGCGTCGTGCGCCTTGTTCATAAGCGTTCGCGCGGCATCGGTCAGATTGTCGAAGGCGTCGGTTGTGCCGTCGATAAGCGTCCCGTCCGGCGGTTCCAGGTCAAGCACCAGCAGGATCTTCTCGTACGCGTTCAGGGCCGTGACGCCGACGCTTTCCAGGGCGCGCGCGCCGATGCTTCCCTGCCTGCGGACCACGCCGAGCAGCAGGTGTTCGGTGCCGACGTAGTCGTGGCCGAAGTGGCGGGCGGCCTCAACGGCGCTCCCGAGCAACTTCTTGACGTCCGGTGAGAAGGGCAGCGGGCCCGTGCTGCGCATGGAATCGCCGCGAGCCAGCAGTGTCTCCACGCTCCGCCGGATCGCGGAGGATTCGGCGCCGAGCGCCCGGAGCACGTCCCCTGCGATGCCGTCATTGACTTCCACCAATCCCAACACCAGATGTCCGGTGGCGATGTAGTCGTTTCCGAGACTCGGGCCGCTTGGTGCGAGCGATCCATGGTCTTGCGCGCGCGCTCAGAAAACCGGTCAAAGAAACCGCCGGTGCTCTGCTCCACGAGCGGTTCGTGGTCCGGCGCCTCCCGTGGCAACGTGTGCGTGAGCTGGCGGACTTGGTCAATTCTGAGCCTGAAACGTCGGCAGTCCGCAATCGGGGCGATGCTCCTGAAGGCGCATGAGGCCCAGCAGGAGATGCTCCGTTCCGAGCTGTCGATGCCCAAGCGCGGTGGACTCCTCCAGCGAGAACTCGAGCACCCTCTTGGCCTCCGGCGTGAACGGGAGCGTTCCAGAGACCTGCCAGTACCTACCCGGCGGAAGGAGTTCCACCGTTTCCAGTCGGAGCTGAACCGGATCGATGCTGCGATGTTTCAGGATACTCGCCGCGCCGCCTTGAGTGTCGAGGAGCCCAAGGAGCATGTGGACCGGCGCGATGTAGTCGTGCCTGGCCTCTATCGCGGCCTCGCGCGCCATTCCCAGCGCCTTGCGCGCGGCGTCCGTGAATCGATCGAACATGGTGTCGTGTCCCCGTCCGATTCTACGCCGACTTGAGCGACTTGGTCGGCGCGCCCGCTGCACCCGCTACCATGCGGACATGCGCTCTCTGCTCGTTCTCTCTCTGATCTCGGCTGCGGCGTTGGCCGACGTTCGTCTTCCCGGCATCTTCTCCGATGACATGGTCGTACAGGAGGGGCAGCCTCTTGTGGTTTGGGGGTGGGCTGAACCCGGCGAGAAGGTCACCGTCGAGTTTGACGAGGGGAAGGGGGGTGCGATCACCGGGAAGAACGGGCGCTGGCGCGTTCAGCTCAAGGCGTTCGACTACCGCGCGGCGCGCAAGCTGGTCGTTGCCGGGAAGAATCGGATCGAGCTTTCTGGCGTGTGCGTCGGCGAGGTCTGGGTGTGCTCCGGACAGTCGAACATGCAGTGGCCCGTGCGCGCTTCCGCCAACGCCCCAAACGAAATTGCCGAGGCCCATCACCCTCGCATCCGGTTGTTCTCGGTGCCGCGGCGCACGGCGGACAAGCCACTCGACGACGTCAAGGCCCGTTGGCAGGTCTGCACGCCGGCAACGATTCCGAACTTCAGCGCCGTGGCGTACTACTTCGCGCGGGCGGTGCGCGAGCAGGGACCCGGCGTGCCGTTCGGGCTGATTCACACGTCGTGGGGCGGGACGCCCGCCGAGTCGTGGGTGCGTCGCGCCGCGCTCGACGCGCTTCCCGCGATGGCGCCGACACTCAAGTTTTGGGACGGTGTTGTCGCCGGTGGGCCCGCCGCTCAGCGCGCGTTCCAGCCCAAGCTCGCGACGTGGAAGAAAAAAGCAGCGGCCGCCAAAAAACTCGAGCTGCCTGCGCCGCGCCGCCCCCGCCCCCCCCTCAACCCACGTCACCCGCATCGCCCGTCCAGTCTTTATCACGCAATGATCGCCCCGCTCACGCCGTTCCCGGTCCGCGGCGTGATCTGGTACCAGGGCGAATCGAACGCGGGGCGCGCGGCGCAATACCGCACACTGTTTCCGGCGCTGATCCGCGACTGGCGCGCAGCGTGGGGGCGCGAGCTCCCGTTCTACTTCGTGCAACTCGCCAACTTCCGCGCGGCGCAGCGTGATCCCGGCGAGAGTGCGTGGGCGGAGCTGCGCGAAGCGCAACGGCTGGCGCTGCGTGAGCCGAAGACGGGCATGGCGGTGATCCTCGACATCGGCAACGCGAGCAACATCCATCCGAAAAACAAACAGGACGTCGGGCGCCGCCTCGCGCAGTGGGCGCTGCGCGACGTGTACGGCAAAAAGGAAGTTGTGCCATCCGGGCCGCTGCTCACGCACAGCCACATCCGGGACCGCACGATCGTGCTCACGTTCCGGCACGCCGGCGGCCTCGCCGCGCGCGGCGGCGATCCGCTCACGGGTTTTACGATCGCGGGCGCGGACCGCAAGTGGCGCTGGGCGCACGCGCGCATCGAAGGCGGCACCGTCGTCGTCTCGCACCCGCGCATCGCCGAGCCCGCCGCCGTGCGCTACGCGTGGGCCGACAACCCGCGCTGCAACCTGATCAACGGCGCAGGTCTGCCCGCGTCGTCGTTTCGGACCGATGACTGGGCGTGGACGACCGCTCCCGCACCCGCGAAGGGAAAGGCATCGGGCCAAAAAGCAAACGGACGGCGATGACTTGTCACGGGATCGGATGCCAGGGGAACGTTGGACTGCGCCGATGATTGATCGCCTTTCGATTCTCAACGCCGTGCGGAAGGCCCTTGAGCCGCTCAAGAGCGTCGTGGCGCTCTGGGAGGGCGGGTCTGCGGCGTGGGATCGCGCCGACGACATGTCCGATATCGACTTGCAGGTTGCGGCTGACGCGGACGCGATCGATCTGGTCTTCGACACCGTCGCGAGCGCGCTTCCGCCGGTGGAACTTGTCTACCGGCTGCCCGAGCCGACGTGGCACGGCCACGCGCAGACGTTTTATCGTTTCGAGAACGCGCCGCCGTCGCTGCTGCTCGATCTGGTCGTGATGAAACAAGAGGCGCCGCCGCGGCTCAACGAGCGCGAGCGGCATGGCGAACCGTGCGTCCTGTTCGACAAGGCCGGCTGGATTCAGGTGACGTCGCTCGACGCCGCGGAACACGCCTCCATGCTGCGCGATCGCGTCCAAAGCCTCGCTGTCCGTTTCGAACTCTTCCAGCACATGGTCGAGAAGGCGTTGGCCCGCGGCAACGAGGTCGAAGCCGTCGCGTTCTACCAGCAGCTCACATGGCGCCCGCTCATAGAGATGCTCCGCATCCGCCACGCTCCGGCACGTTTCGACTTGGGCCCGCGCTACATTCCGCACGACTTGCCCGCCGCCGCGGCCGCCCGGGTGCAACACCTCGCCTACGTCGCCGATCGCAGTGATCTCGCGGCCAAACACACCGAAGCCGGCGCGTGGTTCCGGGCTCTGGCCGCTACGCCGCTGCCCACGGATACGTGGCCCTGGCAAGCAGACGAGTCCGATACTCCGTAGCAAGCGGGCCAAAAGTCGATGGACGGGCGATGTCTCTGGGCCGGGCGGTATTGCCCGATCTCGCGCGAAATCTCCCCGGCTAGAGGGTAGGCTGTGGCTGTGAAGACGATGGGACGCACGCTCTCGACGCTGCTGATAGGAGCGACACTCGTGACCGCGGAAGAACTGCCCGATTTCGACAAGTTGTGGAACTACGGCGATCCGGCCGGCACCGAGGAGAAGTTTCGCGCGATCCTGCCGCGCGCCAAGGAGCCGGGGAACGCGGACTATCACCTCCAGCTTCTGACCCAGATCGCGCGGACGCAGAGCCTGCGCGGGCAGTTCGCCGAGGCGCACAAGACTCTCGACGAGGTTGAAGGCAAGCTCACCGACGAGACGAAGCCCGCGCGGCTTCGCTATCTGCTGGAGCGCGGCCGGTCGTTCAACTCGGCCGGCGAGGGCGAAAAGGCGCTGGCGCTGTTCAAGCAGGCGTTCGAGTTCGGTACCAAGCTAGGCGAGGACTACCACGCCATCGACGCCGCCCACATGATCGCGATCGCGGTGGCGACCGTTGACGAGAAGCTCGCGTGGGGCCGCAAGGGCATCGATCTGGCGGGCAAGACCAAGGACAAGCGCGCCGCCGGCTGGAAGGGCGCGCTGCTCAACAACGTCGGCTACACGCTGCTCGAGGCCAAACGCTTCGACGAAGCGCGTGCGACGTTCACCGACCTCGTGACGTACGAAAAGGGCCGCCAAAACGCCCGCGGCGAGTCGATCGCCAAGTGGTTCCTCGGCCACATCCTGCGCAAGGAAGGCAAGCACGAGGAAGCGCTCGCCGCGCAGCGCGATCTCCTGAAGCAGGCCGAGAAAGAGGGCCGTGAGAACACGGGCTTCACCCACGAGGAGATCGCGGAGTGCCTGTACGCCCTCGGCAAGAAAGACGAGGCCAAACCGCACTTCAAGAAGGCGTTCGACCTGCTGAACAAGATCGCCTGGGTCAAGGCGGACAAGAAACGGATGGAACGACTGGCCCGGCTCGCGGGGTAGGCGACCGCCCCGGCCTCTGAGTCAGGAAGGGACGGCGATGTCTTTCGGAAACATCGCCGTCCTGGAGTTTTTTTCAGTTGGCTGTCGCTACTCGTCGTCGGTGGTCTTCGGCTTGAGGCGGATTCGGGAGCGGTAGAGAATGCCGTCCTCTTCGTTGCTCATGACCCCGGCGCCGTCGCCCAGGAACTGCTTGAGCGTCTCTTCGGAAGGGAAGCGATCCATGTCCAAGACGCCCTTGAGGTCGGGGACCAACTGAAGCACCTGGACCGCCGAGTTATGCCGAATCGAGCGGGCGACGTCTTCGTACGAGATCGAGATTCGTTCGGCGGGCATGCCCTCGATCGCGCGCTTGAAACGCTCGGACTCCGCCAGCGTTTTGCCTTCCTTGCCGTAGCGGGCAATGAGCTCGCGCACGTCGTCGGCGCGCATGCCGAACACGAGTTGGTCCGGCAGCACCGCAAACGTCGGGGCGACCCCCATGGGCTGTAGCGCCGTGATGGTGCGGAGCTTGATGCCGAGATAGGTGGATTCCTGGACCATCTGCTGCGGGGCCATGGCCAGCAGCTTGGTGAACGCTCCTTCGAGTGCCTGCTGGTTCGTGACCCCGAGGGCGACGACCGCTTGTTGCAGGAACGAGAAATCGCCGCCGACGCCCGGCACCATCGCGCCCGGAGCGTTCGGGTCCGGAGCCTTCATGTAGGACGTGAACGTGTTGCCGAACGATCCGAGGATGTCCTGCTTGATATCGACACCGGTCATCGCCTTGACCTGCGCGAGGCCCGCCTCGACTTGCTGCGCCGAGCCCTCCTCGATCGCCTCGGCGACACGCAACGCCTCCTTGTAGATGGCGTTCAGGTCGAGGTGCATCGTGCCCGCCACGATCGCGTCGGGCGGTACCCACTTGGGGGGCGCCGTGATGTCGTTGGCGCTGTCGAACAACTTCAGGACGCCGCGCTTCTCGCCGCGTACGGGAATGAACAGGTCCATGAACAGGCCGTCGGGAGCGAGCCGGCCTTGAAGGCAGATCCCCTCGATGGCGGTGAGGCCGAGCGCCTCGCCGATTCGCCAGGCGTCGTCGTCCAGCACCTTCGCCTTGCGGAGCGCGTCGATGATGTTCGGACCGTCGACCCATACGCAGAGGTCGGGGGAGCGGCCGGTGCGCGCGCGGGCGCGCTTGTACAGCTCGCGTTCCGCGAGCGACCCCTCAGAGCCGGCCTCGCGGCGCGCGATGAGTTTCTTCAGCGTCTCGGGGCTCGGCGCGAGTGCGAACAGGTTCTCGTGAACGAACCAGCACGGCTGCTCCTTGGACTCGGCGCCTTCCTCGGGGATGTCCTCGGCTTCCTCGTTCTCGGGGCGGTAAACGACGATCGTGACGCCCCGGAACTCTTCCTCGGTGCGGCGGAACTTGTCGCCGAAGCGCTTTTCGCCCGCCGCGGCCAGTTCGCGGACACGCGCGGCCTTGTCGCCGATGTCGGCAAGGATCACGAGGCCCTTGGGCTCCTCCTTCTTGAAGTTGATCCCGTGCGCGGCGACGACGATCTGGCCGGACGCCAGGTCGAGCACGTCTTCGACGCTGAACCCGGCGGTCTTTTTCATCTCCTCGACGGCCTCGGTCCACTTCTCCATCGGGACCTTGAGGAAGCCCTTCATCTCTTCGTGGCTCCAGAGCGAGCTCAGCGAACAGTTCTTGAAGCGCGTCTTCGTCCGCCCTGTGTTCTCGATGGAAACGTAGACGATCGTGTCCGCCGGCAGGAGCTGGTCGAACGACTGCGCCTGCGCCCGCGGCGCGACAAACAGGGTCAACAGGGCGGCCAACGCCGCCATCTTGCAAAGTCTCATAAGTCGATTCTCGGTTGTGGGACCGGAGAGAAAACAGTCATCGGCGACGCCCAAAACATCGCCGTCCGTAGGCTAACTCAGGCTCGGACTATCCGTGTCGGCTGTCGGCAGGTTTGTCTTTTGCCGGGGCCTTCGGGGCCCTCAGATCCTTGGGAGACCGGCCGGTGCCGGGCGTGCGGCCGGGTTTTTTCGGCGGCGGGAGATAGCGGTAGCCGGTGTTCGGATTGTCCTTGTCGTAGAGGAACGCGTCGCGGTTGCGCAAAAAGCCCTTCACTACGCTCACGGGGATCGCGAAGTTGAGGCCCTGGCCGGACAGGATACCCATGTTGGTCACCCCGACGACCTCGCCCTTCATGTTGAACAGGGGGCCGCCGGAGTTCCCCGGGTTGATCTGCGTCGTCGTCTGGACGTAGACAAGGCCCTCGAAGGGCCGGTTCTTGAGCGAGACGATGCCGCGGGAGACGGAGCGCTCAAGGCCGAGCGGGTTGCCGATCGCGTACACGGTTTCGCCGACGCGCATGTCCTTGACGTCGCCCATGTACACATGCGGCAGGTTCTTTTCGCCCTCGATCTTGAGCAGCGCGAGGTCGAGGTACGCGTTGGTCGCGACGATCTTGACGTTCTTCACCTTGCGCCGGTTGAGCTTGCCGCTCTTGTCCTTCTCGAACATGACGACGGTGAGCTTCGTCTCGCCCTGGACCACATGGTCGTTCGTGATCAGGTAACCGTCCTTGGTGATGATGAAGCCCGAGCCGAGTCCGCTCGGGGTCTGCACCATGACCACGCAGCTGGCCGTGCGCTTGACGTTTTCCTTGACCGTCGTCTCGTCGCGATCGACCGTGGAGTAGAGGTCGCGGGAGATCTTCGTCGCGGCGCCGGGCCGGTGGTCCTTGGCCTCGTCCTTCAGGTGCTTCGTCACCGACTTCTTCGGCAGCGAGACGATCGTGAAACCGATATCGACGAAGTACGCCTCCGATGTCTCCTTGATGAGTTTGCCCTCGACCTTGCGGCCGCCTCCGAGTCGGAACACGTCGGCGGCAGCGGCGGTGGCCGGCAAGAGGAGAAACGTGGCGGACAGTGACAGTAGCGTACGGACGGCGATGATTTTCATGGCGATCAGGCCCGATTCTACCCTCGGTTTACCCGCCTCCGTTACGATTCCGCCATGAAGATCCGGGGCCTGCTCTTGACCGCTCTTGTTTGTACTCTCGCCGGGGCCGAAGAGCCCCCTCGGAAGCCCACTCAGGACTCCACTGCGGAGCCGTACGGGTTCGAAGGACACGAGATCTACAAGATCGCGCGTCGCATCTCGCACCTGACCGCGTGCGACGCTGACAACGACGGTCTCTTGGATCTGCTGGTGGCCAACAACTCCAAGGCGCGCATCGAGCTGTTTCTGCGGCGCAAGGACCCGGTGGCGCCCAAGACCAAGACCGGCGACCCGCTGCCGAACGCGCTGGCCGACGACCAGTTCTTCGAGCGCAAGGAAATCCTCACCGAGAAAAACGTGACCAGCCTCGTGGCCGAGGACCTGAACGGCGACGGCAACGTCGATATCGCCTACTACGGCAAGCCCGCTGAGCTTGTCGTCACGTACGGCGACGGCAAGGGTGCGTTCGGCAAGACGGTCACGTTCCCGATCACCGACGGCTCGACGAGCAGCGGCGCGCTCGCCGCGGTGGACATCAACGGCGACGGCCGCACCGATCTTTGTCTGTTGGGTCGCGGGTACACCGCGATCCTCTCCCAGACCAAGAAGGGGACGCTCAAGGAGCCGGTGAAGATCCCGCACGAAAAGGACATTTCGGGACTGGACTGTGCAGACCTGAACGGCGACGGCCGTGTTGACCTGGTGCACGTCTCGTTCAAGAGCACCCGGCCGCTGCGCGTGCGCTTCCAGCAGCCCGACGGGAGTCTCGGCGCCGAACTCGGCTTTCGCATGTCGCCGTTTCGCGTCGCGGGGTTTTACGACGTCGACAAGAAATCGAAGGGCCAGGAACTGCTCGCCGTGCAGCGCAGTTCAGGCGTGTTGCGTTCCTACAAGCTCGCCAAGCGCAAGGCGCCTTCGGGTCTCGGCAGCGTTCAGATGCACGCGTTCGAGGAGACCGGGGGAAGCAAGGCGCGTTCGATGGCGATCGGCGACGTGAACGGCGACGGCCTGCTCGATCTTGCGGTCACCGAGCCCGGCAACGCGCAGGTGGCGCTGTATCTTCAGGACAAGAGCGGCCGCCTCTCGGGCCGGCGCGTCTATCCGTCGCTATCGAACTCCGAGCATGTACTCGTGGCCGACCTCGACGGCGACGGCAAGGGTGAGGTCATCGTCAGCTCGTCCGGCGAGCGTGCGGTTGGCGTGAGCCGGTACGACAACGGCAAGCTGCCGTTTCCGACGTTGCTCGAGCTGAAGGGCACGCCGCGCACGATCGACGCCGCCGATCTCGACGGCGACAAGAAGGATGACCTGCTCATCGTCCTTGAAGCGGGTAAGAAGGACTTTCGCGCGGTGGTCGTCCGGGCCGATGGCCGTTCCGAAACGAAGCTGCCGGTGAAGGCGGCGTCCGACGGCGCGCTCCTGCTCGACATCGACCGCGACGGGAAAAAGGATCTCCTGCTCTTCGACAAGTACGGCCCCATGAAGGTGTTGCGCGCGACAGAGAAAGGCTTTGAGGATCTGGGCGAGGGCGGACGCGAGTACCGCGCGGGTCTCGTCCGCAACCTGTCGCGCGACGCTGTGAACGAGGGCGACCTCGACGGCGACGGCAAGCCGGAGCTGCTCGTCGCGACCAAGAACTTCGCGCGCGGCATCGTGCTCGACACGAGCCCCTCGGGCAAGGACGAGACGAAGGTCTCGCTGCGCGTCGTGGACCAGGCGAACGGCGCGACGCCGCGGAGCCGCATCCAGGGCGTTGTCGCGCTTGATGTCGACGGGGACGGCAAGCCCGAGGTGGCGCTGTTCGACAAGGACAAGAAAGCGCTGACGCTCCTGTCGCGCAACGATGCCGGTGTCCTGGAGGTCAAGGCCAACCTGGACATCGGCGACCTCGACCTGCGCTCGATGCACGTCGCGGATCTGAACGGCGACAAGCGGCCCGACATCGTGCTGATGGGCAAACAGGGTTTTGGGGTGCTGTACGCGCAGGGCAACGACTATGTGCTTGAGCCGCAGCACAGCATCGAAAGCACGGCGCGCGACGCGCGCTTTTGGAACTTCGACGTGGCCGACATGAACGGCAGCGGAACGCCGGACGTGGTTATCGTCGACCTCGGCAACCGCGCGCTTCAGATCCTCGCGTACGACGGCGAAAAGGGCTTTTCCGAGAAGCTTCATTTCCCGGTCTACGAAAAGAAGATGCACGGCCGCCGCGGCAGCGCAAGCGCCATCAACGAACTCGTGTTGGAAGACCTGAACCACGACGGCATGGTGGACGTGGCGCTCCTGATACACGATCGTTTGATCGTCTATGTGCAGTGAGCGAACACGCGATGACGGGTCTTCGCCAGGGATTGGGGGTGGACACGCGCAAGATAGCGTACGGACGGCGATACTCTTGGGAGGTGTTTCGTGCGGCATGAATCCTGCCCGCCCGAACTGGAACCGCTGTTGCGGGTGCTTCGGGATCGAGGAATTGACTACATCGTGGTCGGATCGGTGGCGGCGGCGATCCATGGCGCGGAACTCGAGGCAGGTGATCTCGACATCGTGCCGGCGCTCGATCACGCGAACCTGTTGCGCCTGATCAAGGCGTTGCGGGATCTCGAGGCGCAGCCGCGGGGGCCGTTTGGCGACTGGACCGTTGGAGACGACGGCGAAAAAAAGTGGATCCCTCGGCCGACGACGGAAGAGGATCTAGCCGCGTGGATGCCCGACGCCGACGACCTCTGGACGCTCGACCACTCCTTTCTGACGCGCCTCGGGAACTTCGATGTCGTTCCCGAGATCGCCGGGACGTACGACACCTTGCAGGACCGGGCGTGCACGCTGGTGTGCGAGGAAGTGGATGTGCGGGTGGCGCACATCGACGAAATCCTGGCCCGCCTGACCGTTCCGCGCCGCAAGAAGGACATCCCGCGCGTGGCGAAGCTGCGCGAGCTCCAGCGCGGCCTGGGTTCCGAGGACTCGGAACTAGACTGACAGGATCGAGGAGCGCCACATGTGGGACTTGTTGAACCAGATCCAGCAGGAAGGGTGCCTCGTCGATCTTCGGCGGGAGACCGTCGATCGTCGAGCCGTGCGCGGCTTCGTCACCGCCGTTGCGGCCGACCTGTTCGTTTTTTCGACCGTCGACGACCAGTGCGAGTTCAACGGGACGAGCGCCCTGCGCACCGAAGACGTGACGTTCGTCCGCCGCAACGACGAAGTCCTGCAGGCGTGGACCCGCGTCCTCCAGGAGTCCCCGAGTTCACCCGCGCCGGTGAAGCACCTTGATCTCTCGAGTTGGGAGTCGCTCGTGCGTTCCGCGGCGGGCGAAGAGCCGGTGGTCACGTTTCACCGCGAGCGCGTCGACGAGAGCATCTGCCACATCGGCACCAACATAAAGATCGACGGCGAATGGGTCATCGCGGACGAAGTCTCCGTGGAAGGAACCGTGGACGGCCAGTTCGCACTGAAGATGAGCGACCTGACCAAGGTCGATTTCGGCGGCGGCTACGAACGCGCCCTGTGGCGCATGATCCAGTCCTCCAAACGCCCGTCGAAGTAGACGAGCCGGCTTGTCCAAGCGGGGCTATTCCAGTTCGAGACCCGACGTCGGCGGGCGCTGGTTTCGCGCCTCGGCGGCCAACACGTCCCGGCGCGCACGCTGGAGATCGGTCAGCGCGTCGTCCTCGAGAGCCTCGAGTTCGCGCAGGGCCTGACGAGGGTGGTCGGTCTCGAGGAGTGTTCGGGCGAGCACCAGGCGGATCTCCTCCGCCCCGTCGGGGTAGCGTTTCACAAAGGCCGTCAGGCGCTCAATCGCCCTGTCCGAGCGCGCGGGTGATGCGGCAAGCCCCGACACAAGACGCAGGTGATCCTCGCGCGTCAAGGCATCGCCGTCGTGCAGCTCTTTCGCATTCGTCACGATTTCGTCCGCACTGCTCGCGTCGCCTCGGTCGAGGGCGGCACGAAGGCGCGTCAAAGGATGGTCTTGCACTTGACCCACCGTCGCTTGGCTCCTCGGGCGGCCATGTTCGCGCAACGAGAACCAGTCCCAGCCATCGCACTTGACCCATCCCTTGCGCAGATACAGTACGCCGGCGCCGGCGCCAGCAGCGGTGCCCATCAAGTGCGCCGCGCCTGCCGATACGATCCCGAACAGTAGTAGCCGGAGAACGTCGAATACGACCCAAAGCAGACAATAGCCCCAGACAGTGGGCCGGACGCGTCGAAGAATGGTCACGATCCACAGCCAGACGTCGAGGCGGTTGCGTGGTGCCCACAGCGCCGCCATGGCCATCACTCCGGAGATCGCCAGCGACGCGCCCACGGCAGTGACGCCGGGTGAGCCCAGCATGGTGACTTGGGCCACGCCGGCCCCGACAAACGAGATGGCGAAGTAGGCTGCCAGGAAGCGACGCGGTCCGGCGTACCCTTCAACGATCAGCCCGAACGGCCACAGAAACAGCATGTTGGCGAGCAGATGAACCCAGCCGGCATGCAGAAACGAAACGGTGATCCACGTCCACGGCGTGAAGCGTCCACCCTGGAGCGCCCATGCATCGATCGCGGACGATTCGCCCGCGAACCCGACCAGCAGACCGATGGCGAGGTTGGCAGCGATCAACGCCACGGTGGCGTAGGGCCGGTGCCCGATCGCCGCATCCGTGCCGTACGGAAACAAAACAAACATGGGCCCTTCCCGCGCATGACGATTCCCTACCTGCGCACGACCGACTCTATTCGATCAGGGGACCGCGCCGCAGCCGCGATGTGGAATTGGCGTCGGCGGATCCTGTCGGCGATCGACGTGTCACCGATCCACCGTCCGCAGGCGAGCGCGGCGGTACAGGGCGGGCACGTCGATCCGCGCGCGGGTCAGGGCCGCCTTCACGTCGAGCAGGCTGACGTCGATGATGAACACGGTCGACTCGTAGTGCTCGCGGGCGGCGCGCCAGTCCTCCCGCGCCTCAGCGGCCGCCACTTCCGCCAGCGCCTTGCCGACCACGCGGACGACTCGGTGAAGGCGCGCGACCCGGGCGACCCCACGGAACGGTTCGCAGCCGTCGCCGTAGCGGTCGCGATGGCGCGATGTCTCGCGTCGGCGGACACGGAGTCCGATCCGGATGCTCGCGCACCCAGCCTGCATCAATACCGAGCCAGGCACAGAAGGATGATTCTGACACGCGCGCTGGACCGAAAGCCCGTGTGGCAGCCGTTTTTGGCGGTGTCGGTAGGGCGGGGAACGTCAAGATCATCCTTCTGATCCCGGCTCGGTATGGGTCTCCAGCGGAGCATTCGAGCGTCAGCCGGTCGTCGGAATGAATGAGGTCTCCAGCGGACCATTTCGAGCGTCAGCCGGTCGTCGCCGCAGCGCCTACGCGTAGCCGCGCTTCAGGAGAATGCCGGCGGTCTTCTCGAAGGTTGCGGCCGGCGGTACTTCAAACCCCAGCGCGTCCGCGAGGCGCACGATCATGCTGAACAGCGAGCACACCGCGATGACGTTTTCGATGTCTTGCTCTGACACTCCGGCTTCGCGGAGCGGCGCGATGTCACTCGGCGCGACTTCGTCGGGACGGTTCACCAGGGTCTCGACGAGTCCGAGTGCGGCGCGCACCTTGGGCCGCACAGGGGCCGTGCGCCAGTCGTCGTAGACCGCTTCGACGAGTTCCTTCCCGAGTTCGTGCGACGCGACCGCGCCGTGGGCACCCGTTCAGAATGGGCACTGGTTGAGCTTGGCGGTGAACGCCGCGAACAGTTCGCGCTCGCCGACCGACCAACCCGACGGGCCGCGCATCGCCCGCTGCATCGCGCGCCCGAACGGCTCGCCGAACAGCGCCGGCCGGTAGCGGATCACGCGCACGACGTCCGGCGCGCGGTGGCGCGTGACAAGCCGGATCAGCCCGAAGAGCGCCTTGGACCGCACGCCCTGGCCGCGCTCGACCTTGGCCAGCCTCATTGCCCCGCCTCCGAAGCATCCATGGCCGCGACGCCACGCCGGAAACGGTGCAGACCCGCGCCCACGGAGGCCGCCACGGTCAGCTCGAAGATGGCGTCCTCTGAAAACCCGTTGTGACACAGCGCCTCGACGTCCTCGTCGGAAACACGAAACGCATGGCGGTGCACCTTGTCGAGATAGGCGGCGAGCTGGCCAGCGGGAAGTCCGCCGTGCGCCGCGGCGCGGCGTTGCTCGGGCGATGTCTCGCCGGGCGAGTCAAGCGCGGCGCGCTCGAGCGCGTCAAAGTACTCACCGAGTCTTTGGTCAGCGGATTCCGGCGCGGACATGGCTGGCTCCTTCCTCGGCGATCCATCCTACGCTCTTCGCGGCGCCCGCGCGGAAGTGCTATCTTTCCGGGCACAATGAAACGCATTCTCGAATTGGCCGGTCGCCTGGGCGAGGCCGTGGCCGAACATGCCCACTTCAAGGCGTTGCGCAGCGCACGCGAGGCTCTGAAAAACGACGACGACGCGCAGACGATTCAACGCGAATACGACGAGGCGGGCGAAGTGCTGCGCCAAAAGCTCAACACGGGTCAGCCCCTGGAACCGGAAGAAAAGCGCCTCGAAACGGAGCTGCGCGCCAAGGTCACGGGCAACGCCGTCCTGATGAACATGCTGCGCGCGCAAGCCGACTTCCACGAGATGATGCAGCAGGTCAACGCCGCGATCGAAGACAAGACGCAGCTCTAGCGCGCAGACATCGCCGTCTGTTTGCTACCGTCCTTGGTCCTCCAGCACCGGTGATTCCGGTGCGTAATCGCGCCGATACGCGACATGGCGTGGAGGCGCGAAAGAAATCTAGGGGCCCGGGGGCACGTAAGCGACGCGCACGACAGGGCTTGCGGCGGCGCGCGATTTTGATGTGCCACGGATGGGTTTGCGAACCGTCCTTAGGGCATGTCGGCCGCCTCGCGTTTGCTTCCGCCGGAATTCGATCGCTACTTGTCCGACGTGCGCCGGCACTGCCTGCGCGTGAGTCGAGACAAGCATCTCGCGGAGGACGCGGTGCAGGACGTGTTTCTGATCGCGGTGCGGCGCGCGCACACCGTGCGGGATCCGGAGCACTGGCGCGGCTGGCTGTTTCGTGTGGCGCGGCGGCGGCTGGCGGACTTGTACCGCGACCGGCGGCGGCGCAGCGCGGTGGAGTTGCCGGCCGGGCTCGAGGCCCCGGCGGAGGAGGACGAGGAGGACTCGTGTCGTCGCACGCAGAGCATCCTCCGCGCGATCCGGCGCTTGCCGGGGCCGGTGCGGGTCGCGGTGCGTATGCGCTACCTGAAGGGAGACTCGCTGAAAGACATCGCGACGCAGCTCGAGACGACCATCGACGCGGTGAAGAGCTCGCTGTATCGCGCGCGCCGCTTGCTGCGGAGGCAGGGGCTTCGATGAGCGGTGAGGGGCCTTCAATGAGGGATGAGATGCCTGCGAGGTGGAATGAGAGGTCTTCGATGAGGGCTGAACCGCTACGTCAGGAACGGACGGCGATGTCCTTGGGGGCGCCGCTGCTGGCCCTCGCGGTGCTGCTCTTGGCGGTGGCGGCGCCTTCGGTGGCGGCGAAACCCAAGTCCGCCCGGAGCAGCAAGGCGGTGCCGACGATCGAGGAGGCGGACGCGCTGGCCGCCAAGGCGCGGGCGGAGCAGGACGAGGCGCGCAAGAAGAAGGCCGTGCGCGAGGCGCTGGCGGCCTACCGCCGGATCATCGACGACCGGCCGAAGGATCAAAAGCTCGTGCCGCGCGTGCGTCGCCGACGCGCGAGCCTGCTCAAGCACGCGGGCCGGGTGTGCGACGCGCTGCACGAGTACACCCTGATCGTGCAGGGGCGTGCCCGGCGCAAGGACAAGGCGCGTGCGTTGCGCGATCTCGGGAAGCTCCTGGAACGCGCGGGCGACCTGCCGCGGGCCGAGCGTTACCTGAAACGCGCGCTGGAGGACTATAGCGACCAGGTGCGCATCCGCGCCGAATGCTTGTTACTGCTCGGCAAGGTCAAAGAGCAACAGAACCGCCCCGACGTGGCCAGAACCGCATATCAGCTCGTGATCAAAAAATGCAAGGACCACGTCAAACCGGCCATCGAAGCCTACGATCGCCTGGCCCTGATCGAACTGCGAGCAGGCCGCCCCGACCGTGCCCGGAAATGGCTAAGAAGGTGCACGAACCAATACGAAAAACGAGCCACCAGAGACGACAAGTTCGGCCGCTACGTAGCGAACCTATTAGGCAAAATGAAGTCCCCCAGAGCGATCGCAAAAGCCGAGCTCGAAGCGGCAGCGAAAGCGAGGGCCGGAGCGCGTGGGACGACCGCGAGTGGCCGCGGGCAACGTGAAACGAGAAAGGACTGACCGCCTCTCTTTACGGGGCGTGTCCATCGTTTCGCGACGCTGCGCGTGGAGAGTCGAGGAGGGCCGTCGCGGAGGTTCCTCGGCGACGAAAAAGTCGCAGCGACACTGACGGTCCGGCCGAAGCCGGCTGGGCCGCCTGCACGTCGAACGTCGCGATTGGACTGTCGAGAAACGATGATCACCACGAAGGGCACGAAGATTGGAAGTGGCTCGATGAGCTGTCGCGTTGGCGATGGACCGTGGGTAGACGTGGCGATTGTCGCTGTTGTGTGCGCGGTTACTCGAACGACCGCGGCGTGATCGACGGAAGAGACTAAACACGGAGGGCCACAGAGGGCCACGGAGAGAAGACGAAGAGAGGAGCCTGAAGATAGCCTCCCGGTTTTTTAGCGCGGCGGCCAAGTCGCGTGCTGGTTCGTGGGCGATGGCGGGCTGAGAGCCCTCCCCTGAGCCTCGCCCCGGGGGTGCTACGATGCGAAACATGATCGACTGGTCCTCTTGCCCGGCGGTGGAACGCTGGCCGGACCGCGTGAGCGGCGTTTGGGTCTTCGCCGGAACCCGTGTCCCGGTGGCCGCGCTCTTCGAAAACCTCGAAAGCGGTGCAACAGCCTCCGAATTCGTCGATTGGTTCCCCGGTGTCACCCTGAAACAGGTCCAATCCGTACTGGACCAGGCAGCAAAAAGCGCAACGGCCAAGAAGCAGTAGATGCGAATCCTGTTCGATCAGGGCGCGTACGAATCGAGTACTGCGTTGACCCGCGAGCTATAAAGACGCTGGCGCATCAATCCGGGCGGTTAGCTCAGTTGGCTAGAGCACCTGCTTTACACGCAGGGGGTCGGCGGTTCGAGTCCGCCATCGCCCACCAGAGAACGCGCGCGCCGCCGACCCCGTGGGGGTTGGTCGCGCCGGAGGCGCGACCGTAGGGGGGCTTTGCCCCCCCTGAGGACACTGCACGATGCATGGCTTGGTGCAGCGGCGAGCCGATGCGCCGAGCGTAGCACTGGTTCGAATCCAGTACCGCCCACCAGCCTTCGCTCGCTCCGCGAGCTACGGCTCGGCAAGCCATGTCGTGCGAGCGCGGTGGCTGCCGCGCCGAAGCCCTGGCGAAGGCGGGCCAAGCAAGAGCCGCGCGGCCTTGTATCGCCAGTCCGAAGACCCGTCGCAGGCGGTCGTTCCGTAAGATCGGACCCATGAGATTTGTCCCGTTGCTGCTCCTCGCCTCGACGGTCGCGGCGGAGCCGAGGGATCCCGGGCGCCGGCTCGTCTCGCGGTTCCACTACGGCCTCAACTCCGGCGCGGGCCTGACGGTTCGCTACTTCGAGCAGGAGCGCCTGGAGTTCCTGTACGGGCGTGGGGATCTCATCCTCGACGTCTGCCGGCGGGCCGCGGACATGGCCTTCCTGCTCGATGACGACCGCGACCTGAAGGACCGCAAGAAGATCGCGGTGCACCTCGACGCGCTGGTCACGAAGGCGCGCGGCGCGCGGGCCGACCTCGCGCGCCTGGAGGCGCAGGTCTTTCGCGCGAAGGTCGAACGACTTGGCGGCGCCAAGAGCGGCAAGAAGCTCCGCGAGGTGGCGGTTCGCATGGCGGAAGCAGCGACCCGGGCCGCGGACGTCCTGCGCGCGTCGGAGCTGCTGTTGCAGACGATGCACTGGACGCCGGAGGACCGCGGCCCGGGGCTCGCCGCCCTGCAGAAACTCGCGCAACGCGACGGCCTCGGCGCCCCCGCGCGCGACACGCTGCACGCTACACTGACCCTGACGATGGTCGAGCCCGGCGGACCCGGCACCTCGGACGACGACGAGCAAGCGGTCCTGAAGGCGCTCGCGCTGCTCGCGCCGCACACGAAGAAGGGACTCGACGCGGCGGTGCGCCGTCACAACGACCTCGTCTCCGTCGCGACGGGCGCCGGGATGAAGAAGGTGAAGACCAAGTACCGCACGGTCGACCTCAAGCCGTGGGCCCGACTGCGGATGCCGGTCCCGCGCTCGCGCCACTGGGCCGTGTTCGAGGCCTCGTACCCCGGCGGGATCACGGTGGCGCTCTGGCTGGTGCACCCCACGGGCGAACCGGTATGCCGGCTGCGACTGCGCCGGTACGCCGCCGGGGACCAGTACCCGGCGCACCCGAAGCAGGGCAAGCAGGCGGACGGCGGCAATGTCAAGCGTCTCGCCCGCGTGTTCTACGGCGAGGAGCTCTGGCTCTACATCCCCCGCAAGCACAAGCGGCACACGCCGAAGAGCGTCCGCATCGGCCGCGGCATCAAGAGGGCCTACCAGTACGAGGTCTGGGGCGCGTTCGGCAAGGGTTGGCAGCGCGTGCGGGCGATCTTTTTCGCGGGTAAGGGCGGCTGGTCCTACAGCATCCGCATGGTCGAGAACGACCCGGGCTTCGGCGAGAGCTGGCACCCGGAACTGGAGGCCCTCAAGAAGGGGTTGGAGCTGGAGAAGCGATAGCGGGACGCGGTCATCGAGGCTTGGGGCGCCAGCCATCCGCCACGCGGTTCGCGAACGCGACGACCTTGGCGCCCAGTTCGTGCGGCGCGAGGCCCAAACGCTTCGTGATGTGGGACCCGGCGGCGTCGCCCGTGTAGTGCGCGACGAGACAGTCCACGAGCGTCTTGCGGTAGCGCCCGTCTTCGGCGTGGTAGAGGTAGTGGCAGGTCGCAGCGGCCTGTTCGTAGAACAGACGCCGCTGCGAGATCCGACTCGCGCCCATGGCCCACTCCCTCAGGACCGTCGGACCCTGCTTCCCGCTGAGTCTGATGAACGCCACCTGGTTCGCCGCGTACACCGTCGACCACGGGAGCAAGGCCCCCTCGACGACACTGCGCGCGTTCTGTCCGGTGCGCTTCTTCTTGCCCAGCGCACGGACGATGTCGAGGCTGCGCAAGCGCCTGTGGAACGGCTGCCACCGTCCTCCCTCGACGTCGTACCGTCCCTCCTCCATGAACACGGCGAACCCCTCGACGATCCAGAATCCCCGCATGAGCGGATTCCGCTTTGCGTCGTCTGGAATGCGGGGGCACAGCTTGTCGATCCAGTGATGGGTGAACTCGTGAATGGCGACCGCGGCGATCCGGCGTTCCAATGCCGGTTCCGCGGACCAAAACAGTCTCGAGATGCCCTCGGCCCCGTCGTAGTGACCGGCGCTCTGCTCGAGAAACGCGCGCGCTTCCACGGCGCGGCCGGTGCCGCTCACGGTCAAGTATGCTTGGCGCGAATCGTAGAGAAACAACGTGAGCGCGTCGGCGGACCGTTTGTGGGTTTGGCCCCCGGCGAAGAGCCGCTGCAGCGCGGCCGTGGCGAGGCGGGCGTGGGCGAGGCAGCGGCGCACGACGCGGGTGTCGCGCACCGGAGTGATGAGTCGGATCGGACCCGCGCGCACCTCATGCAAGTCCTTGCGCCAATGCTTGCGAGCGGCGGCGAGCTCCTTGCCGTCCTGCGACGGGAGGCGCGCACCGGAGGCCTCGAGATCCAAGTGCCAATCGAGCCACCGGCGGGCGTCGAACAGGTGGCTCTTCGGGGCCGCTTTCGCCAGCAACGCGAGCGCGCCGGCATCCTTGGGATCGAGTCGGAGCGCGCGGCGCAGGATCACGAGGCCGACTTCACGTCGGGGGTCTTTGGCGGTTTCCGCTCGCGCACGCGCAGCGAGCAGCCGCGCATGCGCATGGATCACGTCGGGCAAGCGAGCTTCGACCTCGGCCCGCCTCCGCTTTCTGGACTTGCTCGGCGCACCCGCGCCCTTTCGCTCCAGTTTCGCGACTTTCTCCCGCGCGCTCTCGGCTCGCTTGCCCGTCCAGCCGTCCGCCTCCGCGAGTTCGAGGATGCGACGGGCCAGTTCCGGTGCCTCGGCGGAGATCGCCGTCCTCAGGAGTTTCGTCAGTTCGCCGCGGCGATGTTCCCGCGCGAGAAACTCGTAGCCACGCAACCGGCCGACGACGTCCGGCGACCATAGATGGGTGCCGTCGTCGCGCTCGACGAGATAGAAGTCGTCGCGCGGATACGTCTTCGTGCGCGTGCCGCGCGTCACGGACACGGTCTTGGCATCGAGGACGATGTCGCCTTCGTGGATGACGCCGTCCATGGTGACGGCCCGGTCGCCGAGTGCGATGCCGGCGAGCAGGCACACGAAGGCAACGCTCCTCACGGTTCGCTCCGCTCCCGGTACGCGCGCAGCACTTCTCCGTTGTCGACGACGAGGACGAGGCGGTCGGCCGGCACAGCCCCGAAGCTCACGCGCTTGACCGGAAGCTTCCACAGGATTTCGCGCGTGACGATGTCCACCGCGAAGTTGCCGAAGTACACGACGTCGCCGACCACGGTCGGCGGCACGATCGACGTGAACAGATCCGGTTGTTCCGAGACGTTGGCCAGCTGGACGAACTTCCCCTCGTTCTCGAGGACCCAGGTGCGTTTCTGCACCAGGGCGATCGTGCCCAAACGGTGGTGGGCGGGCGGCAGCGCGAACTTGATGATCCTGTCGCCCTTGGTGCGCCAGCGCATGACGAGTTGCGGGCGGATCTTCTTGCCTGCGGTCGTCAGCAGGTCCCACGGACTCTCCGCGTAGATCGTGGACCCGGTGACGAGGAGCGCGCCGGGCTTGTCCGGCGTCGCGATCTTTCCCGGTTGTTCCGGAAACGTCTTCGACGCGACCAGCTTCCCGTCGCTTCTTCGGTACACGTGTACCGCGAGCGCGTGGCTGTCCACGGAACGCATCCCGACGAGACGGTAGCGGGACATGCCGAGGAGTACGAACACATACGGACCAAGGACGGCGGGGCGGCAGCACGGTACGAGGCGCGTTTGGAAGTCGTAGAATCTCGCTCTCCAGCGAGACCCTCGACCCCGGGCGGCGGCACGATACCGGAAACGCGATGCGCGGGAGATACACCTCGTTCTCGAACACCGTCAGGTTCAACGAGCCGTCGGCGTAGCCCGGCCGCCACGTCTGCCGGAAGCCGCGTCCGGACAACGTGTAGGCGAGCGCCGGACGCCCGGCCTGTCCGACGAGGACCCACCGGTCCCAGACATGCAGCGCCGGAGCGCCCGGGTGCTTGCGCAGCAGCGTGGACGACAAGATCTTGCGGCGCGCGATCACCTTGCCGCTCCGCACGTCGAAGCACACGAGGAAGCGGCCCTTCGCCCCTGACGCGAGAAGGAACCCCCGCCCGTCCCAGAGACACGGTGGCGTCTCGATCGTCGGACAATCGCGCACGGTCAGGTTCCACGCCTCTTCGACTTCGCCCATCAAGGGGAGCGCGGCACTCCGGCGACTCCCGGACGCAGCGCCCGCGGGCCCGGTCCAGCGCGCCGCGGGCGCGACGGCACCGTCGGGTGTCTCCGCGGCCGCGACCGCCGCGAGACCGAGGAGCATCACACAGCGCAACACACGCGCCAGCTTACCGCACGGTGCGTGCGCCGCGTCTAGCAGATGAGCCGATCTCAAGTCCAGGCCGGGGCAGTAGCGGTTGCGGCACTTGTCGCTTTTGCGGGCGCCTGTGGGGCGGCACGCCAGGGAACCTCCGACTGCGAGGTCACCGTCGTCGCGGTTTGGATGGGGGGCGATGAACGGAAGTGCGAACTGATCTATGCGGGAGGCAGGATCCCAGGGTAGCCCTTACCTGCCCTCGCATTGAGACCGCCCCACAATGGCTTACAATGGCCTGCGATCGAGTGCAATGGCGGTTCTCGCGCGAGGTCAGCCAAGTTCATTCACAACGCGGGTTTATGAGCGCTGCGGATGGTTCCGCGGAGCGATTTACACGCAGGGGGTCACTGGGTGCCGAGTCCAGCAGGGCGCATTCGTCGGCGGAGCAGTGGCCCGTTCCGCAGCGGGTGCTTCCACATGGAGGTGGGCTGCGGAGGGTCCACGACATGCCCACATCCTCGAACCATGTCCGGTATGCTGGCGCGTTCATGAACGAGGCGTTTGGTTGGGTCTGGATCGTGCTCGGGTTTGCGACCGGTGTGCCGCTCGGGATGCGGTTCGCGAACGAGACATGGCTTGGCGGCTACGGATCGTGGCGGCGTCGGCTGCTCCGGCTTGGACACGTTTCGTTCTTCGGGCTGGGACTCTTGAACATTTTGTTCGCGCTGGGTACGGCGCGGATGGTGTTGTCCACGGCTTGCCTCCAGACGGCTTCGTGGGCCTTTGTCGTGGGTGGGATTTCCATGCCCGCGGCGTGCGCGCTCGTCGCGTTCGACCGGCGCTGGAAGCCGTTCTTTGTGTTTTCGCTTCCCGTTACGAGTCTGCTTGTGGGCGGGGGCCTTGCGGCGCTGGGGATGGTGCGCGGGGCGCTCGGGCTGGGGTAGACCGGAGATGCGTTTCGGCTTTCTCGCGATGAGCGGTGTCCGGGTCGAGGATCCGGAGCTGCGAGCCCTCGGAATGACGCTTCCCGCTGTCCGGGACCGCGTCCGTGTGATTGCCGAGCTTCCGTCCCTGTCGCTGCTCACGCTCGCGGCACTCACGCCGCCCGACATCGAGATTGACTATAGGGAAGTGCGCACGCTCGATGACGCCCAACTGCTCGACTACGACCTCGTCGCGATCTCGACTCTCTCGGCCCAGGCATTTGAGGCCTACGAACTGGCGGATCGCTATCGCGAGCGCGGTGTGCCGGTCGTTCTGGGGGGGCTGCACGCCACCGTGATGCCGGAGGAGGCGGGGCGGCACGCCACGAGTATTGTCATCGGCGAAGGGGAACCGGTTTGGCCGCGGCTCGTCGCCGACTTTCTCGCCGGGCAACTTCGGTCCACCTATCGCGCGCGCCCCGACGAGGACTACGATCTCGCGGAGGCCCCGATGCCGCGGTTCGACCTCCTGGAGCCCGACCGCTACAACCGCTTCACGGTCCAGACGAGCCGCGGCTGCCCCTACCGCTGTGACTTCTGCGCCGGCTCGATCCTCCTCACGCCGCGTTACAAGTACAAGCCCGTCGAGAACGTCGTCGCGGAGATACGCCGCCTGAAAGAACTGCGGCGACGCCCGTTCGTGGAATTCGCAGACGACAACAGCTTTGCCACGCGCGGACGTGCGCGCCGGCTCATCGAAGCGATCGCTCCGGAGCGGATTCGATGGTTCACGGAGACCGACATCTCGATCGCGGACGATCCGGGGCTGCTCGACGCGATGTACGCATCCGGATGTCGCGAGGTGTTGATCGGCCTTGAGAGCCCGCGCGCGCAGGGCCTGGACGGAGTCGAGCTCCGCGGGAACTGGAAGGCGCGGCAGCTCCGCAGGTACGAGGACGCCATCCGCACGATCCAATCGAGCGGCATCGCCGTCAATGGCTGCTTCATTTTGGGTCTAGACGGCGATACCGAAGGAGTGTTTTCAGACATTCTCGCGTTTGCCCGGCGTGCAAGCCTCTACGACGTGCAGCTCACGGTGCTTACACCGTTTCCGGGCACGCCGCTATACGAGCGCCTCCTTCGCGAGGGCCGGATTCTGAAAGAGGGCGCCTGGAACCGGTGCACGCTGTTCGACGTGAACTTTCAACCACGCAACATGTCGCCCGAGCAGCTTCGCCGCGGCTTGATCGATCTTGCGAGGCGCATGTACGACCCGGACTTCGTGGCTGATCGCCGCCAGGGTTTCCTGCGCCAACGGCATGGGCTAGGGTCGCTTACCGAGGAGACCAATGCCCGGTAGTCAGATATCCGGTTGGATTCGACCGTTCTTCGCGATCGCGGCGTTTTACGACATCGTGCTCGGGCTCGGAGTGCTCCTGTTCTTTCGCCGCCTCTACGAGAGCGCGGGCATCCCCCTTCCCAATCACGACGCCTACGTCCAGTTCGCCGCGTCCGTGGTGCTCGTCTTCGGCATCGGGTTCGCCATGGTCGCGCGCGAGCCGAGGGCGCACCGCGGCATCATCGTCCTCGGGGTGCTTTTCAAGCTCGCCTACGGCGGGACGGTCCTCGGCCATTTCTTCCTCGCGTCGATCCCGCTCCTGTGGACTTGGTTCGCCTGGATCGACCTCGTGTTTGCTGCGGCCTTTGTGGCTGCTCTCGTTGCGCTCCGCTCCGCATCGACTCGCGCGTAGCCGCGGAGCGGATATCGTCCGGCGTCGAACGGGAAATCGCGCCCCAGATTCTTGGACCCGATCTAGGGTGGGCGGCAATGGCTTTCTGGATGAGAGACCACCCGCGACCCAATACCGATGCTCTGCTCGAGCATGCCGGGTTTTTGCGTGGGCTGGCGCGGCGGCTTCTGCTGGATGATGCGCAGGCGGACGATGCGGTTCAGCAGACTCTCCTGGTTGCGCTTCAGAGTCCGCCCGCGCGCGGCAATCTTCGTGCGTGGCTCTCGGGTGTGCTGCGTCGCGTGGCGCTCATGACGCGTCGGACCGAGGGGCGCATGGCTCGGCGTCAAACGGCCGGCGCGCGCGCTGAGGGTCTTCCGTCTACCTCCGATGTCGCCGCGCGCCTCGAGATGCAACGCCGCGTCGTCGCCGCGGTTACCGCGCTCAACGATCCGTATCGGTCGGTTGTCGTGGCTCGCTTCTTCGACGAACTGGCGCCGCGCGAAATCGCCCGGCGCCTCGGCGTCCCCGTGGACACCGTCAAGACCCGTCTCAAGCGCGGGCTGCAACAGTTGCGCGCGCGCCTTGACAGCGAAGTCGTGGGCGGCCGCGCGGCGTGGACCGCGACGCTACTGCCGGTCGCGCTGCCGGCCACCGCGGCGACCGCGGGCACGGGTGCCGCCCTGATCCTGAAAGGCCTGATCACCATGAAGACCGTTGTTGCCACCGGCGCGCTTGCCGCCGCCGCCGTCCTGTTCCTGTTCTTGCGCGATTCGTCCGCCGATCGCGATGACGAGTCTCGAACCCGAGCCGAACGCGTTGTGTCCGGCGCAGGAAAAGAGCAAACGGACGGCGATGTCTCCGGTGCGGGCTCGGATTCCGAAAGGGCATCGCCGTCCGTACGCTTCCATCTCTTGGGGGCTACCCTTCACGACGAATCCGGCAAGCCCATCGAGGGCGTGCGGTTGAGCGTGGGGGAGAAGACGCTGGTTTCGGACGCCGCGGGCGGGTTCTCGTTTCAGCATGATGGTGCGGCAGCCGAAGTCACGGTTCTGCATCCGGACTTCGTGCGGCGTACGATCCGGGTGACGGCGTTGCGCACGCAGGTGTTCGCGCTCTCGCGCGGGATCAAGGTCGAACTGACCGTTCGCGGTCCCGACGGTGCGCCGCTCGACGACGTATCGGTGCGTGTCGTGGGTTTGCGCTATGTCCTGCGGTACAACCCGGCGGGCGGCTACGGTCCCGACCACGAGTTTCAGGCGTTGGGTTCGGCGGCCACCGGGCGCGACGGGCGGGCCGATCTTGGCACGTTGGCTCGTCGCCCTGTGCGCGTCTTGCTCGACCATCCGAGGTTTGCGCGTACCACGCTCGGGCTTGATCCTTATGAAGGAAAGGCCGTAAAGCGTGACGTTCGATTGACGCGTGGCGGCACTCTGCGGGGGCGCGTGACGGCGCCCGGGGGCGCGCCGGTTGCAAACGCACTCGTCTGGGTGCGTGATGACCGGAAGCGTGCCGTGCGGACCGGGCCGCGCGGGCGCTACGTCCTGCCGCTGGTTGAGCCGGGTGGCCATGACGTCCTTGCGAGCGCGGACGGGCACGGCCTTGGCGTCTTCGGCGGCGGCTCGGGTTGGGGCGAGGCTCTGCCGGTGACCGTGACGGCGGGCGAGACGGTCGAGAGCATCGATCTCGAACTGGCGTCGGCGACGGTGGTGACCGGACGCATCCTTGATGGCGGGGAGCCGCGGGCGGGCGTGTATGTGTTGGCCGGTGTCTCGAAGGCGGCGGCGGGCCGGCTTGTCGATGCGACGACCGGAGCCGACGGGCGCTTTTCCTGCGGGCCGCTTTCGCCGCAGCCCGGTGCGTCTTTGACGGTCGAGGTGATGAGCAAAAATGGCCCGACGCTGCTTTCGGTGTCGCGCGCGTCCGTCGGTCCGGGCACGATCGCACTCGGTGACCTGAAGTTGCCGAAGCGCGCGCGTGTGGAGGGACGCGTGATGCTTGAGGATGGGCGGCCCGCGGCGGGCGCACTCGTTTTGATGCAATCCGACGAGACGTTTGGCCGATTGCGCGTGACGGCAGGAACGGACGGCGATTTCTCCGCCGCCGTGCCCGCGGGCGACGTGAAGATCAGCGCCGCGATGCAGGGCGATCCGCGCCTCCTCTCGCGACCGGTTTCGTTCACGTTGAAGCCGGGAGCCGAAAAGGGCGGGCTCGAACTGGTTCTGCATCCGGTTCGGACCGTGCAGGGAATCGTGCGCAGCGCGAACGGGAGCCCGCGTGGTATGGAGCGCGTGGACGCGTTCGAGAAGGGGGGCGATCTGGCCAGCGCCACAATTACGTGGACCGGCCAGGACGGCCGCTTCTGGTTCCCCGGATTGCCCGGCGAGGAGTACACGATTCGCGTGCACGGTAGGCCGGCGACAGAGCGGACCGTGCGGGTCGGCGACCAGCGCGACATCGAGCTCGTCGTGCCGCGCCAGGGCGTGGCGGTCACCGGTCGCGTACTCGCTCCCGGCGGTAAGGGGCGAATCGAGGCGGTGCATGTGACAGTGATCCGCTACGTCCTGTTCCTGCCGCGAAGCTCTTTTGGCCGGCGTCTGCAGACACGAGAGGGTCGCTTCGAGGTCGATGTCACAGAGCCGGGAACCTACGCGCTCGAGATCGACGCTGACGGCTTTGCGCCCAAGCGTACGAAGCGCTTCACGGTGAAGGACAAGGGCACGATCGACCTCGGCGACATCCGGCTCGGATACGCCGGCGGCATCGCGGGGCAGGTCGTGAACGTCGCCGGCGATCCGGTGGCCTACGCGCGCGTGTTCTTGCTCGGCTCCAACTTCGAGGAGCCGCTCGACAAGCCGTTCACGAGTCGGGACGGGCGCTTTTCATTGAACGGCGTCGCGCCGGGTACCTACAACCTGTTCGTCGTATCGCCGTCGCACCCGCTCCTGCTGCGCCAAGGCATCGCCGTCACGGAAAACAAGCGCGTGGACCTGAAACTCCGCCTCGGCGATCCGTCGCCGCTGACGATCCGGGTCCTCGACGAAACCGGTCGCCCTGTGCGCGGTGCGAAACTCGTCTACTCGCTCCCCCAGGTCCCGTTTCTCAACAGCGAATTGGCGTCGCGGTACGAGCCGCCCGGCTTCGGGCGCAACGAAAGCGATGCCGACGGCGTGATTCGAAAGCCGAGCATGCCCGCGGGCGAGATCAACCTTGCGATCAGCGCCCAGGGATTCGCCGTGGCGAAGCGCGCCGTGAAGCTTGTCGCGGCGGAGCCCAAGACGATCGAGATTCGCCTGACGCGCCGGTGACCTGCGGCGACAATGCTGCCTTCGACATGAGACTCGTCCTCGTCGCCGTCACTCTCCTCGCCGCGCTCGGGCTGTATTGGTGGGTCGGTGACAGCGCCGCGCGCGCGACGTCGCGGGACGGTGCGAGTGGTCGGAGCCTTTCCGAAAAAGAGCAAACGGACGGCGATGTTCCCAGCGCCGGAGAGCCCGAAGAATCGGTCAAGACGCTGGCGCTGCGTGGTCGCACCCTTGATGAGGAGCAGCGGCCGATCGTCGGTGCGCTGGTGCGCGTTTCGGCAAAGGACTGGTCGCACGCGCCGGGTCGTTCCGACGCCACCGGCTCGTTCGAGATGACCGTGCCGTCGGAGGAGTGGGTCGAACTCTGGGCGTCCCATCCCGAATTCGTGCTGACGCCGGCATGGCCGCGCCCGCGCCGCGACGACGAGACGATCATCAAGATGCAGCGCGGGGCGCCGATGACGGTGCAGGTTGTTGCGCCCGACAAGAGTCCGGTTTCGGGCGCCAAGGTCACCGTCGTGTTGCCGCGCACCTGGGGCGGCTCGGGGCCTTGGTCGTGGAACGAGGACAAGAAACTCGGCAGCGGCGTGTCGGATGCTGAGGGGCGCGTGCGGATCGGCGGTGCACCCATCGCTACGGTTGAGGTGTCCTGCGATCACCCGGACTTCGCCTTGCATGCCGACTCGGCGACGATCGACAGCCTCGCTCCGTTCGTACACGTCGTGACGCTCGGAGACGGCGCGGTTCTCGAAGGGCGCGTGCTGTCGGCGGACGGCGAACCGGTTCTGAAAGCGACGGTGCGGCTGGCCGGCGTGGCGCGGCCTACGGCCAAGACGGATGCCGAGGGCCGTTATCGGATCGAAAAGGTCGCGTCCGGTGCGTTCAAGCTGCTTGCGTCCGCGCCGGGCCACGGCCCGGGCTACTACGGCGACAAGCTGGGCTGGGGCGAGCCGGTGCCGATCACGGTGCGCGCCGGCATGAAGCTGGGCAGCCTCGACATCACGCTCGGACGAGCGACGACGCTGTCGGGCCGCATCGTCGATGACCGGGGCCAGCCGGTCGCCGGCATGGACATGCAGGCGTGGGGCGATTTCTTTGGTCGCCTCGGCGGGGAAAACACGACCGACAAGGACGGACGCTTCGTGTTGGGACCCGTCACGGCGGAAGAGGGCGGCGAGGTTCGCCTTCAGGCCTACGCGAGAACGCACCGGTTGGAAAACGTCCAACGCAAGCTCGTCCCGGGCCGCAATCTCGACTTCGGCACCTTGAAAGCGACGACCCGGCCACTCGTGAAGGGGACCGTTGTGTTCCCGAAGGGCGCCAAGCCGGAGAACGTCGGGTTCCGCATCCAGCCGGGCGGCATGTCCATCCTGAACGAGAAGCGCTTCGAGATCACCCCCATGCGCGCCGGCAAGGTGGCGTTTCGTGCGGTGTCGCTTGGAGCGCGGACATGGCAGTCGCAGCTTGTCGAACTGGAGCTGACGGACGGCGAGGTACGCGAAGGGGTCGAGTTGGTGCTCGCGGAGACGTTTCAGATCCGGGGCCGCGTTGTTTCGCCGCAGGGCACCCCGCGTGGTGGCGTCATTCTTGCCTGCCGGGCCGAAGGTACGGGCAGCGAAACCGTGACCGACCATGCATGGGCCGACGCGCAGGGAAAGTTCGAGATCGGTCCGGTTCCCGCCGGACGCTACGAGGTAGGCATCGTCAAGGTCGGGTCGACGTGGGTGATGTCTGGAGACGCGAAGTTTCTGAAGGGCACCGAGCCAAAAACAGTCGAGATTGGCACCGTGGACGTCGAGATCAAGCTCGTGTATTCGGGCACGGGCGGACTCGTCATCGGCAAGGTCGTTTCGGGCCGAACCGGACGTCCTATTCGGAGTGGCCGGCTCGCGTTCTTGCGCTACAAGCTGTTTTTTCCCAGCGGCTCGACGGGCTCGATGTTTCACAACGACAAGGGCCGTTTCAGGGGCGACCTCGAGCCGGGCACCTGGGCCGTCGAGATCGATGCCGACGGATTCGCCGCGCATCGGACGGACCGCTTTGAGGTCAAGAAGGGCAAGACGGTCGATCTGGGCACGATCAAGCTCGGCGAACCCGGCCGGATTTGGGGCACGGTGGTGGACGCGCAGGGACAGCCGGTGGCGTACGCGCGCATCAACATCATGAACCAAAAGCTCCAGACCAACGACAAGGAGCCGTTCACCGACATCGAGGGTCGGTTCTTCGTACGCGGCATCTCTCCGGGGACCTACACCGTGTTCGCGGTGTCGCCGCGCCATCCGATCGGCATGGTACGCGGGATCGAGGTCAAGCAGGGGCGCACCAAGGAGATCGCCGTCCGTTTTCTACAGTCCGCGCCGCTCACCGTCGTCGTGGTCGATCCCGGGGGCCGTCCGATCCCGGGCGCAGAGCTGGCGTTTACGTTTCCGGCCATTGCGCCCCTCACGAGCAAGCTGTTTCGCGACAAGATTCCGCCCGGCTACGGCTCGCACGTCGCGAACGAGGCGGGGCTCATCTATCAACACAGCCTCCCTCCGGGCAAGGTGACGATCACCATCGAGGCCGAAGGCTTCGAGCCGCGCACCAAGAAGCTGCGTCTCCGCGAAGGCGAAGCGAACCGCGTGGAACTCCGCTTGCGCCGCAAGCGCGGATAGGGCGCCCGCCTCTTCGCCCCCGGCACCCCCTTACGTTTCTCGGTCTTCGTCTCCGCTGGACAGGAGCATGAAGACGCCGTGCGAATACGACTGCGCGTCGCGGTCGTTGGTCACTTGTGTCTGCACGAGCCAGGCGTTCCAGTACGCGGTCAGCTCTTCCTCGGAAAGATTGCGCAGGTCGAGGTCTTCTTCGCTGAGGAACTCCCCTCTCACGGCTGCTCTCCCGTCGGGTGAAAAGGCAAGACCCCTTCGGCCCGCGCCGTCACGATCGCGTGCGCCTCGCGAAGCGAAAGGCGGCGATCTCGGCGGCCACGTCGCGCCATTGCGCTCGCCAGGCTTGGGTCGCTTCGGTGTAGCCCGCGAGGCGCCCTTTGCTGGCGTGCATCAGGTCGCGCCGCTCGGCGTCCAGCGCGGCTTCCAGCTTCCGGCGGTCAGCCCCGGCGAGCGCGAGCAGTGGCCTGGTCTCAACGAGAGGACCACGGCCTGACCGCTGCTGAGCACGGCCCGCGGCTCACTCTCGTTGAACTCGCGGGTCAGATCGACGTAGACGCTCATGCCTCCAGCAGCATGCCGAGGGGTGAGGCGTGTCGAAATCCGCGGGTGGGCGTAGGTTCGCCCGCGTTATCCACGACCACGCGGGTTCTGGCCGGTCCATATCGCCGATCTCTTCGTGGCTCCTCCTAGACGGCTCCTCCGAGCCGCCTTCGTCGTCGTTCCTCGACCTCGACGATCTGTACTCGACCAGAATGATCGACCGGAAGCATGAACGGCGATCGTGCCGTCCAAGGGCTACTTCTGCGCGCATCCCATCGGGCCGATGCTCCACGTGGCCATGAATAATGCGGGCTTGGTGCGAGGTCTCGGCGGGGCTGCCGATCTACCTCCTTGTACCCGTATGTCCCATGCCGCAGCCCTGCTCCGCCAACTTGACGAAAAGACCCGACCCTACCGGCCGACGGCGATCGCGTTTGCCGTTGCGGCGCTTAGCCTGATCGTTGCCGGGATCTATCTGTTCTCGCCCGGTCTTGCCGAGTCGACCGCGCCAACGACGATCTGGCGCGGGCTCACGCGGGGCCTGGTTGTTGCGTTCGGGCCGGCGACCCTCCTGCTGGCGCTCGTCACCGCCATGCACGCCGTCCTCTTCCTGCTCGACCGCGGGATGGAATTCACGCGCCAGCGGATCGCCGCCGCGATCGCGTTTGCGGTTTTTCTGCCGTGTCTCTTCGCGCTTGCTGGCGGTGCCGCCGGCGCCGCGGGCGGTGTGATCGGCCTGCTCGCGCGCGACGCCATCCTCGTACCGTTCCCGGCGCTGTTCGCGTTCGTCCTGGTCGTCGGCCTGACGCTGCTCTCGCTCGTGTTTTGCACCGACTGGCTGTTCAGCGGTTGCTTCCGGCGCGTGGCGGTCGCCAAGCCGAAGCGTCGCCGGTCCCCCGCGAAGGCAAAGTCCAAGGCCAAGGCCCGACCGAGGAAGACGCCGACTCCCGCTCCCGTCGTCGATGAGGACGACGTGGACGACGAGGAGGAGTACGAGGAAGACGAGTACGAGACGGACGAAGAAGAAGGCGACGAGGAAGAAGAAGAGGAAGAGGAAGAAGAATACGAGGAGGGCGAGGACGAAGAGGGCGAGGAGGAAGAAGACGAGGAAGCCGAGGACGGCGATGTTTCTGAAGACGACGACTACGACCACGAGCTAGAGGGGGACCCCGAGCCCGCACCCGCGCCCGTCAAGAGAAAGAGGGCGCCGCGTGCCACGCCGGCTCCGCTCCCGCCGGCGGCCCCGAGACCCAAAAAGAGCGGCAAGCATCCGATTCCGTCGCCGACGCTGCTCTCGCCGGATCAGCCGATCGACATCGGCCGTCTTGAGCGCGCGATCCAGGCGAACGCGCAGATTCTCGAGCGGTCGCTGGCGTCGTTTCGCATCGAGACCCGTGTCGTCGGTCACACCCGCGGTCCGGTCATCACGATGTACGAGCTCGCCCTGAAGGAGGGCACGAAGCTCAGCCAGATCGTCAACCGGGCCGACGACCTCGCAATCGCGCTCAAGGCGGAGTCGGTTCGCATCGTCGCGCCGATTCCCGGCAAGAGCACGGTCGGCGTCGAGGTACCGAACTCGATTCGCGACGAGGTCGGGCTGCGCGCGCTGATCGAGGAACGCCTCACACGGGCCAGGCGGATGGCCATCCCCCTGTTCCTGGGCCGGGATGCCGCGGGGAACCCCATGCTCGAGGATCTCGCGCGCATGCCGCACCTGCTCATCGCCGGCGCGACGGGCAGCGGTAAGAGCGTCTGCATTAACTCGATCATCCTGTCGATCCTGATGTCGCGCACCATGGAAGAGGTGCGACTCATCCTGATCGACCCCAAACAGGTCGAACTGGCGTTCTTCAAGGATATCCCGCACCTGTTGACCGGCGTCGTGACGGACTCCCGCAAGGCCGCGCAGACGCTCGACTGGGTCGTGACGGAGATGGAAGACCGCTATCGCATCTTCGCCATGTTCGGGGTCCGCAACATCGACGCCTACAACAAGCTCGGCAAAAAGCGCGTCGCCGAACTGGCCAAGAAGCACGACGTCGGCGAGGACAACGCGCCCGCGCACATGCCGCACCTGGTCGTGGTGGTGGATGAGCTGGCCGACCTGCTCATGACCGGCAAGAAGGAGGTCGAGCAGGCCGTGACGCGCCTGGCGCAGAAGTCGCGCGCCGTCGGCATCCACACGGTACTCGCGACGCAGCGGCCTTCGACCGACGTCATCACGGGTCTCATCAAGGCGAACATGCCCAGCCGCGCCTCGTTCAAGGTGACGAGCAAGGTGGACAGCCGCGTCGTTCTCGATCAGGGCGGCGCCGAAAAGCTGTTGGGCATGGGCGACATGCTGTTCCTGCCGCCGCGCAGCTTCCACCTCGTGCGCGCGCAGGGCTGCTTTGTGTCCGACGATGAGGTCCGCGCCGTGGTCGATGACCTTCGCGAGAAGGGTCCGGGCCAGCAACTTCGCGAGTTGATCGTGAAGGCGGAGAGCATGGACGAACGCGATCCGCGCGAGGTCGATGCGCTGTTCGAGCAGGCGTGCCGCGTCGTGTTGGCGACCCGGCGCGGCTCGGCGTCCCTGCTGCAGCGCCAGCTCCAGATCGGCTA
Source organism: Planctomycetota bacterium (assembly GCA_021776735.1). Taxonomy (GTDB): domain Bacteria; phylum Planctomycetota; class PLA2; order PLA2; family PLA2; genus JAJFFH01. Next base: position 6,073 of record JAJFFH010000061.1, on the reverse strand, counting down.
CACGCGCGCCTCGCGGCTGATCGACCTGATGCGCGGCCAGGGCATCATCGGCGAGTTCAAGAACAGCCAGGCAGCCGAAGTGCTGATGGACGACGAAGAGTTCGAAGACAAGTTCGGCGGGCCGAAGGCGTAGCCGCGAGCCATCGCCCGCTATCCGGAATCATCGCCGTCCGTTTGCTTTCGTCGCTGAGGATCTGCGGTACCGGAGCCCGGTGCCTTTTGCCGGTCGAGCAGCTTGCGTGCTTCGAGCAGCGCGGCCTCCAGGCAGTTCACGCGGACCAGGATTCCCATTTCGGGATTGGCGCGCGCGCGCATCAGGAGGCCCTTGCGCACGGAGCCGCCCCAGCCCGAACGCGGCCACATCGCGTGGCGGATTGTCGCGGCGGCGGCGATGATCCGCGTGACCGGCGTGTGGTCCGTGTCCTCGACGACCTCGAGATACTCCGGTCCGTGCGCGGCGGCCGGCGGAGCATCGGCGAACGGGTGCGGCGATGGGTGGCGATCCTCGGGCAGCCAAAACGAGAGCACGCCTTCGCCGACGAACAAGAGCGCGATGACAATCCAGCCGACGCGTTTCAGGTTCGTGCCGGCGGAGACGGCCGCGATCGCGATCGTTCCCGTCAGCGCGCCTGCAAAACACGCCGTCGCGTAGTGGATCGGGAGCACCAGCGATTGGTCTCCGATCAGGCGCGCAAGCCATGCCGCCCAACCCGCCATCAGCACCGCGGTACTGATGATCAACGTGTAGGAGACGCGCACGACGGCGAGCGACCAAACGAGTGCGACCCAGCGTTTCCAGCCGGCGGTCTTGCGAAACAGAAAGACGGCGATGCCGAGATAGCCGAGTCCGACGGCGCCGAGGAACATGACGCGCAGCCGCGGAACGTACTCGGAGAGTTCGGCCTGGGCCGGAAAGAGGCCCAGGAGGCCGGCGAGGATGGCGGGTAGGACAAAGGTCAGCACTTCACCTCGCATTATTCACAACCGCTGCGAGGCGCGCCCATGCATAATGAGAAAAGGGCGTAAGTCCTGTCATATCCGTGGGTTGCGCCGCGTTATCCACCGGTTATCCCCAAGTCGCCCCGCGAACGAGATTCAATCCGGACCAACCCGGGTGCGCGCGGGGACTACGTTGGTGGAACGAATACCCGTGCCGCCGCCTTCGACCCACGATCTCCTCGCCCACGCCGGCTTCGTCCGGTCGCTCGCCAACCGGTTGATCCGTGACCGTCAACGCGCTGAGGATGTTGCTCAGGACGCTTTGGTCGCGGCGTTGGAACGGCCCCCGGAGCGGCGCGACCGCCTGCGCGCGTGGCTGCGCGCGGTCACCCGGAATCTGGCCTTCAAAGCGGGACGCAGTGAACAGCGGCGCCGGAACCGCGAGCACGAAGTGGCGCGTCCGGAATCACACTCGCTCGATCCGGACCCGATCCTGCGCGAGCGCATCGCCCAAGCGGTGTTGGAGCTCGACGCGCCGTCTCGCACGGTTGTATTGCTGCGTTACTTCGACGGTCACAGCGCTCCCGAGATCGCGGCGCGACTGGGCGAGACCCACGGTGCGGTACGCAGTCGATTGCGTCGCGCGCTCGACGTGCTTCGGGGCCGTCTCGACCGCGAGTACGGCGACCGCCGCGCATGGATCGCGCCCGCGGCGACGCTGTTCGGCGGTGTCCGGATCGGGCTCGCCGTTGCCGCCGTCGCGTGCGTTGGCCTGGTGGCGTGGATGTGGCCGCGTGACGAGTCCGACGTCGTGAGGGGCGGTCTTCGCTTCAACAGCGAACGGACGGCGATGTCCTCGAAGAAACGTGACGACCTCGACGCCCGCGCCGCGCCGGAGGGTGCTGCCAAGCGCAAGACGGAGACCGCGTTGCGCGTGATCGATCGCGACCTCGATCTGCACGGCGTCGTGATCGATCCCGCGGGGCGTCCTGTTGTCGGCGCGCAGGTTCGCGCCCTGTTTCATCCCTGGCGTCGCGTGAACGCGCATCCCGACGGCGAGCAGTTCGCCGAGGTTCCGGGTCCGCACGAGCGGACCGGAGAGGATGGCCGGTTTGCGTTGCGCCTGCGCCGCGGCGACGTTGTCACGCTGCGGATTCGGGCCGCGGGCTTCGCGCCGCGCTCGCTACCGCAGAGACAGGCCGGAGAGCGTGTGCGCGTACGCCTGGAAACAGGCGTGCGCCTGCGCGTTCGCGTCGAAGGTGCGCCGTCCGGTACAACCGTGGCCCTGATCGCCGCCGACCGCGCGATGCGGCAGATTCGTTACCGGCGCGAGCGGCCGACGACCGACGATGGGGCGTGCGTGTTCGAGCAGCTCGCCGGCGGCGAGGAAGTCCGCCTTCACGTCGCGGTGCCCGGCACCATGCCGCACATCGTGCCTGTTCGCTACGTCTCCTTGCCGGAGACCGGCGAGACCGAGTGCAGGCTGGAAGTGCCGCCGCTCACGGTCGGAACGGGCCGTGTGATCGATGCCGCGACGAACCAGCCGATCGCGGGCGCGACCTTGGGGCCTGTCCACGCCGGGAAGGCGGTCCGCACGGATGTCGCTGGACGCTTCAAGCTGCGGGGCAAGCCCGGAGGCTCTTTCGTGGTTCGCGCCCCGCGCTACGGGTCTGCCCGGGCGCGGCTGGGCGACGATGTCGAGGTGAAGCTGCATCGCGGCTTCACACTGCGCGGGCGCGTGGTCTCCGCCGCGGGGGCACCGGTTCCGGGAGCGCAGGCCATGGTGATGGTCTTCGGATCCGGTTTCGTGTGGGACTTCCTGGGCGCGCGCACCGGCGCGGACGGTCGTTTCGAGATCGGCAACCTCGGCCGCCGCCCCTTTGCGCTCACGCTGCTCGTCATGGCGCGCGGGCACGGTCGCACGCTGATCGACTTGAACCCGGCAGGCACGGGCGACCTTGAACTCGGCGACGTGCGCCTGCATTCGGGGCACGCGCTGACGGGACGGGTGCTCGACGAGAGTGGCCGACCGGCGGCTCGGGTTCGCGTCGATCTGCGTGGTTCGAACGACGACCGGGGACGTCGCGGTGCAAAACGTCCCCGGCACAGCTTCGGCAATCACGAGTCGCGCCACACCGACGACCTCGGGCGGTTTCGATTCGACGACCTCGCGCCCGGCTCCTATGAGTTGCGGTCGGAGGGCGGCGAGTCTCGCGAGATCACCGTGCCACGCGCCGGCTCGATCGACTTGCGAATGCTCGAGGCGACGGCCTTCGTCGTGTCCGTGCGCGAATCCGGCGGCGGTCCGGCACATGCCGAACCTGTCCTGTTCGAGACCGCAGATACCCGCGAAGTGCGCCGCACGGGCGACGACGGCGTGGCAACAATGCGCTCGCGTCGGCGGGTCCGCGCAGTTCGGATCGACGGGGTCCGGCACGCGTTCCCCCAAGACAGTCGTGTCCTGGAGATCACGCTGAGACCGCGCGCACTCGTAGCGGGCCGCGTCATCGATACGCGCGGCAAACCCGTCGCGTTCTCCTTCACCGCCGCGGGTCGGCAACAGCGAACCGCCAAGGATGGAAGGTTTCGCGTCGTGGTCGCGCCGGGTGACGTGGTGACGTTCGTGCCGCCGGTCGCCTGGGAGGGCACGCGGCGCGGCATCGTGGCGGGCACGACGGGGATCGTCTGGCGTGTCCGCAAGCTCCCGCGCGACCGGAACCTGCGCGTGCGCGTGACGACACCGTTCGGTGAACCCGTCCCGGGCGTGGTCGTGACCGCGATGAACTCCAAGCCGACAGGAACGGACGGCGATGTTTCCTGGACCGGCCTGCCGCGTGGGCCGCTCGCGCTGAAGTTTCGGCTGCCCCATGACCATCCACGCGCCGCGTCGTTTTTTCCGCCGCGTTCCGTTGCGCTTGCCGCCGACACCGAAGACATCGCCGTCCGTTTGCTTTTGGGCCGATTGGTCTCCGGGCGAGCCCCTGGCGCGACGCTTGTTGAATTGCGCGAACACGGCCAATGGCGCCGATCTGTCGAGCCCGCAGCGGACGGGCGATTTAGGATTCTCGTGCCACCCGGCGATGACTGGACCCTGCACGCCTCGGACGGTGCTGCGATCACGATCAAGGAGTAGTCGATGAAACACGCGCGATTCCTGCTGGCGATTCTGGTTCTTTCGGCGGTGGCGCGCGCCGACAAGCATCCGCTGATCGGCGAGTGGCGGCTGGTGTTGGAGCGGCCCGGGATGCAGCCGCGCCAGTGCCGTGCGGATGTGTCGCTGGATCGACGCGCCGGCAAATGGACGGGGTGGATCCGGTTTCGGACGATCCTCTTTGGCAAACGGCACGAGTTGACGAACATCGTCATGCGCGGCGGGCGGTTCACGTTCGATCTTGCCGATCGGCGGTTCAAGCTGGCGTTCGACGGCGAGCGCGACGGCATGAAGAAGCTGAAGGGGACGTGCGCGTGGCGCGGGCTTGGCGACTATTCCTGGCACGCCATGCGCGCGGGTGGGCCGGTGGTGCTGATCGACAAGGGGCTTTCGTTCGGGCGTGAGTTTTCGCGTGGCGAAGCGAAGGGGATCGATGTTGCCGCGCTGCGTCGGCTGATTGCGGTGGCGGAAGAGACCGGGTCGAGTGCGGTGTGTGTCGTGCGCGACGGCAAGGTCGTGGCCGAGCGACACTTCGGAGGCAAGCCACGGCCGATCCACGTCATGTCGGTGACGAAGTTCTTCACCGCGATGGCGATCGCGTATCTCGTCGAGGACAAGAAGATCGCGTCCCTCGACGCGCCGCTCTCGACGTGGTTTCCCGAGTGGAAGGACGGGCAGCGGGCCAAGGTCACGTTGCGGCAGGTGCTGGCGCACACCTCGGGGATTCAGCACGCGAAGCGGGCGACCGAACTCAACGGGCAAGACGACAAGGTCGCGTGGGTGCGGAGGCACAAGGTCGTGACCGAGCCCGGCAAGGAGTTCTCGTACAACAACGATGCGATCGCGTTGTTATCGGGCGTGATTCGGAAGGCGTCCGGCAAGTCGTGTGACATGTATCTCAAGAAAAAGCTGTTCGGGCCGCTCGGGATTCGCGTGTGGAAATGGAATCGGGACAAGGCCGGCAACGCGTTGACGTATGCCGAGCTGCAGATGACGGCGCGCGACCTCGCGAAGGTCGGCTGGCTGATCGCGAACGGCGGGAAATGGAAGGGCCGGCAGATCTTTCCTGCGGCGTGGACCAAGACGCTGGCGCAGCAGGGCGGTCCGAACGAGAGTTGTGGACTCGTGTGGTGGCGCGCCAAGCACCCGAAGTCCGGCGCCCGCGTCATTTACCACACCGGCTATCTAGGCCAGTGGCTCGTGGTCTATCCGAAGCAACGGCTTGTCGGCGTGCGCCTGCGCGCGGGGGACGGCAGCGAGGACGCGTCGCGCGAGTTCGGTGCGTTCTTGAAGATGCTGCTGGAACTTTCACCGTAGCCGGAAACATCGCCATCCCGCCTTCGCGCCGGGCGCTTCGGTGCGGGCAGGCCCGCCTGCTGTCGCCAGAAGACTTTTTGCAACGATTCTTCCGGTGACGGGGTCGCGTACTGTGGAGGCACGCTTCATGGACTCGACGACCGCGAAACAGCTCTTGGAAAACGCCGGATGGGTGCGTGCGCTGGCGCGGCGCCTGTTGCGCGATCCGCACGTGGCCGACGACGTGGCGCAGGAGGCGTGGGTGCGTGCGCTGCGACGACCCGGGTTGCGCGTCGGGTCCGCGCGGGCGTGGCTGGCGACAGTCGTGCGGCGGCTGGCCTCGACGGCGCGGCGTGGCGACGAACGGCGCGTGCGGCGCGAGCGCGCGGCGGCGGCGGGGGAGGCGGAGCCCGCGACCGATGAGCTGGTCGCACGCGCGGAGGCGCAGCGCAAGGTCGTGGCGGCGGTGCTCGCGCTCGACGAGCCGTATCGCGCGACGCTGCTCCAGCATTACTTCGATGGTCTGACGGCGGCGGCGATTGCGCGGGCGGCCGGCGTGCCCGCGGCGACCGTGCGCAGCCGGCTGCTCCGCGCGCACGAGCTCTTGCGCGGGCGCCTTGACCGCGAATTCGGGGAGCGTGCGGCGTGGTGTGCTGCACTCTCGATGTTGGTGAAGGGGGGGGCGGG
>JAJFFH010000007.1 GCA_021776735.1 Planctomycetota bacterium | reverse complement strand
CCGTGGCCGCTAACGTGGCTCCGTGTCGCGACAAGCCCACGATCTAGAGGACCTGATCTGGCGTAACCCGTTGCGTGGGTTAAACTACCGGCCGCCACGGAGGGGTGGCAGAGTGGTCGAATGCACCGGCTTGCTAAGCCGTCGATGGGGTGCATGAACAGCGGGTTTTGAGTGGCTGAATCCCGCACACAAGCGGGACATCGACCGAACGCCTGCCGGTCAGGTTTCGGACACCTACCGCTTCGATCCGTGGCCGCTAACGTGGCTACTTTCACTACGACGCCGGCGCACATGCGCCAGCGTCGGCCACTAGCAGACCAAGCCTAACTCAAGAGGAGCGTGCCCCGAAGTCGGTCCCAAATCGACTGATCGTCGAGACGAAGTCCGGTCACCACGGCGCTGAACTCCCCCGCCGACGCCGCATACGACCGCCCGGCGAACTGCATCCGCAGATTCCCGAGTACATCGGCAACGCTCTTCGCGAGTCCGCGGATCTCATCAGGGTGCAAGCAGTAGAGCCCTTTGGCGTGTGGCTCGGCGATGTCGTAGAGCTCGACCGTCGGCGAAACGACGACCGCCTCGACAGGCCTGGAATCCGGGACTTCAAGCATCGCCCGTACCCAGTTGACGTGCCCGCTGGCGCGAAGCACGTCATCCTTGGACAGCTTGGTGCCGGCGCCCTTCTCCGTCTTCGCCTCGAACGCCACGTAGCCGTGAGGTTCGACTTGCCAAACGACGTCGGGAGCCCCATCTTCGGTGGGTCGCCACACGCCTAACCCCAAGCACCTGCCGAGCGCCTCGCCCCCCATGTGGAAGCGCGTGTGCTCATCCTGACTGATGTCGGCCAGCATCTCGTCGATTCCTCGCTGGAACTTCGCACCCGCCCATCCAAGCCGATCGAGTTCGTCCCAGATGCCCTGGGCGTTGAACGAGACGCTCACGGACTGCTGTCTCGCGGGCGAACGCCGTCGAGAGATGGTGTCGACCCAACCGGCGTTCACGCCAACCCCGCGAGCTCGATTCAGGCAGTCATGGACTGCCTCGGTGTCGCCCTGTCGCTCTGCGGCCCAAGCGGCAAGGACCCACCACCACCCGCGAAAGCCCGCCAACTCGTTTCCTCCTGCATTGTCTGCGACGGTCCTGGCAGCCGCGTAGGCTCCGGACACATCTCCAGACCACATGCCACGGGCATAGCGCACCTCGTCGCGCGCTGTCGTGTCCATCGAAGGCTCCTCGGCCGGCCCAAGCGTCGCGCGTGTCGAATCGATCGATTGATCGGCCTCGGACCGGTATTCCTCGTCCTCGAGCAGCCCGCGGACCATGTCCACGAGAGCTTCGGGGTTCTCAACACCCAGCTTCGACTGCTCACGACCCCACTCGATTTCCGCCCGGATTTCAGGCGGGATCGAGTGAACGAGCGGTGAAGTCACAGCATTCACAAGGGACTGACCCAACCAGAGCACGATCGAGAAGTCAGCTGCGCTCCGCGTGCATCGCCCCATTCCCTGAATGAGACGAGTCCGCTCGCGTTGCCGCAGCACTGGCCCCAGCTTCCAGCGATCCCGCAAATGCCTCTCGAGTTCACCGATGGCGGCCGGACTCTCCACCATCATCAGCAACCTGCAGTTGTCTCCCGGCAAGTCGATCCCGTCGTACCGGCCGGCGAGGACCAAGACCGCATTGTCGGCCGCCGTGAACGGCTCGAGACTGTCGGAAACATCGCTTGCCGAAAAGCGAACAGGGAGCGGATCGCAACGGGCGTCCAGCTCTTCGCACGCGCTCTCTGCGTGCCAGCGAGACGGCGCAAGCATCACCGCTCTCTTCGGCGCCATGCCCGACCAGAGTCGGACAACGATTTCCCACGCCTGCTCCGATTCCATGTACATGGAGGGAATCAGAACGTAGCGCCGCCCCCACTGCGGCTGCTCCGCCCGAATGATCTCGACATACTCGAGTCCATACGCGCGCTGCAGATCACCGGCACCTCCCAAGGTCGCGGACATGTAGATCCGCCTTGTGGAATCGGCAAACGGACCGTGCGTATGCGTTGGCGGAATCACCGGCCTGATCGCGACACTGGCCGAGGAAATCAGAAAGACGCATGCTTCGAGACTGTCGCGAATCTGTCGCCACTGAAACAGAATCTGGTCGTCGTTGCTTTCGTCGAGCACTCGTCGAATCTCGCCCAGGGTCTCTGGATTCCGCCCAACATCGACCGCATCGACAACCGAGTAGGAGTCGGTGTCGGTTACCAGTCGAACCTGGGACTCGGTCATTGCGGGCCGGAGAGCGGTCACGACAGGATCAAAAAACGCCGAACTGGCCCGGTCCAACCTCACGGTCCAGTTGGCTGCCGCGTAGCTCTCGCCACCGTGTGCATCGTCGAGGACTAGGACCTCGGAAGCCTGGATGACGGGGTTGATGTTGAATAGGTTCGAGTAGCTCGTGACGCCGACAGCTTCCCCGGTTCGATAGCGGCCCTGTTCGACTGCGTCCCGCGTCTGCTTGGTGCCGATGAGGTCCGCACAAGGAATCCCGAGGCGAGCCGCCTCGGCAAGTGTTTGCTTCGCAAGCTGGTTGGTCAAGGCCAAGTACGCGACCGGCCTACTGGACTGTCGGCGATGCCACTCTGCAACGAGCAACCCAACTGCCGTCTTGCCGGTGCCCGTCGGAAGTTCCAGCGCGACATCTCGAACTCCCGATTCAAGCTTGGAGTAGTCGCGAAGGATATCCTGCTGCGGCCCCCGTAGATACTCGTGCGTCTTCTCTCGCTGGCCCAGCTTGTAGAACAGCTGCTCCGGCGACGGCGGAACAGCGTCGGCCTTCGGAGTGCGGAACTTCGGTCTCGTTCGGTCAGGCTCGCTCATGCAGTCGAGAGTCTAGCACCGCTCCGTACTTGCATACTCGGGCCCATGTCTTTTTGCATTCATCCCCAAAAAAGAGTGTAACCGTTCAGGTGGTCAGCAGGGCCGTTGCCTGGTCGACTGCGCAAGTGGGCGCGGATGGCCTGTTCGAGGAAATCGCTCAGACTGCAGCCTGACGCCGGAGTATGCGGGCGACGGTAAGCATGCGTGCGACGAAGTGGCGCCCAGTGGTACTGGGCGCGCCGAAAGCTTCCCTTGCGCCACAGGACCGCCGGGCGGATTTCGCGCTCGGCGAGGTTGTCCGGCGCGGCGCAGGGTTGGCGTTCGAAGGACCACGGGGGAACGAAGTGGTGCGGAGATTGAGGCCCGTGGCGGACACCCTCCGGTCAGACCACGGACGCCTACCGCTCCGATCCATGGCCGCCAACGTGGCTGCGTTCTCCGGCTCGGACAAACGCCTCCAGCCGCGTACGGGCGAGGTCGGGAGTGTTCTCGGGCACATGACGGCTGTACCGCAGTACCATATGCAGGCTCTTCCAGCCGCCGAGCTGGCGCAGCTCGATCGGGCTCACGCCGGCGCGGACGCAGGTCACCGCCCAAATGTGCCGGAGGTCGTGAATCCGCAGGGTCCAGGCCTGATCATGCGTGAGCCATGGCGTAGCGGTCCGTGTCGTCGTCCTCACCGAGGTACCTTGGATCGTGGGTCACCGGCGCGAGATCGTGGTGTCTTTGGACTGGACCGAGTATGCCACCGACGGGCACTCGCGGATCGCGATTAACCTGGTGACCCGGCACGGTCGGGCAACGCCGCTCGTGTGGAGGACGGGTGCGGACCAGCGAGCTCAAGCGTCGCTACAGATACGAAGACCGGTTGCTGCGTCTTTGGCGCGTCGTCCCCCCTCCAGCCGGGTACGGGCGGGGTCGGGCGTATTCTCGGACGCCGTGCCGGCTGTACCGCAGCACCATGTGAAGGCTCTTCCATCCGCCGAGTTGGCGCAACTCGCTCAGGCTCACGCCTGTCATCGAACGGCCCGAGCCGGCTTCGGAACGAGCACACCGTCCCGGAGCACGTATGCCGACCACTCTGCCACGAGCCGGCCCACTTCCAACGGCGCACGAGTCTCAAGCGGGACCGGCCACGATCGAAGCCGCCCATCGACGCACGCTAGGATCGCGCGGTCGTCCGCGGAAAAACGAAGCCACGCGAGGTCCCCCGGGCCGGAGGGAATAACCGCCAGCAGGTGACCGGTCCGAGCATCCCAAAGTCGAACCGTGCGGTCTCCGCCTGCCGTGGCAAGTCGAGGGTCCCCGCCAGCGAACGCAGCGTGGCGGAGCCATGTCCGATGCCCTTCGGCGACCGCGATCAACCGCCCAGTGGCCGCGTCCCATATCTTGGCGACCCTGTCCTCCCCGACGGTGGCGACCCTCGTCTGCCTCCTATTGATAGCCCAGCCGAGAACGAATCCATCGTGATGAAGCCAGGCGATTCGCCGGGTGCCGGCCGGATCCCAGAGTTCGGCGTTCCCGCCACGGTCCACCCTCACGACGTTGCTTCCGGTCTTCGCCGGGACCATGTCCTTCGGCAGAGGCAGGTCGATCGGCGTCTGTCCTCGTGCATCCCAGATCTGGATGTTTCGATCGACGGTGGTCGTCATCACCCGCGCGGCGCTCGGGTGGAACTCGAGGCTCTCCACGTATCGACGCCGGTCGGGTCTGATATGAAAGACGCGGATCGGTCCCAGTTCGCCGATCGTCGATAGCAAGGCTCCGGATCCCGTATCCCAGAGCTTGGCGGTTCTATCGCGGCCGAGCGTTGCTACCTTTGCTCCGTCGCTGGAGAAAGCAGCACCGTCAGCGCCGCCTTCATGCCCACGAAGGACCGTGAGAACGGTCTTCGAACGCACATCCCAGATAGTCGCGGAACCATCGACCGTGCCTGCCAACAGCGAACGCGAGTCCGGGCCGAACTCGAGATGCGCGACATCGCTCGAGTGCGTCAGGACACCCGCTTCGCGAACCCCGGCGGCGCCGACGTTCCACAGGCGAACGATGCCTCTGTCGTGCGCAGTGGCGACGTGACGACCCGTAGCATCGACGGTGGGTCGACCGACCACGGGTCCGCCCATCCGAGCGGCGCCCATCGGTCGCCCTGTCGAGGTCCGCCACACGCCAAGGCGATCCTCGGTCGCCACCCCCACCAGGATTCGTCCGCTCCGGTCGCAGGCTGGGGCTGGGTAGGACAACAGTTCCAGCGATGCGACCACGCTCCCCGTGCGGACATTTCGAATCCACGCGTTCCCGTGACCAAACGACAGCAGACGAGTCCCGCCGGCGCAAAACCGGACGTCCTCGACGAATTCGTCGGTCAGGCAATGGACGGTCGCACCCGGTTCGCCAGTCTCGGCGTTCCAAACGCGTATGGCACGTCGTTCGCCCTCCGTCGCCCAGGTTGCCAGCAAGGAACCGTCCGCGCTGAAGTTCGCCCCACTCGAAACGTCGAGTTCGGCCAAGAGGGCGCCGCTTGCGGGATCGCAGAGGCGTGCCGGTTCCGCTCGAAGAACGATCGCAACACGAGATCCGCGACTCGCGAAGCACGCGGAAACCACATCACCTCGCCAGCGTCGAACAACCTCGCCGCTCTCGGCATCCCACAGGATGCACTGGTTGTCGCCCTCCTCGTTGGGCTCTTCGACTCCAAGTACCCATCGTCCGTCGGGGCTGTAGTGGGCCGAGGCGACGGAGTCCCGGAATCCCGTCAGGGACACCAGCGGCTTCAACTGCCGGGCGGCCTGGGCAACCAGGAATCTGAGAACAGGGTCGCGGGGAGCATCCTGGTAAGCCCGGCTGAGATAGACCGCCGCCTCGCCCGGAGCGCCTGATAACAACAGACGACGTCCGGTCTCCTGGTAGTTCTGTCGGAGACTGTGTGTCGCGTCGGCCGCGGCGCGCTCCGCCTTGGTCCGTTCCCTCAGGGCAAACGCGGTGAGGAACGCCAGGACTAGGAGCAACACACCAAGCCCAATCCCCGCGCAGACGGCGCGGCGAACATACCGCTCCAACTCCCGACGCCGGAGATCATCGAAGCTGCAGCCGAGAATCGTCGCCAGGAGTCTCAGCCGGGCGGTTCGCTTTCGACGTCGAGGGCTATCGACCAGCAGGTCGCGGACGTCTGCTGCGAGCGGCTCCTGTTCTCCCACACCCGTGCCGTCCGCTACTCGGAGCACGTCCTGGCGCACCTCGCGGAGGGACTGAGGAAAGGCGTCTTTTGGGGCCCCTTCGATCAGCAGAGCGAGGATGCGCTCGCCACGTCCCAGCTCCCGGAAGCGGGCGACCTCCTTGTCGATCCACCTGGATTCCGGCGTCCGGGGAGAACACACAACGATCAGGTACCGGGACTGCACCAGCGCGGAGTCGATCGCTCCGCTCAAGTCGGCGGACGCGGCGAGTTCTTCTTCGTCGCGAAACACGGGACGAAGACGGCGCGCGAGGCCGGAGCGTTTCACGAGCGATGCCGGCGTACGGTACGTCTCCAGTGACCGATGAAGCCACCTCGCCCATCGGCGATCGGGATCAACATGGCGATAGCTGATGAACGCTTCGTAGCCGTTGTCCTTCATCCGCGCCAAGAGTAGCACTCGCGCGAGCTACGGGATCGCGCAAGACGCCACGCAACCGGCACACCGTTCCCCTACGTCGTCTTCGCGAAGAGGAACCCACCGGTCGGGTTGCCAACACCTACCCCGCCGATCCGTGGCCGCTAACGTGGCCGTTCTCGCCGGCCTGAACGAACGCCTCCAGCCGGGTACGGGCGAGGTCGGGCGTATTCTCGGGCACGTGCCTGCTGTATCGCAGCACCATGTGAAGACTCTTCCATCCGCCGAGTTGGCGCAACTCGCTCAGGCTCACGCCGGCCCGGACACAGGTCACCGCCCAGACGTGCCGAAGATCGTGAAGCCGCAAGTGCGAGATTCCAACCCGGTTGCGAGTCCGGTTCCACGCCTTCCGTGCCGTCGTCTTCAGGCGGCTCTCCCCGGTCACCGCGTACTCGACCAGCTTAGGGAACACCAGGTCGGGCACCCGCGGCCCGCGCTCGGCGCGGCGGGCGTGCGCGGCCCGCAGGCCCACGCGACTTCGCGTCGTGAACGGGACCTCGCGACCGGTCTTGTTCTTGGATAGTCGGACGGTGACGATCCTGCGGCCAAAGTCGACATCCCGCCACTCGAGGCGAAGCGCCTCGCCCGAGCGGAGGCCCGTGTCCAGTAGCAACGCCACGAGCGACCGCATCGGCTCGGGAGTCTTGGCGATCAGGGCTCCCTGAGTCTGGAGCGGGACAAAGGGAACCGGCAACAGCGGTTCACGCTGGCGCCGGATTCCGGCGACCGGGTTCTGCCTGCAATGATCGAGAGCCTGCGCCTTCTGGAACAGCCGGCTGAGTATGTTGAGCATCTTGTTGCGCGTGGTGCCGGAGATCCCGTCTTTCGTGGTCCGCCTGATCAGGAACCGTTCGATGTCGGCCCGCCCGATCCGGTCCATCTCCATCCCCTCAAAAAACGGGACCATCTTCGAGCGCATGTACCGCGCCTCGCGGATCACGGTGGCGGGCGATTTCTCGCTGTGAAAGAGATCCTCGTATCCGTCGGCAAGGACCTCGAAACGGATCTTCGACACGGGCCGGACACCCAGTACCTGCTCCTCGCCGAGCTTCGCCTGCACACGCGCGAGGAAGCGATCCGCCAAGCTCTTGCTGCCTGCGAGTGTTTTTTCCCGGAGGTGCCCGCGCTCATGCCACCGCACCCTCCAGGTGCCCTTGCGGCGCCCTCTCAGGATCTGGCCGAACGATCTTTTTTTGGGCACTGCGCCTCCTTCGAGTGGTCCCGGGCGGGGACAGCGACCATGCACGCTCCACGCCGGGCAAAGGTCCAGTCAATTCCCGGTCCCCAGCTGGTGATCACCCGGCTCCTGGCGCCTTCTCAACGCCTCGATGAGCTCATCAAGCAGGAAGAGGCGCCGCTTTCCCGCTTTGGATGAGGGAAACACACCCTGCCGTGCAAGCTTCAGGACTTCGCGAGCACTGGCGAGGTGCAGCAATTCTGCGGCTTGCCCGGCGCTGAGAATGGGAGGCCATGACCCTCGGCGGTCATCCCCGCTGGCGGGGCTGCTGATAGTCGTCATTCTGCGTAGGCTACTGAGCAATTCGCGCCCGGCCGGGACTTGTCCGGGATTGACGCGGTTATCCGAATACAGGCATGAACGGCGCTGTTTTGTCCCGGTTTCAGTCGACGTTGTCCGGTTCCGGCGACGTTTGTCCGGCTACGCGCTCACGCCGGATACTCACGTCCGAAACTCGCCGCCGCCCAGTTCCTTTGTTGCCTCGCGGCGACTCATCCCAGTGGAGCAGAGTTCCGCGATCCTGCTCTCCATGTAGCAGCAGATCTCGTCTACCGCGTCACGGTCGAGCGCGCGCAGGTCCTCGCGCCACGCCTGCATGATCCGCGCCTTGAACTTCCTTCGCGGCTTGTGCTTCTTCAGGTTCCCGGGCCACTTTCGAAATGCGTCCCGCGACACACCCCAGAGCCCGCTCGCGCACAGCTTCGCGTAGGTCTCTCCAGTCGTGTACGTGCGGATGTCTTGATGGTTTCTCGTCTCCCGTTCGCGCAGACAGACCGCAAGCGAATCGAAGAACTGGCACAACCGCCACCGGTCCCCGGCGCCACCGCCCAGCTGGCGGCACACCCTGAGGAGTTCGTCGGCAAATCGACGACGATCCCCGTCGAGGGCCTTTTCAAACAGCTCCTGGCCGACCACGACCAGTTCGTCCTCGGGCAGCGCGAATCCCCGTGTGGTTTTGAGTCCGTGTTTGCGCACTTCGCGAGCAGCCTCCAGCCACAGAGGCGTCCACTCTCTGCAGAACGCGGGCAGCGTCATGTCTCCGCCCGGGAACCGGGCGACGCGAGTCAGGAGGCCGGTCACGCGAGACAGGCGCCGCGCGCGAACGCGTTGCTGCTCGGCACGCCTCTGCCTATCCTTGACCGCCTGCAGTGCCTCGTCGGTCCGGTTCATGATCGCGACACCCACTTCGGCCGGTTCGCGCCCGGATCACGGGCTACGCCTGTGAGCTGCGCACCCGGACTCGAACCTGGTCGTTCCAGCATCATCCCTCCTGTTTAAGACGAGACAGGGACGTACTCGACGAGTTGAAGGGTTCAACCCTCAGCCGCCTGTCGAAAAAAAAGCGACAAAAACAATACTTCGTTGTCGGGCATGCGTTCGGCGACTGTTCGACCCGCGATAGGTACGAGTCCGGTCATCCCGTCCGGAACACTGGCCCACCGCTCGCGTTCAACGCGCCGTCAGGCGTCAGAAGGAGTGACATACTCATCATGAACACCCATTGAAACGCTTCGCCAGATCGGGAGACAGCGCATGCAGATCCGCGACCGTATCCGGGAACTCCGCCGCGTTCGCGCAAGCGAGCTCCTCCCCCACCCGAACAACTGGCGAACCCATCCCAGAGGGCAGCAGGACGCGCTGCGCGGCATCCTCGCCGAGGTGGGCTACGCCGATGCCCTCCTCGCACGGGAACTTCCCGACGGACGCCTGCAGCTCATCGACGGTCATCTGCGCGCCGAGATCACACCCGACCAGGAGGTGCCGGTGCTCGTGCTCGACGTTGACGAGAAGGAGGCCGCAAAGCTCCTGGCCTCCCTCGATCCCCTGGCCGCCATGGCTGGCAGAGACGAAGAGAAGCTCAAGGAACTGTTCGCCGACCTCGAGACCGAGAGCGAGGCCCTGCAGGGTCTGTTTGACCAACTCCTCGTCCAGGAGCCGACGGCTGGTCTCACCGACCCCAACGAGGTCCCCGAGCCGCCGACGAAGGCCGTGACCAAGCCGGGGGATCTCTGGTTGCTCGGCGACCACCGCCTGCTTTGCGGAGACGCGACGAACCCTGCCGACCTGCGTCGCGTCGTGGGGTCCAGCGACATCGGGCTCTGCGTCACGGACCCGCCCTACGGCGTAGAGGTCGACCACGCCTGGCGCGACGGCATCAAGAACCGCCGGCCCTCGCCGCGCGGTGGAACGATCGCCAACGACGACCGCGCCGACTGGAGTGCCGTCTTCGCGGAGCTGGCCGCTCCCGTGCTCTACGTCTGGCACAGCGCCCAGCACTCCGACACGGTGAAACGGGGCCTTGAAAAGCTCGGGTTCGTTGTGCGACAGCAGATCGTCTGGGTCAAGGCCGTCCACGCCCTGGGACGCGCCCACTATCAGTGGAAGCACGAGCCCTGCTGGTACGCGGTCAAGAAAGGAGCGAACGCGAGCTGGCGCGGTGGTCGCAAGCAGACCACCGTCTGGGAGTACGCCTCCCCGATCATGTGCACGTCGCGCAACGAGGACGCGACCCTACATCCCACCCAAAAGCCGGTCGAGGTGTACGAGGTCCCGATCCGCAACCACACCGCGCGCAGGGCATTCGTATGCGATCCCTTCGCAGGGTCGGGTACCGCTATCATCGCCGCCGAAGGGTTGGAGCGTCGCTGTCTGGCCATCGAGATCGATCCGCGCTTTTGCGACGTGACGGTCGAGCGATGGGAGAAGTTCACGGGCAAAAAGGCCCGGCGGCATCGGAAACGAGGGGCCACGTAGCGGTGGCCCGCAAGCAGATTCCGTGGGACGAGATCAGGGTCAAGTACACCACCGACCCGACTCTGAGCCTCAGAGGGTTGGCTCGCGAGTACCGCATCGACTACGGCAACCTCCGGCGCCGTGCGAAACGCGAGAGTTGGGGCGCGGACCGCGAGCGCGTACGGAAGCAAACCACGGGGCGCGCTCTGGAACAGGCGACCGAGGATCTCGCCGAGATGGCGACGCGGGGCATGCGCGAGGCCCTTGCTCAGGCACGGCAGGTCCGCAATGCATACGGAAAGAGGCTGCTCCGCGGGTTGGACGACGAGGCGACTCCCCAGACCGTTGAGGAGACACAGACGGCGACCACGGCCAATGCGGGGACCAGCATCCGGCGCTCGACCCGGAGGAAGGCACTGACCGTCGATGCGAGGGCATACGCGCAACTCGCGGACGCTGAACGCAAGCTTTTCGAACTCGCTTTCAGGCCCGGCAACGGCCCGGACGAGGGCCCTCTGATCACGATCGTGTAGACCGGCTCGACGCCGCGAGTCTCACCGTCACGAGTCTCCGCCCCTCGGATTTCTTCTTCTCCCAGAAGCTCCTTGAGTCGCGGTCGTACTTGCGTTGCAGCGCCAACAGCCCGGACCGGAAGCGGCGCCACGCGCCTTCCACGCCACGCGCCGTGGCTGCCCGCTCCAGCCCGATGGCCAAAGCCGCGCGA
>JAJFFH010000060.1 GCA_021776735.1 Planctomycetota bacterium | reverse complement strand
TCCTCTTCAGCCCGCCGCTTCAGCCCGCCGCCTCCAGTCGTCCTTTTGCTTCGGATCGAGGTCGAGTTTGCCCTCGCGCAAAACCCGCCCGATCTGTGCCGCCGTCTCCGCCGGCACTTTGCCCTCGGCGACCTTCTCTTCGAGGTCCGGCTCAGCAATCAGCGTCCGGCCCAGCTCAAGCAGCCGATGAATCTGCTGCGGTCCGTAACCGACCTTCCGCGCCCAAGCGTGGACCGACCGAAAACCGGCCAAGACGTACGATCGCCGCTGCTCAACGGTCGCGAGCGCGATCGCTGCCGTGGTCTCGGCCTTCACGATCGCCCGATACGCCCGCCGCGCGCTGCGCTCGGCATCCGGCGCAGGCTCGACATCACGGGAGCGGCGATCGGCCTCGATCTTCATGGCTAACGACAGCCTAACAATCAATCCGACAAGAAACCGCCTCGCCCCAAAAAACCGAGCGGACCCGGGCAGCCCGGAGGCCAACTGTCAGGCGCGAGGGGCTTCGGAACCACGGCCGGGCGCATCGATCGGCAGCGGCACCGGCGCCGCAGGCATGCGCTGCTGCTGGCTCACAAGCGTACTTACGGCACTCGCCGCGAGCACCATCAGGCCCAACTCGACGACGAGGAGCGCGAACGGCTCCGGGACCCGGGGGCCACGCGCCGGCCATGTGCCGTCCGCGGCCGCGACGACCATGAACGTCTGCGCGAGACAAATCGCGGACAGCGTCACGAAGTGCAGGAGGGGCGGGAGCAAAAGCGCGCCCGCCAGCGCGACGCCGCCGAGTACGACGATGAGTGGACTCGAGAGGCCGCCGGTGCGTTGAATGCAGACGGTCACCCCCACGGCAATCCCCGTGAGAAGGAGCGCGACGACGCCCGCTCGATACTCCACGGCGTCACGGCGCAGGAGCGCGCGCGCCAGAATGCTCAGGGTTGCCACAACGGCCAGGGCGGCCAAAAGAAGCGCGTCGCGCGAAAGATCCACGCCGGCAAGCGGCGCGAGCGCGAATACAAGCACGGCGAGGCCCGCGGCCCGAAAGAGCGCAGTCAGGAAGAGGTCGGCGGGAAGGCGATCCACGGCCCTATGTCGGCATCTGGGCGCGAATGATGTACTGCGTGATCAGGTCCCGGTCGCGGCTCGTGATCTCCTGGTACTCCAGCCCCAGCACAACGTGCTGACTTTCGTCTTCCACCGCGGACGACCACATCGTGCGGGAAAGCGCCTTGATGGGCTTGTCCGAGTTCGGCAGGAGCACGTTGACGCCGACATACATCTTCCGCGTCAGCAGCTTGCTGAGCCATGTGGGATCCGGCAGCTTGGCACGTAGCAGCAGCCCGCCCGCCCCAATGTTTTGCGTAACGCCCTCATGGATCGTTTCCATGTCCTGCCCACGCATCTCGCGAGACAGAAATTTGTAACGCACCGGCACCGCAATGGGAAGCCGAATAAACTGCCGCTTCTCGTAGTCGAACGAGGTCGTCATCATGCACCCTCAGCCAGTCCGCGCAGGACTCCGCCGCCTCGTTGCTATCGACCACGGACCCCAATCCCCTGAAGCCGGTGGAAGCCCCTATGTCTCGGTTTGGGGCAACAACCGCCCGTGGAAGCGTACGGACGGCGATGCTTGGCGCAGGAACCGCCAAGCCATGTCTTTTGGCTTCAACGGCTCACTCCGTTGAGAGCCTCGCTTGCGAGCGGCGTACCCGCTTCGCGGGGGAACCGCGAACCGGTGAAGGAGCGCGGGCAATCTAGCGCACACGCACAAGCGCTTCGCGGCCGCCTATCTCCTGCAGGATCGGAGCGATGTCCTGGAGGAATCGGCGGGCGTCCTCGTAGTAGCCCGCAGTCGGTTTGATCTGCGGAAAACGCTCGGCAAAAAAGCGGTTGAACGACTCCATGAACAGCTCGCGGACATATTTGGCGGCCATCGAGGCGAGGGCTGCCGGAATGTCCGCAGCGTCCGCTCGGGGGCGGAAACGGATGCTGATGCGGCGCCCTGCCAGGGTCAGGCGATAAGACGACATCGAGGGCGACTCTCGCTCCGGGACGATCGTGCTGGGTCCGAGTTCCGCCATGAGGAGGCCCGCGTAGCGGTGGCGACCGCCGTGTTTGTCGCAGACAATGTCTGCGTCGGCGTCCGGATGGTCGTCCAGCGCCGCCCGGATAACGCCCATGGTCTCCTCGAATAAGACCCCGCCCTTGCCCCCCCGCCGCGCGCAGGCGTCGTTGAAGCCGTGTTCGCACAAGGGGGCGACGTAGAGCCGGCGAAAGGATGCGGGCGGGCAGCCCCCGGCGATATCGCCGTCCGTCAGCTCCCCGTACCAGGGATGTCCGGGCCGGGGGTCGCTGCGCACGGAGACCCGTGTGAGGAGGCCGGAGAGCGTCACAGGCGGCTCCAAGCCCAGATAGGGCCCTAAGACGGCCGCCAGGGCCTTGCGCCCTCCCCGGGCGTAGACGACCTTGCTGTCGTCGATGCCTTGGCGGGGAAGGTCGTCGCGGCTGGGCGCGTCATACACCGCGCCGGCCACGACCAAGGGGCCGAGAAGCGGGCCGTAACCCGCCTCGTCCGTTCCGATCAGAAGCAAATGGAGCCTCGAGACGGATTTGAACCGTCAACCCCAGCTTTACGAAAGCTGTGCTCTACCGTTGAGCTATCGAGGCGCCTAGGGATGATAGTGGACGCCGTGGCAGCCAAACCGTCAAGGAATCTGGAAGGGTCAGCCGATCTCGCCGCCGGGAATTGTCCCCGGTGCGGCGTCCGATTGGCGCAAACCTACAAGTATTGTCCGAACTGCGCGTACAGGCTGCGGCCGGATCTCGCTCCCGAGTCCGGCGTCCCGCCGCGGAAACGGACCCCGCTGGCAGACCGGCTCATCGCGCTTGGCGGCTACCTGGCGTTCGCGAGCATCCTGCTCCTGGTCACGCTCGTCGGCTTCCGCCTGTTCGATCGTCCCGCGGCGGGTCCGAACACAACCAGCCGGACGGTTCGACCCGGCGACAACGAGCGCAATCAGCTCGACCCGGATTCGTTTGCCACGATCGCCAGCGGCTACGCGCCGCTCGGGCTCTACGACGACCGCTCGTACGACTCGGGCAACCAGGAGAACGCGCCGCCCCCGGTCCGCGAGTACTACGTCGACGACGCGTTCCGCATGACGGTCCACGAGATCACCAACGATCAGTACTACGAGTTCCTCGACGCCTGGACGAGGGAGGCTCGCCAATCCGTCCCGCGGTGGATGTACCCCGACAACTGGCGCACCCATACGGGTGGTGAATGGCTCAGCCGAATCTACTCGGCGGGCGACGCCAATCTGCCGGTCACGGGGGTCTTCTTCGCCGCCGCGCGCGAGTTCTGCGCATGGTATTGGCAGGTCAAACTCCAAAAAGATCCGGACCGTATCGTCGATCTTCCCACCTGGCGTGAATACCTGCGGGCAGCCCGTCCCACGCTGGAGCACAACTTTCCATGGGGCGAATCCCTCGGATTCGACGCCCCCGCCAATCTGAGCGGACGCCTGCTGAAGGTTGATGACCCCCGTGTCGGACGCCATGGCGACCTCTTCGCCCTCGTCGGCAACGCGGCGGAATGGGTCCACGGGTGGGGCCACGGCTATCCGCCCCTCGCGGGCGGTTGGTCCTGGCAAGATCCGGGATACCTGGCGGCCAAGGACGGCAACCGGCTGACTCCGTTCGACGCGACCGGCTTTCGTGTCGAGGACGACGGGACAGGCAAGCCGGACGTCGGCTTTCGGATCGTCATCCGGAACGCGCCGGCACAGCCCGACTTCCGGCACGAAGTGGATGCCGGACCCGTGCACCTTGGCGAGTCCCATCCCGACCTTATGCCACCGCTGGTCGAGGACGGGACTACGAAGGACGAAGAGGGGGATGAGGAAGAGAACGGTGAGCCGGAGCGACTGCCTCTGGTGACGTTCGCGAATCGGTCCAGGCGGGTGGAGCGTCGGTTCCGCATTGCGCGTACCGCGATCACGAACCGGCAGTACCTCGCGTATCTCGTGGACCGCGCGACGACCACGCCGAACGTCCTTGAGCTGCCCAAGAGCTGGAGTAGCCGCCATCCGTTCTCGCGGCGCGAGCAGTTTCCGACGCAATTCGCCGGCCCCTACGGTCCGCCGAGCCGGATCCCCTTCTTCTATGCACCCGGCACGGAAAACCAACCGGTGGTGGCCGTAACCAAGGAGCAAATCGACGCCTACGCTGCGTGGCTGACCCGACGCGAGGGCCGCACATGCCGAATTCCTACCGTAGAGGAGTTCGTTCGTGCCGGGCGCGGTCAGGGTGCCCAGCCCTACCCGTGGGGCGACCTCGATTACGACCTCAGCCTGTTCTCGGCCGAGACCCACCCCGATCGACCGGTGTCGATCCTTGGCCGCCTCGCCCCGGCCGGGGAGCCGGTCGTCGGTCTGGTCGGCAACGTATGCGAGTACGTCACAGACGGCTCGCGCCGACTGCTGGCCGGCGGGTTTTACAAACTCCCGGCGCGGCTTTGCACGCTGGACACGTTCCTCGACGCCAACTGGAAGAAGGTGTGGTATCGCCAGCACGAAGAGGAGCCGCCCCTGGCCGGGCCCTTCGCCCCCGCATTCCACGCCGGGTTTCGGATCGTGCAGGTTCGGGAGTTCCCTTGAAAGCCCTCGTGCCTCTGAGCCTGGGGATGGCCCTGGCCGCGACCCTCGGCCTCGCCTACTTCGTCATGCGCGAGACCGGCACCCCAGCCCCTCCTCCGGTTCGACCGGCAACGACACCTTCCACATCGGCCACGGAGCCGGCCGAGATCCGACGCCTGCGCCCGTACCAGACCACCCAAACGCTCACCGAGGATCTTCGCGACGCTCTGGCCGCCAACAACCCGATTGAGCTAGGACGCGAAGTCCGGCGCGTTTCCACGGCGCTGCGCCGTCGCGCCACATGGATGCTGGAAAACATCGCGCCGTTCGAGGCCAGCCCCAACGTGCGCGCGCTGCTGGTCCTGGCGAACGGGGTCCACATTCCCGACTCGAACCTGCTGCTCGGCTTTCTGACCGATCCTGCGCCGCCGGTCCGCCGGGCTGCCGGACTCGCTGCGGCGTATGCGACCGACGCCGCCCAATCGGTGACGCTCATGCCCGGCGTCGATTGCCCGGTCGGGCGCACCCTGCCGGATCGAACCGCCGCCGTGCTGCGCCGCCACGCAACGAATGAAACAGACAAGGCAACCCGCCGGGCCCTGGCTCGCGCTGTCGCAGCAACCGCCGACGTTTCGGCCAAATAGGCATCGCCGTCCGTTCCTGACGCCCGGGGTGGCTTCCCGGACCAGCGCGGCTCAAACAGCCTAGCCCGAGGGGAGGGGCGCGCGGGCGGGCGAGCGCCGCTTGGCGGACTTTTGGTCGCGCCGGCCCATGGCCCGGTTTAGACGTTTCTCCCAGACGGCCTGAATGCACTCCTTGGCGTAGGGGCAGTGCGGCGTCATGCAGGTGTAGTCTTCCTGCCCGAAGCAGTCTTTTTTCTTACCCATTGCGGCGGACCAAAAACTCTAGCATCTTGTGGTGGTTTGAGGATATGGAAACTAGGCATGGTGGATCGGTTCGGAACCGATTCGACTTGAATGGACCGGCGCCCCGTCATACAGTGTTCCGTCATACAGTGTTGTCAGCAAAGGACTTCCGTCGATGCCGCGCATCAGCGACCAGGTCCGGCAGCTCGTCGGACTAGAGAACCTCCTCGTCAAGGCCCGGCGCCGGCACCGCGAGTGCGAGCGCGAAGAGGGCAGCAGCGGGGAAAAGACCCGGCGCTACCGCGCCCTCATCAAGCGACTGAGCGATGAACTGCACGCAGCGGGGCGCGAACAGCTTGAGGAGTACCTCAACTACGTCGAATCCGACCTTCTGCCGCGGATCTCCAAGCGTGTCGAGGGGACGAAGGAGGCGATGATCGAAGCGGCGCGACGAATCGTCGAGAGCCGCGTCCACATGGCGGAGCTACGACTCGAGTATTCCGATGCGCTCGATCGCAGCCGGAGCCTGCGCGAGCGGCTCGGCCAGGATCCGTTCCTGGCACCCGATCTGCACTGGGGGGTCGGGGTCCATGCGCCGCACGCGGACCGCCACGACCGCGAGGCGCACGACCTCGTACGGGAGTACCTGAAGGGATGAGCGCTGTCATCCCCACCCCGGGCCCCGGTGCCGACCTGTACCGGGCACGCCTCCAAGGCGCCGACCTGCGCGGCTACGACCTGCGCCGCGCCATCTTAGCCCTGGCGAACCTGAAGGACGCGGTCCTCGCCGACGCGCTATTGAGCGACACCTTTTTGTTTGCGGCAACCCTTTCGGGCGCGGACCTTTCCGGCGCGCACCTCACGGGTGCCGATCTGTCCGAGGCCGACCTGTTCGGTGCCAACCTCAAGGGAGCGAACGCCGCGCAGGCCGACCTCCGGCGAGCCAACCTCGCGCTCGCCGACTTGCGCGGCGCCCGGCTTCGCGGAGCCAACCTGCGCGGCGCGAACCTGAACGGCGCAGACCTCACGAACGCGGACCTCGACGGTGCCGATCTGACGGGCGCATTGCTGGGAGACGGTCAACCGTGATCCACGGCGTGGGCCTCGACCTGGTCGAGGTCGCGCGCGTCGCGACGCTTCTTGAGCGGCAAGGCGACGCGTTCTTGGACCGCATCCTGCACGAGGCCGAGACGGGCGCCCGCGAGCGCGCTTCCCGCGCGGATGGCCCCGCCCACATCGCCGGAATCTTCGCAGCCAAGGAAGCGGTCATGAAAGCGCTCGGCACGGGCATGGCCGGCGCCGCCTTCGGCGAAATCGAGATTCGCCACCACGACGGCGGCCAGCCTTTCGTCGCATTGCACGGTGCCACAGGAGAACGCGCCCGACAACGTGGCATCGCGAACTGGCAGCTCTCGATCACCCACAGCCGCACGACCGCGGGAGCGGTCGCCATCGCGCTACCATGAGCCCACGGGGAGCGGCTCCAAGTGGCCGCCACCGGCGCCCTTCGCGCCAAAAAAGCGGTAGTACAAGACCTCGACATTCCGCTCCGCTCCACTCGCCGAACGCAGGGTCAAACGGACCTTCTCGGCGATCGGCGCGTGCCGCGACGGCACGAGATCGCCTGGTTTTTTCGTCGGAGAGAAGCGCTTGCCGTCGATCGCTACGATCACGTCGCCGGTTGCGACCCCCACGTCCCGCCAGTAGTTCGAACGGGTGTCGGCCAAAACAACACGCAATGCGTCGAAGAACTGTGCAACAAACACCGGCACGCCGTCGGCCGGCACGTCGATGAACATGATCCGGGCCCGCCGGTCACTGAGCTTGTAACGGCCTTCCGGCACGAACGGGAACACAACCGTGCCTTCCTTGCCGACCCGCGCGTGCAGGGCACGGGTATCCACGCGCGTCCTCGCGGGCTCGAGTGCCATAACGTGATCGGCGGGCGCCCGGTCCACGCGGACAACGAGGCGGTGCAAGTCGGCGATGGCGATTCGCTGTGAGCGCGCGCCGGACACCAATCGAACCCGGCGGCGAAGCAGCGGCCAGGCTCGGAAGCGGCCCGGGTTGCCGCGGGCCCCGCTGGTTCGGCTCTTGAACTCGATGGCGGCTTGGAGGCCGGCCCCTCGCTTCCGGGGAGCGATGCCGTTTCGTCGTCCTTGCCGGGGACGGAGGCTGCAACAGCCGACGCAGGTCCCGTGGTGCGGCCGTTCCGACGGTCATCACGATCCAAAGCGAGCCACGCCAAGACAACGACGGCCGTCAGAACCAACAGCAACACGTAGAGTCGCATGTTCCGATCGACATCCTAGCCCCCGAGCGCGGTGGTCCGGTAAGCGGCGTGTAACGCTCGGCGATCAGCGGCGGCCCGAAGGGCCGTCCGCTGCGTCGTCTTGTTGGGCGGCCGCGCCTGGGAACTGGTTTTCAGCCACAGAGGACTCCGAGATCACAGAGAGGCTCGCTGAATGCCATCCACCAATCGCGGACTGCCGAGGGCCGCCTCCTCGTAGATCGACTCCAAGAGACCGGAACCCATGTGGCGATGCACCTCGATCGCCGCAGCGATGGATCTGCTCGGTGAGCGGATCTCTCTTCTCGGTGACCTCTGTGATCTGTGTGGCAAGAACTTCTCATCGTCCGCCCAACAGTCGATTCGCCTTCGGCTCGTGGGCGATCACGGTTGGCCGCGGCATCGACGGGGCGCGCGCCACTCCCGCCCCCGCCCACCCCAAAAAAAACCAGCCGTTCGTGCTTGGCTCGGTATGGCTGGCAGAGGAGCGTTCGGCCCGGTTCACGCGCGAAACATATCCGGCGCGAGACCACCCGACACGCCCGACGGCTCACGAAAAAACGGCCGCCGGGGGTTACCCGACGGCCGCTGGTGGTTTCAAAAAGGCCGGAGCTACTCGCCGCCGCCGCCCGTCGAGGGACGACTTGACTGCGCGACGCCGGCTCGCTGTTGCGCGGTCAGATTCGCAGCGCCGAGCGCTGCGTAGGCCGCATTGCGAACATTCGCGTCACCGGAACGCGTTCCCTTCATCAGGGTCTGGAACGCGCCGTCATCGAGATCGACCGGGTTTGCGCGGCAGATCGCAGCCATGGCGTTGCCCGCCGCAGCCTGGCGACCCGCGTCGCTCTCCGAACCGAAGTACTTCACCAGAGCGTCCATCGCGCTCGCATCGGCCAAGGCGGCCAAGGCGGCAATCGCGTTGGGACGAACCGGGGGATCGTTCGGCACCTCGGCGGCCAACAGGCTCGCCACGGTTTCGGTCAGATTTCTCCAGTTGAAGAGCGCGTTGCCGGTATCGGTGTGGGCCAGGGCCGCGAGGATCGTGGCGCTGCGCGAGTAGCGCGCCGCCATGTCCGAGCCGCCGTCGCCCAGCGCACCCTTGACCGTCTTCAGGAACTCTTCGGTCGGCAGGCCGGCGCCCGCGGGAAGTCCCGTCGTCGCCTTGGCCTTGTCGCCATAGAGCTGACGCCATTCGTCATCCGCAGCCTGTTCGGTGGTGCCGACCACGACCACGTTCACGTTCTTGGTGCGGTCGTAGTCACCCAGCATGCGGAGGACCGCAAGGGCTTCCATGTCTTCGAGATTCGCCGACATGATGATCAGGTCCAAGCCCGGCAGGCGCTGGGCGCGAACCACGCCGTCGCCACCTGAGCGGGCGTCGTACGCGACGTAGCCGGCGTTGGAGATCTCGGCCAGCATCTTGTTGCGCCGGGCGTCGTCTCCGTCGATCACCAGGATGTTGCGCGGCACGACCTCGCCGATCGAACGGGCCACCAGCCCGATGAAACCGTCGGGATCCGGGTACGCGGAAATGCGTCGACCGGCGTTGAAGCGCAGGATGGCCTCGGCGGCCGCGAGCCGGACGGCATTGGACGGATCGACCGCCGCGCGAACCACCGGGTGGTCCGTCGTGAAGTCGTCCCCGCCGTACACGTCGGGCATAGTGTCGAGAATAAAAGCAGCGGCGGCCCGATCCTGCTGGTCGATCGCATCGCCCAGGGCCTGCTTCAGGGTTTCCCAGCCGAGCGCCGCGACGGTGCCGCGAGCCGACTTGAGGCCATCCGCGTAGCCCTGCGAGAGATCGTCATCGCCGCCGACGGCGTCGGACGAAATCTTCTCACTCGCGATGACACGGGCGAGGAGCGCACGCGCGCCGCCATTGGCCGGATCGGCCGCGAGCGCGTCATAGGCAGCCTCTTCGGCAAGCTTGAGCACATACAGGTGCCGCGGGGCGGCTTTGTGCTTGAGGCCGCCATCGTTGGACCAAAGGACCATCGGGCGGTCCGAGAAGCCCAGGACGCGGTAGTTGCCCTCGTAGTAGAGCTTGGCCAGACGGGTGTAGAGCGCGGAAGTGCCCATGCCCGCGGCCCACGAGTGCCGGCCCCGGAGCTTGCCCAGAGCCTCGGCGACCGCGCGCCGGACGTTTTCGTCCGAGTCCTCGGCACGCGCCGACAGCGCCGCAAGCGAACGCATGTCGCCGATCTCGCCGAGTTCGTACGCAACCATGCGCCGCACCTCGGCGTTGTCGCTCGACATCGCCTCGTTGAGCGGAAGCACCGCGTCCTTGCGGATGCGCGACATCAGCGTGATGTGCGCGTTGGTCTTGTGGTCGGTGTTGGAGACGCTCAGGTACTCCACCAGCGCGGGAACGGCGAATTCACCGTAGACCCGGGCCAGCGTCGTCGACGCCTCGAAACGCTCGTGATAGTCCTTGCTCGTTACGGCCTGCTTCACCAGGTCATCGATCTTGCCCTGGTCGAAGGCCTTTTCGGGAAGGACCGGCTGCGCGAGCCGGAACAGTTCTGCCGCGATCTTTCGCCCATCCTCGTCCGACATGAGCTGGCTCATGACGGCGGTCCATTCCGCTTTGCCAAGCGCGGACATGACCTGCTTGTTGGTGGGCTCTGCGGCGAGCGCCTTGCGGAGCGTCTTGATCGCCTGCTCGGTGTTGTTCGACCGGAGCTCTTGGAGCCCCTGCTCAAGAAGAGACGAAGCGTCCTGTGCATACGTGACGCCGACCGTGAACAAGCCAAGAACGATAAAGATGCGCGCGAGGAGGTTGCTGCCTGTTGCCACTCGGTCCTCCCTTCGGGATTTGCCGTACTCTTGACGTAGGGACACCCTACGCCCTCGCCGTAGTCCGCCCACGGGACAATACGACGACCGCCCCCCTACTCGGGGGTGCGCGTATTCAAGAGCATTGCCCGGACCATTTCAAGCTAAAACGTGTTCCGCCGTGCAGTTCACGTGCAACCGCCGCCAGCGTCTCCAAATCTTGCCCCGGCCCGTGGACGCGAAGCGCCGGTCCGTGCGCCGGAATCAGGCTCTTCGGCCCCAGAACGACCAGCACCTCGGCCTCGCGCATGGCCTTGCAAACCTCGTCGGGAAGCCCCAATTCGCCCCCCCACGCCCGATCGGGACGCAAGACGGCGAAGACGCGCTTGGCCAGACCGCGACCGGGACCGCCCCCGCGCCCCCCCAATCTCTCCCAGGCCCAGCCCCCAGCCGCTGCCAGCTCTTCGCCGCCCCCGAACGGATCAAAAACCCGCAGCGGATGCGGCCCGTCCCCGACAAAAACATCGCCGTCCGTCCTCAACGACCGCTCCGCCGCGTTCGCCAGCGGGTCGGGCAGCGCCTCGGCAGACGCCGCCATCCGCTCAAGAGACGCCTCGAGGTCCTTCTCCGGCACCTCGGTGACCGCCGCGAGCACGCCCTCGACATCGTCCGGGCACAAGAGCACGTCGCACCCGGCTTCGAGCGACGCAATCGCCGCCTCGGGCTCGGTCCGGCCCACCAGCACCCCGGCCATCAGGAGCGCGTCGGTCAGCAGCAGGCCCGAAAACCCCAGGTCTCCGCGCAAGAGATCGGTCATGACGGCCCGGCTCAAGGTAGCCGGCAGCGTGGGTGATCCGGTGAGCGCGGGACAGGCCACGTGCGCGGTCATGACGGCATCGACGCCCGCCTCGATGCAGGCGGCGAACGGCGGCAAGTCGCGCGTGCGCCAGGTCTCGTCGCTCGCATCGACGACCGGCAGGGTGTCATGGCTGTCCTCGCCCGTCGCGCCGTGGCCCGGGAAGTGCTTCGCACATGTGCGCAACCCGAGGCGACGCGCCCCGCGCACATACGCCGCGGCACACGCGGCCGCGTCGGGAAACGCCCGCGCGTTGATGATCGGATTCGCAAGATTGCTGCAGACGTCGGCCACCGGCGCGAACACCATCGTGAACCCCAGCCCGCGCGCCTCCACCGCCGTGCGAATCCCGGACAGTTCCGCGGCGTCGGCATCGAGCGCAGCCGCGGGAGGATGCCGGGTCATGCCCGCAACCTGCTGCCCCACGCCATCCTCGAAATCCCCGGCAAAGAGCAGCGGATGCGGCGCCGCCTCACGTAGCCGGGCGACGATCCCGGGCAGCGTGGCGCGATCCCCGCCGAACACGCAAAACCCGCCGACTCCGCGCCTCGCAAACTCGAGATGCATGTCCAGGTCGTCGTCAGGCAGCCGAATCGCCGGCATGACCAGTCGCGCGGTTTTTATGGTCTTCACGGTGAGATTTTCCCCAGAACGGTCGGCCAGCGCGCGCCGGTGGCGCCGGGCAGATTATTGGGCAGGCCGCACACGGTCTCGTGCGCCAAGACCGCGAACATGACCGCCTCCTTGGCATCGGGATCGAATCCAAGATGAGACAGCGAACGGACGGCGATGCCCTTGAAGGCGCGGCGCAGGTGGCCCATCAGGGTCAGATTGTGCACACCGCCGCCGCTGACCAGAATCTCGGACGGCGTCGCCCGAGAAAAGACGAAGTCGTCGAAGGCGCGGCGGATGGACTGTGCCGTGAACGCGGTGAGCGTCGCCAGGACATCGACCCCGCGCTGCGCGCCCTTGCCCTTGAGAAGCGGCATGACAAAGTCGATGCCGAACGTCTCGCGGCCCGTCGTCTTCGGCAACGGCAGGCTCAGGTACGGATGCTGCATCAGTCGCTGCATCAGGTTTTCGTCGACCCGGCCCTCGGCGGCGCGCCGTCCGTCGCGATCGTAGTGCTCCCCGCCTTGGGTCAACACGCGCACGGTCTCGTCGAGCGGCATGTTGGCGGGCCCGGTATCGAACGCGAACACCTGTTCGATGTCGGGGGTCACGATCGTAACGTTCGCGATGCCGCCCAGGTTGAGCAGCGCGCGCGGCGGACCGTCGCGGCGAAACAGCATGTAGTCGAAGTACGCCGAAAGCGGTGCACCTTCGCCGCCCGCCGCGATGTCGCGCGCGCGAAAGTCCGAGACGACCGGGGCGCCGAGCCGCTCCGCAACAACCGCCGCCTCACCGATCTGCAGGGTCGAGGCAACGTCCCCCGTGCGCCGCGGCACATGAAACACCGTCTGGCCGTGCGAGCCCACGAGATCGAGTTCGGACTGCTTGAGGCCGGCCTCGATCAGCGCCATCTCGGTGGCGTCCGCGAACAGGCCGCCCAGCGTGAAGTTGAGCCGGCACAAATCCGCGATGCGACCTGACGCCGCGTTCAGGATCGCGTCGCGCGTTCGCGCCGGGTACTTGACCGTCGCGAAGTGCACCACCTCGACCTTCGTCTGCAGCCCGCGCCCGTGCGTGCGCACCAGGGCGACATCGATGCCGTCCGCGGACGTGCCGGAGTTCAGCCCGGCGATCAGGCACTCGTCTTTTTGGGCAAGAGCGGCGAGGTGCCTCATGGCGCGAGCGCCTTTCGCAACGAACCGTGAACCGAGTCCAGCCGCGCGCGGGCCTGCTCGCGCGACAAGTCCAGACGACTCATCAGCACGGAAACGCGCACGTCGTCTCCGCCGTCGCGCAACAGCACTCCGGCGCGGTCGCGGGGCACCGCTGCCAACTCGGCCACGAGGCGCTCGGCGCGGTCGCGGAGTTTTTGATTCGACGGCTTCACGCCGACCATCAGATTGCCGTAGACCGCGCCGGAGGCCGCCATCGCGGCCGTCGAGATCATGTTCAGGACCACCTTCGTCGCGCTCCCGCCCTTGAGCCGGCTCGAGCCGGCCAGCAGTTCGGGACCGAGATCGAGCACGATGCGGATTTCCGCTTCCAGGGCGCTATTCGGGTTCGCCGTCACGACCACCCGCGGCTGCGGTGCCGCAGCGAGCGCGCCTTGCACAAACCGCGCCGTGCCCGACATGGAAACGCCGATAACGACATCGCCGTCCGTGGGCTCTTGTTCGAGGAGCGCGACCCTACCGGCGGCTGCGTCGTCCTCGGCGCCTTCGACCGCTCTCGTCATCGCCGCGGCGCCGCCGGCGATCAGCCCGACGACGCGCCCCGGGTCCGCCCCGAACGTCGGCGGCATCTCGGACGCGTCGAGAATTCCGAGCCGGCCACTCGTGCCCGCACCGATGTAGATGATGCGACCGCCGCCGCGCAGCGCCGAGGCCGCCGCGTCGCAGGCGCGCTCGATGGCGGGCAACGCGTTCTCCGCGGCCGTTCGCGCGCGGCTCTCCTCGCGCAACAAGAGGCGCGCGATGTCGCCCGGCGGCATGAGGTCGAGCTCGGGCCCATCCGCAGCGATCTGCTCGGTGGGAAGGGCGTCGTACGAGTCACGCTGGCGCATCCACCCTTAGCGTATTCCGAACCGGTTGGCGGAGGAACCGCTAACCGGAGCAGAGTTCGAGGCTCTCAACGGCTGACGCCGTTGAGAGCCTCGACGGCGGACGGCCCTACCCGCTTCGCGGTTGAACCGCGAACCGGTGAACTCGGCGGCGGCAACGCCTTCCCGACCGCTTTCTTTCACCGGTTCGCGGTCCTCCGCGAAGCGGGTGGGTCCCACGACAACACCAGTCGCAACGGCGTCAGCCGTTGCGACAAGAAGACACTGGGAACGCCACGCACCACTTCACCGTCTTGCGGTTCATCCCGCAAAACGGTTCATCAAAGTCTCCAACCCTCCCTACTTCGGCGGGGGCATGCCGTTGCCGGACTCGCCGGGGGGATCCGGATCTTGGGGAACCGTCGGGGGCGAGAGCTTGTTGCCCGTCGCTCTTCCGAATTTTTGGGTCCACCAGTGGTGCTTGCACGCGCCGCAACCCAATTCGCGGTGGCCCGGGCGGAGCATGTTGCGGTGGTGGCCGCTGCTCTTGTACCACTGCTGGAACGCGCCACGGCCCGTGCTGGCGCCGCGCGCGATGTTTTCGGCGACGCCGCTCGGGTACCCCTCCCGGCGTGCGCGGTGGCTCGGCGAGCGCAGGTGCGGCGTGCGGCTGTCGTGCGCAAAGTAGTTGAGCTGCACCATTTCGATGGAGTGCTTTCGCGCGGCGCGCACCAGCCGCTCGTCGATCTTGACCATCACGAGGCCCATCATGTGGCGGTACTCGTTGACCGCCAGGACGTTGCTGCGCTCCTCGCTGTCTGCCGAGGTCTTCACGGACCTGTTGTACGCGAGGACCTTGCGGTTGTAGTCGTGACGCTTTTTGTCGCGGTCGTCGATCGGGATCCACGCAACGTCGAGACCGCCTTCGATCTTGTCCAGCATCTCCTCGTGCAGCGGGGTCGAAAGCGGATCCTCCTTGGCAAGCCGGCCGTCGAGCTCGCGCAACTCCGCGTCGAGCACCTGCGCCGGTTCGGACGCCTCGAGCAGCCGTGCGTACGGGGTCTCGTACAGGTCGCGCACGAGCTTGACCAGCCGTTCGGCTTCCGCCTGCGCCGCGTCGCTCTTGTTGGGGTACGGGTACTTGCGCGCGTCGAGGATGAACGCCAGGGCCGCACCGCGACGGCTTGTAAGCTGCGGCCCGAACTTGCGCGCATAGCGCGACGGCTTGAACGCGCGGCTCTTGTGCAACTCGTCGGCGACCTGCGCCCGGCGCAAAAGAAGGACGGCAATCAAGGTCTCGCGGGCAATCTCGCCGAGCTGTTTCAGATCCGCCCAGGCCGCGCGTCGCAGCTTTTCCTGTGATGTCGTGCGCGCCTTGCGGCCGATCTTGTCGATGCGCTCGAGGAGCAGCGTCCGGTCCTTGTCCGCGGGCGCAACGAGTGCGTTCCGGAACACGACGAAGCCCTGCGGAGGCATGTCGATTCCGCGGCGCCGCGCCAGAATCCGGTTCAGCTTTTCTCGATCCTGCTCGGCCCGATGGAACGCGATGTAGGCCCGGGTCGCGTCGCCGGCCAGCCCTTCCTCGTCGAGAAAGATTGCCGTCCCGAGCCGCGGCGGCTTCAGGAAACCCGCTTGTCGAAAGAACTTCGCAAAGCCCTTCGCAGGCAGGCGGGACCACGACACCAGCTTGGCAACGCCGTCCTTGGTCTTGACCGTGATGCCCGTGCCATCGGCGGTCACCGCATCCGCACGGCCTCCGCGGTCGGGCAAGAGCACGCCTGCGAACTCCGCCGGCCGATCCTTGATCGCCGCAGCGAGATCCGCAAACAGGGTCGCCATCAGGGTCAGCTCCCCGACCCGGGTCTTGGCGTCCGGATGGCGCGAGATCCCGTTCAGAACCTGCGCCGCCTCGGCGTACCGCCGGGCCTTCGCCAGCTCCACGACGCGCGGCGGGTCCTCGTACGGCCCCGCCGTGGCCGGCTCCGCGTTGGGCCCGTCCCCGGTTCCGGCGCCGTCCGGTGTCTTTGGATCGTCACTCGTGGGCGGACGCACGACGACAATCGCACGCGCGTTGCGCCGGGCACGGAGCACGGAAACGCGCACCTCGAGGTCGTCGGCGTAGCGCGTGCCGGAAAACGCCTCGCGATGCGCCTCCAGCAACTCGATGCGGGCGTCCAAGTCCTTGCCGCGCCCCGCGGCCCGCAACACCGCGCGGAAGCGGTTGGCGATGCGCTTGCCCAGTTTCGCCTCGGCACCCCGCACGCGATCGGCGGCCCGCGGCACCTGTCGCCCGAACTCCGCCAGGGTCCGCAGGGCCCGACCGAACTCTTCGTTCGCGGCAAACTCGTCGGCCTTCGCGCGCGCCGCGTCGAACCGCCGCTCGAGTGAGGCGGTCAGCAGTTGCTTGACCAACACCTCGACCCGCGCCGCCCGCGCCGCAACCGCCGGATGCACAACGCGCGCCGCCCGCCCGATTCTCTGGAAGGCGTCCTCGGCCTCCACTTCGGTCAGGTCACGGCCAAGGCGGCGCTCTTCGGCCCGCAACGCATCCATCGCGCGCAGCGTGTCCTCGGCCTCGCGCAACGCGCCACCCGCCGCACGCGCCAGCCGCGTGTCCCCGTAGTCCGCGCGCAAGGTGCGCAACGCCTCGGCCCACTTCTTCAGATGCTCCTCGGCCTCGGCCGAGCTCGGGGCCTCGCCGGACTCCGCGCGCGACAGCTTCTCGAACCGTTTGGCGTCCCGCCAGAGTTCGCGCGCCTCGTCTTCCGCGGCCTGACCCTTGAACAAAAGCAGAAGGACGGCGATGATCGCGACGACGCCAACGCCGATGCCCACAAACAGGCCTACAGGGGATTTTTGTTGGGGCGCAGGCTCCGGACGGGAGCGCCGGGGGGGCGCGGGGGTTGCGCGGCGCGCGGGACTTGCCGCAGCTGGCGTCCTCGCCGCCGGCCCCGGCTTGTCGGCGCGCACCAAGAACACGCAGCGCAGCCCGCCGGCGTCAATGACATCGCCGTCCGTCAGCGTCGTCGCGAAAACGGGCTTTCCATTCACCTTCGTGCCGAGCCCGGACCCCTTGTCGCGCAACTGCCAGCCCCGGCTCTTTTGCCGGATCACGAAGTGGATCTCGGCGAGGTCCGGGTCGGGCAGGTGGATCGTGCTGCGGTTGGACCGGCCGACCGTCGTCTCGCCCTGGTCCAACGGGACCACGGTCTCCGCTCCGCGAAACGCGATCTTTAGTCGGGCCATGCGCTCTGGATCTTACGCAAGGGCAGCGAGCGCTTCCTTGAGCTTTTCGAGCCTTTCGCGCACCTCGCCGGACCGCTCGCGCTCTCTTTGCACGACCTCGGGCTTCGCGCGCGCGACGAAGTTCTCGTTTTGGAGCTTTTTTTCGATCGAGGCGAGGTGGCCCTCGGCCTTGTCGAGCTCTTTTTGGATGCGCGTCCGTTCCGCGTCGAGATCGATGTGGCCCTCGAGGGACACGAACACTTCATCGCAGGCAAGCACCGCGGACGCCGGCGTGGCCGGTTTTTTGACAACCGGGCCCGCCTCGAACGACTCGCAGCGGGCAAGACGGCGCACCAGCGCCTCCTGGTCGCGGAGCAGATCCGGCGCGTCCGTCCGCACCACGGCATGCACCATGGCCTTTTGGCCCACCTGGTTTTCGTTGCGCAGCCGCCGAATGGCGCGAACGATCTCCTGAAGACGGGCGACGTCGGCTTCGGCCGCCTCGTCGCGGGCGCCGGCCTCGGGCCACGGCAGCAGCGCGGCCGGCCCGGACTCGCCGAGCGGCTCCGCGAGCTCCGCGGCGAGATACGGCGCGAAGGGCTGGAGGAGGCGCACGATCGTGCGCAGCACCGTAGTCAGAGTCGCGCCGCACGGAAGATCGCGCGCACGCAGCCGCTCCTTGCTCGCCTCGACGTACCAGTCGCAAAAGTCGTCCCACACGAAGCGGTAGAGCGCCTGCGCGGCGTCGTGGTAGCGGTAGTTTTCGAGTGCGGTCGTGATCTGGGCCACGGCCTCCTCGCGGCGCGAAAGGATCCACCGGTCGGTCAGCGTCGTGCCTGGCTCGGCGGACGCCGCCTCCGCGGGCACGCTCGACAAGACGAAGCGCGCCGCGTTCCAGATCTTGTTCATGAAGTTGCGGCCGAGCTCGAACTTCGTCGGCGACAGCTTCACGTCCTGGCCTTCTGTCGTGAGCAGCGCGAGGGTAAACCGCACTGCGTCCGCGCCGTACTGCGCGATCATGTCGCGCGGATCGATGCCGTTCCCCAGCGACTTCGACATTCGCCTTCCCTGCCCGTCGAGAATCGTCGCGTGGATGTACACGGTGTCGAACGGGCACTGGCCCAGGAATTCGTAGCCCGCCATCACCATGCGCGCCACCCACAGGTAGATGATTTCGCGCGCCGTCGACAAGAGATGCGTCGGATAAAAGCGCGCCAGATCCTCGGTCTCCTTGGGCCAGCCCAGCGTCGAAAACGGCCACAGCCACGACGACGCCCAGGTGTCGAGCACGTCCTCGTCCTGGCGCACGATCGGCTTGCCCGTTTCCGGGTGCGGCGCGCCGATCTCAAGATCCTCGCGGGAGGCCACGGGCACACCGTCCTCGTCGTACCACACGGGAATACGGTGCCCCCACCAGAGCTGCCGGCTGATGCACCAGTCGCGCACGTTTTCCAGCCAGTCCAGATACACCTTGGTCCAACGCTCGGGCACGAACTTCAGCGTGCCGTCCTTCACCGCGCGAATCGCGGGTTCAGCCAGCGGCTTCATCTTCACGAACCACTGCTCGGACAACAACGGCTCGATCGGCGACTTGGACCTATCCGAAAGCGGCAGGCGCAGATCGTAGTCCTCGACCTTGTCGAGCAGTCCGAGAGCGTCCATGTCCGCGACGATCTTCTTGCGCGCCTTCGCGCGATCCATGCCCGCGTAGGCCCCGGCGTTGTCGTTGAGCGAGCCGTCCTCGTTGAGGATGTTTACGATCGGCAGGTTGCAGCGCCGCCCGCGCTCGTAGTCGTCGAAGTCGTGGCCCGGCGTGATCTTCACCGCGCCGGTGCCGAACTCCTGTTTCACGGAGTAGTCCGCCACGATGGGAATCGAGCGGTCCATCAGCGGCAGGATGACGTTTCTGCCCACAAAATCCGTGTAGCGTTCGTCGGCGGGGTTCACCCCCACGCCGGTATCGCCAAGCATCGTCTCGGGCCGCGTGGTCGCCACGACGACGTGGCCGGAGCCGTCCTCGAGCGGGTACTTGAAATGCCAGAGGTGCCCCTTGCGTTCGACCTCCTCGATCTCGTCGTTGCCGATCGCGGAGCGCAGCACGCAGTCCCAGTTCACCAGCCGCTCGCCCCGGTAAACAAGCCCCTTTTCCCACAGGTGCACGAACGCCTCGCGCACCGCGCGCGAAAGATTCTCGTCCATCGTGAACGCGGTACGGGTCCAGTCGCACGAGCAGCCGAGCTGGCGCGTCTGTTCGAGGATCAGGCTGCCGTACTCCTCCTTCCACGCCCAGACCTTCTCCAGAAACGCGTCGCGCCCGAGGTCGTGCCGCGTCTTTTTCTGCTCCTCGAAGAGCTTGCGCTCGACCACGGCCTGCGTCGCGATCCCGGCATGGTCGGTCCCGGGCAGCCACAAGACGTCGCGCCCCCGCATGCGATGCCAGCGCACGAGCACGTCTTGCACGACCCCGTTGAGCGCGTGCCCCATGTGCAAGAACGACGTAACGTTCGGCGGCGGAATCATCACCGTGTAGGGCTCGGCGTCGGGGCGCTGCCCAGCCGTGAACAGCCCGGACTCTTCCCAAAGCGGCGTCCACTTGGCCTGCACCGCCTTGGCGTCGTACGTCTTTTGAAGTTCCGTCATGGTCTGCCCAAATCCTACCGGTGCTGAAAAGCCCGGTTCAGCAGGTACGCCAATAGGGCAAAAGCAGACGGGCCTGCCCGCGCCGAAGCGCAGAGCGCGAAGGCGGAAAGGCGATGTTGTTGGCCTGGTTGGTCAGGCCGAGGGCACGATCTGGACGTGGATTTCGCAGGAGGTGCCTACGACGCCGCGCAGCAGGCGGCCCGTGAAGGCGATCAGCTCCGGGCCGGCCACCGTCGCCGAGACCGAAACGCTCGACTCGCCGTCCTCGACCAAAAAGCCCCCCGTGAGCGAGCCAACCTGAAGGGGCTCCTCGAACGTGCGCACGCGAAACTCGTCTTTCTCGGGATCCCACCAGCCCAGGTCCGCCTCGACCACGGTGCCGTGCCCGACGAGGTAGCCGCCGGTGATCCCGTGCGCCGCCGCCGCCTCCAGAAGCGAAGCGAGGATTTCCTCGCCAGGCTTGAGGCAAACGACCACGACCTGCTGCTCCAACCGTGTTTCCATGGCCCGGGAACGTACCAGATTCAACCCGCGGCGGCCCGCAAGCGTTCGACGGTGTCCAACAAGGCGGGCAGTTCGTCCAGCGGGAGCTGGTTCGGGCCGTCGCACTTGGCCTGGGCCGGGTTCTGGTGGGTTTCCAGGAACAGGCCGTCGATGCCGACCGCGACGGCGGCCCGCACGAGATGCGGGATCATGTCGGCTTCGCCGCCCGAGGCGTCGCCCAGGCCGGACGGGCGCTGCACGCTGTGCGTGCCGTCGAAGACCACGGGCGCAAACGCGCGCATCCGGACCAGTCCGCGCATGTCGACGACAAGGTTGCCGTACCCGAACGTGGTGCCGCGCTCCCCCACCACCACGTCGCCGCACCCAGGGGCGGAACGGGCCTTCTCGACCTGGTGGCGCATGTCTTCGGACGAAACGAACTGGCCCTTCTTGATCAGGACCGTCTTGCCGGTTTCGCCGGCGGCCACAAGCATGTCGGTCTGCCTGCACAAGAAAGCCGGGATCTGGATCATGTCGCAGACCTCGGCGACCGGCGCGGCCTGCGCGGGCACATGAAAATCGGTGTGGACCGGCACGCCGACGGCGTCCCGCACATCGGCTAGGATACGCAGGCCCTCGTCGATCCCGGGCCCGCGAAACGACTTGACCGAGGTCCGGTTGGCCTTGTCGAACGAGGCCTTGAAGACGTACCGGATCGCGCGGTCCTTGCACGCGTCGCGCACGCGCTCGGCGATGCGCAGGCACATGTCGCGGCCCTCGATCACACATGGGCCCGCGATCAGAACGAGTTCCTCGCTTCCGAACAGGCTCATGAATTCTCCGACTTCCAATCGGGCGCCGTCGTCTCGCCGCGCACAAGATCGTCAAGGGTCTCGCGGGTGCGCACGACACCGAACCTGTCGCCGTCCACCAGGACCTCGGCGGGCCGCGGACGCGCGTTGTAGTTGCTCGCCATGACGAATGCGTACGCACCCGCACTCCGCACGGCGAGCAGATCGCCCGACTCCATGGGCGGCAGGGCGCGATCCTTCGCCAGAAAATCACCCGACTCGCAGACCGGTCCAACGACATCGCCGTCCGTATGCTCTCCCTCACGGGGTTTGACAGGCTCCACGCGGTGGTAGGCGCCGTAGAGTGCGGGTCGCAGGAGATCGTTCATCGCCGCATCGCAAATCAAAAAGCGCTTTTCGCCGGATTGCTTCTCGAACAGGAGACGGGTGACGAGGATCCCCGCGTTGCCGACGAGCAGCCGGCCGGGCTCCATGTGGATTAAAAAACCGCTCTCCTTGAGCAGCGGCACGACCGGGCGCGCGAACGCCTCCATCGACGGCGCCTCGTTTTCCTTGTAGTGGATCCCGAAGCCGCCGC
This sequence comes from Planctomycetota bacterium, assembly GCA_021776735.1. GTDB lineage: Bacteria > Planctomycetota > PLA2 > PLA2 > PLA2 > JAJFFH01. The sequence continues at coordinate 42,391 of JAJFFH010000060.1, read as the reverse complement.
CGACGTTCAGCTCTTCGAGCGCGGGGTGAAAACCCTGCAGGTCCTTTGCGAAGGCGACAAGGCGGCGCACCATTTCGACGTACGGCTCGACCTCGGTCATCTGCGAGCCGATGTGGACGTGCAGGCCGGTGAGGCGCACTCCGGCGCGCTCGGAAACGGTCTCGGCGATCGAGCGCGCCCGGGCGAAATCGAGGCCGAACTTGTTCTCCTTGCGTCCGGTCGTGATGTAGGTGTGCGTGCGCGGATCGACATCGGGGTTCACGCGCAGGGCGACCGCCGCCGTCGTTCCGCGCTCGCGTGCGACGCGATCGATCAAGTCGAGTTCGGCCTCGGATTCGACGTTGAACGTGTCGATCCCGACCTTGAGCGCGTACTCGATCTCCGCGCGCGTCTTGCCCACGCCGGCGAAGTCGATCTTGGCCGGGTCGCCGCCCGCCGCGATCACGCGTAAAATCTCGCCCGCGCTCACGACGTCGAACCCGGCCCCCTCGCGCGCCAGCACGCTCAGGATAGCCAGATTCCCGTTCGCCTTGACCGCATACCGGATGCACGGGTTCACATCGCCCCAAGCCTCACGCAGCCGGCGAAAGTGCCCGACCAGCGTGGCCTTGGAATAGACGTAGACCGGGGTCCCCACCGCTTCCGCGATGGCCGCAAGAGGCACACCCTCGGCATGCAGTGCCCCGGCGCGACGGTGAAAGTCATCCACACGGGGATTCTACGACGGCCTCGGGCGGGAAGCGAACGGACGGCGATATCGGCGGCCCGGCCTATCCGCCTATCCGCAGTACCGGGCGATCAGGTCGTCCAACTCCGCGAGCCGGGGATCGTCGTCCGGCAGGAGACCGGCCAGCGTCTCGCACGCGTAGTCCGCGTCGAAGCCGTCGCCTCGCACGGTGAGCAGGGCGTGGACATCCGGGACGTCCTTCGCGCGGTGCCACAGCATCTTCAAAACCACGAGATCCTCGGCGGCAACCACCGGCGCCGGAACCCGCGTGGTCGTGAATAGTGCGGGCTTCGGCGTGCTTGAGGCCCGCGTCCGCAAGCGCAGCCGAGAGGGCTACGGCCAGCTCCGGGAGTTCACGAAGGGCGGCCAACGTTGGGATCCTGCCACCGGCGCCAGAAGGGGGGGTCGTCCTCCACGCGCGGCGGTACCCGGCCGTCGAGCAGCACATCCATGTCCCGGAGCAGGTCGCGCAGCGCCTCGATGCGCTCGGACGGGGTCATCGACCTGTAGCGCGCGACCGCGCGCTCGGCCGTTTCCTCGTCGGAAGGTGCACCGAAGCGATCCATGTCTGCATCCGAGGATACATCGCCGTCCGTCCGCTTACGGACGAATCAGCCCGTCGCCTAGCCGCGTTCCAGCAGCGTTTGGACCTCGTCGACCTTCTTGCGCAGCTTGGTCAGGGTGTTCGTGCGGATCTGGCTGACCCGCGACTCGGAGATGTTGAGGATCTTTCCGATCTCCTTCATCGAGAGGTCCTCGACGTAGTAGAGCAGGATGACCATCTTCTCGCGGTGCGTGAGCGTCCGCATGAGATGGTCCGAGAGATCCTTGAGGAAAATGCGCTCGAAGCCCTGGTGGCTCTGTTTGTCCTCGTAGATGAGGTGGCGTTCGTCCGAGTCGCCGCGTTGGGCCTCCTCCTCGCAACGCGAGAAGGTGAACATCGAGGTGAAGTTGCTCTCGCGGATCATCGATTCGACTTTTTCGCGGGAGACATCGAGACGTTCGGCCAGCTCACCGGGAGTCGGTTCGCGGCCCATTTCGCGCTCGAGCTCCACGCGGGCCTGGTTCATCCGCGACGTGTTGTTGCGGATCATCCGCGGCACCCAGTCGCGCGAACGCAGCTCGTCGAGGATCGCGCCCTTCACGCGGGTCGCGCAATAGGTCTCGAACCGGGTGCCCCGTTCGTGGTCGAAGTTCTCGACCGCGCGGATGAGCCCGTACGAGGCAGCAGAGCGGATGTCTTCTCGGGGAATCGAACGCGGCAGCTTTTGCTGCAGCCGGTCCGAGACGTACTTGACGATGTACAAGTACTTCTCGACCAACCGGTTCCGGATTTCCGAATCACCGGTCTTCTTGAATTCCACCCACAGATTTTGCGCTTCGACTTTCATTTCGTCATACCCCCACCGGGGCGTGTTGCGGCGGCCGGTCCGGCGCGAACCCTCGCGCGCACTCTTCGCACGCGGAATCGAGGTCCGGCACCTGGTCGGCAGTTCGGTTGAGGGCCCCCGTCCGGCGGACGCGTGAGCGGCAACGAAAACGGATGCGGCACGGAGCCGTGGGACCGGGAGCACAGGGAACGCGTCATCTCGTCAAGAGACATCGCCGTCCTTGTCTGTGTTCCGGTCGGGTTTTCGGGCCGTTTCGCCGTCGGGCTTGGGGGCCTTCTGGCCGGGCTTCCGTTTTGTCTTTCCGGAGCCCTGCCTCGTGGACCGTAACGGTCCTTGCAGTCTGGTATCCGCGGTGGTCAGCCGCGGCGCGTGTCCTTCTAGAATCTCCCGGATTTCGCGGAGCGTGAAGCCTTTTTTCTTCAGCTTTCGAATTCGCTCCAGCGACGCAAACACGGAAGGAGGGAAAAGCCGGTAGCCCGAGGGCGTCCGCTGCTTCTCCGAGATGAGGCCGATGGTCGCGTAGAAGTGCAGCGTCTGCCGCGACAGGCCGGTGAAGTCCATCACCTCGCCGATGCGGTAGAGCTTTTCCGGCAGTCGCCTGCGCGCCATTCATGTGCCTCCCCTTCCGGAGCCAATCTCCGGGTCGGAGAGACGGAAACCCATGACGGATTCCGTCCGCTTCACAGCACCGGGCAAGAACGCACTGCGCAAAGTGCATAGTACGGAGTGCATAGTGCAGAGTACGCTGCCCCGCGTCAACCCCTGCGCCCAATAAATCTGGCGCCGAGATCGCCTCGGTTCCCGTACCAACCTTGATGGATCGGCCGCCCCACCCCGGATCCGCAGACCGTTTGGACGCGAAACCCGGCTTTCCATGCGTTGTTCGGTCGTTGTTGGGCGTTTCTTCCAAAGCGCCTCGGGGCTGCGCTCTCTCGCCGCTCAAAAAAAGTCGACGGACGGTGATGGAGGTGATCGATCGCTGGCCTGCACCGTGCCTCGCGAATCGAGGTGACGGGGCCGGTTCGCCTTGACCGTCCGTTCCGGGGCGGGTATCACGCCCCCTCCCCCATGGATTTCCCCGCGCTTCTCGTCGCCTCTGGCGACATCGTCCTCCCCCCTATCTGGTCGGTGATCCCGTTTGTCCTGATCCTGCTGGGAATCGCGATCCTGCCGCTGTTCGCCCACCACTGGTGGGAGTCGAACCGAAACCGCGCGGTGTTTTCATGGATCATCGCCGTCCCCACGGCGATCTGGTGGATCTCGAACTACGGCTGGGGCGGGATGGTCCACGAGTGGAAGGAATATGTCTCCTTCATCCTGCTCTTGGGCTCACTCTACATCGCGTCCGGCGGCATCTTCTTGCGGGGCGATCTGCGGACGGGCGCGGGCACCAACACCGCGATCTGCGCGATCGGCGCGGTCATCGCCAACATCGTCGGCACGACCGGCGCCTCGATGCTCTTGATCCGGCCGTTCATGAAGGCGAACGCCCACCGGCCGATGAAGAGCCGCGTCCTGACCATCATCTTCTTCATCTTCACGGTGAGCAACATGGGCGGCCTGCTGACGCCGCTCGGCGACCCGCCGCTGTTCCTCGGGTTTCTCAAGGGAGTCCCGTTCTTCTGGACCACCACCGCTTTGTGGAAACAGTGGATCGTGGGCGTCGGCATCGTTCTCGCGGTGTTTTTCGTCTGGGATCGCGCGCGCTTCGCCAAGGAAGACGGCCCGCCGCCCGAAGAGACGAAAGCCGGCGCAACCGGGGAACGCTTCGGGATCGAGGGCTGGGTAAACGTTGCACTGCTCGGCTGCATCATGGGGGCGGTACTCGGCAAGGGCAGCTTCAAGTGGCCGTTCGGCATCCAGGAAGCAATCATGGCCGCCGTTGCTGTCGCCTCGATGGCCCTGACCAAGAAGGAACTGCGCAAGAAGAACCGGTTCACGTTCGGCCCCATCAACGAGGTCGCGATCCTGTTCAGCGGCATTTTTACCGTGATGGTGCCGGTACTGGCCATCCTGGAGGTGAAGGGCGGCGATCTGGGCCTGACAAAGTCCTGGCAGTACTTCTGGGTCACCGGCGGCCTGTCCGGATTCCTCGACAACGCCCCGACCTACGTGGTGTTCGCAAAAACAGGCGCGGCACAGGCAACCCTGGACGCCGGCCACACCGTCAAGATCGGAGGCCTCATCCACGAGGCGCCGCACCTGCTCGCCGCCATCTCGGTTGGCGCCGTGTTCATGGGCGCAATGAGCTACATCGGCAACGGCCCGAACTTCATGGTCAAGGCCATCGCGGAAGAGAGCGGCATCAAGATGCCGAGCTTCTTCGGCTACATGAAGTACTCGGCGCTGATTCTGATCCCCATATTCCTCGTCATCACAGCTGTGTTCTTCCTTTCCGGCTAACTCGAAACTCCGCTGCGCGCAAAAATCCGCTAGCGACTTTTTGTTAGACCGCGCGCGTCGCGCCTACCGGCGCGTGGACGCGCACCGTGAGGCCTGAGGAAGGTGCGCACAAGCGCTTGGCGGCGAAGCCGCACGGGCCCGGACCAACGAAAATCGCCCCGGGCGAGTTTCGTTGGGACATCGCCGTCCGTAGGCTACTGAACCGACTTCAGCATCATCCGCGAAATCACGAGGCGTTGGACCTCGCTGGTGCCTTCGCCGATTTCGCACAGCTTCGCGTCGCGGAACATTCGCTCGACCGGGTACTCGCGCGTGAAGCCGTTGCCGCCCATGATCTGGATCGCCGAGTCGATGACTTCCATGGCGATTTCCGAGGCATACAGCTTGCCGATCGAGCCGGCGTATGCCACATGCCGGCCCTCGTCCTTGAGTGCGGCGGCGTGGTAGAGCGTCAGGCGGGCGGTGTGGATCTTCACCGCCATGTCGGCGAGCCGTTCCTGGATCGCGCCGAACTGGCCCAGGGTCTGGCCGAACTGCTTGCGTTCGATCGCGTAGGGCAGCGCAACATCGAGCGCTCCCTGGGCCAACCCGAGTGCCATCGCGCCGATCGAGATGCGGCCGGCATCCAGCGTCATCATGAATCGCTTGAAGCCGCCGCCTTCCTCGCCGACGCGGTTCTCGTCGGGGATGCGTACGTCTTCAAAGACCAGCTCGCGGGTATCGGAGCCGCGCAGACCGAGCTTGTCCTCGAGGGTTCCGTTGCTGATGCCCGGGAACGACTTTTCCGCGATGAACGCGGTGATGCCGTTCTCGGTCTTGGTCGTGAGGATCACCGTGCCCGCGTGGGTGCCGTTCGTGCAGTAGACCTTGACGCCGTTGACGATCCAGTCGTCGCCGTCGCGTACCGCCGTCGTCTTGGACGCGCGCGCGTCGGAGCCCGCGCCCGGCTCGGTCAGCGCGAACGCGCCGAGCATCTCGCCCGTGGCGAGCTTGCGCAGGTACTTCTCTTTTTGCAGGTCGGTCCCGAACTGGTAGATCGGATTCGTGCCGAGCGACGTGTGGGCCGCGACCGTGATCGACGTGGTGCCGCATACGCGCGCCAGCTCCTCGATGACGAGGATGTAGGACAGGTAGTCGAGGCCGGCTCCGCCCACCTCTTCGGGGAAGGGCACGCCCAGCATGCCCATCTCGGCGAGCTCGGCAACGGTGTCGTGCGGAAAGACCTTTTCCTCGTCGAGGCGTGCGGCGCGGGGCTTGACCTGCTCTTGCGCGTAGCGGTGGATGAGTTCGCGTACCTCCAGGTGTTGCTCCTGGAGAAACGGAATCGGTTCGGAGAACGTGATGTCGGCGAGCGGGCTCATGGCTGGATCGTTACTTGCGCAGAAGCGACCGGGCGATCACCAGCTTCAGGATCTCGGTCGTTCCCTCGTAGATTTCGGTAATACGGGCGTCGCGGAAATACCGCTCCACCGGAAAGTCCGTGCAGTACCCGGCGCCGCCGTGAATCTGGACGGCCTGGGTCGCGCACCAGTTGGCGGCCCTCGAGGCATAGAGCTTGGCCACCGCGGCCTCCGACGAGTGCGACTTGCCCTGGTCCTTCAGCGTTGCCGCCTTCAGCGTGAGCAGCCGCGCGGCCTGGATGCGGATCTCCATCTCCGCGAGCTTCCACTGAATCGGCTGGAACTTCGCGATCGGCTTGCCGAACTGCTGCCGCTCCTTGGCATAGGCGATCGACGCTTCGAGACAGGCCTCCATGATGCCGAGCGCCTGGCTGGCAATGCCGATTCGGCCGCCGTCGAGCGTGTGCAGGGCCACCTTGATGCCCTCGTTCACGTCGCTCAGCATGTTCGCCCTGGGAACCCGCAGCCCGTCGAAGTTGGCCGTGACGGTCGACGACGAACGGATGCCCAGCTTGAGTTCCTTCTTGCCGACCGAGAACCCCTCCCACGAAGTCTCGACGACGAACGCCGTGATGCCGTGCTTGCCGGCGTCCGGGTCCGTGCGCGCAAAGAGAACGATCACGTCGGCGTGGTCGCCGCTCGTGATCCACGCCTTCGAACCGGTGATCACAAAGGCATCGCCGTCCGTTTCTGCCTTGCAGACGAGGCTCCCCGGATCGGAGCCCGAACCGGCCTCGGAGAGCGCGTACGCGCCGAGCCACTCGCCGCTCGCGAGCTTCGGTAGATAGCGGCGCTTAAGATCCTCGCTGCCCCACGCGTTGATGCAACTGCTGGCGAGCGAGTTGTGGACCGAAAGCGTCACCCCGACCGAGGCGTCGACGCGGTTGATCTCGACCAGCGCGAGCGACAGAGCCCGATTGCCGAGCCCCGCTCCGCCGTACTCCTCGGGGATAAGAAGGCCCATGAGGCCCAGCTCGCCGGCCTTGCGTACGGCGTCGGCCGGAAACTCCTCTTTCTTGTCGCGTTCCGCCGCGCCGGGAGCCACCTCGCCGCGCGCGAAATCGCGGGCGAGGTCGCGAATGGCGAGTTCATCTTCGGTTAGCTCGAAGCCCATCGACATAAGGATCAATACTCGTAAAAGCCTCGGCCGGTCTTGCGTCCGAGATGGCCGGCCATGACCATCTTGCGCAGGAGCGGACACGGTCGGTACTTGTCGTCGCCCAGATCCTTGTGCAGGACCTCGAGAATTGCGAGGCAGACGTCGAGGCCGACGAAGTCCGCCAGGGCCAGCGGTCCCATCGGATGCGCCATGCCGAGTTTCATCACGGTGTCGATGGCCTCGGCCGTGCCCACACCTTCGTAGAGGCAAAAAATCGCCTCGTTGAGCATGGGCATGAGCACCCGGTTGCTGACAAATCCGGGCGAGTCGTTCACCTCGACGGGCACCTTGCCGAGCCCCTCGGCCAGTGCGAAGACACGCTGGGTAGTCTCGTCCGACGTGTCGTGTCCGCGGATGACTTCGATCAGCTTCATCAGCGGCACCGGGTTCATGAAGTGCATCCCGATGACCTTGTCCGCGCGCTTGGTCGCGGCCGCGATCTCCGTGATCCAGATCGAGGACGTGTTGGTGGCGAGGATCGCGTCCTCCTGCACCACCTCGTCGAGCCGGCCGAAGACGCTGCGCTTGACGGCAAGGTCCTCGATCACCGCTTCGACGACGAGGTCGGCGCCCGCGAGCGTGCCGTAGTCCGTTGAGGTCGTGACGCGCGCGAGAATCGTCGCGGCCTCGTCCCGGGTCATCTTCTCTTTCTTGACGAAGCGACCCAGGCTCTTCTCGATCGCCGCCCTGCCGCGCTCGGCGGCCGCCGCATCGGCGTCGATCATCGTCACGTCGTGGCCGTGGGCGGCAAAGGTCTGTGCGATCCCGTTGCCCATCGTGCCGGCACCAATAACTCCGAGCATCAGACGCGCTCCACCGAAAGGGCGACCGCGTTGCCGCCGCCGAGACAAAGGGTCGCGAGGCCCGTGGCCGCGCCGCGGTCCGCCATCGCGTGCAGAAGCGTTACCAGGATGCGGCAGCCGGACGCGCCGATCGGGTGGCCGATCGCCACCGCGCCACCGTGCACGTTGACGCGCGCCGGGTCGAACCCGAGTTCGCGCGTGACCGCGCACGCCTGCGACGAAAACGCCTCGTTGAGCTCGACGACGTCGTAGTCGCCCACCGCCGTGCCGCGCTGCTCGTTGAGCTTTTTTACGGCCTGGACGGGCGCCATCATGACCCACTTGGGCTCGACCCCGCCGGTCGCATACCCGGTGATTCGAGCGAGCGGCGTGAGCCCCAGCGACTTGGCCTTTTCCTCTTCCATGACGACGACCGCGGCGCCGCCATCGGAAATCTGGCTGGCGTTCGCCGCCGTCACGGAGCCGTCCTTGCGGAACGCGGGCCGCATCGAACCGATCTTCTCCGGCGTCGTGCCGGGCCGCACACCCTCGTCGGTCGCAAACAGGATCGGGTCGGCCTTGCGCTGCGGAACCTCGACCGGCACGATTTCGGCGGCGAACTTGCCCGCCTCCGCGGCCGCCGCGGCCTTCGCGTGGCTCTCGGCAGCGTACTCGTCCTGCGCCTGGCGCGTGACGTCGTACTTGTCGGCGACGAGCTCGGCGGTGTTGCCCATGTGGTAGTCCTCGTAGACATCCCACAGCCCGTCCGCCACCATCGCGTCCTCAAGCTCGGTGTGCCCGAGCCGAACGCCCGCGCGCGCCTTGCGCAGGAAATACGGCGCGTTGGTCATCGACTCCATGCCGCCGGCGACAAAGACATCGCCGTCCCCGGCTTTGATCGCCTGGGCCGCCAGCGCCACGGACTTGAGTCCCGAGCCGCAGACCTTGTTGATGGTGTAGGCCGCGATCGTCGGCGGAAAGTCCGCGCCAAGGGCGGCCTGCCGTGCCGGGTTTTGGCCCACGCCGGCCTGCAGCACGTTGCCCATGATGACCTCGTCCACGGCGTCCGGTGCCACGCCCGCGCGCTCGAGCGCCGCCCTGATGGCGATCGAACCCAGCCGCGGGGCGGCAAATCCGGCCAACGTGCCCTGAAGCCTTCCGACCGCGGTCCGGGCCGCGCCGACGATTACAGCCTGTCGCATCAATACTCCTCGCGAGTCAACGGGGTAATCTTCGCATTTTCCCCGGACGGCCAAGGACTGCCATCCCGTGCGTCCGGATCGGGGCCCCCCTGTAGTCCGGATCGGGGGGCTGTGGTCCGGATCGGGGGGCTGGACAGGGGGTGCAGGGGCGCCGAAGGGGGGACTACGGCAGGTTGCTGTGGACCCGCTCCATGTCCTCCGGGGTCTTTTCGAGCGCGTGCATGAGCTCCAGGACCACCGCATCGAGGTATAGATGCAGCGCCTGCTCGAAGAGCGAACCCATCGGCTGTTGCGGCCCGCCGTTGCCCGCCGCGGCGTCCATCGGCAGGACCACGGCAAGGTCGGCGAGTTCCGCCAGCGTGGTCGCACCCGGACCGAGGATTGCCGCGACCTTCGCGCCTTTGTTGTGGGCCAGATTGACGACGTGGTGCAGAAAAACGGACTGGCCCGTGCGGGAGCAGACGACCAGGAGGTCGTCCTTGCGGATCGCGGGCGTGGTCGTGTCGCCGACGATCGTGGCCTCGCGGCCCAGATGAACGAGCCGCATGCCGAACATGCGGGCTACGAGGCCGGAGCGGCCGAGCCCGAACACGAACACCCGCGGCGCGCCGGCCACGTCGCACACGAACTCGCCTGTCCGCGCGGCATCCAGGGCCGAGAGGATCGTTTGGAGGTCGCGCAGAATGGGCATCATGGCGCGGGCGAATTCTAACCAAATCCAGGCCGCGGGTTACGTCGTGTTCCGTCGGGAGGCCGGCGGCGGGCTTTCCTATCTACTGCTCAGGGCCACCAAGCACGGCGAATGGGGCTTCCCCAAGGGCCACGCCGACCCCGGGGAGGACGACCGGGCAACCGCCCGCCGCGAGACCCGCGAGGAATGCGGCCTCGATATCCCCACCGGCCATCCCTGGTTTTTGGTCGAAATCACCTACCGCGTCCGCAAAGGCCCCAAGACCGTGATCTACTTCGGCGCCGAGGCCCCGCCGGGCGATGTCGTGCTGTCGCGCGAGCACGACCGGTCCGCATGGCTCCCCTACCACAAAGCGAGCCCGCTCCTGCCGCACGAAAACAGCCGAAAGGTCCTCGACCGCGCGGCGGTGTTCTTCAAGGATCCCGCCCTCCGAGATCGCCGTCCGTTGGCTGACGCCCGCGCCCTCCTGGTCCGGCATGTCGGGGCGGACGCTCCCGTCGTGGCCCATTCCGCGCAGGTGGCGGCGATGGCGCATGACTTGGCGTTGGGATGGGGGTTCGGGGGGTCGGGGTCCTCGGGTTCGGGGTCGGGGTCGGGAGCGGACGTCGCTGCGGCCTGTGGATGGCTGCATGACATCGGACGGGCCAGGACGCACGACGCGCGCCATCCCCTGGAGGGGTTCCTGATCGCCAGCGCCGAAGGTTGGGCCGGTTGGGCGGCGCCTTGTCTCAGCCACTATGTCAAGGGGCGCGACTTCGAGGAGTTCGCCGACGGGGAGCTCGGGACGGCGATGTTTTTGGCTTGCGATCTGCTCACGTTCACGCCGCTGGAAAAGTGCGTGGCGCTGGCGGACTTTCTTGCCGCGGGCGCCCGGCGCGTCTCGATGGAAACACGCTTTGACGACCTCGTGGCGCGGTACGGCCCGTCGCGCTTTTTGGACCGTTCGCTCGAAGTTTCACGGGAGCTGGCCGCCGAATGGGAAGCGGCGAGCGGGGAAAACCTCTACGACACGCTCCGGATCTCCTAGTCTTCACGCCCCGTGCAGGAATTCATCGATGCCATCGCCGCCGTCGCGGCGCGCGCAGGCGTGCCGGAAAACGCAGCCCGATCCTCGGTCACCGTCCCCAAGGAGCGCGACCGGGCCGACCTGACGCTGCCGTGTTTCCGCTTCGCCAAGCAGTTGGGCAAGTCGCCGCCGCAAGTCGCCGCCGCCGTGGCCGACGCGTTTGAGCCGGGCGGCCTGCTCGCCTCCGCCGAAGCCGCCGGCCCGTTCGTCAACTTCAGGCTCGACCGCCCGACCTTCACCCGCAAGGTGCTGCAATCGGTCACCGACAACATCGGCGCGTCCGACGAGGGCGCGGGCCAAGCCGTCGTGATCGATTACGGCTCGCCCAACATCGCCAAGCCGCTGCTCTTTCACCACCTGCGGTCGAGCATGATCGGCCAGGTCCTGTGCAACCTCCACCGCCGTCGCGGCTACGAAGTCGTCGGCCTCAACTTTCTCGGCGACCTCGGCACCGCGTTCGGCAAGCTCATGGTCGGCATCGAGGAGTTCGGCGAGCCCGAATCGATCGCGGCCTACAACCGGACGTACGTGCAGGCCTCGAACTTCTGCACGGAAAACGACGGGGCCATGGACCGGGCGCGCGCCTGGGCCAAGCGCCTCGAGGAGGACGATCCGGAAGCGCTGCGCCACTGGGAAAGCGCGCGTCGGCTTTCCCTCGGCGAGTTCCAGACGGTCTACGACTGGCTCGGCATCCGCCACGACGTCGTGGATGGCGAGAAAATGTACGTGAAGTCCGGCCAGGCTCTTGTCGAAGAGCTGCTCGAAAACCGCACGGCCGAGGAGTCCGAGGGTGGCGTCGTCATCGACCTCCAGAACGCGGGGAAGAAACTCGGCAAGTTCCTGATCCGCAAGAGCGACGGCGCTTCGCTGTACCAGACCCGCGATCTCGCCGCGGCGCGCGACCGCATGGAGCGTTTCGGCTTCGCCAAGATGCTCTACGTCGTCGACATCGCGCAGGAGCTGTACTTCCGCCAGCTCTTCGCCGCGCTCAAGACGACCGGGCACGACTGGGCCGACCGCTGCCGCCACGTCAAGTTCGGACAGGTTCTCGTCGATGGCAGCCGCGCCAAAACGCGCGAAGGCGGCGGCACCCATCTGGAAGAGGTACTGCGCGAGGGCGAACGGCGCGCGCGCGCGGTCGTCGAGGAAAAAAACTCCGACCTCGCCGACAAGGCGGCCGTCGCGAAAGCCGTCGGCACCGCCGCCGTGATCTTTTGCGACGTCGGATTCCCGACCACCAAGAACATCAACTTCGACTGGAACGCGATCCTCTCGTTCGATGGACGCACCGGCCCCTATCTCCAATATGTGCACGCCTCGGCCTGTTCGATTCTCCGCAAGGGGGGCTACACCGAGTCAAAGCAGACGGACGGCGATGCTTCCCGGCTGACCGACGACCACGAGTGGACGCTCGTGCGCCGCCTCGCGGAGTTTTCCGATGCGGTCGGCAAGGCCTGTGCGGAGTGCGAGCCGTCGCACGTGTCCAACGCGCTCTATGACCTGGCACGCGGATTCCGCTCGTACCACACCGCCGGTTCGCGCGATGCGTCGCTGCGCGTCCTCGTCGATGACGACGCGACAAAGACGGCGCGGCTGTGGCTGGTCGACAAGGTTCGTTGCACGCTCGCCGCCGGTCTGCGACTCTTGGGCATCGACCCCGTGGAGGAAATGTGAACAGCCAGAGTCTTCGAGACCTCGTCCGGGAACACATTCGCGAGGTTCCCGACTTCCCCAAGCCCGGCATCATGTTCAAGGACATCTCGCCGCTGCTCGCCAACGACCAGCTGTTCGAACGGGTCACCGACTGGATGGTCGAAAAAGCGCGCGGATCGCACCCCACGCACGTGCTGGCGATCGAGAGCCGCGGGTTCATCTTCGGCGCCCCGGTCGCGCACCGCCTTGGCGCGGGCTTTGTCCCGGCGAGAAAACCCGGCAAGCTCCCGTGGAAAACGGTCCGCGCGGAATACGAACTCGAGTACGGCACGGACGCCCTGGAAATCCACCAGGACGCGTTCGGCCCCGGCAAGCGCGTCTTGATCGTGGACGACTTGCTGGCCACCGGCGGCACCGCCCGCGCGGCCTGCGACATCACGGAAGAGCTTGGCGCCACGATCGCGAGCGTGGTCGTGGTCCTCGAGCTGGGCTTTCTGAAGGGCCGGGAGCGTCTGGGCAACCAGACCATCCACTCCCTCGTCGAGTTCTAGCCCGAAAGCATCGCCGTCCGTACGCTACGCGGATGAAGACCTTCGATGTCATCGTCCTTGGGGCCGGAAACTCGTTCGATGTGATTCGGGACGCCGGCGCGGCGGGGCTCCAGGTCGCGGTCGTCGAGAAGGGGCCGCTCGGCGGAACGTGTCCCAACCGCGGCTGCATTCCGTCAAAACTGGTGCTCGCGCATGCCGATGTCGCGGACGCGATTCGTGGCGCCGGGCGGTTTCACATCGACGCCCGCATCGACGACATCGATGCCGACGCGATCTTGAAGGACACGCGCGACTACATCAACGCGTTCGATGCGCAGATCGAGAGCGGTCTCTCCGAGTTCGTCACGCTGTTTCGCGGCCACGGGCGTTTCACGGGCAACCACACGATTGCTGTCAACGGAGATGAAATCACGGCGCCGCGCATCGTCATCGGCACCGGGACGCGCCCGCGGCGGATCGATCTCGGCGTGCCCTACTGGACCAGCGACGAGGTGTTCCAGATCGAACGCGCGCCGCAGTCCATTGCGATCATCGGCGGCGGATTCATCGCGGTGGAACTCGCGCACTTCTTCCACGGCGTCGGCATCGAGACGCACATGCTGGTGCGCAACGACACGCTGTTGCCGGTCGAGGAGGAGGACACGCGCCGGATCTTCCAGGACGCGTTCACCGGGCGCGTCGATGTCTTGTTCGACACCGAGATCAAGAGTGCGGAACACGATGGCGCGGCGTACCGCCTCACGTTCGGCAACGGCGACACACTGGAGACCGAGGCGCTGCTGCTCGCCATCGGCCGGGTGCCGAACAGCGACGACATCGGACTCGAACACACCGACATCGCCGTCACCGAGCGCGGGTTTGTCCCGACCGACGACAACCTGCAGACGAGCGTCGAGGGGGTCTATGCGGTCGGCGACGTCAACGGCCGCCACGCGTTCACGCACGCTGCCAGCTTCGAAGCGAAGTACGTCGCGCGTCGCATCCTCGGGCAGATCGACGAGCCGATCGACTACGGCACGGCCATGCCCCACGCGGTGTTCACGGAGCCGGAGCTCGCCGGGATCGGCAAGACCGAACGCGAACTGGCCGCCGCCGGCGTCGAATACGTGACCGGATCCACGCCGTATTCGTCCTCGACCAAGGGCCGCGCCATCAAGGAGGAGCACGGCCTCGTGAAACTCCTGCTCGACCTCGAGGGCAAGATCCTCGGGGCCCATATCGTCGGCGCGAACGCGTCGATCCTGCTGCACGAGATCATCCCGGTGATGAAGTGGCGCAACCACATCACGTCGCTAACCGACATGATCCACGTCCACCCGTCGCTGTCGGAAATCGTCGCGAGCGCCGCGGGCCGGGCGGAAGCCGCTCTTCGTGAGGTCGGCCAGTAGGCGAACGCGCCCGACCGCCGCACACGCGCCGCGCCAGCGCCGACGGCAAGCTGACGCTCGAACGTTCTGCTGGCATGCCATACCGTGCCCGGCTCGGAAGGATGATTCTAGGCGGAACTCGTGCCGCAAGTCTTTGTGCATAAAAGGGTTACGGACTCTCAGCCGACCGGTCTCCAAAGTCGGCAGGGCAACGTGATCACGATTCGGTATCGATCGCAGAAGTCGACATAAGTGATTTATCACCAACGACTTCCGCGAGAACGGCTCCGGCAAACCATCCTTTTGATCCCGGCTCGGTATGGCTCGCCAGCAAGACACCCGACGATCCGTGCGCTTCGAGGCACGCGGGAGCAGGCCGTCCGGTGAGCCGCGCGGCGTCCAGCCGTCCGCTGGCACAGGGTCCGTCCGGCGGCCTGTCGGCGCACGCGGGCAGGAGGGTCGCCCGCCCCGCTAACGAGAATCGCCGCAGGCGAGTTTCGAAGGCGAGATTCGTTTCGCTCTCAATTCGAGACGGTTCGCCCGTCGATAGTTGAGAGTGCCCACCACCCTCGAACAGCCGTCCGTCGGCCTACGCGCGCCCGCGCAGCCCGACCCGATTACCCACCCCTTGCCGCGGCAAGAGCGGACCGGGCACGCGCCGTGGCTCACCGCCCTCGCGGGAACCGTCGCCGGAGCGCTTTGGGTCGATCCGGCGACGCTCGGGTTGCTCGGATGCGGTGCCGGCGGTTTGGCCGTCTGTTCGGCGCTCACGCACCGGCGGTTTCGGGCGGCGTGCCAGGCGGCGCATCTGTCCGGCGGAATGATCGTCCTCGCGATCGTCTCCGGGCCCGCGGCTGCCGGCGCCTTCGCACCGGCGGTCGGGGTGCTGCTGACCGTCCTGCTTGCCGCCCGCGCCGGAGCCGCGCGCGCACGTCAAGCGGTCGCCCCTTTGTCCGGCATCGTGCCGTGGCACTTCCGGCGCCACTACCGGACGCAGACCATGCGCTTCGGCCTCGCCGGCATGGTCGCCAGCCTCGCGCTCGCGCTCCTGGGGCCCACGACCGCGATCCGTATCGCCGCGGTCGCCGTGCTGCCGCTGTCGATGCGCGCGTACGTCGGCAACCTGATCTCGGCCCAACGCGCCCGCGCTGTCTGGGCACTCATAACACCGCTGCACATCGTGCTGCTGGGCATGCTAGTTCCCGGCTTTGGCGCAACGGCAGCCGCATGGAGTTTCGTCGCGGCAGAAGTTACGTTGCTGTTCGCCGCAGTATTGGCGGTAACCCGGCGCACCGGCGTCACGCCGTTCCGAAACCAGCAGGTCGCAATCCTGGTCGCAACAACGCTCCTCGTAGCCACGATCACCTTCCCGGCAACGCGCGACTGGCCGTTCCTTCTCGCGGTATTCGGCGGCGTGGCCCTGGGCGCGGTCCTCTTCCCCCGCGCAAGAAGCACGGGGTCCGCGCAAGCGGACTGACCGGGGATCGTCGGGATCGGGATCGGACGTCGGGGTCGGGCCGAAGGGCCGCGCCGCGACCAGCCATCCGCAGGCAAGATTCGAGTCCGGCGGCCCGCAGCGTACGCGGGCAGGAAGCTCGCCCGCCCCGGCTAACGAAAAGCGCCGCAGGCGATTTTCGTTAGCATCGCCGTCCGTACGCTTCTCCGAAAGATCCCCCGAATCTAGAACCGGAACAGAAGCGACAAAAACACCTGCGGCAAGAACTCCGTGCCGGTGCTGCCTTCGCCGTCCACGATGTTGACCGAGAACTCCGGGCTCAAAGTCCAGCGGTCGCCCAGGTCGATCTCGTAGCCCGCCGCACCGTACGCGCCGAAGTAGTCGCCGGGGCGGTCGAGCACGCGCGGGTCGCCGTTGGCGCGCATCCAGGTTATGCCGTACCGGAAAAACCAGCGGCGCGGGTGGCCCGGACTCGTCACCTGCTTGACGCCCGCCTGCACCTGGAAGAACTCGCCGTCCTGCGTGGCCGAGTCGTCGCCGCCCTGAAGGACGCCGCGCAGCTCGAACGCGAAGTCGTACAGCGGCTTGAACTTCGAGAAGTACTGCCCGGCAGTGACCGCGACGCCGACATCGGGCACCGCCGCCAGACCGACACCACCGTAGATTTCGGTCTCCCCCTCGGTCTGGATGCGGGTTCGGCACCCGGCGAGCGCGAGTACGGCGACAAGGACAACGGGGGCGGCGAGGCAACGCATCCAAAGATGATGCGATGTCGCTAGGACAACTCGCGCGCCAAAATCGCGGCGATCCGCGCGGCGGCCCGTCCGTCTCCGAACAGCTCGGGCCGGGCGGCGGCGCGCGGCGGCGCGAGCATCGCGGCGGCAATTCGCGAAGCATCGGTGCCGACGAGCACATTCCACCCGGCGGCGACGGTCTCGCCCCACTCGGTCGCGTCACGCAGTGTGATGCAGGGCACCCCCAGCAGGTACGCCTCCTTTTGCAGACCGCCCGAGTCCGTCAGCACGAAACGCGCCCCGGCAACAAGGCCCAAAAACGGCAGATAGGAAAGAGGCGTACGGACGGCGATGTTTTGGGGTACGTCGGCGGAGCGCAGGCGCGGATGCCGCGGAAAAACGACCGGACACGGCGCCGCCGCCGCCGCCCGGAGCACGCGCGCGACCGCCGTGGGACTGTTCGCGGTACCGGCGCGGTGCAAGGTCAAGACGCAGTAGTCGCCGTCGGAGCGTCGCGCCTCGATCGCCGCGCGATGGACGCGAAGAACATCCGCCATCACGTCGCCGACGACATGTACGTCCGCGCGCCCGGCGAGTGCGACGGCGTGCGCCGGCGTGGCACAAAACAAGAGATCAGACGAGGCGTCGACCAGCTTGCGGTTTTTTTCCTCGGGCAGATCCGGCTCGTCCGAACGCGCGCCGGCCTCGACGTGCGCGACCGGGATCGACGCGTAGCGTGCAGCGAGCGTGCCGGCCACCGTCGAGTCCGTGTCGCCCATCACGACGACGCGGTGCGGCCTGTGCTTTTTGATCACTTCGCGGAGCGCCGCGATCATCCGGTCGAGTCGCTCGGTCCGCCCGGCCGGCCACGGACCCAGCGTAACGTCCGGCGAGCGCACGCCCAGATCGTCCAGTTGTGCATCCGCCAAGAGCGGATCGGCGTGCTGGCCGGTGCGCACGAACACGGTGTCGGACGGCAGTTCGGGCAGGAGCGCCGCGGCCTTGACCATCTGCGGCCGCGTGCCGCCCACGAGCAGGAGGGTCACGCGTGGTGCGGGATGGGCGTGTAGTGCGTCACCCTTTTGTCGAGCGGCGGCGAGTAGATATGGAGCGTCACGAGCTGGTCGTCGCTGTTGTTGGAGATCCGGTGAACGATCTCGCCGCCGGCCAGGGTCAGTTCGCCACGCGCGTAACACGCCGTCTTCGTCTTCACGGGCTCGCCGCCGCCTTCCGCGGCCTCGTATAGCTCCTCCTCCATCTCGCCCTCAAGCACAAGGTAGAGGCAGTTGCTGATGCCGTGGTCGTGGATCGAACTCTTGTGGCGGGGCCCCCAACACAAGACAACCAGCTCGAAGTGCTCGTTTTGCAAAACGCGGTTGCGCGAATAGCAGTCGGGCCGAAAACACCGGTACTCGCCCAGCTCAAGCGCGTCGAGATCGACCGACTTCGCCAACGCGATCATTTCGTCGGCCGCTAGCACGCGCGTCCCGCCGCCCCGGTCCAGCACGTCCTGCAAAAAGGCTCTCACCATAGACCGACATTATGCACACCCGCGCGGCGTCCCGCTATCGCGCGTTAAGCCGAACCAGTGCCTCGCGGGCGGCAGTACGGACGGCCCGGTCCCAGTCGCGACGGGCAGCGAACAGCACGGGCACGGCGGATCGCGCGACAGCCCCCATCTCCATCAACGTGCGAATGGCATGCACGCGCACGCTCGACGGCCGAAGCCGGCTGCTGGACATGCCCATCCTGCGCCAGCGCACATACCGCACGCCCTCGATCAGGACCGGCAGCAAGGCCTCGGGCGATTCGCCGCTGCGCCACAAGAGCATGGCCGTCCCGACGGCCCCCCGCCCGAGCCGCCCGCGCAGGCGTTCGACGATCGCACGCGGCAGCGGCCCGAGTTCGCGGCAGGCCAAAACGACCTCGGACACCGGGCTCGTTTCCCCACGACCCTTTGCCGCTATGAGCGCATCGAGCAGTTCGCGCCGTGCTTCGATGATGTCGCGGCCGCAGCGCCGCAGCAGGCGCGCCGACTCCTCCGGCCGTTTTGCCAGGGTTCCCGCGAGCACACGGGCCGCACGGCGCGTCGCGCCGGTCCACTCGATCAGACCACGCGCAACCTCAAGTCGCACGTCGGAATCGCCATCGTTGAGCGCCAGCTCGAACGAGGTGTCATGAGTCCGGGCGAGAAACCGCACGGCACGGCGCCGCACGTGCGGGCTGTTGTCGTTCAAGAGACGGCGTACTTCCGGGACCGGCCTGCCTACCTCGGTCAGTAGCATGAGGGCGTGAGTTTGCGTGGTGGCCTTGCTCATGCCGAGTTGCGCCACGGCCAACGAAACACGCCATGGATCGATGCGCGCCACCCGCGCCTCCAACGCGAACGACAGGGCCTCGCCACGGCCGGTCGTCGCCTGCGCAAGCGCTCGCGCCTCGTCGTCGGTGACCCCAATCCGAAGAAGCACACGGACGGCGATCTCGTTGCCGGTGTTGGTCGTCGACCAACCCAGGACCTCGCCCGAGAGCGCGTGGCGCATGAGCGCCGGTTTCGCCGGCGCCGCCACCGTTCCCATTTCTTCGAGCGCCCACGCCGCGTCGCGCTTTTGCCAGCCCTTTCCCGATTCCAGCGACCGCACGAGGAACGGAACAAGCGACGAGACCGAGTCACCGCCGAGGCTGTTCAGTTGCCCGATGAGCCGTCCGTTGTGCCGCTTGCCAAGGTGGCGCGCGATGGCCGGGAGCGCCGCAGGACCAAGCTCCACGATGGCATCCGCCGCGGCCCACCCGTCGTCCTTTCGATCCAGCATCTGCTCGAGCGCGGGAATGGCGGCGCGGGCAGGGGGCGCCATCCGCGCAAGTGCGAACGCCGCAGCCACGGCCAGATCGTCGGGATGCTCCCGGACGAGATCGATCAGCGGCTCGACGGCGCCGAGATCCGCGAGACACGCGATCGCGAACCGCGCCGTCTCCTTCCGTTTCAAGGCGACGAGCAGCGCCGGTATCGCGGGCGGGCCGATGCAAAAAACCGCGTGGCGCCGGCGCGCCTTCGCCAACCACCGCGCAACCGCTATCTCGCTGCGCGTGTCGATCAAGGGCGGCCCGTTGTCGCCGGCGGCCACGGCGTCGATGAGTTTCCGCACCATGCGCGGGCCCTCTTGGCCCGGTGCGGCGGCGCCGGCCCCAGAGGACGAATGTCTAGACGACGAAGACATCGCCGTCCGTTCCTGACTCCGGCGCTCGTGCCACTCCGGGCGCGCGGCGACGACGATGACCAAGGCGATCACCGACACCCCAATCAAGACCCGCGTCATGCCAGAGCTTGGCCGCGAAAAACGTACCGCTGGCAAAAGAGGAGCGCGAGGGCGGAAACCGGCACGCCGCGGTGACGCCGGTCCGGATTCCACCCCAAAAAAACAGCGAGCCGCCCCTTTCGAGACGGCCCGCGCCTTCTGCAAACGGGTCTGCGGTTATCGGCAGAAGCCGCAGCCCGAGGCTATTGCTTTGTTCTTGTCGATCAGCGGCTCCACCACGAGGCGACGCGGAGCACGCCCGGCACCGGAATCTCCGTGCCGATGACGCCGCCCTGGTAGCTCGCGGTCCGCACCGTGCCTTCGCCGGCGTTCGCCGCGTAGTACGTGGTGAATCGCGGCGTGCAGGGGATCGCGAAGCCCATGCCCGGCCCCGGGTCGCCGGCGATGCTCACGGGACCCAGCCCGGCGACGTGGTTTGCGTTGATCGTCTGGAACGTGTTGGACGGGAATTCCGCCGTGATGCCGATCTGCCGCAGACGGTTCGCACCGGTCTCCGCGACCAGGAACGCCCCGCTGTACGCCGTAGCGCGCGGCTCGAGCTGCACGCCGTTGCCGTTGCTCAGCCATTGCACGTCCGACGGCTGCAGCAGGCCGCCCACGTTGTTGATGATCTTGTTGGGCGCGAAGTTGTTCGACGAGTTCGGCAGGACCGAGGGCCGGTTCGCAACCTGGCCGGTCGAGAACAGTTCCACCGAGCCGCCGACAGACGAGATGACAAAGTAGTACGCGCTCGTATTGCTGCTCCAGGTCGCCCAGGCGACATCGATGCCGCGCGAGGCCAGGTTGACGCCACGCAGATCCGGTTCGATCGCCTGAGACTGGATCAGGTTGGTCATGTGCGAGAAGTCCGCGGTCGCCTCGCCGCCGTTCAGGATGCAGATGATCGGGTCGTTGGTCAGGATCGGGCTGAAACAGCCGATCGCGGGGGCAAAAATACCGAGCGACGTATTCAGGCCGGTGACCGCCACTTTGCTGGGGCTGACGCCGGCGTTGATCGTGCCGATGATCGGGGGGCCCGGGGGCGAGGTCACGCCCTGGCGCTGCGCCGGGAAGAACCGCTCAAAGTCCTCCTCGGTGAGGACGACGTTCGTCGAGTTGTTGGCGATCGCGTTGTTGAACGCGCCGATGGTCTGCAGCAGGTTGCCGCCCGTGTACCACCACACCTGGCCAATGTCGAACACGGTGGCCGTGTTCGCGCTGAAGTTGCTGACGACGAGGCGGCCCTGGTTGCCGATGGCTGTCAGGGCAACGCCGCCGGGCGACGGCGTACCGAACCGTCCGAACGGAACCATGTTGAAGCTGTCGATCGCCACGACCTGTCCGCCGCCCACCGATCCGGAGACCGCGTAGACCAGCGGCGTAAAGAAGCGGACGGCGCCCGGCGTATCGGGGAATCCGATGCAGTGAACGTTGTGGAACGCGGTGTAGGGCCGCGTATCCGTGGTCATGTCGACCAGATCGGGGATCGGGACGCGCGCGACGGTGCCCGCGTTTGTCGTCGCGACGGTATCCGGCGCACGGGCCGGGTTCGGGCCGCCGAAGTACGGCGTCCGCGACGGGTTCATGTCGATTACGCCGACGCCCACGGTGTCGCCGTAGTACATCGCCGTGCCGGTGTTCGGCGCGTAGACGGGATCGGGCAGGGCGCGCGTTTGGAACGTGAATGTGGTGTTCGGGCTTCCCTGCGGGACAACGTTGCTCGCCGTGTCGGTAATGCCGGTTCCCTGGAAAACGAACGAGACCGTGATTGCCTGACCGAGCGGGAAGCCGCGGTTGCCTTTTCGCGGCGGGTCCGAAATGTTTGTGCAGTCGGGATCGAACGGATCCTCGATCGTCATGTTCACCGGAAGCGCGTCAATCGAGGGCCGGAAAACGAGGTCGGCGCCGTTGCGCGGACTGGTGCCGGAAAAGCCCGGATTGCCCGCGTGATCGAGCTGGACGTTCGGAAAGTTGTTGCCCGGACCGTTGCCGCCATCCGAGAACCAGGTCCCGGGAATGGCGATCGCGCTCGTCGCGCCCGCCGGCTGGAAGCTGACGGTCAGCGTCTGGTTGTTCACCGTGCTCGCGAGGATCGTCTCGGACATCGTGACCCGGATCTCCGAGGTCGGATCCACGCCCAGGGCGCCGGCGGGCGGAACCGTGGTCACGACGACCGGGCCAAGGTTGTCCTGCCCGACCCTGAAAAAGAAGAAGTACTCCGCCCCCTTCATGCCATCGCCGTCCGCGCCGCGTACACCAAGCTCGATCGTGACCGAATACTGGCCCTCGGGCAATGGATTGGTCGCACTCACGCCGTTCGGTCGCAGGATCAGCGTGTCGTTCGGCAAGCTCGTCGACGTCAGGACGGTCGTCGCCTGGATCAAGACGTTGGCGCCCGGCGGGTTCGACCCGGGCACCCGAGGCAGACTCGTATCGAACGGCCCCTGATTGATATCGAAAAAGAACAGCCTGATGTTGCGCGTTCCCTGGGGATCGCCGGGCGTCGGATTCAGGACAGACGTGGGATCAAGCGAATTGGTAAAAACGACGGTGACCGCACCCGGATTCGTAAGCGTCGGGTTGTTCAGCGCGTTGAACCCGTCGTTGGAGTCCGTCGCGTTGATCTGGTCGCCGTTCCCGGGGCTGTGCGTCAGCACAAGGATGTCGCCGACATCGTCCTCCGGGTCGCCCCCCGCACCTCCCGTGCAGCCAACAAGCGTTCCGAACACGACAACGGCCCACAGGCCACACAGGTTGCGCATGATTAGATCCCCCGGCCCACGATTGGGGACGCACGAGCCCTCATGCGCCCGGCGGCATGGGCCTACGGGTATTAGACCGGGCTAGGGATGCCAAATGTTGCAACCTTCTTCTTTTTTACAATTGCCCCGAGGAGATTCTATGCCGTCCGGCACGCCTCGTCGCGCCGCTTCATCGCTTCTATGAGCACCGAAATCGTCGGCGCCTCAATGGTCGTCGTGATGTCATCGTTACCCGGCAGAAACCGAAAACTCCCGGCTCCGTTGCGCGCAATCTCAAAAACGGCATCCTCGCCTTGCAGTGAGCCGAATCGAGCGGCGCGCAGTTCGCCGTCGCGTACCTCGACCGCGCCGTCACCGCCGGCGGTCTTGATCGCAAGGCGTCCGTTCATCCGGCATGTCGTCAGAAACTGGATGAGTTCGGGAAGGCCGATCTCGTCGAGTTGACCCGCGAGCGCGGACGAATCGAGGATGTCGACTTTCTCGCGCAGCTCGCTCTTTTTCAGCACCTCGACGATCTTGGCGCGCAAATCCGACGCCAGAAACGGCTTCCGGATGTATCCGTAGGCCCCGGCGTTCATAACCTCAACGATACGCTGGGTGTATGCCTCGGAAGACACCATCAACACGGGCACATCCGCCAGGGCGTCACTCCCGCGCATCGCGCGGACCAGCTCGAGCCCGTCGAGGGCGGGCATGTTCCAGTCGCTGATCACGAGATCGAAGCGCCCCATGCGCAGGAGGTTCAGGGCCACCTCGCCGTCGGATGCCTCGGTCACGTCGGTGTAGCCGAGTTCACCGAGAATCTTCCGCAGAACCGTGCGGGCGACCCTCGAGTCGTCCACTGCCAGAATACGCATCAACCTAATCCTCCCGCGTCCAGACCGCGTGCCGGTTGGGCCACGCTCGAACGAATCCGCATCGACAAGAGCTGCAACAGAAACGGACCCACGCCACTCCGGAAACGAACGGTGCAGCAGCGTGCGTCCCGGCGATGGAACACGCGATGCTGCGACCCGAGCACGACCGCGGGCAACGAGGCGTGACAGCCCTCGATGCCGAGCTTCTCGAGTTCCGGCTTCGCCACGCCCGCGATGATGTTGGCGATCTCACCGACCCCGTCGGCGACATCGGCATCGAGCTCCGGCGGTGCATCGGCGCCCAGCACGCGACCGACGACACGGCGCGCGACATGCGCGGGAAACGAAAGGACGAGCGCGCCGGGTCCGTGGTCCGCACCGAGTCCCGTCAAGCCGATCACCGCGGACACGTCGTAGCCGCGCTCCGCACCGTGACCGGTGATCACGTCACCCGCGGTGGCGGACTCGCCGACCATTCGCTCCCAGGCGAGCGTGGCGGCGTGGACGAACGCTTGCGTCAGCGTTTTCACAGGACACTCCTCAAGAACGTGGCGACCTGCGCGCCGGCGGTCCGGAGCATGGCCAGCTCCTCGTCCTCGAACGGGGGCTGGTCGGGCTCGCGTTCCAGCGCGACGAGGCCGAGCTTGCGCTCCGAGGAGCGCACGGGTACGAGCAGCAGGTGCCGGGTTGCGTTCAATGTCGCGGATAAAACCTCGCGTGCGCGCGGCACGCGGATGCAAACGGGCCGTTCGGTCGTCAGGGCGGCCGCGATGACTTCGTCGGCAGGACCGCCAGCCGTCTCGGAAAGCGTCGTCGTGCGCGAATACTGCACGAGCGGCTTTTGCGTGCCCTCCTCCACGATGAGCACCGTGGCCCGCTCGCATTCGATGAGCGACAAGAGCCTGCCCGCCACGTCCTCCAGCGACGACAGCTCGTGCGGAATCGACGCGAGCGACTCCGCGAACGCCGCGAGGGCGTCGAGTGTGCCCGGCGGCGGCAGCGGCTCGGGAAACGAGGGGTCGCGCAGGGGAGCGCCCCGGGCGGCGGCCAGCTCGCTCGCCGGAATGACGGGCGACCCCGGCCGTTCGCAGAGAACCACCTCCGCTGTGACGCGCGGGCCGGCTTCGACCGGCTGTACGGCGCGCGAAGCTGGCTGGGCCGTGCGCGGAGCCGGTTCGACCGGCAGGACGGTGCGCGGCGGCGCAACGTCACCCACGACCTCGTACCGCAGGGTGGTCTCGCCGATGAGCAATTCGTCGCCCGGCTCGAGCCGGCACCGCGGCGCCACCGTGCCGTTGACGATCGTGCCGTTCTTCGAGCCACGGTCGATGACCTCGTAACCGTCGTCGCAAAACTCGATGCGGGCGTGAAAACGCGATGCCAAGGTGTCCGCGACAACAATCGTGTTGCCCTCGGCCCGCCCCACGGTCACGGGATCGCTCCCGAGCGCCATGCGTGCCATCTCACGACCTTCCATGTCGAGGACCACAAGTTCTCGATCGCTCACGCCGCGTTCTCCTTCCGCCGCAGAACATGCGCGCGCGTCGTTCCATCGGTCTTGAGTTCGGACGGCAGCTCGAGGACCGGCTCGGACGCCCCCAGGAACAGCCGACCGCCGGGCCGCAGGGCCTGTGCCGTCCGTGCAAGCAGGGGTCCACGCTCGCTGGCATCGAGCCAGAGCAGGACATGGCACAAGAAGATCGCGTCGAAAGCGGGCCGGGCCGGCCACACAGCGGTCAGCTCAAGGCGCTCGAACCAGATGCGATCGCACAACTCCGGATCGATCTTCCATCGCGGTCCGCACTCCGCGAACCGGCTCACGAGATGCCGCGCGGGGAGTCCGCGATTGATCTCGGACCGCGTGTAGACGCCGGCGCGCGCTCGAGCCAGCGCCGCGGTGCTCACATCGCTGGCCACAATCTCGAGACGCGCCCACAAGTGCGGCGCGCACTCGCGCACGCACAGGGCAATGCTGTACGCCTCTTGGCCGGTTGCGCAGCCCGCAGACCAGACCCGGTAGGGCCGTTCCAGCGACGAAGGCAGCTCCGCGCCGAATGCGGCGAACGCGTCCGGGTCGCGGAAAAAGCGCGTGTCGTGATTCAAGAGCGCTTCGACGACCTGCCGGGCGACGGGCCCGCACGGGTCGGCAACGGCCCGGTCCACGAGGTCGTGGTGGCTCCCGGTTCCGTTTGTGGCACCGAGGTCCGTCGCCGCGAGCGTCGTCAGGCGATCGCGAACAAAGTCGTCAGCGTCCGGCCCCAGGGCCACGCCGCACGCGCGGCGCAACAGGGTACGCGCCCGGGCCAGGGGGCAATGCACCTGTACGGTCATCGCGCCCGCCCCGCCGCCATCGACGCAACGATGCGGTCGGCCAACGCCTCGGGCGCGTCGGCCACCTCCGCGAGACCCTCGGCCGCAACGGCTCCCGGCATGCTCCAAACGACGCAACTGCTGCGGCTCTGCACAAAAACGCGTCCACCACACTTGCGCACGGCGCGACAACCCGAGAGCCCGTCGCGTCCCATCCCGCTCAGGACAACGCCGAGCGTGGCGCGGTCAAAGACCCGGGCCGCCGAAACGAACAAGACGTCGGCCGCGGGTCGGCACGCCTGCTCGGCCGGCCCGTCATGCACGACGAGTCGTACCGTGTCTGAGCTCTCCGACGCGACCGCCAGGTGGCGTCCACCCGGCGCGATCCAGACCGTGCCGGGCGTGGCCACGTCGCCGTCCCGGGCCTCGGCAACCGAAAGCGCCACGGTCCGGTCAAGGCGGGCCGCGAACCAGCGCGTGAATACGGCGGGCATGTGCTGCACGACGAGTACGGGCGCAGGCAGGTCCGCCGGCAGGGCGACGAGCATGCGCTCGAGCGCATCGGGACCGCCGGTGGACGCAGCCACGACGATCGCGCGCGGCCGCATCCGGCCGGGCGAGGCGAGATCGAACGCGCCGGACTCCCGTGCGGGCAGGCCCAGGGCGCGAAGCCGCGGCGCCAGCTGCGCGGCGATGAGTTCGCGCGCCTCGTCGCGCGACGAGGTCCGCGGTTTTTCGATGCAGTCGGCGGCACCGAGGCGCAGCGCGGCCAGCGTTGCTTCGGCACCGCGCGGCGTGGCGATGCTGAACATCACAACGGCGAGATCAGGGCGGCGTGCGCGCAACAGGCGGAGGACGCCGAGGCCGTCGAGGCCGGGCATCTCCACGTCGAGAACAACGACGTCGGGTTCGGAGTCGTCCACCCGCGCGAGCGCTTCCGCTCCGTTCGCCGCCGTCGCCACGACCCGCACGGCGCGTTCGCCGGCGAGCGCCTCGACCACGAGCCGGCGCGCAACCGCCGAATCGTCCACGACCAGAACCCGAACCGTCTCCACGTTTGTGCCTACTGCCTCTCGATGCCGACGAGGGCGAGTTTTTCGACGACCATCTCGCGCGTAAACGGCTTCATGAGGTACTCGTCGGCACCGGCAGCGAGAGCCGTGGTCACGTCACGCAGCCGCGTGTTCTTCGTCACCATCACCACGCGCGGTCCGGGCTCCGGCGAAAACCGCGCCCGCGCCGCGCGCACGAACTGAATTCCATTCATCGACGGCATGTCCCAATCACACAACACGACCGTGGTGTCATCGGCCAGCCGCGTCAGGCCCTCGCACCCGTCCGCCGCCTCCTCCACGGAGAATCCGAGGCCCTCGAGAATCGGCCGCAGAATGGACCGCACGGTCCTGGAGTCGTCGATGACCAGCGCCTTCACTATGGATTCCTCCGGTTTCCTCATCGGAATCCGGGAGTTCGCCCCTTAGGCTCTGTTTTGAAGACTCGGCTGGCTTCGGCGGCTGCGGCTGCGCCCCGTCGCTCGCCTGCGGCTCGCGCCCCGCCCGTATCTCACCGGTTCGCGGTTCCTCCGCTTAGCCGGAATCCCTGAAAAAAACGGACGGACGACGATGCAGGGCGCAAGAATCGCCGTCCGTTTGCTACCCGTTCGGCAGCGCCACCACTGGATCCAGGAGTGTCACCAGTCCGGACTCCAGGCGGCCCGTGCCGGTCACGATCTTGCGCATATGGGGCGCAAGGTTGGCGGGCGGCGGGTCGCGGTCAGCGTCCGGAAGAATCGTGACGTCCCCCATCTGATCGACGAGCAGACCGATCAGATCGGGTCCGATCTTGAGCACGAGTGCGGGGCAGTCGCGCGGACGTTCACGCCTCTCCTCGAAGTCTGGATCGAGTACGCAGCGCAGGTCGATCGCGTCGACGATGCGACCGCGCAGCGGGAACACGCCGGCGGTCTCGCGCGACGCGAGCGGGATGCGGGTCAGCGCCACGCGGGGCAGGATCTCGCGCACGAGCGCCACGTCGACGCCGTACCAGCCGCGCATGAGGCGGAACGTGGCGATGTGGTTCGGCGCCGTCACGACACCGCCTCCGCGCGCTCGATCAACTCCGGTGCCGTCATGATGCGCGTCGCATGGCCGTCGACCAGCGCCGTACCCCGCGTGTCGCCGTCAACCTCGACCACGTCCTCGACGCTCTCGACCGCGAGGCCGAACCGGCCACACACAACGGCGTGGACCCGCCCGTCGCACGCGACCACGCCCGGATGCGCGTCGCCCGAACCGAGCAGGCTCTGCAAGGAGACGAGATGCAACAGACCATCGCCGTACGGCACGACCTCGCGCTCGCCGACACGCTCGACCGCGTCTTTCGCGAACACCTCGAGGCGGCGCACGCCGTCGAGACGCAGCCCGACGCGCCCGCCGTCGAGGAGCCGGCAGAGCAGGAGACGCACGCCAGGCACGGGCTCGAACAGCGCCTCCTCCTCCGCCCACGACAACCGGTGGCCGGTGTGCGCGACCACGCGCTCCGCAATCCGTGCCACGTCGAGGATCAGCGCGGCGCGTCCGTCGTCCAGGATTGTTGCCCCCGCAAAGAGCGGCTGGCGACGCAGCAGGCGACCCGGAGGTTTCACGACGATCTCCCGGGTGTCGAGGATGTCGTCCACGACCAGACCCGCCCGTTCCGGCCCGACATCGACCACCGCTATGGAAACCGACCTCTCCTCCCGATTGGGCTGGCACTTGAGGAGCGGCCGACTCTTGAGACCGAGCGCTCCCGCCAGCTCGACAAGCGGCAACAATCGTCCGCGCAAGCGGTAGACCGGCGCCTCGTGGACCTGTTCGATCTCGCTCGGATGGACCCGAACGAGTTCGCGCAACGACGCCTGCGGCACAACGAACCGTTCGCCTCCCGCGCACACGACCAGCGCCGGCGCAATCGCCAGGGTGAGAGGAAGCTGAATGCGCGTCGTGAGCCCGCGGCCGGGTTGGGAGCGCAAGGTTACGGCGCCACCGAGTCGCTCCACGTTCGTGCGCACGACATCCATGCCGACACCGCGGCCCGACAGACTCGTCACCCGCCCGGCCGTCGAGAATCCGGGCGTGAAGAGCAGGTCGAGCAAGTCGTCGTCGCTCAGTGCGGGCGCGGCCTCCGGGGTGACGAGCCGTCGTTCGATGGCGTGCGCGCGCACGCGGTCCAGATCGACGCCACGGCCATCGTCGGAGACCTCGACGACAAACTGTCCTCCCTCCTGGGTCGCCCGCATCTCGACGACCGCCTCTTCCGGCTTGCTGCGGCGAGTGCGCTCGGCGGGACCCTCGACGCCGTGGTCGATGCTGTTGCGCACCAGATGGGTCAACGGATCCGCGATCGCCTCCAGCACGGCACGATCCACTTCGGTCTCGTTGCCGCGCAGGACAAGCCCGACGCGCTTGCCACACTCGGCAGCCAGATCGCGTACAAGTCGCGGGAAACGACCCCACAGCCGTCCCACCGGTTCGAGCCGCGCGCGAACAACCGTCGCCTGGAGTCGCTTGGTCAACCGGTCCAGACGCTGTGCGGCTCGAGAGAGTCCGGTCGGGCCGGCGCGGGCGTCGGAGGCTTCCCCGGGTGCCTGCGCCAGTCCCGTCAACCGGTTGCGCACGAACACCAGTTCGCCGACGAGATCCATGAGGCGGTCCAAGGTGGCGACATCGATGCGCACCGAACCGGACGACACCTGCGCGTCGCCCGTGCGGCGAACGGGAGCAGCACCGGGCCGTTCGAGTGCGTCCGCGAGTTCGCGCACCTCGGCATCGATCGCATCGGCGTCTGCCCCCGCCCCCCCCTTGCCCGCGTCCGTCCCGTCACTCTCGACGGACTCGAGCATCCGTCGCAGGGCGTCGATGGCATCGAGTAGCCGGCTGGCGAGGTTCGCGGTAAACGGCGCCGACCCGTCGCGCACGAGGTCGAGCGCACTTTCGGCGGCGTGCGCCAGGGCCTCGATCCGGGCGAAACCGAAAAAGCCGCAGGTCCCCTTGATCGTGTGCACCGCGCGGAACGCGTTGGCGAGTGCGTCGCCGTCCGCGGGGTCGCGCTCCAACACGACCAGGTCGTGCTCGAGCCGCTCGAGGTGCTCGCGCGCTTCCGCCACGAACTCCCGGAGGATTTCTTCCATCGGGCCTACCAGTCCTCGCCGCCGGTACCGGCCCCCACGGGCTGCGGCTCGTTCGCCGCTGCCTCGTAGCGGAACCGGGCGACGAACTCCTGCAGGCCGCCGGCCATCTGCGCAAGCTCTTCGGCGGCGCGCCGCGTCTCCTGCACACCCGCCGCAGTCATGCGCGCGGCCTCGGCCACGCCGCCGATACTGCGCGCGATCTCGGCACCGCCGCGCGCAGCTTCGGTCACGTTGCGGTCGATCTCGTGCGTGGTCGCCGCCTGCTCCTCGACCGATGTCGCGATCACGCCCTGGATCCCGCTGATCTTCAGGATGACGCCGCGAATGCGCTCGATGGTCTCCACCGCGCCGCGCGTGCTCTCCTGAATCGCCTGGATGCGCTTGCCGATGTTGTCGGTCGCGACGGCGGTCTCGCGCGCCAGCTCCTTGACCTCGTTCGCCACGACCGCGAACCCCTTGCCGGCCTCGCCAGCGCGTGCCGCCTCGATCGTCGCGTTGAGCGCGAGCAGGTTGGTCTGCTCGGCAATCGTGTTGATCACCTTCACGACATCGCCGATTTCGCGTCCGCTCTCGCCGAGCCGCGCCACCGCGTTCTCCGCCGCCTCCGCCTCTCCGACCGCGGAATCCGCCACGCGCGCGGCAGCGACCGCGTTCTCGGCGATCCCGCGCACGCTCGCGTGAAGCTGCTCGGTGGCCGTCGCGACGCGTTGCAGGTTGCTCGAGATCTGCTCGGACGCCCCGCTGGCCACACTCGCCTGCGCCGAGGTCTCCTCGGCGTTGGAACTCATCTCCTCGCTCACAACCGCGAGCTGATCCGAAGACGCCGCCAGCAGGCGCGAACTCTGCGCGATCGAAACGACGCGGTCCCGCTGCGAGTCGAGGAACATGTTGAACCACGCCGCCAGCTCGCCGATCTCGTCCTCGGACTCCTCCACGAGCCGTTGCGTCAGATCCCCCTCCCCCTGGGCGATCTCCTCGAATCGCTGCGCGACCCGCTGCAACGGACGTGCGATCCAACGCCGCAGATAGACCGCGATGCCGATCGCCAAAAGGCTCGCCAGGCCGAGCACGATCCCCGTCACGCGCCAGTACCGCGCCACGCGTTGGCCGAGAATCATCGAGAGATCGGACTCGAGGTAGACCGTACCTATCGTGTTGCCGGCGCTGCGAATCGTGCGAAACACACCCAGCGCTCCCTCGCGTTCGAGAGCCTGTGAGGGCTGGATCGCCGGCGCCTCGTACTCGCCGACACGGCGCTTGAAATCGTAGGCGACAAACACGTCGCCCTGCTTGTCGTAGATCACCGCGGCATTCAGGTGCGGCACTGCGTGCAGGGTCCGCAGGAGCTCGTTGGCACTCTCGATGTCGTGAAAATCGACGGCGACCGCGGCGTTGTCGCTCACGATGTCGGTAAGAATCGCGAGGTTCTCGTGGAGCTCGGCGCGCGTCTGCGCCCGCTCGGTATAGACGTAGACCCCGCACGCGAGCAGAAGCCCGACAAACAGCGGCACGAGGCCCACCAGAAGAACCTTCGTCCGGATCCTGAGATCCTTGGGATGTATCACTGCGCCCCCGCTATCGGCGGATCAGTGTCCCGGACTGAAACAACGGTGCTCGGGTTCCCCGGGCGATGAGTCCGAGTCACCGCAAAAGCGCAGAAGCGCAGAAGCGCAGAAATGAGGAGAGGGATGGGATGAAACGGGCGTCAGCTTTACGACGGCGATTTCTGGGGCTCGCGTGCGCGCCTTCGGGCTACCGGCTCAGGATGGGGAGTTTGTTGTGTGGGAGCTGAAGGACCAGGGTGGCGACCGCGGTGCCGAACACGAGTCCGGCGGCGTCGCCGCGCCACGAGCCGTTTCCGTTTTGCAGACGCAGCAGCGACCGTTGCAGCGCGGGGTAGTACTTTTTCCAGTGGCCCCCGCCCTTTTGCCAGACCGCCTGCGCGAAATAAAGCTGTTGGTAGAAGTAGTGGCCCGAACTGTTGGTCTGCGGCTGGCAGGTCTTCCACGCGTAGCGAAACGCGCGTTCGCCCGCCGGGCTGTCAAACTTGCCGGCGTTGTAGAGCACCGCGCAAGCCGCCGCCGTGATGGCCGGCAGGCTGCCGCGCGAGCGCAGGCGGTAGGCGATGCCGCCGTCGGGCTGCTGGGACCGCTCGATATAGCGAATCGCGCGCTGGATCACGGACTTCGGTACGTGAAGCCCGGCGTTGCGGCAGGCACGCAGCCCCTGCACCTGCGTAATCGTCACCGAGCCCTCGTCGCGGCGCGAGTCCGGCGTGTAGTCCCAGCCGCCGTCCCGCGACTGGGCACGCGCCGTCAGTTGAATCCCGCGGCGCAGGGCGTCGCGGATCCTGCGTTGACGCGTCAGGTCCTCTTCCATGCCGAACACCTGACCCAAGAACAACATCGCGAAACCGTGCGAGTACATAGGCCGCGCCTCGATGTCGGTGCGCGCGATCAGACCGTTCGGAGCCTGTTGCGAAAGACAGTACGCCACGGCACGTCGCACATGGCGGGCGAACGGTCCCCGCGACGGTGTCGAGCCGGAGGCCACGAGGGCCAGCCCGGCGAGGCTCGTCATCGTGACGGGATACCCGCCGTAGCCGCCGTTCGACCACCACGAGCCGTCGCCACGCTGCTCGCGCGCCAAAAACCCGAGACCGCGGTCGATGGTCTTCTGCACGGCTCGCGACACGCCGGGCGGCCGGACCGAAAGGCCCTTCCCCGCGGGTTTTTGCGCAGGTTTTTGGGGCTTCTCCTCGGCGGCACCGAGCGGACAAAAAACGAGCAGCAGGGCCGGGACAACGCAGCGCATGCGTTGAGGATAAGGCTCCGGGGAGCACCCTGCCGCGAAATCCGGAGCCCGCTGGCGTTTCCGGCTCATGCGACCGCGCCACCTGCCGATACAAAACTCGTCCTTGGGAACAGCATGGCCAGTCTACTTACCGTCGCAGGGAGCCGCATCGCCCTCGTATCGAACCGAACCTACGTGTTCGGCCGATCGCAGGATTGCGATGTACCGGTCGATGACGGCATGTGTTCGCGCGAACACGCCCGGATCACGGTCGGCACGACGGGGCAGACGGTCGTCGTCGAGGACATGGACAGCCGCAACGGCACCTATGTCAACAGCGCGCGGATCACGGGACGGACACTGCTGACCGACGGGTGCAGACTGCAGATCGGCGCGACGATCTATCTCCTGAGTCTTCTCGAGGAACCCAGGGCCGCCCAAAACGTCCTGCTCGAAACGGGTACGCTGGCCTGGGATCAGTTCGCTCCCGGAATCACGCGCGACCGCGGTGTCGTGCGCACGGTCAACCAGGACAAGGCCGAGTTCTCCGGCCAGTTGGCATCGTTCCCCGTGATCGATGTGCTGAGCATCCTGAACCGCGCGGCCCGCAACGGCACGCTGTATGTCGAAACGGCCGAGCACCGCGCCCGCATTGAAATCCGCGACGGCGAAATCCACAACGCGGTTTGCGGCGAGGCCATGGACTTCGACGCGCTGTTCATCATGTCGAAGGAGCGCTCGGGTTTCTTCTGGCTGATTGAGAGCGACGCCGCCTGCAAGCGAACAATGTTCGGATCAACCGACCACATCCTCCTCGACCTGTGCCGCACAATCGACGAGGACGCCGCCACCGACCCGACCCGGTAACCGCGCACGACGCGGCGTACATCGCCGTCCGTTTGCGACGTTCCGGGCGTCAGGGTCGGATGGCGATATTATTGGCCGCGCTGTTTCGCTTGCAGCACGACATCGACCGCGATGGTGGGATAGTCGAAGCCGCCGGGTCCAGCATGCATGGGCGCGCCCGGGATGCGCCACCGCGCAAGTTCGTCGAGCCGTGTGAAACGGATTCGGTGCGGACGATAGCCGGACTTCTTGAACACGCACGCGAAGCGCGGACGTTCGCGAGCGCGCGAAAAGAGCGTGGCCTCGAAGACGGTCCATTGGTAGGCGTGCCGCTCCGGCTGATGGACAGTCAGTTCGCCGCGAGCATCGGTGCGCAGACCTCTTTGTCCCGCCTCGTGGATCGGCCACTGGCCCCCATCACGGTCCACCATCCGTTCGCGCGCCGGGCGGACCGGCCCTTCCACGTGCAGCGAGACACCCGCCACCGGCAGCCCTGCCGTATCGACGAACCGAAACCGGTAGCGCGCCCGTGCAAATCCGCCGTGACTGTGCCCGTTCGACATCGCGGTAAGCCAGGCCACAGCACCGACGCTGGCCACGAGAAGGAACAGCCCGACAACGCCGCCGGGTATCCACGCCCGCGATGCGCTCTCGGCATCACGACGCCGGACGGCCAGCTCCCGCCGCCGATCCCTCGCCAGCCAATCCCGAGTCGGTGAAGGCAAGAATCCGCTCGTCGGCGGCAAGATGTCCATAAGCGTCGATATCGTCCATGATCGGCCCTACCGTCGATGATCGGCCTCACCGTCAATGATCGGAAGGCACGACGCGCGGTGTGACCATCCGGCGGGCCGCGTAAGTCCGGCAGATCCCCCGCGACCTCCGATCCGGACCGGCCCTTGTTGCCCTACCGGTTCCTCCCCTTCCCCCCGCCCCCCATTCCCCACACTTTCGAGGATCTCCCGTCCTGCACCCGGCGATTCGACGCTAGACTACTTTTGCGATGGTTGTTCCCACTGGATGACCGGTCGATTTCGCGACCTTCCCCGGGTCGGCCTGGTTGCCGCAGTCGTCGCCGGCGCACTTGTCGCGCAGGGTCTTTGGACCCAACGCGCGGCGCGGGCGCACCTGGACGAACAGGTGCGTGGCGTCGGCGCCGCACTCGCGGAAGCCACGGCCGCCACCCTGCGCGGATCGTCGGCCGCCCTCAAGCGGCTCGAGGACGCGCGGGTGGACGGGCTGCGCCTCAAGGCGACATTTTTGTCGGGTGCGCCCCGCGAGACGCTGTCCGGAAAGCGCCTCCTCCGCCTGTTCGTCAACGCCGCCAACCTGCGCCGCGTAATGATCTTCGACGCCGCGCGGCGTCTCGTCGCGGATGAAGGCGATCCGATCGCGTCGTCCGGCACGGAGTTTGGAGAAACGAGCGGCCTGGCACTCGTCCGCGCCGCGCGAGAGCTCGTCCGCGAACGGCCCGGCGAAATCACGGTGCGGAAATGGAGCGTGCCCGCAGCCGGGCGCCAGTCGTGGCTCGTCGCGACCGTGCCGCTCGCCGACGACGGAACGGCGGTCTTGCTGGAGGACGCGCGGGTGTTTGCCGAGGCACGCCGGGCCGCCGGGCGCGAAGCAGTGCGCCGACGGCTGGAGGAGGAGACCCGGCTCATCTATGTACGGCTCGACGAACCCGCGCCACCCGAGAATCCGGACAGCGTCCACAGGGTCGAGCGACGCATCGATCTCGGCGACGGCACGGCCACGATCGTGCGGCTCGGGATCGACCGCGGCCCGATGCTGCGCGCGCTCGCCGTCCGCCGCCGTTCCGCACTGATCGGCGGCGGTGCCGTCGTCTTGCTGGTGTCGCTTGCCGCGTGGGCACTCTTCGCCCAGACGCGCGCGCGGGCAGCCCTCGCGGAGCGACTGGTGCGCGACGAACGCCTCGCGGGCCTCGGGCGGCTGGCGGCCAACATCGCGCACGAGGTCCGCAACCCGCTCAACGCCATCGGCATCGCCGTCCAGCGCGTGCAGCGCCGCGACGACGTCCCCGAGCCGGTCCAGGCCCTCGCGGCGCGCATTCACGACGAGGTACACCGCCTCGACCGCACCGTCGAAGCCGTGCTCCAGCACGCCCGCCCCCACCGCAGCACGGTGTCTCGGCTCGAAGGCAGCGACCTGCTGCGCGCCGTTGCGGATCTCGTCGGCCCGGAAGCCGGCGCGCGAGAGATCAAGATCGAAGTCGATGCGCCGGGCACGCTCGTCTTCCGCGGCGACCCGGACCTGTTGAAGGGCGCGCTGCTGAACCTCGTGCGCAACGCGGTGCGCGCCTCGCCGGACGGCGGAACGATTTTTCTCGGCATCCAGCGTGACCGCCGCGAAGTTTCGCTGTCGGTGCGCGACGAGGGCCCGGGCGTATCCGCACAAGACCGCGGCGCGCTCTTCGAACCCTTCGCCGCCGGCGCGCGAGGCGGCAGCGGACTCGGCCTCTCGCTTGCGCTTTCAGCGGCCCAGGCGCACGGCGGCACGATCGACCTCGTAGATCGACCGGGGGGCGGCGCCCAATTCATGCTGCGAATACCCGCGAAGGAAGAAACATGAGCCTCGATCTCCTGCTGGTTGACGACGAGGAGTCGCAGCGCCACATGCTCGCGGAGTACCTTGCCGAGCGGGGCCACACCGTGCGCGAAGCGGGTGCCGCGGACGAAGCACTCGGCGCGCTCCGCGACCACGAAAGCGACCTCGTGCTCACCGACCTGCGTCTTCCGGGCGCCGACGGCGTCGAGCTGATCCGGCGCGCACGGACGCAGGGTGTCGCCGCTCCGTTTCTCGTGATCACGGCCTTCGGAACCCTCGACAACGCGGTCGCCGCGATGCGCGCGGGCGCGCACGACTACCTGACAAAACCGATCTGTCTCGACGACCTCGACGAGGCGTTGCGAAGAGCAACGGCGGAACGCACGACCCGAAACGACAGCAAAAAGAGCAAACGGACGGCGATCCCTGCCAAGGTGGTGTCTGGGGAGGCGGCGGCGGTCGCGGATCCGTTCGAAGGCCTGGGTGAAGCGATGCGGCGGCTGCGCGCGCTGATCGACCGCGTCGCGCCCGCGCAGGCGAACGTGCTCATCACGGGCGAGTCCGGCACCGGCAAGGAGGTCGTCGCCGACCTGTTACACGCGCGTAGTGCACGGGCGGACGGCCCGCTCATCAAGATCAACTGCGCCGCGCTGCCCGACCAACTCCTCGAAGCCGAGCTGTTCGGCCACGCCAAGGGCGCGTTCACCGGAGCGGCGCAAGCGCGGCGCGGCCATTTCGAGTCCGCGCGCGGCGGGACGATCCTGCTCGACGAGATTGGCGACGTCTCGCCCGCGTTACAGGTGCGCCTGTTGCGGGTACTGCAAGAGCGCGAGGTCACGCCGCTCGGCACGAGTCGCAGCGTGTCCATCGACGTACGCGTTCTCGCGGCGACGCACCGCGACCTCGACACGCTCGTCGAGGAGGGCACGTTCCGCGAAGATCTCCTGTACCGCCTCCGCACCGTCGAACTGCATGTCCCGCCGCTGCGCGAGCGGCCCGAAGACATCGCCGTCCTTGGCCCACGTCTGTTGTTGCGCCACGCCCACCGAAACCGCGTGGCCCGAAAGCCGTTGTCCACGGGCGCCCTTGCCGCACTGACCCAATACGTCTGGCCGGGCAACGTCCGCGAGTTGGAGCACGTGCTCGAACGCGCACTCATCCTGGCTGCCGGCGACGAAATCGTACCGACCGATCTGCCGTCCGCGATCAGCGCGGTGGCGGACGACGCGCCTCCGCGCACCCTGAAGGAAGCGGTGGCGTCGCTCGAAAAGAGCTGGATTCGCCGGGCCATGCGCCGCGCGGACAACGTGCGGGCTCGCGCGGCGCGCCTGCTTGGGATTCCCGAGCGGGTTCTGCGCTACAAGCTGCGCAAATACGGCCTCGACCCAAACCGCCGAAAGTGACGAATCACCCAGGCTCGAACCCGACGGAATTGTCGCGCCCCCGGACCCTCTGATCAACGCAAACCATTATCTACCAATTACTTACGACGACATGCCCGAACCGGCCCCGCGCTTGCGTTTAGCCCGCCGAAGGAACACGACAATCATGAAACTAACGAAACTCGGACGCATCTCGATGAGTACGACGCTGCTCGCGGCGGCGCTTTTCGCAATCTCCCCCCAGGCGCTGAGCCAGGGACGCGGCGGCGGCAACGGCACCACGGGAGGTGGCGGCGGTGGTACGGCTGGCGGCGGCGGCGGGAACACCGGCGGTGGCGGCGGCAACCCCGGAGGCGGTGGTAACGGCGCTGGCGGCGGTGGCGGTCGACCCGGCGGCGGGAACGGCGGCGGTGCCGGCGGCGGGAACGGTGGTGGCGGAAACGGCGGCGGCGGCGGACCTCCCCCCGGTGGCGGTGGAAACGGTGGCGGTGGAAACGGCGGCGGCGGTGCTGGTGGCGGCGGCGGTCCCCCTCCGGGCGGCGGCGGCGGCGGTGCCGGTGGTGGCAACGGTGGTGGTGGCAACGGTGGTGGCGGAAACGGTGGCGGCGCGGGCGGCGGCGGAAACCGCGGCGGCACACCCAACGCGGCGCAGCGGCGCAACAGTGCCCGCTCCGCCACGGCGCGCCAGCATGCCAAGCGCATCCGGGATCGCATCGACAGCCTGATGCGCTCGGAGAGTCTCAACCTGTTGCGCAATCGCGTGGCCGATCGCTTGTCAGAGTAGGACGCCATGAGATCCGACGATATCCCCTTCCGGGCTCTCGTCGCGGTCGTCCTGCTCGGCTCGATGTCGGGGCTTCCCGCAGACGCGGGAAGCTCCGAACTCACCAAGGGACTGCGGCGGGCGGAGCGTCACGTCCGAACGGGTCAGCGCACGAAAGCGCTGGCCCTGCTTTCGGATTTGGTGCAAAAGCACCCGGACTCACTCGACGCGCACATCCTGTTTCAGGACGTCATGAGGGCTGCCGGACGCACGACCGCCCTTGTCAAGCGCTATCGCAGCCGCAAGCAGGACCACACCGACGATCCCCTTGCCGCCTACCTGTTCGTGCGCGTGCTCGACGGGAAACGCGCCGTCAACGAAGCCAGGCGGCTTGTTCGCGCCGCGCCGGAGTTCGCCCGGGGACGGGTCGCCTACGCCCACGCACTGAGGCGCGTCGGTCGATTGCGGCGCGCACATCGCGAAGCCACGAAGGCCATCGATCTCGCGCCGAAGCTCGCGCTGGCCCACGAAGCACTCGGCCGCG
Source organism: Planctomycetota bacterium (assembly GCA_021776735.1). GTDB lineage: Bacteria > Planctomycetota > PLA2 > PLA2 > PLA2 > JAJFFH01. Next base: position 3,526 of record JAJFFH010000060.1, on the reverse strand, counting down.
TCCTCGAGCGGGAAGGCGCGACCAAGAAAGCCGAGAAGTGCTACCGCACCGCGATCGAGCTTGATGCGGACTACCTCAAGCCGCGCTACAAGCTGGCGCACATGCTGGTCCGGGCCGGGCGGGGCAACGAGGGCCTCCGCGTGATCATCGCAGCTCGCAAGGTCGCACCCGACGACCCGATCGCGCTCGTTCACGAGGGCCTCGTGCTCGCGGGACTTGATCGCGGCGACGCCGCTCTCGCCGCCTACCGCGCCGCACTTCGCAAGGCACCGAACGACCCACTGCTCCTCGTGCTCCTCGGCGAAACATACACCGAACTCGGAGAGTGGAAACTCGCCAGGACGTCGCTTCGAGGCGCGCTCGCGGAGGATCCGAAACTCGCCGGCGCGCATGCGGCCGTCGGCTACCTGGCGCTGCGCCAGGGCAATCTCGATGCGGCTGCCGAAGCGTACAAGCGGGCAACGCGGCTGGCACCGGACGACGCGGTCTACCTGTTCTTCTTGGGCTCGATCCGGGAACGCAAGGGCAACCTCGGCGAGGCCACGCGCTACTACCAGCGCGCGGTCCGCAAGGAGCCGGAGCGGATCGAGTACCGGCTCGCTCTTGGCGCGATCCTTGAAAAGCGCGGCCGCGGTCGGGACGCGTTCTTGGTCTACAAAGAGGCGACCCGTCGCTTTGCGGAGGACACGGACGCATGGATTCGGCTCGGCCACGTCGCGGCGGATTCGCGCAAACACCGCGAGGCGGTCAAGGCATTCCTGCACGCGCACGAACTCGACCGGGAAAACACCGAGGTCATGCTGGCCCTGGGTGTCGAGTACGAAATCGGCCTGCGCGACGCGAAGAACGCGGCCCGCTTTTACCGGATGTATCTGAAAGCCGGCGGCCGCGATACTCGCGTCGCGGGATGGCTCAAGGACTTGGACAAGACGAAAAAGTAGCGGTAGACACTGCGAAAGATCCGCTGCGACGGTTTTCGTTACAGCGGGGCTGGCATCGGCCCGCCCCGCTCGAAATCGACACGCCGATTCCGGTGAAAGCGTACGCTTGCTTGATCGTGCGCATCATCTCCAAGAAGGGCCTCCTCAGACTCGGCATTCTGTTTCTGGTTCTGGCCGGAATCTTGTTTGGTGCCTGGTGGTCCCTCATGCGGATGCCGGGGGAGTCGCTTGAGGGCCCCCTCCCGACGCCCACCCCCACACAATTCGAGCTCGCGATCGCGTTGAAGGCCGATGTTGTCATGCTGGCCGGAACGATCGGCGAGCGCAACACGGCGACGCCGCCGGCGTTTCGCCGGGCGGCCGACTACCTCGCGAACGCGCTGCGCGCGGCCGGGTACAAGCCGGTGCGCGATTCGTACAAGGCAGCCGGACTATCCTCCGACAACCTGATCGCGGAACGCAAGGGCCACAGCAAGCCGGACGAGATCGTCGTGGTCGGCGCCCACTACGACAGCGTCTTCGGTACGCCGGGCGCCAACGACAACGCGAGCGGATGCGCCGCGGTCCTCGCCCTTGCGCGCCACTTCGGGCGCAAGAAGGCGACGGCACGCACGCTGCGATTCGTTCTCTTCGCCAATGAGGAGCCGCCGTTTTTTCAGACCGACGAGATGGGCAGCCTGGTCCTCGCCCGCCGCTGGAAAAAACACGGCGACAACATCACGGCGATGTTCAGCCTCGAAACCATCGGCTGGTTCCGCAGCGAACCCGATTCGCAGCAGTATCCCGTGACGGCGATGAAGTACCTCTACGGCGACAAGGGCGACTTCATCGCTCTCGTGGGCAACCACGCTTCGCGCGATCTGGTCCGGCAATGCGTCGAGACCTTTCGCAAGCACGCCACGATCCCCTCGCGCGGCATCGCGATGTTCGACGTGATGCCCGGCATCGGCTGGTCCGACCACTGGGCATTCTGGCAACAAGGCTGGCCCGCCCTGATGGTGACCGACACCGCCCCGTTTCGTTATCCGTACTACCACACCAAAGACGACACCCCCGACAAGCTCGACTATGTGCGGATGGCCCGGGTGGTGGCGGGGCTCGTCCCGACGATTCGGGAGGTTGCGGAGGAGTAGGGCGCCCCCGACGAAAATCCGCTGCGCGGCTTTTCGCTATGACGGCCCAGATGCGGCTGCGCCGCACGCGGGCCCACGCGTCGAACCATGGCCGCGAATCGTTGAGCCGCGCCGGTGTCGAACGCGCTTGCCTTGCCCGACGCCCGCGGGAAGCGCTCCGTGAACGTGCTTCGCGAACGCGAACAATCGGAACGCGCCGACGCAAGTCTCAGCGAGACTCGAGGTTGCGGATGTCCTCTTCCACCGACTTGATCCAGTTCACCCTCAGGGCATGGCGACCCGGCAATGCCTGCGCCGTCCACACCTGCAATGCACGCCGCATGGCAACAACCGCTTCCTTCAGCAGGAGCAGGCGTTGCTCCGCCACAGCACCGGCGGACTTTGCATGGAGCGCGAGAGCGAGGTTGTTCTGGATCCAAGCCCAGCCCTGCGGAAGCGCCTCTCGCGTGTACACCTTGAGCGCAAGCCGGTAGGCCGCAACTGCCTCGCCCAAGAGGCGCGCCCGCGTGCCTCCCTCCGACGCATCCGCCTGATCCGAGAGTGCGTTGGCGAGGTTGTTCTGGGTCTTCGCCCAGCCCTGCGGCAGCGCCTCGCGCGTGCGAACCTCAAGCGCCAGCCGGTGGGCCGCCACCGATTCTCCCAGAAGACGTGCCCGCGCCACGCCCTCCGACGCGCTCGCCTGACTCCAGAGTGCGTTAGCAAGATTGTTCAGGGTCTTCGCCCAGGCATGCGGAAACGCCTCGCGCGTATGCACCTCAAGCGCCCACCGGTAGGCTGCGACCGACTCTCCCAAAAGACGCGCCCGCGTTCCCCCCTCCGACGCATCCGCCTGATCGGAGAGCGCGAGGGCGAGGTTGTTCTGGGTCTTCGCCCAACCCTGCGGAAGCGCGTCGCGCGTCCGAACCTCAAGCGCCAGTCGGTAGGCCGCGACCGATTCTGTCAGAAGACGCGCCCGCGTTCCGCCCTCCGACGCGCTCGCCTGATCCCGGAGCGCGGCAGCGAGGTTGTTTTGGGTTGTGGCCCAGTCCTGCGGAAGTGCCTTGCGCGTCCGAACCTCAAGCGCCAGTCGGTAAGCCACGACCGATTCTCTCAGAAGGCGCGGCCGCGTTCCGCCCTCCGACGACTTCGCCTGATCGGAGAGTACGAGGGCGAGGTTGTTTTGGGTCGCGGCCCAGTCCTGCGGAAGTGCCTTGCGCGTCCGAACCTCAAGCGCCAGTCGGTAGGCCGCGACCGATTCTCTCAGAAGACGCGCCCGCGCCATGCCCTCCGACGCGCTCGCCTGATCCCGGAGCGCGGCGGCGAGGTTGTTCTGGGTCGCAGCCCAGTCCCGCGGAAGTGCCTTGCGCGTCCGAACCTCAAGCGCCAGTCGGTAGGCCGCGACCGATTCTCTCAGAAGACGCGCCCGCGTTCCCCCCTCCGACGCGCTCGCCTGATCCCGGAGCGCGACGGCGA
>JAJFFH010000059.1 GCA_021776735.1 Planctomycetota bacterium | reverse complement strand
TTCCCGCGTCCGTCGTGGCATTGTTGTTCATACCAAAGCCGTCGGCTGGGCGCGGGAACCTCTTTGCACAAAACGGCTTACGTCAGATACTCAAACCCCGCCTACGGCCTCCAAAACGCCAACTTTCCGGGATCGCGCCCCTCCGGCACCGGCTCCGTGATGCGCGGCGTGATCATCAGGCAACAGACGCCGGGCTCGAGGGGCTTGTTGTCGCGGACCTGCGTGAAATAGAACCCGCGGGGTTGGCCAAGCGGCTGATTGGTAGCAAAGGGGGGGGGCGGGGGCCGGGACTCGGGTCGGGCGGCGGGGCTGTTTTCGGGCGCGGCGGAGTCGCCTGAAAACACGCCACTCACGACGGCGATAACGCCGCCAAGGATCACGATTGCGAGCAGGCCAAGCCGAGCCATGCGGTGGTGATACGCGCACGTGCAACGACGTGATCCGTGGCGCGCGGTTACCGGTAAGCGCCAGACCAGGTGAAAGTCCGCGGGAACTGGCACGGAGGACGAGACGCCTTTGCGCTACCTGCAGCCCGACCGGCGCAAGTCGGCGCCCCGAAAACGTCGATAGAACGATGATGCGTCACGTCTTTTCCGCGACCGTGAACCTCGGCTGGCTCGCCTATTTTTGCTGGGTGTTTTGGCGCTATCCGTCCCTGACGCACGAACAGCTCAACCACGCGCACGCGTTTTTGTTCCTCGAAGCGTTCGCGATCACGCTGCTCCCGCTCGCCCTGCTGTGCCTCTTCGGGGTGCGCAAGAACGTGCGCCAGCGTAGCGGGTGGGGCCTGGCCGGCTCGTTGCAACTGTTCGGCGCCGTCGTCGGGACCGCGGTCTTCTTGAGCCGCGACCTGTCGCTGTGGCGCGGCGGCGGATGGCTCGCGGGCGCGGTCGTCGTGCTCCTCGGAACCCGACTGATCGAACTTCTCGTCGCGGGCCGCCGTCCGCTGCGGGCCGCCGTGCACTTCATGGCGCTGTGTGCGTTCCCCGCGTCGATCGTCATCCTCACCGTGCCGCTGCTTGAGTTCGCGTTCATCGGCCCGGAGAGCGCGATGCACCTGATGTTGATTCAGGGTGGTGTCATCTACTTCCTCGCCGTGCTCCTGTACCGCCTCGCCGAGAGGCGCGGCCGGCAATGGATCAATCCGTTTCATCCACGGGGCCGTTCCCGACGCGCGTTCACGGCCGCCCTCCTGCTGCTTGTGCTGATTGTGGCTGCTCGCTCCGACGGCTACCGGCTCACGAAAGCTGAGCAGGAGGCACATCGCAAGAGCCGCGCGCAGCCGTCGCGCCACGAGTACCTCCGCTCGGAGATTACGGCGGTGCTGACGATTCTTCTGGCCGTGTCCGGCGTCGCGTGCCTCGCCCGCGGCGTGGAGTTGCAGCAGCGTGTGGAGCAGCGGGCCCTCGATGTTGGGGGAGGGGGTCCGGGGGACGGTGCAGCGGAGGGCGCGGCGTCGCGCCCCCGCCCCCCCCAGTTTGCTTCTTCAGAAAAGTAGCGACGTCTACTTGTCGTCGTTGAGTCGGAAGACCGGATTGAGGTCGCCGTACTTCTCGTCGATGCGGCCGACCGGCGGCCAGTACTTGTGCTCGCGCGTCCACGGTGCGGGAAACGCGGCGTCCTCGCGCGTGTAGGGGTGGTTCCACTCGCTCGCGGTCACGGAGTGCGCGGTGTGCGGCGCGTTCTTGAGCGCGTTGTTTTCCTTGTCGGCGGCGCCGCTCTCGATCGCGGCGATCTCCTGGCGGATCGCGGCGAGGGCGTCGCACATGCGGTCGAGCTCCTCTTTCGATTCGCTCTCGGTCGGCTCGATCATCAGCGTGCCGACGACCGGGAACGAGACCGTCGGCGCGTGAAAGCCGTAGTCCATCAGACGCTTGGCGATGTCAGCGACCGTGACGCCCGCGCTCTTTTTTACGGGGCGCGTGTCGAGGATGAACTCGTGCGCGCACAGGCCGCCGGGTCCGCGATAAAGCACCGGGTAGTGTTCCTCGAGCCGCTTCGCCATGTAGTTCGCGCTGAGGATGGCGACCTGCGTCGCGCGCTTGAGGCCCTCGCCGGCGAGCATGGCGATGTAGGTCCATGAGATCGGAAGGATCGCCGGACTGCCCCACGGGGCCGCCGAAACGGCGCCGATGGAGTGTTCGCGGCTCATGCGCACGACCGGGTGACCCGGCAGGAACGGGGCGAGGTGCTCTCCGACGGCGATGGGGCCCATGCCGGGTCCGCCGCCGCCGTGCGGAATGCAAAACGTCTTGTGCAGGTTCATGTGGCAGACGTCCGCGCCGTAGTCGCCGGGGCGCGACAGGCCGCACTGCGCATTCAGATTCGCGCCGTCGAGGTAGACCTGGCCGCCGTGTTCATGCACGACCGAGCACACCTCGCGGATCGAGGTCTCGAAGACCCCGTGCGTCGACGGGTAGGTGACCATGATCGCGGCCAGGCTTGCGGCGTGCGTTTCCGCTTTCGCGCGCAGGTCTGCCACGTCGATGTTGCCCTCGTCGTCGCACCGGACCGCGACGGTCTTCATGCCCGCCATCACGGCGCTGGCCGGGTTCGTGCCGTGCGCGCTGTCCGGAATAAGACAGATGTTGCGCGCGCCCTCGCCCCGACTCTCGTTGTACGCGCGGATGACGAGCATCCCGGTGTACTCGCCCTGCGAGCCGGCGTTCGGCTGCAACGATACCGAGTGGAGCCCGGTGATGTCGGCCAGCATCGACTCGAGCGACTTGTGCAGCTCGCGATAGCCCTTCGCCTGGTCGAGCGGCGCGAACGGATGCATGTCCGCGACCTCCGGCCATGTGACAGGCATCATTTCCGTCGTCGCGTTCAGCTTCATCGTGCACGAGCCGAGCGGGATCATCGACGTCGTGAGCGACAGATCCTTGTCCTGGAGGCGGTGCACGTAGCGCAGGAACTCGTGCTCCGCGTGGTAGCGGTGAAAGACCGTGTGCTTGAGGTATCCGCTTTGGCGGGCAAACGGAGCGGGAAGCTCCGGGACGGCGATGCCTTGGTGCCCGCGCACACCGCCGAATGCACCCACGATGTCTTGCACGGCGTCGAGGTTGGCCGTTTCGTCGAGCGCGATGCCGAGCGATCCGTCCTTGTACTTGCGCGCGTTGATCTGGCAGCGCGCGAGACCCTCAAGAATCCCATCGCGTTGCCCGTCTACGATCGGGATGCGCAGGGTGTCGAAGAACGGAGCGTCGCCGAGATCGAAGCCCGCCTTGCGCAGCCCGTCCGCGAGGAGCACAGTGAGGCCGCGGACACGTTCCGCGATGGCCCTGAGGCCCTGCGGACCGTGGTAGACCGCGTACATGCCGGCCATGATGGCGAGCAGGACCTGCGCCGTGCAGATGTTGCTCGTCGCCTTCTCGCGGCGGATGTGTTGCTCGCGGGTCTGGAGCGCGAGGCGCAGGGCGGGCATGCCGCGCGAGTCGCGGGACACGCCGATGATGCGGCCGGGAAGCTGGCGCTTGTACGCGTCACGCGTGGCCAAAAACGCGGCGTGCGGTCCGCCGTAGCCGAGCGGTACACCAAACCGCTGCGAGTTGCCGATCGCGATGTCGGCGCCCCATTCGCCCGGCGGCGTGACCACCGTCAGGGCGAGCAGGTCCGTGGCAGCGACGACGAGCGCGTTGGCCTCGTGGGCCTTCTCGGTGAAGTCGGTGTAGTCGAGGATGGCCCCGTCCGTTGCCGGGTATTGCACGAGGCAGCCGAAGACCTGTGTCGCCGCGAAATCGAACGCCGCATGGTCGCCCACGACGATCTTGAGGTCGAGCGCTCCGGCGCGCGTCTGCACGACGGCGATCGTCTGCGGATGGCAGCGCTCGGACACGAAGAACGTCTCCGACTTGTTCTTGCGGTTGACCGCGAGGCACAGGGTCATCGCCTCGGCGGCGGCGGTGGCCTCGTCGAGCAGCGACGAGTTCGCGACCGGCAGGCCGGTCAGGTCGCAGACCATCGTCTGAAACGCGAGCAGCGCTTCGAGCCGCCCCTGCGCGATCTCGGCCTGGTACGGCGTGTACTGCGTGTACCAGCCCGGGTTCTCCAGGATGTTGCGCTGGATGACGGCCGGCACGAGCGTGCCGTGGTAGCCGATCCCGATGAACGAACGCCACACTTCGTTCTTGCGCATCATCTCTCGAAGGTCGCGCAGGACGGCGTGTTCCCCGCGCGGCGGGCCGAGGCTGAGCGGTTGATCGAGCAGGATGTCGGACGGCACCGCGGCCTCGGAAAGCGACTCGAGCGACTCGTGGCCGATCGCGGCGAGCATCTCTTGGATCTCGCTCTCGGAGGGCCCGAGATGACGGCGAAGAAAGGTGTCGGTGTCGGAAAGATCGTTCATGGATGCGCCTCCGTGCAGAACCTTACATCGTACCAATGTCGTCCATTCGGGGACGCGCGCGGGGGCTGGTAGCCTTCCTGGTCGAATGAACGATCTGGTGCCGGCCGATCCTGCCTTTCGTTCGGCGGACGAGGTGCGGCCGCTTCTGCTTGCGGCGTGTGCGGCGTATCCGCGGCTTGTGCGCCACGAGGTCATCGGACAAAGCGAGGCGGGGCGTCCGCTGGACGGGTTCATCCTCGGGGACAGCAAACGGGCTAGCCCGCGCCGAAGCTCCGAGAGGAGCGGAGGCGGGACGGCGATACTCTTGGCTGGCGCGCATGCCGACGAGCCGGTCGGGCCCGAGACCCTGCGCGCGCTTGTTTGCGAATTGCCACAGCGGCGTCCGGATTTGCTGGGTGATTGGCGCTTTGTTGTCGTGCCGCACGTCAATCCGGATGGCGAGGCGCGCAACCGCCCGTGTATCGAAAAATGGCCGGACGCCGCGGCGTGCCTGCCCGGCATGGTGCGCGAACCGCCCGGGCGCGACATCGAGTTCGGATATCCGGACTTGCGTCCGGAGAACGAAGCGGTCGCGGGTTTTTTAGCCCGCCACGCACCCGCCGCGCTGCACATGAGCCTGCACGGCATGGCGGCAGCTCCCGGCGCGCTGCTTTTGATCGAACGCACCTGGGCGTTTCGCACCCAACCGTTGCGTGACTCCTACGCCGAGGCGGTCCGCAAAGAGAGGCTCTCGCTGTTCGACAAGAACCGCAAGGGCGAGAAGGGGTTTTTCTATCTCGAGCCGGGGTTTTGGACGACCCCGGAAAGCACGGCGATGCAGACGTTTTTTCGGTCTCACGGCGACGAGGCCACGGCGGCGCAGTTCAAGCGAAGTTCCATGGAGTACGTTCGCTCGCTCGGGGGCGACCCGCTCTGTCTCGTGACGGAGGTGCCGCTGTTCGTTCGCGGCGAATCACCCGACGCGTACCGGCCCGTCCCGCTGGCGACGGCGATGCGCCTGCAACTGCGCGCCCTAGAGCTCGGCCTGTCCGCCGTCTCGTGAACCCTCGACGAGTGTGTATCCGTCGCGTTCGAGTGCCGCGAGGAGTTCGTCGGCGCCCAGCACTTCGCTTGCCGTGCGGGCACCAGCTTGGGCGCCCGCTCCGCACAGCGCGCGCACGACGTAGACCGCCGGCAGGATCGCGAGACGTTGGCCGCGCTCTCGTGCGAGCACGGCGGCGTGGCGGCCCGACTTGAGATCCTCGACCATCACCACGCCGCCGCTCGATCCGTACCAGGAAAACAGGCGGCCGACCGACGCGAGCATGTCCGCGCCCGGAAGGTGGCAGCGCGCGATTGTGGCCAAGAGCGCCGTCGCGGTGCGCGACTCGAATCCGACCTTCACCGTGATCTCGTCGGCTCCGGGCAGGTCGTAGTCGGGGCTGTCGAAGTTGTAGACCCGCCGAGGACCGAACGGGGCAGGCAGGCCGACGACAACACCGTCGCGAAATCCCCGCAGCTCCCCCTGCGGCGCCGCGATTGGCTGTCCCAGTCCGCCGACGAGCGACTTCACGGCGCCCGCACCCTTCGGGTTCTTGTTGCCGATGAACAACGTGATGCGCGCACGCGCGGGTTTCACGCGGGCCGCGAGCGCGCCGGACACGCCGGGCAAGGACGAGCAGCCGTAGGCCGCGGTCAACCCGCGCGCGGCGAACTCCGCGTCGAGTCCGCGTACCGCCGCGCAGTACGCACGGTCGTCGGCGATATCGACGTAGTGGCAGCCGGCGGCAAGACACGCACGCAGGAGCGTGTCGTCAAAGCCCTGAAACGGACCCGCGCAGTTGATTGCGACGCGTGCCCCCTTGAGTGCGCGCCGGCACGCGCCGCTGTCGCGGATGTCGTGGCCGGTGCTACGCCCGACGACCGTGCAAGCGCCGATCTCCTCGACCAGGAGCCGCCCGAACGTGCCGGTGCCACCGAAGACGACGACGCTGTCACCGGGGGGGCTCACGGGTAGGTCACCCGGACGGCCCAGACGCTGTAGGTCAAGATCGTGGCGCCGCTCAGGACCACGATGGCGGTCGGCCAAAAGAGCGCGGCCACCAAAGAGAACCCGAAGCCGGTCACCACCACGGCGGCGGTATAGACCCGGTGGCGCGGCAACGCCAGCCCGGTCAGCAGCACAGCGACGGTGTACAGCCCGTTGGCGATGACCGAGCCGCCGAAAAACGCGCGGGACTCGATCACGGAGAAGTCCGCCCCGGCGGCGGCAGCCGCGGGCACATCGACGATCCACATCCAGTCGCACGACAGATCGGTGACGACCGCGAGCAGCGTGGGCAACATCGCCCACCGCGTCAGCGGACCCGGCAACGCGCGGCGGCAGCCGACCTGGAACACGAGAAACGCGAGCGCCGCGACGACCCAGACCGCCCACGAGAGCTTCCACGCCCACGGTTCCGCGGCGATGTACGCCGCGCGTTCCGCCGCGGGCGCGAGAATCGAACCCGGCCGCAGGAAGAGCCCGGCAAGCGAAAGAGCGAACACGTGCAAGAGCCCCGTGAACCAACCAAGCGTCCGTAGCCGCTCCATTCAGGCGTTATACCGGACCAGGCGGATCGTTCCGGGCATTCGGGCTACACTGCACTCATGGCCTTGATTGTCGAACTCGTCCGGGAGGCGTATTCGAACTGGGACGACGTGACCGTGCTTGCGCGCATCGGGCAGGAGCTGCACGAGCGCAATCGCCTGCCGATTGCCGGGGACGTGTTGCGGCGCGCCGTCGAATTGGATCCGTCCCACGTCGATGCCTGGTCGCATCTTGGGTTTGTGCACCTGCGCGGCTACGCGCCCGCGCGCGGGCTGGCGATCCTGCGCGAGGGCATCGAGGCGACCGGGTCGGATCGGCTCCGTTGTTCGCTGGCGGCGTTTCTTCAGGAGCCCGACGAGAAGGCGGCGCTGCTGAAGCAGGTCGCGGACAACGAGGATCCCGAAGTGCGTTCCGCCGCCGCCGGCGTGCGCATCTGGCAAGGTGACAAGGACGCGCTCGGTGAGATTGAGCGGTTGCATGGCGAGCATTCCGACAGCGTGTTTCTCCGCGAGAACTGGTGGTGGACGATGCTCGGTCTGCGCGCGCGCGGCGTGCGGAAGGACCTCGACTTGAGCGAGCGCGCGATCCCGTCCTGTGACCGCGCGATCGAGCGCGAACCGGAGCGCATCTTGGCGCACTGGATGAAGGCGCAGATGCTGCTCCACGAAAAGGACTGGGGCGGGCTGTTGACCGCGACGGCGGAGGCGCTCGACGTGTTTCCCGACGACGAGACGATGATGTTTTTGCGCGGGCGCGCGCACAAGGAGAACGGCGACCTCCCTCGCGCGGTGCAGTGGTTTTCGCGCGCGATCGGCGCCAAGCCGTCGTACGCCAGTGCGCGCACGGAGCTCGGCAAGGTCTTCGAGGCCTGGGACAAGGCGGACCTTGCCGAGGATGTCTTTCGCGAGATCCCGCAGGCCAACCCCGAGTTTGCGGGCGGACCGATGGCCTTGGCCGCGTTTTTGGGCCGCCGCGAGCGCTGGGCCGAGGCCGAAAAACTGTTTCTGGATGCATGGCGTCGCCTCGAGCCGTGGCAACACGCCCGCTTGAAGCCGCAGCCGGACCTCGCGCCGCTGCTGGCGCGCGACAACATCAAGGCCGGCGTCGAGGGCCGCGCTACCTGAGGAGCTTCATCGTCCGGGAGCATAGCCCGGATCGATCGCGACTTCGACGGTTGTCGTTTCGCCCGAGCGCACCACGAAGTCCTTCGTGGCCACATCGACGAAGCCGGGTCCGTCCGGCTGGTGGCCAATACGCAGCTTCCAGCGGCCCGGCATCAGGTTGCCGATTTCGAAGCGCCCGTTCTTGATTCCCTTCCACCAATCCCAGCCGTGAAACACGTGGATGATCCCGCGCGTGTACGGCGATCGGCTGCGCACGAGTTCGCGATGCGGCCCGTCGTACGGCTCGACCTGCGCAAACCAGTTGATCCCCGCCGGGAGGCCGGTGACGATGCCGGCAACGCCGCCCGCGGGCGGCAGGTCCACGCGCACGACAAAAACATCGCCGTCCTTGGCTACGAAATCCACGGCCCGCCAACCGTGCCCCTTGGCGCGCACAAACAGGATCGCGCGCCCGGGCAGAAACGGCAGCGTCAGCCCGTCTTGCAGCGGCGCGACCTTGCCGTACGCCGGCACGGTTTCGCTCAGCGTCATGACCGAGTGCTCGACAAGTGCCGCATCGACGCCGGTCAGTTCGATGCGCGCGCGCGTGCGCCCGGACGGCTCGCGGATGACGAGTTCGTCTCCGCGCTTGGCCGGGACCGTGAAACGCACGCCATCGACCCGCATCAGCGCCACGGTGTGCGGACCGGCCTTCATGTCGGGAAACGTGAACCGGCCCCTCGCGTCCGTCCGCGTCCCGCCGTACGACTTGCCGCTGACATAGATCTGAAGATCCGCGAGCGGCGCACCGTCGCGCCCAAACACCTGACCCGTGATGCCCGGTCCGGCACCGATCCGGATTTCAACGTCACGCGTCTCGCCCGCCTCCACATCGACCTCGCGGCTGACCCGCTCATGTGTGATGCGGTAGCGCCCGGCGGACAGGTCGGCGACGACAACCCGACCACGCGAGTCGGTCTTGGCGCGCGCGCGACCGACAACCCGGCGCACATCCAGTCCATGCTCGCGCCGGCCCTTCCACGTCTCCGGCGTGCGATCGACTCGTGCGATCGTGGGGGTGGCACCGACGATCGGCTGGCCGTCGCGGTCGAGCAGGTGGAGACGAAGCGTTCCGTTGCGTCCGAATCGCAGTGTCGTCTCGACTCGGACGGAGGGACGGACGGCGATGCTTTTTGAAAACGCGAGGCCGTATCGCCTGTCGAACGCGACGAGCGTGCGTCGCCCGATGTCGGGGGGGTACGGAAGGGTGCGGGGGCGATACTGCCGGATCGTCACTTCAAACCGTCCTACGCTGTCCGTCCACACTGTGATCACCGGCAGGCCCGCCGACCCGCGTCCGGTCGGATTCGATTCAAGCGAGACAAACAGGGGCACGTTCGTCATCTGCCGGCCCTGCGGATCCAGTACGCGACCGGTGACCGTCATCGCACGCCGTAGCCGTACCGTGTCGCTCATGACGAAGATCCACTCGTACCCGGGTGCCGAGGCGAACGCGGACCAGTCCTTGTGCCAGGGAAGATCGACGTAACCGTCCGCTTCGGCGGGCACCTTGCGCACCGGCGACTCGCGTCCGGCGTAGCCGGTGCCGGCCGTCCGCACGAATGCCACGAAACCGAGCGGCAACGGTGCACCGGTGGAGGCATCGACAAGACGTACGCGCCGGGTGCTCTGCGGCGGCAGTTCGATGGGCAGCACGCCGGCCGTCAGTGTGACCGGACGATGCACCGATCCGAGCGTGGCTTCGATCGGATCGACTTCGAGCTGCAATCGGCCGTCGATCAGCGGCAGCCCGACGATGCCTTCGGCGTCGGTGGTTGTTTCGAACAGGATCTGGCGCAACGGAAGCCTTTCGGCTGAGGGCGTCAACGCGACCCGGGCGCCCGCGACCGGCTGTCCCTGGGCGGTGACGACGACGCGCACCGGCAGTCGTCGGTGCAAAACGATCGTGCACGGTCGCGCCGGACTCGCGGTGGCGCCCGGCGCGTAGCCCTCCCGGCTCGCGCGGAACACGGCCGCCCATTGCACGCTTTGACGCCCAAAAAGGAACGTCCCGTCGGAACCGCTCGTCGTGAACGACCGGCCGAGCCGTTTCTCGCGTCCGGCGAGGACGAGCAGCTCCATGCCGCCGCCGGTTCCCATCTGCTTACCGACGTAGAGCATCTCGACGCGAGCACCCGCGATGCCGCGGCCGTTTTCGTCCACGACCTTGCCCTCGTAGGCGAAGGGTGTTGCCGGCGGGACGGGAACCGTGTTCTTTTTTTGTGGCGCCGTCTTGGAGGGAGGCGACGCCTCTGTCTTGGTTTTGGGGGGCGCGGGGACGTGGCGCGCTTGACGGTTTACCGGCGCATTGCGTTCGGTTGACGAGCGTTGCCAGGCCACGGTGCCGACGCCTGCCGCCGCGAGCACGACCGCCGCGAGGAGGAGTTTCTTGGCTGTCAAAAAAGCAGCACCCGCTGTTGCGCCCGCGAGCGACGCGAGCGCCGGCACCCAAAGGCATCGCCGTCCGTCCGCTTTTTGGTCGAGTTGTTCCCGCAACGTAGCCAAGGCACGCCGCAGCCGGGTCTTCACCGTGTTGACCGGCGTGCCAGTTTCGCGCGCGATGCGGGACGGCGTCCAGTCGCGGTAAAAGCGCTGGAGGATGACGGTCTTGTACGGCTCGTCGAGCGCGAGCACGGCGCCCGCGATGCGGCGCGTCAGTTCGACTTCGTCGATTCCCTGGGCCGTGTTCGCCTCGGGCCGCGCGGCGCGCCGCTCGCGGTCGGGGCGTTGTGCCTCGCGCTGGCGCCGCCGCAGGGCCAGGTGGCGCGCGACGGTGCCGAGCCAGCCGCGGACGTTGCCGGATTGGCGTGGCGGGCGGCGCAGGGCGGTGACCCACGTGTCCTGCACGACGTCTTCCGCGAGTTCGGGGTCGCGCAGCAGCCGCCGCGCAATCGCGCGAACAAACCCGGCGTGCACAAGGAGCGTTTCGGCCTCGACGTTCATCACCTACCTGAAGACGCGTATCCGGCGGGAGGATTCACGCTTTCCTTATCATCTCCGGAATGAAGGCGTCCGTGTTGAATCGAAAACTGCACCGGTGGGGGGCCGTTCTCGTGGCCGTGCCGTTGCTGGTCGTGATCGGGTCCGGGCTGCTCTTGCAGGTCAAGAAGGACTTCGAATGGATTCAGCCGGAGGCAAGAATGGGGGGGGCGGGGGCGGTAGGGGCACCTTCGGCGGCGTTCGCCCACGTGCTTCAGGCGGCCCGTGCCGTGAAAGAGGCCGGTGTGCAGGGCTGGGACGACATCGATCGGCTCGACGTGCGGCCGGGCCTGGGCGTCATCAAGGTCCGCTGCAGGAACCGCTGGGAGATCCAGCTCGATGCCGCGACGTGCGAGGTCTTGCAGATCGGGTACCGCCGCTCGGACCTGATCGAAAGCCTGCACGACGGCTCGTGGTTTCTCGCCGGCGCGAAACGCTGGATCTTTTTGCCCGCCGGCGTGATCCTGCTCGGGCTGTGGGGCACCGGCGTCTACCTGTGGCTGTTGCCGCACCTGCAGCGTCGCCGCCGCCGCCGTGCCTGATCCGCCGCCAGTTTATTTTGACGGCTTTCCGGCTTCGTTGTCGTGTTCCTTGTGGCGGAGGTCTTCTCGTCCGTCAGGAAGCTGATGATGCGCTACGTATTGATTGCCTGGTCCCTTGCCGCTTGCCACACGAATCAGAGATTCGTTCCGTTCGATTTCTCAGATTGCGTGCCGCGGATCTTTTCGATCGGTACCACGAGTCGATTGGTCTACGAGCCCGGCGAGTCACTGAGCATCCGCGTAGAGGGCGTGAACCTGCCCGCGGAGAACGCGAAGATCAATGTTCAGGTATCGGGTACGTGGCCGGTAAAGCCCGGACATGTCACGATCAGATTCGACGACGATGCGAGCGCGGATTTGGAAGAGTGTGACGAAGTGGGCGACAACCGCGATGTGAGCTTCCCCCGAATCGGTGGACACCTCGCTAAGCTGCTCCTGCAGCCTGCTTGTTGCTGTTTCGTTCGAACTCCGCGGGGCTCACCTGTCCCAGCGTAGAGTGTCTGCGTTGACGATTGTAGAAGACCTCGATGTATTCGTGAATAGCCGCCCGAGCCTCGTCTCTCGAGACCCAGGTTCGGCGATGGACGAGCTCACGCTTGAGCGTTCCGAAGAAGCTCTCGACCACCGCGTTATCCAGGCAGTTCGCCCGCCGGCTCATGCTGCATGTGATCCCGCACTCCTGCATTCTCTTCTGGTAGAGAAAGCCTGCGTACTGGCTGCCGCGGTCCGAGTGAATCAGCAGATTCGCGGTGGGCAGGCGATTCCCGATCGCCATATTAAAGGCACCAATCACTAGGTCGATCCGCATGTGTGCTGCCATCGACCAGCCCACGATCCGCCGGGAAAACAGGTCCTCCACGACGGCCAGGTAGAGCCAGCCTTCCAGCGTCCAGATGTATGTGATGTCGGTGCTCCAGACCGTGTTCGGCGCATCGACTTGAAACCGACGATCCAGAAGGTTCGGCGCCACCGGCAAGCTGTGCTTGGAGTCGGTGGTCCTTCGCCAACGGCGTTGTAGCCGCGCTGATATACCATTCTCGCGCATCAGACGCGCGATGCGGTTTTTGCCCACTCGGCAGCCCTGACCGCGCAACTCCGCTAAAACGCGAGGGCTCCCATAGGTTCCCCGGCTCGCTTGGTGCGCCTTTCGAATCACGGCGACGAGCCGTTCATTCTCAATCGTACGCGCCGACGGCGGACGACCGCGAGCGGCATAAAAACCGCTCGGCGAAACGGCCAGCGCGCGGCACATCAGACAAACAGGATAGCGAGCCTTCTCCGCTTCGATCAGCTCGAAGATCTCGAGCTTTCTTCCCGTGCGAAGAAGGCAGCGGCTTTTTTTAGGAAGTCCCGTTCCATGCGCACGCGCTTCAAATCTCGTTTCAGCGCGCGGATCTCTGCCTTCTCCGCGGTCGTGAGCGCTTCGGCCGGGCCTTCCCCCGCATCGACCGCCGCCTGCTTCACCCAGCCACGCAATACGTTGGGGTGAAGGTCCAAGTCACGCCCAACCTGCGCGTAGTTTCCCACCACGTGATACAGCCGAACTGCTTCCGACTTCTGCTCAGCTGTAAACGTGCGCTTCTTGCGCTGTCCCATCGGTACTCCTTGACCAGTATCCTACTGATCCGAGGTGTCCACCGATTCGGGGGAAGCTCA